>NZ_JBHSEZ010000001.1:347868-1173477 GCF_042653765.1 Castellaniella denitrificans | reverse complement strand
CGTGATCGCCGCCGTCAGCGTCGTCTTGCCGTGGTCAACGTGGCCGATCGTACCCACGTTCACGTGCGGTTTGGTCCGTTCAAACTTGCCTTTTGCCATGGCTGACTCCTGACTGTGGAATGATCCAAGATGTTGTGGTGCCCATGATGCGGATCGAACGCATGACCTCTCCCTTACCAAGGGAGTGCTCTACCACTGAGCCACATGGGCGGTATTCATTTCGACATCCGTCGAACCGGACCCGCTGGAGCGGGTGAAGGGAATCGAACCCTCGTCGTAAGCTTGGAAGGCTTCTGCTCTACCATTGAGCTACACCCGCGATTCGGATCCCTGCCGACGTCCCTGCATCAGCGCGGGACATCGCTCGCATGGTGGTGGGGGTTGGATTCGAACCAACGTAGGCGCAAGGCCAACAGATTTACAGTCTGCCCCCTTTAACCACTCGGGCACCCCACCGAAGCGAATCTCGAATTATGAAGATATTCGAACTTGATGTCAAGCGACGGCATCCCGACCCGCCAGGACGCCGCCCAGGCCCTGGCGTTCCAGCAAGGCGTCCAGGTGTTCCCAGTCGGAAAACTCGATCACCAGCTGCCCGCCCTTGCGGGCGCCCGTGCGGATCCTCACCTGGGTCGCCAGATGATCGGACAGGGCTTTTTCCAGCCGGTCCAGGTCGCCGGAGCGGGCGCCGGCCGCGCCCCGGGCCGCCGCGCGGCCGGCGGGCGTGGAGAGGGGTTCGTCGGCTTCGCGCAGGGCGCGCGCGACGCGTTTCTCGGTCTCGCGCACGGACAGCCGCCGGGCGACGACCTCGTTGGCCAAGAGGATCTGCTGCGCGGCGTCGGTGGCCAGCAGGGCGCGGGCATGGCCCATGTCGATGTCGCCGGCCAGCAGCATGGTCTGCACGGGATCGGCCAGGTTCAGCAGGCGCAGCAGGTTGGTGGTGGCCGAGCGGGAGCGGCCGATGGCGGTGGCGGCCTGTTCGTGGGTCAGGCCGAATTCGTCCAGCAGGCGGCGCACGCCATGGGCTTCCTCGAGCGGATTGAGGTCTTCCCGCTGGATGTTTTCGATCAGCGCCATGGCGGCGGCGTTCTCGTCGGCCACCCGGCGCACCAGGACGGGGACGGCATCCAGGCCGGCGAGCCGCGCGGCGCGGAAACGGCGTTCGCCGGCGATGATCTCGTACTGGCCGGGCTCGTCCTCCAGGGGACGCACCAGGATGGGCTGCATGATGCCCTGGACGCGGATGGATTCGGCCAGGTCGTTCAGCGCGCCTTCGTCCATGCGGGTGCGCGGCTGGTAGCGGCCCGCGCGCAGGACGTCGATCGGCAGTTGGCTGGGGGAGTCGTCCTTCTGGCGTCCCACCGCGTCCAGCGCGCCGTTGTCGGCGCCGAGCAGGGCGTCCAAGCCGCGTCCGAGTCCTTTTTTGCGAGTGGCCATCGTGTGTGTTTCCTATGGATGATGCCGGGCGGGCCGCTCAGGCCGCGCGCGGGCGAATCTGGCCGCCGACACGGCGGATGAGTTCCTCGCCGAAGGCGAGATAGGCCCGGGCGCCCCGGGACGATTTGTCGTAGACCACGCCGGGCTGGCCATGGCTGGGCGCCTCGGCCAGGCGCACGTTGCGCGGCACGACCGTCTTGAAGACCTTGTTCCCGAAATGCGACTCCAGCTGGGCGGAGACCTGCTGCTGCAGCGTCATCCGCGTGTCGAACATGACGCGCAGCAGGCCGATCAGCTCCAGGTCGGGATTCAGGTTGCGGTAGACCCGCTTGATGGTGTTGACCAGGTCGGACAGGCCTTCGAGCGCGAAATACTCGCATTGCATGGGAATGATCACGCCATGCGCCCCCGCCAGGCCGTTCAGGGTCAGCAGGGAAAGCGTCGGCGGGCAGTCGATCAGGATGAAGTCGTAGTCCTGGGCGACCTTGGACAGGGCCTGCTTCAGCTGCATCTCGCGGTCGTCCATCTGCACCAGGTCGATCTCGGCGCCGGACAGTTCCCGGTTCGAGGGCAGCACGTCGTAGCCACCGCTCTCGGAACGGATGCGGGCCCGGGCGACGTCGGCCTCGCCGATCAGCACCTGGTACAGGTTGACGGAAGCCGCGTTCTTGTCGATGCCGCTGCCCATGGTGGCGTTGCCCTGGGGGTCCAGATCGACCAGCAGGACGCGCTGTCCGTGCAGGGCCAGCGACGCGGCCAGGTTGATGGCCGTGGTGGTCTTGCCCACGCCGCCCTTCTGGTTGGCGATGCAGAACACGCGGGCGGATTTCGGACGATCGGCGGTCATGGGGTTCCTTCGGGACTTGAATCGAGTTCCAGCAGACAGCGGCGCGCATCCATTTCCGGCACGCTCAGTTCAACGGCGCTTTTCACGAACCAGCCCGTGTCGGCTTCCAGGGCGGCCCGTTCGGCCACGGGATCCAGGCCTTTCATGGCCAGCATCGTGCCGCCCGGGGCGCGATGGTGCGCGGCGACGCGCACGAAATCCGACAGCGAGGCGAAGGCGCGCGAAATCACGAGATCCGCCCGCAGGCTGTCCATGGCTTCGATGCGGCCATGTTCCGCGCGCACATTCTTCAACCCCAGAACGCCGGCCGCCTGGCGGATGAACGCGGTCTTCTTGCCCACGGCATCCACGCAGACGACGGACCATTCCGGCTGGCAGATGGCCAGAATGATACCCGGTAAACCGGCGCCCGACCCCATGTCCGCGACGCGCAGGTCCCGGCGCGGCCAGCGGGCCCGCAACTCGGGCACGATGGCCAGGCTGTCGAACACGTGCTGCACCAGCATCTTTGCGGGGTCGCGGACGGCGGTCAGGTTGTAGGCCTTGTTCCAATGGCGCAACTGCTGCAGGTAGCCCAGCAGCGCGGGAATGCGGACGTGGTCGGCCCGCATCCCCAGGGCGTCCAGGGCTTTTTCCAGGCGTTCCTGGAATTCGGGAAAAGGAATATCGGTCATGCCGCCTGGCGCCCGCGGGCGTGCCGCTTCAGGTGGACCAGCAGCAGGGACACCGCCGCCGGCGTGACGCCGGAAATCCGCGCCGCCTGGCCGACGGTGGCGGGGCGGGCGGTTTCCAGGCGCTGGCGCACTTCGGTCGACAGGCCGGCGACGGAGGCATAGTCGAAGTCGTCCGGCACGGCCTGGTCCGCCTGGGCCTTCTGGCGTTCGATCTCGTCGCGCTGGCGGTCCACATAGCCGGCATACTTGGCCTGGATGCCGACCTGCTCGGCCTGCACGGGATCTTGCAGCCCCGGGCCCGCCAGCAAGGCCCCCTGCTCGTCCCGCAGGGCCATCAGGGCGTCGTATTCGACGTCGGGACGGCGCAGTAGATCCAGCAGGCTGGGATGGCGATCCAGCCGCCGCAGGGCCAGGCGCTCGCGGGCATGGGCGTCCAGCACCGCCGGATTGACGCGGGTTTCCCGCAAGCGCTGGACTTCGGCCTCGACGGCGTCGCGCTTGCGGCAAAAGGCATCCCAGCGCACATCGTCCACCAGGCCCAGCGTCCGCCCCATTTCCGTCAGGCGCAGGTCGGCGTTGTCCTCGCGCAGGCTGAGGCGATACTCCGCCCGCGAAGTAAACATTCTGTAAGGTTCAGTAACACCTCTTGTTACAAGATCATCCACCAATACGCCCAGATAGGCCTGGCTGCGATCCAGCGTCCAGGGTTCGCGGCCCATCGCCTGCAAGGCCGCGTTGGCGCCCGCCAGCAGCCCCTGGGCGGCAGCTTCCTCGTAACCCGTGGTGCCGTTGATCTGGCCAGCGAAGAACAGGCCCCGGATCGACCGGGTTTCCAGCCAGGAATGCAAATGCCTGGGATCGAAGTAATCGTATTCGATCGCATAGCCGGGCCGCATGATGCGGGCATTTTCCAGACCGGGCAAACTGCGGACCAGGGCGAACTGGATATCGAACGGAAGGCTGGTGGAAATCCCGTTCGGATAGATTTCACGAGAGGATTCCCCTTCAGGCTCCAGGAACACCTGATGGCTGGTCTTGTCGGCAAAGCGATGGATCTTGTCCTCGATCGAGGGACAGTATCGCGGACCGATTCCTTCGATCGTTCCCTGATCGCTATACATGGGTGAACGATCCAGGCCGGAACGCACAATCTCGTGGGACCGCTCATTGGTGTGCGTGATCCAGCACGGCACCTGTTCCGGATGCATGTCGGCCCGGCCCAGGAAGGAAAATACCGGCACCGGATCCGTATCCCCTGGCTGGACCTCCGTCCTGGAAAAATCGATGGTGTTTGCATCGATGCGCGGCGGCGTGCCGGTCTTCAGGCGCCCCTGGGGCAACTTCAGTTCCTTGAGCCGCTGCCCCAGGCTGGTTGCCGGCGGATCACCCGCGCGGCCCGCCGCGTAATGAGACAGCCCGACGTGCATGAGCCCGTTCAGGAACGTGCCCGCCGTCAGGACCACGGCCCGCGCACGAAACACCAGTCCGATCTGGGTTCGAGCCCCTACGACGCGATCCCCTTCAAGGATCAGATCGTCCACCGCCTGCTGGAAAATCATCAGGTTTTTCTGCTCCTGCAGGATCATCCGGATGGCGCGGCGATACAGGGACCGATCCGCCTGTGCGCGAGTCGCCCTCACCGCGGGCCCCTTGGAACGATTCAATATCCTGAATTGAATACCTGCCTGATCCGTAGCCCAGGCCATGGCGCCCCCCAAGGCATCGACTTCCTTTACCAGGTGTCCCTTGCCGATACCCCCAATGGAAGGATTGCAGGACATCTGCCCCAGGGTATCCATGTTGTGGGTCAACAAAAGCGTGGACGCACCCATACGGGCCGCGGCCAATGCGGCCTCGGCCCCGGCATGACCACCACCGATCACGAGGACGTCGAATTCTTCAGAGTAATTCATAGGGAGAAACTGAGAGGTTCACGAAATTATACTTCGTGCGCCTTCGGGGAAATGTTCCACGTGAAACAGAGTTTAGGTATGTTCCACGTGGAACATTCTGGCAAGCTGATTTCAGAGCAGAAAAATACTCCTTGAATTCCAGTCAGGAAACCTTTGGACAAGTCGAGCGGCAAGCGGGCACTACGGATCTTGATAGCATTCAAGACGCGAACTATAGCAATAGCCAATGTTATTGCAGGATGGGCCCATGGGCAGACCCTGCGGACAATAACCATACTCAGTAAATCGAAGCGGCCTGCAGACCGCGACGTGAATCAACAACAGGGTAGACCGCCCGAGTCCACAGGTGCACGCGGCGCGAGAACTTGTTCAAAGATTCCTTGATGCTTCAAGCCAAGAATAACCATGCTTATAGAAATCTTGCACCGGATTCTTGATCCCATCAGGGCATTCAAGACATGGCAATCGTCAAGCAGGTCAAACTCATCCGCATTGACGGACCGCCGCCCACCAACAATCAAACAATACCCAAAACAATGAATGTACACCGATGTTCCACGTGGAACATTGTCCAAGATATAAGCACATACCCAATGTGAACAAAGCTGTGGACAAGCCCTGGACAAGAGGGGTACAAGTTTCCTTGGCTGGAAAACCCCGGGCCAGAATGAAAAAGGCACTCCGAAGAGTGCCTTTCGAGAAAACCGCGCGGCTGATTACAGCGGGCGGATTTCAGCAGCCTGGGGACCCTTGGGGCCATCCTTGACTTCGTACTGCACGGCCTGGCCTTCGTTCAGGCTGCGATAGCCGCGACCTTCGATGGCGGAGAAGTGCGCGAACACATCGGTGCCACCGGCGTCCGGCGTGATGAAGCCGAAGCCCTTCTCAGCGTTGAACCATTTGACTTTGCCCGTTTGAGCCATGATCTGAAACGTCCTAAATGAATGAATGAAAACAATGAATCAAGAACGCTGAAACGAAACAGATCGTGCCGGAGTGCGGATAGCAACAAGGCATGCCGTGTGCGAGACGTGCGTACTGCTAGATTGCATTGCAACAGGGAGCATAACTACGCAACATGAAAAGTCAAATCATAGTTTTCCCTTAGGCGCGATTGTATCCGCAACTCAAGCCGCCGTGCTTAAAAACGCGTCGTAAAACCAACACAAATCCATCATCCGGATCACATATGCTGAACACGCTGCCATCCAAGCTGCCCGACATCGGCAGCACCATTTTCACCGAGATGAGTGCGCTGGCATTGCAATGCCAGGCCATCAACCTGGGGCAGGGCTTCCCGGACTATCCACCGCCCGGCCCCCTGATCCAGGCTGTCAGCGAAGCCATGTCGCAGGGACACAACCAGTACGCCCCCATGGCCGGCTTGCCCCAGCTTCGGGAAGCCATCGCATCCAAGGTCCAGGCGCAGCACGGACGGATCTACTCGACGGAATCCGAAATCACGGTCACTTCCGGTGCGACGGAAGCGCTGATGAGCAGCTTGTTGGCATTGACGCACCCGGGAGACGAAGTCCTCCTGATCGACCCGGCCTACGATTTGTACGCGCCTTCGATCCGGCTGGCGGGCGCCGAAGCGGTGCGCGTTCCCATGCGCCCGCCGGAAACGGACGACCCGATGTTTCGCGTCGACTGGAACCGGATCGAATCCGCCATCACGGCGAAAACACGGATGCTGGTCCTGAACTTTCCCCACAATCCGACCGGACTGACACTGAAGCCCGAAGACCTGGATGCCCTGGAGGCCATTGTTTCCAGGCATCCGATCCTGCTGTTGTCGGATGAAGCCTACGAACACATTGTGTTTGACGGATTCACGCACCTGAGCCCCGTCTCGCGCCCCTTGCTGGCGGATCGCACCGTTCTGGTGTCGTCCTTCGGCAAGACTTTCCATGCCACCGGCTGGAAGATCGGCTACTGCTGCGCTCCGGAACCGGTGATGGCGGAAACCCGCAAGGTACACCAGTTCACCGTTTTTTCCGTCAGTACGCCCATGCAGGCGGGCATCGCCCGGTACCTGAGGGAGTCGGACACGCTGTCGGAACTGTCGGGCTTTTACCAGAAAAAACGGGACCGGTTGCTTTCCGGCCTGAAGGAAACCTTGCTTCGTCCGCTGCATTCGGAAGGCACGTTCTTTCTGCTGGTGGATACCGCCGCGTTGGGTTCCGGACTGGAAAAGGAACTGTCCGTCCGCGTGACCCGGGAAATCGGCGTCGCCAGCATTCCGGTGTCGGCCTTCTATGCCGACCCGAATCGGCCCGAATCCAACCACGGTTTGTTGCGCCTGTGTTTCGCCAAGCTGGACGCCACCCTGGACCAGGCGCTGGAACGTCTGCGGGGTTTGAACACCTGGGTGGCTGGATGAGTCTTTATGTTTTTCTCTTTTCTTTTATATAAAACCGGTAGGAATGATGGGAGTCTGTGGATAACTCGGAAAACATTTAAATCCGTTAAAAATCAAAGGATTATGGTGATTTTCCTTGTGGGTGTTCCTGTGCGCGGCCGAGGCATGCTTTGGGGATGGTTTTCGGGACCGGGAAAACTGTGCCGCTTATGAACAACTTGTCGACAGGATAGACACATGAAGCCGCCTCTGGACTTATCCACAAGGCGGTTACCCGGAAATCAGGGGGATGAAGGCCCGTCGACCGTGGGAATCAGGGCGCCGTCGTCGAACAGCAGGGTGCGTTCCGGCCAGAGCATGGCGGCCAGGCGATAGCGGCTTTCCTTGCCCGTATCGGTGGATTTCCTGGATCGCCAGCGGGCGCCGGCGGAGTAGTCGATGCAGAACGCCTGCCGGTGCCGCCCATGCCAGGCTGCGGGAGCGACGCCTTCGAACAGGCGGCCGTATCGCCAGCCCGCGCCCCGGTCCGGGGATTCGAACAGGCGCCAGTAGTGCCCGATCAGCACGGGGGTGGGATCGTCGTCCTCGTTCCACCAGGCCGTACGGTCGGAATAGCGCCAGCGGTTGCCCGAAAAGAAGGGCTGCGGGCTGCGGGCTTCGATGCCGGAAGTCAGGCGCTTGATGGGGTTGAGGCGCTGTTCGAGCGCTTCGAAATCCGCCACGGCGTCCAGGTAGGGGGGAGGATCGTCGGGATCCTCGAGCTGCTTGCCCCAGCGGTCGAGTTCCGCGCGGTAGCGGGCATGGAGGTCGTCGGCGCCGGCCGCCCGGATGAGATTCAATTCCTGTTCGTGGATCAGTTCCAGGATGCAGCCGCGGGGAAAGTCGGCGATGGCCTGGATGGAAGCGGGATCCCAGGCCGCGTGCACGATGCGCAGTCCCGGCATGCGGATCGCCAGGGGCAGGTTGCGCAGGAAATCGCGGATTTCCGGCCGTTCCCGGGCCGAGGCGCGGGAAAACGGCGCGTAGAAAGGGGTATCGGAGGCTTCCCGGCTATCGAAGAACCAGCCGGAACCGTCCTTCGCGTCGTTGGCCAGCAGGTTGATTTCGTGGTTGCCCAGGATGGCGAGCGCGCGCCCCTGGTCCACGAGTTCCCGTACCCGGCGAATGACGCCCACGCTGTCCGGGCCGCGGTCGCACAGGTCGCCGATGAATACCATCAGGCGGTCCCGTGTCTCGGGGCGTTGGCGCAATTGGTCCAGCAAGGCATCCAGCGCCTGGATCTCGCCGTGGATGTCGCCGATGACGGCCAGGGGCTGGGCGTCCAGGGTGTGGAGTAGGGTCGGGTTCATTGTCCTATTGTCCTTCGGTACGAGGATCGGGACAATGGATGCGTTTGATTGAGTCAGTTCAAGGTTTCTTCCGGCCGGCCGGTCTTCGGGACCCGGGCACACGGTAGATTATGAGTGGGCGCGCATGCGTCCGTACATTGATGACAGGAGGCCCTATGGCTAAGGACATCGTGCTGGCGACGGACGGCTCCGCGTACAGTCTTCAGGCGGCGCGCTACATTGCGCAATCCGGGCTGCTGCCCGATGGCGGGGTCGTGCGGATCCTGCATGTGATGGCCGCCTTGCCCGCCCGGGTGAGCCGTTACGTCGATGACGCGGCTGTCCAGAGCTGGTATGACGAGGAGTCCGCCAAGGTCCTGGATCCCACGGCCGACGTCCTGCGCCAGGCGGGCGTGCCGTATGCGACCGAGTCCCGGATCGGCTTCGCTCCCCAGGAAATCACGCACTATGCCGACGAAGTCGACGCCCACATGATCGTGATGGGGGCGCACGGCCGCGGCGTGCTGCTGGACGCGGTGATCGGGTCGGTCGCGGGCCGGGTGCTGGCCATGACGCGGCGGCCGGTGCTTCTGATCCAGCAGACGGGCGACGAGCCGGCCTGAGCCCGGCCAAGAGCGAGGCCGCCGGCAGGCCCGGACCCGAGCCGGCGATTTTTCGCGCGGGTTTCAGATCCGGTAGTTGGCGGGCCGGGCCTGGGGACGCGCGTCCGGCTTTTCGGCGGGGTCGTCGCAATCCCGTTTTCCCCCGCAGTGGTGGAACAGCAGGTTGAGCAGAACGGCGACCAGCGCGCTCATGGCCACGCCGCTGCCGAAGATCGTCTGCACGTTGGCGGGCAGGCTGTGGTACATGCCTGGAATCAGCACGGGCAGCAGTCCCAGGGCCAGGGCCAGCGTGCAGGTGACCAGGTTTCCGGTGCGCGTGAAGTCGACCCGGGCCAGCATCTGGATGCCGAGCACGCTGATGATGGCGAACACGACGACGGCCGTGCCGCCGACGACGGCGGGCGGAATGCCGTTCAGCATCCGCGCCAGCGGCGTGAAACCGATCACGATGAGCAGCGCGCCGGCGACCGCCGTGACATAGCGGCTACGCACGCCGCTGGCGCGGACGATGCCGATGTTCTCGCCGCTGGTCACCATGACGGGCGTGCCGAACAGGCCGCCGATGATGGAAATGATGCCGTCGGAACGGATGACGCGCGGCACGTCCCGGGGCGGGTCCACTTCGCGGCCGACGATTTCCCCGTTGATCACTGTCTGCCCGGTGGCTTCCGCCATGGAGGCCAGGCTCCAGACCAGCATCGGGATGGCGGCCACGAGGTCCAGATGCGGCATGCCGAAGGGGAACAGGGCCGGGGTGCTGATGACCGGTCCCGCGATCAATGAGATGAAATGGGTTTCGCCCAGCGCCATGGCGAAGAGAGTGCCGCCCACCAGGCCCAGGGCCACGGAGAGCTGGCGCAGGAAGCCGCGCAGGAACCTGAAGCACAGGACCGTCAGCACGATGGTGACCAGCGCCAGCAGGAGCTGCCGCGGATCGCCGAAGTGCTCGGTGCCGGGTCTTCCGGTGAACAGCAGGCCCGTCACCTTGACCAGGCTGATGCCGATGACCACGACCATGGTTCCGATGACCAGCGGCGGGAAGTACTTCAGGATGCGGACGAAGAGGGTGACCGCGAGGATGTAGAAGATGCCGGTCAGGATGACGGCGCCGGCCGCCGTCTGCAGGTCGGTGCCCTGGGCGATCGAGATGAACAGGATGGTGGCGGCTCCGCCGGGCAGCATGATGAACGGCAGCCGGACGCCGATCCTGCCGACGCCGACGGACTGCAGGATCGATCCCAGGCCGCAGAATACGAAGACGCTGGACAGCAGGGCCGAGGAAAGCGCTTCGGACAGGTTCAGGGCCTTGGCGATCAGGAAGACGGACGAAACGGGCGCCGCGACCATCACCAGGATGTGCTGGATGGCGAACAGGAACAGCTTGCCGACGGGGCGTATCTGATCCACTGGGTGGACTTCTTGCGCCGGCGAGCCGTCGTGGTGAGGATGGGTTGTCTCCATTGCTGGCCTCTGCGTATGGGTTGTCTGGTTCCAAAACGGTTTGGGTTTTGTATTTATGTTTCCCAAATCGATTTATGTAAATGCTCCGGCTTGCTGGAAATCCTGTCAACACCGGGTTTTCCCGGGCCGGGGGACGGATGGGCGAAGCCGTTTCCGCGCCGCCGGGGCGCGTGTTCATCCGCATGCTCCGGCGTGGCGGCCGCCCGCGAGGCCGCGGATTGCCGCCAGTTGGTTTGGCGAGTAGAATTCCACGACACAAATCGATTTTGGAATCATGGATCATGAACTGCGGGAAGCATTCCGCGGCTCGTGCCATCCCGGATCGCCATCGAGGATATCTGGATGAACATACTGAGGGACATGCACGAACGGGCCGTCCTGCTGGTGCCCGACAAGGTCCTACTGCCCGATGGCGTGCGTTCCGGCCTGGGGGTGCGCGTCGAGAAGGGGGTGATCACGGACGTCGGGCCGGTGGAGCGGTTTTCCGCCGAAGCCCTGCCCGCCGTTTCCTTGTCGCGGCGGTTGCTGATGCCGGGATTCGTCGATGCGCACCACCACGTCACGCAGACATTCGGCAAGTCGCTGGTGTTCGGCGAACCCTCGGAAATTTTCAGGCGCGTCTGGGTGCCGATGGAGCAGCACATGGACGCCGAGGCCATCGACGTCGCCACCCGCCTGGCCGCCTGGGAATCCCTGCGCGGCGGATTCACCACGGTGGCCGACGCGGGCACCCGCGCCACGGTCGGCATGGAAATCGTGGCCGGCGCGGTCGCCGAGGTGGGCCTGCGGTGCGTGCTGGGTGCCATCTGCAACGACCTGCAGGGCGGCCAGGCCGTCGCCACGAAGCCGCAGATCCTGCAACTGGCGCAGCATCACCTGACCCGATGGGATCGGCATGCGCTGATCCATCCGTCGCTGGCGATCTCCATTCCCGAGGCCGCCAGCGACGAAGTCCTGGTGGCGGTCACACGGTTGTCCCGCGAGGCCCGCGTGCCTTTCCAGACACATTTGAACGAACATCTGGCGGCCGTCGAGCGTTCACTGGTCGCCACGGGACTGCGGCCCCTGCAGCGCCTGGGCCGTCTGGGCGCCATCGGCCCCGAACTCCTGGCCGCGCACGCCACCCTGCTGACGCCGGACGAAATCACGCTGCTGCGCGACAGCGGCGCCGCCGTCAGCTACAACCCGGTGGCCAGCGCTTGGAAGGGTAACGCGGTCGCTCCGGCCCTGCTGCTGAGCGAACTGGGCGTGCGCCTGGGGCTTGGGACTGACGGCACGCGCAGCGACGCCTTCCGGCTGCTGGACGCCGCGGAGACCGCGCAGCGCCTGACGACCGCCATGGCGAGCGGAGATTCTTCCTCAGGCGGCGGCTGGCGCTGGCTGGACATGGGACTGCGCGGCGGGGCGGATGCCGTCGGCCTGGCCGGAAAAGTCGGTGAAATCGTTCCGGGCGCCTTCGCCGACCTGCTGGTCGTGAGGCTGGACGTCCCCGAGCTGGCGCCTTCCTGGGACCTGGAATGGGAGCTGGTGCGGCTGGCGAACCGGGACCAGATCGAGTCCGTGATCGTGCAGGGCCGCCTGCGGCTCGACAGCGGCATGCCCGTGGACTGGGACGGCGAGGCGCTGATGGACCGGGCCCGAGCCTTGTCGGAACGCATCGTGGCGAACGCGCCGGTCCGGCGCGTGGACCCCTTCGCCAGCGAACATCGCGTCCAGTGGAGGGCCCGCCGCCCATGAGCACGACCGCCTTCCTCCTGATCGGGCTGGCCGTGTTCGTCTCGGCCTTCGCACAGGGCTGCAGCGGCATGGGGTTCGCCATGCTGGCGGCGCCCATCGTGACCCTGTTTGAACCCGGACTGATCCCGGTCCTGCTGCTGGTCCTGATGATTCCGCTGAATGCCTACGTGGGCTGGCGCGAGCGCGCCGCGATCGATTGGCGCGGGGTGAAGCTGATCAGCATCGGCCGGTTCGCCGGCACTTTCCTGGGGTTGTGGATCCTGCTGGTGGTCAACCTGCATCAGCTTTCCCTGCTGATCGGCTGGTCCACCCTGGTCGCCGCCGTGGTGGCGCTGCTGTCGCCTTCCTTCGAACTGGGCAGGAAGGGCCTGGGCCTGGTCGGGCTGATCACGGGAGTGACCGAGACCTCGACCGGCGTGGGAGGGCCGCCGCTGGCACTGGCCTACCAGCACAAGAGCGGCGCCGTCCTGCGTTCGACCGTTGCCCTGTGCTTCCTGGTGGGCGAAGTCATCTCCCTGGTCGTCCTGGCGATCGGCGGCAAGGTCGGCGCCGATTCCCTGCTGGCTTCGGCGCGGATGCTGCCGTTTTTGGTGCTAGGATCGTATGCGAGCAAATTCGTGCATCACCGGCTCGATGGCCCCTTGCTGCGCTATCTCGTCCTGAGCTTTTCCTGTATTTCCGGAATCGTGGTGATCCTGCAGGCCTGAATCCCTTTTTCGCCGTGACAAACGACCATCGCACGCACAAACGAGTCACCATCGCCGACGTCGCCCGCGAAGCGGGCCTGTCGCCTACGACCGTCTCCCATTCCCTGAACGGGATCGGCCAGGTGGATCCCCGCACCCGCCAGCACGTCAAGGACGTGGCGGCCCGCCTGAAATACCGCCCCAGCGTGCGCGCCCAGCGCCTGCGGACCGGCCGGTCCCATGCGATCGCCCTGCTGTCTTCCATGCCGGCCGCGGTCTCGGCCGGGGAATCCCAGCTGGGGTTCTTCACCGAACTGGCGATGGGCCTGGCCAGGAAAGCCTTGCTGAGCGGCTATGTGCTCCTGCTCGCGCCGCCCATGGACCAGTGCGATCCCCTGGCCTTGATGGACATCGATGGCGCCATCCTGCTCGAGCCCGCGCCGGACGATCCGATCGCCCGCGAACTGGACGAGCAGGCGGTGCCCTGCGTCACCGTCGGCGGCGAGCCCGGACCGGACAACATCGATCTGCGGCATGCGGCGGCGGCGGACCTGCTGCTGCGGCATCTGCTCGAATCGGGCGCGCGGCGGCCGGGGCTGATCCTCGGAGCCAGCGGCCGGGCGTCCCAGCGCAGCTTTCACGAGTGCTACCTGGCGATGGCCGAGGCCCATGGCTTCGCGCCCGTGGTGGCCCTGGCGGCCGAGGAAGAAGGCGAGGAGGCCGGCCGTCAGGCCGCCGCGCGGCTGCTGGCCGGGCATCCGCGGCTGGATGCGCTATGCATTCCGATCGATACTTTCGCCAGCGGCGCCCTGCGCGCCATCGGCGAGGCCGGGCTGCGGGTTCCCGAGGACCTGTTGCTGGCCACCCGCCACGACGGCGTGCGGGCCCGGACGTGCCAGCCGCCCCTGACGGCCGTGGACCTGCATCTGGACGCCGTGTCGCATGCCGCGGTGCAGCGGCTCTTGCGGATGCTGGGACACGAGACCCAGGACCCGCCGGTCGGCATTCCGGCGCCGGCCCTGGTGGCGCGCCGCTCGACGGGCGCCTGATACGGAGCGGGTTTCATCCGCTTTTCGAGCGTCCGGCGATCGTCCGGCGCCGGCATCCGGAAAGCCCGGTTTCAGCCGAGCGCGCGCGTCATGTAGCGGGCCGGCTGTTCGTAGCCGGCCAGGCAGGCGCGCTGGCGGTCGTCCAGGTCCATGCGGGTACGGTAGCCGTGCGCGGACCAGAAGCGTTCGGAATCCTGGACCGAGATCAGCGCCGAGTGCCGCAGTCCGGCCGTCCGGGCCCGGGCCCAGGCGTGCCGGATCAGCCGCTGCGCCAATCCGCGGCCGCGCGCCCGGGGATGGATGGCCAGGTCGTGCAGGTACAGGGTGTCGCCGTCGGGGGCCGGGTGGAAGTCGCCGTTCAGGGGCGACAGGTGGCCCAGGCGCGTCGGATAGGTGAACAGGTAGGCGCACAGGCCTTCGTCGTCCTGGATGCCCCAGATCCAGTCCGGGACGGCCCGCAGGCGGCCGGCGAAGACGGCCGCCGATTCGAGCATGGACGGGGCGTAGCAGCGGGTCTGGATGGCGTCCAGGCCGGGCAGGTCGGCGGTATTCAGCGTGCGCAGGATCATGATGCGGGCATCATATCAGCGGTGGCGCTCTTCCCGCCCCGGCCCGCCCTGTCCGTGGCGGCCGCGGTCTTCGCGGCCCCGGGCCTCGGCGCGAGGCCCCTCATCCTGGGCGCGGCGCCATTGGCCGGGACCGGCATCCGGGCGCCCCGCTTCGGGACGGCCCGCCGCCCGGACCTGGTCCTGCGGCCGTTCGCGGAATTCTCCCCGGGTCTGGTCCGGCCGAGCGGCCGGACCGGGACCTGCCTGCCAGGAGGATCCCGGTGGTTGGCGTGGCGCGTGCGTTTCCTGGCGGCCTGGCGTGGAAGGCGGACGCGATCCGTCGGGACGGTGGGTTGCGCCCGGGCCGGGACCGCCGGCATGCGCGGGCGCGTTCCTGTCCGGTTCATGCTGTCCCGGCGCATTGGCCGGATGCGGCTGGCGCGCGTAGGTGCGCTGCTCGGGCGTCGGCCGGGACGGCATGCCGCCCTGGCCGCCGTTGTAGCTGACGTGGCGCCGGTCCGGGGGGGCGTTGTGGATCACCGTCTTGTCCACGTAGACGTTGTGGACGTGGGTGATGTTGACGTTCGTGACGGCCCGGTTGTAGTAGAAATCCCTGCCGCGCCAGTGGCCGCCGACGTAGCCGACGCCGAAATAGCCGAATCCGTAGTCGATGCCGCCGTAGAAGCCGACCTGCGGCCCCCAGTAGCCTTTGTGCCAGCGGTAGTAGCCGTCGGACCAGCCCCACCATCCGGGGGTCCACAACAGCCCGACGGCGGGCGGGACGAGCCATGCGCCGTCGATCCAGTAGTAGCCGTTCGGACCCCAGGCCCAGTAGCCCGGGGTCCAGATGTAGCCGGGGCCGGGTGCGACGGGCTGGACCACGTCCGGCAGGGGCGGCGGGGCCAGGGTGATCGCCACGCCGACGCTGACGGCTGCTGTTGCGGACCCCGGCAGCATCAGCAGCGGGGCGGCCGCCAGGCCGGCGGCCAGAGCGAACGACAGGGTGCGCAGGCGGGCCGCCATGCGGTGTTTCGATGTGTTCCGAATGGCCTTCATGATCCGACCTCGCTGAATTCCTGATGGTTTGACACCTGGACCCAGTTTAGTGACGGAGTGTGAGCCAAATACCAAGGATTCAAGGAGATAGGTTGCGATTTGTGAATGGAAAGCGCCCCGAAACCGGACGAGGATTCATCTGGTTTCGGGACGCCGTCTTCCCGCGTCCCGTGTGGGCCGGATGGGGCTTTACACGTCGATGTTCCCCGCCTGCAGGGCGTGGGTCTCGATGAAGGCGCGGCGCGGTTCGACGTTGTCGCCCATCAGGGTGACGAAGATCTCGTCGGCGGCGATGGCGTCCTCGATCTGCACGCGCAGCAGGCGGCGTACGGCCGGGTCCATGGTGGTTTCCCAGAGCTGTTCTGGGTTCATTTCGCCCAGGCCCTTGTAGCGCTGCTTGCTGATGCCGCGTTCGGCCTCGGCGCGCAGCCATTGCATGACTTCGCGGAAGTCGGAGACGGGCTTTTCCTTGAGCTTGTCGCCGGCGCCTCGGCGCACGACGGCGCCTTCGCCCATCAGGCCCAGGAAGGTCCTGGCGGCGCGCGCCAGGACGGCGTAGTCGCCGCCGCGCACGAAATGGCGGTCGAACACGCTGACGCGCAGGTTGCCGAAGTGCGGGCGGATGACCGCCAGGCGCCAGGCTTCCTCGATCTCGTCGTACTGGGCTTCCACGTGGACGCCGTGGGGATCGGCCGGGTCGCGCAGGGCCTGTTCCAGCGCGGCGGCGCTGGCGCGGGCGGCGGCCTCGTCCACCAGGCTGAGCTGCACGCCCTCGGCCATGGCCGACAGGGCCTCGGCGTCCAGCGTGCGCGCCAGGCGGGCGATGACCGAGTCGGCGGTGACGTATTGGCGGGCCAGGTCCATCAGGGCGTCGCCGGCGATCGGCGTGGCGCCGGCGCGGGGCGTGAGTTCCGTGTCCTTGAGCGCCAGCTGCAGCATGAACTGGGCTTCCTCGGCGTCGTCCTTCAGGTAGCGTTCCTCGCGGCCGACCTTGACCTTGTAGAGCGGCGGCTGGGCGATGTAGACGTAGCCGCGCTCGATCAGCGCCGGCATCTGGCGGTAGAGCAGGGTCAGCAGCAGGGTGCGGATGTGGGCGCCGTCCACGTCCGCGTCGGTCATGATGATGATGCGGTGGTAGCGCAGCTTGTCGATGTTGAAGTCGGGCCCGATGCTGGTGCCCAGGGCGGTGATCAGGGTGGTGATCTGCTCGCTGGACAGCAGACGGTCGAAACGCGCCTTTTCGACGTTCAGGACCTTGCCGCGCAGCGGCAGGATGGCCTGGAACTTGCGGTCGCGGCCTTGCTTGGCGGAACCGCCGGCCGAGTCGCCCTCCACGATGTAGAGTTCGCACAGGGCGGGGTCCTTTTCCTGGCAGTCGGCCAGCTTGCCGGGCAGGCCCGCGCCTTCCAGGACGCTCTTGCGGCGGGTCATTTCGCGGGCCTTGCGGGCGGCCTCGCGGGCGCGCGCGGCCTCGACGATCTTGGCGCACAGGGCGCGGGCGTCGTTGGGATTCTCGAGCAGCCAGGTTTCCAGGGTGCGGCTGACGGCTTCCTCGACCGCGGGGCGGACTTCGCTGGAAACGAGCTTGTCCTTGGTCTGGCTGCTGAACTTGGGCTCGGGCACCTTGACCGAGAGCACGCAGGCCAGGCCTTCGCGCATGTCGTCGCCGGTGGTGTCGACCTTGGCCTTCTTGGCCAGCTCGTTGTCGGTGATGTACTTGTTCAGCACCCGGGTCATGGCGGCGCGCAGGCCGGTCAGGTGGGTGCCGCCGTCGCGCTGCGGAATGTTGTTGGTGAAGCACAGCACGGTCTCGGCGTAGCTGTCGTTCCATTGCATGGCGACTTCGACGCTGACGCGCACGCCGCCCGCTTCGGATTCGGTAGTCACGGCGAAGACGTTGTCGTGCAGGACGGTCTTGGCGCGGTTGATGTACTGGACGAAGCCCTTGACCCCGCCCAGGAAGGCCAGGTTCTCGTCCTGGCCGGTACGCTCGTCCACTAGGCGGATCTTCACGCCGTTGTTCAGGAAGGACAGCTCGCGCAGGCGCCGCGCCAGGATTTCGTAGGTGTAGTCGATGTTGTTGAAGATCTCGGCGTCGGCCAGATACTGGACCCGGGTGCCGGTGCGCTCGGTCGGCCCGGTGACGGCCAGCGGGGCGACCCGTTCGCCGCGCCGGAATTCCATCTGGTGCTCTTCGCCGTTGCGCCAGATCGTCAGGCGCAGCCATTCGGACAGGGCGTTGACGCAGGACACGCCCACGCCGTGCAGGCCGCCGGAGACCTTGTAGGAGTTCTGGTCGAACTTGCCGCCGGCGTGCAGTTCGGTCATGACGATTTCCGCCGCGCTGCGGTGCTGCTCGTCGTCCTTGTGGATGGCGGTGGGGATGCCGCGGCCGTTGTCCGTGACCGAGATGCTGTTGTCGGCGTGGATCGTGACGACGATGTCGTCGCAGTAGCCCGCCAGCGCCTCGTCGATGGCGTTGTCCACGACCTCGAAGACCATGTGGTGCAGGCCGGTGCCGTCGGACGTGTCGCCGATGTACATGCCGGGCCGCTTGCGCACGGCTTCCAGGCCCTTGAGCATCTTGATCGAATCGGCGCCGTAGCCGGCGGCCGCGGTGTTCTGGGAGGTGAGGTCTGACATGAAAATCCTGTGGTTGAGTCCGTCGGCGGAGCGGGCGCCCGGAGGGCGCTCAGATGCGCATCGGCATGACGACGTACTTGAATTCCTCGTCGTTGGGCAGCGTGATCAGCACGGAGGCGTTGGCGTCGGGCTGGACGGACCAGCGCACGGAGTCGGTCTTGATGTTGGACAGCACGTCGAGCAGGTAGCTGACGTTGAAGGCGACGTCCAGGGATTCCTGGGCGTAGTCGACTTCGAGTTCTTCGCGGGCCTCTTCCTGCTCGGCGTTCGACGAGGACAGGCGCAGCAGGTTGTCGCCCAGCTGCAGGCGCACGCCCTTGAGCTTGTCGGTCGTCAGGATGGCGGTGCGCTGCAGGGCCGCCTGGAGGACGTCGCGGGCGATGTCGAAGTGCCGGGTGTAGCCGGCGGGGATGACGCGGCGGTAGTCGGGGAACTTGCCCTCGACCAGCTTGGAGACGACCTCGATTTCGTCGAAGCGGAAGCGGATCTGGCCGGCGGCGACGTCGATCCGTACGGCGGCCTGTTCGTCGTCGGACAGCAGGCGCTGCATTTCGTGGATCGTCTTGCGCGGGATGATCACGTCCAGAGTGGATTCCTGGCCTTCGACGGCGACGCCGCCGTGGGCCAGCCGGTGGCCGTCGGTGGCCACGGCCCGCACGCGGCCGGGTTCGAGCACCAGCAGCAGGCCGTTCAGGTAGTAGCGGATGTCCTGCTGGGCCATGGCGAAGTGCACCTGGTTGAACAGGTTCTTTAGGGCCTTCTGGGGCATGGAGAAGGACGCGGACCATTGTTCGGCCTGGGTGACCGTGGGGTAGTCGGCCGCGTCCAGGGTCTGCAGGGCGAAGCGGCTGCGGCCGGCCTGGACGGTGAGCTTGGCCTCGTCCAGGGACAGCCGGACGTCGCCCGATTCGGGCAGGGCGCGCAGGATGTCGAGCAGCTTGCGGGCGGCCACGGTGGTGGCCTGGGCCTCGTCGCCCACGCCGAAGTCCGCGCGGGTGGTGATCTGGACTTCCAGGTCGTTGGCCAGGAACTCGAGCTGGCTGCCCTGCTTGCGGATCAGCACGTTGGCCAGGATCGGCAGCGTGTTGCGCCGTTCGACGATCCCCACCACCATCGTCAGGGGTTTGAGCACGGCATCGCGGGTCGCTTGAATGAGTTGCATCTTCTTGTCATCCTTTGAGAGTTTGCTCGAGTACGTGGAGTGCGTGATTCAGCTCGGTCTGCTTGGCGCGCAGGTCGGTGATCTTGCGCACCGCGTGCAGCACGGTGGTGTGGTCGCGCCCGCCGAACAGGTCGCCGATTTCCGGCAGGCTCTTCTGGGTGAGTTCCTTGGCCAGGTACATGGCGATCTGACGGGGCAGGGCGATGTTCGCGGGCCGACGCTTGGAATACATGTCGGCGACCTTGATTTTATAGAAATCGGCCACCGTCTTCTGGATGTTCTCCACCGTGATCTGGCTGTTGGAGACTGACAGCAGGTCCTTCAGGGCTTCCTTGCAGACTTCGACGGTCAGCACGTCGCGGCCGTGGAAGTTGGCGTAGGCCGACACCTTGCGCAGGGCGCCCTCGAGTTCGCGCACGTTGCTGCGCAGGTGCTTGGCGATGAAGAAGGCGACTTCCTCGGGCATGACGATGCGCTCGGCCTGGGCCTTGCGCAGCAGGATGGCGACGCGCATTTCGAGCTCGGGCGGCTCGATCGCCACGGTCAGGCCCCAGTCGAAGCGCGAGATCAGGCGGTTGTCGATGTTCGACAGTTCCTTGGGGTAGGTGTCCGAGGTGATGATGATCTGCTTGCGCTGGGCCACCATCGCCTCGAAGGCGTAGAAGAATTCTTCCTGGGTGCGGTTCTTGCCGGCGAAGAACTGGATGTCGTCGATCAGCAGCAGGTCCAGCGAATGGTAGTAGCGCTTGAAGTCGTCGAAGGCGCGGCGGTGGTAGGCCTTGACCACGTCGGAAATGTACTGGTCGGCGTGGACGTAGCGCACGCGCGTGCTGGCGCCGCTGGCCAGCAGGGCGTTGCCGATGGCATGGATCAGGTGGGTCTTGCCCAGGCCGACGCCGCCGTACAGGAACAGCGGGTTGTAGGACACGCCGGGGTTCTCGGCGACCTGCATGGCCGCCGCGCGGGCCAGCTGGTTGGCCTTGCCGATGACGAAGTTGTCGAAGGTCAGGTCCCGGTTCAGGCGGGAGTGGTCCTGGATGGAGTCTTCGGTGGCGGCCTGGACGGGGGCGGGCTGGGGCGCCGCGGCCACGGCCGGCGCGGCGGCCACGGCGTCGGCGGCCCGGATGGGGGCGGACGGCGTCGGCGCGGGCCGGGCGGCGGGCGCCATGGGACGGCCGGCCGGGGCGGCCAGTTCGAACTGGACCTGCACCGCCTGGGAATACCAGTCGGAGGCCATCGATTCCAGGCGGGTGGAGAAGTTCTTGCGGACCCAGTCGAGCTTGAAGCGGTTGGGCGCGCCGATCCTCAGGACCGCGAGTTCCTCGTCGTAGTCGAGGGGCACCAGGGGCCGGATCCAGGCGTTGATCTGTTGCGGGGGGAGCTCCTGTTCCAGTCTCTGGACGCAGGACTGCCAGAATTCATTCATAGGGGTCATCGTGCGAAACCTCGATTCTACCCTTTCCCGCCCGAAGTTATCCACAGCCCGACCGTGCCGCGCGGGCTTGGCGGGCGGGCGAATGTGTCCAAGTGATTGACACGGCTTCGAGAATTTGATGAAATAATGGGCTTTTCGATGCCGTGGGCAGATTGTGCCTGTCGGTTTCACCCCGGGGTGTCGGCCGTGCGGCGGTCTTGACATCGCCCCGGGCCTGCCCCTGGCCATTTGCCCCGAGCTCTTTTGGATCCACCATGAAACGCACTTTCCAGCCTTCCGTTACCCGTCGCAAGCGCACCCATGGGTTTCGCGTGCGCATGAAGACCCGTGCCGGCCGCGCCGTCCTGAGCGCCCGCCGCGCCAAGGGCCGCAAGCGCCTGGCCGTCTGATTTTCCTTGCGGGGCCGCACCGCGCCCGGCGCGGCCCCGGAACGATCGCCATGCCAACCGCTTTTCCTCCGGCGGCCCGGCTGCATCGCCCCTCGGAATACGCGGCTGCCCTGAAGGGGCGGCGTATCGCCCGAGGGGCTTTGTTCGTGGTATCCGGCCCGCGCGGGCCGGCCGAAGGCCCCGCCCGGCTGGGCTTGGTGGTGCCCAAGCGCCACGCTCCCCTGGCGGTGACCCGCAACGCCATCAAGCGGGTCTTGCGCGAAGCCTTCCGCCTGCGCCGGGGCGCGCTGCCCGACGGGGACCTGGTGTTCCGGCTGGTGAACCGCCCGCCCGCTCTCGGCCTGACCGCCCTGAAGCGCCAGGTCCGGGCCGAGGCCGACGCCCTGCTGGCGCGGATCGCGTCATGATGCGCGCGCTGTTCATCGCCCCGATCCGCTTCTACCGGTACTTCCTCAGCCCCTGGGTGGGCCAGCAGTGCCGCTTCACCCCCACGTGCTCGGCCTACGCCATCGAGGCCATCGAGACCCACGGGGTGGCGCGGGGGCTGTGGCTGGGCGCGCGGCGCATCGCCCGCTGCCATCCCTGGTGCCAGGGCGGCCACGATCCGGTCCCGCCCGCGCGCGGCGCGGATCGTCCGTGATTCCGGCATTCCGTTTCCCGACAGGGACTTGTTCAGGGCATCCTTAGGGCCGCAGTCAGGATTGCTACGTTAAACTGATGAGCTTTTGCTCCGAACCCATACGAATAAACAGGCGCCAATGGACATTCGACGCACCATCCTCTGGATGATCTTCTCCTTCTCGCTGCTGCTGCTGTGGAACAACTGGCAGGTCTACCAGGGCCATCCGTCGCTGTTTTCCCTGACGCCGCCCGCCGCCGAGCAGTCCAAGACCGCCAAGTCCGAGGACGGCCATCCGTCCACCGGCGTGCCGGCCGCCGCCGCGGCCCAGTCCGGGGCACCCGCGACGGTGCCGGGCTCGTCCACCGAGCCCCAGGGGCAGAAGGTCCACCTCAAGACCGACGTCTACGACCTGACCTTCGACACCACCGGCGCCCAGCTGGTGCAGGCCGAGCTGCTGCGCTACAAGTCCCTGAAGGGCGACGACGCCCCGATGTACCTGCTGAACGACCAGCCGGGCGACATCTACGTCGCCCAGACCGGCGTGGTCGGCGCCCCGCAGGGCAGCGGCTACCCGACCCACCTGACGCCGTTCTCGCTGGTGACGCCGGAGCCCGTCGCCAAGGGCGACACGGTGGAGATCGCCTTCGAGGCCACCGCCGGCCAGGTGAAGGTGGTCAAGACCTTCATCGTGCCGCGCGACGGCTACGATATCCGCGTGCGCCACGACATCACCAACCTGGGCGACCAGCCGATCGATCCTTCGCTGTACCTGCAGCTGACGCGCGACGGCAACGATCCCCCGAACACCTCGGGCTTCTACAGCACCTTCACGGGCGCGGCGGTGTATTCGTCGGAAGACAAGTTCCAGAAGGTGAAGTTCGACGAGATCGCCAAGGGCAAGGCCAGCTACATCCACCAGGCCGACAACGGCTGGATCGGCATCGTGCAGCATTATTTCGCCAGCGCCTGGGTGCCGCCCCAGGGCACGGTGCGCACCAACCAGGCGCTGCGCCTAGCGGACAACCTGTACGCCATCCGCACCATCGAGCAGGTCGGCACCATCGCTCCGGGCGCCCAGCGCTCGGTCGAGGCCAACCTGTGGGTCGGCCCGCAGGACCAGCGGGCGATGAGCGCCGTGGCGCCGGGCCTGGAACTGGTGGTGGACTACGGCTGGGTGACGATCATCGCCAAGCCCATGTTCAAGTTCATGACCTGGCTGCACTCGCTGCTGGGCAACTGGGGCTGGACCATCGTGGTGCTGACGCTGCTGATCAAGGCCGTGTTCTACCCGCTGTCGGCCGCCAGCTACCGCTCGATGGCGAAGATGAAGCTGGTCGCTCCGCGCATGCAGCACCTGAAGGAAAAGTTCGGCGACGACAAGGCCAAGCTGAACGCCGCCATGATGGAGATGTACCGTACGGAGAAGATCAATCCGCTGGGCGGCTGCCTGCCGATGGTGGTGCAGATCCCCGTGTTCATCGCGCTGTACTGGGTGCTGCTGGGCAGCGTGGAGATGCGCGGCGCGCCGTGGATCCTGTGGGTCCACGACCTGTCGGTGCGCGACCCCTGGTTCATCCTGCCGGCGATCATGATGGCGACGATGTTCCTGCAGATCAAGCTGAACCCGACGCCGCCCGATCCGACCCAGGCCAAGATCATGATGATCATGCCGCTGGTGTTCGGCGGGATGATGTTCATGTTCCCGGCCGGCCTGGTGCTGTACTGGTGCGTGAACAACATCGTTTCCATCATCCAGCAGCGCATCATCATGGTGCGGCTGGACCGGGAAAAGGCGGCCGCGGCATCGAGCTGATGCTAGACTGCGTCTTGCCTTCTGAACGGTGCTCTTCGGGGCGCCGTTTTTGTTTTGAAGAGACCGACATCCGCTTCCGGTGATCGCATGAGTGCCTTTTCCACCGACCCCATCGTCGCCATCGCCACGGCCCCCGGCCGGGGCGGAATCGGCGTGCTGCGCCTTTCGGGCCCCGATCTGGCGGACTATGCCCGGCGCCTGTTCGGACGGGCCCTGCGGCCCCGCCATGCCCATTACCTGCCGTTCAAGGATCGGCACGGCGAGACCATGGACGAGGGGCTGGCGCTGTTCTTTCCCGGTCCGCATTCGTATACCGGAGAAGACGTGCTGGAACTGCAGGGCCACGGCGGCCCCGCCGTGCTGCGGCGCGTGCTGGAGGACTGCCTGGCGCGGGGCGCGGACATCGGCCTGCGCCTGGCGCAGCCGGGCGAATTCACCCAGCGCGCCTTCCTGAACGACCGCCTGGACCTGGCCCAGGCCGAAGCCGTGGCGGACCTGATCGAGGCCAGCTCCGCCGCCGCGGCGCGCAGCGCCATGGCGTCCCTGTCGGGTGCCTTCTCCGCCGAGATCGATGCGCTGAGCGAGCGCATCGTCCAGTTGCGCATGCTGGTCGAGGCGACCTTGGATTTTCCCGAGGAGGAAATCGACTTCCTGGAAAAGTACCAGGCCGCTGAGCGCCTGGCCGCCGTGACCGCCGCGCTGGACGGCGTCCTGCGCACCGCCCGCCAGGGGCTGGTGCTGCGCGAGGGCCTGCACGTGGTGCTGGCGGGCCAGCCCAACGTCGGCAAGTCCAGCCTGCTGAACGCCCTGGCGGGCGAGGACGTCGCCATCGTCACCCCCATCGCCGGCACCACGCGCGACCGGGTCGTGCAGCAGATCCATATCGACGGCATCCCCCTGCACATCGTGGACACGGCCGGCCTGCGCGAGACCGAGGATACGGTCGAGCGCATCGGCATCGAGCGCAGCTGGGCCGAGATCGCCCGCGCCCAGGTGATCCTGCACCTGCAGGATGCGCGCCATCCGGATGACCCGCTGGACGCGGAGATCGTGCGGCGATTGCCGGCGGGCGTGCCGGTGCTGAGGGTGTGGAACAAGGCGGATCTGCTAGAGCCGGGTATGGGTGTCGCGGTTCCGGGGGGGGATGGTGCGCCCTTGCTGATTTCCGCGCACACGGGCGCCGGGCTGGATATGTTGCGCGCCCGGCTGCTGGCTATCGCCGGCTGGACGCCGGGGACGGAGTCCCCCTGGCTGGCGCGCGAACGGCACGTGCATGCGCTGGAGGAGGCGCGCGGGCATCTGCAGGCCGCCGCCGGGCATGCCGCGCACAGCGATCAGGTGCTGGACCTGTTCGCCGAGGAACTGCGCCTGGCGCACGAGGCGCTGTGCGGGATCACGGGGGAATTTACGAGCGATGATCTGCTGGGGGAGATTTTTTCTCGGTTTTGCATCGGGAAGTAGATGGAGGCGGTGTGCCGGATGCCCGCCCCGCTGCGGCCGGCGGCGCTTATTCCTCGATCGTCACTTCCGAGTGCACCACTTCCGGCGCCTTTTCGAAGAACCCGCCGACCAGCCCGCGCCAGGCCTGGAAATCTTCCGACTGGCGGAAATGGACCATGTGGTCGTCCAGCGTTTCCCAATACACCATCAGCACGTATTGCTCGGGCTTTTCGATGATGTGGTGCAGCTCGACGCGTTTGCAGCCCCGGGCGCGGTGAAAGAGCGGCAGCGCCTTGCGGACGCCGGCCTCGAAGTCGGGCTGGGAGCCGGGTTTCACGGTGATGTGGGCCATTTCGCGGATCATTTCGGGTTCCTGTGGGTGAAGGTTGAGGACGATGCCATGATTATGCACCGTGTCATGCGCCATGCCGGTCGATGCCCGGGCCGACGCCCGCCTGGGGCGTTTCCGGGCGGGTGGGGCGGTGGGCGCTGGTTCAGGGGGCTTCCAGCCGGCGCATCACCTCGCCGGCGATGGACAGGCAGGCGGTCAGGCCCGGGGATTCGATGCCGTACAGGTTGACCAGGCCGGGGACGCCGTGCGCGCGGACGTCCTGGATGACGAAGTCGGCGTCCTGGCCCGCGGGCACGGCCAGCTTGGGACGAATGCCGGCGTAGTCGGGGCGCAGGGCGCCGTCGCGCAGGTCGGGCCAGTAGCGGCGGATGGCGGCGTAGAAGCCGTCGGCGCGGGCGGGATCGACGCTGTAGTCGATGGCGTCGATCCATTCGACGTCGGGGCCGAAGCGGGCCTGTCCGCCCAGGTCCAGGGTCAGGTGCACGCCCAGGCCGCCGGGTTCGGGGACAGGGTAGATCAGGCGGGAAAATGGCGCCTTGCCCGACAGGGCGTAGTAGTTGCCCTTGGCGTAGCGTCCGGGCGGGATGCTGGCGGACGGCAGGCCGTCGATCGTGGCGGCCACGGCCTGGGCATGCAGGCCGGCGCAGTTGACGACGTGGCGGGCGATGAGCTCCATGGACTCGTCGCCGCCGACGCGCAGCAGGATGCCGTCTCTCAGGACCCGGCCGGACAGGACGGGGGATCGCAGGGCCAGCAGGCCGCCGGCGGATTCCAGATCGCCCAGCAGGGCGAGCATCAGGCCGTGGCTGTCGATGATGCCGGTGGACGGCGATTCCAGCGCGGCGACGCAGCGCAGCGCGTGTTCGCGTGTCCGCGCCTGGTTGGCGTCCAGCCAGCGCAGGTCGTGCACGCCGTTGGTTTCGGCGGCCGCGCCGATGCGCCGCAGGGCGTCGGTCTGTTCGTCGCGGGTGGCGACGATGAGCTTGCCGCAGCGCCGGTGGGCGATGCCGTGGGATGCGCAGTAGTCGTACAGGGCCTGGCGGCCCTGGACGCAGAGCCGGGCCTTGAGCGAACCTCGCGGGTAGTAGAGGCCGGCGTGGATGACTTCGCTGTTGCGCGCGCTGGTGGCGGTGCCGACGGCGGATTCGGCCTCGAGCGCCAGGGTTTCCAGACCGGCCCGCGCGCAATCGCGCGCCACGGCCAGGCCGACGACGCCGGCGCCGATGACGACGCAGTCGATACGGTCCGTCATGGTGAGTTCCTTGCGAGTGTATGCGGGGCAGTGTATCGCCGCTTTGCCGGTGGCGCGCCCGGTGCGCGCGGCGGTGCGGCGGCCCGGCCCCGGCTGGCGGGTCGGCCATGTGTGTCCGCTCGCGCACGCGGCCCGTTCGCTGCCTGGAATATCCACCGCCTGGATCCCCTTCTAAGAATATAGCTTGCTATTAAATAGCGCGCTATATAAAATAAGGCCATGAATCGCCCCGCTCAATCCTTCGCCGCCACATCGCCCGCCAGCCTGACGCTGGATGCGCAGCTCTGCTTCGCGTTGTATTCGGCGCAGCTGGCGATGGGCAAGATCTACCGGAAGCACCTGGCGGACCTGGGGCTGACCTATCCGCAGTACTTGGTGATGCTGGTGCTGTGGGAAGCCGACGGGACGACGGTCACGGCATTGGGCGAACGCCTGTACCTGGACTCGGCCACGCTGACGCCGCTGCTCAAGCGCCTGCAGGCCATGGGCCTGCTGCGCCGCGATCGCGCGGCCGATGACCAGCGCCAGGTGCGGGTGACGCTGACCCAGGCGGGGCGCGATCTCTGGCACCGTGCCGGCGATATTCCGCGAGGCGTGTTGTGCGCCACGGGTTGTTCGCCCGACCACGCCCGGGTGCTGAAGGCCGAATTGGAAGAGCTGCGCGCGCACTTGCTGGCCGCGTCCGCAACCCTGGAAAACCGCGCGGCGCCGGACTGACCGGCCCGTTCACGGGACGTCGCCGATCGTGGTGCCGGCGGCCTCCCTGGAATCGCACCACAAGGAGTCCAAGCATGACAGTCGAAAACGTTCTCTACACGGCCCACGCCACGGCCACCGGCGGCCGCGAAGGCAGCGCCAAGTCGTCCGACGGCCGCCTGGCCATCAAGCTGTCCACGCCGAAGGAACTGGGCGGGGCCGGCGGCGACGGCACCAATCCCGAACAGCTGTTCGCCGCGGGCTATTCGGCCTGCTTCCTGGGCGCGCTGAAGCTGGTCGCGGGCAAGGACGGCGTGAAGCTGCCCGACGCGACCGAGGTGTCCGGTTCCGTGGGCATCGGCCCCATCCCCACCGGTTTCGGCATCGCCGTGGAACTGAAGATCTCCGCCCCCGGCGTGGATCGCGCCACGCTGGAAGGCCTGGTGCAGAAAGCGCATGTGGTGTGCCCCTACTCGAACGCCACGCGCAACAACGTGGACGTCAAGCTGACGGTGCAGTAAGCCCGCAGGCGCATGGGGTCATGGCGGAACGGTCGCGAGGCGATCGTTCCGCCGCGATGCGGATGCGGATGCGGATGCGGATGCGGATGCGGATGCGGATGCGGACGAAGGCGGCCGGTGTTCAACCGGCCGCTTTTTTGCTGTGCGTTCCGTGCTGCTTCAGGTCCGGCGGGGCCGTTCCGGCGTTTTCATGCTGCTCCGCGGCATGGTCCGTCTGCCGCATACAAAGACATTACGGTCGTGGTGGGAAATGTGGTGGCCGCAAAAGCGGCCGTGCTAGTGTGCGCTCGTCCGGCCCGCGCATGCGAACGGACCGGACGACACCCCTGATCGCCTTCCCACACGAAAACAGGTGCTCCATGGATATCGAACGCTTCAAGCAGCAGCATGTCCAGATTTTGCAGATCATTCATCGAATGCGCGAACTGGCCGCGGCCGGCGTCGCGGAAAACGCCTCGGGGCTGGCGCGTGAGATCCGGCTGATGAAGTCCAAGGTCGCCCTGCATCTTTCGATCGAGAACGACATTCTCTATCCGCGTCTGGAAAAGCGGCCCGATGGGCAGATCGCCCGCCTGGCGCGGGAATACCGGGAAGAAATGACGGCGCTGGCCGACGGGTTCGGCCGCTTCGTGGAGCGCTGGGGCGCGGAGTCGGCGCTCGGGGGCGACCCGGAGGGCTTCCGAAACGATTGCAACACGGTGCTCAAGGCGCTGCATCGGAGGATCCAGCGCGAGAACACCGAATTCTATCCGCGGGTCGAGGCGTTGTAGGGGCTCTCAAGCCGGAGCATCCCTCCACGTCGCCACCTGCAGGTGGCTCCGATAATTCCGGCACGGGGCAGTCCGCAGGGACCGCTCTTGGCTTGCGGCATCCCTCCACCTTGCGGCTTGCAAGCCGCTCGGATTCGACAGGCATGGAATAGCCCGCAGGGGCTATTCCATGTCCTGTCTCATCCCCCGCATCCGCCGCAGCAGTTGCCGTCTTCGCCGTGGACGGGCTTGAGGGCCTCGTAGCCGGCGTCCTGGACGGCGACCTGCAGGCGCTGGACGGAGACCTGGGCGGTGTCGAAGGTGACGGTGGCCTTTTCGTCGGCCAGGGAGACCGTGACTTCGGAGACGCCGGGCACGGCGGCCAGGGCCCGGTCCACCGCGTCGGCGCAGGACGGGCCGCGCAGGCCGACCAGCCGCAGGGTGGCGGTTTTCTGGGAAGAACGCTTCAGGGTTGCTGCTTCCATGGGGTCCTCGCAAGCGGGGAATGCCCTCGACGAGGGCAGGGTTATAGATCTATTTGAAATACATCTTCTAGGCCGGCTAGTATAGCAGGGTCGTCGCCTTTTCGTGCCATGCCCGCCGCATCCCCCGCCCGCCGTATCGCGCATCTGGACATGGACGCGTTCTACGCGTCCGTGGAATTGCTGCGCCATCCGGATCTGCGCGGCCAGCCGGTGGTGATCGGCGGGGGCGGCCGCCGGAGCGAGGATGGGACATACGCCCGGCTGCGGGACTACGTCGGGCGCGGAGTGATCACGACGGCCACCTACGAGGCCCGCGCGCTGGGTGTGCATTCGGCCATGGGCATGATGAAGGCCGCGCGCTTGGCGCCCGACGCCGTGCTGTTGCCGGTGGATTTCCCGGCCTATCGCCATTATTCCCGGCTGTTCAAGGCTGCCGTGGCGGCGATCGCCCCTCGCATCGAGGACCGCAGCATCGACGAGATCTACATCGACCTGACCGATCAGCCCGGGGAATCCGCCGAACTGGCCCGCGCCCTGAAGCGGGCGGTGCGCGAGGCCACGGGGCTGAGCTGTTCGATCGGCGTTTCGCCGAACAAGCTGCTGTCGAAGATCGCCTCGGACCTGGACAAGCCCGACGGCATCACGCTGATCGGTCCGGGCGATCTGGAACGGCGCATCTGGCCGCTGCCGGTGTCCAAGGTCAACGGCATCGGCCCCAAGGCCACGCGCAAGCTGCGGGACCTGGGGATCGAGACGGTCGGCCAGCTGGCGCAGGCCGCGCCGGCGCTGTTGCAGCGGCATTTCGGGCTGGGTACGGCGCAGTGGCTGCTGGACGTGGCGCATGGCATCGACGACCGCCCGGTGGTGACGCAATCCGAGCCCAAGTCCCTCAGCCGGGAAACGACGTTCGAGCGGGATCTGCACGTGCGCCGCGACCGGCCGCTGTTGTCGCGGATCTTCCTGGATCTGTGCGAGCGCCTGGCGGAAGACCTGGCCCGCAAGGGCGTGCGCGGGGCGACGGTGGGCATCAAGCTGCGCTTCGACGATTTCCGGGTGGTGACGCGCGACCTGACGCTGGACGAGGCGGTCGGGGATGCCGGGGCCATTCACCGGGCCGCGGGGCAGTGCCTGAAGCGGGTGCCGCTGGAGCGGCGCCTGAGACTGCTGGGCGTGCGGGTCAGCAAGCTGGAACCGGCGGACGCGGACGGGCGGCCGCATCCGGTGCAGCTGGACCTGTACTGATCTCAGAAATCGTATTCGGGCTCGATGGCGTCGCCCGTCTGGAGCCAGGTCTCCCCGTCCGGGAGGGCTGCGACGGCGTTCATGCCGAACAGCACCCCTTGCTCGAACTGCCGGTGCCGCGCCAGGGTGCGGCCCGGTTCGGCCGCCGTGCCGCCCGTCAGCGGGTCCACGTTGGGGATGGGGCAGCGGGCGCAGGCCTTGACGAAGGCGAAGCCGGCGCCGCCCGTGCGGAACCCGGCCAGGTGATCCTCGTCGTAGGGCTCCAGGCCCTGGAGCACGATGTTGGGGCGGAACCGGATCATGTCCACCGGCGCGATGCCCTGGGCGCCCAACTGGCCATTCAGTTCTTCCAGCGAATGCAGGTTGGTCACCAGGAAGGGAAAGCCGTCGGCGAAGGCGAAGGCGTGCCGGTCCACCGGCAGGAACGATTGCGGCCAGTCGGGGTGGGTCTGGATCCAGCGGGTGACGTGCGGCAGGCTGGCCAGGCGGCGAGCCTGCGGATGCAGATGCAGCAGCCGGCAGGGTACGCCGATGAACGCGCTCAGCCACGCGGAAACCTCGTCGCCCTGGTCGGCGCCCAGGGTGGGCGTGCCCCAGATGGCGACCGGCACGGCCTCGGCCTGCGCGGGCGGCTGCGGCACGAAGCAGTCGGCCTGGCCGGGCGCGCGCAGCCACAGGCCGTCCGCGGTGGGTTCGGGACGGATCAGCACCATGCGGGGGTGCTGGCGCTGGGTCATGAAGACGCCCCGGGCGTCCACGACGACCCAGTGCCGGTCGAAGTCCAGGCCGGATCCGGTGACGCGGACGCGTTCGTGGGCGATGCCTGCGCAGGATTTGACGGGGTAGCTGTACAGGCTGTGGATGGCCAGGCGCATGGAGGTCTGCCGGTGAGGGGAGAAAGAGTGACATTCTAAGGCGGGAGCGCCGGCCCGTCGGCATCCGCGCGCCGCCGGCCGGGGCACGGTTCCGCCGGCGCGCGGCCCCGCCGCCCGTTCATGCAGGCCTGAAATGCCGTAGCATGCAGGATCCGCGCATCCTTGCGCCTCCGAAGCCTCGAAGCGAGAGATTCCATGCCCTTGAAAGACATCCTGGCCGCCCTGGTCGTCATCGTGGTGTGGGGCGCCAATTTCGTTGTCATCAAGGTGGGCGTGGACGAGATCCCGCCGATGCTGCTGGGCGCCCTGCGTTTCCTGTTCGTGGCCTTTCCGGCGGTGTTCTTCGTGCCCCGGCCGGCGGTGCGCTGGCGCTACGTCGCCGGCTACGGGCTGACCATCTGCCTGGGCCAGTTCGTCTTCCTGTTCCTGGCGATCTACCTGGGCATGCCGGCCGGCCTGGCGTCCCTGGTGCTGCAGGCGCAGGCCTTCTTCACGGTGGCGATCGCCGCGCTGGTGCTGGGCGAGGCCGTCCGCCCGCATCACGTCCTGGGCATCGGTCTGGCCGCCGCCGGCCTGGCGCTGCTGGACCTGGGCGCGGGCGGCGAGACGGCGGTGCCACTGGTCGGTTTCCTGCTGACCCTGGCTGCGGCCTTCAGCTGGGCTTCGGGCAATGTGGTGCTGAAGTGCGCGGGACAGGTCCGCATGCTGTCGATGGTGGTGTGGGGCGCCCTGCTGCCTCCCATCCCGTTTCTGCTGCTGTCGTTCGTCTTCGAAGGGCCGGACCGGATCGTGGACAGCCTGGTCCACATCAGCTGGCGCGCGGTAGGGGCGGTGGCCTATCTGTCGGGGATCGCGACCCTGATCGGCTACGTGCTGTGGGGGCGGCTGCTGGCCCGCCACCCGGTCGCCCGCATCGCGCCGCTCAGCCTGCTGATCCCGGTGGTCGGGCTGCTGTGCGCCGACTGGTTCCTGGGAGAACGGCTGGGCCCGCTGCAGTGGGTGGGCGGACTTGTGGTGCTGATCGGACTGGCGGTGAACCTGTTTGGGGGACGCTGGGCCGCGAAGGTCCGGGAAGCCCTGCGTCCGTCTTAGAATATCGGTTTGCGCGGCGCCATGCCGCCGGGACTCACGTTTTCAGGAATCTGCACTCATGTCGATCGATCGCGCCGGGCTGAACGCCCTGATGGAAATCACTTCGCGTCCGGAGCTGGTGTTCGTCCGAGGCCAGGGATCCTGGCTGGAAGACCACACCGGCAAGCGCTACCTGGATTTCATCCAGGGCTGGGCCGTGAACTGTCTGGGCCACAACCATCCGGCCATGATCGAGGCCCTGACGCGCCAGTCGCGGCTGCTGATCAATCCTTCGCCGGCCTTCTACAACCAGCCGTCCATCGACCTGGCCCGCCGCATCGTGGAATCGTCCTGCTTCGACCGCGTGTTCTTCGCCAACAGCGGGGCCGAGGCCAACGAGGGCGCCATCAAGCTCGCCCGCAAGTGGGGCCAGCTGCACCGTCAGGGCGCCTACAAGATCATCACCTTCGACCACAGCTTCCACGGCCGCACCCTGGCGACCATGTCGGCCTCGGGCAAGGCCGGCTGGGACAGGAAATTCGCGCCGCAGGTCGACGGCTTCCCCAAGGCCGAACTGAACGATCTGGATTCGGTGCGCGCCCTGATCGACGACCAGACGGTCGCCGTGATGCTGGAGCCGGTCCAGGGCGAGGCGGGCGTGATCCCCGCGACGCGCGAATTCATGCAGGGCCTGCGCGCGCTGACCCGCGAACGCGGCCTGCTGCTGATCGTGGACGAGGTCCAGAGCGGCATGGGCCGCACGGGGCGGCTGTACGCCTACCAGCACGCCGGCGTCGAGCCTGACATCATGACGCTGGGCAAGGGCATCGGCGGCGGCGTGCCGCTGTCGGCGCTGTGCGCGCGCGAGGCCGTCTGCTGCTTCGAGCATGGCGACCAGGGCGGTACCTACAACGGCAATCCGCTGATGACGGCGGTGGGCGTGGCGATCTTCGACACGCTGACGGCGCCGGGCTTCCTGGACGAGGTCAACGCCCGGGGGCGGCAGCTGTCGGCCGGCCTGACGGCGCTGTCGGACAAATGGGGCATGAAGGGCGAGCGCGGCCAGGGCCTGCTGCGCGCGCTGGTGATGGACCGCGACGATGGCCCGGCGCTGGTCCAGGCCGCGCGCGACCGCGCGCCGGAAGGCCTGCTGCTGAACGCGCCGCGCGGCAACCTGCTGCGCTTCATGCCGGCCCTGAACGTGACGGCCGACGAGATCGATACCATGCTGGCCTGGCTGGACGACCTGATCACGAAGGCGCGCGCCTGAGTCAGGGTTCTTCGACGATCCTTCCCCATTCCGGCCGCGAACCCGCCCGCCTCTTGCGCAGGGCGTGTCCGCGGCGGCACACGCTTCAGGCCGACAGCAGGCGGTTCAGCTGGAGCAGGCGTTCGCGGCCCAGCCGCTCGCGCATGGGCAGGCGGGGGCGGCCCGGGGGCGGGTCGGCGGCATCGAGTTCGGCGATCGCCCGGCGGATCCGCGTTTCGTGCGTCGGCCACCAGGCCGCCAGTTTGCGATCCGGCGTCAGCGCGGACAGGCCCAGGCGGCGCAGTTCGGAGCGGTTGAAGTCCTTCAGGTTCAGCGTCAGGATTTCCACCGGACTGCCGGGATGCCGTTCGCGCATTTCCCGGGCGACGGCGACGACGTGCCAGTCCTTGGGATCGCTGTAGCGCAGCCCCTGTTCGTATTGATCGACTTCATGCGCCATGGCGCCGGGAAAGGCGGACTGCATGGCGTCCCAGTCCGCTTGCAGGCTTGCGGCGGGAATGTCCCAGATGCGCCGGGCGTTGCGCCGCCATTCGTCGCCGATGCGTTCGCTCCAGGCGGGTTGAAAGAGGCCGCATGCGCCCAGCGCCAGCATCAGGCGGCGTTGCAGGCCGGACATCATGACGCAGGCGTCCATCACCAGGATGGTGGGCGTCGTCAAGGGCGGCGTCAATGCAGCCAAGCCAGCGCTCCCCGGGCTGCGGCGCGGCCTGCGGCAAAGCAGGCGGTCAGCAGGTAGCCGCCGGTGGGGGCGTCCCAGTCCAGCATCTCGCCCGCGCAGAAGACGCCCGGCAGGGCGAGCAGCATCAGCCGTTCATCCATCGCCTGCCGGCGGACGCCGCCCGCCGTGCTGATGGCCTCGTCCATGGGGCGCATGCCGGTCAGCCGCACGGGCAGCCGCTTGATCGCCGCCGCCAGCCGGGCGGGATCGGCGTAGTCATCCCTGCCCAGGCATTCCCGCAGCAGGCCGGCCTTGGCCCCGTGCAGGTTCAGGCGCGAGCGCAGATGGCTGGACAAGGACTTGGCGCCGCGCGGATACATGACCTGCCCGGCCACCCAGGCGGCATCGCGGTCGGGCAGCAGGTCGATGGCCAGCACGGCCTCGCCGGTGCGGTCCAGCGCCTGCCGCAGGTCCGAGGACAAGGCGTAGACCAGTCCGCCTTCCAGGCCGTCCCGGGTCAACATGATCTCGCCGCGCCGCCAGGGGGCGTTCCCGCCGCTGTCCGGCGAGGCCGTGTCGAGTACACGGGCGGCGACCGATTTCAGGGGCTCGCCCGCGTGGCGTTCCTGGAAATGCGCGCTCCAGTCCGCTTGGAATCCGCAGTTGGCGGGCCGCAGCGGCGCGACGTCCACACCTTTTTCCGCCAGCATGGGCGCCCATGCGCCGTCCGATCCCAGGCGGGACCAGCTGCCGCCGCCCAAGGCCAGGATGACGGCATCCGCCTCGACCCTCGTTTCGCCCGCGGGTGTGGAGAAGCGCAGTTGTCCTGACTCATCCCACCCCGTCCAGCGGTGGCGGGCGTGGATGCGCACGCCTTGCGCGCGCAGGCGATGCAGCCAGGCGCGCAGCAGCGGCGCGGCTTTCATCGCGGCGGGAAAGACCCGCCCCGAAGTGCCGACGAACGTGTCCACCCCCAGGCCTTGTGCCCAGTCGCGCAGGGCTTGCGGGCCGAAATCGGCCAGCCAGGATTCCACCCAGGGCGTGTGTTCGCGGTAGCGGGACAGGAATGCGGGCAGGGGTTCGCCATGCGTCAGGTTGAGTCCGCCGCGCCCGGCCAGCAGGAATTTGCGCCCCACCGAGGGCATGGCGTCGTAGAGATCGACGCGCGCGCCCGCCGCCGCCAGTGTTTCAGCCGCCATCAGTCCGGCCGGGCCGCCGCCGATCACGGCAATCGGATTCGATTGCAAAGGAGTCGTCCTTGAAAGCCCGCGTCGCGCATGTCGGCGGGGGATGGGCGGGATTGTAGGAGATGCGGCCGGAACGTGCGCCGCCGGGCGCGCCGGAAGGCCCTTGTCAGCGGCGCGCGCTTGACGCAGAATCCCGAGGAGATTCTTCAGCACACTGAATAATTCCCCCAAGGAGACCGCGATGTCCACACGCACCGTCCCGCCGTTTCGCGCCGACCACGTCGGCAGCTTCCTGAGGCCCGTCTATCTGCTCGAGGCGCGCGACCGCCATGCCCGGGGCGAGATCGACGCCGCCGCCCTGCGCGCCGTCGAGGACCGCGCCATCGCCGAGATCGTGCGGTTCCAGGAGGACGTCGGCCTGAAATCGGTGACGGACGGCGAGTTCCGCCGCACGTATTTCCACCTGGATTTCCTGCGGCGGCTCGACGGCGTGACCACCGACGATCCCAAGGTCGTGACGGGACCGGACGGCAAGGAGCACCTGGCGCCGCCGTCGATCCTCGTGACCGGCAAGGTGCGCCATGCGCGCGACATCCAGCGCGCCGACTTCGAGTATCTGGCGAGCCAGGTCTCGGCGGGCCACACGCCCAAGGTCACCATCCCCTCGCCCACCATGCTGCATTTCCGGGGCGGGCGCGCCGGCATCGACGCCGTGGCCTATCCCGAGCTCGACCCCGATTTCTACGAGGACGTGGCCGAGGCCTACGGCCAGGAACTGCGCAGCCTGTACGACGCCGGCTGCCGCTACGTGCAGATGGACGACACCAACCTGGCCTATCTGTGCGACGGGCGCATGCGCGAGGCGGCCAAGGCGCGCGGCGACGATCCGAACGAACTGCCGCACCGCTACGCCCGCTTCATCAACCGGGTGGTGGCGCGCAAGCCCGAGGGCATGGTGCTGGCCATGCACCTGTGCCGCGGCAATTTCAAGAGCACCTATGCGGCCGAGGGCAACTACGAGCCGGTGGCCGAGGCCCTGTTGTCGGAAATGCACCTGGACGCGTATTTCATGGAATACGACGACGACCGCAGCGGCGATTTCCGTCCCTTGCGCTTCCTGCCGCGCGGCAAGATCGTGGTGCTGGGCCTGGTCACGACCAAGTTCGGCGCGCTGGAGTCCAAGGACGACCTCAAGCGCCGCATCGACGAGGCGGCGAAGCACGCGCCCCTGGAGCAGCTCGCGCTTTCGCCGCAATGCGGCTTCTCGAGCACGGTGCATGGCAACAACGTGGCCGTCGAGGACCAGCGCGCCAAGCTGCGCCTGGTGGTCGAGACCGCCCGCGAGGTCTGGGGCGACGCCTGATCGTCCTGGTGGATCGCCGGGGCGCCGCGCGTCCCGGTGAGTGGCCGGTGTTGGCGACGCCACCTCGCCCCATGAAAAACGCCCGGATCCGCAAGGACCCGGGCGTTTGTTCCCCGTGGCGGCCGGATCGGCGATCCGGCCCGGGCGGTCAGGCCTTCGCGGCCAGTTCCGCCTTCTTCACCTGGCGCCAGTGGTGCAGCAGCGGCTCGGTGTAGCCGTTGGGCTGCTCCAGGCCCTTGAAGATCAGGTCGCTGGCGGCCTTGAAGGCGCAGGACGTGTCGAAATGGCCGTCCATCGGCTCGTAGGCGGGGTCGCCGGCGTTCTGCTTGTCCACCACGGCGGCCATGCGGCGCAGGGTTTCCTCGACCTGCTCGCGGGTGGCGACGCCGTGCAGCAGCCAGTTGGCGATGTGCTGGCTGGAGATCCGCAGCGTGGCGCGGTCTTCCATCAGGCCCACGTCGTGGATGTCGGGCACCTTCGAGCAGCCCACGCCCTGGTCGATCCAGCGCACCACGTAGCCCAGGATGCCCTGGCAGTTGTTGTCCAGCTCCTGCTGGATCTGCTTGGGCGTCCAGGTGGGCGCGGCGGTGACCGGCACGGTCAGGATGCGGTCGGTGTAGTCTTCGTGGTGGCTTTCCAGGGATTTCTGCACTTCGACCACGTCGACCTGGTGGTAGTGCAGGGCGTGCAGGGTGGCGGCGGTGGGGGACGGCACCCAGGCGGTGTTGCCGCCGGCCTTGACCTGGCTGACCTTCTGCTCCAGCATCGCGGCCATCAGGTCGGGCATCGCCCACATGCCCTTGCCGATCTGCGCGTGGCCGCGCAGGCCGCATTCCAGGCCGGTCTGCACGTTGTTCAGTTCGTAGGCCTGGATCCAGGCCTGGGCCTTCATGTCGTGCTTGCGCACCATGACGCCCGCGCGCATGGACGTATGCAGTTCGTCGCCGGTGCGGTCCAGGAAGCCGGTGTTGATGAACACCACGCGCTCGGTGGCGGCGGCGATGCAGGCCTTGAGGTTGACGCTGGTGCGGCGTTCCTCGTCCATGATGCCCATCTTGATCGTGTTGGGCGCCAGGCCCAGCAACTGCTCGACGCGGCCGAAGATCTCGCTGGCGAAGGCGACTTCGTCGGGGCCGTGCATCTTCGGCTTGACGATGTAGATCGAGCCGGTGCGGGAGTTCTTGCGCGCCTTCAGGTCGTGGATGGCGATCAGCGAGGTGCAGACGGCGTCCAGGATGCCTTCGGGCACTTCGCGCCCGTCGCGGTCCAGGATGGCCGGGTTGGTCATCAGGTGGCCGACGTTGCGCACGAACATCAGCGAACGGCCGTGCAGGCGGGCGGCGGAGCCGTCGCGCGCGGTGTATTCGCGGTCCGGGTTCAGGCGGCGGGTGATGGTCTTGCCGCCCTTGACCAGGTCCTCGGACAGGTCGCCCTTCATCAGGCCCAGCCAGTTGCGGTAGGCGACGACCTTGTCGTCCGCGTCCACGGCGGCGACGGAGTCCTCGCAGTCCATAATGGTGGTCAGGGCCGCCTCGACGACCACGTCCTTGATGTGGGCGGGGTCGGTCCTGCCGATGGGATGGTTCGCGTCGAACTGGATCTCGATGTGCAGGCCGTGGTGGCGCAGGACCAGGGCCTGCGGGGCGGCGGCGTCGCCGCGGTGGCCCAGGAAGGCGCCGTCGTCGGCCAGGCCGGTGACCGTGCCGTCCTGCAGCGTGACGCGCAGGCCGCCCTGGACGACGGCGTAGGCCGTGGCTTCGCCGTGCGAACCGCTGGCCAGGGGGAAGCTTTCGTCCAGGAAGCGGCGGGCGAAGGCGATGACGCGCGCGCCGCGCACCGGGTTGTAGCCGCCGGCGCGCCCGGCGCCGTCGGTCTCGGGGATCGCGTCGGTGCCGTACAGGGCGTCGTACAGGCTGCCCCAGCGGGCATTGGCGGCGTTCAGGGCGTAGCGGGCGTTCATCACCGGCACGACCAGTTGCGGGCCGGCCTGGGCGGTGATCTCGGTGTCGACGTTCGCCGTGGTGACGGCGACCTGGGCGGGAGCGTCCTTCAGGTAGCCGATTTCCTTCAGGAAGGCGCGGTAGGCGGCCGGGTCGGCGACGGGACCGGGATGCTGGGCGTACCAGTCGTCCAGGGCGGCCTGGAGGCGGTCGCGTTCGGCCAGCAGGGCGCGGTTCCTGGGGGCGAGGTCATGAATGACCGCCGACAGGCCTTCCCAGAAGGCGGCCGGCTGGATGCCCGTGCCCGGCAGGGCTTCCTGTTCGAGGAAGCGGTGCAGCGAGGCGGCGATCTGGAGTCCATGGCTGGAGATGCGATCGGTCATGATGGTCCTTGGATGAGCTGGAAGTCAATCTTGGATTATAGGCAGTCTTCTATAAGAGTTAAAGGGCGCACGCATGCCGGCGGCGGGCCGGCATGCGTGCGCAAGTGCCTGTCGCGCAAAAGAAAACGCCCGCTTCCTGGGAAGCGGGCGGGCTATATGCCGGTCCGGATAGTGCTTATTTTTCCGGTACCTGGGCGATGTGCAGCAGGTTGGTGCTGCCGCTGCGCCCGAACGGCAGGCCGGCGATCACGATCAGCGTGTCGCCCGCCTCGGCCAGCCCGGCCTGGCGGGCGGCGGCGGTGGCCCGGTCGATCATTTCGGTCGATTCGCGCAGCTGCTCGGGGAAGTGGACCGGGCGCACGCCCCAGGCCAGGGCCAGGCGGCGGGCCGTCTCCGGCTGCGAGGTCAGGGCCAGGATCGGCGTGGAGGGGCGCTCGCGGCTGGCGCGCAGGGCGCTGAAGCCCGAGGCCGTGTAGGCCACCGTCGCGGCCGGCTCCAGCAGGCCCGCGACGCGGCGCAGGGCGCAGCAGATGGCGTCCGGGATGTTGGCTTCGGCCGGGCTGTGGCTGGCGTCCAGGCCGGCGCGCCAGGAAGGGTCGGACTCGACCTCGCGGATGATGTGCTCCATGATGGTGACCGCCTCGACCGGATACTGGCCCGAGGCCGATTCGGCCGACAGCATGACGGCGTCGGCGCCGCTGTAGACGGCGGTGGCGACGTCCGAGGCCTCGGCGCGGGTGGGCACGGGCGCGGTGATCATGGATTCCAGCATCTGGGTGGCCACCACGACGGGCTTGCCGGCCGCCCGCGCGCGGCGCACGATGCGCTGCTGCAGGATGGGCACGCGCTGCGGGGGCAGTTCCACGCCCAGGTCGCCGCGCGCCACCATGATGCCGTCGGCCTGCGCCACGATGGCGTCCAGGTGCTCGATGGCCGCGGGCTTTTCGAGCTTGGCCATGATCCAGGCGCGGTTGCCGATCAGGCCGCGCGCCTCGACGATGTCCTCCGGGCGCTGAACGAAGGACAGGGCGACCCAGTCCACGCCCAGCGACAGGCCGAATTCCAGGTCGGCGCGGTCCTTGGGCGTGAGCGGGGAGATCGGCAGGATGACGCCGGGCACGTTGACGCCCTTGCGGTCGGACAGCGGGCCGCCCACCAGCACGGTGGTCTCGGCGAAGTCCGGGCCGTGGCGGTCCACGCGCAGGCGCAGCTTGCCGTCGTCCAGCAGCAGGTCGGTGCCGTCTTCCAGGGCGGCGAAGATTTCCGGGTGCGGCAGGTTGGCGCGCGCGGCATCGCCCTCGGCGGGGTCCAGGTCCAGGCGGAAGGACTGGCCCGCCGCCAGGACGGCCTTGCCTCCGGCGATCCGGCCCACGCGCAGCTTCGGCCCCTGCAGGTCCATCAGGATGCCGATGGGATGGCCCAGTTCCTGTTCGACCTGGCGGATGAGGCGGTGGCGTTCGGCGTGGTCCTCGTGCGATCCATGGCTGAAGTTCAGGCGGAACACGTTGGCGCCGGCCCGGGCCAGGGCGCGGATCTGTTCGAGGGTGGAGCTGGCCGGCCCCAGGGTGGCCAGGATGCGGGCGCGACGGTCGGCCTTCATGATTGGGCTCCCGCGTAGAGGTGGTCGGCGCCGTCCAGGGCGGCGACGCCGGCGCGGGCCACCTGGGCGTCCTGCCCGGCTTGCACGCCGGACACGCCGACCGCGCCGATGACGCTGCCGTCGAAATAGATGGGCTCGCCGCCTTCCAGGGGCACGACCGGCATGGACAGGGCGGCGATGCGGCCCTGGTTGACCATGTCTTCGTAGACCTTGCTGGGCTTGCCGCTGAGGACGCAGGCGCGGGCCTTTTCCGGCGCGATCTGGGCGCTCATGAGGGGTGCGCCGTCCATGCGCTGCAGCCACAGGGCGTGGCCGCCGACGTCGCAGATGGCGATGCTGACGTTCCAGCCGCTGCGGCGGGCCTCGCCTTCGGCGGCCGCCGCCATGCGGCGCGCGTCTTCCAGAGTCAGGACTCGGATGGTCTTCATGATGAGGTGTCTCCTGGGGGGCGCCGCCGGGTTCAGAGAACCAGGATGGCGCGGAAATCGTTGACGTTGGTCAGGGTGGGGCCGGTGATCAGGGAATCGCCCAGGCGTTCGAAAAAGCCATGGCCGTCGTTGTCGTTCAGGTGCGCGCGCGGCGGCATGCCGGCCGCCCAGGCGCGTGCCAGGGTGTCGGGGCCGATCAGGGCGCCGGCGATTTCTTCCTGGCCGTCCACGCCGTCGGTGTCGCCGGCCAGGGCGTGGACGTCCCGGGCGCCGTCCAGGGCGATCGCCAGGGACAGCAGGCATTCGACGTTGCGCCCGCCGCGGCCCTGGCCGCGCACGGTGACGGTGGTCTCGCCGCCGGACAGCAGCACGCAGGGCGCGGGCGCCGGCTGGCCGTGCGCGCGCACCTGCAGGGCGATGCCGCCCAGGACCTTGCCGACGTCGCGGGCCTCGCCTTCGATGCGGTCGCCCAGCAGCAGCGGCGTGACGCCAGCCTCGCGGGCCACCGAGGCGGCGGCTTCCAGGGCCATCTGGGGCGTGGCGATCAGGTGGGTCTCGACGCGCGCCAGCCGGGCGTCGCCGGGCTTGAGGGTCTCGCCCTCGCCGGATTCCAGCAGGCGGCGCGCGCCCGCCGGCAGGCCGATGCCGTAGCGGCGCACGATCTCCAGCGCGTCGGCGCAGGTGCTCGGGTCGGCCACGGTCGGGCCGGAGGCGATGTCGCAGGGCTGGTCGCCTGGGACGTCGGAGATCAGCAGGTTGACCACGCGCGCGGGGGCGCAGGCCGCCGCGAGCCGGCCGCCCTTGATGCCCGACAGGTGGCGGCGCACGCAGTTCATCTCGGAGATCGTGGCGCCCGATTTCAGCAGGGCGCGGTTGATGGCCTGCTTGTCGGCCAGGGTCACGCCGGCGCCCGGCACGGGCAGCAGCGAGGAGCCGCCGCCCGAGATCAGGCAGACCACCAGGTCGTCGGCCGTCAGGCCGGCCACCTGTTCGAACAGCCGCCGGGCGGCGGTCTCGCCGGCCTCGTCGGGCACCGGATGGGCGGCCTCGACGATCTCGATGCGCTCGCAGGGCACGGCGTAGCCGTAGCGGGTGACCACCAGCCCCTCGATGGGGCCGGACCAGTGCCGCTCGAAGGCCTGCGCCATGGCGGCCGAGGCCTTGCCGGCACCGATGACGATCGTGCGCCCCTTGGGCCGTTGCGGCAGGAAGGCGGGGATGCAGTGTTCGGGCTGGGCGGCGCGTACGGCCGCCTGGAACATGCGGGTGAGAAGCTCGCGGGGCGAGAGGTTCATGGTGCGTCCATCCCGAGGGTAAGGGGGGTCAGCGGCGTCGCAAGCCGCGACGGCCGGGAGGCCGCCGGGGTTTGCGCCCTGCCCGGCGAGCGGCCCCCTGCGCGATGGGCGGGTCCGCCGGACAAGGTGCGGGGGTTCAGCTTACGCTGACTGGCCGATTTCGTGGTTGGCCAGGATTTCCAGCGCGCGCACCATGCCGGAGTGGTCCCAGCCGGCGCCGCCGTGGGCCACGCAGGCGTTGAACAGTTCCTGGGCCACGGCCGTGCTGGGCAGGGACAGCCCCAGCTGGCGGGCGGTGGTCAGGGCCAGGTTCAGGTCCTTCTGGTGCAGGTTGATGCGGAAGCCCGGATCGAAGGTGCGCTTGACCATGCGTTCGCCGTGCACTTCCAGGATGCGCGAGCTGGCGAAGCCGCCCATCAGCGCCTGGCGGACCTTGGCCGGATCGGCGCCGGCCTTGGAGGCCAGCACCAGGGCTTCGCCCACGGCCTCGATGGTCAGGGCGACGATGATCTGGTTGGCGACCTTGGTGGTCTGGCCGTCGCCGTTGCCGCCGACCAGGGTGATGTTCTTGCCCATCAGCTCGAAGATCGGCTTGCACTGGTCGAAGGCGGCCTGGCTGCCGCCGATCATGATGGTCAGGCTGGCGGCCTTGGCGCCGACTTCGCCGCCGGACACCGGGGCGTCCAGGTATTCGCAGCCCAGCGCGTTGATCTTCTTGGCGAATTCCTTGGTGGCGACGGGCGAGATCGAGCTCATGTCGATGACGATCTTGCCCTTGCTCAGGCCGGCGGCCACGCCGTTCTCGCCGAACAGCACGGCTTCGACGTCGGGCGTGTCGGGCACCATGACGATGACGATGTCGGAGGCCTTGGCGACCTCGGTCGCGTTGGCCAGCGCCTTGGCGCCCGCGTCCAGCAGGCTCTGCGGCGTCTTGCCGTGGGTGAAGGTGGCCAGGGTGTGGCCGCCCTGGATGAGGTTGGCGGCCATGGGGGTGCCCATGATGCCCAGACCGATGAAACCGATGTTGGCCATGTGAGTTCTCCTTGTGGGTTCGTGTCGTTGCGTAAGCTGTGCCCGGACGGGTCAGGCCAGTGCCTGGATCCAGCCCAGGCCGTCCTCGGTGCGGCCGGCCGGCTTGTACTCGCAGCCGATCCAGCCGTCGTAGCCGACGGCGTCGATGTGGCGCAGCAGCCAGCGGTAGTTGATCTCGCCGGTGCCCGGTTCGTTGCGCCCGGGGTTGTCGGCGAGCTGGATGTGGCCGATGGAGCCCAGGTGCTTGCCGATCGTGTTGCCCAGTTCTCCTTCCATGCGCTGCGCGTGGTAGATGTCGTACTGCACGCGCAGGTTGTCGGAGCCGACTTCGGCGATGATGGCCAGCGCCTGGTCGGTGCGCGACAGGAAGAAGCCCGGGATGTCGAAGGTGTTGATGGGTTCGATCACCAGGCGGATGCCGGCCTTCTTCAGTTCGGCGGCCGCGTAGCGCAGGTTCTCGACGAAGGTCCTGTGAGCCGTGGCGGGGTCCACGCCCGCGGGGACCTTGCCGGCCAGGCAGTTGAGCTGCGGGCAGCCCAGGGCCTGGGCGTATTCGATGGCGCGGGCGACGCCCTGCCTGAATTCCTCGACGCGGCCGGGGTGGCAGGCGATGCCGCGCTCGCCGGCCTCCCAGTCGCCGGCGGGCAGGTTGTGCAGCACCTGGACCAGGTCGTTGTCCTTCAGGCGCCGGGCCAGTTCCTGCTTGTCGTAGGCGTAGGGGAACAGGTATTCGACCCCCTTGAAGCCGGCCTTGGCGGCGGCCTGGAAGCGGTCCAGGAAGTCGATCTCGGTGAACAGCATCGACAGGTTGGCGGCGAATTTGGGCATGTCGTGTGACTCCTTCAGTCCAGCAGGGTGATGGCGGTGGGGGCGTCCGCGCCGCGTTCGGCCAGTTCCTCGAACTCGTTGACCGCGTCGATGTCGTTGCCCATGGAGATGTTGGTGATGCGCTCCAGGATGAACTCGACGACGACGGGCACGCGGAATTCCTTGATCCAGGCGCGGGCCTGGGCGATCGCGGGCTGGATGTCCTCGACCTGCTTCACGCGGATGGCCTTGCAGCCCAGGCCTTCCGCGACCTTGACGTGGTCCACGCCGTAGCCGTCGGTTTCCGGCGCGTTGATGTTGTCGAAGGCCAGCTGCACGCAATAGTCCATGTCGAAGCCGCGCTGCGACTGGCGGATCAGCCCCAGGTAGGCATTATTGACCACAATGTGGATGTAGGGCAGGTTGAATTGCGCGCCCACGGCCAGTTCCTCGATCATGAACTGGAAGTCGTAGTCGCCGGACAGGGCCACGATCTCGTCGCCGGTGTCGGCGGCCACCACGCCCAGCGTGGCGGGCACGGTCCAGCCCAGGGGGCCGGCCTGGCCGGCGTTGATCCAGTGGCGCGGGCCGTAGACGTGCAGCATCTGGGCGGCGGCGATCTGCGACAGGCCGATGGTGGTGACGTAGCGCACGTCGCGGCCGAAGGCCTTGTTCATTTCCTCGTACACGCGCTGCGGCTTGAGCGGCGACTGGTCGAAGTGGGTCTTGCGCTGCATGGACTTCTCGCCCTTGCGCGCGCGGCATTCCTGGGCCCAGGCGCCGCGGTCGCGCAGCTGGCCGGCGGCCTTCAGGCGCCTGGCCTCCTCGATCATCAGGCGCAGGGCCGCGCCGGCGTCCGAGGCGATGCCGTAGTCGGGGCCGAAGACCTTGCCGATCTGGGTCGGGTCGACGTCGATGTGCACGAAGGTGCGGCCCTTGGTGTAGACCGGGGTCGAGCCCGTGTGGCGGTTGGCCCAGCGGTTGCCGATGCCCATGACGAAGTCCGAGGCCAGCAGGCTGGCGTTGCCGTAGCGGTGCGCGGTCTGCAGGCCGGCCATGCCGGCCATCAGCGGGTGGTCGTCGGGGATCACGCCCCAGCCCATCAGGGTGGGGATGACGGGCACGCCGGTCAGCTCGGCGAATTCCCGCAGCAGGTCTTCGGCCTGGGCGCTGAAGATGCCCCCGCCGGCGACCAGCAGCGGGCGCTCGGAGGCGTTGAGCATGGCCACGGCGCGGGCGGCCTGGGCCGGGGTGGCGGCGGGCTTGTAGACCGGCAGCGGCTCGTAGGTGTCGATGTCGAATTCGATTTCCGCCATCTGCACGTCGAAGGGCAGGTCCACCAGCACCGGGCCGGGGCGGCCGGACCGCATGACGTGGAAGGCCTGTTGCAGGATGCGCGGCACCAGCTCGGGCTCGCGCGCCATCACGGCCCACTTGGTGACCGGCTTGGCGATGGTCTCGATGTCCACGGCCTGGAAGCTTTCCTTGTGCAGCTGCGCGCGCGGCGCCTGGCCGGTGATGCACAGGATGGGGATGGAATCGCCGGAGGCCGAGTACAGGCCGGTGATCATGTCGGTGCCGGCGGGGCCGGAGGTGCCCAGGCAGACGCCGATGTTGCCGGGATGGGCGCGGGTGTAGCCTTCGGCCATGTGCGAGGCGCCTTCCACGTGGCGGGCCAGCACGTGCTTGAAGCCGCCGTTCTTGCGCAGGGCGGAATACAGCGGGTTGATGGCGGCGCCGGGCACGCCGAACAGCGTGGTGATGCCTTCTTTCTGCAGGACCGCGGCGGCGGCGTCGACTGCTCTCATTCTGGCCATGATTTCTCCTGGATCGATCGGACGTTCATTCGTTGACGGGACCAGAATAAAGAAATCGTCCTGGCGCAGGAATCCCAGTCCCCCTCGCTTCTGTCGATACTATTTGTATGTTGTGTGGCGGGTCTGGGGTAGAATTCCATGGACCCGGGACATGCCGGTTTCGTCCGGATTCCTCTTGTACGGTCGTGTTTTGCGGGTCTTTCCAGTCAGCGGGGGTCGCCTTGAGCCGCTATACCGAGATACGCAGTTTTGTATTGATTGCAGAGCAGGGCAGCTTCGCCGCCGCGGCCCTGATCGAGGGCGTGACCCCGGTCATCATGGGGCGCCGCCTGACGGCGCTGGAAAAGCGCCTGGGGGTGCAGCTGATGCACCGGTCCACGCGCGGCCTGGTGCTGACGGACCTGGGCGAACGCTACCTGGAGCACTGCCAGCAGCTGATCCAGGATTTCGATGCCGCCGACGCCAGCATCATGTCCCGGGGCCGGTCGCTCGCCGGCCACCTGGTGGTGTCGGCGCCGGCCTCGTTCGGGCGCCTGCACGTGGCCCCGCATGCGCTGGCGTTCCGCGAGCGCTACCCGGACCTGGCGCTGTCCTTCAATTTCACCGACAGCGTGGTGGACCTGGTGCGCGAAGGCTACGACATGGCGATCCGCATCGGCGAGGTCACCGATCCGAACTACGTGGCGGTGCGCCTGTATCCGAACCGCCGCGTGGTCTGCGGCACGCCCGCCTATTTCGAGTCGCACGGCGTGCCGCGCGTGCCCGAGGACCTGGCGCGGCACAACTGCCTGGCCTTCAACCTCCAGGGCGGACAGCATCGCGGCTGGACCTTCGTGCGCGACGGCAAGCCCTTCGCCGTGCGGGTGCGCGGCGACCTGGCCTGCAACGACGGCGAACTGCTGTACCGCTGGGTGCGCCAGGGGCTGGGCATCGGCTGGCGATCCACCTGGGAGATCCAGCGCGAACTGAAGCGCGGCGAACTGGTGACGGTGCTCGACGAGTTCGCCCTGCCCGCCTACGATATCCAGGCCGTCTATCCGCAGCAGCGCTACCTGCCGGCCAAGGTGCGCTATTTCATCGACGACCTGAGAAGCCATTATCATGAGCCCGGTTATTGGGAAGGACAGAGATCATCTTGAACGCTGAAAAAACGCCGCCGCGCGGCGGCGGCAATCGCCGCAACGAACGGCTCGCGCTGATGGCGCTGGCGGGCATGGCGCTGGTCTGGGGCTACAACTGGGTCGTCATGAAAAAGGTGCTGGCGTATGTCGGCCCCTTCGATTTTTCCGCGCTGCGCACCCTGTTCGGCGCCGTGGCGCTGCTGCTGGTGCTGAAGGTTCTGGGGCGTCCCATGCGCATCCGGGCCTGGCCTCGGGTAGTGCTGCTGGGCCTGCTGCAGACCGGGGCGTTTTCCGCCCTGATCCAGATCGCGCTGCTGCATGGCGGCGCGGGCAAGACCTCGATCCTGGTGTACACGATGCCGTTCTGGGTCATTCCGCTGGCCTGGGTGGCGTTCGGCGAGCGGATCCGGGGATTGCAGTGGCTGGCCCTGGCGCTGGCGGCGGCGGGCCTGCTGCTGATCCTGGAACCCTGGAACCATCACGCGGGCATCGTCAGCGAGATGCTGGCCATTGCCTCGGGCCTGTGCTGGGCACTGGCGACCCTGGTGGCCAAATGGATCAAGCGCGACCATCCGATGGACACGCTGCCGCTGACGGCGTGGCAGATGCTGTTCGGCGCGCTGGCGCTGTGCGTCGCCGCCTGGGTGGTGCCGGAACGGCCGATCGAGCCCGTGCCCTATTTCTACGGCGCGCTGGCGTACAACGCGATCCTGGCGACCGCCCTGGCCTGGTACCTGTGGCTGTTCGCCCTGCAGCACCTGTCCGCCGGGATGGCGGGCCTGTCGTCGCTGGGCGTGCCGGTGGTCGGCGTGCTGGCCGGCTGGCTGGAACTGGGCGAAGTCCCCGGCGGGCTGGAACTGGCGGGCATGATTCTGATCGGCGTGGCGCTGGCGGTGATCAGCCTGCGGTCGATGGGCGGGCGGAAGTAGCCGCGATGCTGTCGGACCAGAGCCTGTCGCGCGTGCGCGACCTGAAGTTCAAGCAGCTGCTGGTCTTCGAGCGGGTGGCCACCCTGGGGTCCATGCACAAGGCCGCCGAGGCCGTGCACATGACCCAGCCGAACGTGGTCAAGATCGTCCGGCAGCTGGAAGAGCTGCTGGAGGTCACGCTGTTCGAGCGCCACAGCAAGGGCGTGCGGCTGACCGTGTTCGCCGAGCATCTGCTGGAACGCATCCGCCCCATGCTGGGCGATGCGCGCGCCTTGAGCGAGGAACTGGTGGCGCTGCGCAGCGGCGAGGGCGGCCAGGTGGCCGTCGGCACCCTGATTTCCGCGTCGGCCTGGCTGCTGCCCGAAAGCGTGGCCCTGATGAAGCGCCGCCACCCCAAGGTGGGTCTGATGATCCAGGAGGCCACCAACGACATCCTGTTTCCCATGCTGCGGGTGGGCGAACTGGACGTGATCGTCGGCCGCCTGCCGGAGAACCCGGGCGAAGGGGTGGAGGCGCACCCGATCTACGACGACGAGCTGATGATCGTGGCGCGCGCCAGCCACCCCCTGTCGCGGCGGCCGGATTGCGCCCCCGGGGATCTGCTGGATTATCCGTGGATCGTGCCGTCCAACGCGTCGCCGGTGCGCAGGCAGGTGGACCGGTTCTTTCGCGGCCACGACCTCCCGATTCCCCACAACCAGATCGTCTCGCTGTCGATGCTGACCAATCTGGGCATCCTGGCGCGGTCCGACACGCTGGCCATGCTGCCCAGCGTGGCGGCCCGGCCGCTGATCCACGCGGGGGCGCTGTTCGAAGTCCCCATTCGCGTGCGCGTGCCGTTCGGCACCATCGGCTACAGCCTGCGGGCCGACCGCGAGCCGGTGCCCGCGGCGGCCCTGTTCATCGGCATCCTCAAAGAAGTCGGGGCGCGGGCGCAGGACACCGGCGGAATCCCGCCGGCGGGCTGAGCCCCCGGCGCGGGCATCAGAGCGGCACGCGCCCGCTCAGCGGCTTCAGCTCGCTCAGCACGATCTGCGAGCAGATCTTGGTGACGCCCTTGAGCTTGTTCAGCCGGTTGACCACGAACTGGGAGAACTCCTCGAAATTGCGGGTGCGCACGAGCAGCACGTAATTGGTCTCGCCGGTCACGATGTAGGCGCTGACCACTTCGGGCATCAGGCCGATTTCACGTGTGAAATATTCGTGCTCGGCTTCGCTGAGCTGGCCGATGTTCAGGTCGATCAGCGCCTGGATGTCGAAGCCCAGCTTCTTGGCGTTCAGGACGGCGTGGTAGCCGTCGATGTAGCCGCTTTCCTCGAGCAGCTTGACGCGCCGGTGGCAGGCCGACGGCGACAGGGCGACCATGTCGGCCAGTTCGAGATTGCTCAGGCGGCCGTTCCTCTGCAGGATGCCCAGGATCTTGACGTCTAAGGGGTCCATTCTCATGGCTGGAATATCCTTCGATTATTATGAGAATAAACAGAATGATATTCCGATATTTGCACTTTGAGTTGGAACATTCGAATAATTTCCAAGCGCTTCCTTGATAGACTTTTTTCAGGAAAATACAAGGAGGCATCATGATCACACTGGAACAATGCCGGGCCCGCGACCAGGCCGACGAACTGGCCGGCCTCAGGCAGCAGTTCGACCTGCCCGAGGGGGTCCTCTACCTGGACGGCAACTCGCTGGGCGCCATGCCGAAGAACGCGCTGGCGCGCGCCCAGGACGTCATCCGCCGCGAGTGGGGCGTCGACCTGATCAACAGCTGGAACAAGAACGACTGGTGGACGATGCCCACGCGCCTGGGCGATCATCTGGCGCCGCTGATCGGCGCCGGCGCCGGCGAGACCATCGTCACCGACACGACTTCGCTGAACCTGTTCAAGGTCGTGGCCAACGCCGTGGACATCCAGCGGCGCGCGCATCCGGAGCGGAAGGTCATCCTGGCCGAGCGGGACTCGTTTCCCACGGACCTGTACGTGATCCAGGGCCTGGCCGGGCTCCTGGACCAGGGATACGCCCTGCGGCTGATCGACCGTCCCGAAGACCTGGACGCGGCCGTGACGGAACAGGTCGCCGTGGTGGTGCTGTCGCACGTCAATTACCGGACCGGCTACCTGTACGACATGCGGTCGGTCGATGAACTGGTGCATGCGCGGGGCGCCCTGGCGGTCTGGGACCTGTGCCATTCGATCGGCGCCGTGCCCATCGGCCTGAAGGATGCGGATGCGGATTTCGCCATCGGCTGCACCTACAAGTACCTGAACGGCGGCCCCGGCGCGCCGGCCATGCTGTGGGCGCATCCCCGGCACCGGGCCGATTTCCGGCAGCCCCTGTCGGGCTGGTGGGGGCATGCGCGGCCGTTCGACATGGCGACCGACTACGTGCCCGATCCCGGCATCCGCAGCTTTCTGTGCGGCACGCAGCCCATCGTGTCCATGAGCCTGGTGGCGTGCGGGGTGGACATCTTCCTGCGGACCGACATGGAGAAGATCCGCCGCAAGTCCCTCGCCCTGACCGACCTGTTCATCCGGCTGGTGGAACAGGAATGCGCCGGCCAGGACCTGACGCTGGTGACGCCGCTGGACCACAAGTACCGCGGCAGCCACGTCAGCTTCCGCCATCCCCAGGGCTACGCCGTCGTGCGGGCGCTGATCGCCCGCGGCGTGATCGGCGACTACCGCGAGCCCGAGGTCATGCGCTTCGGAATCACCCCCCTGTATCTGCGTTTCGTCGATGTCTGGGACGCCGTCCAGCACCTGAAGGCCGTGCTGGCGCGGCGCGAATGGGACCGGGACGAGTTCCGCGAGCGCGGGCTGGTGACGTGACGGCGTGACCCCTGGCCCGGCCTTCGAGCCGGGCCGCCAACCATAAAAAAACAAGATGGAAATCAGGAGAGAGACATGGACGGATTCGACAAGATCCAGTCCCGCGAGGCGGGGCTGCACAAGAAACTGACCGCGCGGCAAATGAGCATGATCGCCATCGGCGGCGCGATCGGCACGGGCCTGTTCCTGGGCAGCAAGTTCGCCATCGGATTCGCCGGCCCGGGCGTGGTCGCGAGCTACGTCATCGGCGGCCTCATCGCGCTGCTGCTGATGGGCTGCCTGGCCGAAATGACGGTGGCGCATCCCACGTCCGGTTCGTTCGGCGCCTACGCCGAGCATTACATCAGCCCCCTGGCGGGCTTCCTGGTGCGTTACTGCTACTGGTCCAGCATCGTGCTGGCCGTCGGCACGGAAGTCACCGCGGTGGCCGAATACATGAAGTTCTGGTTCCCGGACGTCGCCGCCTGGATCTGGATCGTCGGTTTCTCGGCGGTGCTGATCGGCGTCAACGCCTACAGCGTCAAGGCCTTCGGGTCGGTGGAATACTGGTTCTCGGCCATCAAGGTCTTCGCCATCGTGGCCTTCATCGTCCTGGCGATCGGCGTGCTCGCCGGCGGGCGGGGTGCGGTGCCGGTGGCGGAAAACCTGACGGGCCAGGGCGGCCTCGTGCCCAATGGCTGGAGCGGGGTCTGGATCGGCGTGATCATCTCGATCTTCAGCTATTTCAGCATCGAGATGATCGCCGTGGCGGCGGGCGAGGCCGAGCATCCCGAGCGGGCCGTGCGCCAGGCCTTCAAGGCGACCGTGGCGCGGCTGGTGATCTTCTATCTGCTGTCGCTGTCCCTGATCGTGATGCTGGTGCCCTGGAAGACCCTGGTGGCCGACGGTACGACCAGCCCCTTCATCACGGTGATGCAGTCCGTGGGCATTCCCTACGCCGACAGCATCCTGAACTTCATCGTGATCGTCGCGGCCCTGTCGGCCATGAACAGCATGCTGTACATCTCGACCCGGATGCTGTTCAGCCTGTCGCGGGCCGGCGACGCGCCGGCTGTGCTGGGCTGGATCCGTACCAACGGGGTGCCGCTCAACGCGCTGGCGGTGTCCGCCAGCGGCATAGCGGTGGCGGCATCCGTGTATGTCGCCAATCCGGACACGGCGTTTCCCATCATGATCGCCCTGTCCATGTTCGGCGTGCTGTTCACCTGGGGCATGATCTTCTTCACCCACCTGTTCTTCCGCCGCCGCATGGCCCGGGACGGGACGACGCTGGCATTCCGCATGATCGGCTACCCGGTGGGCACCCTGCTGGGCCTGGGCCTGATCCTGGCGATTCTGCTCACCACCTGGTTCATCGACATCTTCCACGCCACCCTGGTGTTCGGTGTGCCCTTCATGCTGGCGCTGCTGGCGGTGTACGGGGCGCGGCACCTGCGCCGGGGGATGGGCGACGATCGGGCCGCCCGGCCTGCGGCCGGGCGGGATTGATCCGCGCCCGGCGCGGGCTTGCTGTTCCGGGAGGAGGCATGACAGATCCGCGGCCCTACGACAACAGCCGGACCGTCGCCGACGAGGCGGCGGTGCTGGCGGATTTCGCCCGGCGCAGCCGGCAGGCGTACCGGGACCTGCCGCATCGGCGGGACGTCCCCTACGCCGACGGTTTTCGCAGCGCGCTGGACGTTTTCGAGTGTCCGGATGCCGTGGGAACGGTGGTGTTCATCCACGGCGGCTACTGGCAATGGTGCGACAAGGCGGATTTCGCCTTCATCGTCCCGCCGCTGCGGCGGCAGCGCTATCGCTGCGTCCTGCTGGAATACGACCTGGCGCCGCGCAGCCGGCTGGCGGACATCGTGCGGCAGGTCGGCCGCGCGCTGGATTTTCTGCGGCGGCAATCCTGGGCCGGCCGGCCGTTGATCCTGACGGGGCATTCCGCCGGGGCGCATCTGGCCGCCTGCCATATGGCTCATCCCGCCGTGGACGCCGTCCATCTGCTGAGCGGCGTGTACGACCTGGCGCCGATCCGGGATACGCATCTGGATGCGGCGCTGCGACTGAGCGATGACGACATCGAGCGCTACAGCCCGGCGCGCATGCGGGATGGCGCCCCGGTCCCCTGCGAAGTCGTCGTGGGCGCCCTGGAGCTGCCTGAACTGCGGTCGCAAAGCGCCCGGTTCGCACGGCATCTGCGGCAGATGTGCGCCCCCCATGCGCCGGTGTCGAGCCGGGTGCTGCCGGGCCGCGATCATTACGACATCCTCAATGCCTATTACGCCTCGCTGCCGCGCCTTGCCGGGCATTAGGCTCGTGGCCTGGATGCCTTCTGCTTGACGGGCATCCATGGCCTGTAGATTCCATTATGGAATCTCAAAGACCATTTTTTTGATTAGAAAATAATCTCGGCTCCCCCTACAGTGTCCACATACGAACACTCACACAGCACGAGAGACAAAAGCACCGTGGCCGAACTCATCACGCACTACATCGGCGGCCGTTTCATCGAAAGCGCCCGGCGGTTTTCCAACATCAGCCCGGTGGACGGCGCCGTCGTCGGCGAGGTCTGCGAGGCCTCCGCGGACGAAGTCGACCAGGCCGTCCGGGCGGCCCGGGCGGCGCTGCAAGGCGACTGGGGGCGGTGCGGACCGACCGAGCGTTCCGACTGGCTGCGCAGGCTGGCCGACGGCATCGAGCGGCGTTTCGACGAGTTCGTCGAGGCCGAGGTGCGCGACACGGGCCGCACCGTGCGCCAGGCCCGGACCCTGGACGTGCCGCGCGCCATCGCCAATTTCCGTTTCTTCGCCGACCTGGTCCGCCAGGCCCACACGGAATGCTTCGAGACCGTGACGACCGACGGCGGCCGGGCGCTGAACTACACCGTGCGCAAGCCCCTGGGCGTGGTCGTGGCGATCTCCCCCTGGAACCTGCCGGTCCTGCTGTTCAGCTGGAAGGTCGCGCCGGCCCTGGCGCTGGGCAACGCGGTGGTGGCCAAGCCGTCCGAGGAAACGCCGTCCTCCGCCTTCCTGCTGGCCCGGGTGGCGCACGACATCGGCTTTCCGGCGGGCGCCTTCAACGTGCTGCAGGGCTTTGGCGGCGGTTCGGCCGGGCAGGCCATGATCAGCCATCCGGACATCGACGCCGTGACCTTCACCGGGGCGTCGGCCACCGGGGCGCACATCATGAAGACCGTGGCCGACGGCGTGAAGGACGTGTCCTTCGAGCTGGGCGGCAAGAACGCCGCCATCGTGTTCGAGGACGCGGACTTCGACGCCGCCGTGGACGGGGTCGTGAAATCCACCTTCACCAATTCGGGCCAGGTCTGCCTGTGCAGCGAGCGGGTGCTGGTGCAGCGGCCGATCTTCGACCGGTTCGTGGCGGCGCTGACGGCGCGCACCGAGGCCCTGGTGCTGGGGCGTCCGGACGATCCGGCCGCCGACATCGGCCCCATGATCTCGAAGAAGCACCAGGCCAAGGTCCTGTCCTATTTCCAGCTGGCGCGCGAAGAAGGCGCCACCGTGGTGACGGGCGGCGACGCCCCCGTGTTCGGCGATGCGCGCGACCAGGGGTTCTGGGTCCGGCCGACCATCTGGACCGGCCTGCCGGACGACGCCCGCTGCCTGCGCGAGGAGATCTTCGGACCGGTCTGCCATGTGGCGCCGTTCGACACGGAGGACGAAGCCGTCGCTCGCGCCAACGATTCCGACTACGGTCTGGCGACCGCGATCTGGACGCGGGACCTGTCGCGCGCGCACCGGGTGGCGCCGCGCATGCGCAGCGGCCTGGTCTGGATCAACACCTGGTACCTGCGCGACCTGCGCACGCCTTTCGGCGGCGTGCGGCGGTCCGGCATCGGCCGCGAGGGCGGGCGCCATTCCCTGGATTTCTATTCCGAGATCACCAACATCTGCGTCAAGGTCTGAGCCGCCCGGGGCGCCAGACGAGACACGCAGGACGGACCACAGGAGACCGCATCCCATGAACCCAGCATCCGCCAAGGTCGTCACCGGCAAGGCCGCGCCGCGCGGGAAATTCCCCCACGTGAAGCGCGCGGGCGACTTCCTGTTCGTCTCGGGCACCAGTTCGCGCCGTGCCGACAACAGCCTGGCCGGCGTGGAAACGGTGGACGCCATGGGCGCCGTGCGCATGGACATCCGGGCGCAGACCCGCGCCGTGATCGAGAACATCCGCGACATCCTGGCCAGCGTCGGCGCCGGCCTGGAGGACGTGGTCGAGATCAGCGCCTACCTGGTCGATATGGGGGACTTCGCCGGCTACAACGAGGTCTACGGAGAATATTTCGGCTTCGATGGCCCGGCGCGCACCACGGTCGCCGTCCATCAGCTGCCGCACCCGCACCTGCGGATCGAGATCAAGGCCATCGCCTACAGGCCGCCGGCCGCCTGACCCCGGGCCGGACACGACGACCGGCGCCCCCGACAGGCGCCGGCGCACCACGAGGAGACAGACATGGATGCCAAGTACGGCTTGCCCAAAAACCTGATGCACTGGGTGGACGATCATCGCGACCAGCTCAAGCCGCCGGTCTGCAACGCGGCGATCTTTCCCGACGGCAACTACATCATCAACATGGTCGGCGGCGGCAACCAGCGCACCGACTTCCACGACAACCCGACCGAGGAAATCTTCTACCAGCTGCGGGGCGAGGCGTTCCTGATCGTCTGGGACCGCGGGCGCTTCGAGCGCATCGACCTGAAGGAAGGCGACATCTTCCTGCAGCCGCCGCACCTGATCCATTCGCCGCAGCGCCCCGACCCCGACGGCCTGTGCCTGCTGATCGAACTGCCCCGTCCCCAGGGCAGGCACGACAGCCTGCAATGGTATTGCGCCCATTGCGGCACCGAAGTCTGGAAGGCCTCCAAGCAGCTGGAAAGCCTGGTGGACGACCTGCCCAAGGTCTACGGCCAGTTCTATGCCCTGAAGGATGAGGAGCGCGTCTGCCCCGGCTGCGGCACCCAGCACCCGGGCAAGGACTATCGCATCTGGCACGAGCAGCTGCGGAGTTCCCGCGTCCGGGATTTCTGAGCGGGACACAAGAAAACGAAGGCGATCGACATGATAGACATCCACGCGCACATCTTTCCGGAAATCTCCCGCGAGCAGGCCCATGCGCTGGACCCGATGCAGGCTCCCTGGCTGAAGATCACCGGCCGGGACGAGGGCATGATCATGAGGGGCGACAGCGAATTCCGCCCGGTCGTGCCCGTGCTGTGGGATCCCGACCTGCGCGTGGCGGACATGGACCGCCTGGGCCTGGACATGCAGATCGTCAGCGCCACGCCGATCATGTTCGGCTACGAGCTGGACGCCCGCAAGGTCGCCGACTGGGCCGCCCGCATGAACGATCTGACCCTGGAATACTGCGCCGGCCACCCGGACCGCCTGAAGGCCCTGGCCCAGGTGCCGCTGCAGGACACCGAGCTGGCTTGCCGGGAGGCGTCCCGCGCCCAGGCGGCGGGCCACGTGGGCGTGCAGATCGGCAACCACGTCGGCGACCGCGACCTGGACGATGCGCAACTGGTGGAATTCCTGCACCACTGCGCCGTCAGCGGCATCCCGGTGCTGGTCCATCCCTGGGACATGATGGGCGGCGGTCAGCGCATGCGCCAGTGGATGCTGCCCTGGCTGGTGGCCATGCCGGCGGAGACGTCGCTGGGGATCCTGTCCCTGATCCTGTCGGGCGCCTTCGAGCGGCTGCCGCGCAGCCTGAAGCTGTGCTTCGCGCACGGCGGCGGCGCCTTCGCCTTCACCCTGGGCCGGGTCGACAACGCCTGGAAGTACCGCGACATCGTGCGCCAGGACTGCCCGAATCCGCCCTCTTCCTATTGCGACCGGTTCTCGGTGGATTCCGCCGTCTTCGATCCCAGGGCCCTGCGCCTGCTGGTGGACGTGATGGGCAGCGAGCGCGTGATGCTCGGGTCCGATTATCCCTACCCGCTGGGCGAACAGCGCATCGGCGCGCTGGTGGGCGAGACCGCCCTGCTGGACGCCGATGAAAAGCGCCGCATCCTGGCCGGGAACGCCCGGTCCTTCTTCAATCTTGCCTGAACGGAGCCCCGCCAACATGGAACCCGCGCTGATCGAACGACTGGGCGATGAACTGCATGCCGCCTGGGCCGACCGCCGAGCCATCGAGCCCCTGACGAACCGCCACCCGGACATGCGCGTCGAGGACGCCTACCGCGTGCAGCAACGCATGGTGGGCCGCCGCCTGGACGCGGGCGCCCGCGTGGTGGGCAAGAAGATCGGCGTCACCAGCCAGGCGGTCATGGACATGCTGGGCGTCTACCAGCCGGACTTCGGCTACCTGCTCAGCGACATGGTGGTCGCGCCGGGCGAGGCCATCTCCATGGCCGGGCTGATCCAGCCCAAGGCCGAGGGCGAGATCGCCTTCGTGCTGAAGAAGGCCTTGCGCGGTCCGGGCGTGACGGTCAGCGACGTGCTGGCCGCGACCGAGGCCGTGACCGTCTGCTTCGAGATCGTCGATTCGCGCATCCGCGACTGGAAGATCAGGATCCAGGACACCGTGGCCGACAACGCCTCCTGCGGCGTGTTCGTGCTGGGCGACCGGCTGGTCAGCCCACGCGGCCTGGACCTGCGCACCTGCGGCATGGTGTTCGAGAAGAACGGCGAGCTGCTGGGCACGGGGGCGGGCGCCGCGGCGCTGGGGCATCCCGCCAACGCCGTGGCCTGGCTGGCCAATGCGCTGGGGACGCTGGGGACCGGCCTGGAGGCCGGCGAGATCATCCTGTCCGGGGCGCTGGCGGCGATGACGCCGGTCGCCGCCGGGGACAGCCTGCAGGTGTCGATCGGCGGCATCGGCGCCTGCGGCGTACGGTTTATTGCATAAGGAAACCACCATGGAAAAGATCAGGTGTGCCTTGATCGGGTCGGGCAATATCGGCACCGACCTGCTGTACAAGCTCAAGCGCAGCGATGTGCTGGAGCCCGTCTGGATGGTGGGCATCGACCCGCAGTCCGAGGGCCTGGCGCGCGCCCGCGAACTGGGCCTGAAGACCACGGCCGAAGGCGTGGACGGCCTGCTGCCGCACATGGCCGGGGACCGCGTCCGGATCGTGTTCGATGCGACCTCGGCCTACGCGCACAAGGACAACAGCGACAAGGTGACCGCGCGCGGCGCGCTGATGATCGACCTCACGCCCGCGGCCATCGGCCCGTACTGCGTGCCGCCGGTCAACCTGAGCGAGCACCTGGAGCGGCGCGAGACCAACGTCAACATGGTCACCTGCGGCGGCCAGGCCACCATCCCGATGGTGGCGGCGGTCTCGCGCGTGCAGCCGGTGGCATACGCCGAGATCGTGGCCACCGTCTCGTCGAAATCGGCGGGGCCCGGCACGCGCCGCAACATCGACGAGTTCACCGTCACGACGGCCGGCGCGGTCGAGCGGGTGGGCGGTGCGAAGAAGGGCAAGGCCATCATCATCCTGAATCCGGCCGAGCCGCCGCTGATCATGCGCGACACCGTGCATTGCCTGACCGAATCGGATCCGGACGAGGCGGCCATCACCGAATCCGTGCAACGGATGCTGGCCGAAGTCCAGCGCTACGTGCCCGGCTACCGGCTGGTCAACGGCCCGGTCTTCGACGGCCGGCGCGTCTCGATCTACCTGGAGGTCGAGGGCCTGGGCGATTACCTGCCCAAGTACTCCGGGAACCTGGACATCATGACCGCGTCGGCCACGCGCACCGCCGAGATGTTCGCCGAGCGCATCCAGAAGGGCGCGCTGAACCTGTCGGCGGCGTAACAGGAGGACACCATGAGCACAGACAAGAAAACCGTCACCCTGCACGACATGACGCTGCGCGACGGCATGCACGCCATGCGCCACCAGATCACCCTGCGGCAGATGCAGGACGTGGCGCGGGGGCTGGACGAGGCCGGCGTGCCGCTGATCGAGGTGACCCACGGCGACGGCCTGGGCGGCGCGTCGGTCAACTACGGCTTCTCGCTGCACAGCGACGAGGAATACCTGGGCACCGTGATCCCGCTGCTGAAGCGGGCCAAGGTGTCGGCGCTGCTGCTGCCGGGCATCGGCACGGTCGAGCACCTGCGCATGGCCTACGGCCTGGGGGTGCGCACCATCCGGGTGGCCACCCATTGCACGGAGGCCGACGTCTCGCAGCAGCACATCGAGGCGGCCCGCAAGCTGGACATGGACACCGTGGGCTTCCTGATGATGAGCCACATGAACACGGCCGAGGGGCTGGTCGCACAGGCCCGGCTGATGGAGGGCTACGGCGCCAACTGCATCTACATGACCGATTCGGCCGGCCACATGCTGCCGCACCAGGTGGCCGAGAAGATCGGGGCGCTGCGCCAGGCGCTGAAGCCCGAGACCGGGATCGGCTTCCACGGCCACCACAACCTGGCCATGGGCGTGGCCAACAGCATGGCGGCCATCGACGCGGGCGCCGACCGCATCGACGCCGCGTGCTCGGGCATGGGGGCCGGGTCGGGGAACACGCCGATGGAGGCGCTGGTGGCCGTCTGCAACCTGATGGGCATCGAGACCGGCGTGGACCTGTTCAAGGTGCAGGACGTGGCCGAGGACATCGTCTTTCCGATGATGAAGGAGCCGGTGCGCCTGAGCCGCGACGCGCTGACGCTGGGCTATGCCGGCGTGTACGGTTCGTTCCTGCTGTTCGCGCGCCGCGCCGAGCAGCGCTACGGCGTGCCGGCGCGCGAGATCCTGGTGGAGATGGGCCGGCGCGGCATGGTCGGCGGCCAGGAGGACATGATCGAGGACACGGCGCTGAACCTGGCGCGCAAGAGGAGCGCGGCATGAGTCTTGATATTGCGACCGTCGAGGCGCTGGCCGAACGCCTGGAAGACTGCGAACTGCAGGCGCGCGACACCCTCAAGATCACCCTGGACCATCCCGACATGGACTGGGACGACGCCTACGCCGTGCAGGATGCGATCCTGCGGCGCAAGCTGGCCCGGGGCGCCCGGGTCGTCGGCCTGAAGGCCGGCCTGACCTCGTTCGCCAAGATGCGCCAGATGGGCATCGAGACCCCGATCTTCGGCTTCCTGGCCGACTCGTTCGTGGTGCCCGACGGCGGCCGGTGCCGGCACGCGGACCTGATCCATCCCAAGGTCGAGCCGGAGATCGTCTTCGTGACCAAGGCGCCGCTGGCCGGTCCCGGCTGCACGATCGCCGAGGTCCTGGCCGCGACGGACTTCGTGCTGCCCGGCATCGAGGTCATCGACAGCCGCTACCGCGACTTCAAGTTCGACCTCAAGAGCGTGGTGGCCGACAACTGCTCGTCGTCGCGCTTCGTGGTCGGCGGCATCCCGCGCGATCCGCTCGACCTGGACCTGCGCGCCACGGGCGTGGTGATGGAAAAGAACGGCCAGGTCGTCGCGCTGGGCGCGGGCGCCGCGGTGCTGGGCCATCCGGCCAACGCGGTGGCCATGCTCGCCAATCACCTGGGCGCGCGCGGCGGGGAGATCCCGGCCGGCACGCTGGTCCTCTCCGGCGGCATCACCGAGGCGGTCTCGGTCGAGCCCGGCGATCACGTCATGCTGCACATGCAGGAAATGGGTTGCACCTCGCTGACTTTCGTGTAAGATCGACGATACTTTAAAACTAAACTATTAATCCTTGAGGAGACAAACATGGCATTCCGCACAACCTTGCTGACGACCGCCATGGCCCTGTCGCTGGGGCTGGCCGCCGGGTCCGCGCAGGCCGAGGTGAAGATCGGCTTCCTGGCCACCCTGTCCGGTTCCGGCGCGGCGCTGGGCCAGGACATGGTCGACGGCTTCAACCTCGCGCTGGAGCAGAACGGCGGCAAGCTGGGCGGCCAGGACATCGTCTTCCTGAAGGAAGACGACCAGCTCAAGCCCGACGTGGGCGTGCAGGCCGTCCAGAAATTCATCGAGAAGGACAAGGTCGACCTGGTGGCCGGGGTGACGTTCTCCAACGTCATGATGGCGATCGCCAAGCCCATGGCCGACGCCGACGTGACCTTCGTCGGCTCCAACGCGGGGCCGGCGCCCCTGGCCGGCGGCCAGTGCAATCCGGGCTTCTTCTTCGCGTCCTGGCAGAACGACGGGCAGGCCGAGGTCATGGGCCAGTTCGCGACCGACCAGAAGTACAAGGACGTCTACATGATCACGCCCAACTACCAGTCGGGCCGCGATCAGGTGAAGGGCTTCACGCGCTTCTACAAGGGCCGCGTCTCGGGCGAGGTCTACACCCAGCTGGGCCAGCAGGATTATTCGGCGGAGCTGCTGGCGCTGCAGGCCGCCAATCCCGCCGCCGTCTGGGTCTTCCTGCCCGGCGGCATGGGCGTGAACTTCGTCAAGCAGTACAAGCAGTTCGGCCTGATGGGCAAGGTCCCGCTGCTGACGGTGTCCACTGTGGACGGCAGCACCCTGCCGGCCCTGGGCGAGGCCGCCCTGGGCGCCTACGCGGGCACCTTCTGGGGCCCCGACTTCAAGAACCCCGCCAGCGAGGCCTTCGTGGCCGCCTTCGAGAAGAAATACAAGCGCATTCCCTCGCAGTACGCCGCCCAGTCCTATGATTCGGCGCTGCTGATCGACAGCGCCCTGAAAAAGACCGGCGGCAAGGTCGCCGACAAGAAGGCGTTCCGCGACGCCTTGCGCGCGGCGGATTACGCGTCCCTGCGCGGGGCCTACAAGTTCAACGTCAACGGCTTCCCCATCGAGGACTTCTACGCCTTCCAGGTGGCGAAGGACGACCAGGGCCGCGTTTCCCTGAAGACCATCGGCAAGCCCCTGTCGAACCACGCCGACGCCTATTTCGAGAAGTGCAAGTATTGATCGGCCCGCGCATCGAACCTTGAACGGCGGGCGGCGCGCCGCCCGCCACGGAGGACGGACATGAGTCCGCAGCTGTTGTTCATGCAGGCCCTGAACGGCCTGCAGTACGGGATCCTGCTGTTCCTGCTGGCCGCCGGCCTGACCCTGGTCTTCGGCATCATGAGCTTCATCAACCTGGCCCATGGCGCCCTGTACATGATGGGGGCCTATTTCGCCGCCGCCACTTTCAGCCACACGGATTCCTTTTCGCTGTCGATCCTGGCGGGCCTGGGGGGCGCGATGGCGCTGGGGGTGGCGCTGGACCGCTGCGGGTTCTCGCGCCTGTACCCCCGGGAACACCTGGACCAGGTGCTGGCCACCTTCGGGCTGATGCTGTTCTGCAACGAGGCCGTGCGCATGATCTGGGGCTCGGCGCCGATCTTCATGAGCCTGCCCGACGCGCTGAGCAATACCGTCATGGTGCTGGGCACGCCCTATCCGCTGTACCGCCTGCTGATCATCCTGGCGGGCCTGCTGGTGGCCCTGGGCCTGTACCTGCTGATCGAGCGCACCCGCGTCGGCATGCTGATCCGCGCCGGCGCCAGCAATCGCGCCATGGTCGCGGCGCTGGGCGTGAACATCGGCTGGCTCAATACCTTCATCTTCGCCCTGGGGGCCGGCCTGGCGGGCCTGGGCGGCGCACTGGTGGGGCCGATCCTGTCGGTGCAGCCCGGCATGGGCGATTCGATCCTCATCATGACGCTGGTGGTCATCGTGATCGGCGGCATCGGCTCGATCCGCGGGGCCTTCCTGGGCGCCTTGGTGGTCGGCCTGGTCGACACCCTGGGGCGGACGGTCGCCCCGGCCCTGCTCGGCAGGGCGCTGGAACAGGAACTCGCCAGCACGCTGGGGGCCGCGGTTTCGTCGCTGGCGGTCTACGTGCTGATGGTGATCGTGCTGGCCGTCAGGCCCGAAGGCCTGTTCCCCGTGAAGAAACGCTGAGCCCCGGATGAAAATGGAATCCTCGATCATGAATGCGCGCGCGGTGCGTTCCTCCGCCGGCGGATCCCTGCCGGTCCTGCTGACCGTCCTGATCTTCGCCCTGCTCCTGCTGGTGCCGGTGTACGCCAGCGTCACGGACAGTTCGTACGTCCTGCTGCAGTTCAGCCGCATCCTGGTGTTCGCCCTGGCGGCCGTGGGCCTGAACCTGGCGCTGGGCTACGGCGGGCTGGTCAGCTTCGGCCACGCCATGTACATCGGCATCGGCGCCTATTGCGTCGCCATCGCGTCCCATTACGGCGCCGACAGCGGCGTCCTGCATCTGCTGCTGGTCGTGGCGGTGACGGCCCTGGTGGCCGCGCCCGTGGGCCTGATCGCCCTGCGCACGAACGGGATCGCCTTCATCATGATCACGCTGGCCCTGGCGCAGATGTTCTATTTCCTGGCCGTGGGCCTGAAGCAGTACGGCGGCGACGAAGGCCTGCCGATCCGCCAGCTCAGCCGCTTCGGGACGCTGACCGGCAGCCACGTCGGCCTGTACCTGGCCCTGCTGGCCTGCCTGGGCGCCAGCCTGCTGCTGCTGCGCCGCGTGATCCGCTCGCGCTTCGGCCTGATCCTGCGGGCGTCCAGCATGGACGCCCGGCGGGTGCGGGCCGTGGGCACCTCGCCGCTGGGGTACCGCCTGCTGGCCTATGTGCTGTCGGCCGAGCTGTGCGCCCTGGCGGGGTTCTTCCTGGCGAACCTGACCGCCTTCGCCTCGCCCGCCTACATGGCGTGGACGGCGTCCGGCGAACTGATCATCATGGTGCTGCTGGGCGGCGCCGGCACCCTGGTCGGGCCGGTGGTGGGCGCGGCCGGCTTCCTGTTGCTGGAAGAAGGCCTGAAGGGCCTGACCGACCACTGGATGATCATCATGGGACCGGTGATCGTGCTCATCGTGCTGTTCCTGCGCAACGGGCTCTGGAGCATGATCGGCCCGACCGGGGAGGACCACTGACATGCAGCCCCTGCTTTCTATACGCGGCCTGGTCAAGCGCTACGGCGGCCTGCTGGTCACGGACCACGTGGACCTGGATATCCTGCCCGGCGAGATCCACGCCGTCATCGGCCCCAACGGCGCCGGCAAGACCACGCTGGTCAGCCAGATCATGGGCGAGATCCCCAGCGACGCCGGCACCATCAGCCTGGGCGGCCGGCCCATCGACGCGCTCGGCATGGCGCAGCGCGTGCGCGCCGGGATCGGACGGTCCTACCAGATCACCTCGGTGATCCAGCGGTTCACCGTGCTGGAGAACGTGGTCCTGGCGGTCCAGGGCTGCCGTGGGCACGGGTTTCATTTCTGGACGCCGGCGGTCGAGACTCCGCCGCTGGTGGAGCGGGCCGACGAACTCATCGGCCTGATGGGGCTGGCGGCCCGGCGGGATGCGCCGGCCGCGTCGCTGTCCTATGGGCAGCAGCGCCAGCTGGAAATCGCCATGGCGCTGGCGGCGGAGCCGAAGGTGCTGCTGCTGGACGAGCCCATGGCCGGCATGGGGCATGGCGACACCGGCTCGGACATGATGGTGGACCTGCTGCGGCGCCTGAAGAGCCGGTACGGCATCCTGCTGATCGAGCACGACATGGACGCGGTGTTTTCCCTGGCGGACCGCATCAGCGTGCTGTTCTACGGCAAGGTCATCTGCTGCGGCGACGTGGAGACGATCCGCCGCAGCCCCGAAGTCCGCGAGGCCTACCTGGGCGACGAGGAGGTGCCGGCATGAGCACGGGGAACCGCGAGGCGGGCGGCGCGCAGCGCCGGGGGAGTGCCATGGACACGCTGCTGGAGGTCGAGGATCTGGTGTCCGGCTACGGGCGCAGCCAGGTGCTGCACGGGATGCGCCTGCGGATCGGCGCGGGTCAATGCGTGACCTTGCTGGGCCGCAACGGCATGGGCAAGACCACGACCGTCAAGAGCATCATGGGGATGCATCCGGCCTGGCGGGGGCGGGTGCGGTTCGGCGGCGCGGAGATCCATGGCCTGCCCAGCCACCGGGTGGCGCAGCGCGGCATCGGCCTGGTGCCGGAAGGCCGCCAGGTCTTCCCCAACCTGTCGGTGGAGGAAAACCTGGTCGCGACGGCCGCGGACCGCCATGGCAAGCGCAACCCCTGGACGCTGGCGCGCATCTACGAACTGTTCCCGCGTCTGCGGGAGCGCGCCGGCAATTTCGGCAACCAGCTCTCGGGCGGGGAGCAGCAGATGCTGGCCGTCGGCCGGGCCCTGATGACCAATCCGGAACTGCTGATCCTGGACGAGGCCACCGAGGGCCTGTCGCCCCTGGTGCGCCAGGAAATCTGGGCCGCGCTGGCCCTGCTGCGCCGCGAGGGCATGGCGATCCTGGTGATCGACAAGAACCTGGCGCCGCTGCTGCAATTGGCGGACCGCCATTACATCGTCGAGAAGGGCCGGGTCGTCTGGGAGGGCGATTCGGATGCGCTCCGGTCCGATCCGTCCGTCCGGGAAAAATACCTGGGCGCCTGACGGCGGCCGCCACGCGCGCCGGCCGGGGCGCCGCCGCGTCGGCATCGGGTCCGCCCGCCGTGCGGACCCGCGCGGAATCGGGTCAGTCCGGTTCGGGAATCACGCTGGGCGCTTCCATCTGGACGACGTCGCAGTTCTCGCCCGGGCCGGCGCGGTCGATGATCAGGAAGTCGGACACTTCGCCCAGCGCCAGCAGCGGGTGGTGCCAGACGCCGCGCGCGTAGTTCACGCCCTGGTCGCCCCGGCACAGGAACACGCGCAGGTCGGCGACCGTGGGCGTGGACGCGGGGTCCGCGACCACGACGAGGTAGGGGCGCCCGGACAGCGGCACGAAGGCCTGGCTGGCCTTCGGGTGGCGTTCCATCATGGTGACGGTGAAGGGCAGCGTGCGCGGCAGGCCGCGGAAGATCGAGACGATGGCGCGGCCGTCCTCGCCCGGATCGATGCGGGCCAGGTCGTGATAGCGCTCGGTGTTGCCTTCGTTGATGGTGAAGTGCCGGACCGAGTCGTCCGCCTGGATCACGTCCCCGAAGGGCGCGAAGGCTTCCCGCGTCAGGGGTTCGATGGTCAGGGACGTCTGCGTGGTGGCGGTCATGGGAGGGGCTCCGTGAAAATCCCGGTGCGGCGCCGGGATCGGGCGATGGGTCGTGCCGGATGGCGCCAGGCCTGGCGGCCCGGGGCGTCAGGCGGCGAAGCGGGCGTCGAGGCGGAAGCGCGCGATCTGCCCGATCTGGTCCAGGCAGGTCTCGAATTCGGCATCCCGTTCATTGTGCAGCCGTTGCTCGATGGCGTCCATGATCTGGTAGCGGCTGCGGCCCTTGACGGCGATCACGAAGGGAAAGCCGAACCGTTCGCGGTAGGCGGCGTTCAGGCCGCGCAGGCGCCGCAGTTCTTCCGGACTGCACTGGTCCAGGCCGGCGCCGCGCTGTTCGCTGGTCGAGTCGCTGGTCAGGGTGCCGGCGGCGGCTTCCTTGCCGGCGAGTTCCGGGTGGGCCGTGATGAGGGCGAGCTGTTCGGCCGGGCCGGCTTCGCGCACGACGCGCATCATGGCCTGGTGCAGCGCTTCCACGTCGGCGAAGGGCCGGGCGGCCCAGGCGCGTTCCGGAATCCAGGGGGAGTGTTCGAAGATCGCACCGAGCTCCCGGGAAAATTCGGCCTGGGTCAGGGAGGACAGTTCGTTCAAGGTCATGACAGGAAGGGATGAGTGCATCATGATGGAAAGTCTACGGTGTATCGTGCGCCAAATGAAGGGCGCGGCGCGGTATAAGTGGTATATGCTGTGCCGCATTCCCGGGGGCGGGCGGACGCGCCCCCGCCCGAACGGAGAACCCCACGATGTCGACGCGACGCGGTAGCGAAACGCTGGATACGTATCTGCTGAAGGTGTTCAGCATCCTCATGGCCGAACGCAGCGTGTCGCGCACGGCGCTGAAACTCAACCAGTCCCAGCCCGCCATCAGCGTGGCGCTGAAGAACCTGCGCCAGATCCTGCAGGATCCGCTGCTGGTGCGCGAAAAGGGCGGCATGGTCCCCACCGACCGGGCGCTGGCCATCCTGGAACACGCCCGCACGGCGCTGTCCTCGATCGATTCGATGCTGGAAGCCGGCGAGGCCTTCGACCCCGGCAGCAGCCGCCAGGTGTTCCGCATCGGCTCGCCGGACTATCTGGCGCCGGCCTTCGCCGCGTCGGTGGTGGCGCGCTTCCGCCGCGAGGCGCCGCATGCGCGGCTGGTACTGCATTCCCTGGGGCCGGATTTCGATTTCGAGCATTCCCTGGCCGAAGGCGAGCTGGACGTGGTGATCGGCAACTGGCCCGAGCCGCCGGACCGCATGCACCTGTCCGTGCTGCTGGAAGACGAGATCGTGTGCATGGTGGCGGCCGACCACCCGCTGGCGCGGCGCGGCATGACGCTGGACGATTACCGGCGCGTGCCGCACGTGGTGCCGACCCCGTATTCCATCACCCAGCGCGGCATGATCGACACGGTGCTGACGTCCCTGCGCATCCAGCGCGAGGAATGCGTCGAGGCGCAGTCCTTCATGCTGGCGCCCTACCTGCTGCCGGGCACGGACCTGGTGTTCACCACCACGCGGCATTTCGCCCGCTACTACACGGAACTGCTGCCGCTGGCGGTCCTGGAGTCGCCGATCGAGTTCCCGCCGATGCGGTTCTATCAGTTGTGGCATGCGCGCAATCATCATGCGCCCTCCCATCAATGGCTGCGTCACCTGCTGGGGGACTGCGGAAAAGGCGTGCTGGCGCGAGACGGCTGAGGCGCCCCGCGCGCCGGATCCGCCGGCCCGCCCGTGGCCGCGCGGCGCGGACCGGGGCGCAAGGCCGGCGCGGCGGCGGCTCAGATCGCCCAGCCGCCCAGGTAGAACACCGCCAGCGCGACGGCGATGGCCAGCGTGCCGACGTTCAGCCTGCGCCATTCTCCGGCGAACAGCCGGCCGATCACCAGGGTGCAGAAGCCCAGCATGATGCCGGTGACGATGTTGCAGGTCAGCACGATGAACACGGCGCAGACCATGCCGGCCATGGTGTCCACGGTGTCGTCCAGGTGCAGCTTGCGCACGCCGCCCAGCATCAGCAGGCCGACGTACATCAGGGCCGGAGCGGTGGCGTAGGCGGGCACCAGCGCCGCCAGCGGCGACAGGAAGATCAGGGCCAGGAAGCCCAGGCCGACGATGGTGGCGGTCAGGCCGGTCTTGCCGCCGGCCGCCGTGCCGGCCGCCGATTCGATGTAGGCCGCCGCGGGGGCGCCGCCCAGGCCGGCCGACACGATGGAGCTCACCGAGTCCGCCGTCAGGGCGCGGCCGCCGTTGATGATCTGGCCGTTCTCGTCCAGCTGGCCGGCCTGGCCGGCCACGGCGCGGATGGTGCCGGTGGCGTCGAACACGGCGGTCATGACCAGGGCCAGGACGCTGGGGATGACCAGCGCGTTGAGCGCGCCGCCGACGTCCATGGCGCCGATCAGCGAGTGCTCGCCGCCGAAGGACGGCAGGGCGAACAGGCCCTTGAAGGTCACGGCCGGATCCCAGGCCAGGCCGACGGCCGACAGCGCCAGGATGACCAGCAGGATGCCGCCGGGCACGCGCCGGCGTTCCAGGCCGAAGATCGCCGCCAGGCCCGCGACCGACAGCAGGGCCGGCATGGCGTTGATCGCGCCCAGGGACACCGGCAGGCCGGGGCCGGGGTTCTTCACCACCAGGCCGACTTCGTTGGCGGCGATCAGCAGCAGGAACAGGCCGATGCCGATGCCGGTGCCGTGCGCGATGCCGGCCGGCAGGTTGCGCAGGATCCAGCTGCGCACGCCGGTGGCGGAGATGGCCGTGAAGATCACGCCCATCAGGAAGATGGCGCCCAGGGCGACGGCGGGCGACAGGCCCTGGCCCAGGACCAGGTCGAAGGCCGTGAAGGCCGTCAGCGAGATCGCGCAGCCCACGGCGATCGGCAGGTTGGCCCACAGGCCCATCAGCAGCGAGCCGAAGGCGCTGGTCAGACAGACGGCGATGAAGACCGAGGAAGTGTCGAAGCCCGCCTTGCCCAGCATCGCCGGGACGACGAACACGGAATAGACCATCGCCAGGAAGGTCGTCAGCCCGGCCAGGGTTTCCTGGCGCGCGCTGGTGCCGCGGGCCGACAGCTGGAAGCGCCGTTCGAGCCAGGGCGTGGAGGATCCGGGGGTTGCGGGGGCGCCAAGCCCCGCCGACAAGGCGTGTTCCTGTTCGCTCATGAGCGGTGTCTCCTGAATGGTGGGCGCCTTCTGGTGAGACGGGCGCTTTATGGGTCAGGCCATTCTAGGGACGTGATTTCGGGCTGTGTGCGCGCCGGCCTGATGACGACTATCAAGCCCGGATGATGTCTTCTGGGGAGGCTCAGGGTTTGTCCGAATGCCGGGCGACCGGGTCCTGGCGGCTGTCGTCGAGGCTGGCCTGCAGCATGGCGGCGACCTTGGCGATGCACTGGCGCAGCCAGACGACTTCCGGGGCGCCGTGGCAGCGGCGGTGCCACAGCAGGTAGAAGCGCATGGGCGGGAAGGGGAGAGGCGCGGGCAGGATGGCGATGGGCAGGTAGCGCGCGTAGTGCTGGGCGAACTGCCGGCCGGTGGTGAAGATCAGATCGGTGCGCAGCAGCATGCCGGCCACCTGGCCGAAATACGGGATGGTCATCTGGATGTTGCGCTTCAGGCCCTGGGACGCCAGGTGGCCGTCGATGAAGCTCTGGCGTTCCGTCACGTGGGGAAAGGGCGCCAGGTGCGGCAGTTCCAGGTAGTGCTTCAGGGTGAGTTCGCGGTGGGCGGCAGGGTTCTGGCTGCCGATCATACAGACGACCTCGTCGTCGAACAGCCGCGCCATGTGCATCTGCGGCGGCGGTTCGAGCCAGTTGCCGATCACCACGTCCAGGCCGCCGTCCTCCAGGCCGCCCGCGTAGTCGTAATCGGCGTTGATCGGGTGTACGATGAATTTGGCGTGCGGCGCCTCGCGGCGCAGGATTTCGGCGATGTTCGGCAGGAACATCGCGTCCAGGTAGTCCGGCGCCCCCAGGTGGAATTCCCGCGTCGTGCGGGCCGGATCGAAGGCGCCCGGCGGCTGGGTGATGCGCTCGATGGCGCTCAGGGCCTCGTTGGCGTGCGCCAGCAGCTCCAGGCCGCGGCCGGTGGGCACCATGCCGGTCTTGCCGCGCACCAGGATCGGGTCGCCGGTGATGTCGCGCAGGCGGCGCAGCGAATTGCTCAGGGCAGGCTGCGACAGCCCCAGCTTGATGGCGGCGCGCGAGACGCTCTGTTCGGTCAGCAGGATCTGCAGGATGCGCAGCAGGTGCGTGTCCATGGGTTCGCGGGTTCGTTGCATCGGCCTATTATTCACGGGCGTGCCCGGCCCGTCCACCGGATGCCGGCATGATGTTCTTCATCATCCGGAGTGAATGGCTGGGGCGGTCGCGTGGTGATATCGTGGACGCAACACCTGTTCAATGAAAAGAGGGATGCGATGGAGACCGATGTCATTCGCTTTCACTATCGTGGCCAGACCCACGAAGTTTCCGGTCAGCCCACGACCCGCACCGTACTGCAGTACCTGCGCGAGGACCTGGGCTGCATGGGCACCAAGGAAGGCTGCGCCGAAGGCGACTGCGGCGCCTGTACCGTCATGGTGGCCGAGCCCGATGGCCGCGGCGGCGTGGCCATGCGGGCGGTGAACGCCTGCATCCAGTTCCTGCCCACGCTCGACGGCAAGGCGCTGTACACGGTCGAGGACCTGCGCCGGGAAGACGGCGCGCTGCATCCGGTGCAGCAGGCCATGGTCGATTGCCACGGCTCCCAGTGCGGCTTCTGCACCCCGGGCTTCGTCATGTCGCTGTGGGGCATGTACCTGGCGCACGGCCCGCACGATCCGGCGCCCACGCGCACCGAGATCGACGACGCGCTGTCGGGCAACCTGTGCCGCTGCACGGGCTACCAGCCCATCGTGCGCGCGGCCGGCGAAATGTTCAATTACCCGGCCGTGCCCTTCGACCGGGCGGCCCTGGCCGGCATCCTGTCCGCGCTGCGGCGCGACGACGTCTTCACCTACACGCATGACGGCCATACCTTCCATGCGCCGCGCACCCTGGCCCAGCTGGCGCAACTGCGCCTGGACTACCCCGACGCCCGCATCCTGGCCGGCAGCACCGACGTGGGCCTGTGGGTGACCAAGCAGTTCCGCGACCTGCCGCACCTGATCTACATCGGCCAGGTGGCCGAACTGCGCGACATCCGCCTGGAAGGCGACGACCTGCTCATCGGCGCGGGCGCGCTGCTGAACGACGCTTTCGACGCCCTGGTCGAGCATCTTCCCGAACTGGCCGAAATGCGCCAGCGCTTCGCGTCCTTCCCGATCCGCAACGCGGGCACGCTGGGCGGCAATGTGGCCAACGGCTCGCCGATCGGCGATTCCATGCCGGGCCTGATCGCCCTGGGTTCCAGCATCGTCCTGCGCCGGGGCGACCGGGTGCGCGAAATGCCGCTCGAGGATTACTACCTGGGCTACCAGAAGAACGCATCCGAGCCCGGCGAATTCGTGCAGGGTCTGCGCGTGCCCGTGCGGGTGGCCGGCCGCCAGTTCCGCCACTACAAGCTGTCCAAGCGCTTCGACCAGGACATCTCGGCGGTGTGCGCGGCCTTCGCCGTGATCCTGGACGAGTCCGGCGTGGTCCGGTCCGTGCGCACCGGCTTCGGCGGGGTCGCGGCCACGCCCAGCCGCGCGCGCGCCGTGGAAGCCGTCCTGCAGGGCCAGCCCTGGGACGAGACCCGCATCCGCGCCGCGATGGACGCCGTGGGGCAGGATTTCAAGCCCCTGACCGACATGCGCGCCAGCAGCGAATACCGCCTGCTGGCCTCGCGCAACCTGCTGTACCGCTTCTACCTGGAAACCGCCCCTGGGGCGCCGCTGGCGACGCATCAGGTCAGTACGGCCGCGCTGGCCGACATCGCTTGAGGAGGCCGTCATGAACATGCGCATCAATGTGCCGGTCGAACTGGACCGGCTGGCCGTCGCCAACGACCGCATTCCCCGCCCCGTCGAGGGCGAGCCCGCCGCGGGCGCGTCCAGCCCGCACGAATCCGCCGCGCTGCACGTCACCGGCGAGGCCGTCTACACCGACGACATCCCCGAACTGCGCGGCACCGTCTACGCCGCCCTGGGCCTGTCGGCCAAGGCGCATGCCCGCGTGCGCGGCATGGACCTGGAAGCCGTGCGCCGCGCCCCGGGCGTCGTCGCCGTGTTCACGGCCCGCGACATCCCCGGCGAGAACAACTGCGGCCCGGTGATTCACGACGATCCCCTGCTGGCCGATGGCCTGGTCCAGTACGTCGGCCAGCCGCTGTTCATGGTGGTGGCGCGCTCGGTGGACGCCGCGCGCCGCGCCGCGCGCCTGGGCAAGATCGACTACGAGGAACTGCCCCACCTGCTGACGCCGGTGCAGGCCAAGGAAGCCGGTTCCCGCACCCTGCCCGACATGCGCCTGGTCCAGGGCGACGTGCAGGCCGCGCTGGATGCCGCGCCGCGCCGCCTGAAGGGCACGTTCGATTGCGGCGGCCAGGAGCAGTTCTACCTGGAAGGCCAGATCGCCTACGCGATTCCGCGCGAGAAGGACGGCATGCTGGTCTGGTGCTCCACCCAGCACCCGACGGAAATGCAGGCCGTGGTCGGCCACACGCTGGGCTGGCACGCCCACCAGGTCCAGGTCGAATGCCGGCGCATGGGCGGCGGCTTCGGCGGCAAGGAATCCCAGTCGGCGGTCTTCGCGTGCCTGGCCTCGGTCGCCGCGCACCGGCTGCGGCGCCCGGTGAAGCTGCGGGCGGACCGCGACGACGACATGATGATCACCGGCAAGCGCCACGGTTTTCATTACGAATACGAGGTCGGCTACGACGACGAGGGCCGGATCCTGGGGATGCGCCTGGACATGACGCTGCACTCGGGCTTTTCCGCCGACCTGTCCGAAGCCGTCGCCAGCCGGGCCGTGTGCCACTTCGACAACGCCTACTACATCCCGGCGGCGGACGTGCGCGCCATGTGCGGCAAGACGAACACGCAGTCGAACACGGCCTTCCGCGGCTTCGGCGGCCCGCAGGGCGCGCTGCTGACCGAAGTCGTGATCGAGCGCATCGCCCGCGACCTGGGCCGCGATCCGCTGGACGTGCGCCAGACCAATTTCTACGGCATCGAAACGCGCAACACCACCCCCTACGGCCAGGTGGTCGAGGGCAACCTGATCGAGCCGCTGGTGGCCGAGCTGGTCGCCAGTTCCGACTACCGGGCGCGCCGCCGGGCGGTCAACGAATTCAACGCCTCCAGCCCCATCCTGAAGAAGGGCCTGGCGCTGACGCCGGTGAAGTTCGGCATCTCCTTCAACGTGCCGGCCTTCAACCAGGCGGGCGCGCTGGTGCACATCTACCGCGACGGCTCCGTGCTGGTGAACCACGGCGGCACGGAAATGGGCCAGGGCCTGAACACCAAGGTCGCCCAGGTCGTGGCCAACACCCTGGGGCTGGACCTGGACTGCGTGCGCGTGACGGCCACCGACACCTACAAGGTCGCCAACACCTCCGCCACGGCGGCTTCCACGGGCACCGACCTGAACGGCAAGGCCGCCGAGGACGCCGCGCTGCAGCTGCGCGCGCGCCTGTCCGACTTCGCCGCCCGCAAATACGGCGGCAAGCCCGAGGACGTGGTCTTCGCCTGGCGCCAGGTCAACGTCAACGGCCGCAACATCCCGTTCGGCCAGCTGGCCGACGAAGCCTACTGGGACCGCGTGCAGCTGTGGTCCGACGGCTTCTACGCCACCCCGGGCATCGTCTGGGACAAGGCCACCATGCACGGCCGGCCGTTCTTCTACTTCGCCTTCGGGGCGGCGGTGTCGGAAGTGGTGGTGGACACGCTGACCGGCGAATGGAAACTGCTGCGCGCCGACATCCTGCACGACGTCGGGGCGTCCATCAATCCGGCGATCGACCTGGGCCAGGTCGAGGGCGGCTACATCCAGGGCACGGGCTGGCTGACCACCGAGGAACTCTGGTGGCGCGAGGACGGCCGCCTGATGACGCACGCGCCGTCCACCTACAAGATCCCCGCCATCAGCGACTGCCCGCGCGATTTCCGCGTGCGCCTGTTCAGGGCGCAGAACCTGAAGGACACCGTGCATCGCTCCAAGGCGGTGGGCGAGCCCCCGCTGCTGCACGGCATCAGCACCTTCAACGCCCTCTGCGACGCGGTGGCGGCGGTGGGCGACGGGCGGACCTCGCCCGACCTGCGGGCGCCGGCCACGCCGGAAGCCATCCTGAAGGCAGCCGAGGGCCTGCGGAAACGCAGCGCGACCTGATGCACGCCTGGATCGATCAGGCCCTGTGGTGCCTGGATCGGCGGCAGGCGGTGGTGCTGGTCACGGTCGCCTGGGTCCAGGGATCGGCCCCGCGCGAGGCCGGCGCCAAGATGCTCGTGTCCGCCGGCCACCAGTGGCTCACCATCGGCGGCGGGCACCTGGAATGGAAGGCCGCCGAGTTCGCCCGGGCGCGCCTGCGCGCGGACGACGGCCCCGACCGCTGGATCGAGGCCCTGCCCCTGGGACCGGCGCTGGGCCAGTGCTGCGGCGGCATGGTGCATCTGCTGTTCGAGCGCCTGCGGGAATCCGACCGCGGCTGGCTGGAAGCCCTGCACGCCGGCCTGCAGTCGCCGGCTGGCCGCATCCGCGAAGTCGGCCTGGGCGGCATGGGCGTGGCGCCCTGGGTGCGCGTGTCCGCGCCGGACGAGGCGGACGCGACCGGCCCGGACGCCGACCGGCTGCTGCGGCCCGACCCCGTCCTGGGCTGCCTGACGCTGCGCGAGGCCGTGCGCCCCGATCCGCTGCATGTGGTGATCTTCGGCGCGGGCCACGTCGGCCAGGCCCTGGTACATATCCTGGGCACCCTGCCTTGCCGGGTGACCTGGGTGGATGCGCGCGACGACCTGTTTCCGGACGCGGTGCCCGACAACGTGTCGATCGAGGCGACCGACACGCCCGAGGCCGTGATCGACGAGGCCCCGCCCGACAGCTGTTTCCTGATCATGACCCATGACCACGCGCTCGACCAGCGCCTGTGCGAGCAGTTGCTGCGGCGCGACGACGTGGCGTATTTCGGCCTGATCGGCTCGCAGACCAAGCGGCGCAAGTTCGAGCACCGCTTCCGCGCGCGCGGCATCCCGCCGGAACGGGTCGCGCGCATCGTCTGCCCGATCGGCGAGCCCGGCATCGAAGGCAAGCAGCCCGACGTGATCGCCGTCGCGGTCGCCGCCCAGCTGCTGCGCCTGCGCTCGGAACGGGAACGGCGGGCCGCCGCCGCGCCGGCCCGGACCGAAGCGGCCGCCCATTGACCCCCGCGGATTCATTTGCCGCACCCCATTGAAGAACGCCGGGCCGCCGGCCCCGCCGCGAAGGCGGACCGCGGCCCGCAGACCACGACCGAGGAGACCTCATGACGTCCACGAACCCGTCCGCGCCCGCCCGACCGAACGCGTCCGGCCCGCAGGCCTACCGCGCCCAGCTGCTGTATTTCCGCGATACCCCCAAGGCCGAGGACGAGGCCTGCGAGTGGATCCGCGACGGCCTGCTGGTCGTGCGCGACGGCCGCATCGAGCAATGCGGCGACTACGACCGGCTGATCGGCGACCTGCCCCCCGGCACGCCGGTCAACGACTGGCGCGGCCGCCTGATCACGCCGGGCTTCATCGACACCCACATCCACTACCCGCAGACGGACATGATCGCCTCGCCGGCGCCGGGCCTGCTGCCGTGGCTGGAAACCTATACCTTCCCGACCGAGCGGCGCTTCGAGAACCCGGAATACGCCCAGGACGTGGCGCGCTTCTTCCTGGACGAGCTGCTGCGCTGCGGCACCACCACCGCGCTGGTGTACTGCACCGTGCATCCGGGCTCGGCCCAGGCCTTCTTCGAGGAAAGCCACGCGCGCGACCTGCGCATGGTGGCGGGCAAGGTCATGATGGACCGCAACTGTCCCGAATACCTGCGCGACACGGCCGAGTCCGGCGCCCGCGACAGTGAGGACCTGATCCGGCGCTGGCACGGCACGGGGCGCCAGCTCTATGCCCTGACGCCGCGCTTCGCGCCCACCTCCACGCCCGAGCAGCTCGGCCTGTGCGGCGAGCTGGCCAAACGCTACCAGGACGTGTTCATCCAGTCGCACGTGTCGGAGAACCGCGACGAGGTGAAATGGGTCATGGGCCTGTTCCCCGGCTACCGCAGCTACCTGGACATCTACGACCGCTACGGCCTGCTGCGGCCCCGGTCGGTCTACGGCCACTGCGTCTGGCTGGACGACGACGACCGCCGCCGCATGCGCGACGCGGGCGCCGTCGCCGCCCACTGCCCCACCTCCAACCAGTTCCTGGGCAGCGGCCTGTTCGATTTCGCGGCGGCCAAGGACTTCGGCATGCCGGTGGCCCTGGCCACCGACGTGGGCGGCGGCTCGTCCTTTTCCATGCTGCTGACCATGAACGAGGCGCACAAGGTCGCGCGCCTGTCGGGCCACTACCTGACGGCGCGGCGCATGTTCTGGCAGGCCACGCAGGGCGCGGCCAAGCACCTGGGCCTGACCGGCCGGATCGGCACGCTGGAGCCGGGCGCCGAGGCCGACTTCATCGTCCTGGATCCCAAGGCCACGCCGCTGCTGGAACGCCGCAGCGCCCTGGCCGAATCGCTGGAGGAACTGCTGTTCGCCCTGGCGATGCTGGGCGACGACCGCGCCATCGCCGCCACCTACGCGGCGGGACGGGAAGTGCACCGGCGCGGGTAGAGGGCCCCCACGCCGCGCAGCCTGCGGCCGCGTGTGCCCGGCCGTCACGAAGACCTGCCATAATCGGGCGCATGGAAAAGTTCATCGACATCGCGCGCCCGACCCGGTTGCCGCAGCTGATCCCGTTCTCCAGCTACGAGGACGCCGACGCGGCGGTGGACCGGCTGCTGGAAATCTACCGGCGCAACACCGCCTTCATCCGCGACGCCTTCCGCGAATACTGCGCCAACGGCCTGGAGGCCGGCCAGCGGGTGCGCGCCTGCTATCCGGCGATCCGCATCCGGGTGCATTCCTACCAGGAAATCGACAGCCGCCTGTCCTACGGCCACCTGGTCGAACCAGGCGTCTACATGACCACGGTCACCCAGCCCGCCCTGTTCCACGACTACCTGCGCGAACAGGTGCGCCTGCTGCTGCGCAACCACGGCGTGCCGGTGGAGATCGGCGAGTCGGACCTGCCCATCCCCCTGCACTTCGCCTTCCCGGAGGGCGAGTACGTCGAGGGCGAGTATTCCGAAGTCCCGGGCCATACCCTGCGCGACCACTTCGACGTGCCCGACCTGGCGGTGACCGACGACGCCATCGTCAACGGCACCTGGCGCGGCCGCCCCAACCAGGCCCGGCCCCTGGGGCCCTTCACCGCGCCGCGCATCGATTATTCCCTGCACCGGCTGCAGCATTACACGGCCACGGCCCCGGTGCATTTCCAGGACTTCGTGCTGTTCACCAACTACCAGTTCTACGTGGACGGCTTCGTCCAGTGGGCGCGCGAGACCCTGGCCTCCGGCGCGGGCGGCTACACGGAACTGGTCGAGCCCGGCAACCGCGTCGTCACGCGCGACAATCTGGACGAGCCCCGCGCGGGCCCGATGCCGCTGCCGCAGATGCCGTCCTACCACCTGAAGCGCCCGGGGCACACCGGCATCACGCTGATCAACATCGGCGTGGGGCCGTCCAACGCCAAGACCATCACCGACCACGTCGCCGTGCTGCGGCCGTCGGCCTGGCTGATGCTGGGCCATTGCGCCGGGCTGCGCACCACGCAGCGGCTGGGGGACTACGTGCTGGCCCACGGCTACGTGCGCCAGGACCACGTGCTGGACGACGACCTGCCCCTGTGGGTGCCGGTGCCGCCGCTGGCCGAGGTCCAGGTCGCCCTGGAACAGGCCGTGGCCGACGTGTCCGGCCTGTCGGGCTGGGAGCTGAAGAAGATCATGCGCACCGGCACCGTGGCCACCATCGACAACCGCAACTGGGAACTGCGCGACCAGCAGGAGCCGGTGCAGCGCCTGTCGCAGTCGCGCGCCATCGCCCTGGACATGGAGTCGGCCACCATCGCGGCCAACGGCTTCCGCTTCCGCGTGCCCTACGGCACGCTGCTGTGCGTGTCGGACAAGCCGCTGCACGGCGAACTCAAGCTGCCGGGCATGGCCACCGCCTTCTACCGCACCCAGGTCAACCAGCACCTGCACATCGGCATCCGGGCGCTGGAGCGCCTGCGCGAGATGCCCGGCGAGCGCCTGCACTCGCGTAAACTGCGCAGCTTCATCGAGACCGCGTTCAAGTAATCAAAAACCATGGCCTTGCGCTCCACCGTCTACAAGGCGGAACTCCACGTCGCGGACAATGACCGCGCCTACTACGGCAGCCATGCCGTCACCGTCGCCCGGCACCCGTCCGAGACCGACGAGCGCCTGATGGTGCGGCTGCTGGCCTATGCCCTGTGGGTCGAGGCCGACGAGCGGCTGGTCTTCACCCGGGGCCTGAGCGACACGGACGAGCCGGACCTCTGGAACCTGGACCTGACCGGCGCGATCCTGCAGTGGGTCGAGGTCGGACTGCCCGACGAGCGCCGCCTGCTGAAGGCCTGCGGCCGGGCGGACCAGGTGATCGTGCTGGCCTACGGCCGGGGCGCGGACGTCTGGTGGTCCGGGGTGCGCGACAAGCTGGGCCGGGCTTCCAACCTGCAGGTCTGGGTCCTGGATGCCGAGGCCACGCGTGCCCTGGCGGCCCTGGCCGAACGCAATATGAGCTTGAGCGTGAACGTCACCGATCGCACGGCCTGGGTGTCGTGCGAGCGCGGAGACGTGAGCCTGGACGTGCGCTGCCTGCGCGAGACCGGCTGACCGGCGGATCGGCCGCGTGCGCGGCGCCACCCGAAGCCCTCGCGGCGGACGGAACGGGCGGATGCGGGCCTATCGTTCCAGGATCATCTTCACCGAAACGATCAGCGCCATGGCCACCATCAGGACGCGGATCAGCTGGTGGCCGCGCGTGACGGCCAGGCGCGCGCCGATGGTGCCGCCGATCCACTGGCCCGCCAGCATGGGCAGGCCGAAGGCCCAGACGATGTGGCCGCTGGCGGCGAAGAACAGGACGGAGGCCAGGTTGCTGCACAGGTTCAGCAGCTTGGCGTGCGCCGTGGCCTTGACCAGGTTGAAGCCCAGCAGCGTGACGCAGGAGATCGCGAAGAACGTGCCCGTGCCCGGGCCGAAGAAGCCGTCGTAGAAGCCGATCAGCGGCGCCAGGGTGGCGGCGTACAGGGCGGGCGTGACGCGCTGGGCGCGGTCCTCGGCGCCGACGCGCGGCGACAGCAGGAAATACAGGGCGAAGCCGATCAGCAGGAAGGGGATCACCTGGCGCAGCACGCCGCTGTCGATGCGCGTCAGGGCGATCCCGCCCGCCAGCGACCCCAGGAAGGTGGCCAGCATCATCCGGCGGCTGCGCTTCAGGTCGATCTGGCGCATGCGCAGGAAATGCAGCGTGGCGGCGGTCGAGCCGGCGATGCCGCCGATCTTGTTGGTGGCGATGGCCGCCCCGGGCGGCAGGCCCGCCGCCAGCAGCGCCGGGATGGTGATCAGCCCGCCGCCCCCGGCGATGGCGTCGACGATGCCCGCCAGCAGCGCGACGAAGAACAGCAGGACGGCGACGTCGAAGGTGATTTCCATGAGATGCCGGAGGGCGGGAGCATGCCGGCATCATACGCCGCCGTGAAGGTCTTCGCGTGGGGCGGCGCGGCTCCGCGCACGGCACGCGCCGCGCACCGGCCCGGGCGCGGCGCGCGGGACCGTCCGATCAGCGCTTGGCGATGTCGGCCTGCGCCTGCTTCACCAGATCGGGGCCGATCTGCTTGGCCCACTTGTCGAACACCGGCCGGGTGGCCTTGGCGAAGGCGCCGATCTGCTCGGGCGACAGCACCGTGACCTTCACGCCGTGGCCTTCGATTTCCTTCAGCAGGGAATCGTCGGTGTTGGTCACGCCCTTGCGGGCGATGACGATTTCCTGGCGGCCGGCCTCGATGGCGGCCTCGCGCACGATCTTCTGGTCCTCGGGCGACCAGGAATTCCAGACGTCCTGGTTGACCACGAAGATCAGCGGGTCGGCCACGTAGTTCCACAGGCTCAGGTATTTCTGGCCGACGTCGTACAGCTTCGCCCCGGCGTAGATGGACAGCGGGTTTTCCTGGCCGTCGACGGCGCCGCTGGCGAGCGCGGGCTGGGCGTCGGCCCAGCTCATCTGGGTCGGGTTGGCGCCCAGGGCGGTGTAGATGTCGATGTACAGCGGCGAGCCGACCACGCGCAGCTTCATGCCCTTGATGTCCTCGGGGGCCTTGACCTCGCGCGAGGAATTGGACAGCTGGCGGTAGCCGTTCTCGCCCCAGGCGAGCGGCACCACACCCTTCTTCGACAGGATGCCGAACAGTTCCTCGCCGACCTTGCCCTGGGTCAGGGCGTCGATGGCGGGATAGTCGGGCATCAGGAAGGGCAGGGAGAAGATGTTCAGTTCCTTGACCTGCGGGGACCAGTTGATGGTCGAGCCGATGGCCATGTCGATCACGCCCTGGCGGATGGCGGTGAATTCGCGCGTCTGGTCGCCCTGGACCAGGGAAGTGCCCGGGTAGACCTTGATGTTGATGCGGCCGTTGGTGCGCTGGCGGACCAGGTCGGACCAGATCACCGCGCCCTGGCCCCAGGGGAAGTTGGTGCCCACCACGATGGACAGCTTGTATTCGGACTTGTAGTCGGCGGCCTGGGCCGGCAGGGCGGCGGCCAGGGCCGTGAAGGCCAGGGCGGCAGCGCCGATGAGTCGCTTGAAATGCATGTCGGTCTCCTCTTTGAAAAATCCCCGGCGGGCCTTGCCGCCCGCTTGCGAACGTCAGTATCCCAGATAATGCGGCAGCCAGAGCGCGATCTGCGGGAAAATCACGACCAGGACCAGGGTGCAGAGCATGCCGCCCACCAGCCACAGCACCCAGGGCACCGTGCTTTCCATCGGGATCCGGGCGATCTTGCTGGAAACCATCAGGTTGACGGCCACCGGCGGCGTGAACTGGCCCACCGCGACCATCAGCGTCAGCACCACGCCCAGCCACACCAGGTCCCAGCCGAAGGCCACGGCGACCGGCTGGATCAGCGGCACGAAGATCAGGAAGATCGAGATCCCGTCCAGGAACATGCCCGCCACGATCAGCAGCAGGATCAGCAGCGTCAGCACGCTGTACTGCCCCAGGCCGGAATGCACGATGGCGTTGGTGATCGGGTCGATGATCGACAGGGTGGACAGCGACCAGGCGAAGATTCCCGCCAGCGTGACGATCAGCATGATGACGGCGGACAGTTCCCCGGCCTCGCGCAGGATGGGAAACAGGTCGCGCACGTGGATGGTGCGGTGCACGAACAGGCCGATGAGCAGGCCGTAGAACACGGCGACCACGGCGGCTTCCGTGGGCGTGAAATAGCCCATGCGCATGCCGCCCAGGATGATGACGGGAGCGGCCAGGCCCGGAATGGCCTCGAACAGGCTGCGCCAGAAGGGCGGGCGGGGCTGGGCCCGGGCGGCCGCGCCCATCTTGTGGCGCCGCGCCAGCCAGACGGCCGGGATGATCAGTCCGATGCCGGCCAGGATGCCCGGGAACATGCCGGCCGCGAACAGGGCGGGCACCGAGGCCTGCGGCACCAGGACCGAATAGACGATCATGGCGATCGAGGGCGGGATCAGGATGTCGGTGGCCGCGCCCGCCGCCACCACGCTGGCCGAGTAGGCGCGGGGATAGCCGGCGCGGTTCATGGCGCCGATCATGATGGCGCCCACGGCGGCGGCGCAGGCCGGGCCGGATCCGGAAATCCCCCCCAGGAACATGGCGACGGTGATGGCGACCACGGCCAGCATGCCGGGGCCGTTGCCGGTGATGGACTGGGCCAGGCGCACCAGCTTGGCCGCGACGCCCGAACGGTCGAAGATCGAGCCCACCAGCACGAACATGGGGATGGCCAGCAGGGGGTATTTGGCCAGGCCGGCGTAGAAGCTCTGCGAGACCGCCATCAGGCCGAACCAGTGGGTGTCGGGGTTGGCCAGGGCGATGGCCAGCGTGCCGGCCGTCCCCAGGGCGATGCCCACGGGTACGCCGATGACCATCAGGACGACGAAGAGCGCGAACAGCAGGGTGGGGATCATGACCGCTCCCAGGTGCGCCGCAGGATGCCGGCCAGCCGCAGGGTGATGACCGCCGACAGCACGGGCAGCCACATGGAATACCACCAGGTGGGCACGCCGATGGCCGGGGACGTGTCGCCCCAGTTGTATTCGTCCAGGGCCATGCGGCCCAGCAGGACCGTCAGGCCGATGAAGAACAGCAGCGACACGGTGCCCGCGGCCAGCGCGAAGCGCCGCCGCCGCGCGGAGCCGCCGCCGTCGGCCAGCAGTTCGATGCGGATGTGCAGCAGGCGGACGAAGGCCGAGGAACTGGCGCTCAGGGTGAGCACGACCAGCAGGAAGATGGAGATTTCCTCGGTCCAGGCGAAGGATTCGGCGGTCAGGTAGCGGACGATCACGTTGGCCAGGGTGATGCAGGCCAGGGCGCCCAGGGTCAGTACGGTCAGCCAGTCCTCGAATCGCAGCGGGACGCGCAGGGGGGGATCGGGGGGCGGGACGAAGTCGGGAAGATCGGCGGAAGCGGCGGCGTGGTCGTCGGGCATGGATCGGAGCGTGGCGGATGGCGGGCCGGATGGCAACACTGAATCCTACTGCGAAACGGCGCCCTTGCCAGTTGGTATGAGTACGGACGCCGGCTCAGGGCGCGTCGGGCAGCGCCAGCATCGTGCCCCGGCATTCGGGCGCGCCGCAGCGGCAGCGGTAATTGCGCTTCAGCGCGCGGGTGAGCGGTTCGTCGATCACCAGGCCGTAGTCGTAGAGCAGTTCCGTGCCCGCCGGGATGTCCCGCAGCGCGTAGATCGCCACGCGGGTGCCGGCCTCGTTCTCGCGCGCCTCGCAGTTGGGCGCGCAGCCGTGGTTGATCCAGCGGGCGTCGTTGCCGCGCTGGCCGCCGTCGATCACCCGGCCGTCGCTGAGCGCGAAGTAGAAGGTGTGGTAGGGGTCGTCCGGGTTGACCGGCCAGCGGGCGTCGGCCTGCCCGGCCGTCAGGCGACGCCCCGCGTAGTCCAGGATCCGGGTGCCGGCGGGGATGTCGCGCGCGGCGAAGACGCCGGTGCCGTGCAGGGTCGAGACGCGCACGGCGTGCCAGGGCGAGCGGGGGGTGGCCATGGGATGCGATCGGAAGGGGACGGAATCGAAAAGGGATAAACTGGCCCACATTATCCTTGGGATGCTTCGTTCACGTCCACTCGCCCCGGCGGCGATCCCGCCGGGGGCCGCCGCGCGCGAAGGGCCGGTGCGGCATCCCCGATCCTTCCGTCCAGGTGAACGCCCGTGAATGCCCCTACCGCCGCCCATGCCGCCGCATCCGCCCCCGTCCTCGACCGCAATGGCGCCGAGGTCCTGCTGGATACCCTGATCGCCCTGGGCGTGGACACGGTGTTCGGCTATCCGGGCGGCGCGGTGCTGCCGCTGTACGACGCCCTGTACGCCGAACCGCGCATCCGCCACGTCCTGGTGCGCCACGAGCAGGCCGCCATGCACGCCGCCGAGGGCTATGCGCGCTCCACGGGCCGTCCGGGCGTGGTCTTCGTGACTTCGGGCCCGGGCATGGCGAACACCACCACCGGCCTGCTGGACGCGCTCTGCGACTCGATCCCCGTGCTGTGCGTCAGCGGCCAGGTGGCGACCGGCGCCATCGGCACCGACGCCTTCCAGGAATGCGACGCGGTCGGGATCTCGCGCCCGGTCACCAAGTGGAACGCCCAGGTGCGCCGTTCCGAGGACATCGCCGACCTGGCGGCCAAGGCCCTGCGCCTGACGCGCGCCGGCCGCCCCGGGCCGGTACTGCTGGACTTCCCCAAGGACCTGCAGATCGCCCGCGTGCCGCCGGAGCATGCCGTCGCGGCCCCGGAGCCCGAGGCCGCCGCCGAACCGCTGGCGCCCGTGACCGAGGCCGCGCTCAAGCGCGCCGCCGCGCTGATCGCCCGCGCCCGCCGTCCGGTGTTCTACGGCGGGGGCGGACTGATCAATTCGGGCATCGATGCCTGCCACGCCTTCCGCGGCCTGGTGCAGTCGACCGGGGCGCCCTGCACCCTGACGCTGATGGGCCTGGGCGCCTATCCCGCGGGCGACGCGCAGTTCCTGGGCATGCTCGGCATGCACGGCACGCTGCAGGCGAACCTGGCGATGCACCACGCGGACCTGATCGTCTGCGTGGGTGCGCGCTTCGACGACCGCATCACGGGCCGGCTGTCGGATTTCTGTCCGCACGCCGACAAGATCCACCTGGACATCGATCCGGCCTCGATCGACAAGGTCGTGCGCGCCGACGTGGCGCTGGTGGGCGACTGCTATCCGCTGCTGCGCGCCCTGCACAAGGAACTGGGCCAGTACCCGCTGGAATCCGGCCGCCTGGACGAATGGTGGCAGCGCATCGCCGTCTGGCAGGCGCGCGACTGCCTGAAATTCCCGCCCTCGGACGAGGTCATCCTGCCCCAGGACCTGATGCGGCGCATCGACTGGCTGCTGGCCGGGCGCGACGCCGTCGTGTCCACCGACGTGGGCCAGCACCAGATGTGGGCCGCCCAGTACATCGGCATCGACCGGCCCAACCGCTGGCTGACCTCCGGCGGGGCGGGCACCATGGGCTACGGCCTGCCGGCCGCCATCGGCGCGCAGATCGCGCATCCGGACAAGCCGGTGGTCTGCGTCAGCGGCGATGCGTCCGTGCTGATGAACATCCAGGAACTGGCCACGGCCACGCAGCACCGCGCCCCGGTCAAGCTGATCCTGTGCAACAACGGCCACATGGGCATGGTGCGCCAGTGGCAGGAGCTGATCCACGAGGGCCGCTACAGCCATAGCTACAACGCCTCGATCCCGGACTTCGTAGCGCTGGCCGGGGCCTTCGGCTGGGGGGCGGCGCGGGTCGAGCACCCGCGCGACCTGGACGCGGCGCTGGCCGCCTGCATGGCGCACGACGGCCCGTACTTCCTGGACGTGGCGGTGGTGCCGCTGCAGAACTGCTTCCCGATGATGCCGGCCGGCTACGGGCACCAGCAGGTGATGCTGTCAGAGGACACCTGGTACGTCGAAGAATGACTAAACACACCGGCCGCCGTCCACCTCCAGGCAGGCGCCGGTGATGAAGGAGGCTTCGTCCGAGGCCAGGTACAGGCAGGCGTGGGCGACGTCGTCCGGGGTCGAGAACCGCCCCAGCGGGATGCCGGCGGTGAATTTGGCGCGGTTTTCCGGCGTGTCCGGCACGCCCATGAACTCCGACAGCAGGCCGGTGGCGCCCACCACGGGATTGACGCAGTTGACGCGGATGCGGTCCGGGCCCAGTTCGGCCGCCATCGAGCGGCTGGTGGTCACCACGGCGCCCTTGGTGCCGTTGTACCAGGTCAGGCCGGGCCGCGGCCGGATGGCGGCGGTGGAGGCGATGTTCACGAACACGCCGCCGCCCTGGCCGCGGAAATGCGGCACGAAGGCCTGGGCGCTGAGATAGATGCTCTTGACGTTGATGGCGTAGATGCGGTCGAACTCGGCCTCGGTGACTTCGAGCATGGGCCGGTTGCGGTGCGTGGCGCCGGCGTTGTTGACGACGATGTCCAGGCCGCCGAAATGCTCCAGGGCCTGCGCCAGCAGCCCGCGCATGCTGGCCGCGTCGGCGACGTCCACATGCGCGAAGGCGGCCTGGCCGCCCGCCGCGCGGATCTGCTCGACGGTCTCGCGGCCGTGCCCGTCGTGGATGTCGGCCACGAGCACCCGGGCGCCCTCGCGGGCGAAGACGGAGGCGATCCCCCGGCCGAATCCGGAGCCGGCCCCGGTGACGATGGCAATCTTGTCGTGCAGGCGCATGACGTGTGTCTCCTCGATGAATGTGGACTAGCCCTGGGCATCCTGTCCATAGCGGATCGCCACGGTCTTCAGCGCGGTGAATCCCAGCAGGGCCTCGAAGCCTTTCTCGCGGCCGTGGCCGCTGGACTTGACCCCGCCGAAGGGCAGTTCGACGCCGCCGCCGGCGCCGTAGTTGTTGATGAAGACCTGGCCGCAGCGCAGGTGGCGGGCCATGCGCAGCTGCCGCGCCCCGTCGCGGGTCCAGACGCCGGCCACCAGTCCGTAGTCGGTCGAGTTGGCCAGGACCAGGGCATGGGCTTCGTCGCGGAAGGCCTGCGTGATCAGGACCGGGCCGAAGATTTCCTCGCGCGCCAGGGCGCTGTCCGCGGGCACGTCGCGAAACAGCACGGCTTCCTGGTAGTAGCCGTCCGGCGGGGCGCCGTCCAGGATGCGGCCCCGGGCGGCCTCGGCCAGGCCCTCGGCGCGGGCCGCGTCCAGCATCCGGCGCACGCGTTCATACTGCTTGCGGTTGACCAGCGGCCCCAGGTCGGCGTCCGACGCGGGCGGGCCGGCGCGCAGGGCGCGGAAGCGTTCGGCGACGCGCGTCACGAAGGCGTCGTGGATGCTTTCGTGGACCAGCAGCCGGCTGCCCGCCGAGCAGGTCTGGCCGCTGTTCTGGATGATGGCGTTGACGACCACCGGCAGGGCGGCATCCAGGTCGGCGTCCTCGAACACGATCTGCGGCGACTTGCCGCCCAGTTCGAGCACCACCGGGCAGTGGTGCCGCGCGGCGGCCGCGGCGACCTGCTGGCCGGTGGCGGTGGAGCCGGTGAAGGAGATGTGCCGGATGCCGGGATGGGCGCTCAGGGCCGCGCCGGCCTCGTGGCCGTAGCCGGTGACGACGTTCAGCGCCCCGGGCGGGAAGCCCACGCGGGCGGCCATTTCGGCTAGATACAGGGTGGACAGGCTGGCGTCCTCGGCGGGCTTGACCACGCAGGCGTTGCCGGCCGCCAGGGACGCGCCGACGCTGCGGCCGAAGATCTGGACCGGGTAGTTCCAGGGGATGATGTGGCCGGTGACGCCGTGCGGCTCGCGCACCGTCATCACCAGGGTGCCGGTGTCGTAGGGCAGGGTCTCGCCGTGCAGCTTGTCGCAGGCGCCCGCGTAGTATTCGAAGTAGCGCGCCAGGGCGGCGACGTCGTTGCGCGCGGTGCGCAGCGTCTTGCCGGTGTCGCGCGCCTCCAGGCGGGCCAGCTCGTCGGCCTCGTCCAGCACGGCGCGGCCCCAGGCCGCCAGCAGGCGGCCCCGGTCGCGGGCGCAGGTCAGCGCCCAGGGGCCGTCGAAGTGTTCGCCCATGGCCGCCTGGGCGGCCCGCACGGCCTGGTCGATGTCCTCGGGCGCGCCGCGCGCGATGCGGTCGAATTCCCGGCCGTCCGCCGGGTCGATGACGGGGAGGGTGCGCGCGTCGGGCACGGGCTGGCGCGCGTTGGCGATGAAGTGGTGGGCGGGCATGGCGGGCTCCTGGCGGATGGCGGTGCGGGCGGCGCTCAGCGGGCGCGGGCGACGTGGTCGGCGATCGCGCGGCCCATGTCGGCGGTGCGCGCCGCGCCGCCCATGTCGGGTGTCCGGGGGCCTTCGGACAGCACGGTCTCGATGGCCCGCAGGACGGCGTCGGCCGCGTCCTGCCAGGCGGGATCGCCCTGCCCCAGGTGTTCCAGCATCAGGGCCGCCGACCAGATCTGCCCCACCGGGTTGGCGATGCCCCGGCCCGCGATGTCCGGCGCGGAGCCGTGCACGGGCTCGAACAGGGACGGGTGGCGGCGGTCCGGGTTCAGGTTGGCCGACGGCGCGATGCCGATCGTGCCGGTGCAGGCGGGTCCCAGGTCGGACAGGATGTCGCCGAACAGGTTCGAGGCGACGATCACGTCGAAGCGGTCGGGGTGCTGCACCAGGTGGGCGCAGAGGATGTCGATGTGGAACTTGTCCCAGGTGACCGTGGGGTATTCCCGGGCGATGGCCTTCAGGCGCTCGTCCCAGTAGGGCATGGTGATGGAGATGCCGTTGGACTTGGTGGCGGCCGTCAGGTGCCGCCCGGGCCGGCGCGAGGCCAGCTCGAAGGCGAACCGCAGGACCCGGTCCACCCCGGTGCGGGTGAACACGGATTCCTGGATCACGAATTCGCGTTCCGTGTCCGGGAACATGCGCCCGCCCAGGCTGGAATATTCGCCCTCGGTGTTCTCGCGCACCACCAGGAAGTCGATGTCGCCGGGGCGCCGGTTGGCCAGGGGGCTGGGCACGCCGGGCATCAGCCGGGCCGGCCGCAGGTTGACGTACTGGTCGAATTCGCGGCGGATGGTGATGATGGAATCCCAGATGGCGACGTGGTCCGGCACACGGTCGGGCGCGCCCACGGCGCCGAACAGGATGGCGTCGTGCCCGCCGATGCGCTCCTTCCAGTCGGCCGGCATCATGCGGCCTTCGCGCAGGTAGTGGTCGCAGCCCCAGCCGAAGGACTCGAAGTCCAGGTCCAGGCCGAACCGGGCGGCGGCGGCTTCCAGGACCCGCAGGCCCTCGGGCATGACTTCCGTGCCGATGCCGTCGCCGGGAATCACTGCGATTTTTCGTGTCATGTGTGCTCCCTGATGGGGTGGACGGGTTCCGGCCGTGTCGCCGGGTCCGGCCATGATTTCGGTGCGCCGCCTGCTTGAGGGTTTGAGCATACAGGCCGTGCAAGCAGCACACTAGCGGATTTTGCGCCTGGAAATCAAACGTGGGACCGGCGCGGATCCGCCGCGCGCCGTGCCCCCTGTGATAACCCGGATCCGTGCGCGGTTTCGATTGCGACCCGGCCGGACTTCATGTTAGAACACCAGGGCCTTGACGCTTTGCGCGCGGCGCGGTTCCGACGGATCGCGCCCGGGCCGCGGGCGCGGGCCGGACAATACCCATATCGGATTCGGGAGACGACACCATGTTCCAAGGCAAGAAATTCGCAGGATGGCTCGCGGCCGCGGCCCTGATCGGCGTGACGGCATCCGCGCCGGCGCTGGCGCAGACCACGCTGAAGATGGCCTACGCGCTGTCCGAGAATTCGCACTATGGCGCGGGCGCCGCCGCCTTCGCCAAGACCCTGGAAGCCAGCACGCCGGACTTCAAGATCCAGCAGTTCCCGAACAGCGCGCTGGGCGGCGAGCGCGAGGTCATCGAGGGCCTGCAGCTGGGCACCATCGACCTGGCCATCGTGTCCACGGGCGCCACGCTGAATTTCGTGCCGCAGACCGGGGTGTTCGACATTCCCTTCCTGTTCCGCGACCTGGCCCACGCGCGCAAGGTCCTGGACGGCAAGATCGGCCAGGACATGCTGGCCGAATTCCCCAAGCGCGGCCTGGTGGCCCTGGCCTGGGGCGAACAGGGCTTCCGCCACCTGACCAACAACGTCCGGCCGGTGAAGGAGCCCGCCGACATCAAGGGCCTGAAGATCCGCACGACGGAAAACCCGATCCACATCGCCGCCTTCAAGGAACTGGGCGTGCTGGCCACCCCCATGGCCTGGCCCGAAGTCGCCACCGCCCTGCAGCAGGGCACCATCGACGGCCAGGAAAACCCGCTGTCGGTGATCGTGTCCGTGAAGATGTGGCAGCTGCAGAAATACCTGTCTCTGACGGCGCACGTCTACGGCCCGGCGCTGATCCTGATGGCGCCTTCCGTGTATGACGGCCTGGACGACGCGGGCAAGGCGAAGTTCAAGGAAGCCGCCGCCGCCGGCGCCAAGGCCATGCGCGCCTACGTCGACCAGGTCGAGAAGGACGGCATCGAAACCCTGAAGTCCAACGGCATGCAGGTCAACACGGTGGACCACGCCGCCTTCGTCAAGGCGGTCCAGCCGGTCTATCCGCAGTACTACAAGCAGTTCGGCCAGGCGCTGGTCGAGTCCATCCGCGACACTCAATAAACCATGCGCGCGCTCGGCCTGATCGACCGGGGCCTGACCCGGCTGGTGTCCTGGGTCGCCCAGGGCCTGCTGTGGTCCGCCGTCGCGGCGGGCTTCTACCAGGTCCTGGCGCGCTTCGTCCTCGAATCGCCCTCGGCCTGGTCCGAGGCCTGGACGCGGGCCGCCATCATCTGGGCGGTGATGCTGGGGGTGGCCCTGGCCTTCCGCCAGGGCGCCATGCTGGGCGTGGACTTGCTGCACAACCTGCTCGCCCCGCGTCGGGCGCGCATGCTGGAACATCTCGTCCTGCTGATCGTCGTGGGCTTCCTGGGCTTCCTGGTCTGGATCGGAGCCGACATGACCTGGCGCGTCCGTTTCCAGACCACGCCCAGCATGGGCGTCTCCATCTCGTGGATCTACCTGTCCATTCCCGTGGGGGCCGCGCTGTCCCTGCTCGCCGCGCTGGCCTACTGGGCCGAAGGGCCGCGGCGCGTCCACATTGAAACCGTCTGACCGGGGAACCACATCATGTCGCAGTTGATGGTCGTTTCCATGCTGCTGTTCTTCGGCCTGACCGTGCCGGTGGCCGTGTCGATCGGCCTGGCCACCATGGCCGGGGTCGGCTTCGACGGCCACATGACCTGGCTGGTGATCGCGCAGCAGCTCTACGCCGCCCTGGACAAGTACCCGCTGGTCGCCGTGCCCTTCTTCATCCTGGCCGGCAACCTGATGGAGGAAGGCGGCATCTCCGAGCGCATGGTCGAATTCGCTAAGAGCGTGGTGGGCGGCGTGCAGGGCGGGCTGGCCTGCAGCTGCGTGCTGACCTGCATGATCTTCGCGGCGGTGGCCGGGTCCAGCGTGGCCACGACCTTCGCGGTGGGGGCCATCCTGATCCCCGCCATGGTCAAGCACGGCTATCCGGCGCCCTTCGCCGCCTCGCTGCAGGCCTCGGCGGCGGAACTGGGCGTGATCATCCCGCCCTCCATTCCGATGATCCTGTACGCCGTGTCCACCGACACCTCGGTGGGCGAGGTCTTCATCGCCGGCATCGGGCCGGGCCTGCTGATCGTCGTCGCGCTGATGGCCTACGTGTGGCTGTACGCGCGCCGCAACGGCCTGGGCAAGCACGACGGCGACGGCCGCCTGCCGGTCTGGACGGCCTTCAGGAAGGCCTGGTGGGCGCTGCTGATGCCGGTCATCATCCTGGGCGGGATCTATGGCGGGATCTTCACGCCCACCGAGGCCTCGGCCGTGGCCGTGGTGTACGCCCTGCTCGTGGGCACCTTCGTCTACCGGCGGCTGAACTTCGCCACGCTGGGCCGCACGTTCCACCGCTCGGTGGTATCCACGGCGATCATCATGTTCATCATCGCCAACGCGGGCGTGTTCGGCTTCCTGCTGAACCGCGCCGGGGTGCCGATGATGTTGGGCGAATGGCTCAGCCACCTGTTCGGCAGCGAGATCACGTTCCTGCTGGGGGTGAACGTCGCCCTGTTCATCATCGGCATGTTCATCGAGACCTCCGCGTCCATCGTGGTGCTGGCGCCCCTGCTGCTGCCCGTGGCGACGCAGTTCGGCGTCGATCCGGCGCACTTCGGGGTGATCATGGTGGTGAACCTGGCCCTGGGCATGGTGACGCCGCCCTTCGGCGTGAACCTGTTCGCCGCCTGCACGGTTGCCAAGGTGCCCATCGAGCGCCTGATCCGGCCGCTGCTGCCCTTCGTCGGCGTGGTGGTGGTCTGCCTGATGGTGATCACCTACTGGTCGGACCTGTCGCTGTATTTCCGCGATCTGGTGTATCGCTGATGCCCTGATGGCCGTCGCCCGGTGTCCGGGCGGAAAAATCCCCGGCCTTGCCGGGGAGTCCGCCGTGTGCCAGAGGCTGCGCGGCGTGGGGACCGCTCAGCTTTTCTTGCGGATGTCCTTCAACTGGTCCTGCACCGCGTTCCACAGGTCCGAGCCCACCGACTTCTCGATCTGCGCGTTGACCGGCGCGATGGTCTCGCGCATTTTCTGCACGGCCTCGGGGCTGACGGTGTTGATCTGCATGCCGTCGGCCTTCAACTGCGCCAGGGCCTTGTCGGCTTCCGCGCGGGTGTCCTTGCGCTCGAAGTCGCGGCTGACGGCGGCGGCCTTGAGCAGCACGTCGCGTTCGTCGGCGCTCAGGCCGTCCCACCACTTCTTGCTGGCGGTGACGATCCAGGGGCTGTAGACGTGATTGGTGATGCTCAGGTATTTCTGGACTTCGTAGAACTTGCTCGACAGGATGGTGTTGTAGGGATTTTCCTGGCCGTCCACCGTCTTCGTTTCCAGTGCGGTGAACAGCTCCGAGAAGGGCAGCGGCACAGCGTTGGCGCCCAGGCGCTGGAAGGTTTCCAGGAACACGTTGTTCTGCATGACCCGCAGCTTCAGGCCGCTGAAGTCCTCGGGGCCGTTGACCGGTTTCTGGCTGTTGGTCAGGTTGCGGAAGCCGTTTTCCCAGTAGACCAGGCCCACCAGGCCTTTGTCCTCCAGCTTGCGCATGACGGCCTGGCCGGTCTCGCCGTCCAGCACCCGGTCGGCCTCTTCGCCGGAATTGAACAGGAAGGGCGTGTCCCACAGGGCCATTTCGGGGGTGATGCCCACCAGGGTGGCGGTGGATCCCACCATCATTTCCTGGGCGCCGCCGATCAGCGCCTGCTGCATCTGGACGTCCGAGCCCAGGGCGGCCGCGCCGATGGCGCGGATCTTCATCTTGCCGCCCGACAGCTTGGCGACCTCGTCGGCGAAGACCTGGACGGCGCGCCCCTGGTTGGAATCCTGGTTCAGGCCGTAGCCGAAGCGGATCAGGCGGGTCTGGATGTCGGCGGCCTGGGCGGCCGGGAGGGCCATCGCGCCGGCCGCCAGGGTGGCGGCCAGGAACAGGGCTTTCAGTTTCATGGGAATTCTCCTTGGTGGAAGTGTCCGCCGGGCGGGGCGGCGTTGTTTTGCCTCAGCCCAGCCAGTGGACCGGGGCGATGACGATCTGGGGAAAGGCCACCAGCAGGACTAGCAGCAGCACGTAGACCAGCAGGAAGGGCGCGACGCCCTTGACGACGGATTCCATCTTCACGCCGCCCACGCCGGCGGCGACGTTCAGGACTGTGCCCACCGGCGGCGTGATCAGGCCCAGGCAGCCGGTGAATACGAACATGAAGCCGAAATAGATCGGATCGATGTGCGCCTTCAGCGCCAGGGGCAGGCAGACGGGGGCGAAGATCAGGATGATGGGCGTCAGGTCCATGGACGTGCCCACCAGCAGCAGGAAGACCACCATGCAGGCCATGAACAGCGTGGGGTGCGCCAGGATGGGCTGGAACAGGTCGGCCAACTGGTTGGGCAGGTCGGCCAGGGTGATCATGTAGGCGGCCACGGTCGCTGCGCCGCACAGGAACATGACCACCGCCGTGGTGATGCTGGACGTCACCAGCACGTCGTAGGCGGCCTTCCAGGACAGCGCCCGGTAGATGAAGCGCGACACCAGAAAAGCGTAGACGGCGGCCACCACGGCGGCTTCGGTGGGGGTGAAGACGCCAAAGCGGATGCCGCCCAGGATGATGACCGGCATGAAGATGGCCCAGATGCTGTCGGCCACGGCGCGGCGGCGTTCGGCCGGGGTGGCGCGCGGGGCCGTGGGCAGCTGGCGGCGGCGGGCGACCCGGCGCCAGGCGAACAGCAGCGCGCCGCCCATCAGGATGCCGGGCACCACGCCGCTGATGAACAGTTTGCTGATCGAGGTGTTGGTGGTCACGCCGTAGATGATGAAGGGCAGCGATGGCGGGATGATGGGGCCGATGATGCCGCCCGAGGCCAGCAGGCCCGTGCTGTAGTCCATGGGATAGTGCTGCTGGCGCATCATGGGCAGCAGGATGGTGGCCAGCGCGGCGGTGTCGGCGATGGCCGAACCGCTCATCGAGGCGAGCAGCACCGAGGCGAACACGGCGACGTAGCCCAGGCCGCCCGGGATGTGGCCGACGAAGGCGCGCGCCATGTCGATGATCCGCTGGCTCAGGCCGCCCACGTTCATCAGTTCGCCCGCCAGGATGAAGAAGGGCACGGCCAGCAGGGGGAAGCTGTCGAAGCCGGCCTGCAGGTTCTGCGCCAGCAGCTGGGTGTTGAAGAAGTCCAGGTGCCACATCAGGGCCACGCCCGAGACCAGCAGGGAGACGGCGATGGGGATGCCGATCGCCATGGAGGCGAACAGGACGGCGAGGAAGATCAGGGTGGTGTCCATGCGGGGACTCCTAGGTTCGATCGCGGCGGCGGTCCAGGACGGCCTGCTTGAAGAGCAGGACTTCCATGGCGGCGGCCATGAACAGGGTGGCGGCCGCGGCGATCGCCAGGGGATAGCCGATGACGGGACTGTGGCTGTGCAGGCCCGCGATCACCTGGTCCCAGGCGCCCTTGACGACCATGCCCAGCACGACCGCGCTGACCAGGGCGGCCAGCGCGCCCATCGCGGCGCGCGTGCGCGGCCCGACGCGATCCACCAGCAGGTCGAAGCTCAGGTGCCGTTTTTCGTAGGCGGTGACGACCGTGCCCACGCAGACCAGCCAGACGAACAGCAGGCGGGACAATTCCTCGTAGATCACCAGGCCCGTGCCGAAGGCGTAGCGCAGCACGACGTTGCTGAATACGGCGACCACCATGAGGACCAGGGTGACCGCCATGAAGGCTTCGGCGGCCTTGCGGATCAGGGGCTTGCGCGGCGTGGCGGCGGGCGTGTCAGGGGTGTGCATGCGGGTTCCTTTGCAGCCATTCGGCGGCTTGTGCGAGCAGCTCTTCCAGGGGGCGTTCGCTGTCCAGGTGCAGCAGGCCGGCCTCGTCGTGGGGCGGCTCCAGCGTGGCGAACTGGCTGTCGATCAGGGTGGCGGGAAAGAAGTGGCGGTCGCCGCGGCCGGCGACGCGCCGGTGGGCCGCGTCGCGGCCGACTTCCAGCCAGATGAAGGCCAGGCCGGGCACGTGGCCGCGCAGCCGCCGGCGGTAGGCCCGCTTCAGGGCCGAGCAACTGAGGACGACACCGTCGGCCGCATGGCGCGCCAGTTCCCGGCCCAGCGCTTCCAGCCAGGATTCCCGGTCCTCGTCGGTCAGCGGGACGCCGGCGCGCATCTTCGCGTGGTTCCCTTCGCTGTGGAATGCGTCGCCCTCGACGAAGGCCCAGCCCTGGCGCCGCGCCAGCATTTCGCCGACCGTGGATTTGCCGCTGCCGGAGACGCCCATCACGACCACCGCGCGGGGCTGGCAGGCCGTCGAGCCGGGGGATTCCGGGGAAGAAGATAGCGCTATCTTTTGCATTGAAAAAAAACGGTCCTTACGTACAATGGTGCCCGGAGCGTCGGGCCGGGCCTGTGCCGACCGATCTTCCCGAAGGCGGGTGAGACGCAAAGATAGCGCTATCTCATTCCGGCCGACATTAGGGAATTCCTGTATGAATGATTCTTCCTCCGACGGCGGGACCGGATCCCGGACGACCGGGTCGCGGGGCCGCAGCCGGGCCACGGGCCGGGCGACGCTGGCCGACGTGGCGGCCCTGGCCGGCGTCAGCCCCATCACGGCGTCGCGCGTGGTAGCGGGCAAGACGACCGTGCGTCCGGAACTGGCCGAGCGGGTGCGGGCGGCGGTGGAGCGTCTCGGCTATCGTCCCGACCCGTCGGCGCGCGCGCTGGCCTCGGCCAAGAGCAGCCACGTCGTGGTGCTGATCCCGCTGCTGTCCAACACGCTGTTCACGGAACTGCTGGAAGCCGTCCAGGACGTGATGTGGGAAGCCGGCTACCCGATCTTCGTCGGGATCACCCAGTACCGGCCCGAGCGCGAGGCCGCCCTGCTCGACAGCTACCTGTCGCACCGGCCGGCGGGCCTGATCCTGACCGGCTTCGACCGCAGCGAGGCCCAGCGCCGCCTGATCGAGGCCAGCCGCACGCCGTGCGTGCACGTGATGGAATTGAGCGACGATCCGGGCGTGCATTGCGTCGGCTTTTCCCAGACCGGGGCCGCGCGGGCCGTGGCCCGCCACCTGCTGGACCGGGGGCGGCGGCGCATCGCCTTCGTCGGCGCCCAGCTGGATCCGCGCACGCTGGAGCGCGCCGAGGGCTTTCGCGGCGTCCTGCGGGAGGCGGGCTGCTACGATCCCCGGCTGGAAATCCTCGATCCCCGGCCCTCGTCGGCCGCCCTGGGGGCGGAGGCCTTCCGCCGCCTGGTGGAGACGCATCCGGACCTGGACGCGGTGTTCTTCTGCAACGACGACCTGGCCCATGGCGGGTTGCTGGAAGCCCTGAGACTGGGCGTTCCGGTACCGGAACGGGTCAGCGTGGTGGGCTTCAACGACCTGCCGGGCAACGCGCAGATGCTGCCCGCGCTGACGAGCCTGCGCACGCCGCGCCGGGAGGTCGGCGACGCGGCGGCGCGGATGCTGCTGCGGCTGATGCGCGGCGAACCGGTGGATACGCCCGCCGTCGACCTGGGCTTCGAACTGAAGATCCGCGCCAGCAGCTAACGCGCTCTCCGGTGCGCCCGGACGTTCGAACCCGCCGGGGCGGGACGTCGGCCGGACCGGCGCGCGGTTCAGAAGGCCGGGCCGTCGTCCTCGTGCGCGTCGGCCCGGGCGGCGCGGGGCGCGGCTTTCTTGGCGGCCTTCTTCGCGGCGGTCTTTTTCACGGCGGCTTTCTTGGCCGCCGTCTTCGTGGCCGTTTTCGTCGCGGGCTTGGCGGCGGTTTTGGTCGCGGTTTTCGTCGCCGTCTTCGCCGCCGCCTTGGTCGCGGGGGCGGTCTTTGCCGCGGTCTTGGCGCCCGCCTTCGCCGGGCGCGGTTCGAATTCGAAGCCGACCTTGCCGTCGGCCTGGCGCACCAGGAAGGCCTTGAACTTGCGGTTGGTGCGGCTGGACACGAAGCCGTCGAGCAGGTCGGTCTTGCCGGTGGCCAGCAGCTTGCTCATCTGCGCGGCGGGGATTTCCTGCTGCAGGATGACCTTGCCGCTGCGGAAGTCGCAGGCCTTTTCCGGGCCCACGGCGCGTTCGCAAAGGTAGTTCATGCCGTGCTCGAAGACGCGGCCGCCGCATTTCGGGCAGGCGCCCAGCGGGGTGTGGCCGGAGAAGTCCACGGGCTCGGCGTCCTCGTCCTCGCGCTGGCCGAAGTCGAATTCCAGCTTGTATTCGTCGGTGATGCGCAGCACGGCGGCGAAGGGCCGGCCCATCTTGCTGATGAAGCCGGTCAGTGGACCCAGCGTGCGCTTTTCCAGCAGTTCCTCGACCTCGGCGATCTCGAAGGTGCGCCCGCCCGGGTGCTTGCCGATGGAGAAATCGCAGGCCGTGCAGGCGTAGCGGCGGTAGTTTTCCTTCACCACGCCGCCGCATTTCGGGCAGGGGGTTTGCAGGGTGGCATAGTCGCCGGGCACGGTGTCGCGCTCGTATTCCTTGGCGCGCTTGACGATCACCTGGGTCATCTGGGCGATCTCGCGCATGAAGGACTCGCGGTCGAGCTTGCGCTGCTCGATGAGCTTGAGCTGGTGTTCCCATTCGCCGGTGAGTTCCGGCGAAGTCAGTTCGTTCACCCCCAGGCCCGAGAGCAGCGTCATCAGCTGGCGGGCCTTGGCGCTGGGGATCAGGTCGCGGCCTTCGCGGCGCAGGTAGCCTTCGTTCAGCAGGCCTTCGATGATGGCCGCGCGCGTGGCCGGGGTGCCCAGGCCGCGTTCGGACATGGCTTCGCGCAGGGCCTCGTCGTCCACCAGCTTGCCGGCGCCTTCCATGGCCGACAGCAGCGTGGCTTCGTTGAAGCGGGCGGGAGGCTTGGTGGCCAGGCCGCGCGCCTCGATGTCCTCGGTGCGCACGCGCTCGTTGTCGGCCACGGGCACCAGGGACGCGTCCTCGCCCTGGGTTTCGCGGCCGTAGATGGCGAGCCAGCCGGGGTTCACCAGCACCTTGCCCTCGGTCTTGAAATGGTGGCCCGAGACCTGGGTGATGCGGGTCGTGACGCGGAATTCGGCCGCCGGGAAGAACACCGCCAGGAAGCGGCGCGTCACCAGCTCGTAGATCTTGAATTCGGCGTCGCTCAGTTCGCGCGGCACCTGCAGGGTGGGGATGATGGCGAAGTGGTCGGAGATCTTCTTGTCGTCGAAGATGCGCCGGTTGGGCTTGACCCAGTCCTGCTTCACGACCTGGGCGGCGTGGGGCCGCACGGAGCGGGCCACGCCCGATTCGCTGTCGGCCAGGACGCGCATGGTCTGCTGCACGGTGCCGACGTAGTCCTGGGGCAGGTAGCGGGAATCCGTACGCGGGTAGGTCAGGGCCTTGTGGCGCTCGTACAGCGACTGGGCCAGGGACAGCGTGGTCTTGGCGGAAAAGCCGAAGCGCGAGTTGGCCTCGCGCTGCAGGGTGGTCAGGTCGAACAGGGCCGGGGACATCTGCGTGCTGGGCTTGGATTCCTCGGTCACGCTGCCTGGCTGCTCGCGGCAGGCGGCCACGATGGTATGGGCGGCGGATGCGGACCACAGGCGCGAATCGCGGGCCTCGGTGTCCTGTTCGTTCTTCTTGAAGTCCGGGTCGAACCAGCGGCCCTCGTAGAGGCCGGCGGCGGCGACGAAGGTGGCGTGGACTTCCCAGTAGTCGCGCGACACGAAGCCGCGGATGCGGTCCTCGCGCTCCATCACGATCGCCAGGGTGGGCGTCTGGACGCGGCCCACCGGGGTCTTGAAGAAGCCGCCGTCCTTGCTGTTGAAGGCCGTCATGGCGCGGGTGCCGTTGATGCCCACCAGCCAGTCGGCCTCGGCGCGGGAGCGGGCGGCGGCTTCCAGCGGCTTCATGGCCGCGTCGTCGCGCAGGTTGGCGAAGGCGTCGCGGATGGCGGCCTGTGTCATGGACCGCAGCCACAGGCGCTGGATGGGCTTCTTCACCCCGGAATACTGGATGATGTAGCGGAAGATCAGCTCGCCCTCGCGGCCCGCGTCGCAGGCGTTGATGACGGCGCCGACGTCCTTGCGCTTGAGCAGCCTGACCAGCAGCTTCAGCCGTTCGGCGGAGCGCTTGTCGGTCGGTCCCAGCTCGAACTGGGGCGGGATGACCGGCAGGTGGGTGAAACTCCATTTGCCGCGCACCGGGTCGTTGGGGGCCACCAGGCCGAGCAGGTGGCCGACGCTGGAGGACAGCACGTACTGCTCGCTTTCGAAGTAGTCGCCTTCACGGGTGAAACCGCCCAGCGCCCGGGAAATGTCCAGGGCGACGGAGGGCTTTTCGGCAATAATCAGAGTTTTGGTCATGAGGTTCCAGTGGCGGCCCGTGTTTCGGGCCGCATTAGCGCGGATCATACGAGGGGGCATCACACCATGCAAGTCGCCGCACCCGGATCGCAAGCCGCCGAAGCGGCCCGATGGCGCCGGAGCCTGGCCCGGGGCGCCGGGTTGCTGGCCGCCGCGCTGGCCGGCGGCGCCCTGGTGTTCTGGGTCGCGGCGAACTGGCCCCGGATGACGCCGGACGCCCGGCTGGCGGGGGTCCAGGGGACGCTGGGCCTGCTCGTCGTCCTGGCCGCCGGCCTGGCCTGGCGCGGCAATCGCTGGGCGGAACCGATGGCCGGCCTGGCGGCCCTGGCGACGGGCGCCTTGCTGGCCCTCGTGGGTCAAATATATCAAACGGGCGCCGACGCCTGGGAACTGTTCCTGGCCTGGGCCGTGCTGATCCTGCCCTGGCTGGCGGCGGTCCGGTCCTGGTTCCTGGCGCTGCTGTGGGCGGCGTTGCTCAACCTGGCACTGTGGCTGTTTCTCGACGGGACGAGCCCGTCCGCCTGGTGGCGGTGGGGCGCGCCGGTGCCACCGAGCGCCTGGCTGCTGGGCCTGGACGGGGTCCTGCTGGCGCTGGCCGAGTGCCTGCGGCCGGTGTGGCGGGATCCCTGGCGCCTGATCCGCCGGGCCCTGGCGGCGGCGACGCTGGCCTGGGCGGTCGCCGTCGCGGCGCAGGGGGCCGTGCTGGACGGCGCCGGCGACGCCGGTCTCCTGGCGCTGGGCCTGGTCCCGGTCCTGGCGGTCTATGGCGTCCATGCCCGCTGGCGGCCCGATCCGGCGGTGGCGGCCCTGGCCCTGCTGGCGGGGATTGGAGTGGTCGGATTCGTGCTGGCGCCGTATGTGGACTCTCTGGAAGGCTTGTTGGGCCTGGCGCTGCTGGTGCTGGCCCTGGGCTTGTGGGCGGCGCGGCACGCGCTGCGCTTGCGGGCGGAGGTGCCGTCGGCCGTGGAGGCCGTGTCAGCGTCCGCCGGGGACGGACGGGCGGATGCGGCGAATCCGGATTCGACACCCGGAGCGGCCAGGGCCGATGCGGACGACGCGCCCTGGTACATCACGGCGCTGCGGATCGGGATCCTGGTGCCCGTCGTGCTGCTGCTGGGCGTCTGGGTGGCGATCGGTCTGGAACTGGATTCCGCCGCCGACGCCCTGAGTGCCGGCCTGCTGCTGATGCTGCCCGGGTTGTGGATCGGCCGGCGGGCGGCCGGGGCCACCTGGCGGGAGGTGGGCGGCGTACTGACGGTCCTGGGCCTGCTGCTGTGCGCCGGCGGGGCCTGGCTGATGGCCGACGAGGGTGCGCGGGGATCCTCTGTGCCGATCCTGCTGGCGGCGGGCGTGGCGGCCTATGCGGGGACGCGCCAGTTACCCGTGCGCCTGGCGGCAGCCGGGCTGACGCTGTCGCTGGGATGCTGGCTGACGATGCCCGTGGATTTCCTGTTCCGCTGGGGCGGCGGCCCGGAGGCCGCCTGGGCGGCCGGCCTGGCCTGGCGCCTGGCGGCCTTGCTGGCGCTGGGCGCGGCCGCCTGGATCGGGTCCCTGGCCGTGGCTCGCCGGGCGCTCTGGCGGCCCCTTGCCTGGGCGGCCCTGGCGACGGCGGCCGGCTTGGCGGTCCTGCTGTCCCTGGAGGCGCGGATTCCGCCCGGATCCTGGCTGTCGCCGGGCCGGGGCGCCCTGCTTGCCTGCGCGGTGTCGCCCGGGCTGCTGCTGGGAGTCTGGATGGCCGCCCATCGGCCGGGCCTGCCCGCCGGGCTGCGCCTGGGAGCGCCGGCGGCCTGCTGCGCGGCGGGCCTGGGGTGGATGGGCGCGCCGCTGTGTTCCGTCGCCCTGGCCGGTTTCGTCCTGGGACGATGGTCGGGCGACCGGCCGGCGCAGGCGCTGTCGGTCCTGCTGGGCCTGGCGGGGCTGGCGCTGTATTACTTCGATCCTTCCAGTCCCCTGGCCGCCAAGGCGGCGGCGCTGGGCCTGGCGGCCGCCTGGCTGGCCGCGCCAGCCCTGTGGCTGTGGGCGCCGTGGCGGCGGGCGGCCGGTCCCGCCGTGCGCCGGCATTGGGGCCTGCCCGCCGGGCTGCTGGCGGGCGGCGTGCTGGCGCTGGGCGCGGTCCAGGCCCGGGTGCATCATTACGAGACCATCCTGAGCCAGGGGCGGCCGGTCGTCCTGGCCCTGGCGCCGGTGGATCCCCGCTCGCTGATGCAGGGGGACTACATGGACCTGGATTATGCCGTGCGCCGCCAGGCGGAGGACTGGCTGCGCGGGCGGGATCCGGTGCGCGCGGCGCTGGAGGCGTCCGGCCGGGGCTGGCTGCTGCTGCGGCCCGATGAACGGGGCGTCTGGCAACTGGCGGCGGTGACGGCCGGGGCGCCCGAAGTCCAGGCGGGGGGCGCGGTGGCGCTGGCCTTTCGCTGGCGCGACCATGGGATGGATTGGGGCGCCCGCAGTTGGTTCTTTCCCGAAGGCCAGGGCGAACGCTACGCCGGGGCCCGCTACGGTGCGCTGCGGGTGGCGGCGGACGGCACCGCCCTGCTGGCCGGACTGCTGGACGAGGAACGGGCGCCGCTGTAGCCGGTGCCATTTTCAGATGGTGGCATCTCGTCCACGCCGCGGCCCGCATGCCGCTCCGATTCGTCAGGCGCGGAGCGGTCCGCAGGGACTGCTCCGTGTCCAGTTTCATCCGAATCGCCGCGCCCATTGCGCGATGGCCGCGGGCCAGAAGGCCTGCGTCGTGGCGGCCGGCAGCGCGGCGAACCCCAGGGCCCGCCAGGCCGACTGCAGGCAGTCCAGGGGCCGCGACACGTCCAGCGCGGGCGCGTGGTTCTGCTTGGACAGCTTGCGGCCGGCGGCGTCCAGGATCAGCGGCACGTGGAGGACGCGCGGCATGGGCAGGCCCAGGGCGCGGGCCAGTTGCCGCTGCCGGGCGGTGGAATCCAGCAGGTCGGCCCCGCGCACCACGTCGGTGACGCCCTGGTCGCCGTCGTCCACCACCACGACCAGCTGGTAGGCCCACAGGCCGTCGGCGCGGCGGACGATGAAGTCCCCGACCTCGGCCGCCACGTCCTGGGATTGCGGCCCCAGCCAGCGGTCGGTGAAGGTTTCCAGGCCGGGCTCGACGAGGAAGCGCCAGCTGCGGATCGGGCGCCGCGCGGCGGGCGGGCGCATGCCCGGGACGGCGAGGGTGCCGGGAGCCGGCGAGCCGGCCGGCGGCCGGCAGGTGCCGGGATACGGGCCGGGCGGCAGTTCGCGCCGGACGCAGGCGCAGCCGTAGACGCGCCCGGCGGCCCGCAGCCGGACGAACGCCTGTTCGTACAGGGGATGGCGTTGCGTCTGCCAGGCCGCCTCTCCGTCCCAGCGCAGGCCCAGGGCGTCCAGTTGCCCCTGGATGACGCGGTCGGCGCCGGGCACGGTGCGGGGTTCGTCGATGTCCTCGATGCGCAGCAGCCAGCGGCCGTGGTGCGCCCGGGCGTCCAGGTAGCTGGCCAGGGCGGCGACCAGCGATCCGGCGTGCAGGGGGCCGCTGGGACTGGGCGCGAAGCGGCCCACGTAGGGGCGGCGGCCGGCCCCGGCTCCGTCCAGAGGGACGGGCGGAGCGGCGGAATGCGGGAGCGGGCGGGACACGCGGACGGCCTGGCCGGGGGGGCCGGCGGCTAGTGCGACAGCCGGCCTTCGTCGTCGGTCAGCAGTTCCTCGAACACCAGATGGTCGACTTCGGCCTCCTGGCTCCAGAGGACCATCAGCGCCAGGACCTTGATCTCGGCGAGGGACAGGGGGGAGTGATCCGCCGCCTGGGCCGCCTCGATCAGGATTTCGCGCAGGACCGGGGACAGGCTGCCGGAATTTTCCAGGAAGCTGATGAAGCCGATGGCCTCGGTGCCCAGCGAGGCGTATTCCTCGTTGGTGTAGACGCGCGCGGCGTCGCGCCGGGCGTCGCGCATGACGGCCAGCGGCAGGCAGCGTTCGGTGGTGCTGGCCAGGTCGCGCAGCCAGTTGAGCGCGTCGTCGATGTCTTCGTGCTCGAACCCGGCGGCCGCCAGCTTGCTCGCCAGGACTTCGGCGCGCGGGCAGGCCTGGGGCGTGTAGTAATTCTCGAACAGGTAAACCAGGATGTCGTACATGGCGGTCATGGAACGGTTGCCGTTCCAGTTTACCGGATTCCTCCGGCGGCGCGACCGTTCCGGGCGGCTGGATGGGCGGCCGCCCGGAACGGACCCTAGCCGGCGTCGGCGGCTTCCAGGTCGATCAGGGTCACGCCTTCGGTCACCTGGTCGCCGACGGCGTAGAAGATCTCCTTGACCGTGCCGTCGTGGGGCGCCTCGATGGTGTGCTCCATCTTCATGGCCTCCATGACGATCAGGGGCGTGCCGCGCGTCACGGCGTCGCCCGCCGCGACCGTGACCGACAGGATCTTGCCGGGCATGGGGGCGGTCAGGCCGCCGGCCGCGTCGTCGGCGGACGCGGCCGCCAGGGCGAGCGGATCGTGCCATTCCAGGGTCTGGCGCCGGCCGTCGGCGAAGACGTCCAGGCGCGGGCCGTCGCGGTGGACGTCGCCGCGCGTCTCGGCGTCGCCCAGGCGGACGCGGACGTGGACCGGGTGGCGGCCCTCGGCCTGCCAGTGGAAGGCCTGGGCGGGGCGTTCGTCCACCGCCAGGGTCCAGTCCCGGCCGTCGCGGCGCAGGCGCACGGCGCGTTCGCCCCGGGCGTCCTTCAGGACCAGGACGCGCTCGTAGCGGCCGCCCACGCGCCAGCCGTCGGCCTGGCACCAGGGGCTGGCGTCGGCCGCCAGGGCGCCGGGACGGGCGAGGCCGTCATGGTGCAGCAGGCTGGCGGCGGCCAGGGCCAGCGTGGCGTCCCCGCAGTCGCGGGGCGCGGGGAACAGGCGCTCGTGCTCGCGTTCGATCAGACCGGTGTCCAGGTCGGCGGCGGCAAAGGCCGGGTCGTCCATCAGGCGGCCCAGGAAGGCGATGTTGGTCTGCACGCCGGTGCAGCGCACCGCGCCCAGCGCGCGCAGCATCCGCCGCCGGGCCTGTTCGCGGTCCTGGCCGTGGACGATCAGCTTGGCGATCATCGGGTCGTAGTGCGGCGAGATCGTGTCGCCTTCCCGCACGCCGCCGTCCACGCGCACGGGGCCGGTCTGGAAGACCACGTGCGCCGGCCATTGCAGGGCGTCCAGGCGGCCGATGCTGGGCAGGAAGTCCTTGTCCGGGTTCTCGGCGTAGATGCGCGCCTCGATGGCGTGGCCCTGGATGCGCAACTGGTCCTGGCGCAGCGGCAGCGGCTGGCCGGCGGCCACGCGCAGTTGCCATTCCACCAGGTCCTGGCCGGTGATGGCCTCGGTGACCGGGTGTTCGACTTGCAGCCGGGTGTTCATTTCCATGAAATAGAAACGCCCGTCGGGCTCGGCGATGAATTCCACCGTGCCGGCGCCGACGTAGCCGACGGCCTGGGCGGCGGCCACGGCCGCCCGGCCCATGGCCTCGCGGCGTTCCGGCGTCATGCCGGGCGCGGGGGCTTCCTCGATGACCTTCTGGTGGCGCCGCTGCACCGAGCAGTCGCGCTCGAACAGGTACACGCACTGGCCGTGCGTGTCGGCGAAGACCTGGATTTCGATGTGGCGCGGCTTGGTCAGGTAGCGCTCGATCAGGACCTGGGCGTTGCCGAAGCTGCTGGCCGCCTCGCGCTGGCAGGAGGCGAGGGCCGCCTGGAATTCGGCGTCGGCGTGGACGATGCGCATGCCCTTGCCGCCGCCGCCCGCGCTGGCCTTGATGAGCACGGGGTAGCCGATGGCGCGGGCCTGTTCCTGGAGGAAACCGGCTTCCTGGCGCTCGCCGTGGTAGCCGGGCACCAGGGGCACGTCGGCGCCGGACATCAGGGTCTTGGCGGCGGACTTGCTGCCCATGGCGGCGATCGCGTCCACGGGCGGGCCGACGAAGACCAGGCCGGCGTCGGCGCAGGCGCGGGCGAAATCGGCGTTCTCCGACAGGAAGCCGTAGCCCGGATGGACGGCCTGGGCGCCGGTGCGGCGGGCGGCGTCCAGGATGGCGTCGGCGCGCAGGTAGCTGGCGGCGGGTTCAGGGCCGCCGATGCGCACGGCCAGGTCGCAGGCATGGACGTGGCGGGCGTCGGCGTCGGCGTCGGAATAGACGGCGACGGTGCGGATGCCCATGCGGCGGGCGGTGGCGGCGATGCGGCAGGCGATCTCGCCCCGGTTGGCGATCAGGAGGGTGTCGAACATGGCGGTTTCCTTACATTCTGAACACGCCGAAGCGCGTGGCTTCGGCGGGGGCGTGACGGGCGGCGGCCAGGCCCAGGCCCAGCACCCGCCGCGTGTCGGACGGCGCGATGATGCCGTCGTCCCACAGCCGCGCGGTGGAATAGTAGGGATGGCCCTCGTGCTCGTACTGGGCGCGGATGGGCGCCTTGAAGGCTTCTTCCTCGTCGGCGGACCAGGCGTCGCCCTTGCGTTCGATGCTGTCGCGCCGCACGGTGGCCAGGACGCTGGCGGCCTGCTCGCCGCCCATGACCGAGATGCGCGCGTTGGGCCACAGGAACAGCAGGCGCGGGCCGAAGGCGCGGCCGCACATGCCGTAGTTGCCGGCGCCGAAGGAGCCGCCGATCAGCACCGTGAATTTCGGCACCGAGGCGGTGGACACGGCCGTGACCATCTTCGCGCCGTGGCGGGCGATGCCCTCGTTCTCGTATTTGCGGCCCACCATGAAGCCGCTGATGTTCTGCAGGAAGACCAGGGGGATGTTGTGCTGGCAGCACAGTTCGATGAAGTGCGTGCCCTTCTGCGCGGCCTCGGAGAACAGGATGCCGTTGTTGGCGATGATGCCCACCGGCATGCCGTAGATGCGCGCGAAGCCGGTGACCAGGGTCGTGCCGAAGCGCGCCTTGAATTCCTCGAAGTCGGAGCCGTCGACGATGCGGGCGATGACTTCGCGCACGTCGTAGGGCTTGCGCGTGTCCTGGGGAATGATGCCGTCCAGTTCCGCCGGGTCGTACAGGGGCTCGGTCCAGGGGCCGGGCGCGGGCGGGGCCGGGCGGTTGAGCCGCGCCGCCGCGTCGCGCGCCAGGCGCAGCGCATGGGTGTCGTTCTCGGCCAGGTGGTCGGCCACGCCCGACAGGCGGGTGTGCACGTCGCCGCCGCCCAGGTCCTCGGCCGAGACTTCCTCGCCGGTGGCGGCCTTGACCAGGGGCGGGCCGCCCAGGAAGATCGTGCCCTGGTTGCGCACGATGATGGATTCGTCGCTCATGGCGGGCACGTAGGCGCCCCCGGCGGTGCAGGATCCCATCACCACGGCCAGCTGGGCGATGCCCATGGACGACATGACGGCCTGGTTGTAGAAGATGCGCCCGAAGTGGTCGCGGTCGGGAAAGACCTCGTCCTGGTTGGGCAGGTTGGCGCCGCCCGAATCGACCAGGTAGATGCAGGGCAGGTGGTTCTGCTGGGCGATTTCCTGGGCGCGCAGGTGTTTTTTCACCGTGAGCGGGTAGTAGGTGCCGCCCTTGACCGTGGCGTCGTTGCAGACGATCACGCATTCGGTGCCGCCCACCCGGCCGATGCCGGTGATCAGGCCCGCGCCGGGCGAGGCGTTGTCGTAGACGTCGAGCGCCGCCAGCGGCGACAGTTCCAGGAACGGCGTGCCGGGATCGAGCAGGCGTTCGACCCGTTCGCGCGGCAGCAGCTTGCCGCGCGCCAGGTGCCGGGCGCGGGCGGTTTCGCCGCCGCCCTGCGCCGTGCGGGCGATGCGCTCGCGCAGATCGTCGACCAGCGTCCGCATGACGCGGGCGTTGTCCTGGAATTCCTGGGATCGTGGGTTGATGCGGGACTCGATGACCGGCATGTCGGTTCCTGGAAGTAAAGAAAAAAGGCCTGCATGCTGCTCGGATTCGTCAGGCTGTGGGGCCAGCTTCAAATCGTGGCATCTCCCCACGTCGCGCCTTGCAAGGCACTCCGATTCGTCAGGCACCGAGCAGTCCGCAGGGACTGCTCGGTGTCCGGACTCATCCCGTGGGGAATGCGGGGGGATTTACAGCATTTCGACGGCCAGGGCCACGGCTTCGCCGCCGCCGATGCACAGCGAGGCGATGCCGCGCTTGCCGCCGGTCTTGCGCAGGGCGCCGATCAGCGTGGTCAGCAGGCGCGCACCGGAGGCGCCGATGGGATGGCCCAGGGCGGTGGCGCCGCCGTGGACGTTGACGCGGTCGTGTGGAATCTTCAGGTCGGCCATGGCCGCCATGGTCACCACGGCGAAGGCTTCGTTGATTTCATACAGATCGACGTCGCCGGCCTTCCAGCCGGCCTTGTCCAGCAGCTTCTGGATGGCGCCGACCGGGGCGGTGGTGAACCACTGCGGCTCGTGCGAGAACTGGGCATGGGCGACGATGCGCGCCAGGGGCGTGGCGCCGAGTTCCTTGGCCTTGGACGCGCTCATCACCACCAGGGCCGAGGCGCCGTCGGAGATCGAGGACGCGTTGGCCGCCGTGATCGTGCCGTCCTTCTTGAAGGCGGGCTTGAGCGTCGGGATCTTTTCCGGCATGGCCTTGAGGGGGGCCTCGTCGGTGTCGATCACGGTGTCGCCCTTGCGGCCCTTGACCGTGACCGGGGCGATTTCCCACTTGAAGCTGCCGTCCTCGGTGGCCTGGCGCGCGCGGCGCAGCGATTCCAGCGAGAAGGCGTCCTGCTGCTCGCGCGTGAAGCTGTACTTCGAGGCGCAGTCCTCGGCGAACACGCCCATGGCGGTGCCGCGCTGGTAGGCGTCTTCCAGGCCGTCCATGGCCATGTGGTCGTAGACCGTGGAATGGCCGTAGCGGTAGCCCTGGCGGCCCTTGAGCAGCAGGTAGGGGGCGTTGCTCATGCTTTCCTGGCCGCCGGCCACCACCACGTCGGCGGAACCCGCCTTGATGATGTCGTGGGCCAGCATGACGGCCTTCAGGCCGGACCCGCAGACCTTGTGCAGGGTGCTGCAGGCGACGCTTTTCGGCAGGCCTGCGCCCAGGGCGGCCTGGCGGGCCGGCGCCTGGCCCTGGCCGGCCTGCAGCACGTTGCCCATGATGACTTCCTGGACGGCGTCGCCGGCGATGCCGGCACGCTCGACGGCGGCCCGGATCGCGGTGGCGCCCAGCTCGTGCGCGGCCAGGCCGGAAAGGCTGCCCATCATGCCCCCCATGGGGGTGCGGGCGGCGGATACGATGACGATGGACTCGGACATGGTGTTGCTCCTTTTTCAGGGGGTGTCCCTTGATTCGCTCCGGGCCGGCCGCGGATGGCCGTCCGGTGGCTGCAGTCTGCGCGACTGGTCGTAGGGGAAGATGTCCTCGATGCGACCCTGGGCGGCGCGCGTACGGCAGTCCTGCCACCATTGTGCATCCAAAAGCGGCGCGTGGTGCTTCAGGAAGGCGGCGCGCACCCGGGGGTCGCCCAGCAGGAATCGCTCGAATTCCTCGGGGAAGACGTCGTTGGCGCCCACCGGGTACCAGGGCTCGCCGGACATCTCGGCCTCTTCGTTGGGGGCGGGCGGAATGCGGCGGAACTGCATTTCGGTCATGCGCTGGATCTCGTCGTAGTCGTAGAAGACCACGCGGCCCAGGCGGGTGACGCCGAAGTTCTTGTACAGCATGTCGCCGGGGAAGATGTTGGCGGCGGCCAGCTCGCGGATGGCCTGGCCGTATTGCTGCACGGCGGCTTCCAGGGCGGCGTCGGAGGCGCTGGCCAGGAAGATGTTCAGCGGCGTCATGCGGCGTTCGATGTAGACGTGGCGCAGCACCACCAGGTCGTCGGTCTCTTCGAGCAGGCTGGGGACTTCGCGGCGCAGGCCTTCCAGCAGGCGCGGCGAGAAGCGGCTGCGCGGCAGGGCCACCAGGGAATATTCCCAGGTGTCGGCCATGCGGCCGACGCGGTCGTGCTTTTTCACCATCTGGTATTTGCGGCGCACGGTTTCCTCGTCCATGCCGTCTTTCGCGATGCGGTCGCGGATCAGCTTGAACACGTAGGGATAGGACGGCAGCGTGAACACCGTCATCACCATGCCCTGGATCCCGGGCGCGTAGTCGAAGGCGTCCCGCGAATGCGACAGGTGGTGCAGGAAGTCGCGGTAGAACAGCGTCTTGCCCTGTTTCTGCAGGCCGATGGTGGTGTAGATCTCGGCCTTGGGCTTGCGCGGGAACAGCGACGAGAGAAAGTCCACGTAGGCGGCCGGCGCCTCCATGTCGACCAGGAAATAGGCGCGCGTGAAGCTGAACAGCGTGCTCAGGTCGTCGCTGGTGTGCAGCAGGGCGTCGAACTGGATGTGGCCCGAGGGCGTGTGCAGCAGCGCCACCGCGAACGGGTGGATGGCGGCCTGGTTGATCAGGCGGCCGACGATGTAGGCGCCCTTGTTGCGGAAGAACAGGGTGTTGAGCACCTGGATCTGGCAATCGGGCGCCAGCCGCTTGCCCAGGCCGCGCGGCAGGGTGCGGCTGAGGTGGCGCAGGCCCATCCGGGCCATGCGCCGCACGTCCGCCGGCAGGTCGTGGTAGGGCGCGGCCAGGCCGAAGTCGGCCGCCATGCGGATCAGGCTGGGCAGCAGGCCCTCGGTCAGCGGGTAGTAGGCCCGGTAGGACGGGTGTTCGCCGTCGATGTAGTCGGTCGCCACCGCCGGGCGCACGAACAGGAAGTCGTTGTTGAAGTAGTTGCGGTGCAGGGTGCGGCAGGACACCGAATTGAAGAAGGTTTCGGCGCATTCGGGCTGACGGTGGTCGGCCAGCAGCGTGATGAAGCTGGTCTTGGCGGCCTGCCAGAACTCGATCTGCTCGTCGGTCAGGGCCGTGTCCGGGGCGGTGTGGGCGCGCGTGGTGCCGCGCAGCGCCTGGCCCAGGGCCGCCGCGCATTCACGCACCCGGGTGTCGTAGTATTCGATGCGTTCGCGCGAGAGCTGCTGGATGCCGTGCCAGTCGCCCGATTCGAACAGGGCCTTGGCCCGCTGCGCGCTGTAGCGGAACAGCGAATAGTGGCGGTTGAATCCGGTCAGGATCATGCGCGCCACGGCCTCCGGGGACTGGCCCCGGGGCGCGACGGGTTGAATGCGGCGGTGGTCGCCGGTGTCGTCCATGGCTGTTCGGCTTCCGGTTCGTTCTGGACGAGGCTCAGGCGGTTTCGCCGAAGAGTTCGCGGCCGATCAGCATGCGGCGGATCTCGCTGGTGCCGGCGCCGATTTCGTAGAGCTTGGCGTCGCGCCACAGGCGGCCGGTGGGGTAGTCGTTGATGTAGCCGTTGCCACCCAGGATCTGGATGCCCTCGCCGGCCATCCAGGTGGCCTTTTCGGCGCAGTACAGGATGACGCCGGCGCAGTCCTTGCGCACCTGGCGCGCGTGGCCGGCGCCCAGCCTGTCCAGGTTCTTGCCGACCGCGTAGCAGTAGGCGCGGCAGGCCTGCAGGGTGGTGTACAGGTCGGCCAGCTTGCCCTGGATCAGCTGGAATTCGCCGATGGACTGGCCGAACTGCTTGCGCTCGTGCACATAGGGCACGACCACGTCCATGACCGCCTGCATGATGCCCAGGGGGCCGGCCGCCAGCACGGCGCGTTCGTAGTCCAGGCCGCTCATCAGGACCTTGACCCCGCCGTCGACCTCGCCCAGCACGTTCTCGGCCGGGACTTCGCAGTCCTGGAACACCAGCTCGCCGGTGTGCGAGCCGCGCATGCCCAGCTTGTCGAGCTTCTGCGCCACGGAAAAGCCGGGGAAGGTCTTTTCGACGATGAAGGCGGTGATGCCGCGCTGGTGGGCATCGGGGGTGGTCTTGGCGTAGACCACCAGGGTGTCGGCGTCCGGCCCGTTGGTGATCCACATCTTGGTGCCGTTGAGCACGTAGCGGTCGCCGCGCTTCTCGGCGCGCAGCCGCATGCTGACGACGTCCGAACCCGCGCCGGGTTCGCTCATGGCCAGGGCGCCGATCCGCTCGCCGGAGATCAGACCGGGCAGGTACTTCTTCTTCTGGGCTTCGGTGCCGTTGCGGTGGATCTGGTTGACGCACAGATTGGAGTGCGCGCCGTAGGACAGGGCGATGGACGCGCTGGCGCGCGAGATTTCCTCCATCGCGATCATGTGCGCCAGGTAGCCCAGGTTGGCGCCGCCGTAGGTTTCGGCCACTGTGACGCCCAGCAGGCCCAGGTCGCCGAACTTGCGCCACAGGTCCATGGGGAACTGGTCGTCGCGGTCGGCCGCCGCCGCGCGCGGGGCGATCTCGGCTTGGGCGAAGTCGCGGACCGCCTCGCGCAGCATGTCGAGGTCGGAGCCGAGGTCGAAGTTCAGGCCGGGCAGGTTCATGGGGTGGTCTCCTGGTGTCGTGGATGGCGCGCCAGCAGCAGCGCTTCGCATTCGGCCTGCTGGCGGCGGATTTCTTTCAGGGTCTCGTCCAGGTCGCGCCGCTGCTGTTCCAGCTTTGCGCGGTGGTTGGCGAGGACTTCGGCGTATTGCCGCAGCTGCGCTTCGCTGTTGGCGCCGCCGCGGTCGTACAGATCGATCAGGGTGACGATTTCGGACAGCTGCAGTCCCAGCCGCCGCCCGCGCAGGGCGAGCTTGAGCCGCGTGCGGTCGCGCGGGGCGTAGACGCGGTTGCGGCCTTCGCGCGCCGGGCTGACGATGCCCTGATCCTCGTAGAAGCGGATCGTGCGCGGCGTGACGCCGAATTCGCGGGCAAGCTCGGAAATCGTCCAGGTGGCTTGGCTCATGGGGTGGGATGAAGCGCGAAACGGGGGGGGTGGAATCAGTGCCTATTATGAATTACGTTTACGTTAACGTAAAGCAAAAACTCTGACATAATGATGAGAGAAAACCCGAATCCTCATGGAGACACGGCATGAATCCGCTGGAGAACGAACTGGATTATCCCTGGGGCGACGCCCTGCCCGAGGCCGGCCGCGCGCGGGACGTGGCGGCGGACGTGCGCTGGATCCGCATGCCGCTGCCCTTCGCCCTGGACCACATCAACCTGTGGCTGCTGCGCGACCGCGTCGACGGCCGCGAGGGCTGGACGGTGGTCGACTGCGGCATCGACCGGGCCGAGGTCCGCGACTGCTGGGAAACCGTGTTCGCCCAGGCGCTGGACGGCCTGCCGGTGCTGCGCGTGCTGGTCACCCACATGCATCCGGACCACGTCGGCCTGGCTCACTGGCTGTGCGAGCGCTGGCAGGCGCCGCTGTGGATGTCCATGACGGACTACGCGGTGGCCCGGCTGTGGTCGGGATCGTCGGTGGCGGATTCCTCGGCCGAGGGCAGCGGTCCGTCCGGCGGGGGCGCGGCGCGGCATTTCGCCCGCCACGGCCTGGCTGATCCGCAGGCGCTGGACATGATCCGCGCCCGCCACGACTACTACGTCCGCCTGGTGCCCGGCATGCCGTCCCGCTTCCACCGCCTGATGCACGGGCAGGAAGTGTCCATCGGCGGGCGCGGCTGGCGGGTCATCGTCGGCTACGGCCACGCGCCCGAACACGTCTCGCTGTGGTGTCCGGACCTGGGCACGCTGATCTCGGGCGACATGGTATTGCCACGCATTTCCACCAACGTCAGCGTGTTCGACCTGGAACCCGAGTCCGATCCCCTGCGCCTGTACCTGGATTCGCTGTCCGCCTACGACGACCTGCCCGGGGACACCCTGGTGCTGCCGTCCCACGGCCGGCCCTTCCGGGGCCTGCACCGGCGCATCGCCCAGCAGCGGGCGCACCATGCCGAGCGCCTGGACGAGGTCCTGGCCGCCTGCACGCAGCCGCGCAGCGCCCACGACCTGCTGCCCGTGCTGTTCCGCCGCAAGCTGGACATGCACCAGCTGTCCTTCGCCATGGGCGAATCCATCGCCCACCTGCACGCCCTATACTTCCAGGGATCCCTGCGCCGCATCCTGGGCGAAGACGGGGTGTACCGTTTCCAGAAAATCTGAGTCCATGACATTCCACGATTCCGATCGCACCGACACCCTGCTGCAGCACATCGGCCAGGCCCCCCTGGACCCCGTCACCGGCTCCGGGCCGGTGGCCCTGCCCTCGTACCGCGCCAGCACGGTGCGCTTCGCCTCGATGGACGTGCTGGACCGCGCCCAGGCGGCCAAGCAGCGCGGCGAGCGCGTACCCACCTACGGCCGGGTCGGCCTGCAGACCCACGAGGCCCTGGAAACGCTGCTGTGCCGCCTGGAAGGCGGGGAACGGGCGTTCCTGGCGCCGTCCGGCATGGCGGCCATCAGCATGGCGCTGATGGCCCTGCTGGGCCAGGGCGACCACGCCCTGGTCGTGGACTGCGTGTACGGGCCGGTGCGCTACTTCCACAAGACCGTGCTGTCGCGCATGGGCGTGGCCATGGATTTCGTGCGCGGCGACCTCGACAGCCTGCGGGCCGCCCTGCGCCCCGAGACCCGGGTGCTGTACCTGGAATCCCCGGGCTCGCTGCTGATGGAAATGCTGGACCTGCCCGCCTTGGCGCGCTGGGCGCACGAGCAGGGCCTGACCGTGGTGGCCGACAACACCTGGGGCGCGGGCTACATCTACCGGCCCCTGGCGTTGGGGGCCGACGTGTCGGTGACCGCGGCCACCAAGTATCTCGGCGGGCATTCCGACCTGATGCTGGGCGCGGCCGTGGCCCGCGATCCGGCGCTGGTCGGCAGGCTGCACGAGACCCACTACGCCCTGGGCAGCACCGTCAGCGCGGACGACGCCTGGCTGGCGCTGCGCGGGGCGCGCACCCTGGGGGTGCGCCTGCGCGCCTGCGCGGAACACGCGATGGAGGTCTGCCGCTGGCTGGACGCCCAGCCCCAGGTGTCGCGGATCTTCTTCCCCGCATGGCCGGACGACGCGGGCCATGCGCTGTGGCGGCGCGACGCGACGGGGGCCAACGGCCTGCTGTCCGTGGCGGTGGATTTCACCGAACCCCAGGTGCGCCGCCTGATCGACGGCCTGCGGCTGTTCGGGATCGGGTATTCCTGGGGCGGCTACGAAAGCCTGGTCACGCAGGTCGAACCCGGCGCCCTGGCCTCGCACGGCTACTGGGCGCGGATCGCCGACGAGCGCATGCGCAAGGGCACGGTCCTGCGCCTGCACATCGGCCTGGAGGATCCGGCCGACCTGATCGCGGATCTGGCGCAGGCGTTCGAGGCGGCTGGGCGCGGCTAGGCGGGCACTTCGTATCTACATCCTCTTGACCGCCGCCTGGCGTATCCGAGCCGCACGCGGGCCGCGAGGTGGACAGCAGGCGGCCGCGGGCTGCGGACAGCGATGAACCTTACTGCTTACCGGCCAGCAACTGCTTGACCAGTTTGTCGGCCTCGTCGATGGCGTTCTGGTAGGTGCCGGTTTGCGCGGGCGAAGTCAGGTAGCGGCCGCCGATGGCGAGCGTCGGCGTGCCTTCCACGTGGTAGGACTTGGTCAGCTCGTCGGCGCGGGAGACCTTGGTCTGCACGCCGAAGGAATTGAACGTGTCGGTGAAGGCCTGGCGGTCCAGTCCCTGGGCGACGGCCCAGTCGATGATTTCCTTGGCCTGGGTCAGGTCCTTGTGCTGCTCGTGGATGGCCTTGAAGACCGCCGGGTGCAGGTCCAGCCGGTCCAGGGCTTCCAGGGTGTAGTAGAGCTTCTGCATGTCGCGCATGCCGGCGTTGAAGGCCACGGGCACGCTCTTGAAGGCCACGCCGTCCGGCAGGGTCTTGCGCCATTTCTCGACCAGGGGCTCGATGTGATTGCAGTGCGGGCAGGTGTAGAAGAAGAATTCCAGGACCTCGATCTTGCCCGGGGTGTCCGAAGGCTGGACCGGATCGAGCGTGTCGTAGGGCGCCGCCTGGGCGGGCGTCATGGCCAGCGCGGCCAGGCCCAGGACCAGGCCCGACGCGAGACGGGAAAACAGAGCGATCTTCATGGTGGGCTCCTTGGAGAGGCGGTTCAGGGGCGGACGACGGTCGATTCGATCTTTTCGTCGCCCAGGCGGGCCCGGGCGCGGTTCATTTCGTCGATGCCCTTGAAGGGGCCGACGCGCACGCGGTTGATGGGGGTGCCGTTGGACTCGCCGGCTTCGATGCGCACCGGCAGGCCCAGCAGCACGACCCGGGCCAGCATGGCCTGGGCTTCTTTCTGTGAGCGGAAGGCCCCGGTCTGCAGGTAATAGGTGGTCTGCGTGCCGGGCGCCGGCCGGGCGGCGGGCGGCGGGGGGGGCGGCGGCGGAATGGGCTGGCTCGTCTGCGGCGCGGCCGGGGGGACGGCTGGCGCCGGGGCGGACTTGACCTCGGGCTTGTCCAGCCCGGCGATGATCTGGCCGATGGCGTCGGACAGGGGATTTTCCGGCGGTGCGCCGGGTTCCGGCGCCGGGGCCGGCGGATTGGTGCCGCTGCCGCCCTGGGCGGCCGAGCGGGTGCCCGCCGGTCCGTCCTTGCCGTACAGGGCGATGTTCGGATCCGGAGCGTTCTTCACGTCCGGCAACAGGGTGGTCGGGGCGTCGCGGCTGGCCTTGTCCTTGAAGGGCATCGGGGCCTTGGTGACGAACAGGGCCACGGCCACCGCGGCCGCCACCCCGAGCACCATGCCCAGGACCAGGCCGAACCAGGCGCTGCCCGACCGCGAGGATTTCTTGCGGGTGGCCATGCTACATGCGCTCGGGGGCGCCGACCCCCAGCAGGCCCAGGCCGTTGGCGATCACCTGGGCGGTGGCGCGGGCCAGGCGCAGGCGGGCGGCGCCCAGGGCGGGGTCGTCCACCAGGATGCGCTCGGCGTTGTACCAGGCGTGGAAGTCGGCGGCGCAGTCGCGCAGCCAGAACGCCAACTGGTGCGGAGCCAGTTCGCGGGCGGCCTGCGTCAGCACGCCGGGGTATTCGGCCAGGCGCTGCAGCAGCGTGATTTCGGTGGGGGCCGTCAGCAGGGACGGGTCCGCCGCCCGTGCTTGGCTGCCGGCGTCGTGCTGGCGCAGCAGCGAGTGGATGCGGGCGTGCGCGTACTGGATGTAGTAGACCGGGTTTTCCTCGCTGTGCGACAGGGCCAGGTCGATGTCGAAGACGAATTCGGAATCGGCGCGGCGCTGGGCCAGGAAGAAGCGCACCGCGTCGCGCCCGACCCAGTCGATCAGGTCGCGCAGCGTGACGTAGCTGCCGGCGCGCTTGGAGATCTTGACCTCGGCACCGTCGCGCATCACGCGCACCATCTTGTGCAGCACGTAGGCCGGGTAATCGGCCGGGATGCCCAGGCCCAGGCCCTGCAGGCCCGCGCGCACGCGGGCGATGGTGCCGTGGTGGTCGGTGCCCTGGATGTTGATGGCGTGGCGGAAGCCGCGTTCCCATTTGGCGACGTGGTAGGCCACGTCCGGCACGAAATAGGTGTAGCCGCCCTCGGACTTGCGCATGACGCGGTCCTTGTCGTCGCCGGTGCCCAGTTCGGTGGTGCGCAGCCACAGCGCGCCGTCCCGTTCGTAGGTGTGGCCCGCGTCGATCAGGGCCTGGACGGTGCGTTCGACGCGGCCGCTGGTGTAGAGCGAGCTTTCCAGGTAGTAGTTGTCGAAGCGCAGGTCGAAGGCCTGCAGGTCCAGGTCCTGTTCGCGGCGCAGGTAGGCCACGGCGAAGCGCCGGATGGCGTCCAGGTCGTCGAGGTCGCCGGACGCCTGGATGGGGTCGCCGTCGCTGGCCTGGACGGTGGCGTGGGCCAGGTAGTCGCGCGCGATGTCCTGGATGTATTCGCCCCGGTAGCCGTCGGCGGGAAAGGCGGGGTCGTCGGGCTCGATGCCGCGCGCCCGGGCCTGGACGCTGATCGCCAGGTTGTGGATCTGGTTGCCGGCGTCGTTGTAGTAGAACTCGCGCGAGACCTGGGCGCCCTGGGTGGCGAACAGGCGGCAGATGGAGTCCCCCAGCGCCGCCTGGCGGGCGTGGCCGACGTGCAGCGGGCCGGTGGGGTTGGCGGAGACGAATTCCACCAGCACGCGCTCGTCGGTGGCGGGCCGGTGGCCGTAGCGTTCGCCCTGGGCCTGGATGGCGTCCAGGACGGCCTGGTGGGCGGCGGCCGACAGGCGGAAATTGATGAAGCCCGGTCCGGCGACCTCGGCCGAGGCGATCAGTCCGGCCGCGTCCGGGTGGGCCAGGACGCCCGCCGCGACGGCCTGGGCCAGCTCGCGCGGGTTGCGCCGGGCCGCGCGTGCGGCCTGCATGGCGACGTTGCTGGCCACGTCGCCGTGGGCGGCGACTTTCGGGCGTTCGAGGGTGATGTCCAGGGGCTGGCCGGGGATCAGGGTGTCCAGGACGGAGCGCAGGATGGCGATGAGCCGGGTGTGTTGCTCGGGTAGCATGGTGTCCGTATCTGAGGGGATCCCGAAATGATAGCCCGATTTCAGGAACCTCTGGATAAGTCGGGCGGAAAGCGAATCCGCAGAGGCACGCGGCGCGAGGACTGGTTCAGAGATTCCTCAAGGCCGCCGTGCCGCGGCGGCCATCCCGGGCAGGCCGCGTTCGGCTTCCAGCCAGGCGCCGTAGGCCGCCATGTCCACGGTGCCGGCGACGGACCCCGGACTTCCGTCCGGGACGTCGGCGCGACGGATGAAGGCTTCGACGATCCGCCGCTGCGCATCGCCCAGGCGCGGGTCCGCGCCCTGGGGGCCGATCGGCCGCGTGGCGGCGTCCTGCAGCGTCCGGTCGCCCGGCGGCAGGCCGCGCAGGGCGGGGCCGCGCTCGTCGTGCAGCAGCGGGCTGGACACCGTCCTGTCGTCGGGCGCCAGTTCCGCCAGGGGCACCAGGGCGGCCAGGGCCTGCCAGCGCATCCAGTTCAGGGCCACGTCCGACAGGTCGCCGTCCGGGATGGGCCGCAGCCGCTCGTCGAGCAGCAGGCCGCCGCCGATGTCGGCGTGGGCGCCGATGAAGGGCGCTTCGACCGTGTTGCCCGCGTCGCCGGCCGCCGAGACCAGGGGAAACAGGGCGCGCAGCTCGTGCAGGGCCACGGCGTGCGCCACCCAGTGCCAGGCGCCGGCGATGCCCAGGTCGAAGCCGGCGTTGGCCGCGCCCAGCAGCCCGAATTGCGCCACGGTGTCGAACAGGCCCAGGAAGCGCAGGTCGACGCACAGGCCGATGGTCCCGCGCAGCGGATCGTCGTAGGAGAACCAGCCGTCGCGGGTGTGCCGCGCGATGCGGTTGGCGAAGTCGCGGGCCAGGGCCGCTCCGCGCGAATAGCCCAGGATGTCGATGGGCACCGGCACGGCGGCGCCCTGCGCCCGGTCCAGGGCGTTGAGCAGGGACTGCCACTGGTTCCTCAGGATCTGGCGGCTGCCGGCGGCGGTGACCGCGTCCCAGTCGGCGTAGTAGGCGTTGCCGGGTCCGGCGTGGTAGTAGGCCGGGCCGTCCTCGTAGGCCTGGGCGAGCTTCCAGACGTTGCCCTGGTTGCGCGGCCCGTAGCGCGTGCCGTCGAAGGCCAGCAGGATCAGGCCCAGGGGATCGGCGTGACGCAGGGGCTGCTGGGCGGCGTAGCCCAGGGCCTGCTGGCCGGGCAGCGGCCCCAGGGGGTCGGGCTCCAGGTAGTGGCCGCGTCCTGGCAGGAAGGTGCGGAAGACGTTGTCGTGCCAGCCCGTCGCCGGATCTTCGTCCTGGCCCGGCCTGCGCAGCGGCAGGTCCAGGTCGCCGCGCAGGCGGGTCGCGCGGCCCAGGGCGTCGTAGGCGGCGGCCCAGCGCACCGCGCGCTCGTCGTCGGTCGCCAGGACGGGCGCGCCCAGCAGGTCGGCGTGCAGGTAATACAGGCGGGTCCGGCCGTCGGCCTCCGTCTGCAGCAGGCCGACGGGGGCTTCGCCGGCGTACAGGTAGCGCTGGGTGACGCCGAAGACCGGGGAGCGCGCGGGGGCGGGCCCGGTTCCGGACCGGGTGCCGCCGGGCGGTTCGGGAGCCGGACGCCGCCAGATCGCCGCCAGGCGGTTGTCCAGGTAATAGCGTTCGGTTTCTTCCCCGTCCCGGACGCGGCGGATCCGCTGGCCCCGGGCGTTGTAGGCGTAGCGGACCAGGGGCCGGCCGCCTTCCAGGATCTCGGCCAGCCGGCCCTGGGCCTGGTGGCGCAGCGCGCGGCCGCCGACCGCGAGGGGCAGGCCGGCGGCGTCGCGGGGGATCTCGGGCAGGGCCGCGCCCGCGCCTTCCGTCTCCGGCGTTTCAGCGGGCCGAAGCGCGGCGTCTCGCGGTCCGGCCCGCATGCGGCCGGCGCGCGAGGCATCCGGCGGGCCGATGGGCCGGTCGAGGCGGGCGGCCAGGCTGCCGTCCTCGTCCCAGGCCAGCCAGGTCCGGGCCGCGCCGTCCTGGAAGCCGATGAGCCGGTCCCGGCCGTCGTGGGCCAGGGCCTGATGCCGCCAGCGGCCGGGCGCCAGGCATGTGCTCAGGCGTTCGACCCGGCCGCGCGCGTCGTGGCGCCGCCGCTCGCCCCACAGGATGCGCGGCCCGTCGGACAGGACCAGGGTATCGGCCCGTCCGTCCGGTCCGGCGGCCGTTTGCAGCCACAGGCCGTTGCCGTAGCGGTAGCCGGCGCGGCCCGGTGTGGAGTCGACGACGGTGCGGCGCGCGCCGTCGGCGGCTTCCCAGTCCAGGCGGTCCAGGCGGTCCGAGCCGGACCAGGCGTAGTGTAGCGATCCGCCTTCCGGTAGATCGTGCCGCGTCAGCCGTCCCCGCGCGTCGTAGGCGAAGCGTTCCCGGTAATTGAGGGCGCCTCGCGGGTGGGGCCGGCGGACGGCGCGGGCCGTCACCCGGCCGTGCGCGTCGTGCTGCAGGTATTCGGTTTCCTCGGGATGCGTCAGGCGGATCGGGCGGTCGCCCCGCCAGCGCAGGCCGATCTCCAGCGGCGGCCGGCCCGGCGCCGTGTGCAGCAGCCGGACGGGGCGGCCGATGGCGTCGCGGCGGATGTCCAGGCGTCCGCCGCCGGGCTGATCCCGGCCGGCCAGGCGGCCCCGCGGGTCGTAGGACAGCCGGGTCGTGCCCGTGAGCTGGCTGGACCAGCGCGTCAGCCGGCCTGCGGAACCGTAGTCCAGGCGCAGGCCGGGCCAGCCGCCTCGCGTCCGTTCCAGCGCGCGGATCCGGCCGTCCGCCGCGCGGCGGATGCGCAGGCCGCCGATCGCGCTCAGCCGGCCTTGGGTGTCGTGGCCGATGCGCCGGACGGTTTCTGGACAGGCGGGGCAGGCCGATGTGCGCACCGTGCGCGGCACGGCCCGGCCGCCGCGCGGGATGTGGTCCACCTCCGCCCAGCCGTCCGCCGATTCCACCCGGGTCGGGCCGGTGCCCGGCGGGCCGTCCGGATAGCGCAGGTCCAGGCGGCCCGCCGTCTCGCCGGGGGCGCCCGGGATCGCCAGGACGACGCGGCCCCGCGCGTCGTAGGTCCAGCTGCGGGCGCGCCAGCGCCGGCCGTCGGCGGCCTCGAGCGTGACGCCGGTGATCGCGGCGGGGTGGCCGGCCTGCCGTCCGGGCTCGTAATGGTAGCGGCGGCGCATGCCGTCGGGACGCCGCACCGCGACCAGCAGGGCCGGCGCCGTGCCGGGGCCATGCCTGGCCGAGATCGCGCCGGCCGGCGTTTCGCCGGCCGGGGCCGCGTTCGCGGGTATCGCCTCGTTCGCGCCTTGGGCGTGTTCGTAGCGGAAGACGCCCAGCGGCGTGTCCAGCGTGCGCAGGAGGGGGCGCGGCCCCGAGGGGTCGTAGTCGAACCGCAGCGCGGCGGCGCCGCGCCGGATTTCCCGCGCCAGGCCGTCCAGCGGGCCGCCGGCGTGACGGTCGATGACGATGTCCGGCCGCCCGGGGGCGGCGATCGTCCGCAGCCGGCCGTGCGCGTCGAAGACCAGCCGGCCGCCGTCGGCGCCCAGCCAGGCCGCGCGCGCATCCGCGGTGTCCGCGGCGTCCCCGGCGCGCCCGGCGTTTCCAGCGTCCCCGCCGCCCGTGTCATCCATGGCCCGCGCGGCGGTCCGGTCCGGCGCCAGGATGCGGCCGTCGGTGGGTCCGGAGCCCAGTCCCCGGGCGTCGAAGCGCACTCGCCTGCCGTCGGGCAGGTCCAGTCGCCAGCCGTCCGGGGCCGGCCGCAGCCGGATGTCGTATTCGCTGGTCCAGCCTCGGCCCAGCGGCCCGTCCTCCACGGATCCCGAGCGGTACAGGCGGATGAAGGACGGATGGCCGCCCGCGAACGGCTCGGGCAGGTCGGTTTCCCGCAGGAATTTCTCGCCGGTGGCGAGATGCACGGGATTGGCGATGCCCGGGTCGGGCGCGGGCTCGGCCGCCGGTCCCCGGGCCGACCCCGCGCCGCAGGGCGCCTGGGCCTGGGGCGCGGGGCAGCTCAGGGCGGACGCGGCCTGTGCCGGGACGGGCGGCGGCCAGGGGGCGAGCGCCAGCGGCAGTCCGGCCAGCCAGGGCGGAAAGCGGCGGCGGGCAAGGGTTTCGGGCATGGAAGACCTCCTGTCGGAGCGCTCATTGTGCGGCTTGGCAGGGGGTTGAAGTTCAGGTAGTGTATGAATGTGTCCATTGCGGGAAGTCCACCATGCTCATTTTGTTCCAGTCGAAATCCGCGGCGGAAGTCCTGATGTTCGCCCAGCATGCCCGGCCCATCCTGCTGGCCGCCGGCAAGACCTTCGACGCGCCCGGCCTGCCGGAACGCGGCGTCATCACCCGGGCGCAGCTGGACACGGCCATCGCCGGCATCGAGGCGCTGGTGGCCGCCGATCCCGGTCACGACGACGCCTCCGGCGACCACGACGACACGGTTGAACATCCCATCGCCCAGCCGGTCGGCATGCGCCGCCGGGCCTGGCCGCTGCTGACCATGCTGCGCCTGGCCCGCGAAAAGGGCGAGGACGTCACCTGGGAACCCGCCCCGTCCTGGTAAATTCACGTTTTTCACACGGAGAAACCCCCATGCAGGGTCATGTGATCGTGATTTTCGATGCCCATCGCTCGCTGGAACTGCCCGTCGAGGCGCCGGTGGATCCCGAACAGGCGCGCGCCGCCCGCGAATGGTTCGAACGGACCTGGGAATCCCTGGACTGCGAGCCCCTGCGGGTCAGCGGCAAGGTGCTGCTGCTCGACAAGATCCTGGGGGTGGCCGACGCCCTGGGCTACAGCCGCCTGTCCTCGCAGCCCGACCTGGCGCGGGAATTCGCCGGCCATGCCGTCCAGGCGCTGGAAAAGCCCCGCGTGACGGTGGATCTGCCGGGCCTGTCGATCGTCTATTGATCCGCCCGCACACACGCAAACGAAAGCCCCATCCTGTGGGACGGGGCTGAACGAGGCGGGCGCTTGTGGTGCCGGGTGAACCTCCTGGATACGGAGGCGGCGCTGCCCGATGGCGCTGAAGTTCCGGATGACGGGCGCTCCGCACGGAGCGCCCGCTTCACATTCACATCGGAGGATCAGGCCGCGACCGAGGCGCGGGGCCGGACGTCGCCGCCCGCCGCCGCGTGGCGGTTGACCGCGCTCAGGATCGCCAGGAAGGACGAGGTCACGATGTCCTCGTGGATGCCGACGCCGTAGCCGCTGGGAGCGTCCTGAATGCGCATCTCGATGTAGGACGCCGCGCGGGTGTCGGTGCCGGTGCCGATGGCGTGTTCCTGGTAGTCCATCACGCGGGCCTCGATGCCCAGCGCGTCGACGAAGGCCGAGATCGCGCCGTCGCCCTTGCCCGACAGGTGGCGGACCTGGCCGTCGATTTCCAGCTCGGCCTCGATCATGAACTGCTTCTGGCCGGTGGCCTTGGGGCTGCCGGTGATGCGATGCCGGATCAGCTTCATCGGCGTCTCGCGGTCCAGGTATTCGTTGGAGAAGACCTCGAACACGTCCTTGGGCGTGACTTCGCGGCCCGTCTCGTCGGTGACGCGCTGGATGGCGCGGCTGAATTCGATCTGCAGGCGGCGCGGCAGGACCAGGCCGTGTTCCTGCTCCAGCAGGAAGGACACGCCGCCCTTGCCGGACTGGCTGTTGACGCGGATGACCGCGTCGTAGCTGCGGCCCAGGTCGGCCGGGTCGATGGGCAGGTAGGGGACTTCCCAGGGGGCGTCGGCCTGCTGCACCGCGAAGCCCTTCTTGATGGCGTCCTGGTGCGAGCCGGAGAAGGCCGTGAAGACCAGGTCGCCGGCGTAGGGGTGGCGCGGGTGCACGGGCAACTGGTTGCAGTATTCGACGCAGCGGCGGACTTCGTCGATGTCGGAGAAGTCCAGGCCCGGATGGATGCCCTGGGTGTACAGGTTCAGCGCCAGGGTGACCAGGTCCACGTTGCCGGTGCGCTCGCCGTTGCCGAACAGGCAGCCTTCGATGCGGTCGGCGCCGGCCATGACGGCGAATTCGGCGGCGGCCACGGCCGTACCCCGGTCATTGTGGGGATGGACGCTGAGGACGATCTTGTCGCGCTGCGCCAGATGGGTGTGCATCCATTCGATCTGGTCGGCGTACAGGTTCGGGGTGGTGGCCTCGATCGTGGCCGGCAGGTTCAGGATGATCTTGTCCTGGACGGTCGGCTGCCAGGTGTCGACCACGGCGTTGCAGACTTCCAGCGCGAAGTCGGGTTCGGTGGTGCTGAAGACTTCCGGCGAATATTCGTAGCGCCAGTGGGTTTCCGGATGCTTGGCGACTTCGGCCTTGACGATCCGGGTGCCCTCGACGGCGATGGCGCGGACCTCGTCGCGGCTCATGCGGAAGACGATCTTGCGGAAGGCCGGCGCGCAGGCGTTGTACATGTGGATGATGGCGTGCTTCGCGCCCGCGCAGGCTTCGACCGTGCGCTGGATCAGGTCCTCGCGGGCCTGGGTCAGGGCGATGATGGTGACGTCGTCGGGGATGCGCTTTTCGTCGACCAGCTTGCGCACGAAGTCGAAGTCGGTCTGGGACGCGGACGGAAAGCCGACCTCGATTTCCTTGAAGCCGATCTTCAGCAATTGCTCGAAGAAGCGCAGCTTGCGCTCCACGCTCATGGGTTCGATCAGCGCCTGGTTGCCGTCGCGCAGGTCGGTGCTCATCCAGATCGGGGGGGCGGAGATGCGGCGGCTGGGCCAGGTGCGCTCGGAGAAGTCGCGCGTGAACGCGGCGAACGGAATGTATTTTTCGGCGGGGTTCTTGATCATGTCGGTACCTGTCTGGGCGGGTGCGCCCGGATCGCGGACGCGGAAATGCGAGGGTGTGGCGAAACAGGCTGCCGAACTGCCACGCGGCGCTAGGCCCGGCAACCGATCGCTAGCAGCAGTAGACCCGACAGGGAGAGGGGGGAGAACGACGGACGCGCGCGCCCCGCAGCGGAGGGCTGCGGGAAGTCACGGAAGGAAGCGCGCGTGGAGTTCATGTACGGAAGTCAAACATATTTTCCGCCGCTTGGCAAGGGAATCGCGCCGTTTCCCCCGGACGGGCGGCCGCCGCCGGCCGGTTCCCCGGCGGGGATGCGGCGCCGGCGCAACGGCGCGTCCAGGCATCCGGGCGCGCGCCGGGATGGCTTTCGGGCCGCGGACGCACGCGGTCCGCGGCCCGGGCCGGCGGGCTCAGAAGGTCGTGCGCAGGGTGACTTCCACGCTGCGGCCGGTGCCCGGCAGGGTGTTGAGCGAGCTCCGGTATTCCTTGTCCAGGATGTTGTTGAACTGCACTCCGACCTGGATCTTGCGGTCCTTGCCGTGCGTGCCGCCGAAGGCCAGGTTCAGCGTGCCCCAGCCCGGCAGGCGCTCGGTCGTGAAGGCGGCGCCGTCGAGCGTGGTTTCCTTGATCGGGGTCGCCGCGCGCACGAACAGGTCGGCCCAGACGTCGGCACCGTACAGCGCCGTGTCGTAGCGCACTCCCGCGCGGCCGGAGAAGGCCGGCACGCCGCTGTTCCTGGTCGAATAGGCGGCGTACTTCAGCTCCCGCTGCATCCAGGCGCCGGACACGTAGGGGGTGAAGCCCGTGCCGGGCAGCGTGTATTCGGCGGCCAGCTCGACGCCGTGGGTGTCGGCGCGGTCGGTGTTGATGTAGGTGCGGTCGCTCGCGGCGTAGCCCGCCGGGCAGGTGCCCGTCGAGGCGCACGGCGCCGTGCCGATGTAGTCCTTGGCCTGGGTGTAGAAGAGGGCGGCGTCCAGGACCACGCCCGCGTTCTGGTAGCGTGCCCCCAGCTCGTAGTTCTGCGAGGTCTCGGGCTTCAGGCCGGGATTGGCGCGCGTCAGATTGCCGCTGCCGGCCGTGGTGTCGGAGTACATCTGCGCCAGGGTCGGCATGGTGTAGCCCTCGGAATACAGGGCGCGCAGGGTGGTGTGCCGCAGGCCGCTCCAGGTCAGGCCCAGGGACTTGACCAGGCGGTTGGTGGTGCCGTCGTCCTGGTCCGCCAGGGCGGCGCTGGTGGTTTCGTCCAGGGTCGAGCGCACGTGGTAGTACCGCAGGCCCGCGGTCAGCTTGAAGTCCCGGGCGAAGGACCATTCGTCCTGGGCGAACACCGAGGCCGTCTGGATCGAGGCGCGGGTCTGCGTCGGGCTGACCTTCACGGTCGTCGTGGGGAACGGAACCGTCCTGTAGGTGGTCGTGATGCTGTTCTTGCTGGTGTCCAGGTCGTCCATCAGGTACTGCACGCCGGCGATCGTGTAGTGGTCGGGGTGCAGCGCCAGGTCGATCTGCGCGGTGCCGCCGTAGTTCAGGTTGCGGTCGTCCGAGGTGGCGGTGTTCTTGACGTTCATGAAGGAGGTCGGCTGCACTTCGACCCGGTTCTCGAACAATCGGTCCACGGTCTGGCGGTAGGCGTCGACGTGGATCTTCCTGACCACGGGGCTCAGGTCCTTGGCGTCGTAGTACAGGCCGGCCTTGCGCAGGTCGCGCTTGGGCAGCTCGATGCGGAAATCGCGGATCGGGTCCTGCAGGTAATCCGGATCCGTCCAGCTGTCCGTGCTCAGGATGTGCTGCTCGGCCTTCAGCGCCAGGTAGTGGTTGCGGTTCTGGCCGAAGGTGTAGCCCAGGTGCAGCGCCACGTCGCTGTCGCGGTAGCTGGAACCGTCCAGGCGGCCGTCCTGGGTGTAGCGGCCGTTCGGCACTTCGCGGTCGTGGTGGCGGTCGGCGCTGCCCGACAGGCGGTAGTCGAAATCGCCCACGGTGCCGGACACGGCGGCCCAGCCCTGCCAGCCGCGCGTGCCGGAATAGTAGCTGCCGCCCGTTTCCAGCTGGATGGGCCTGGGCGCGCCGCGCTTGGTGATGATGTTGACCACGCCGCCGATGGCCTTGGCGCCGTACAGCACCGAGGCCGGCCCGCGGATGACGTCGATGCGCTCGACGTTGGCCGGGTCCACCAGGATGGGCGTGCCATAGTCGCTGTGGTCGGTGATTTCCTGCCCGTCGACCAGGATGGTCACGCGGTGCGAGGATTCGCCCCGGATGCGCAGGCGCTTCATGCCCGGCGCGGACGCGTCGACGACCTCGACGCCGGGTACGTCGCGCACCAGCTCGGCGATGCTCTCGGGCGCCTGGCGCTCGATCTGCTCCCGGTCGACGACCGAGACCGAGGCGGGGTTGTTCATGACGGATGTTTCGGTGCGCGTGCCCGTCACGGTGATGGTGTCGAGCCAGGTGGCGTGCTGCGTGCCGGTTTCCTGGGCGAAGGCCGCGCCGGCCAGCGGCAGGCTGAATGCCAGCGCCAGCGCGCGCGCCCCGACGCGCAGCGCGGCGGATGCTTCTCCCCGGCCCATGATCGCATGGTTCATTTTTGGGTTCCCTGTGTGGATCAGTGACAGGACGGGCGGGACGCGATCATGGCTCGGGGAGGGACGAGGGAGCCGGGCGGCGTGGATTGCCCGGGCGCGAGCCACACTATAGGGAATCTAAACGCATTAATCAATGATTATGATAATTATTCTCATATGCGATTGTATGAAGAGAGAAGCCGAGGCCTGAGGGAAGTCGAGACCGGGACGATGGCGTGCGCACGGACCGGCCGGGAAGCCCGGCCGAGGGGCGTTACTGCCGCTGGCGGGCGTTTTCCAGGACGGCGAGCTGTTCGGCCGCGCGATGCAGCCGGGCGGCGCGGCCGGCGGACAGTTCGTCGCGGGTCAGCATCAGGTCGCCCACGCGCAGGGGTTCGTCGCGGGTCTGCCAGGCCCACAGCAGCACGTCCAGCGTGGCGCCGGACAACTGGTCGGCCAGTTGCTGGAAGGAGGCGGGATCGACGGGACGCAGGCGTGCGCGCGCCATGATCGCGCGCACGGCCAGCCAGGTCAGGTAGGCCAGCAGCAGGGAGCAGAGCGTGACCAGCGCGCCCCAGAAGTAGGGGTTGTAGCGCTGCAGCAAGGCGGTGGCTTCCGCCCCTACGATGCGGTTTCCGGCATAATCGATGCCGTTGCCGAAAGCCAGCAGCCGGTTCAGCGCGTCATACCAGATCAGGACGACCATCACGACCAGGGCGGCCGCGAGGATCCTGGACGTGGCGGTGAGCCTGAGCAGGATCCTGCGCAGCAAGGCGTGGTCCCGACGGCTGGAGGATTCATTTCGTTCCGGTTTCATGGCTTTATTTTAGATTGAACATGCGCGCGCAACCATCCCTGGAGCTGGGCCAGCATCAGCACCTGACGCTGACGCCGCAGCTGCGCCAGGCGCTGGCCCTGCTGCAATGCTCGTCCCAGGAGCTGGACCAGGAGATCGCCCAGGCGCTGGCCGACAATCCGCTGCTCGAGACCGTCGATCCGGAACCGGAATCGGCGGCCCAGGCCGAGCGGCTGGATCGCCTGTGGTCGCAGCCCGCGCGCGCCGCCCTGCCCGACGACCTGCCGGAACCGGGCCAGCCGCCCAGCCTGATCGATCACCTGCTGCAGCAGCTGCACGCGACCCGCGCCACGGAACGCGACTGCCTGCTGGTGGTCCGGCTGATGGGCGAACTGGACGAGCGCGGCTATCTGGAATTCGATCCCGAGGCGCTGGCCGACGGCCTGCCGCCGGGCCTGGAAGTCGAGGAAGAGGAATGGCGCACGGCGCTGCGCCTGCTGCAGTCCTTCGATCCCGCCGGGGTGGCCGCGCGCGACCTGTCCGAATGCCTGCGGCTGCAGTTGCGGGCGCGCGCCGACGAGTGGCCGGCGGACGTGCTGGCCTGCGCCCGCCGGCTGACGGAGCACCTGGAGGATCTGGGCGCGGGCCGCTGGGGGCGGTTGTGCGAGGCGCTGGGCTGCGACCGCGCGCTGCTGGACGCCGCCCACCGCGCCCTGCGGCGCCTGGACCCCAGGCCGGCGGGCGCCTGGCAGACCGATCCCGTCCACTACGTCGTGCCCGACGTGCTGTTCCATCGCGCGGCGGACGGCTGGCGGGTCAGCCTCAATCCCGCCGTCGAGCCCCGCGTGCGCCTGAATCCGGAGCTGGCGGACGGCCTGGCGGGCCAGGACCTGTCGCCCGACCTGCGGGACCGGGTGCGCCAGGCGCGCAGCCTGATCCACAACCTGGACCAGCGCCGGCAGACGATCCTGCGGGTGGCGGAATACATCGCGCGGCATCAGCGGGCGTTCCTGGAGTCCGGCGTTTCCGCCCTGCGCCCGCTCACCCTGCGGGAAGTCGCCCAGGCGCTGGATCTCCATGAATCGACGATTTCCCGCGCCACGCGCTTGAAGTACGCGCAGACGCCCTGGGGCGTGCACGAGCTGAAATTCTTCTTCGGCACGGTGGTGCAGACCCGCTCGGGCGAGGAAACCTCGGCGCTGGCCGTGCAGGCGCTGATGCGGACGATGCTGGAGTCGGAACCGGCCGGCAAGCCCCTGTCCGACATGCGGCTGGCGCAGATGCTGGCCGACCGGGACGTGGTGATCGCGCGGCGGACCGTGGCCAAGTACCGCGAGGCCATGGGCGTGCCGCCGGCCAGCGTGCGCAAGGCGCGCGGGCCGGCGGGAGCCTGAGGCCCGGAGCGCCCGGATCCGGTAAAACTCGGTATCATCCTGTTTTCACCCGCCCGTTTCCCCATGTGGAACCGCCCGTCCGCCGCCGATGCCCGTGCCGCCAGCCCGCTGCTCCAGTACTGGCAGGCCGAGGCCGTTCGTCTGCGGGAAGCGCACTGGGGACCGCTGGAAGACCGCGCCGCCTGCCAGGCCGCCCTGCGCCGGCCGGCCGATCTCCAGGACCGCATCCTGGCGCGGGCCGCGTGGCTGGCCGAACACGGCGAGCTGCATGACCGCCTGGTCCAGTGGGCCGTCGGCGCCCGCTGGGCGCTGGCGCTCCTGTGGCTGTGCGCCTGCCTGGCGGGCATCGGCACGGCCGCCGCCGTCCTGGGGCAGGGCCAGGTGAACCTGGCGCTGGCCCTGCTGGGGCTGCTGGGGCTGCATGCGCTCACCTTCCTGATCTGGCTGGCCGGCTGGCTGCCGGGGCTGCCCGACTCCACCACCCTGTCGCGCCTGTGGCTCTGGCTGACGCGGCGCCTGGTCCGGGGGCCGGACGGCGCCCTGGCGGCCCAGGCCTTCCTGTCGCTGCTGGGCCGGGCGCGGGCCTGGAAGACCGCGATCGGACTGATCAGCCACGGGGCCTGGACGGCCGCCTTTCTGGGGGCGGTGCCCACGCTGCTCCTGCTGCTGAGCGCGCGCCGCTACACTTTCCATTGGGAAACCACCCTGCTGTCGCCGGACGCCTTCGTCGGCGCGACCCGCGCGCTGGGCCATCTGCCCGGCCTGCTGGGCTTCCCGGCGCCGGACGATGCCCAGATCGCCGCCAGCCTGGGCCCGCAGCCGCTGGCCGCCGGCGTCCAGGCCGACTGGTCCCTGTGGCTGATCGGCTGCATCGTCGTCTGGGGGCTGTTGCCGCGGCTGCTGGCGCTGTTCGCCTGCGTCCTGCACCTGCGCCGCCGCCTGGCCCGGCTGACCGTCGATCCGGGCCTGCCGGGCTGGCTGGACCTGCGCGAGCGCCTGCTGCCCACCCATGCCAGCCTGGGCATCGACCGTCCCGCGCCGGCGGCGGGTGGCACGGCCGGTCCCGTCGCGCCGTCCGCCGCCGGCGGCGCCCATGCGGCGGTGCTGGCCTACGAACTGGGGCCCGACCTGGCCTGGCCTCCGGCCGGCCTGCCGGACGGCGTGGCGGACCTGGGCCGCTGCGACAGCCGGGAAGATCGCGCCCGCATCCGCGCGCTGCTGCGCGCGCCGCCCGCGCACCTGCTGTTCGTCTGCGACGCGCGCCTGACCCCGGACAGGGGCGCCGCCGCCTGGCTCGACGAGCTGCGCCGGTCCTGCCCCGACCTGCGCGCCCTGTGCCTCGGCGGCACACCGCAACGCTTGCGGGCCTGGCAGGACATCCTGTCGCAACAGGCCGTTTCCCGGATACCCAGCCTGGACGGCTGGCTCGAACACATCGGAAGCTTCCGCCATGACTGACGTCTCGAATCCCATCGACCTGGCGGTCGTCGGCCATACCAATACCGGCAAGACTTCGCTGCTGCGCACGCTGCTGCGCGACGAGTCCTTCGGCGAGGTCGCGGACCGCCCCGGCACCACCCGCCACGTCGAAAGCGCCCAGCTGCTGACCGAGACCGGCCAAGCCATCCTGGTGCTGCGCGACACGCCGGGCCTGGAGGACGCCATGGGCGTCCTGGACTACCTGGACCAGCTGTCCCCGCCCCAGGAAAGGCACGACGGCCCGGAACGCATCCGGCGGCTGCTCGACAGCCCGGAAGCCGCCGGCCGCTTCGAGCAGGAATGCCGGGTCCTCGCCACGGTGCTGGAGACCGACGCCGCCCTGTACGTCGTCGACACCCGCGATCCGGTCCTGCCCAAGCACCGCGACGAACTCATGCTGCTGGCCGCCTGCGGCCGCCCCATCCTGCCGGTGCTGAACTTCACCCGCACGCCGCTGTCGGACACGGCCGCCTGGCGCGACGCGCTGGCCCGCCTGGGGCTGCACGCCACGGTGGACTTCGATACCGTGGCGCCCGCGCTGGACGGCGAGGGCCAGCTGCTGGACCGCCTGGCCCTGATGCTGGACCATCACGCGGCCGCCCTGCAGACCCTGCGCGCGGACCTGGGCCAGCAGCGCCTGCGCCGGCTGCAGGACGCCACGCGCCTGATCGCCGAACTGCTGGTGGACGCCGCCGCCCTGCGGCTGCCCTGTTCCCAGGACCCGACCGACATGGCCGCCATCACCCTGGGGCTGCGCAAGCGCACCCGCGACCGGGAACAGGATTGCGTGCACGCCCTGCTGAAGCGCTACCGTTTCAGCAAGTCCACCTTTCCCCACCACCCCTTGCCGCTGGAAGGCGAACGCTGGGGCATGGATCTGTTCAACCCCCAGGCTCTGCGCACCTTCGGCATCCAGGTCGGCAAGGGCCTGGCCACCGGCGCCATGGCGGGAGCCACCATCGACGTGCTGACCGGGGGCCTGAGCCTGGGGGCCGCCGCGCTGCTGGGAGCCGCCATCGGCGGCGCCTGGCAGGGCGCCAGCCAATGGGGCAAGCGCCTGGTGGGCCGGCTGGCGGGCAATACGGAAATGACGGTGGACGATCCGGTGCTGCACCTGCTGGGGTTGCGCCAGCTTGCCCTGGTGCGTGCGCTGGAGTGCCGGGGGCATGCCGCCATGCGGCCCATCGATGGCGACCTGCTGGCGCGCATGGCGCCGCCCGTCCCGGAGGCGCCGGCGGATGGAGATGCGGAAGCGGATGCGGCGGACGCGCCCGGGGATCCGGCGCCGGCGCCCGAAACCCCGCCCGAGCCCCTGCGCCGCCTGCCACCCGACGTGCAGCGCATGCTGGACGAGGCCCGCGGCCATCCGGGCTGGTCCTCGATCGGCGAGGATCCCGTGCCCGACGCCCGGCGCGAGGCGCTGGTCGGCGCCATGGCCCAGGCGCTGTTCGCCGCCCTGTAGCCGCGATTCCGGCAGTTGCTTCCGGCGCGCCGCGTGCGATGCGCGCGCCGGCGCGCCGTGGCCGCCCCGGGCTACCAGCTGCCGGACGCGCCGCCTCCACCGCCTCGGCCGCCGCCCCCGCCGCCCGAGGAGCCGCCGCCGAATCCTCCTCCGCCGCCGAAGCCGCCTCCGCCACCGAAGCCGCCTCCGAATCCCCCGCCTCCGCCGCCCCGGCCTCCGCGTCCGCGCGCGAGCCGGTCGGGGATATGCAGGACCCGGCCCAGGATGCCCAGCGCCAGCCCCGCCAGCGCGCCGACGACGGTCCACAGCAGGCTTTCGGTCAGCACGAACACGAAGCCGCCCAGCAGCAGGGCGCCGATCGGGGGCGTCATCACCAGGGCGAAGAACGTCAGGGGCAGGAACATCACGCGCTCATCGAGCCCGCCGTCCTCATCGGAGGATTTCGGGGGCGGCAGGGGCTCGCCCGCAATCAGGCCCGACAGGGCCGAGACCCCGGCCTCGATTCCGCCGAAGAGGTCGCCGGAGGCGAAGCGCGGCGTGATCCGTTCGCGGATGATCCGTCCGGCGTCCACGTCCGTCACGGCGCCCTCGAGCCCGTAGCCGACCTCGATGCGCAGGCGGCGGTCCCGCACGGCCACCAGCAGCAGCACGCCGTCGTCGATGCCCTCGCGTCCCACGGCCCACTGGTCGAAGACCCGGCGCGCGTACTGTTCGATGGACTCGGCGCCGGTGCCGGGCACCAGCAGCACGAAGAGCTGCGAGCCGTGCGCTTTCTCCAGCGCTTCGACCTGCCCGGTCAGCGTCCGGACCTGTTCCGGCGTCAGTACGCCGGCCTGGTCCATGACCGGCCCGGTCCAGGCCGGGACGGCGACGGCGCCGTCCGCGCCGGGCGCGACGGTCCGAGGGGTCTGGACAGGCCCGGCGGCGGGCCCGGGAGCGGTGGCGGCGGCGTGGACCTGGGCGCTGGCCGGCGCCGTGCCCAGGCAGGCGGTCAGCCCCAGCGCCAGCAGGCCGTTCGCCAGTGCGCGGCGCAGGCTCATTTGCTCTGCCCCTGAGGTAGGTCGAACTTCACCTCGGGGTCGCGCATGACGGCGTCGGCCTTGTCCAGTCCGTATTGGGCCTTGGGCTGGTAGCCGAACACGCGCGCCGTGATCAGGGTGGGGAACTGGCGGATCGTCAGGTTGTAGGACTGCACCGCGCCGACGTAGCGCTCGCGCGCCACCGCGATGCGGTTTTCCGTGCCTTCGAGCTGCGTCATCAGGTCGCGGAACAGGCCGTCGCTCTTCAGCTGGGGATAGTTTTCCGAGACCGCCAGCAGGCGCGACAGGCTGGAGGACAGGGCGCCTTGCGCCTGCTCGAAGCGGGCCATCAGGGCCGGATCGTCCAGGTCGTCGGCGCTGACGCGGATCTGGCCGACCCGGGCGCGCGCATCCGTGACCTGTTGCAGCACGGTGCGCTCGTTCACCATGTAGGCGTTGACCGAGGACACCAGCTTGGGCACCAGGTCGGCGCGGCGCTCGTACTGGTTCAGGACCTGGGACCAGGCCGCCTTGACCTGCTCGTCCTGGCGCTGGATTTCGTTGTAGCCGCAGCCCGAAAGCAGCAGCGTCAGGGCTGCCAGCGCAGCCAGGTTCAGGTAACGTCGGAGCATCCGGGCCTCTCGTGTGGCGCCCCGGCAGGGGCGGATGCCCCATTTTAAGGGTGTCCGGCCTCGAGGGCGCCCGGCGCGCCGCCCGGATCCGCCGGGGAGATCCGGGCGGCGCGCCGGATGTATCCGCCGCGCGGCGCGGGAGACACGCTATAATGCGCTGCTTCGCGTGGCCAACCAGTCGCCGCGCGACCTCTTTCGGCCCCGGCGGGCGCCTCGCGCGCCGGCGGCATCTCCCCTGACACTCTTCATACGTCGGCCTCGATTGGTATCACTCGGCTCGAGCGATAGGCGGTCGCTGGAGTCATTTTCTTGGATACTTCGATTACCTTTGCCTCGCTCGGCCTGGCGGAACCCCTGCTGCGCGCCGTCCACGACGCGGGCTACACCCACCCCACCCCGATCCAGGCCCAGGCCATCCCGCGCGTCCTGGAAGGCGGCGACCTGCTGGCCGCCGCCCAGACCGGGACGGGCAAGACCGCCGGCTTCACGCTGCCGATCCTGCATTACCTGCTGACCCATCCCGCCGCCGACCGCCGCCCGGGCCGCCCCCGCGTGCTGGTCCTGACCCCGACGCGCGAACTGACCGCCCAGGTGGAAGAATCCGTGCGCCTCTACGGCAAGCACACGGCCGTGCGCTCGATGGTGATGTTCGGCGGGGTCAACATCAATCCCCAGATCGCGGCCCTGAAAAAGCCCCTGGACATCCTGGTGGCCACGCCGGGCCGCCTGCTGGACCACGCGCAGCAGAAGACGCTGGACCTGTCCGGTGTCGAGATCCTGGTGCTGGACGAGGCCGACCGCATGCTGGACATGGGCTTCATCCACGACATCCGCCGCGTGCTCAAGCTGCTGCCGGCCAAGCGCCAGAACCTGCTGTTCTCCGCGACGTTCTCCGACGAGATCCGCGGCCTGGCCCAGGGCATCCTGCGCAATCCGGGCGAGGTCTCCGTCGCCCGGCGCAACACCGCGTCCGAACTGGTCAGCCAGCGCGTGGTGATGACCGACCAGGCGCACAAGCGCGACCTGCTCAGTCACATCATCCGCGAAAGCGGCTGGCACCAGGTGCTGGTGTTCACGCGCACCAAGCACGGCGCCAACCGCCTGGCCGAGAAGCTGTCGAAGGACGGCCTGACCGCCGCCGCCATCCACGGCAACAAGAGCCAGGCCGCGCGCACCAAGGCCCTGGCCGGGTTCAAGGACGGCAAGGTGGCCGTGCTGGTGGCCACCGACATCGCCGCCCGCGGCCTGGACATCGACCAACTGCCGCAGGTCGTCAATTTCGAGCTGCCCAACGTGCCCGAGGACTACGTGCACCGCATCGGCCGCACCGGCCGCGCCGGCAGCACCGGCTCCGCCCTGTCCCTGGTGGACGCGTCCGAGGTCAAGCTGCTGCGCGCCATCGAGCGCCTGATCAAGCAGACCATCGAGCCGATCACCGTGGAAGGCTGGAATCCGGCCATGGCGACCGCTGATTCCGCTCCGGACGCACGCGAAAAGCGCGCCATCGCCCGCTTGCAGGGCGATGGCTTCGGCGGCCGTGGCGACGGCGGCCGGCGCAATGACGGTGGTCGACGCGAGCCGGCCGGCCGCGACGGCCGTCGCCCGGCCTCGGGTCCGGCTTCGGCCTCGGCTTCGGCCGACCGCCGCTCGGGTCCGGACGCCCGCCGCGGCGGTGGCGGCCGCGCCCCGGGCGGACGCCCCGCCCGCGAAGGCGGCGCGCCCCAGGCCCCGCGCCGGGACGCGCGTCCCGCCTCGGCCGGGCGCCCCGCGCTGCTGCACAAGGCCGACTGACCCGGACCGCCGGCGCACCGGAGCACTGGAGACCACGCATGGCCCTGTCCACCTGGCTGGCTTTCTTCGCGGCGGCCTGGGCGATCTCGTTCTCGCCCGGCCCCGGCGCCATCTGTTCCATGGCCTCGGGACTGAAGTACGGGTTCCGCCACGGCGCCTGGACCATCTTCGGCCTGCAGGCCGGCATCATCTGCCAGCTGGTCATCGTGGCCCTGGGCGTGGGCGCCCTGCTGGCCACGTCCGAAGTGGCCTTCACGATCGTCAAGTGGATCGGCGCCGCCTACCTGGTCTACCTGGGGGTGCGGCAGTTCCGCACCGACGCGGCGCCGGTGGCGGTCGAGGCGCGGCCGCCGAAGAGCACGCACCCGATCCGCGACCAGTTGCTGCGCGGCTACCTGGTGAACGTCACCAATCCCAAGGGCACCATGTTCCTGCTGGCCGTGGTGCCGCAGTTCCTGGACCTGGGCCGGCCGCTGTCGCTGCAGTATTTCCTGATCGGCGCCACGCTGTGCTTCACCGATCTGGTGGCCATGAGTTGCTATACTTCGCTGGCTTCGCGCATCCTGCGGATGCTGCGCAAACCGGGCCACGTCCGCTGGCTGAACCGCGGCTTCGGCTCGATGTTCATCCTGGCCGGCACCGTCCTGGCCTCCTTCAGTCACAAGCACTGAAGCTCCATCCGACCTTCCCATGAGCCTGACCGACGAAGTCGCACGCCGACGCACTTTTGCCATCATTTCCCACCCCGACGCCGGGAAGACGACCCTGACCGAGAAGCTGCTGCTGTTCGCGGGCGCCATCCAGATCGCCGGCAGCGTCAAGGCGCGCAAGGCCAGCCGCCATGCGGCGTCCGACTGGATGGAGATCGAGAAGCAGCGCGGCATTTCGGTGGCGTCCTCGGTGATGCAGATGGAATACCGCGACTGCGTCATCAACCTGCTGGACACCCCGGGCCACCAGGACTTCTCGGAAGACACCTACCGGGTGCTGACCGCCGTGGACGCGGCGCTGATGGTGATCGACGCCGGCAACGGCGTCGAGCCCCAGACCATCCGCCTGCTGCAGGTCTGCCGCGCCCGCAACACGCCCATCATCACCTTCATCAACAAGCTCGACCGCGAGGTGCGCGAGCCGCTGGACCTGCTCTCCGAGATCGAGGGCCACCTGGGCATGGACGCGATTCCGTTTTCCTGGCCGGTGGGCATGGGGCGCCATTTCGGCGGGGTCTTCGACCTGCGCCACGACCGGATGCGGGTCTTCCGCCCGGGCTCGGAGCGCCACCGGGACGACGACGAGACCATCCAGGGGCTGGACAATCCGGAACTGGCGGCGCGTTTCGGCGACGCCCACGCCAAGGCGAGCGAGGAGATCGAACTGATCACCGGCGCCATGCCGGCCTTCGACCACGAAGCCTTCCTGGCGGGCCGCCAGACGCCGGTGTTCTTCGGCTCGGCGATCAACAACTTCGGCGTGCGCGAAGTCCTGGACGCCCTGGTGGAACTGGCGCCCGCGCCCGGCCCGCGCGCCGCGCTGGAGCGCAGCGTGCTGCCGGCCGAGCCCAAGTTCACCGGCGTGGTGTTCAAGGTCCAGGCCAACATGGACCCGGCCCACCGCGACCGCGTGGCCTTCGTGCGCGTCAGCTCCGGCAAGTTCGAGCGCGGCATGCGCCTGAAGGTCGCCCGCAACGGCAAGGAAATCCGCCCGAACAACGTCGTGTCCTTCCTGTCGCAGCGGCGCGAAATCGTCGAGGAAGCCTACGCCGGGGACATCATCGGCATTCCCAACCACGGCATCCTGCAGCTGGGCGACGTGCTGACCGAGGGCGAATCGCTGACCTTCACGGGCCTGCCGTTCTTCGCGCCGGAACTGTTCCAGGCGGTCGAGGTCAAGGATCCCCTGCGCACCAAGCAGCTGCGCACCGGCCTGACGCAGCTGGGCGAAGAGGGCGCCATCCAGGTGTTCCGCCCCGAGGCCGCCGGCGGCGCGCTGCTGCTGGGCGCCGTGGGCCAGCTCCAGTTCGAAGTGGTCGCCCACCGCCTGAAGACCGAGTATGGCGTGGACGCCCGCCTGATGCCGTCGCGCTACAGCCTGGCGCGCTGGATCACCAGCCCCGACCCCAAGGCCCTGAAGAAATTCATGGACGCCAACGCCGCCAACATCGCCCGCGACGTGGTGGACGCGGTCGCCTTCCTGGCCAGCTCGCCCGCCCAGCTGCGGGTCGCCCAGGAACGCTACCCCGACATCGAATTCCACACCATGCGCGAACATGCGGGGCGGGTTTTTGGGTAATCTTTTTGCCGCCGGGCCGTCCCAAGGCAAAAAGCGCCCCCTTGGGGGGCAGCAAGCAGCCGCAGGCTGCGCGGCGTGGGGGCGGCCCCAGGCGAGACACAAGCGGTATCCGGCCGCCGCGATGGCTTCCTATACAATGCAAGGATCATCCGCACCGATCGACGAGGCACGCCACCCATGTCCTGGCGTCTGATTTTCGCTTTTCTGCTGCTGGCCGCAGGCGCATCCGCCTGGGGCGGCCTGCAGCTGGGCGATTGGCTGATCGCCCACGGGCCGGCCCAGATCCAGATGCCGGCGCCGCATCCCGAACTGGACCAGTCCGCTGCCGTGCTGGACGCCAACGGTAAGCCCTATGTCGCCTCCGCGCCGCAGGTGCTGCCGGACGGCCGCCAGGGGGTGCCGGAACAGGCGCCTCCCGTCGACTGGAAGATCCAGCAGGACTCCCTGATGGAGGACGGCAGGCCGATCGCCCTGGCGACCACCACGATTTCCATGGACGAGGCCATCGCGCTGGCGTCCCGGAACCAGCTCGGCGACGGGCTGCAGGGCATCGCCCAGTTCGGGGGGCTGGGGGGCAGCCAGGTGGTCCAGCCCATCGACGTCACGACGCCGCCTCCCCCGCCGCCACAGGCCCAGGCCGCCGCGTCCGGCGGCCAATGGCAGGCCGCTTTCCAGGCGGAACTCAAGGCCTGCGAATCGCTGGGGTTCTTCTCGCGGCCCTCGTGCGCCTGGGCGGCCCGCAACAAATACTGCGAACCCAACGACGCCTGGGGCCGCGTCCCCGACTGCCCGGCGAAGAAATCGGGCTTCTGAACGTATCCCCGGCCCCTGGCGGGGTTACATCTGCGACTGCAGGTAGTTCTGGAGGCCGAGCTGCTCGACCAGGCCGATCTGCGTTTCCAGCCAGTCGATGTGTTCCTCGGTGTCGTTCAGGATGGTCAGGAACAGGTCCCGCGAGGCGAAGTCCTGCACCGACTCGCAGTAGGCCATGGCTTCCTTGACGGTGGCCTGGGCGGCGGTTTCCAGCTTCAGGTCGCAGGCCAGGATTTCCGGCACGGTCTCGCCCACCAGCAGCTTGTGCAGGTCCTGCAGGTTCGGCAGCCCGTCGAGCATGAAGATGCGCTCGATCAGCAGATCGGCATGCTTCATCTCGCCGATGGATTCCTTGTATTCGTGTTCGCCCAGCGCCTCGAAGCCCCAGTGGCGCAGCATGCGCGCGTGCAGGAAATACTGGTTGATGGCCGAAAGCTCGTTTTTCAGCTGCTGGTTCAGATAGCGGATGACGGTTTTGTCGCCTTTCATGGCCTGTGCCTCCTTGGTGCGCGGCCCGGCCGGAATCGGACAGGTCTAAAGGACAAGGCTAGCACGACCCGCGCCCCCGGGAAACCGGGGGCGGGAGAAAGGGGCGGCGCCGGAAGCGGTTCCCTAGGCGACGCGGCGGGCGGCGACGCGCGACAGGACGGTGACCTCGACCTGCCCGACCAGCCCCGCCGCGGCGGGACCGACGTCGGCCGCATAGCGGCCGCCGGGCAGATATTCCGTCGCGGTGTCGGCGCAATGGCCGCAGCAGGTCGCCACGCCCAGTCGGGCCTGGAGATCGCCCAGGTCCGCCGCGCCTTGGGCGATGGCGTCCTGGACCTGGCGTTCGCTGATCGCGTTGCATACACAAATATACATGAGAATGATTATCATGTTTTTTCCTTGGGATGGCAAGCCCCCTCGAAGTCCTGCGCGATACTCTCGCCAGGAGGGCGCAACCGGCACCGCCCGTATGTATGTATGTCTGACTGGCATACCTGAATATTGATTGATAATCGTTCTCATCAATAATAGAATCTACGTGGGCGTGTCGCCGTGCGACCCGCCCGCTCCCTGAGGAGTCGACCCATGAGCCCATTGCTCGGAACACTGGTGTACCAGGTGGGCCAGATGTTCCTGATTCCGACCCTGGCGATCATCGCACTGCTATTCCTCTACGCGCTCCAGGCGCTGGGCAGTTTCCTGGCCTGCTGGTGGCGGCGGCGCGGTCGCGCGCCGGGGCGCGAGACGCACGATCTGCGCCATTTCGATTTGCTGCGCTGGGCGGCCGGGCACCCCGCCGCCCAGGGCGACGAGTGGGACGTGGCGGTGCGCCGGCTGCTGGAAACGCCGCGCATCGTGTCCATCGTGGCGCCCACGATGGGCCTGGTGGCGGCCATGATCCTGATGGGTCCGGCCTTGCGCGACCTGGTCGACGGGGACTTTTCGGCTCTGCCGGCCAGGCTGTCGATGGCGTTTTCCGCCATGATCGTCGCCCTGGTCACGGCTTCGATCATGTTCCTGATCGTGTCGGTGCGCCGCCGCTGGCTGGCCGAGGAACTGGCCTGGCTGCGGTCGCTCGCGCCGCTGTCCGAGCCTGTCCTGATCCTGGCCGGACCGACGCCCCAGGAGGAACAGGAATGGGACGAGACTCCGGCGGTCGGCAGGGCCCGGGCGGTCGCATGAAGTACCCGGCGCGGACCGGAGCCGGCCGCCTGTCCGTCCGCCGGCCCGGGACCGACGGCTTCCTGGCGGATGCGGGGCGAGGCTAGGGCGCCCGGCAGGGCCGCATCAGCGTCACGTCGCCGTCGGTCGGCATGATGCCCCGCATGGGCTCGCAGCGCCCGCCGACGCACCAGTCGTAGTCGGCGGTGTAGGGCGAGCGCGACAGGCGCAATTCGTCCAGCGGGCCGGTGCGGGGCTGGTAGACGTACCAGCCGTCGGGACGCAGCGTGGCGTCCTGCGGGGGCTCCATGCCCGCGCCGGAACCCAGGATGCGCGCCTGGCCCGGGACCAGGACCGGCCGTCCGTCCGGGCCTGCGCGGACCGTGTAGTCCTCTTCCCAGCGGATCTTCTCGATCGAGTGGGTCCAGGCCAGCGTGAAGGCCTGGACCGGTACGAAGCGCGGCGGCACCCGGGGCGCCGCCGCCAGGGTCAGGCAGATCCCCAGGGCGTCCAGCATCAGGCGGCCGCTCCCGCCGCGCGGGCGCGGCGGCTGCGCACCACGTGCCAGGCCGCGAAGAGCGCCGTGGCCGCGAAGCCGATGTCGTCGGTCAGCGGGATCGCCGCCACCAGCAGGATGGCCGCGGCGATGGCGTAGAGCCGCTCGAACCAACTGATCGGTGTCAGCAGGAAGCCGGTGATGCCGGCCGCCCACAGCGTGATGGCGACCAGGGCCTTGAAGACGATGTAGGCCACGTCCAGCGCGCCGCCGCCCTGCAGCATCAGGGCCGGCGAGTAGACGGCCATGTAGGGGATCACGAAGCCGGCCACGGCCACGCGCAGCGCCTGGATGCTGATCTTCAGGCCGTTTTCCCGGGCGATGGGCGCGGCGGCGAAGGCCGCCAGCGCCACCGGCGGGGTCAGGTCGGCCATGATGCCGAAATAGAACACGAACATGTGCGAGATGATCAGCGGCACGCCCAGCTTCAGTAGGATGGGCGCGGCCAGCGAACTGGTGATGATGTAGTTCGGGATCGTCGGGATGCCCATGCCCAGCACCAGGCAGGTGACCATGGTCAGGAACAGCGCCAGGAACAGGTTGTTCTCGCCGATGGCGATGACCTGACCGCCGAATTCGGCGGCCACGCCGGTCAGGTTGATGATGCCGATGATGACCCCCACCAGCGCGCAGGCCGCCGCGACCGACAGGGCGTTGCGCGCGCCCTCGGCCAGGGAATCGAGGGCCAGCCGCAGGGTGTCGCGCCCGTGCTTGCGGACCAGCAGCGCCAGGCCCAGCACGGCGACGATGACGAAGAAGTCCGTGACGCCGAACCGGATGAAGCCCGCGCAGGCGATGCCCAGCAGCAGCCAGAAGACGTAGCGCAGGATGATCGGCGAGGCGCCCTGGATGACGGCGGCGCCGAAGATCAGGATCACCGTCAGGCCCAGGCCGATGGTGCCGGAGAACAGCGGCGTGTAGCCGGAGAACAGCAGCACCACCAGGCCGATCAGGGGCAGCAGCAGGTACCAGCGGTCGCGCACGGCCTTCCAGGGGTCGGGGCAGTCTTCCTTGGCCAGGCCGTGCAGGCCGCGCCGGCCGGCTTCCAGGTGGACGGTGATGAAGGCGGTGGTGAAGTACAGGATGGCCGGGATGACGGCCGCCTTGACGACTTCCACGTAGGGGATGTTGAGGGTTTCGGCCATGATGAAGGCGACCGCCCCCATCACCGGCGGCATGATCTGCCCGCCCATGCTGGAGGTGGCCTCGACCCCGCCGGCGAAGGCGGAGGAATAGCCGAAGCGCTTCATCAGCGGGATGGTGAACTGGCCGGTGGTCACGACGTTGGCGACGCCCGAGCCGTTGATGGTGCCCATCAGGCCGGAACTGATCACCGCCACCTTGGCCGGACCGCCGCGCGCGTGGCCGACCATGCCCATCGAGAAGTCGCTGAACAGCTGGATCATGCCCGCCTGTTCCAGGAACGCGCCGAACAGGATGAACAGGTAGATGTAGGTGGACGACACGTAGGTCGGCGTGCCGTAGATGCCCTCGACCCCGAAGCCCAGGGTGCCGACGATCTGGTCGAAGCCGTAGCCGCGGTGCATGAAGGGGCCGGGGATGTACTGGCCGAACAGGCCGTAGGCCAGGAACAGGCCGCAGATGATGGGCAGCGCCCAGCCCATCATCCGGCGGGTGGCCTCGAAGACCAGCAGGATGGTGATGATGCCCACCACCATGTCGGCGTCGGTCATCTGGCCGGCGCGCGCCGTCAGGTCGGATTCGAAGACCCAGTGGTACAGGCTCAGGGCGAAGCCCAGGATGCCCAGGCCCCAGCCCAGCGTCCGGTTCGCGCGGCCGCCGCCGGAATACAGGGAGAAGACCATCAGCAGCACGAAGCCGACGTGGATGCAGCGGACCACCTGGCTGGACAGGGGGCTGTAGGCCGCGGTCCAGATCTGGAAGCAGGAAAAGACGACGGCGATCCAGAAGATGCCGCGCGGCAGGGGTTGGGCCGCGGTATCGTGGGGAGAGCTCATGAGCGGAAACCTGGGGATTGAAAAGGCGGTTCAGACGCAGGTCGGAACCGCCCGGAGGGATGGGAGGGAGCGCGGCGGCCCCGGCCGTATCCGGAGGCGGCGCAGCGCCCGCGCGCGATCACTTGATCAGGCCCACTTCCTTGTAGTAGCGCTCGGCGCCCGGATGCAGAGGCACCGGCATGCCCTTCAGGGCGTTGTCGAGCTGGATCGACTTGGCGGCGTTGTGGGCGGACTTCAGGGTGTCGAGCTGCTCGTAGAACACCTTGGTCATCTGGTAGACCAGGTCGTCGGGCACCGTCGAGGCGGTCACCAGGAAGTTCGGCACCGCCGCCGTGGGCGTGTCCTCGGTCTGACCCTCGTAGGTGCCGGCGGGGATGGTGGCCGGCTGATAGGCCGCGTTGCCGATCTTGGCGATGACGTCGGCCGGGATGGGCACGACCGTGATCTTGACCGAGGTCGCCAGGTCGCGGATGGAAGACACGCCCAGGCCGGCGGACTGCAGGGTCACGTCCAGCTGGCGGTTCTTCATCAGTTCGACCGACTCGCCGAAGGGCAGGTATTCGACCTTGTCGAAGTCGGCGTAGCTCAGGCCGGCGGCCTTGAGGACGGCGCGGGCGTTGAGTTCCGTGCCGGAGCGGGCGGCGCCCACGGAAATGCGCTTGCCTTTCAGGTCGGCCAGGGTCTTGATGCCGGAATCGCCGTTGGCGACGATCTGGATGTAGTTGTTGTAGGTGGCCGTCATGCCGCGCAGGTTCTTCAGCGGGGCCTTGAAGCCGGCCTCGGCGTTGCCGGTGTAGGCGTCGGACACGGTGTCGGCCAGCGCGAACGCGAGTTCGCCGCGCCCGGCCTGCAGCAGGTTCATGTTTTCGGCCGAGGCCTTGGAGACCTGGGCGGTGGACTTGGCGTCGGGGATGTGCTTGTTGTAGATCTGGGACAGCGCCACGCCCAGCGGGTAGTAGACGCCGCTCTGGCCGCCGGTCAGGATGTTGATGAACTTGGTGTCCGCCTGAGCGGGAGCGGCGGCGATGGCGGCGGTGACCGCCATGGCGCACGCGGCCAGCCATTTGTTGATGGGCATGGTGGGTTCCTCTTCAGTTGCGATGGGGATGCGAATCAGCATGGTATCAAGGGTCGCTCCGCGCTCCACTCCGTAATCACCCTAAAGCGGACGCGGATTCTTCCGGCGTGGCGAGGCCCGGGGAAAGGCGGTTGCGGCCTCGGCTATACTGCCCGGGATCAGGCCCGCATCGGGCGCGTCCGCCGCCCGCTCCATGAAACTGCCCTCCGCGCCCCGTATCGATCTGCTGGAACCCGCCGTGATGCTGGCGACGGTGCTGCAATGGCTGATCTTGGCCTCCCTGACCGGCCTGGTGGTCGGCGCCGGCACCAGCCTGTTCCTGCACGCGCTGTTCTTCGCGACCGGGCGCACCCAGTCGATGCCCCTGTGGGCCTACTGGGTCCTGCTGCCCCTGGCGGGGCTGGCCAACGGCCTGCTGATGGGGCACGCGCGCCGCCGCCTGGAAGCTTCGGGCCTGAAGGATTCCATCTTCGCCGCCGTGCACGAGCAGGGCGGCCGCATGCCCTGGCGCACCCTGTGGATCAAGCCGGTGGCGGCCGTCATCACGCTGGCCAGCGGCGGATCGGCCGGCAAGGAAGGCCCCTGCTCCCACCTGGGGGCGTCGCTGGGCGCGGCGGTCGGCCAGGTGTTCCGGCTGAACGCCGAACTGCGCCAGCGCGTCGTGGCCTGCGGCGTCAGCGCCGGCTTCGCCAGCGTGTTCGGCACGCCCATCGCCGGCGCCCTGTACGGCGTGGAAATGCTGATCATCGGCCGCATCCGCCACGACTTCCTGTTTCCCGCCCTGATCGCGGGGATGACCTCGTACCAGGTCAGCAAGGCCCTGGGCATTCCCTACGAGCAGTACGCCATCGACGTGCTGCCGGTGTTTTCCGAATCGCTGTTCCTGCGCACCCTCCTGGTCGGCATGCTGTGCGGGCTGGTGGCGCGCGTGTTCGTGGACCTGATCTACGCCGTGCGCAACGCCTGCCAGCGGCTGCAGGCCCGATGGAACGTGTGGCCGCCGCTGATGCCGCTGGCGGGCGGCCTGGCGCTGGCGCTGCTGGTGTCCTTCGCCATCCCGACGGACTACCTGGGCCTGAGCCTGCCGCTCATGGACCGGGCCCTGGCGGGCGAGGCCATGCCCTACGCGGGCTTCCTGTGGAAGACGATCCTGGTGGCGGTGACCCTGGGCTCGGGATTCTACGGCGGCATCGTCACGCCCCAGTTCGTCATCGGCGCCGTGGCGGGCAACGCCTTCGCGCACCTGTTCGGCATCAGTCCCTCCCTGGGTGCCGCCGTGGGGCTGGTGTCGGTGGTGGCCGCCGCGTCGAACACGCCGCTGGCCGCCATCCTGATGGGCGTGGAGCTGTTCGGCGGCGCGGTCGGCACGCTGTACGCGGCCGGCCCGGCCATCGCCGCCTACCTGATCATCGGCCACCGCAGCGTCTATCCGGACCAGCGCCTGGGGTATGCCAAGTCCTCCTGGATCCGGGTGCGGCCGGACATCCCGGTGAGCCAGGAAAAGACGCATCTTTCCTATGGCCTGCTCAAGGGTTGGCGGCGGATGCGGACGCGGGGATGGCGGATCTGGCCGGGCGCCGGCCGCCGCGCGGGCGGCGGGCGGGACGCCGCGGAAAAGGGGCCGAACGATGCGAAATCCTGAACTGATGCTGGCCGGAATCGGCCTGGCGGCCATGGGCGCCCAATGGCTGGCCTGGCGCCTGCGGGTGCCGGCGATCCTGTTCCTGCTGCTGGCGGGCATCGCCGTGGGGCCGCTGGCCGGCTGGCTGGACCCGGACGCCCTGTTCGGCGACCTGCTGTTCCCCCTCGTATCGCTGTCGGTGGCCGTGATCCTGTTCGAAGGCAGCCTGACGCTGGAGTTCCACCAGACGCGCGGGCTGGAGCGGGTGGTGCGGCGGCTGGTGACGGGCGGCACGCTGATCGCCTGGGCGGTGGCGGCCGTGGCGGTGCATGTCTTCCTGGACTTCCCCTGGGACCTGGCGATCCTGTTCGGCGCCATCACGGCCGTCACCGGCCCGACCGTCATCGCGCCACTGCTCAAGACCGTGCGCCCCGTGGCGCCGGTGGCGCACGCCCTGCGCTGGGAAGGCATTCTCATCGACCCGATCGGCGCCCTGCTGGCCGTCGTGTCCTACGACCTGATGGTGGCCCTGCGCATGACCCACGAGTGGAGCCATGCCCTGTGGGCCTTCGGCGCCACGCTGGCGGCGGGCCTGTGCATCGGGGCGGCGGCCGGCTGGCTGCTGGGGACGCTGCTGCGGCGCGGCTGGGTGCCGGATTCCCTGGTCAACCTGTCGGTGCTGGCACTGGTGTTCGGCGCCTTCGCCCTGTCCAACGCGGTGCAGCACGAATCCGGCCTGCTGGCCGTGACCATCATGGGCATCTGGCTGGCGAACCGGCCCGGCGTGCCGGTGCGCGACATCCTGGAATTCAAGGAGACCCTTAGCCAGATCCTGCTGTCGGCCCTGTTCATCCTGCTGGCGGCGCGCGTGGCGCCCGGCCAGTTGTACGGCCTGGGCTGGCCCGCCCTGGCCGTGCTGGCGGTGATGCTGTGGGTGGGGCGGCCGCTGAAGGTGCTGTTCTCCACCTGGGGGTCGGGGCTGAACTGGCGCGAACGCGGCCTGCTGGCCTGGATCGCGCCGCGCGGCATCGTGGCGGCGGCGGTGTCCGCCCTGTTCGCGCTGCGCCTGGAGAAGATGGACGTCCCGCACGCCGACCGGCTGCTGCCGATGACCTTCCTGCTGATCATCGGCACGGTGATCTGGCAGAGCCTGACGGCGCGGCCCATGGCCCGCCTGCTGAAGGCGGCCGAGCCGGACCGGGTGGGCTTCCTGATCGCGGGCGCCAATCCCGTGGCGCGGGCCATCGGCCAGGCGCTGCACGAGCAGGGCGTGCCGGTGCGCCTGTGCGACAGCGACTGGTACAGCCTGTCGCTCGCCCGGATGATGGGCCTGCCCACCTATCATGGCAGCCCGGTGTCCGAGCACGCCCAGCGCAATCTGGACACCACCGGCCTGGGGCGCCTGCTGGCCCTGGGCGTGCGCGACGACGCCAACCAGCTCATCACGGCGCGCGCCAGCGACGAATTCGGCAAGCGCAAGGTCTTCAGCCTGCCCCGGTCCCAGGACGCCGGCCAGTCCGAAAAGCATCTGCTGGACGCGGCCTATCGCGGCCGCACCCTGTTCGCCCCGGACCTGGGCTACTGGAAGCTGTCCGCCCGGCTGGCGGCCGGCGCCCGGGTCAAGGCCACGCGCCTGTCGGACAGCTTCGATTTCGCGCAGTACCTGGCCGCCCGCCCGGACCGTCCCGTGATTCCGCTGTTCGCGCTGAATCCCAAGGGCTACGCGCTGCCGTTCACCCTGGACCAGGAACTGCAGCCCGGCGCGGGCTGGACGGTCATCGGCCTGCACGAGGACGACGCGAACGGGGCGGAGGATCCGGCCGGCCGCGCGCCGGGCGCCTCATGACGGCCCGCATGGCCGGATCGGCGCCCCGGGATCCGGCCCGCGTTCCGGGAGACGGCGCCGGCGGCCGGCGCGTGTTCTTCGCCCTGTGGCCGGATGCCGCGACCGCCGCAACCTTGTCCGGCTGGGCGCGCCGGGCCCATGCGGCGTTCGGCGGGCGCGTCATGCGGCCCGAGACCCTGCACCTGACCCTGGCCTTCCTGGGCACGGTGCCCCTCGACCGGATTGCGGACCTGACGGCTCTGCTGGACGAGGCGTCATTGATCGGCGGCACGCTGCGCCTGGACCGCTACGGCCGCTTCCACGGTCCGAGGATCGTCTGGGCCGGCCCGTCGGCGACGCCGCCCTGGCTGGACGCGCTGCACGGCTGGCTGTGGCGGGCGCTGGCGCGCCGGGGCTGCGCGCGGCCGGACGAGTCTTTCCGGCCGCACGTGTCGCTGCTGCGCCGCGCGGCGCCGGGCGATCTGGACGCGCTGCCGGCGCCCGAGCCCCTGGACTGGACGCCGCGCCGCTGCGTGCTGGCGGCCTCGGCGCCGAGTCCGGCGGGGTCTTTCTACGAGATCCTGGCCGAGCGCGAACTCCGGATGCCCTGACCCGGCCTCCGCGGCGCGGGCATCCATGGCGCCGCGGCCTGCTGGCCCCGAACGGAAAAACCGCCCGGCGCCGGAATCCGGCGTCGGGCGGCCAAGGAATGGCGGACCGCGCATCGGTGGTCCGCCCTGCGTGGGCCCGTCCCGGGGGCGCAAAGGGAGTTGCCGCCCGGGGGACAGGCCCGCGCCGACGGACGGGCTACTTCTGCGGCCGCGGCGTGGCGGCCGTGCTCGGCGGCAGGGTGGGATAGACCACCTGGGGCTGCTCGCCGGTCAGGGTGTGCAGGAAGCTGACGATGGCCTTGACCTCGCCGTCGTTCAGTTCCTGGCCCAGCTGGCTGGATCCCATGATGGCCACGGCCTGTTCCAGCGACCAGACGTCGCCGCTATGGAAATAGGGAGCGGTCAGGGCGATGTTGCGCAGCGGTCCCGCGCGGAACACGTATTCGTCGCTGGCGGTGTTGGTCACGGTGAAGCGGCCCTTGTCGTCCGGCGGCAGGATGTCCGCGCCGGGCTTCTTCACCACGCCGAAGGGGAAGTAGCCCTGGCCGCCGACGTTGATGCCCTGGTGGCAGGCCACGCAGCCCTTGCTCATGAACAGGTCCAGGCCCTTGAGCTCGATCTCGTCCAGGCTGTCGGCGCCGGCCAGGAACTGGTCGAATTTCGAGTTCGGGGTCAGCAGCGTGCTCTCGAACGCCTCGATGGCGTGGGCCATGTTCTCGAAATTGACCGGATCCTTGTCCTTCGGATAGGCCTTCTGGAACAGGGCGACGTATTCCGGCAGGCTCTTGAGCGTTTCCTCGACCTGGGCGGGAGTGTTGTTCATCTCGACGCTGGCCTGCACGGGGCCCTTGGCCTGTTCCTTCAGGTCGGCGGCGCGGCCGTCCCAGAACTGGGCGCCGTTGAACAGTGCGTTGAGCACGGTCGGCGAGTTGCGCGGTCCGTGCTGCCAGCCGTGGCCGATGGAGGTCTGGATGTTGTCGGCCCCGCCCGTGCCGACGCTGTGACAGGTGTTGCAGCTGATGATGTGGCTGCGCGACAGGCGCGGTTCGAAGAACAGCTAGCGGCCCAGCTCGATGCTGTCGGCGGAAATGTTGCGTTCCTTGATCACGGCCTCGGCCGCGGGGATGGGCTGGAAGAACTGGCGCGCGGTTTGCCGCACCGTGTCGGCAGCGGGCGCGCCGGCGGCCAGGGCGGCGGGTCCGCCCAGCGCCAGTCCGGCGGCCAGGAGGAGGGAGGCGTGCGTTCTCATGGTGTTCCCCTTGTGGAGTGGTTATATCCACAATGAAAACATGGTCATTGATTCCCCGTATTGATGGGGGTCAAGGATCATCCGGGACCGTCAGCTTCCCACCACGCCACCGTCCTGCTTCCAGACCACGACCGTCGCGGGACGCGGCCGCGTCGCCCGGGGTCCGTCCGGCCAGGTCGAGGCCGAGAGCGGCTCGGCCTGGGCCTCGTCCAGTCCCGGACCCTCACCCGGATGCTGGATGTTGACGAACACGAAACGCTGGTCCGGCGTCCAGGTGATGCCGGTGACCTCGCAGCCCTTCGGGCCGGTCAGGAACCGGCGCAGCTCGCCCGACGCCGGGTCGGCGACCAGCATCTGGTTGTTGCCCTGGCCCTCGTAATCGCCGTTGTTTCCGTAGTTGCCGTCCGTCAGGATCCACAGGCGGCCCTGGGCGTCGAAGCCCAGGCCATCGGGGCTGTTGAAGGTGTTTTCGGCGGTGATGTTGGCCGAGCCCCGGCGCGGGTCGCCGTCCGTGTACCGGGCCGGGTTGCCGGCCAGGGCGAAGAGGTCCCATTCGAATGTCCCGCCGTGCGCATCCCCGCCGGTCTCGCGCCAGCGCACGATGTGGCCGTAGATGTTCTTGTCGCGCGGATTGGCCGCGTCGGCGCCCGGGTGCTCCGGTCCGCCCGGCCAGCGCGCCTTGCCGCTGCCGCGATCGGTGTTGTTGGTCAGGGTCGCGTAGGCTTCGCCGGTGCGCGGATGCACGGCGATCCATTCCGGCCGGTCCATGGGCGTGGCGCCCACCGCGTCGGCGGCCTGCCGCGTCCTGATCAGCAGTTCGCCCATGCTTTCGTTGAAGCGCTCGCCCAGGCGCCGGCCGTCCGTGCCGGGCGTGTCCAGCGTCAGCGGGATCCAGGCGCCCCGGCCGTGGTCCCCGAAACGGGCCACGTACAGGGTGCCGCGCTCCAGCAGCGTCCTGTTGCCGGCCGCGCCGGGCTTGTACGCGTCTTCCGAGACGAACTTGTAGATGTATTCGCTGCGCTGGTCGTCGCCCATGTAGATCACGACCCGGCCGTCGTCGGCGAGCGTCAGGGCGGCATTCTCGTGCTTGAAGCGGCCCAGGGCGGTCAGCTTGCGGGGCTCGGCCGAGGGGTCGAAAGGGTCGATCTCGACGATCCAGCCGTGGCGGTGGTATTCGTTCGGCTCTTGCGTCCAGTCGAAGCGGGCGTCGTGCGTGTCCCAGGCGTATTCGGGATCGGACGTCTTGCCGCCGCCCTTGTAGCGCAGCATGAGCCGGCGGTAGTCCTCGTCCGGATAGTCCGCCTGCCCGGCGTCGCGGGCGCCGACGCCGAAATAATCGGTGAAGTTCTCTTCACAGGTCAGGTAGGTGTTCCAGGGCGTCCAGCCGTTGCCGCAGTTGCCGAAGGTGCCCAGCACCCGCGTGCCCTCGGGATCCGCCCGGGTCCGCAGCAAAGGATGGCCGGCCGCGGGGCCGGTCATGCGGACGGGCGTGTTGGCGTGGATCATGCGGTTGTAGGGCGAATCGGCCACCCGCTGCCATCGGCCCTGCGCGTCCAGGCGGACGTGGACGACGGACACCCCCTGGGCGTGCTGCGCCTTGCGGATCCAGTCCGGGGACCAGCCTTTTCCGCCGGGCTGGACGCCCTTCGGGAAGAAATAGTGGGGCGTGACGTATTCGTGATTGGTCACCAGCAGGCCCTCGGCGCTGCTGCCGGAGACGCCGTCCTTGCCGTCGATGGGAAAGAAATGCAGGCCGTCGTGGTTGTAGCCGACCTGCGCGGCCTGGGCCGCGCCGTCGTCGCTGGCGTCGCCCTTGAAGGCCGGCGCGCCCGCCGCCAGCGGGTCGCCCCAGCGGTTGATCACGGCGTGGGCATAGCCTTCGGGCACGACCACGGTGTCCGCCGTGCTCATGGGGACCGCCTTGAATCCCAGGGTGGCCGGGTGCCGGCCCGAGGCGCTGCTCGCCAGCGCCTGCGCGGCGGGCAGCAGCCCGCCCAGGAAACCCACGGCGCCCAGGCCCAGGCCGCCCTTCAGGAAACGGCGGCGGCCGTCCAGGCGCGCGAACAGCCGGTCCAGGGGTTCGGCCGACGAGGGGTTGGCGGGGATGTCGTCGAGATCGCAGGTTTTCATGGCTTTATCGGCTCCGCAGCAGTTCGGGGGTGCGCAGCAGGACGAACTCGTTGTCGTCCTGGCGGTTCGGTTCCCGGCTGGACGAGAACGGGAAGTTGTTGTCGTTGCCGACGATGATGTGATCGGCGTCCACCACGTCCACGTTCTCGATGGTGAAGAATGGGAACTGCAGCGCGCCGTCCGTCAGGGGTTTGCGGGCCTTCTTGTCCGGGTCCTGGATGGCGAGCAGATCCACGTAGGCCAGCTTGCGTACCGCCTTGCCCGCGTTCGCGTCCGAGAGCTCGATCTTGTAGACGCGCTTGAAGCGGGGCAGGCTCGAGAAGCAGGTCTTCGTGTCGGCCCCGGGCGCGCAGGCCCAGTCGGGCGTGCCTTCGCCGTTGTCGCGTTCGATCACCAGGCCGGTCGTGGCGTCGATCATGTTGAAGTCGCCGATGGCGTGGTCCGCGCCTTCCAGCGGGTAGAGCCACGAGCGGCCGGTCCAGCGTTCGTCCGCGACGCTGAATTCCAGGATGCGCAGGGCGGTCTTGCCGTCCGCTTGTTCCCAGGTCCGGGTCTTTTCATCCCAGACCGGTCCTTCCAGCAGGGGGTAGAGGAACTTGCCGTCCCTGGATGCCGCCATGCCCTCGAAGCCTTTCGAGCGCTTGAGCGCGACGCCCTGGTAGGTCTGGCCGGGGGCGCCGGGCGACGCCACGGCGTAGTGGTCGGGCGAGCGGACGGTCCGTCCGTCGACCTGGGTCTCGAACAGGGCCAGCACCTTGCCCGAGCGATCGGTCTTCACCAGGTAGGGGCCGAATTCGTCGCCGATCCAGAAATGCCCGCCGATCGGCTGGAAGCTTTCGGTATCCAGGTCGGAGCCGGTCAGGTAGCGCGCGGGGGTGTCCTCGTGGACGATGCGGAAGGGGATCTTCCGGTCCGGGTCGCGCAGGAACACCGTGCCCAGCGGAGCCAGCGTCCCGGCCTGCCAGTCGATGCGGTACTGGTTCAGGTACAGCATGGCGTCCATGGAGTTCGCCTTGCTGCCGAAGCCATTGTCGGTCAGGACCCAGACGGTGCCGTCGGGCATGGCCTTGACGCCCGAGTGGCCCTGGCGGACCTGGCCCTGGACGGGCAGGGCGATGCCGGTGGCGCGGTCGGCCGACAGGCCCATGACCGAGCCCGGGGCGTCGACGCGGACCCCGCTGGTGTATTTGCCCGCGACCTTCAGGTCGGCGGGCGCGTCGGCGGGTGGCGCCACGAAACTGGCGGCCGGGAGCACGGCGTGGCCCTGCAGGACGGCGGGCGCCGCCTGCTGGGCCATGACGGCCCAGGGCGCGCAGCCGATCAGGGCGGCAAGAACGGTGGTGCGGAGTGGCGGCATGGGCTCTTCCTGGGAAACGAGGGAGGAGCCCGCAGTCTAGGCAAGGGAGATGACAGGAGTATGTCGGTCCTCAGCGTCCCGGCCGGCGCGCGGGGGGCCGGACCCCCACCCGGGCGTCCAGCGTCAGGGTCTTGCCCTGGCGCAGCAGCGTCAGCCGGGCCGTCGAATCCGCCGGCAGGGGTGCCAGCCGGTTGACCAGGTCGTAGGCGTCTTCCACGGGCTGGCCGTCCAGCGCGCGGATGACGTCGCCCACCCGCACCCCGGCGCGCGCCGCCGGGCCGCCCGGCAGGATGCGGGCGACGATGGCGCCGCGCGTGTCTTTCAGGCCGAAGGCGCGCGCCAGGTCGGGCGTGATGTCCTGGGGTTCCAGCCCCAGCCAGCCGCGCCGCACGCGGCCGTGCTCCAGGATCTCGTCCAGGATGTGGTGGGCGGCCGCCGCCGGGATGGCGAAGCCGATGCCCAGCGATCCCCCGGTCTCGGAATAGATCGCCGTGTTGATCCCGACCAGCTCGCCCCGGGCGTCGATCAGCGCGCCGCCCGAATTACCCGGATTGATGGCCGCGTCGGTCTGGATGAAGTCTTCATAGGTGTTCAGCCCCAGGCGGTTGCGTCCCACGGCGGACACGATGCCCTGGGTCGTGGTCTGGCCCACGCCGAACGGGTTGCCGATCGCCAGCACCACGTCGCCCACGCGCACCGTCGGGTCGGGGTCGAAGGCTATCGCGGGCAGGTCGGGCAGGCCGATTTTCAGCACCGCGAGGTCGCTTTCCGGATCCGCGCCGACCAGTTTGGCCGTCGCCTGGCGCCCGTCGTGCAGGCGCACCTCGATCGCGTCGGCGGCCTCGATCACGTGGTAGTTGGTCAGGATCGTGCCGTCGGCCCGCACGATCACGCCGGAACCCAGGCTGGTGGACGCCTCGCGCCGCGTGAACCCCGGCAGGCCGCGCAGGAACTGTTCCAGCCTGGGGTCGGCCGGCAGGGGCACCAGCGGCACGTCCACGTGCTTGGCGGTGTAGATGTTGACCACCGACGGCGCGGCCCGCGCGACGGCGGGCGCGTAGCTGAACGGCGCCGCGCCCCGGCCGGCCGCGGGCGCCATGGACGCGCCGCCCGCGGGGGCCGGTTCCGGCGTCCCGCCCGGCAGCCACTGGGGCCGCAGGGTCGCCACCAGAAAGAGGATCCCCAGGCAGACCGTCACGGTCTGGGCGAAAATCAGCCACAATCGTTTAATGAACATCGAATGACTCGAATAAAGGCACACTCATGAGCGTCCGGATATCCCGCCAGGCCCTGGCGGACTGGCTGAACGATACCTTGCAGCCGGAACGTTTTCGCGATTATTGCCCGAATGGCCTGCAGGTTCAGGGGCGCGACGAGATCCGCCGCATCGTCACCGGCGTGACGGCCTCGCAGGCCCTGGTCGAGGCCGCCGCCGCCCGGGGCGCGGACGCCGTCCTGGTGCACCACGGCTGGTTCTGGAAGAACGAGGATCCCTGCATCCGGGGCCCCAAGCACCGTCGCCTGGCGGCCCTGATGGCGCGCGAGATCAACCTGTTCGCCTACCACCTGCCCCTGGACGCCCACCTGGAATGGGGCAACAACGCCCAGCTGGCGCGCGTCATGGACTGGGTCCCGGACGCCGGCCCCGACGGCGCTCCCCGGCGCTGCGGACCCGACGACCTGGTCTGGCTGGGCGCGCCCGCCCGGGACCTGACGGTGGGCGGTCTGGCGGCCGACATCGCCCGCCGGCTGGGGCGCGAACCCCTGGTGATCGGCGATCCCGGCCTCCCGATACGGCGGCTGGCCTGGTGCACCGGCGCCGCGCAGGGCATGATGGACGCCGCCCTGGCGGCGGGCGCGGATTGCTACGTCAGCGGGGAAATTTCTGAACCCACCGTGCACCTGGCCCGCGAGGCGGGCGCGGCCTACATCAGCGCCGGCCACCATGCGACCGAGCGCTACGGGGTCCAGGCCCTGGGCGCGGCCATCGAGGCGCGCTTCGGCGTGCCCTGCGAGTTCGTCGACATCGACAATCCCGTCTAGCTATTTCTTCAGCGCGTCGCGGATCTCGCGCAGCAGCAGGACGTCCTCGGGGGTGGCGGCGGGCGCCGGGGCCGGTTCGGCCTCGAAGCGGCGCCGGGCGTTGTTCACCAGTTTCACCATCACGAAGACCACCAGGGCCAGCAGCAGGAAATTGACGAAGATGGTCAGGAAATGCCCCCAGGCGAACACCACCGCGCCCGCCTTGGTCAGTTCGGCCATCGTCATGGCGCCGGCATAGCCTTCGGGCTGGCGCAGCACCCAGAACAGGTTGTCGAAATTGACGTTGCCGCCGATGATGAAATTGATCAGCGGCATGAAGAGGTCGTTGACGACCGAATCGATGATCTTGCCGAAGGCCCCCCCGATGATGACCCCGATGGCCAGGTCCATCATGTTGCCCTTGATGGCGAATTCTCGGAATTCTTTGATGAAACCCCCGGTTGCGCTCATTTCGGTCCTCCTCCATCCATTTACCCCACTGGGCGTAACGCTATAATACGCGGTTGAAGACCCTTGTGGGGCGTCGGTTCCGCGGCCCCACGCACAGGCAGATCACGTTCAAAATGCTCCGCCCCCCGGGCGGCAACCAGGGATAACAGAATGAGTCAGCATCCGACACAGTCCGACGAGCAGGGCGCAGTCGACCCGAACCTGCCCCCCGATCCTTCGCGCCGTTTCTGGGTCGCCTCGGCCTGTACGCTCGGCGGAGTCGCTGGCGTCGCCACGGCCGTGCCCTTCGTCGGCTCGTTCGCGCCCTCCGAAAAGGCCAAGGCGGCCGGCGCGCCGGTCGAGGCCGACATCTCCGGCCTGGCCGAAGGCCAGATGATGACCGTCGAATGGCGCGGCAAGCCGGTCTGGATCGTGCGCCGCACCAAGGCCGAACTCGAAGCCCTGCCCAAGCACGACGCCGAACTCGCCGATCCCAACTCCGACCGTCCCGGCTTCACGCCGGAATGGGCCAAGAACGAATACCGTTCGCGCAAGCCCGAATACTTCGTCTGCATCGGCATCTGCACCCACCTGGGCTGCTCGCCCACCGCCCACTTCCAGACCGGCGCCCAGCCCGGGCTGCCCAGCGACTGGCCGGGCGGCTGGTTCTGCCCCTGCCACGGCTCGACCTTCGATCTGGCCGGCCGGGTGTTCGCCAACAAGCCGGCCCCTGACAATCTCGAAATCCCGCCCTACGTCTTTTCCGCCGATGGCACCCGCATCACCATCGGCGTCGACGAAGACAACAAGGCCTGATGGACGCCCCCGTTCATCCTTTTGCGATATTGAATCTAGGAGCCTTCCATGGCCGATAAAAACGTCGAGACGACCGGGTTGCTGGGCTGGGTGGACAACCGCTTCCCGCTCACCAAAATGTTCAAGGAGCACATGTCCGAGTACTATGCTCCGAAAAACTTCAATTTCTGGTATTTCTTCGGTTCGCTGGCCCTGATGGTGCTGGTGATCCAGGTCGTCTCCGGGATCTTCCTGGTAATGAACTACAAGCCCGACGCGCGCTTCGCCTTCGAGTCCGTCGAATACATCATGCGCGAAGTGCCGGGCGGCTGGTTCATCCGCTACATGCACTCCACCGGCGCCTCGATGTTCTTCGTCGTGGTCTACCTGCACATGCTGCGCGGCCTGTTCTACGGCTCCTACCGCAAGCCGCGCGAACTGGTCTGGATCTTCGGCGTGGGCATCTTCCTGTGCCTGATGGCCGAGGCCTTCTTCGGCTACCTGCTGCCCTGGGGCCAGATGTCCTACTGGGGCGCCCAGGTGATCGTGAACCTGTTCTCGGCCATCCCCTTCATCGGCCCCGACCTCTCCCTGTTCATCCGCGGCGACTACGTCGTGTCCGACGCCACCCTGAACCGGTTCTTCGCCTTCCACGTGATCGCCATCCCGCTGGTGCTGATCGGCCTGGTCGTGGCGCACATCATCGCCCTGCACGAAGTGGGCTCGAACAACCCCGACGGCGTCGAGATCAAGCAGGGCCCGAAGGACAAGTACGGCCGCCCCGTGGACGGCATTCCGTTCCACCCCTACTACTCGGTGCACGACATCGTCGGCGTGGCGGGCTTCCTGATCGTGTTCGCGGCGATCATCTTCTTCGGCCCCGAAATGGGCGGCTACTTCCTGGAATACAACAACTTCCTGCCGGCCGATCCGCTGAAGACCCCGCCGCACATCGCCCCGGTCTGGTATTTCACGCCGTTCTACACCATGCTGCGCGCCACCACCAGCGACTTCACCTGGGTCATGGCGGCGGGCGCCCTGCTGGCCGCCGTCCTGCTGTTCGCCAAGGGCAGGCTCTCCGGCATCTGGCGCCTGGCCGTGCCGGGCATCCTGGTCCTGGTCGCCATCCTGATGAAGGTCCTGGACGCCAAGTTCTGGGGCGTGGTGTCCATGGGCGGCGCCGTCGTCATCCTGTTCTTCCTGCCGTGGCTGGACCGTTCCCCGGTCAAGTCTATCCGCTATCGTCCGGGCTGGCACAAGGTCCTGTACGCGATCTTCATCATCGACTTCCTGATCCTGGGCTGGCTGGGTACCCAGCCGGTCTCGCCGACCTACACCCTCCTCGGGCAGATCGGCACGGTCATCTACCTGGCGTTCTTCCTGGCGATGCCTGTCTGGAGCCGCCTGGGCACCTTCAAGCCGGTTCCCGACCGCGTCACCTTCCGGGCCCACTGAAGGCCGAACCACTGACTGTCACGGAAAGATCATGCTGAAAAAACTGCTCGGTGCCCTGGCCCTGTCCTTGACCTGCTCCCTGACCTTCGCCGCCGGCGAAGGCCCGCAGCTGGATCGCGCCCCCGACCGCATCACCGACCTGGCCGCCCTGCAAAACGGCGCCAAGCTGTTCGTCAACTACTGTCTGAACTGCCACAGCGCCAACGCCATGCGCTACAACAAGCTCACGGACCTGGGCCTGTCGGAAGACGAGATCAAGAAGAACCTGCTCTTCTCCCGCGAGAAGATCGGCGATCTGATGACGATCTCCATGACCCCCGAAGACGCGAAGAAATGGTTCGGCGTCGTGCCTCCGGACCTGTCCGTGATCGCCCGCGCCAAGAGCACCAACTTCGGCCCGTCCGGCGTGGACTACATCTACACCTACCTGCGCACCTTCTACCGCGACACGTCCAAGAAGACCGGCTGGAACAACGTCGTCTTCCCCAGTGTCGGCATGCCCAACGTGCTCTGGGAACTCGAAGGCCCGCGCAGCTTCACCGACATCGAGGTCCACCAGGTCGCCGACGCCCAGGGCAACGAACACTGGGAACGCACCACCACGGTCTACGACGCCGACGGCTTCCCGACCGCCAAGTCCGAGCCCCTGAAGGACTACACCGGCGAAGCCACCCGCGTGACGCGCTTCGACTCCGCCGACGCCAAGACCTTCGGCAAGTTCGAGAGCGACGTCGCCGACCTCAGCAACTTCCTGGGCTGGATGGCGGAACCCGGCCAGCTGGTGCGCAAGCAGATCGGTGTCGTGGTCCTGCTGTTCCTGTTCCTGTTCCTGTTTGTCGCCATCCGCATGAATGCGGCATACTGGAAGCATGTCCGCTAGGATCGTCTGAATCAGAGGATCCCCGGGTCGGCCGCGCCCTTCGCGGGGCGCATGACCCTCCGGCCGCGCGGGCCGGGATGCCAGCCAGGCGTTGCCACGCCTGGCTTGCGTTTTCAGGCTCGCGCGTGTTCTTCGTCTTTTTTTGCATTGGAACCCACGACATGATGGTGCTCTATTCCGGGACGACCTGCCCCTTTTCGCAACGCTGCCGCTTCGTGCTGTTCGAAAAGGGCATGGATTTCGAAATCCGCGACATCGACCTGTACAACAAGCCCGAAGACATCGCGGTGATGAATCCCTACGGCCAGGTGCCCATCCTGGTCGAGCGCGACCTGGTTCTGTACGAGTCGAACATCATCAACGAATACATCGACGAGCGCTTCCCGCACCCGCAGCTGATGCCGGCCGACCCGATCATGCGGGCGCGCACCCGCCTGTTCCTGTACAACTTCGAAAAGGAACTGTTCGTCCACGTGTCCACGCTGGAAAACCGCGGCATCACCGACGAGAAGATCCGCGACGCGGCCCGCGCCAACATCCGCGACCGCCTGGCCCAGCTGGCCCCCCTGCTGGTGAAGAACAAGTTCATGCTGGGCGAGGAATTCTCCATGCTGGACGTCGCCGTCGCCCCGCTGCTGTGGCGCCTGGGCCATTACGGCATCGAGCTGCCCAAGAGCGCCGCCCCGATCCAGAAGTACGCCGAGCGTCTGTTCTCGCGCCCCGCCTACATCGAGGCCCTCACCCCGTCCGAAAAGGTCATGCGCCGCTGAACATGCAGGAATCCTCGACCAAACCGTACCTGATCCGCGCGCTGCACGAATGGTGCACGGACAACGGCTACACCCCCTACCTGGTGGTCACCGTCGACGAAAACACCGTGGTGCCGCGCGCCCACGTCCACGACGGCCAGATCACGCTGAACATCAGCCACCTGGCCACCAACCGCCTGACGCTGGGCAACGAATACATCGAATTCGAATCCCGCTTCAACGGCGCGGTGGAGCACCTGTTCATCCCCGTGGGGGCGGTCTCGGCGGTGTACGCCCGGGAGACCGGCGCCGGCATGGGCTTCGAGGTCGTGGCTTCGCGCCCCTATCCGGGCGGCGACGACCAGCCGGGGCCGCAGGCGCCCCCGCCGGGCCCCTCGACGCCCCCGGACGACGGCCCGGACGCCCCCAAGCCCTCCCACCTGAAGGTCGTCAAATAGGGCGCGCGCCCGTCCTGTAGAATGACGGTCCTTGGCCGGCTTAGCTCAGTTGGTAGAGCAGCTCACTTGTAATGAGAAGGTCGGGGGTTCGATTCCTCTAGCCGGCACCAACAGGATCAGACCATGACGCCAGCCCATGCGGCTGGCGTTTTCATGAGCGCGGATGTCCGGAAACCGGTTTCTCCATCCAGGAGGCGCGAATCTCACCACATTCGTGATGTCCCTGGCGCCGGAAACCAGTTATCATGCACAGTTACATTTGAGTCAAGGCTGTTGCGGCGCTGACGAGGGGAGCTGCCGGCCGGTGGACGACATTCGGACAGCGCGCGGACAATGAGCCAGACCATCTCCTTAGGTACGAGTTTTTCCCGGCCGATCGTCCAGGCGGCGTGGGTCGCGGCGGCGGCGTTCCTGCTGGCGCTGGCCAGCCTGCTGATCCAGCCGGTGTTCGGCCGCGCGGTTCTGTGGCCGGCGAATGCGGTCCTGGCGGGGGTGCTGCTGCGCCACCAGGCGCCGATCCGCCCCCTGTCGTGGGCGCTGATGGGCGCCGGCCTGGTCCTGGCCCGTCTCGGCCTGGGCGTCGTCCCGCCCCGGGCGCTGGCCGACGGCCTGGCGGACCTGGCGGGCGTCTGGGTGCTCTGGATCATCCTGGCGCGCTTCTGGCCCCTGGACAACCTGCGCACGCCCCGGGCCGTGATCCGGATGCTGCTGGCGGGCCTGGCGGCAGCGGCGACCACGGTGGCCATCGGTCTGCTGGCCGGCTTCTGGCGGCCGGCCGCGGCGGCCCTGGAAGCCGTCGCCAGCGGCCTGCTCGGGCAGTGGCTCGGCTATTGCATCTTCCTGCTGCCCGTCCTGCTGCTGCCCAAGATGGAAATTCCCGGGGTCGACCGCCGCCACAGGGATCGCGGCCCGCTGCGCCACCTGGGAAACTGGCCCGCGCGGATGCCGGGACTGCTGCTGGCGGCCAGCCTGGCGCTGTGTTTCCTGCTGGGCGGGCCCGGCGCCCTGCTGCTGCCGTTCGCGGCCCTGGTGTACTGCGCGCATGCCTACCAGCAGTGGACGGCGGCCTGGCTGGCGCTGCTCTCGGCCCTGGGGGTCCTGCTCGGCTTCGACGCCGGCTGGACCCTGGTCCCGGACCTGCTGGCGAACCTGTCCGCCTGGACCCGGATATCCCTGCAATTGGGCGTCCTGCTCCTGATGATCGTGCCGCTGCTCATGTCCAGCGCGCTGGCCGCGCGCGGCGACCTGATCGTGTCCCTGAACCGCGCCCTGGACCACGACGACCTGACGCAGGCCCTGTCCCGCCCGGCGTTCACGCGGGGCGCCCAGGAATATCTCCGGCGGATTCCCCCGGCCCCGTATGGCAACGGGCTGATGATGCTGGACATCGACCATTTCAAGCAGCTCAACGACCAGCACGGCCATGCCGCCGGGGACAACGTGCTGTGCGAATTCTCCCGCACCATCCGCGAGGCCATCCGCCCGGAGGATCTGTTCGGGCGGCTGGGGGGCGAGGAATTCGGCCTCGTCCTGCCCGATTGTTCGCTCGAGGACACCGCCGAGATCGCGGAGCGGCTGAGATCCTGCGTGGAGAAGATCCGCCTTTACCACGACAGCGACGAACCCCTGCGGATCACGGTCAGCATCGGCGTCGCGCACGACAGGCAGGGCCTGCCGGCCAGCCTGGACAAGCTGCTGGCGTATGCGGACCAGGCGCTCTACCGGGCCAAGCGCCAGGGCCGCAACCGCTACTGCGTCCATGGGGCCGAAGAGGCCGGGCCCGGCTGATCCGGCGCGGCCGGACCGGCCTCGCCGGATCAGCCCCGGCCGCGCAGGATCTTCGCCGCGGCGATCGCGAAATACGTCAGGATGCCGTCGCCGCCGGCCCGCTTGAAGGCCAGCAGGGATTCCATCATCACCTTGTCGTGGTCCAGCCAGCCGTTGGCGGCGGCGGCCTTGATCATGGCGTATTCGCCGCTGACCTGGTAGGCGTAGGTGGGCATGCCGAAGGCGTCCTTGACCTCGCGCAGCACGTCCAGGTAGGGCAGGCCGGGCTTGACCATCACCATGTCGGCGCCTTCGCGGATGTCGGCGGCGACCTCGCGCAGGGCTTCCAGGCGGTTGGCCGGATCCATCTGGTAGGTGGCCTTGTTGGACGCCCCCAGGCTGGCGGCCGAACCCACCGCGTCGCGGAAGGGGCCGTAGAAGGCGCTGGCGTACTTGGCCGAATAGGCCATGATGCGGGTGTGGATGCGGTCCTGGGCGTCCAGCGCCTGGCGCACGGCGCCGATGCGCCCGTCCATCATGTCGCTGGGGGCGACGATGTCGGCCCCAGCCTGGGCGTGGGTCAGGGCCTGGCGCACCAGCATGGCCACCGTGGGCTCGTTCAGCAGCTGGCCGTCCTCGTCGATCAGGCCGTCCTGGCCGTGGCTGGTGTACGGGTCCAGGGCCACGTCGGTCAGCACGCCCAGTTCGGGGAAATTCGATTTCAGCAGGGCCACGGTGCGCGGGATCAGGCCGTCGGGGTTGGCGGCCTCCAGGCCGTCCGGCGTCTTCAGGGACGGGTCGATGTGCGGGAACAGGGCCAGCACGGGAATGCCCAGTTCCAGGCACTGTCCGGCCGTGCGCAGCAGGACGTCGGGGGACTGCCGCGCCACGTCCGGCATCGAGGCCACCGGGTCGTGCACGCCGTGGCCTTCGCAGACGAACACCGGATAGATCAGGTCGTCCGTCGACAGGCGGGTCTCGCGCACCAGGCGGCGGGAAAAGTCGTCGCGCCGGTTGCGGCGCAGGCGCATGGCGGGAAAATCGGCGGGGGGCAGGAAGGCGGTCATGCGGAACTCCGGAAAACATCCGCCGCGCGGCGGCGGGACGATGAAGAGGGGGCGTGGGAGGATGCCCGCGCGCTCAGGGCACGGCCTGGGGCGAGATCCAGTTTTCGATATGGGCGGCGGCCTCGTCCAGGCCGACGCGGTGGGTGGCGGAGAAGGGCAGCGCGGTCAGCGTGCCGATGTCCGCCAGGTCCTTGCGCGCGCGGGCGGCGGCCTGGATGCGCTGGCCGTAGGGCAGCTTGTCGGCCTTGGTCAGCAGGGCCAGGGTCGGCAGGCCGCGCAGGGCGATCCAGCGGGCCAGGCGCCGGTCCAGGTCGGTGACGCCGCGGCGGATGTCGATCAGCAGCACCACGCCCGCCAGGCTGGAGCGCTCGTGCAGGTAGCCGCCCAGGACCTCGGCCCATTCGTCGCGCGCCGCGCGGTCCACGGCGGCGTAGCCGTAGCCGGGCAGGTCCACCAGGAAACCGAGCCAGGCGTCCGGTTCGAGCGGGTCGGGGATGCCGAACAGGTTGATCAGGCGGGTGCGGCCGGGCGTCTTGCTGGAAAAAGCCAGCCGCCGCTGGTTGGTCAGGACGTTGATGGCCGAGGACTTGCCCGAGTTGGAGCGGCCGACGAAACAGACTTCGGCGGTGGTCGGGGCGGGCAACTGGTCCAGCCGGGCGGCGGAGACCGTGAACCGGGCGCGATGGAGGAGAGACACGGGGGGCGGACTCGAGATGAGGGAGGGGTGAAGCCTATTGTATAATTTCATATTGAATGTTGCGCCGCGCATCGCGTGTCCCGGGCGGATACGGTGTCGGCCTTGTCAGGCGCCGGCCTCCGGCGTCGTGAACGAATCACCACCGAGGATCTCATGAAGCGTGCGCTTTCCAGTGTGTTCATGGCCGGCAGCCTGATTCTCGCCGGCGCCCTGCCCGGCCTCGCCCATGCCGCAGACGCGCCCAAACCCGATGCCAAGGCCGGCGAACAGCTGTTCCTGAATGGCGACATGTCGCGTGGCGTCCTGGCCTGTGTCACCTGTCACGGCGAAGGCGGCAACAGCACCATCCCCATGTATCCGAGCCTGGCGGCCATGCCGCACGAATACATCGCCAAGCAGCTCCACGATTTCAAGTCGGTGGGCGACAAGCCCCCGGTGCGCAACGGCGCCGAAGGCGCGCCGTCGGTCATGGCCCCCATGGCCGGCCCGCTCACCGAAGCGGACATCCAGAACGTCGCGCTGTACCTGTCGCACCAGAAGGTGGACTGGGACAAGGCCGCCACGGCCACCCACGAAAACACCACGGAACGCGGCCAGGCCATCTGGCGCGCCGGCATCGCCGACCGCAAGGTCCCGGCCTGTGCGGCCTGCCACTCGGCCAATGGCGCCGGCCTGCCGGGCGAATTCCCGCGCCTCGCCGGCCAGCACCCCTCGTACCTGCTGGACCAGCTCAAGCTGTTCCGCTCGGGCGACCGGGCCAACGACATCATGCGCGACATCGCCGACCGCATGACCGATCAGGACCTGGCCGCCGTGGCCGATTACGCCGCCGGCCTGCGCTAGGGCGGCGGGCGGATTTCCCCGGTCGCGCACAGGGTCTTGGGAGGATCCCGGCGCGTACCGGTGTATCGTTAAAACTTAAAATTTCTAGATCGAGGGGGCACGCGCGAGCGCACCCCCTGTTTTTTTGACCGCCAGGCCGCGCTACGGCAAAGCGCCCCCTCTTGGGGATGAGCCAGGACACGGGATAGTCCCTGCGGACCATTCCGGGCCTGACGAATCCGGGCAGCATGCAAGCTGCGGGGTGGACGCAAGCCGAAGGCGCGGCGCGGGGGGCATATTTTCATGAGCAGAGCCGCCGTGGCGTCTTCCACACATTCCCGCGCCCTGGGCGCCGATGTCATCGAACTCCTGGGCTCGATGCGCTTCGCCATCAGCCTGCTGGTGTTCATCTGCGTGGCCAGCCTGATCGGCACCGTGCTGCCCCAGAACCAGGGGGCCAACGCCTACGTCGACCAGTTCGGACCCTTCTGGTTCGCGGTCTTCGACCGGTTCTCCATCTGGCACGTCTACAACAGCGCGTGGTTCCTGCTCATCATGGCCTTCCTGGTGGTGTCCACCACGCTGTGCGTGCTGCGCAACGCGCCCAAGATGCTGCGCGACATGCGCTCGTTCCGGGAATACGTGCGCGGCTCCAGCCTCAAGGCCTTCCATCACCGGGTCGAACTGTCCAGCGGCCTGCCGCCCGACCGGGCCTGCGCCGAAGTGGGCGCGCTGCTGCAGGCCCAGGGCTTCCGCTACCGGGTGCGCGAGGACGGCGACAGCCGCATGGTGGCCGCGAAGAAGGGCGCGGCCAACCGCCTGGGCTACATCTTCGCGCACGTGGCGATCGTCGTGATCTGCCTGGGCGGGCTGCTGGACAGCGAACTGCCGGTGCGGCTGCAGACCTGGCTGTTCGACAAGCAGCCTGTGACCGGCAACATGCTGATTTCCGACGTGCCCGAGTCCGGGCGCCTGTCGGCGCGTAATCCCAGCTTCCGGGCCAACATGCTGGTGCCCGACGGCAAGCAGAGCAGCGTCGGCATCGTGGCGGCGGGCCAGGGCGTGCTGCTGCAGCCCCTGCCCTTCACGCTGAAGCTCAACAAGTTCCACATCGCCTACTACGACACCGGCATGCCCAGCGATTTCCGCAGCGACGTGACGGTGACCGACCTAGCGACCGGCAAGACCTTCGACCAGACGATCCAGGTGAACGAGCCCCTGCACTACCGCGGCGTCACCGTCTACCAGTCCAGCTTCGACGACGGCGGCAGCGGCCTGCAGCTGAAGGCCTGGCCCCTGCGCGGCGCCGCCGCGCAGCCGGTGGACATCTCCGGCACGGTCGGGAGCGAGGCCCGGCTGCCCGCCAGCCTGGGCGGGCTGACGGTGGACTACACCGGCCTGCGCGTCATCAACGTCGAGGACATGGGTGACGGCCGGGACCCGCAGCCGGCCGACGTGGCCGCGCACGTGGCCGCCGTGACCGGCAGCGCGGCCCGGCCGCGCAACGACGGCCTGCGCAATGTCGGGCCCAGCGTGCAATACCGGCTGATCGGCGCCGACGGCCAGGCGCACGAATTCAACCAGTACCTGCTGCCGGTGAAGATCGACGACGCTCCGGTGTTCCTACTGGGGGTGCGCGACAATGCCTCGCAGCCCTACCGCTACCTGCGCGTCCCCGCGGACGACCAGGGATCGATGGCGGAATTCATGCGGCTGCGCGCCGCGCTCGACGACGCCGCCCTGCGCGACCAGGCCGCGCAGCGGTTCGCGGACCGCAACGCGCCCGAGGGCGAGCAGCGCGACCTGATGTTCCAGGCGGCGCGCGGGGCGCTGCGCACCTTCGCGCGCGACGGCTTCAACGGCATCATCGACGCCGCGCCCGCGGACCAGCGGGAAAAGATCCTGAATTTCGCCGTGCCCATGATCCAGCTCAGCCTGACCGAACTGCGCGATCTGGCGCGGGCGCGGCAGGGCGAGCCCGCGCTCGCCCCCCAGGGCCCCGATGCGGAGCGCGAGCGCCAGTGGATGCGCCTGGCCGTGCTGGCGCTCGCGTCGCTGCCGGATTATCCTGCTCCCGTGGCCCTGCAGCTGACCGGCTTCGAGCAGGTCCAGGCGAGCGTCTTCCAGGTGGCCCGCAGCCCCGGCAAGACCATCGTCTACATCGGCTGCCTGCTGCTGGTGCTCGGCGTGTTCTCGATGTTCTACATCCGCGAACGCCGCGTCTGGGTGTGGATCCGGCCGCAGGACGGGGGCAGCGCCTGGCTGGCCGCGATGACCACCCAGCGGCGCACCCTGGATTTCAACCACGAATTCGAACGGCTGCGGGATGCCCTGCGCCGCTTGTCCGGAGGACCCGATCATGACGTCTGATTCCATCGCCGCGCGCGCCGCGGCCGCCTGGCCCCATGACATGAACGCCAGCGGCGACCGCCGCGGCCGGCGGGGCCGGCCCGACTGGACCGACTTCGGCTTCTTCCTGCTGCTGGCGGTCGGCGCCGGCCACGTGCTGACGCAATACGGCGCGTTCATGGATTACTACGAGAAGCTGATCCTGATCGGCGCGGTCGGCCTGTTCAGCTGGATGGGCTGGCTGTGGCGGCCGCTGCGCGCCCTGATGGTCGCCGCCGGACTGACGGCGCTGCTGGCGATCTGGCTCTACAGCCCCGGCGGCGACCTGCTGCAGGGCGACCTGTCGCGGGCCGAAAGCGTCTTCCTGCTGAAATACCTGATTTCCTCGCAGTCGGCCATCCTGTGGATGTGCGCCCTGTTCGCCCTGGCGACGATCTGCTACTGGATCGGCTTCGCCAGCCGCACGGCGGCCTGGCTGGGCACCATCCTGACCTGGACGGCGGTCTACGCCGGCTTGACCGGGCTGCTGGTGCGCTGGCGCGAAGGCCACCTGCTGGGGCCCGACATCGGCCACATCCCCGTCAGCAACCTCTACGAGGTCTTCGTCCTGCTGTGCCTGGTCACGGCGCTGTTCTACCTGTACTACGAGCGCCGTTACGCCACGCGCGCCCTGGGGGGCTTCGTGCTGCTGGTCATCAGTTCCCTGGTGGTGTTCCTGCTGTGGTATTCCTTCACCCGCGACGCCTACCAGATCCAGCCCCTGGTCCCCGCTCTGAAGAGCTGGTGGATGAAGCTGCACGTCCCGGCGAACTTCATCGGCTACGGCACCTTCAGCCTGGCGGCGATGGTGGGCTTCGCCTACCTGGTCAAGTCGCATGGCGAGACCCGCACCTGGAAGCCGCTGGTGCCGGTGTTCGTCCTGGGCGCGGTCCTGTGCGCCGAACCGCTGATCTTCGGTTCGCGCGAGCTGTCGGCCACCTGGATGCTGTATTTCGGCATCGGCGCGCTGATCGTGGGCACGATCCTGGCGTTCCGCGCGCCGATCGCCCGGCGGCTGCCTTCGCTGGAGATCCTCGACGACATCATGTACCGGGCCATCGCGGTGGGCTTCGCCTTCTTCACCGTGGCCACGATCCTGGGGGCGCTGTGGGCGGCCGACGCCTGGGGCACCTACTGGCAATGGGACCCCAAGGAAACCTGGGCGCTGATCGTCTGGCTGAACTACGCCGCCTGGCTGCACATGCGCCTGATGAAGGGCCTGCGCGGCGCCATGTCCGCCTACTGGGCGCTGTCGGGCCTGCTGGTGACCAGCTTCGCCTTCCTGGGCGTCAACATGTTCCTGTCGGGCCTGCACTCGTACGGCGAACTGTGATCCGCCGGGGGCCGCTCCGCCGGGCGGGCGCGGCGGCCCGATCCGTCCGGTTCCCGCCGGCGGCCCCTACGACAGGCGCCGCCCGCTGATTTCCTCGATGTAGGCGCGGGCGGCCGGGTCCCCGACCAGCGGCAGGATGTTGTCGCAGGCCAGGATGTCCAGCGGGGGACGCGATCCCGAAATCACGTAGCCCTGGACGTAGTCCACGCCCATGTCGGCCAGCGCGCGCAGGGTGGCGACGTCCTCGACCCATTCGGCGATGCACTCCATGCCCAGGTTGTGGGCCAGGTCCACGATGCTGTTGACGATGGCGATGTTGGCCTCGCTCGCCAGCATGTCGCGGATCAGGGTGCCGTCGATCTTGATCATGTCGGCCGGCAGCTCCTTCAGATAGGAGAACGAGGTGTAGCCGGCGCCGAAGTCGTCCAGGGCCACGCGGGCGCCCATGCGCTGCAGCCGCCGCATGAACTGGCGGGTGCGCTCCAGGTCCTGCAGGGCCACGCCCTCGGTGATTTCCACGCACAGGCGCCGGGTGAATTGCGGCTGCTGGTTCAGGATGCCGAACAGGACGTTGATGAAGCGGTCGTCGTTCAGCGAGACTCCGCTGAGGTTGACGTTGACCTGGCGGGTCTGGCCGAGCTTCAGGTGGTGCTTGGACATCCATTCGAGCAGGGTCGTGAACACCCATTTGTCGATGGCGGTGACCATGCCGCTGTCTTCAGCCGCCTGGATGATCTTGCCGGTCTGGAGCGGGCGCGCGCCAGTGTTGCGCACCCGCAGCAGCGCCTCGAAGTTGAGGGTCTGCAGGGGATGGCGCAGCGACATGATGGGCTGCATCTCCAGGAAGATGTCCTCGGACGTGCCGGTGCTTTCCAGTTGCTCGAACAGGTGCATCTCGTCGATGTGGTCGAACAGCTCGCGGGCGTTCTCCTCGTACAGGACGACGTCCTGGTGCTGCTTGCGGGCGTCGCGGCAGGCGCGGCTGGCGGCGGCGATGGCGTCCTTGGGGGTCATGTTGCGGTCGATGTCGATCAGCCCCATGGCGCTCTTGAGCTGGAAGGCCCGTTCCCCGACGTACAGGGCCGAGCCGTTCAGGCTTTCGATCATGTCCTGGGCCGCGCGGCGGGCCTCGCCGGCCCGCATGCCCGGGAACAGGATGATGAACTCGTCGTTGCCGATGCGGCCCAGGGGCTGGTCCTCGGACAGCGAGTATTTCAGCCGCTCGCAGACCATCTGCAGCAGCGTGTCGCCGGTCGAATGGCCGAACAGGTCGTTGACGCGCTTGAGGTGGTCCAGATCCAGGAAGGCCAGGGCGCAGGGCGTGTTGGTCTGCTGCAGGTTCTCGATCGCCGTCTGCATGGTTTTCTCGATCCCGCGGCGGTTGAGCGTGTCGGTCAGGGGATCGTTGTCGGCCATCAGGCGCAGCTTGCGGATGGTTTCGGTGCGGGCGCTGATGTCCTGCAGGGAGCCTTCGATGCGGCTGCCCACCAGCGTGGCGCGCAGCAGGAAGTTGCGGGCTGGCGTGTCCGGCGAGGACTGGATGCGCTGGATCTCGGTGTCGCGGCCCTGCTCCGTGGCCACGGAGATGGCCAGCCAGTCGACCTTGGGGAAGAAGTCGCTCCAGGCGAGCGCGTGCAGGTCCGCCTCCGGGGCGATGTCGAGGATGTCGCGCGCGTTCGGATTCAGGTGCTCGAAATGCCGGGTGGCGCCCAGCGTGAACAGGCCCAGCGGCGTGAGCGTGTCGCGGGCGATCAGGTCGTTGCGCTGGCGCAGGCGCAGTTGCCGGTCTTCGCGCATCTTGTCGGCGGCCGCCAGGGCGATCAGCAGGTTGCAGAGCAGCAGCGCGATCGTGCCCGGAAAGGGGGCGATCAGGTTCGAGCGGCCCAGGCCGATCAGGACCAGGCCCGTCAGCAGGACCGCCAGGGCCAGGCAGACGCCGATCGTGTGCCAGAGCTGGGAGCGCGTGTTGAAGCGGAACAGGCCGTGGATCAGGGTGACCGTGACCAGGGCCGTCGCCAGCCAGGCGGTCAGGAAGGTCGTGAGCTGGAACCAGTCGTAGGGCAGCATCAGCAGGGCCAGCAGCAGGCAGGCCGCGCTCGATCGGCCGACCAGGCGCAGGCGGCGCGCCGTGGTGGCGTCCAGGCTGGGCTGGAACAGCGTGGTGAACAGCTGGATCGTCAGGACGTAGTAGGCCAGGACGGTCAGCTTGCGGACCCAGACCAGGGGATCGGGCGGGATGATGGCGCCCAGGAACTGGTGATCCCAGCCCAGCGCCCAGGCGCCCAGGCGCAGGTTGCAGAGGATCCAGCAGGCCAGCACCGTGTAGGGCTGCTCGCGCATGGTCAGGGAAATGACGATCAGGAAGGCCGCCAGTGTCAGCAGTCCGCCTTCCAGCAGACCGATGGCCTGGGCGGTGTGCGCCGTGGTGTCGGACAGCTCCTGGCGCCGCCATTGCTCGATGGAGAGCCGGGCGGGGATGGACAGGTCGAGCCGGCACAGGGCCTGGTCGGCCGTCGAGGCGTTCGGCAGCCGCACCTGCTGCCCGAGCAGCCCGTTCCGGACGTCGGCCGTTTCCAGGGGCGCCGCGGCGGCCGGGTCGGCGCCGTCGGGCCGGCCATGGACCAGCCAGCACTCGGGCGGGTCGGCTGGATGGGTCGGCACCAGCAGGGCGAACCGGCCGGACGGGGCGGCGCCGCGGCCGGTCGGCAGGTCGGCCAGCAGCCATACGGGCCCGGCCGGCGCGGATTCGGTGAGCCGGGTGGGGCGATGCTGGAGCTGCGCCAGCGCCTGTTCCGGATCGAGCCGGGTGTCGGCGTGCAGAAAACGGGCCGTCAGCGGCTGGCCGGTGGAGTCGGTGTAGCGCGGCTGCAGCAGCAGGGAGGCGATCAGCCCCAGGCCGATCAGGATGGGGATGCCGGCGTACAGCAAGAACGACCAGACGCGCCCGGCGGCGGAGTGGGTGGGTGGACCGGACGGGCGTGAAAGAAGCGTCTTGATCGCCATGAAACGGGGAGGTGGGACAACAGATCGGTTTCGTGATGCACAAACCGGGGCTATGGGCGATTGACGTCCGGATGACGTAGAAGTTTAGGGCCGGTGAGGAATTCGCTCCTGGGCGTACAGTTCCTGGATGGTTTCGCGGGGGCGGATCAGCCAGGAGTCCTGGCCGTCCACCAGGACTTCCGCGGCCCGGGGGCGGGAGTTGTATTGGCTGGCCATGGAGAAGGCGTAGGCGCCGGCGGACTGGATGGCCAGCAGGTCGCCCTGTTCCAGGGGCAGCGCGCGGCCGCGCGCCAGCCAGTCGCCGCTTTCGCAGATCGGCCCGACGACGTCGTAGGTTTCGACGGGGGTGCCGGCGCGCGGGGCGACCGGGACGACCCCGTGCCAGGCTTCATACAGGGCCGGACGCATCAGGTCGTTCATGGCGGCATCCACGATGGCGAAATTGCGCGCCTCGGTCCGCTTGAGGTATTCGACCCGGGTCAGCAGCACGCCCGCGTTGCCGACCAGCGACCGGCCAGGTTCCAGGATGAGCTGCAGGTGGTCCAGCCCCCGGGCCTTCAGCGCGGCGAAGACCGGCTCCAGCAGTTCGGCCGGGTCGGGCGGGGTCTCGTCGGTGTAGCGGATGCCCAGGCCGCCGCCCAGGTCCAGGTGCCTCAGGGCGATGCCGTCGGCCGCCAGGGCGTCGATCAGGTCCAGCAGCTTGTCGAGCGCGTCCAGGTAAGGGGCGATCTGGGTGATCTGGGAGCCGATGTGGCAGTCCACCCCGACGATTTCCAGCCCGGGGTGCTGCAGCGCCTGGCGGTACAGCTCGGGCGCCTGGCGGATGTCGACGCCGAACTTGTTTTCCTTCAGGCCGGTGGAGATGTAGGGGTGGGTGCGCGCGTCGACGTCGGGATTGACGCGCAGGGACACCGGGGCGCGCACGCCGAGTTCCTGGGCGATGTCGGCCAGGCGTTCGAGCTCGGCGGCCGACTCGACGTTGAAGCACTTGATCCCGGCGGCCAGCGCCTTGCGGATTTCCCAGCCCTGCTTGCCCACGCCGGAGAACACGACGCGATCGGGGCTGGCGCCCGCCGCGAGGATGCGTTCGAGTTCGCCGCCCGAGACGATGTCGAATCCGGCGCCCAGGCGCTGGAATTCGTGCAGGACGGCCAGGTTGGAATTGGCCTTGACCCCGTAGCAGATCAGCGCGTCGTGCCCGGCGATGGCCCGCTCGTAACGGTGCCAGGCGGCGCGCAGCGCCGCGCGGGAATAGACGTACAGGGGGGTGCCGTAGCGGTCGGCGAGTTCGGGCAGCGGGATGTCTTCGGCATGCAGGATGCCATCCCGGAGGGGGAACTGGGGATCTGCGGTCATGAAGGTCAGGGTTGCGAAGCGGGGCGTGGTGAGTCCGGCGCGGGCACCGGAGAGAAGGACGGCGGAGCCGCCAGCGCGGCGTCGGCCGGCGGCGGGTCGGGCAGGCGCAGGTTGCCTTTCATGCCGCAGCCGGCCAGCGCGAGGGCCAGGCCGGCGCCGGCCAGGAGGCGCGCGGCGTTCGGGAACGGGAAATGGGTCGTCATCAGAAGGGCACGCGGACGGGTTGGGGGATGGCGCCGCCGGAGTCGGAATCGGAATGGGAGTCGTCGTGCAGCTGGTCCAGCAGCGTGCCGATGCCGTCCAGTCCGTCGGCGGGCGCGCCGGGCACCGGATCGCCCGGCGCGGGCAGGCCCACGCGGGCGATGGCCGTGCCCGGCGGGAATTCGGAGAAATAGAAGTCGCCGTCGGTGCGCGTCAGGCCGCTGGGCATGGGGCCGGGCGGGATTTCCGGCTGGCCGGCCAGGGCGGCGCGCATGTAGTCCGCCCAGATGGGCAGGGCGGCGCCGCCGCCGGTTTCGCCCTGGCCCATGGACCTGGGCTGGTCGAAGCCCATCCAGGCCACGGCGACCAGTTTCGGGGTGAAGCCGGCGAACCAGGCGTCCTGGGAGTCGTTCGTGGTGCCGGTCTTGCCGCCGATGTCGTTGCGCTTGAGTTCGCGGTGGGCGCGCGCGCCGGTGCCGTAGGTGGCGACGCCGCGCAGCATGTCGTCCATGACGTAGGCGGTGCGCGGGTCGATCACCCGCGCCAGCGTGTCGCCGGCCACGGTCGGGCGCGAACGCATGATGACCTTGCCGGTGCTGTCGGTGACGTAATCGATCAGGTAGGGCGGCACGCGGTAGCCGCCGTTGGCGAAGACCGCGTAGCCGCCGGCCAGCTGCAGCGGCGTCACGCTGCCGGCGCCCAGGGCCAGCGGCAGCACGGCCGGCTGGCGCGAACGGTCGAAGCCGAAGCGGGTGACGTAGTCCTGCACGTACTGGGGACCCACGGCCTGCATGATGCGGATCGAGACCATGTTCTTGGACTTGTACAGGCCCTGGCGCATGGTCAGCATGGGCTCGTAGGAGCGGCCGTAGTTCTTCGGGTTCCAGGCCTTGGAGCCGGTCTGCTCCGCCGTCAGGGAGAAGGGTTCGTCCGAGATCTGCGTGGCCGGCGTCAGGCCGCGCTCCAGGGCGGAGGCGTAGATGAAGGGCTTGAAGGACGAGCCCGGCTGGCGCCAGGCCTGGGTGACGCGGTTGAACTTGCCCTCGTCGAAATCGAAGCCGCCCACCATGGCCCGGATGGCCCCGTCCTGGGCGCTCAGCGAGACCAGGGCGGCCTGGATGGAGGGCTTGTTGATCAGTTCCCAGTAGTCCGGCGTCTGGTGCACGTAGACGACCGAGCCGCGCTGGATGCGCACGGATTCCTTGGCGTTGGCGGCCAGGCCGCGCGCCACCACGCGCAGGGCGCGCTTGTCGGTGATGTCGATGATCTGGCTGGCGCTGCGCGCGACCCGGACCTCGGTGGGGCTGGCCGACAGGACGATGCCGATGAGCAGGTCGCCGTTGTCGGGGTGCTTTTCCTGCTGGTCGTCGATCAGGTCGTTGAGCGCCTCGGGGTCGGATTCGATGCCCTTGGGCAGGTCGATGTTTTCCTCGGGGCCGGTGTAGGGCGCGCGGCGGGTGTAGTCCAGGATGCCTTCGCGCACGGCCTGGTAGGCGGCTTCCTGGCCCTTGGAGTCGATGGTGGTGTAGACGTTGAAGCCGCGCGAATAGATGTCGTCCTGGTAGACGCCGTACAGCAGCTGGCGGGCCAGTTCCGCCGGGTAGTCGCCGTGCACGCCGTAGCGCCCGCCGGGGGAATTGGCCGCCGAGCGGATCACGATGGCCTGGTCCATCGCCCGCTGGTATTCGGCGTCGGTCAGGTAGCCCAGGCTGCGCATGCGGCCGAGGACGTAGGCCTGGCGCGACTTGGCGCGCTCGAAATTGGAGATCGGGTTGAAGCGCGACGGGGCCTTGGGGATGCCGGCCAGCATGGCGGCCTCGGCCGGGGTGATCTCGGACAGCGGCTTGCCGAAGTAGGTGCGGCTGGCGGCGGCGAAGCCGTAGGCCCGGTGGCCCAGGAAGATCTGGTTCATGTAGAGATCGAGGATCTGATCCTTGGTCAGGGTGGCCTCGATCTTGAAGGTCAGCAGCAGTTCGTAGAATTTGCGCGTGTAGGTCTTTTCCGACGACAGGTAGAAATTGCGCGCCACCTGCATGGTGATGGTGCTGGCGCCCTGGGTCTTGGACATGTGGATGGTGTTGGCCAGGGCGGCGCGCAGCACCCCCGTCCAGTCGATCCCGCCGTGCTGGTAGAAGCGGTCGTCCTCGGCCGCGAGGATGGCGGATTTCATGACGTCCGGGATTTCGTCGAACCGCAGGACGTTGCGGCGTTCTTCGCCGAATTCGCCGATCAGGACCTTGTCGGCGGTGTAGATGCGCAGCGGCACGCGGGGCCGGTAGTCGATCATCGCCGTCAGGTCCGGCAGATTCGGCCAGGCCAGCGCCAGCGCCAGGCTCATGAGCAGCGCCCCGCACAGGCCCAGGCCGGCGAAAAGCACGATCGCCTTGAGGACCAACCGCGTGAACCAGGAGCGGGCCGCCGGGGCCTTCTGCTTGGAAGAGGTATTGGTGGATTTCATCAGAGGCGATTGTAAGCCCTGGCCGGATCGGGCCTGGAGACGGGGACGGGGTCTGTGTAACAGGATGATGCGCGGACGGCGCGCGGGAGGGCGGGCCGAGTGGCCGGGCGGGACAGCCAGCTGATGCGATAATACACGCAAACGAACAGCCCGATACCCCGCCATGACGATGGAATGCGCCACCGATCCGACCCGGATTCCCCCCGCGGGGCCGGACGGCGCGCGGCCGATTTTCCTGGTCGGCATGATGGGGGTGGGCAAGACCACGCTCGGCCGCCAGCTGGCGGCGGCGCTGGGGCGCGAATTCGTCGACCTGGACCATGCCATCGAGGCGCGCTGCGGGGTGCGCATCGCCACCATCTTCGACATCGAGGGCGAGGAAGGCTTCCGCCGCCGCGAGACGGCCACGCTGGACGAATACACGCGCCGGTCCGGCCTGGTCCTGGCGACGGGCGGCGGCGCCGTGCTGGCCGAGGCCAATCGCCGCATGCTGAGCGAGCGCGGCTGCGTCGTCTACCTGCGGGCCGGCGCCGACGAACTCTACCGGCGCGTGTCCCGGGACCGCAACCGGCCGCTGCTGCGCACCGCCGATCCGCGCCAGCGCATCGTCGACCTGCTCGCCCGGCGCGAGCCGCTGTACGAAAGCGTGGCCGAAGTCACGCTGGACACGGGCGACCTGCCGATCTCCCAGGTGCTGCGCAACCTGCTGCCGCTGGTCCAGGCGGCGGTCCAGGCCCACACCACTTAGACTAGGAACCCATGCACACAGTCCAGGTCGAGACGCCCGGCGGGCGCTATCCCATCCACATCGGCGCGGGGCGGCTGGACGCCGCCGCGGACAGCATCCCGGCCGACGCCACGGCGATCGCCGTGGTCACCAACACGACGGTGGGCGCCCTGTATGGCGAGCGGCTGCGCGCGGCCCTGGAAGCCACCGGCAAGCCGCTGCTGGTCATCGAACTGCCCGACGGCGAGCAGTACAAGACCTGGGAATCCCTGGATCGCATCTTCGACGCGCTGCTGGCGGCGGCCCTGGACCGCAAGGCCGTGCTGGTGGCCCTGGGCGGCGGGGTGGTGGGCGACGTCTGCGGCTTCGCGGCCTCGTGCTACATGCGCGGCATCCGCTTCGTCCAGGTGCCCACCACGCTGCTGGCCCAGGTGGATTCCTCGGTGGGCGGCAAGACGGCCATCAACCATCCGCGCGGCAAGAACATGATCGGGGCGTTCTACCAGCCCCTGGCCGTGGAGATCGATCCCGGGGTCCTGGCGACGCTGCCGGCCCGGGAAATCTCCGCCGGCCTGGCCGAGATCGTCAAGTACGGCATGATCGCCGACGCGGAATTCTTCGACTGGTGCGAGGCCCACGTCGACGCCCTGCGCGCGCTCGACGGCGAGGCCATCCGGCACGCCGTGCGCCGTTCCTGCGAGATCAAGGCCTGGGTCGTGTCCCAGGACGAACGCGAGTCCGGCCTGCGCGCCATCCTGAACTTCGGCCACACGTTCGGCCACGCCATCGAATCCGGCCTGGGCTACGGCCGGTGGCTGCACGGCGAGGCCGTGGGCTGCGGCATGGTCATGGCGGCGGAACTGTCCGCCCGGGTCTGCGGGCTGGACGCCGGCGCCGTGGACCGCATCCGGGCGCTGGTGCGGGCCATCGGCTGCCCGGTCGATCCCCCCGGCCTGGGCGCCGGGCGCTGGCTGGACCTGATGCGGGTGGACAAGAAGAACGAAGGCCGGCGGATCCGCTACGTGCTGCTGCCGGCCCTGGGGCGGGCCGAGGTCCGGGCGGTCGACGACGACCAGGTGCGTCCGCTGCTGCCGGGCGCCGCCGGATCCTAGGTCCCTTCCATACCGGTCGACAGGAGTCGCGAAGGCATGAACAATCAGATCGGTCCGGCCCCCTACGCCTGCCGCCCGGACGCTTCCCGGGGACGCCGCCATCCCGAGCCGCCGCCCGACGGCCGCACCGGTTTCCAGCGCGACCGCGACCGCATCGTCCATTGCTCCGCCTTCCGCCGGCTGGAATACAAGACCCAGGTCTTCCTCAACCACGAGGGCGACCTGTTCCGCACCCGTCTCACGCACAGCGTCGAGGTCGCGCAGATCGCGCGCACGCTGGCGCGCAACCTGGGGGCGAACGAGGACCTGACCGAGGCCATCGCCCTGGCTCACGACCTGGGCCACACGCCCTTCGGCCACGCGGGCCAGGACGAGCTCAACGCCTGCCTGCGCGAACTGGCGCCCGAGGCCGGGGGCTTCGAGCACAACCTCCAGAGCCTGCGGGTGGTCGACGAACTCGAGGAACGCTACGCGGCCTTCAACGGCCTGAACCTGTGCTTCGAGACACGCGAGGGCATTCTCAAGCATTGTTCGCGCGCCCATGCGCGGCGGCTGGGCGAGGTCGGCGCGCGTTTCCTGGACGGCACCCAGCCGTCCCTGGAAGCGCAGCTGACCAACCTGGCCGACGAGATCGCCTACAACAACCACGACGTGGACGACGGCCTGCGCTCGGGCCTGATCACGGTGCCGCAACTGCTGCACCTGGACATCTTCGCCGCGCATCACGAGCAGGTCCTGCGCCGCCACCCGGACGCCGAGCCCAAGCGGCTGGTGTCCGAGGTCATCCGCGCGATGATCAACACCCTGGTGCTCGACCTGACGCGCACCACGGCGGACCGCATCGCCCGGCTGCGGCCGCGGTCGGCGGACGAGGTCCGGGCCGGCCCGCCGCTGGCGGCCTTCTCCGACGAGATCCGCGCCCAGGCCGACGCCCTCAAGCAGTTCCTGCTGAAGAACCTGTACCGGCATTTCCAGGTCATGCGCATGACGGGCAAGGCCCGGCGCGTGGTGCGCGAACTGTTCCAGGCGTTCCTGGACGATCCCCGGCTGCTGGCGGACGAATACCGGCGCGACGATCCGGTGGAGCAGGCGCGGGCGATCGCGGACTACATCGCCGGCATGACGGACCGCTACGCGATCCGCGAGCACCGGGCGATCTACAGGATGGATTGAATGGAAGCCGGGAAGCCCTGGTTTCGGGGCATCGGGGCATCCGCCTGAAAACTGCGCCCGGCAGGTGCGCCTCAGCGAACGGAAGACCGCATGGCGTGCCGGCCTGCTATTCGTTGCCGGGGATGTCGCGCCAGAACCGGTAGCAGCTCTTGCCCGCCGCCTTGGCGGCGTACATGGCCTCGTCGGCCCGGGCGAAGAACTGGATCGCCGACGTGCTGTCCCCGGGGTGGAGCACGATGCCGATGCTGCAGCGCACATGGACCTCGGGCATCGCCTCGCCGCGGATGTCGATCGGCGCGGCGATCCGCTCGACCAGTCGCCGCGCGCAGGCCTGGACGAAATCCCGGCCGTCGATGCCGTCGAGCACCACGGAAAATTCGTCGCCGCCCAGGCGGGCCACGATATCGTGCGGGCGCAGGGCATCCACGATCCGCCGCGCGATCACCCGCAGCACGTAATCCCCGGCCTTGTGGCCCAGGGAATCGTTGATCGGCTTGAAATCGTCCAGGTCGATCAGCAGTGCCGCGCGCCGGATGCCGGGATGCGCATCGGGCGTGTCCGTGAACACATGCCCGGCCAGCCATTCGCGCATGTAACGGCGATTGGGCAGGCCGGTCAGGTCGTCGTGCAGCGCCTGATCGCGCAATTGCTGCTGGGCCCGGGTCTGGTCGATGGCGATGATGGCCAGGTCGGCCGCCATCCGTCCCATCATCTGCTCGCGGCTGTGCAGCGGGTCGTCGCCCGGGCGCATCAGGATGACGAGTCCGGTGACGTGATCATCGGCATTGATCAACGGCTGCGCCCAGCATGTCCGCATCCCCGGCGCCTGGAGAGAATGGCAGGAGGTGTCCCCGGCCGGGTCCGGCGGGCAACGGTCGAGGATTTCCTGGCGCTGCCGGATCGCGGCATGCCAGGGGCCGGGCAGGCCGGCCACATCTCGGCTGGCCAGGCCGGCCCGGAGGGATTCGGGCAGCCAAGGGGCGATGATCTCGGCGACCTGGGATTTCCCGGCCTTCAGGACCAGCACGGCGCAATGGCTGCCGGGCAGGCGGGTTTCGACGAAACGGCACATCAGGTCCAGCACGGTGCCCAGGGGTTCCCGCCGGGCGACCGCCTGCAGGATGTGCACCTGGGCGCTCATGCGCGAGATCTCGTCGGTGATCTCGAGGCAGGTTTCCTCCATCGAGCGGCCGATGACCCGGCCATAGCCTTGGCCGTCCAGGGCGACCCGGTCGCCTGTGCGCAGCCAGCCGTCCGCGTCGAGGATCCCGGCGGTTTTCTGTTCGTTGCCCCAATAGCCCAGCATCACCGAATAGCCGCGGATGCACAGCTCGCCCGGCATGCCGCTCGGCACGATGTCGCCGTCGGCGTCGACGACCTTGCATTCCAGGTGGGGCAGCGGGCGGCCGATGGTGGATATCCGGTTGCCCGGCGGGTCTCCGGCGGACGTCTGGAAGCTGACCGGACTGGTCTCGGTCATGCCATAGGCGATGGTGACGTCGCGCATGTGCATGACATCCATGACCTGGGCCAGGATGTCCGCCGGACAATGGGCGCCGGCCATGCAGCCGGTGCGCAGGCTGGACAGGTCGAATCCGGCGAAGCCCGGGTGGGCCAGCAGCGCCGCGAACATGGATGGCACGCCATAGAGTCCGGTGCAGCGTTCCCGGGCGATGCATTCCAGCACCGCCAGGGGATCGAACGCGTCGCCGGGATAGATCATGGCGGCGCCGTGGGTCAGGCAGCCCAGGTTACCCATGACCATGCCGAAGCAATGCCAGAGCGGCACCGGGATGCATAGCCGGTCGCCCGACCGCAGGCCGACCCGTTCGCCGACGTAATAACCGTTGTTCAGAATGTTGTGATGCGACAGGGTGACGCCCTTGGGCAGGCCGGTGGCCCCGCTCGTGAACTGGATCACCACCGGATCATGGCAATCGATCCGGCATGCGGCCGCATCCAGCGCCGCCAGGTCATCCGGGCCGGCCCGGGTTCCCAGCTCGTGAAACGGCAGCCAGCCGGGGCGTTCCGTGGCGCCGATGCGGATCAGGTGGCGCAGGGCCGGCAGATTCCGCGACCAGAGCTGGCCGGCGGGGCTCGAGGGAGTTTCCGGCAGCAGCGATTCGATGGCCCGGGTGGGATCGCCGAACCGGGCATGGTTCGCCACGATCAGGGCCTTGCAGGGGATCTCGCGCAGCATGAATTCCAGTTCGCTGGCGCCATAGGCCACATTGATGCTGACCAGGACCATGCCCGCCCGGGCGACCGCGAACTGGACCAGGGGCCATTCGGCGCAATTCGGCGCCCACAGGCCGACCAGATCCCCGCGCCGCAGACCCAGGGCCATCAGCCCCGCGGCGATCCGGCTGGCGCGTTCGTTCAACTGGGCATAGTTCAGGCGGATGCCCTGATGCGCTGAAACCAGGGCTTCCTGGTCGGGCCAGGCGTGGGCTGCATGCGACAGGGCCTGGCCGATGGTTTCTGTCCGCAGGGGGGGATGGTCCGGCCCCGAGACAAGACTTGGACGGCTCATAATCCTTCGTGTATTGCTGCCGGCCTGTCTCGCCGGCTGATACGATTCGTGATCCCGGGATCGAATGGCCCGGGACTCTATAAGAAAGAAAGCGTGGGACAATCCGACTGTATGCCGCGTCGGTACGACAAGTCGTTGATCTGGATTAATTCCGCACCCCTCCGCCGCGACCCCACAGGAGGCATGCCATGACACTTGATGATTCCGCGTCCGGATTTTTCCTGCGCGCAATGCGGGCGGCGCTGGATGAGCCCTGGTCGGGCGAGGGGCCCCGGATCACGGGTGAAGGGAGTCTGGCCTCGCGCTATCCCGTCACCGGCCTGGCTTGCGCCGGGATCGGGACGGCGGCGCTCATGCTGTCCCGCTGGATCGATCCCGTCCATTCGCCGGCCGTGCTGCTCGACCGGGCACTGGCCTCGTGGTGGTTCGGCTTCAGCATCCGGCCGCTGGGCTGGGAACGGCCGAACGTGCGCGACGCCGTCACGGGCGACTACGCGGCGCGGGACGGCTGGATCCGCCTGCACGCCAACGCGGCCCATCATCGCCGTCGGGCGCTGGAGGCGCTGGGCCTGCCCGGCGACGCCGGCCGCGCGGTCGTCGCCGAGCGGGTCCGGCGCGAATCCGCCGGGGCGCTGGAAGACGCCATCGTGGATCGGGGCGGCTGCGCGGCCGCCCTGCGCGCGCCCGGGGCCTGGCGCGACCATCCCCAGGGGCGCGCCGTCGCGTCGGAGCCGCTGGTCCACCGCCTGCCCGGATCGGCCGGGACGCCGGACGCCGGGTGGCTGGACGACCCGAACCCCGAACGGCCGCTGGCGGGCATCCGCGTGCTGGACCTGACCCGCGTGCTGGCCGGCCCGGCGACCACGCGCTTTCTGGCCGCCTATGGCGCCCAGGTCCTGCGCCTGGACCCGGAGGATTGGGACGAGCCGGGCATGATCCCCGAAGTCACCGTGGGCAAGCGCTGCGCCTTCCTGGACCTGCGCCGCCCCGAGGGGCTGGAGCGGTTCCGGCGGCTGCTGGCCCGGGCCGACGTGCTGGTCCACGGCTACCGGCCCGGCGCGCTGGACGCGCTGGGGCTGGACGCCGAGGCCCGCCAGGCCATCCGGCCCGGCCTGGTGGACGTCTGCCTGGACGCTTGGGGCTGGACCGGACCCTGGCGGGCGCGCCGGGGGTTCGACAGCCTGGTGCAGATGAGCGCCGGCATCGCCTGGGCGGGCGAGGACGCGGCGCCCGATCCCCTGCCGGTCCAGGCGCTGGACCAGTCGGCGGGGTACCTGATGGCGGCCTGCGCGCTGCGCGGCCTGTCGCTGCGCCGGGAAACCGGCCTGGGCGGCGGCTGGCGCGTGTCGTTGGCCCGGATGGCGTGTTTGCTGCAGGAAGCGGCCGACGCCGCGTCCGGGACCCCGGCGCGGGATGCGCCCGTCCTCGGGCCGGCGCCCGGCCCGGCCTACGACCCGGCGGTCGAGCCGACCGCGTGGGGCCCCGCGCAAAGACTGCGGGCGCCCTGCCGCGTGGAGGGCGCCCGCTGGGGCTGGGACCTGCCGGCGGGACCGCTGCGCAGCGGCCCGCCGGACTGGTGGTGAGATCGGACCGGGGCGCGCGGCCGGTTCTCAGTCGTCGGAGGCGACGAGGTCGGGCGTGACGGCTTCGCCCTTCTGGCGCCGCTTCGCACGGCGCCAGCGCATCAGGGGCGGGACGACGACGATGAGCAGCGACACGATCCACAGGCCCAGGGCGATCGGGCTGTCCCACAGGATGTGCAGTTCGCCGTTGGTGATGGACAGCGCGCGGCGCAGGTTCTGTTCCATCATGTCGCCCAGCACGACCCCCAGCACCATCGGCGCCATGGGCACGCCGGCCTTGCGCAGCAGGTAGCCGATCAGGCCCAGGAAGGCGGCCATGGTCAGGTCGAAGGTGCCGGCGTTGATCGCGTACACCCCGATGTAGCTGATGCACAGGATGCCGGGGACCAGCAGCCAGTTCGGCAGCGACAGGACCTTCGAGAAGACCCGCACCATCGGGATGTTCATCAGGAACAGCAGCACGTTGGCGATGAACAGCGAGGCGACCAGGCCCCAGACCAGTTCCGGCTTGGTGTCGAACAGCACCGGGCCGGGGGTGATGTTGTACAGGGTCAGCGCGCCCATCATCACGGCCGTGGTCCCGGAGCCGGGCACGCCCAGGGTCAGCATGGGCACGAAGGAGCCGACGGCCGATGCGGTGGAGGCGGCTTCCGGCGCGGTCACGCCGCGCAGGTCGCCCTCGCCGAAGCACGCATTGGGGTCGCGGCCTTCCTGGTAGCGTTTTTCGTTGGAGTAGGCCACGGCGGACGCCACGCTGGCGCCGGCGCCCGGCAGTACGCCGATGAAGAAGCCCAGGATGGAACTGCGCAGCACGGTCCATTTCGTGAACAGCAGCTCCTTCAGGTTGAAGAGCTTGCGCTCGTTGGGCGGGACCTCCGGGGATTCGCCGCGGATGGAGGATTCCAGCAGCTCCAGCAATTCGGCGATGGCGAACAGCGCGATCACCACCACCACGAAGTCGATGCCGTCGAACAGGTGGACGGAATCGAAGGTGTAGCGGTAGACCCCCGAATTGGCGTCCACGCCCACCGTGGCGATGGCCAGGCCCAGCATCGCCGACAGCGTGCCCTTGACCGGCTGGCGGCCCAGCAGGCTGGTCAGGCAGCAGAAGGCGAAGACGATCAGCACGAAGTATTCGGCCGGCCCGAAGGCCAGGGCCCAGCGGGCCAGCAGGGGGGCGAGCAGAATCACGCCGATGGTGGCCACCAGCGAGCCGCAGAACGCCGACCAGCCCGACAGCGACAGGGCGACGTTGGACAGGCCCTTGCGCGACAGCGGGTAGCCGTCCAGGGTGGTCATGATGGCGCTGGCTTCGCCCGGCACGTTGATCAGGATGGCGCTGATGCGCCCGCCGTATTCGGCGCCCACGTACACGGCGGCCAGCAGGATCAGCGCGGTTTCCGGGGGCAGGTTGAGGGCGTAGGCGATGGGGATGAGCATGGCCACGCCGTTGATCGGCCCCAGGCCCGGCAGCACGCCGACCAGGGTGCCCAGGAAGGCGCCCAGGGCGGCGACCAGCAGGTTCATCCAGGAAAAGGCGACATCGAAGCCGATGCTCAGATGGTCGAATATCTGGCTCATGACAGGAACTCCAGGAGGCCCAGGGGCAGCACGACGTCCAGCGCCCGGTCGAACAGCAGGAAGAACAGCACGCCCATCACGACGCCGCCGATGATCATCTTGCCCCAGGCGCCGCCGAACAGGCGGCCGATCAGCACGGTGACGATGGCGGTGGCGATGATGAAGCCCAGGGTCTCGAAGAGCAGGGCGTAGCCGAAGATGTAGACCACCATCAGCAGCAGACGCGGCCAGTCGATCGGTTCCCCGGCGCGGCGGTCGCGCCAATGCTTGAACATCAGCCAGGCGCCGCACAGGGCGATGATCAGGGCGATCAGCATCGGGAAGGCCCGCGGGCCCACCGGTTCATAGGAAAAGGGGGCCTGCAGGTCGTGGCCGAACCACGCCATCAGGCTGGCGAAGATCAGGGCGCAGAAGCCCAGGGTGCGATCACTCATGGCGGGGTCCGGGCGTTGGCTTATTGACGGATCAGGCCGAAATCATTGGCCAGCTTGGCGTAGTCGGCGACGCGTTCCTTGACGTACTTGTCCAGTTCGGCGCCCGACTTGTTGAAGGGGAACAGGCCCTGCTTGTCGCGGATGGCGGCGAAGGACGCGTCGGCCTGGGTCTTGTCGAAGGCATTCACCCACCACTGGTAGTCGGCGTCCGAGACCTTCGGGCCGACGTAGAAGCCGCGGATGATGGGCCACTGGATGTCGAAGCCTTCTTCCTGGGCGGTCGGCACGGAGGACAGCTTGCCCGGCAGGCGTGCGTCGCTGAACACGGCCAGGACGCGGATCGGGGCGCCGCCTTCGAGCATGGTGAAGGCCTCGGCCGCGTCGCCCATGTAGGCCTGGATGTGGCCGCCGCGCAGGGCGGTGATCGCGTCGCCGCCGCCTTCGAAGGCCACGAAGCGCATCTTGCGGTAGTCCACGCCCGCCGCGCGCGCCGTCAGGGCCGCCTTCATCCAGTCCTGGCTGCCGACGGTGCCGCCGGCGCCCAGGACGATCTTGCTCGGATCCTGCTTGAAGGCCGCCATCAGGTCCTTCAGGTTCTTGTACGGCGAGTCGTCGCGCACCACGGCCACGCCGTAGTCGGTGCCCACGGCGGCCAGCCAGCGCACGTCGTTGACGTTGTAGCGGCCGAACTTCTTCTGGGCCAGGTTCAGCAGCGAACCGCCGGAAAAGGCCACGATGGAATTGGGGTCGTCCGGCTTCTGGGCGATCACGTGGTTGTAGGCCACGGCGCCGATGCCGCCGGGCATGTAGACGATGCGCATCGGGTCGGCCAGGGCGCCGGAGGCCTTCAGGCCTTCCTGGGCCAGGCGGCAGGTCAGGTCGAAGCCGCCGCCGGGGTTGGCCGGCGCGATGCATTCGGGTTTGGTCGGAGCCGCCTGGGCCGCCAGGCCCAGGGAGAGCAGGGCGCCGCCCAGCAGCAGCGACAGGGTACGGGATTTCATGGCGGGTCTCCTCGGATATGGGGGAACGCGCCGGTGGAATGGGTGGCGCGTGTTGGCGACACCTTAGGGCCGCCAAGCTTTCGGCCGCCTTTCAAAAGGATGATTTCTCGGGAAAACCCTGATCGGCGGGGAAGACGAGCGAGACCCGGACGCCCGGATCGGCGGGCTCGATGCGCAGGGCGCCGCCGTGCCGCTGCATGATGGTGTGGACGATGGCCAGGCCCAGGCCCGCGCCGTGGCCGCGTTTGCCGGCCTGCCCCCGGCGGAAACGCCGTCCCGCCTTGCGGATGTCGGTCTCGGTCATGCCCGGGCCGGTGTCGCGCACGCTCAGGACGACGTGCTCGGGCGTGCGCTCGATCCGCAGGGTGATGGCGCCCCCCTCGGGCGTGTACTTGATGGCGTTGTCCATCAGGTTGACGAGCGCCTCGCGCAGCAGCCATTCGATCCCGGCCACCGTGGCGCCGAGTTCGCCGCCTTCCATGGCGATGGTCTGCCGCTTCTGGCGCGCCAGGCTGTAGAGCTGGCGGATGACGTCCTGGGCCAGGGGTGTGAGCGCCACGGCGCGTGGCGGGCTGACGCGGGTGTCGGCTTCGCGTGCGCGGGCGAGCGCCAGCATCTGCGCGGCCGTGCGCTGCGCCTGATCCAGGCCTCCGCGCATGGCCAGCAGGGCGGCGCGCGCCTCGGCGGGGTCGGATTCGCGCAAGGCGTAGTCCAGCTGGGTGTGAAGGACGGCCAGCGGCGTGCGCAGCTGGTGCGAGGCGTCGTCCAGGAACTGGCGCTGCCGGCGCGCCTGGCGGGCGTGGCGGGCGACGTGCTGGTTGACGGCGTCCACCAGCGGCTGGACTTCCCGGGGGAGTTCCGGCGCGGAGATCGGGCTGAGATCGTCGGGCGCGCGGCCTTTCAGCTTGCGGTACAGGCGTGTGAGCGGGCGCAGGCCGATCAGCACGCCGACGACGATCAGGCCCGTGGAGGCCAGCACTTCGATCAGGTCGCGCACGATGTTGCGGACCATCATGTCCCGGATCACCCGGTCCCGGCCGCCGCGGTCCTCGCCCACCATGACGATGACCCGGCCGTCCTTCTGCCCGTAGAGCGGCGGCGACATGGGCCGGGCCAGGGCGGCGATGCGGATGGAGGCGCCCAGGTATTCGCGGTCGTAGAACACCGGGGTGTTCGTGGGCAGGCGCGCGTCGGGCAGCGGCAGGTCCTGATTGCCGATGTCGGCCAGGCCGTCCTCGGTCAGGATCCGGTAGTAGACCGAGTCGTTGGCGGTCAGTTCGAAGAATTCGAGCATCAGGTAGGGCAGCTCCACGGCCAGGCCGCCGCTGGCGGTGGAGATGTTGTGGTCGATGGCGCGCAGGGCGCCGGCCAGGGACCGGTCGTAGGCCAGGTCGACCTGCTGGTGCAATTGGCTGCTGGAAAACCACAGGGCCAGGCTCAGGACCGTGATCTGGGCCGGCACCAGGACCCACAGCAGCAGGGACCGGAGGCTGCCGGGCCGGCGCTCAGCCGGGCGCGTCACGGTTCAGCTCCAGGCAGTAGCCCATGCCGCGCAGCGTGACGATCTGCACGTCGGTGCCGGCCAGCTTCTTGCGCAGCCGGTGCACCAGGACCTCGATGGCTTCCAGGTTGATCGCCGTGTCGTCCGGGCTGATGCGTTCCAGGATCTGCTGCTTGGCGACCGGCTCCCCCGCCTTCTGCATCAGGACCTTGAGTGTCGCGTATTCCCGGGGCGACAGGTTCAGCGCCTCGTCGTCGTGCAGGAAGCGCTGGCTGCCGATGTCCAGCACCAGGTCGCCCAGGACCCAGCGGGGATGCTCGCGGCCCCGGCTGCGCCGGATCAGGGCGTTGAGCCGGGCTTCGAGTTCCTCGATGGCGAAGGGTTTGTGCATGAAGTCGTCGGCGCCCTCGTGCAGCGTGCCGATGCGCTCGGACAGCGAATCGCGCGCGGTCAGCACCAGCACCGGGCAGCGGTCGTCGCGCCCGCGCAGGCGGCGCAGGAATTCGTGGCCGTCCATCCCGGGCAGCCCCAGGTCGAGGATGATGGCGTCGAATTCCTCGACCGCCAGGCGGCGTTCGGCCAGTTCGGCGTCGTCGGCCCAGTCGACCATGAACCCGCCATGGCGGGCCAGGCCGCGGGCGAGCCACGAGGCCAGTTCCGATTCGTCTTCGATCAGCAGGATGCGCATGCCGAGCATCATAGAGTCGGATGCCCGGGTTTGCACAGACCGGGCGGCGTGGGCGGGAAGCATGGTTGTTTCCTGGTGGCGCGAAATGTATGCAGATGCGAAACTGCCGAAAAAAGGCTTGCGCGCCGGAGGTCCGGGTTGAAGCGTACGTTGTCCGTCGTGATCCTGCTGCTGCTCCTGGGCGTCGCCGCCGTACTGGGCGCGGAACGCTACGACCGTTCCCGCAGCGAAGCGCGCGTCATGGCCAGTGTCCGCCAGCAGTTCGAAGACCATGTCGTCCGCTTCCGGGACGACCTGCGGGCGCTGCAGGACCTGAACGGGCGCCTGGCCGCCGCGTTGGCGGCCGCGCCCGGCGGCGAGGCGGGTCCGTTCGCCTCGATCGCACCCGGCATGACGCAGGCCCGGCCCGACATCCGCAGCATCGTCTTCGTCCGCAAGCTGCGGATCGAGCAGGTCTATCCGATCGCCGGCAACGAGCCCGTCATCGGCCTGGACTACAGCTTGCGGCCCCAGTTCATGGCCAAGATCGCCTACATGATCCGGCACCGCGTGCCCGTGATCGACGGATCCACCCGCCTGGTGCAGACGGGACGCACCGGCCTGATCTTCCGCGCGCCGATCTTCGATGCGCCCGGCGGCGCGGGCGGCGACGGCTACCGCGGCATGACGGCCTTGACGGTCGACCTGGAAAACACCTTGCGCCGCGCCGGGCTGATCGGCCCGGAGGCCGCTTTCGACCTGGCGATCCGCAGCCGCGAGGAAGACCGGCCCGCCTACGGCCTGTTCGGCGACATGGGGCTGTTCGACCGGCCGCACGTCCCGGCGACGATCACGCTGCCGGACGCCGTCTGGGAACTGGCCGCCGCGCCCAAGAGCGGCCTGGCCTACGATCCCGCGCGCGCCTGGCTGATCCGGGGGGTAGGGGCCACCGTGACGCTGATCCTGCTGCTGGCGGTGCTGTATCGCCGCGGCGTGTGGCGCCCGCGGGCCGGCGAGTGCCTCGTCCGGGACGGACTGGCGTCCCTGCGCACGCTGCTGCTGGTCGCCACCCTGGCGCCCATGCCGCTGATGGTCGGCCTGGCGGGCTGGATGGTGTTCACGGTCTCGATCCAGGCGGTCGAGGACCTCGAACGGCAGCAGGTCGACGAACTGGCCGACCAGCTCCGGGACAAGGTCGTCGATTTCTTCGAAGTGCCGCGCGCGGCCGCGACCTTCAACGCCGGCCAGTTCAAGAGCGGGCTGGTCGGCCTGGACCGGCGGGAAGACCTGCTGCGCAGCTTCCTGCTGCAATTGCGCCAGCAGCCCCTGCTGACGCTGCTGTCCATCGGCACGGCCGATGGCGGCTACCTGGCGGCGGGCCGCCCTCCGGCGGGCACCGAGCGCGGCCTGCGCATCCTGGAGGCCGGCCCGGGCGGCGGCGGGGCGCTGCGCATCGACCGGGTGGACGACGACAACCGGCGCAGCACGTCGGCCGGCATCGGCAATCCCCATTATGACGCCCGGGTCCGTCCCTGGTTCCTGACCGCCCTGCAGGCCGACAGCCTGCGCTGGTATCCGGCCTATCACTACGCCATCCACGACCCGGGCGGCATTTTCGAAGGCATGGGTATGGGGATGTCGGTCGCCTTGCGCGACCAGGCCGGCCGCCTGACCGGCGTGCTGACGGCCGACGTGGCCTTGTCCCAGATCAGCCGGTTCCTGCGCGCGGAAATGGTCCGGATCGGCGGCATCGCCTTCCTGGCGGAGTCCGGCGGGGCGCTGCTGGCCAGTTCCGGCGGCGAGCCGATCTATCACCTGGAGGGCGGCCAGGTCCGCCGGGTGCTGGCGGACCAGAGCGACACTCCCGAGATCCGCCTGCTGGGCGCGCGCATCCTGCATTCGGAGCGGGTCACGGGGCGGCAGTCCCTGGAATTCGAGGGCCGCAGGTATTCGGCCCGCTGGCAGTCGATCCAGCTGCCGGACGGCCCCATGCTGACGATCGCCCTGGCGCTGCCGGAAAGCCGCTACGCCGAACCGGCCGAGCGGGCACTGAACCGCGTCGGCCTGCTGATCCTGGGCTTCTGGGTGGTCGGAGTCGCGGCCGCCCTGCTGGCGGCCTGGTGGCTGTCGCGCCCCCTGCTGTCCCTCAGCCGCTGGGCGGAAGAGCTCGCCGAAGGCGGGGGCCGGTTCAGCCCGTCGGTCCGCAGCCCGGTGCGCGAGATCGTCGTCCTGGCGCATGCGCTGGACCGCATGGCCGACCGGCAGCGCAGCCATGCCCGGGACCTCGAACGCCAGGTGGCCGAGCGCACGCAGGCGCTCGTCCAGGCCAATCAGCGCCTGGTCGGCCTGTCTCTGACCGATGGCCTGACCGGGCTGGCGAACCGCCGCCATTTCGACGAGGTCCTGGCGCGGGAAGGCGACCGGTCCCGCCGGGACCGGCGGCCGATGAGCCTGCTGATGCTCGATGTGGACTGGTTCAAGCATTACAACGACCAGTACGGGCATCCGGCGGGCGACGTCGTGCTGTGCCAGATCGCCCGCGTCCTGCTCGAGTCCGTGCGCCGTCCGGGCGACCTGGCGGCCCGCTACGGCGGCGAGGAATTCGCCGTGATCCTGCCGGGCCTGGACGTCCACGCGGCGCAAGGGATGGCGGAGCGGATCCGGTCCCGCGTCGAGGCGCTGGCCATCGCGCATGCGCATGGCCTGTCGGGCCGGGTCACGATCAGCGTCGGCGTGGCGGAAATGGACCTGGACGACGCCCATGGGGCCGAGACCCTGGTCGGCCGGGCCGACGCGGCGCTCTATCGGGCCAAGGCCGGGGGCCGCAACCGCGTCGAGACCGCCGGCGCGGCCGCGGGGCCGGAGGGGCCGGAGACGCCCGCGGCCTGAACCGGTCCCGATCCTAGGAGGGATCCCGGGCGCCGCGCGGCGCCAGCACGCCCTTGAGCCATTGGCCGGTGTGGCTGCCGGGCGTGGCGGCCACGGTCTCCGGCGTGCCCTGGGCGACGATCCGGCCGCCGCCCGCGCCGCCTTCGGGCCCCAGGTCCACGATCCAGTCGGCGGTCTTGATCACGTCCAGGTTGTGCTCGATCACTAGGACGGTGCTGCCCGCGTCCACCAGGCGGCGCAGCACGTCCAGCAGCACGTCGATGTCGTGGAAGTGCAGGCCGGTGGTGGGTTCGTCCAGCACGTACAGGGTGCGCTCCGAGCCGCGCCGGGACAGCTCCTGCGACAGCTTGATGCGCTGCGCCTCGCCGCCCGACAGGGTGGTGGCGCTCTGGCCCAGGCGGATGTAGGACAGGCCGACGTCCATCAGGGTCTGCAGCTTGCGGGCCACGGCGGGCACCGCCTGGAACAGTTCCAGGGCCTGGGCCACCGTCAGGTCCAGGACTTCGCTGATGGACAGGCCCCGGTAGCGGATGTCCAGGGTTTCGCGGTTGTAGCGGCGGCCCTCGCAGACCTCGCAGGGCACGTACATGTCGGGCAGGAAGTGCATTTCCACGCGCACCACGCCGTCGCCCTGGCAGGCTTCGCAGCGTCCGCCCTTGACGTTGAAGGAAAAGCGTCCCGGGTCGTAGCCGCGCAGGCGGGCCTCGGGCACCCCCGCGTACAGCTCGCGGATGGGCGTGAACAGGCCCGTGTAGGTCGCCGGGTTGCTGCGCGGCGTGCGACCGATGGGGTTCTGGTCCACGCTGATGATCTTGTCGAAGGCGTCCAGGCCCTCGATGCGGTCGTGCGGGGCGGGGTCGGCCTGGGCGCGGTTCAGCGCCTGGGCCAGCGCGGCCACCAGGGTATCGTTGATCAGGGTGGACTTGCCCGATCCCGACACACCGGTGACGCAGGTCAGGCGGCCGACCGGAATGGCCAGATCGACGGATCGCAGGTTGTTGCCCCGGCACCCCAGGACGCGCAGCCAGGCCTGGTCCGGCCCGACCGGGCGGCGTTCCGGAATGGCGATCCGCCGCGTGCCCGCCAGGTACTGGCCGGTCAGCGACTGGGGGTGCGCCATGATTTCCGCCGGCGTGCCCTGGGCGACCACGCAGCCGCCCTGCTCGCCCGCGCCCGGACCCATGTCCAGCACGTGGTCGGCGGCGCGGATCATGTCCTCGTCGTGCTCGACCACGATCACGCTGTTGCCCAGGTCGCGCAGTTGCCGCAGGGTTTCGATCAGGCGGTGGTTGTCGCGCTGGTGCAGGCCGATGGACGGTTCGTCGAGCACGTACATGACGCCGGTCAGGCCCGAGCCGATCTGGCTGGCCAGGCGGATGCGCTGGGCCTCGCCGCCGGACAGGGTGTCGGCGCCCCGGTCCAGGGACAGGTAGCCCAGGCCCACGTTGACCAGGAAGTCCAGCCGGGCGCGGATTTCCTGGATGATGCGGTCGGCGACCTCGCGCCGCGCGCCGTCCGGCGACCAGTCGAGGAACCATTGCCGGCAGTCGGCCAGCGACAGGGATTCGATTTCATACAGGGCGCGGCCGCGCCGCTCGCCGGGGCCGGGATCCTGGCCGATGAGGACGTTGCGGGCCTCGGAGCACAGGCGGGCGCCCCGGCATTCCGGACAGAGGATCAGATGGCGCAGCCGGCCGAGCTCCTCGCGCACGGCGCTGGAATGCGTTTCGCGCCAGCGCCGTTCCAGGTTGGGGATGATGCCCTCGAAGGCGTGCCGCTTCAGGGCGGGGATGCCGCCCTCGCCCAGGTACTGGAAGGCGATCTCCTGGCCGTCGGAGCCGTGCAGGATGTGATGGCGCACGTCCGGATCCAGCGACTGGAAGGGCGCGTCCAGGTCGAAGCCGTAGTGCCGCGCCAGGCTGGCCATCATGGCGTAGCTGAAGGCGTTGCGGCGGTCCCAGCCGTGGATGGCGCCGGCGGCCAGGCTCAGCTCGGGGAAGGCGACGACGCGCGCCGGGTCGAAGGATTCCACCTGGCCCAGGCCGTTGCAGGTCGGACAGGCGCCGGCGGGGTTGTTGAAGCTGAACAGGCGCGGCTCCAGCGCGCCCATGCCGCGCGCGCAGACCGGGCAGGCGTAGGCGGCGGAAAAGGCCTGTTCCCGTCCGGTGTCCAGGTCCAGCGCCAGGGCGCGGCCCTGCGCCAGCTCCAGCGCGGTCTCGAAGCTTTCGGCCAGCCGCTGGCGGCTGTCGGGGCGCACGCGCAGCCGGTCCACGACCACGTCCAGGTCCCAGGGGCCGTCCGTCGCGGCCGGCGGCGCGCCGCCGTCCAGCGGCTGGATGACGCCGTTGATGCGGACCCGCACGAAGCCCAGCGCCTGCAGGCGGCGGCATTCGGCCGTCAGGTCGTCCTGCCGGGCGCGGGCCACCGGCGCCAGGATGGCCACGCGGCTGTCCTCGGGACGGGACAGGACCTGGTCCACCATCTGGCTGACGCTCTGCGCCCGCAACGGCAGGTCGTGGTCCGGGCAGTAGGGGGTGCCGACCCGGGCGTACAGCAGGCGCAGGTAGTCGTGGATCTCGGTGACCGTGCCCACGGTCGAGCGCGGGTTGTGGCCGGCGGTCTTCTGTTCGATGGCGATGGCGGGCGACAGGCCGGTGATGACGTCCACGTCGGGCTTGTCCATCATCTGCAGGAACTGCCGCGCGTAGGCCGACAGGCTTTCGACGTAGCGGCGCTGGCCTTCGGCGTACAGGGTGTCGAAGGCCAGGGACGATTTCCCGGAGCCGGACAGGCCCGTGAGCACGACCAGCTTGCGCCGGGGCAGGTCGACCGAGACGTTCTTCAGATTGTGGGTGCGCGCGCCGCGGATGCTGATGGCGTCCATGCCGGTAGGGGAGTTCAGGTTTTTCAAAGGCCAACTTGATACTATAACGCGCAGCTCTCCTTCTTTTGGCCTTCCCCATGTCCGCATCTTCCCGTCCGCGCCCGCCCGCGCTCCGGCTGACTCCCCTGGAACGGCGCAGCAGCATCGCCCTGGCGACCCTGTTCGCCGCCCGGATGCTGGGCCTGTTCCTGCTGACGCCGATCTTCGCCGTGGCGGCGCGCACCCTGGCGGGGGGCGACGATCCGGTGCGGGTGGGGCTGGCCCTGGGGGCGTACGGCCTGACCCAGGCGATCATGCAGATTCCTCTGGGCATGGCGTCCGACCGCTACGGGCGCCGCCCGGTGATCGTCTTCGGCATGCTGCTGTTCGTGGCGGGCGGAGTGATCTGCGCCCTGACCAACGATGTGGACTGGGTGACGGTCGGCCGCGTGGTGCAGGGGCTGGGGGCCGTGTCGGCCGCCATCACGGCCTGGATCGCCGACGCCACCCGCCCCGAGGTCCGCACGCGCGCCATGGCCATGGTGGGCGGGTCGATCGGGGTTTCCTTCGCCCTGTCGCTGGTGCTCTCGCCCCTGCTGGTGGGCGAGTTCGGCCTGTCGGGGCTGTTCTGGGCGATCAGTCTGCTGGGCTTCGCCTGTCTGCTGATCGCGATGTTCTTCGTGCCGGACGTGCCGCGCTCCGAAGCCGACATCGTCCAGGCCACGGCGCACGACGTGCTGGGCCACCGCGACCTGTTGCGCCTGAATTTCGGCGTCTTCTGCCTGCATTTCATCCTGATGTCGCTGTTCATGGTGGCGCCGGGCCTGCTGGGCCGCCTGGGGGGCTACGATTCCGCCAGCCTGTGGCAGGTCTACCTGCCGGTCATCCTGGCGTCCTTCGTCCTGATGGTGCCGGCCGTCTTCTATACCGAGACGCGCAAGGCCCACAAGCCCGCGCTCGAATGGGCGGTGCTGGGCCTGGCGGTGGTGCTGGGGGCGCTGCCCTGGCTGACCGATTCCTTCTGGCTGGTGGTGTCGGCCTTCGTCGCCTTCTTCGTGGCCTTCAACATCCTGGAGGCCCTGCAGCCCTCGCTGGTGTCGCGCGTGGCGCCGCCCGCCTACAAGGGCCTGGCGCTGGGGTTCTACAACACCGCCCAGTCCCTGGGGGTGTTCGCCGGCGGCGTGCTGGGGGGCATCCTGGCGCGTACCGGCGGTCCTTCCATGGTGTTCTGGGCCGGCGCCATGCTGGCGGCGGTCTGGCTGTATACGGCGCGCGGGTTCAAGGACGTGAAGTCCTGACGCGGGGATCGCTTGTAGTGGAAAACCCGCGTGGGCGATAATGATCATTTGATGCATTTCGATGTGCCCGGGACGGCCCGCGTCCCCGATAATGGCAGCCACATCGTTCAACTACAGGATTTTCCGCCATGGCCTCCGTCAACAAAGTCATCCTCGTCGGCAACCTGGGGCGCGACCCCGAAGTCCGCTACAGCCCGGACGGCGCCGCCATCTGCAACGTGTCCATCGCCACCACGTCCCAATGGAAGGACAAGGCCAGCGGCGAGCGCCGGGAAGAAACCGAATGGCACCGCGTGGTGTTCTACAACCGCCTGGCCGAGATCGCCGGCGAATACCTGAAGAAAGGCCGCTCGGTCTACGTCGAGGGCCGCCTGAAGACCCGCAAGTGGCAGGACAAGGAAACCGGCGCCGACCGCTACAGCACCGAAATCGTCGCCGACCAGATGCAGATGCTGGGCGGGCGCGACAGCGGCGGCGAGATGGGCGGCGGCGATTCGGGCGGCTTCTCCCAGCCGCCGGCCCGGCGCGCGCCGCAGCAGCAACAGCAACCGCGTCCCGCCGCCCCGGCGGCGGCCCCGGCCAGCAACCTGGCCGACATGGACGACGACATTCCGTTCTGAAACCTCCCGACGGGTTCCGGGGAAGAGCCGCCATGCGCGTCTCCCAGCCCAGGATCGGACTGGCCCTCGGCAGCGGGTCGGCGCGCGGCTGGTCGCACATCGGCATCATCCGCATCCTGGAAGAGGCCGGCATCGTCCCGGACATCGTGTGCGGGACTTCGATCGGCGCGCTGGTCGGCGCGGCCTACGCGGACGGCCAGCTGGAAAAGTTCGAGGCCTGGGTCCGGAGCCTGACCTGGCAGGGCGTGGTGGGCCTGCTGGATTTCACCGTCAGCGGCGGCCTGATCCCCGGCGAGAAGCTGTTTTCCTTCCTGCGCTCGCACCTGGACGACAAGACGATCGACAGCCTGCCCAAGGTCTACGGGGCGGTCGCCACCGAACTGGCGACGGGGCGGGAAGTCTGGCTGCGCGAGGGCTCCGTCATCGACGCCGTGCGCGCCTCGGCCGCCTTGCCGGGCCTGTTCACGCCCGCGCGGCGCGAGGAGCGCCTGCTGGTCGACGGCGCGCTGGTGAATCCGGTGCCCGTATCCCTGTGCCGCGCGATGGGGGCGGACATCGTCATCGCGGTGGACCTGAATTCGGACCTGATCGGACGGCGCCTCAAGCCGGACGAGGCGCGCCAGGCGTCCGAGGCCGCGGTGCCCGGCGCCCTCGCGTCCGTGCTGAGCAGGCTGCCGCTGGGACTCGGGGGCGCGCGGGGCGGGGCGCCGTCGGCGGACATGCCGTCGATCTTCGACGTGCTGAGCCTCAGCCTGAACATCATGCAGGTGCGCATCACGCGGGGCCGCCTCGCGGGGGAGCCGGCGGACGTGCTGATCCGGCCCCGGCTGGCGGATTTCGCCCTGATGGACTATCACCGCGCGTCGATCGCGATCGACGAGGGCGAGCGGGCGGCGCGGCGGGCGCTGCCGGAATTGCGGGACGTGATCGGCCGGACCCAGGATGGGTGACGGCGGTCTTTCCGCATGCGGACGGCGCGGTATCCATAGGTTACAGCCGCGCCGGCCGCTTCTCTTTAGCATGATGCTTTTCTTTTTCGAGCGAAGGCGGCGGCCGTGAATGCGATTGCTGGTGTGCGGATCCGTGGCCCCCTGGCGGGCGCTGGCGCCGATGGCCTGTCGGCCTGGCTGTCCGATGGGCGTTGGGCCGCCGCTGTCGAGGAAACGCGCGGGATCGACGCCCAGGGGGCGTACCGGGATTTCCGCCTGGCCCGCGATGCGGCCGGGCGCTGGGCGCCGGACGGCGACACGACCGGGATCGCGCGGACCCTGGCGCTGGACCCGGAAGCGCACGAGCCGGACCTGGAAAAAGAGATCTTCGTCGCCCTGCTGCTGTCGCCCGTGCGTTTCGATTTTCCCAGCGTGGCGGAATGGGCCGCGGCCGTGCGCGTGCGCCGCCGCATCGTCCAGGCCGCCCGGCGCACGGTGCTGGCCTTCGACACCGAGCAGGCCGAGCGCCCCGACTGCTGGTCCTGGACCGAGGAAACCGGCTTCATCCTGAAACCGGGCCACGAACTGATCCCCTCGCTCGAACGCACGCTCTGGCCGGACCTGTCGGGCCGGCTGTTCTCCTTCTCGTGCTACCGGGCGACGGAATACGTGCTCCTGCTGGCGCTGGCCCAGGAGCTGGCCGAGAGCCATCCGTCCGCCCTGGCGGCGCTGCAATGCCAATGGCGGACGCGGGCGATCCAGTCGGGCGCCTTCCACGACGTGTTCCTGCGGGAATACGGATCGCTGCAGGCCCCGCTGCCGTCCCGCTACTACGTCCCGGGCGACCGGCTGTGGTTCCGCAATCCCGACGCCGCCTCGGCCGAGGTCGAGGGCTACGAGGGATCCTGGGTGTTCTACCTGGGCTCGGGCCGCTTCACGAATTTCTGGAAGCCCGACCAGCCCTACACCCTGGTGTCGAAGTGCGTGGAGCTCCATCACTGGCGCGACGGCCTGCGCCGGGACGGCGCCCGCGCGTGGATGGACGAATCGGTGGTCGAGGCCCGCGTGGCCGAGTCCCTGGCCGATCCGGCGGCGACGTCCCGCATCCTGGAGCGCATGATGCGCTTGCGCGATCCAGGCGGCGTGTATGCCGAGGGTGGCTGCATCGACGCTTCGCGCGAGGCGCTGCGCTGCCTGCTGCCCGGCACCTGGGACCTGGGGCTGCCGAGCCTGGCGGCCGCCGTCTGAACGGCTCGCGGGCGCGAAGCCGCAGGGAGACGCGGCCCGCGGCCGTCCGATGCGGGAACCGCCCGGCGCGGTCTACAGGAAATGATCCAGGATGCGGCGGCTGGCCTTGTCCAGCGCCGCCGTGTCGCGCACCAGGAACTGCACGCCGTGGGCGTCGACGATCAGCAGGGACGAGGCCGGCAGGCGGCGGATGTCCTCCTCGGCCTTCAGGGTCAGGCGGGTCGGTCCCCGGTCCGTGTCCACGTCCCAGTGGCTGGGCGTCGCCCAGGTCGAGGCGTGGCGGATGCGCAGGATTTCCGGCCTGAATTCCCGCTGGGCCAGTTCCTCGTCCAGCAGGCGCCGCGTCTCGGCCGGCAGCGCGTCCAGGCGTTCGATCCAGGCCAGTTCCGGGCCCTGCGCGCCGACCAGGGCGATGCCCTCGTCGGGCGCGGTGAAGGGAAAGCCGCGGACCGGCGTCACCGGTGTGTCGGGCTGTCCGGCGCGGACCAGCATCAGCCGGCCGAAGGCGTCGCGCGCCAGCGACCAGTCCGGGCGGACGGGTGCCGGACCGGCCGCCTGGCGGGCCGGTGAAAGGCGGGCGCCGGCATCCGCCGGCAGGGTGTCAGGGCGCATCCGGGGCCTCCTCGGCGTCGTCGTCGGCCTCGTCCCAGCCGGGAGGATCCACCGGGGACTGGCCCTGCAACTGGGCCCGATGGAGGCGGGCGTAGGCGCCGTCGCGGGCCAGCAGTTCCTCGTGGCGGCCGATCTCCACGATCCGTCCGCGGTCCATGACCACCAGGCGGTCGGCCTCGCGCAGCGTGCTGAGGCGGTGGGCGATGGAGATCGTCGTGCGGCCCCGCACCAGGTTGTCCAGCGCCTTCTGGATCTCGTTTTCCGTGGTGGTGTCCACGGACGAGGTGGCCTCGTCCAGGATCAGGATGGGCGGGTCGATCAGCAGCGCGCGGGCGATGGAGATGCGCTGGCGTTCCCCGCCGGACAGAGCCTGGCCGCGTTCGCCGACCAGCGAGTCGTAGCCGTGCGGCAGGCGCAGGATGAATTCGTGGGCATGGGCGGCGCGGGCGGCGGCGACGATCTCCGCGCGGGTGGCGTCCGGGCGTCCGTAGGCGATGTTCTCCGCCACCGTGCCGTAGAACAGGAAGGGCTCCTGCAGCACCAGGCCGATGTGGCGGCGGTAGTCGGCGATGGCGTAGCGGCGGATGTCCGTGCCGTCCAGGCGGATCGAGCCGCCGGATACGTCGTAGAAGCGGCAGATCAGGTTGACCAGGGTGCTCTTGCCCGAGCCGCTGTGGCCGACCAGGCCGACCATCTCGCCCGGGGCGATGTCCAGGCTCAGGTCGTGGATCACCGTGCGGCTGCCGTAGCGGAAGCTGACGTGGCTGAGCTCGATGCGGCCCTGGACGTGTTCGGCGCGGTGCGGCTCGGCGGGTTCCGGCACGCTGGAGACGTGGTCGAGGATGTCGAAGATGCGCTTGGCGCCGGCCGCGGCCCGCTGGGTGGTCGAGACGATGCGGCTCATCGAATCCAGGCGCACGTAGAAGCGGCTGATGTAGGCCAGGAACGCGGTCAGCACGCCGACGGTGATCGAGCCCCGGGACACCAGCCAGATGCCGAAGATCCACACCACCAGCAGGCCCAGTTCCGTCAGCAGCGTGACCGTGGGCGTGAACAGGGACCAGAGGGCGTTGACGCGGTCGTTGATGGCCAGGTTGCGGTCGTTGGCTTCGCGGAAGCGCGCGACTTCCCGGCGTTCCTGGGCGAAGGCCTTGACCACCCGGATGCCGGGGATGGTGTCGGCCAGCACGTTGGTGATGTCCGACCAGACGCGGTCGGCTTTCTCGAAGCCGTGGCGCAGGCGGTCGCGCACCCAGTGGATCATCCAGAGGATGAGCGGCAGCGGCGCCAGGGTCGCCAGCGCCAGTACCGGATCGATCGTCAGCAGCACGGCCGCCGTCATCGCGATCATGAGCACGTCGGTGACGAAGTCCAGCAGGTGCAGGGACAGGAACAGGCAGATGCGGTCGGATTCCGAGCCGATGCGGGCGATCAGGTCGCCGGTGCGCTTGCCGCCGAAGTACTGCAGGGACAGTTGCTGCAGATGCTGATAGGTGGCGGTGCGCAGGTCGGCGCCGATGCGTTCGCTGACCCAGGCCAGGATGGCGCTGCGCGCCCAGCCCAGTCCCCAGGCGAGGATCGAGGAGGCCAGCAGGCCGCCCAGGTAGAGCGTCACCAGGCGATAGTCGATCGGGACTCCATTCTGGAACGGGATCAGCACGTCGTCCATCAGCGGCATGGTGAGATAGGGCGGGACCAGCGAGGCCGCCGTGGCCGCCAGGGTCAGGGCCAGGCCGGCGGCCAGTTGCCGCCCGTAGGGGCGGGCGAAGCGCCACAGGCGGAACAGGGAACTGGCGCGCGGTGCGGCCGGCGCCGGGGCGGTGGCGGGCGCGTCGGCGGGCGCGCCGGGCCGCGCCGGGTCGCGCAGCGCCTGCCAGGCGGCGGCCAGGCGCTGGGCCTCGGGCTGGCGTTCCAGCGTGTAGCGCCAGCGCGACAGGCGGGCATGGCCGTCGGCCAGCTCCAGGCTGCCCACGCCGGCGTGGTCCTGCAGCCGCGCCTCCAGGTCGGGGCGCAGCGGCCAGGAACGGCTGGCCTGGGCATCGGTCCCGCAGGACAGCCAGCGGCGGTCGGTCAGGACGATCAGCCCGTCGCCGTAGCGCAGGTGGGCGTCCAGGTCGGTGCGCAGCCAGCCCAGGACGCGTTCGCCGGCGGCCAGTTGCGCGGCCAGGACGACGCGCCACGGCTCGGGCAGGCCCGGCGGGCACGGATCGGCCGGCGAGGAATCGGAGGAAGGGCCCTGCATGAATGGAGGTGGTCGGGAGGGGAGGGGAAGGTCGCGGATCGGGGGGCGGGATCGGGCAGTATTCAGGGGCCTGTCAGCGCGATTTCAGGGCATTGTCAGCGCACGAAATCGCGTCACAATTTTCAACGTTTTTTTCATGCCGCGCAATAACGGCGAGATTAATATGTGTGCCGATGTTTTTCAGCGGCCCCTGAAAAAGGCCCCCGCGCTGCGCCTTCGGCTTGCTGCCCCTCCTCCACAAGGGGGCGGGTCTTGGGGCGGCCCGGCGGCAAAAAAAGCGGCCGTTTTCGCCGGTTCCGGCACCCCCTGACGCATGGTTCGATCATGAACAATAATGATATTGAGTTTCTCAATATGGTGCATTTGCGGGGGCCGAACATCTGGGCCTACCGGCCCGTCATCGAGGCGCTGGTGGACATCCACGACCTCGAGGACTGCCCGTCCAATCTCATCCCCGGTTTCTACGAGCGTCTGAGCGCCTGGCTGCCGTCCCTGGTCGAGCACCGCTGCAGCGTGGGCGAGCGCGGCGGCTTCCTCAAGCGGGTGCGCGAGGGAACCTGGCCGGCCCACATCCTGGAGCACGTCACGCTGGAATTGCAGAGCCTGGCCGGCATGCCGGGCGGGCTGGGGCGCGCGCGGGAAACGCCGTTGCGCGGCGTCTACAAGGTGATCGTGCGCGCCTGGCACGAACCGCTGACGCGCGAGGCGCTGCACATCGCGCGCGACCTGGTGATGGCCGCCATCGAGGACCGGCCCTTCGACGTGGCGGGCGCGGTCGAGCGGCTGAAGGACCTGGCCGATACCCTGAGCCTCGGGCCCAGCACGGCGTGCATCGTCGACGCGGCCGACGACCGCGACATCCCGGCGATCCGCCTGAGCGACGCCAATCTGTTGCAATTGGGCTACGGCGCCCGCCAGCAGCGGATCTGGACCGCGGAAACCAGCCGCACCAGCGCCATCGCGGAAAGCATTTCGCGCGACAAGGACCTGACCCGCCGGCTGCTGCAGGCCTGCGGCGTGCCGGTACCCGAGGGCCGCCTGGTCGACAGCGCCGCCGATGCCTGGGACGTGGCCCGGGAACTGGGGCTGCCGGTGGTGGTCAAGCCCTCGGACGGCAACCATGGACGCGGCGTCTTCACCTGCCTGAACACGCGCGAGCAGATCGAGGCCGCCTATGCCGTGGCGGTGGACGAGGGCAGCGGCGTCATGGTCGAACGATTCATCCAGGGCGACGAGCACCGCCTGCTGGTGGTGGGCGGCCGCGTGGTGGCCGCCGCGCGTGGCGAGGCCGCGATGGTGGTGGGCGACGGGACGTCCACCGTGCTGCAGCTGATCGAAAGCCAGCTCAATTCCGATCCCCGCCGCGGCCGCGACGAGGACCATCCCCTGAATTTCATCCGCCTGGATTCGGCGGCCCGCCTGGAACTGGAGCGCCAGGGCCTGCACGGCGACGCCGTCCCCGAGCGCGGCCGGGCGGTGCTCGTGCAGCGCAGCGGCAACGTGTCCATCGACGTCACCGACGAGGTGCATCCCGATGTGGCCGAGCAGGTGGCGCTGGCGGCCCGCGTGGTCGGGCTGGACATCGCCGGGGTCGACCTGGTGGCGCGCGACATTTCCCGGCCCCTGGCCGAGCAGGGGGCGGCCATCGTCGAGGTCAACGCCGGCCCCGGCCTGCTGATGCACCTGAAGCCCGCCGTGGGCACGCCCCGGCCGGTCGGCCGCGCCATCATCGACGATCTGTTCCCCGCGCCCGAGGACGGGCGCATCCCGGTGATCGGGATCAGCGGCAGCCGGCGCACCGCGCCGGTCGCGCACCTGGTCGCCCACCTGCTGCGCCTGACCGGGCGCGTGGTGGGCCTGGCTTCGTCCGAGGGGCTGTTCATGGGGGCGACGCAGGTGACGGCGCAGGATTCCGCCCACTGGGAGGCCGGGCGCCGCGTCCTGCTGAACCGGGCGGTCGAATACGCCGTGATCGAGAACGGCGGCCGCGCCATCCTGGGCGAGGGCCTGGCCTACGACCGCTGCCAGGTCGGCGTGGTCACCGGCATCGATCCGGACGCGACCTGGCCCGAGTTCTACATGGAAACGCCGGACCAGCTGGCGCGGATCTTCCGCACCCAGGTGGACGTCGTCCTGCCGGGCGGAGCGGCCGTCCTGAACGCGGACGACCCCCTGACGGCGGAACTGGCGCCGCTGTGCGACGGGACCGTGCTGTTCTACGGGCTGGACCCCGACGGAGAGGCCCTGCGTGCCCATCTGGACGGCGGCGGGCGCGCCGTGTCCGTGCACGGAGGCGTGGCGGTGCTGGCCGAAGGCGGGATCCAGATCCCGGTGATCGGCCTGGACGAACTCGCCCCGGCCATCGACGCCGACGGTCCGGCGCCGGTGCTGGCGGCCCTGGCCGTGGCCTGGGCGCTGGGAATGGACGTCGAGCGCATGCGTGTCGGCCTGCGCATCTGGAACGCCCGCCAGCTGCCTGACGAGCCGCCGCTCGCCGCCTGATTCCTTCCGGGTCCGGCGGGATGGCCGCCGGGCCCCACCCCCTCACCCTCCAAGGACATTGGTCATCATGGAAGTCTCCCGAGTCCGGGCCCTGCGCGGGCCCAATCTGTGGTCGCGCCAGACCGCGATCGAGGCCATCGTCGCCTGCTCCGAGAGCGAGCGCGCGATCGGCGACATGGAGGCGTTCGAAACGCGCCTGCGCGCCCGTTTTCCGGACATCGACCTGCCCCGGCCCCCGGGCCTGGAGGGCGTCCATTCGCTGGCGCACATCCTGGCGGTCGCGGCCCTGCGGCTGCAGACCCAGGCGGGCTGCCCGGTGGCCTTCTGCCGCACCGCGCAGACCCTGGAGCCGGGCATCTACCAGGTGGTGATCGAGTACGTCGAGGAAGCCGTCGGCCGCCTGGCGTTCGACCAGGCGCTGGCGCTGTGCATGGCCACGCTGCGCGACGAGCCTTTCGACCCGGGCGCGGTGATCGCCGAACTGAAGGCCCTGTACGAGGACGTGCGGCTGGGCCCCAGCACCGGCTCCATCGTGCAGGCCGCCGTGCGCAGGGGCATCCCGTACCGGCGGCTCACCGAGGGCAGCCTGGTGCAGTTCGGCTGGGGGTGCCGCCAGCGCCGCATCCAGGCGGCCGAGACCGACGCCAGCGGGGCCATCGCCGAGGCCATCGCCCAGGACAAGGCTCTGACCAAGGCGCTGCTCGCCTCGGCAGGCGTCTCCGTGCCCCGGGGCCGCTGCGTGGAAGATGCCGAGGACGCCTGGGCGGCCGCCCGGGAAATCGGCGGGCCCGTGGTGGTCAAGCCGCTGGACGGCAACCAGGGCAAGGGCGTGGCCGTGAACGTGCAGGGACGCGAGCCGGTGATGGCCGCCTATGCCGTGGCCCGCGCCCATGGCTCGGGCGTGCTGGTGGAACGCTATTTCCCCGGCCATGACTTCCGCCTGCTGGTGGTGGGCGACCGCCTGGTCGCGGCGGCGCGGCGCGATCCGCCCCAGGTGGTGGGCGACGGCCACCGCACCATCGCGGAACTGGTCGAGCAGATCAACCAGGACCCGCTGCGCGGCGAGGGCCACGGCACGTCGCTGACGCGCATCCGGCTCGACGAAATCGCCCTGAACACGATGGCCGCCCAGGGCTGCGGTCCCGATTCGGTGCCGGCGCCCGGCGTCTGCGTGGTGCTGCGCAACAACGCCAACCTGAGCACGGGCGGGACCGCCACGGACGTGACCGACCACGTGCACCCGGACCTGGCCGCCAGCGCCGTCATGGCGGCGCGCATGGTGGGCCTGGACGTCTGCGGCATCGACCTGGTGAGCCGGGACGTCTACCAGCCGCTGACGGCGGAAACCGGCTGCTTCGTCGAGGTCAACGCGGCGCCCGGCCTGCGCATGCACCTGAACCCGTCCTTCGGCACGGGGCGCGACGTGGGCGCCGCCATCATCGACATGCTGTTCCCCCCCGGCGAGACCGGCCGCATCCCGGTGGCGGCGGTGACGGGCACCAACGGCAAGACCACGACCGTGCGCCTGCTCGCGCATTTGTGCGCCCAGTCGGGCGCCTGCGTGGGCATGACCAATTCCGACGGCGTCTACGTCGGCGGCCGGCGCATCGACACGGGCGACTGCAGCGGGCCGCGCAGCGCGCGCAACGTGCTGCTGCACCCGGGCGTGGACATGGCGGTCTTCGAGACCGCGCGCGGCGGCATCCTGCGCGAGGGCCTGGGCTTCGACCGCTGCGACGTGGCCGTGGTGACCAACATCGGGATCGGCGACCACCTGGGGCTGAACTACATCAGCACGGTCGAGGACCTGGCCATCGTCAAGCGCGTTATCGTCGAGAACGTGGCGCCGACGGGCATGGCCGTCCTCAACGCCCAGGACCCCATCGTCGCCCAGATGGCGTCCGGCTGCCCCGGCCGGGTCACCTTCTTCGCCCGCGACGGCCGCCATCCGGTGATCGAGACCCATCGGGCCCAGGGAGGCCGGGTGGCGTTCGTGGACCAGGGCGACCTGGTGTTCGCGGAAGCCGGCGCCGAGACGCGCATCGAGCTGGCGGCCGTGCCCCTGACCCGCGCCGGCTGCATCGGCTTCCAGGTCGAGAACGCCATGGCCGCCGCCGCCGCGGCCTGGGCCCTGGGCGTGGACTGGGTGCGCATCCAGGCGGGCCTGGCCTCGTTCGTCAACGACGCCGGGACCGTGCCGGGCCGCTTCAACGTGTTCGACCATCGGGGCGCCACTCTGATCGCCGACTACGGCCACAACCCGGACGCGATCCTGGCGCTGGCGGAGGCCGTCGAGACCATGCCCGCGCGGCGCCGCACCGTGGTGATCAGCGGAGCGGGGGACCGGCGCGACCAGGACATCCGGCGCCAGACGGAGATCCTGGGCGACGTGTTCGACACGGTCGTCCTGTACCAGGACCAGTGCCAGCGCGGGCGCGGCGACGGCGAGGTCCTGGCCCTGCTGCGCGAAGGCCTGGGAGCGGCCCGGCGCATGAGCCGCCTGGAAGAGATCCACGGCGAATTCCTGGCCATCGACGCCGCGCTGGACGGCCTGGAGCCCGGCGACCTGTGCCTGATCCTGATCGACCAGGTCGAGGAGGCCCTGGCCCACATCGCCCGCCGGATCGAGCCCTGGAGCAATGATGTGGCTACAATTCCCGCCAAAGAGGGCATATTGCGAGCGCATGCATATCAGTAGTCCGAGACTGTCCCGCCTGGCCGGCGGCCTGGCGCTGCTGGCCGCGGCCCTGGCGGCCCTGCCGGCCGGCGCGCGGGGCTATATCGGCCGTACGCTCGACACGCCCGTGCCGGGCGGCGTGGCGGTGGTGTCCCTCGGGGACGGCGGCCAGGCGCCGCGGGCCAGCTATGAAGGCCGGCGCGTCCTGGTGGTCCGCGACAGCGACGGGCAGTGGATCGCCCTGGTGGGCATTCCCCTGGGCACCAGGCCGGGGCGCCAGTCCCTGCGGGTGCAGGGCGGCCCGGCGGCCCCGTTCGAGGTCCGCGCCAAGCAATACGCGGCCCAGCACATCACGCTGAAGAACCGCCGGCAGGTCACGCCCGACCCCGACGATCTGAAGCGGATCCAGCGCGAACTCGACCTGCAGCTGGCCGCCTATCGCACGTACCGGGACGGCGTCGTGCCGAGCAACGTCATGCTCGACCGCCCCGTCGCCGGCGGACGCCTGTCCAGCCCGTTCGGCCTGCGGCGCTTCTTCAACGGCGAGGAACGCAATCCTCATTCGGGCCTGGATTTCGCCGTGCCGGCCGGCACGCCCGTCAAGGCGCCGGCCGCCGGGCGGGTGACGCTGGTGGGGGATTATTTCTTCAACGGCAAGACCGTGTTCATCGACCATGGACAGGGCTTCGTCAGCATGTTCTGCCACCTGTCGGCCATCGGCGTGAAGGCGGGCGACGAAGTCGCGCGCGGCGCCGTGGTGGGCAGGGTGGGCGCGACCGGCCGCGCCACGGGGCCGCATCTGCACTGGAACGTCAGCCTGAACGACGCGCGTGTGGATCCCGCCATTTTCATCGGGGCCGCGCGGCGGCCGTAGCCGGCGTGCCCGTGCGATCTTCCGGTGGGCGGCCCATGGCCCCGCAAGCGCGCTTGATTTAATATAGAAGACTTCACCTGCGCCGACCGCCCGCGGATCCGGGCCGGCCGGCGTTTTCCAATCGACCGGCCCACAAGGCAGGCCCCCATTCGGAATCAATCATGGACACGTCCGTCTCCCGCACGCTTTTTTCCCAACGCGCCAACCAGCTCACCAGCTCGGCCATCCGCGAAATCCTCAAGATCACCGAACGGCCCGAGGTCATCTCGTTCGCCGGCGGCCTGCCCTCGCCCGAAGGATTTCCGATCCCCGAACTGCGGGCGGCCTTCGACAAGGTGCTGGCCACCCAGGGCGCCACGGCGTTGCAGTACGGCCGCACCGAAGGCTACACGCCGTTGCGCGAATGGGTGGCCCGGGACCTGTCGCGCCCGGGGCTGGACATCGACCCCGAGGAAGTCCTGATCGTGTCGGGTTCGCAGCAGGCGCTGGACATGCTCGGCAAGCTGTTCATCGACCAGGGCTCGCGGGTGCTGGTCGAAGCCCCCAGCTACCTCGGCGCCCTGCAATCGTTCTCCCAGTTTCAGCCGGAATACCGGGCCGTGCCCACCGACGAGCGCGGCCTGGTGCCCGAAGCCCTCGACGACGATCTCGTCCGGGACGCGCGCTTCATCTACGTGCTGCCCAATTTCCAGAATCCCACCGGCCTGACGCTGGACCGCGCGCGCCGCCAGGCCCTGGTCGAACGCTGCGCCCTCCTGGGCCTGCCCATCATCGAGGACGATCCCTACGGCGAACTGCGCTACGCGGGCGAACCGCAGCCCGGCCTGCTCGAACTGGGCCGTCCGGCGGGCGCCACGGTGATCCGCCTGGGCACCTTTTCCAAGGTCCTGGCGCCCGGCATGCGCCTGGGCTACGTCGTGGCGCCGCGCCACATCATCTCCAAGCTCGTGCAGATCAAGCAGGCCACCGACCTGCACACCGCGACGGTCACCCAGATGGCGGTGTACGAGGCCGTGCGCGGTGGCTTCCTGCGCGAGCACCTGCCGAAAGTGCGCGAGCTCTACCGCCGCCAGTGCGGCTACATGCTCGATGCCCTGCAGGCCCATTTCCCGTCCGACGCGCGCTGGACGCGCCCCGAGGGCGGCATGTTCATCTGGGTCACGCTGCGCGAATCCATCGACACCACGCAATTGCTGCAGGCGGCGATCCAGCGCAACGTGGCCTTCGTACCGGGCGCGCCGTTCTACGCCGGCGCCGACGCGCCGGTGAACACCCTGCGCCTGAGCTTCGTCACCGTGCCCGAGGACCGCATCCGCGCCGGCGTGCGCACGCTGGGCGAGCTCATCGGCCCGGCGCCCGAGCGCGCATGACGGCGGGCGGCTCTCCCTCCCGTCCGGGGCGGGCCGGCCCCGACCTGTCGGACATGCGTTTCGACGACTGGGTGGCCCGCTGGCTGCCCGCGTCCTGGGGACCCTACGCGCGCCTGTGCCGGCTGGACCGGCCCGTCGGCACCTGGCTGACCCTGCTGCCGGCGCTGGCCGCGCTGGTCCAGGCGGCCGATGGCCTGCCGACCCTGTGGCGCATCGTGGTGTTTTCCCTGGGCGCGCTGCTGATGCGCGGCGTGGGCTGCACCTTCAACGACATCTTCGACCGGGATTTCGACCATCGCGTCGAACGCACGCGCTTCCGCCCCCTGACCAGCGGCCAGCTCACGCTGCGGGCGGCGCTGTGGTTCGCCGTGGCGCAGATGCTGGTCAGCGCCACGCTGCTGCTGGCCATCAACGCCTACAGCCGCTGGCTGGCGCTGGCGCTGCTGCCGCTGGTGGTGATCTATCCCCTGTGCAAGCGCTACACCTACTGGCCGCAGGCCGTGCTGGGGGCGGCCTTCAACTGGGGCATGCTGATGGCCTGGTCCGACACGCGCGACGCGGTGCCCTGGTACGCCGTGGCCATGTGGCTGGGGGCGGTGCTGTGGCAGATCGGCTACGACGCCATCTATGCCTACATCGACCTGCGCGACGACCGCATGCTGGGCCTGAAATCGGTCGCCATGCGCTTCGGTGACCAGGGCCGGGCCTGGATCGGCGGCATGTACGCCGCCACGGCGGCCTTGTGGACCGCGTCGGGCTGGGGGATGGGCATGGACTGGCCCTATTACCTGGTCATGGCCGTCATCGCCGGCCACTTCGCCTGGCAGGTGCGCGTCTTCGACGTGCGCCACCCGGAACGCGGCCTGCGCCTGTTCCGCTCCAACATGCAGGTCGGCGTGCTGCTGATCGTCGCCGCCCTGGCCGGCACGGCGCTGCGCCCCTGGCTCTAGGGCCCGCCAGGCCGGTCGTCGCGCTGCGCGCGGCCGTGGATCCGGGCGGTCTTCCGCGGGGCCGTCTGGCGCCGGCCCGGCGTTGCGGATAGACTGGGCTCCATCAGAAAGAACGACGGAGCCGCCCGACGGCCCCGCAGGAGACCGCACGCCATGACCGCAGGAACGCCGGACGCCGCCGCGCTGGAATTCGATTACGTCATCGTGGGCGCCGGCTCGGCCGGCTGCCTGCTGGCCAACCGCCTGTCGCGCGAACACCGGGTCCTGCTGCTCGAGGCGGGCGGCACCGACGACTGGCGCTGGATCCACATCCCCGTCGGCTACCTGTATTGCATCGGCAACCCGCGCACCGACTGGTGCTACCACACCCAGCCGGACCCGGGCCTGAACTACCGTTCCCTGGGCTATCCGCGCGGCCGGGTGCTGGGCGGCTCGTCCTCGATCAACGGCATGCTCTACCTGCGCGGCCAGGCCGCCGACTACGACGGCTGGGCGGCGCTCGGCAATCCGGGCTGGGCCTGGGCCGACGTGCTGCCGCTGTTCAAGGACGTCGAGGACCACCATGCCGGGGCCAGCGAATTCCACGGCGCCTCGGGCACCTGGCGGGTCGAGCCCCAGCGCCTGCGCTGGGACGTGCTCGACGCCTTCCGCGACGCGGCGGCCCAGGCGGGCATCGGGCGCACCGACGACTTCAACCGGGGCGACAACGCCGGCTGCAACTACTTCGAGGTCAACCAGCGCCGGGGCGTGCGCTGGAACGCGGCCAAGGCCTTCCTGCGTCCCGTCATGCACCGGGACACGCTGCGCGTGATGACCGGTGTGCGGGTGGAACGCATCCGTTTTTCCGGGCGCCGCGCCACCGGGGTCGATTGCGTGGCCGACGGCGGCCGCCTGCGCGCCGTGGCGCGGCGGGAACTCATCCTGGCGGCGGGCGCCATCGGCTCGCCCCAACTGCTCCAGGTCTCCGGCGTCGGTCCCGTGGAACGCCTGCGCAAGCTGGGCATCCCGGTGGTGCTGGACCTGCCCGGCGTGGGCGAGAACCTCCAGGACCATCTCCAGCTGCGCATGATCTATCGCCTGCGGGGCGCGCGCACCCTGAACACCCTGGTCCATTCCTGGTGGGGCAAGGCTTCGATGGGCCTGCAGTACGCCCTGTTCCGCAGCGGGCCGCTCTCCATGGCGCCCTCGCAGCTGGGAGCCTTCGCGCGTTCGGATCCGTCGCGGCTCCGTCCCAATCTGGAATACCACGTCCAGCCCCTGTCGCTGGACAAGTTCGGCGATCCGCTGCACGATTTCCCGGCCCTGACGGCCTCGGTCTGCAACCTGCAGCCCGGCAGCCGGGGCCACGTGCGCGTCGTCTCGCCCAACGCCGCCGACGCCCCGGAAATCCTCTGCAACTACCTGCAGACCCCGGAAGACCGCGCCGTGGCGGCCGACGCCCTGCGCCTGACGCGGCGCATCATGGCCCAGCCCGCGATGGCGCGCTACCAGCCCGGCGAATACCTGCCGGGCGACGCCGTCCAGACCCAGGAGGCGCTGGAAGCCGCGGCGGGCGACATCGGCACCACCATCTTCCATCCGGTGGGCACATGTAAAATGGGCGTCGATCCGTTGGCCGTGGTGGATCCGGAACTGCGCGTCCGGGGGCTGGAAAGCCTGCGGGTGATCGATGCGTCCATCATGCCGGTCATCACCTCGGGCAACACCAATTCGCCGACGATCATGATTGCCGAAAAGGGCGCGCGCCTGATCCTGGGCAACGCCTGAATCCCCCCCTTCAGCCTCTCACACAGGACCCGGACATGGTCAGTCATACCGAGGTCGTGGCAAGCATTCTGTTTGCCATCGCCATCATCCACACGTTTTCCGTACCCGTCTTCGCCCGCCTGGCCAACAAGGGCGGGCCGCACGCCGGCCTGTGGCACCTGCTGTCCGAAGTCGAGGCCGTGTTCGGCGTCTGGGCCTGTGCGCTGTTCGTGTGGATGGGGCTGACCCTGGGGGTGCACGGGGCGGTCGAATACCTCGACACGCGCAACTTCACCGAGCCGGCCTTCGTGTTCGTGATCATGGTGGTGGCGGCCAGCCGGCCCATCATCGAGCTGGTCCGCCTGCTGGTCGGCGTGGTGTCGCGCCTGCTGCCCGTGGCCGGCGAACTGTCGCGCTTCTTCGTCATCATGACCCTGGTGCCGCTGTCGGGCTCGCTGATCACGGAGCCGGCCGCCATGACCCTGGCCGCCCTGCTGCTGCGCCAGGCCTATTTCCGCCGGCCCGGCCAGGACGGCTTCAAATACCTGACCGTCGGCGTGCTGTTCGTCAACGTGTCCATCGGCGGGGTGCTGACGGCCTACGCCGCGCCGCCGGTGCTGATGGTGGCCCATACCTTCGGCTGGGACACGGCTTTCATGGCGGCCCACTTCGGCTGGCGTGCCGCGCTCGCCGTGCTGGTCAACGGCCTGGTCCTGACACTGATCTGCCGGCCCTTCCTGCTCAACGGCAGCCTCGGCGTCCAGGAGGACGAGGGCGAGCGCCGCCCGCCGGTGTCCCCCGTGGTCATGGCCGTGCACGTGCTGTTCCTGGTGTGCGTCGTGCTGGCCTCGCATCACATGCAGATCTTCATGGCCCTGCTGGTGCTGTTCATCGGCTATGCCCACGCCTACAAGCGGCACCAGTCGCCCCTGCTGCTGCGCGAAGGCCTGATGGTCGGCTTCTTCCTGGCGGGCCTGGTGGTGCTGGGCGGCCTGCAGCAATGGTGGCTCCAGGACCTGCTGGGCGGCCTGTCTCCCTACGTCCTGTACCTGGGAGCCACCGCCCTGACGGCGGTCACCGACAACGCGGCCCTGACCTACCTGGGCTCGCTGGTCGAGGGCACCAGCGATCTCTGGCGCTACATGCTGGTGGCCGGCGCCGTGACGGGCGGCGGCCTGACCGTGATCGCCAACGCACCCAACCCGGCCGGCTTCTCCATCCTGAAGGGCTGCTTCGGCGACGGCTCGATTTCGCCGCTGAAGCTGCTGGGGGCGGCCGCCGTGCCGACGCTGGTGGCCGCCGTGATGTTCCTGCTGCCCAACTCGTTTAGTTGAAAGGATTAAAATCCAGGCGGTCGATCATTTCGGAAGTATTGCCGTGCCTATCTATGCCTATCGTTGCAGCCGCTGCGGTCATGAGCAGGACGTGCTGCGGAAAATTTCGGATCCTCCGCTGAAGACCTGCCCGGCCTGCGGCCAGGACACCTATGAAAAACAGGTGACCGCGGCCGGCTTCCGCCTGAAGGGCACCGGCTGGTACGCCACCGATTTTCGCGGGGGCGGGAAATCCGCCCCGAAATCCGCCGACGCGGCGGGCGGGGCCGCGCCGGGCGCGGCTCCCGCCTCCGGCGGCACGCCGCCCGCCTCGACGTCGGGCTGATTCCCGGAACCCATGCGCTTCCTCAAACGCTACTTCATCACCGGCCTGCTGATCTGGCTGCCGCTGGTGGCCACGGTCTGGGTGCTGACCGTCCTGATCGGCACCCTCATGTCCCTGGTGCCTTCGTTCCTCTCGCCAGAGGCCCTGTTCGGGGTGGCGATTCCGGGGTTCGAACTGGTCCTGGTCCTGGCCGTGATCCTGCTCACGGGGCTGTTCTGCGCCAATTTCATCGGCCGCGCCATCCTGTCGCGCTGGGAATCCCTGCTGGGGCGCATCCCCCTGGTGCGCTCCATTTATAATTCGGTCAAGCAGGTCAGCGACACCGTCTTCGCGCCCAACGGCCAGGCCTTCCGCGAGGCCGTGCTGGTGCAGTATCCGCGCCAGGGCGCCTGGACCATCGGTTTCCTGACCGGAACTCCCTGCACCGAGATCGCCACGCTGCTGGACGGCGATTTCGTCAGCGTCTACGTGCCCACGACGCCCAACCCGACGTCGGGTTTCTTCCTGATGATGCCGCGCGCCGATGTCCAGGTGCTCGACATGTCGGTGGAGACGGCACTGAAATACGTCGTGTCCATGGGGGTGGTGGCGCCGCCCGGCCTGCCGCCCCAGACACAGATGGATCTGCCGGCCGTGGAATCCCCCGGCGGGCAGTCCCATTGAAACTCGAACAATTCCTCTGACGGAGCCATTCTTGAACCGCACTTGCTACACCGGCGAGGTGTCCAAAGCCCACCTCGACCAGACCGTGACCCTGTTCGGCTGGGTGCATCGCCGCCGCGACCATGGCGGCGTGATCTTCATCGACCTGCGCGACCGCGCGGGCCTGGCCCAGGTGGTGGTGGACCCGGACAACAAGGCCGCGTTCGAGACCGCCGAGCGGATCCGCAACGAATACTGCCTGCGGATCACCGGCCTGGTGCGCCTGCGCCCCGCCGGGACCACCAACCCTGACCTGCTCTCGGGCGAGATCGAGATCCTCTGCCGCGAGATCGAGATCCTCAACGCCTCGGTCACGCCGCCGTTCCAGCTGGACGACGACAACCTGTCCGAGACCACGCGCCTGACGCACCGGGTGCTGGACCTGCGCCGCCCGCAGATGCAGCGCAACCTGATGCTGCGCTACCGCGTGTCCATGGTGGCGCGCAACTACCTGGACGCCCTGGGCTTCGTCGACATCGAAACTCCGATGCTGACCCGCAGCACGCCGGAAGGCGCGCGCGACTACCTGGTGCCCTCGCGCGTGAACCCGGGCGAGTTCTTCGCGCTGCCCCAGTCGCCGCAGCTGTTCAAGCAGATGCTGATGGTGTCCGGCTTCGACCGCTACTACCAGATCACCAAGTGCTTCCGCGACGAGGACCTGCGCGCCGACCGCCAGCCCGAATTCACCCAGATCGATTGCGAGACCTCGTTCCTGGACGAAGTCCAGATCCGCGAGATCTTCGAGGGCATGGTGCGCGAGATCTACCGCCAGGTGCTGGACGTGGCGCTGCCCGATCCCTTCCCCGTCATGAGCTGGGAAGAGGCCATGCGCCGCTTCGGCTCCGACAAGCCCGACCTGCGCGTGAAACTGGAATTCACCGACGTGGCCGACCTGATGCGCGACGTGGACTTCAAGGTCTTCTCCGGCCCGGCCAATGATCCGGCCAGCCGCGTGGTGGCCCTGCGTGTGCCCGGCGGCGCCAGCATGCCGCGCAGCGAGATCGACGCCTACACCCAGTTCGTCGGCATCTACGGCGCGCGCGGCCTGGCCTACATCAAGGTCAACGACGCCGCCTCGATCCCCGAAGGCCTGCAGTCGCCCATCGTCAAGAACATCCATGCCGACGCGCTGCGCGCCCTGATCGAGCGCACCGGCGCGCGGAACGGCGACCTGATCTTCTTCGGCGCCGACCGCGCCAAGATCGTCGCCGACGCCATCGGCGCCCTGCGCGTGAAGATCGGCCAGAGCGAGTTCGGCCGCGCCAACGGGCTGTTCGAGCCGGGCTGGAAGCCGCTGTGGGTGGTGGACTTCCCCATGTTCGAGTACGACGAGGGCGAGGGCCGCTACACCGCCGCGCACCATCCCTTCACCTGCCCCAAGCCGGGCCACGAGGACCTGCTGGAAACCGATCCGGGCAAGGCCCTGGCGCGCGCCTACGACATGGTCATGAACGGCTGGGAAGTCGGCGGCGGATCCGAGCGCATCCACCGCGCCGACGTCCAGCGCAAGGTCTTCAAGGCCCTCAAGATCGACGAGGAAGAGGCCCGCCTGAAATTCGGCTTCCTGCTCGACGCCCTGCAGTACGGCGCGCCGCCGCACGGCGGCCTGGCCTTCGGCCTGGACCGCCTGGTGACGCTGATGGCGGGCGCGGAATCCATCCGCGACGTGATCGCCTTCCCCAAGACGCAGCGCGCCCAGTGCCTGCTGACGCAGGCCCCGTCGGCCGTGGACGAGAAGCAGCTGCGCGAGCTGCACATCCGCCTGCGCCAGACGGAAGCCAAATAGGAACCGGCCATGCCCGTCCTGCGGGTCGTCAGCTACAACATCCACAAGGGCCGTTCGGCCACGGGTGGGCGGGAATCGCTGGCCGACCTGCGGCTGGGGCTGTACGGCCTGCGGCCGGACCTGCTGTTCCTGCAGGAAGTCCAGGGCCGCAACCAGGTGCATGGCAGCCTGGACGCGCAGCACGAGTCCCTGGCGGCGGCCCTGCACATGCAGGCCGCCTACGGCTGCAACGCCGTGCGCCAGGCGACCGACCACGGCAACGCGCTGCTGTCGCGCTATCCCATCCTGTACTACGAGAACCAGGACGTCTCCGACCACCGGCTGGAGCAGCGCGGCCTGCTGCACGGCGTGGTGCGGGTCGGCGACGTGCCGGTGCATTGCCTGGTGGTGCACCTGGGCCTGCTGGCGGGCGGGCGGTCGCGCCAGGTGCAGGCGCTGGCCGACCGCATCCAGCGCCTGGTGCCCGCCCACGAGCCGCTGCTGATCGCCGGCGACTTCAACGACTGGACCAACCGCCTGGCGCCGCTGTTCGTCGAGCAACTGGGCCTGGTCGAGGTCTTCGCCGCCGCCCCGCAGGGGTCGGACGAGATCTACCGGCTGCGGCGCACCGTGTCGCGCCTGCGCGAACGCCTGGCCTGGCTGCCGGGCCAGGCGCTGCGCCAGGCGCCGGAGCTGTCCATGAACGGCCATGCGCGCCTGACGCCGCCGCCCCGGACCTTCCCGTCCGTGTTTCCCTGGCTGCGGCTGGACCGCATCTACCAGCGCGGCTTCGCCGTGCGCCGCGCGCGGGTGCTGCACGGCTCGCCCTGGAAGAAGCTGTCGGACCACGCCCCCCTGGTGGCGGACCTGGAACTGCCCTGAGACGGACGGGAACTTTCCCGCCGGGCGGCAGCCTAACACTTATTGCCTTGAAATTAGCACTCTTCCCCATGGAGTGCTAACATCATCCCATCCAATACGAGGACCTTGTCACCATGACCTCCTCTTCGTCCGCCCTGTCGCTCGCGCCGTCCCAGCTGTCGCTGGCGATCGCCAATCCCGGCGCGCTCGGCACCATCGATGCCTACATCAGCGCCGTGAACCGGCTGCCGATGCTCACCGCCGACCAGGAAGCCGACCTGGGCCGCCGCCTGCGCGACGACAACGACCTGGACGCCGCGCGCGACCTGGTCCTGTCGCACCTGCGGCTGGTGGTTTCCATCGCCCGCCAGTACCTGGGCTACGGCCTGGCGCACGCGGACCTGATCCAGGAAGGCAACATCGGCCTGATGAAGGCCGTGCGCCGCTTCGACCCCGACCGCGGGGTGCGCCTGGTGTCCTTCGCCGTGCACTGGATCCGCGCCGAGATCCACGAATACGTGGTGCGCAACTGGCGCCTGGTCAAGATCGCCACCACCAAGGCGCAGCGCAAGCTGTTCTTCAACCTGCGCCGCATGCGGCCCGACGGCCACAGCCTGGGCCCGGACCAGGTCGCCGACATCGCTCGCGAGCTGGACGTGCGTCCGGAAGACGTCGCCGAAATGGAAGTCCGTCTGTCGGGCGGCGACTTCGCCCTGGACGCCCCGGGCGACGACGAGGACCGCTACGCGCCTTCCGACTGGCTGGCCGACGAGGCCCAGGAACCCGCCCAGGTGCTGGCGCGCCGCGGCATGGACGCGCTGCAGGGCGAGGGCCTGGAACACGCCCTGTCGTCCCTGGACGCGCGCTCCCAGCACATCGTGCGCGCCCGCTGGCTGGCCGACGACGGCGGCGCCACGCTGCACGAACTGGCCGCCGAATACGGCATCTCGGCCGAACGGGTCCGCCAGATCGAGGCCGCCGCCCTGAAAAAGCTGCGGATCGCCCTGAGCGAGCGGCAGGCGGACTTCCAGGCCGCCTGAGCCCGTGCGCGGCCGTCGTCGCCTCCGTGGCGCGGCGGCGACAGGCCTCGGCCGTCCGGGCGGCGCCGCGAGCCATCCCGGCGTCAGGTCACACTCTTTTGCATTTTTCCTCCCGGCGAGCGTGAACTTTCTGCGCCCCGGCCGGACCAACCCTCCATGAGCGCGCGCCGGCCTCGCCGGCTCACCGTTCTGTCGTCCGCTTCTGCTTCTCCTCTTCCCCTCCCTATCGAAGCGGATGTTCACGGGATGCCGCCTGGCATCCCTTTTTTTTTGCCGCATCTGCTGGAAAGCCGGTCCCCCGGGCCTGTAACATATCACCCGGATGATCTGAACGCGTTTCCTCGTCATGAAAATCGGCCTTTTGGTGTTCGGCCTGGCTGGCTTGCTGGCCCTGGTGTCCTTCATGCCACCGTTGGCGGGGCGTCTGCGCCTGCCTTATTCCGTCCTGCTGGCCATCGTCGGCTTCGTCCTGGGCGTCGTCATCCACGTGCACGGCTGGGCGCCGGGCGTCGTGGCCGACTTCCTGGATACGCTGCAGCACTTCGAGATCTCCTCCGAAACCTTCCTGTTCGTCTTCCTGCCCGTGTTGCTGTTCGAGACGGCGCTGGCGACGAACCTGCGGCGGTTGCTCGACGACATCAGCCCGATCCTGGTGATGGCCATCGTGGCCGTCGTGGTCTGCACCGTGGCGGTCGGCTTTTCGCTGGCGGCGATCTCCACCTACGGGCTGGTGGTCTGCCTGATGCTGGGCGCCATCGTGGCCACCACCGATCCGGTGGCGGTCGTGGGCATCTTCCGCGAAGTCGGCGCGCCGCGCCGCCTCACGAACCTGGTCGAGGGCGAGTCCCTGTTCAACGACGCGGCCTCGATCGCCCTGTACTCGGTGCTGCTCAGCGTCCTGTTCGGCGGCACCACGCCCGCCGTGGCGGACATCTTCAGCGGCTTCCTGGTCAGCTTCCTGGGCGGCGGCCTGGCCGGCCTAGTCATGGGGCGGTCGGCCATCGAACTGTTCCGCTGGCTGCGGGGCTGGCCCACGGCCGAGGTCACGCTGACCGTGGCGCTGGCCTACCTGACCTTCTTCATCGCCGAGCACTACCTGGGGGTGTCGGGGGTGGTGGCCACCGTGATCGCCGGCCTGGTGGTGGGCTCCAGCGGCCGCACGCGCATGTCGCCCACGACCTTCGAGCAGCTCGAAGGCGCCTGGGCGCAATTCGGTTTCTGGGCCAATTCCCTGATCTTCCTTTTCGCCGCCATGCTGATTCCGCGCATGATGGCGGAAATCACCTGGATGGAAGTCCTGCTGATCCTGGTCGTGTTCATCGTCACGCTGTGCGCGCGCGCGGTGATCGTCTACGGCCTGCTGCCCCTGCTGGGGCGGCTGCGGCTCAGCACCGAGGTGAGTCCGTCCTACCGGGCCGTGATGCTGCTGGGCGGCCTGCGCGGCGCCGTGTCCCTGGCCCTGGCCCTGGCCGTCACGGAACAGCCGGCGGTGCCCCACGAGGCGCGGCAGTTCATCGCGGTGGCCACGACCGGCTTCGTGCTCATGACCCTGTTCATCAACGGCCTGACCCTGCGGCCGCTGATCCACCGGCTGGGGCTGAACCAGCTCTCGCCGGTGGACCGGACCCTGCGCGACCAGGCCCAGGTGGTCGAACTCGAGGCCCTGCGCCTGAAGATCGACGACATCGCCCACAACGAGCACATCGGCAGCGAGGTGCTGGAGCGCCTGCACGCGGTGTTCGACGCCAGCCAGGCCGGCGTGGACGCCGGGCAGGTGCATCAACTGTCCCTGGACCAGAAGGTCGCCGTCGGCATGGGCATGCTGGCGGGCCGCGAGGAAGAGATGTTCTTCGAGACCCTCAAGGCCCAGGTCGTGGACTGGCGCACGGCCGAGTCCCTGCTGGCGCGCGCCGAACGGCTGGGGGACGCGGTGCGCTCGGGCGGCCTGCGCGGCTTCGAGGCCGCGATCGACGGCGACCTGCGCTATTCGCGCGCGCTGAAGCTGGCGCTGCGCCTGCATCACCTGACCGGCTGGGAGAACTGGCTGGTGCGCGAACTGGCCCAGCGGTTCACCAACCTGATGTGCAAGTGGTCCGTGGCGCGGCGCCTGATCCAGTTCGCCAAGACCGACGTGCAGCCGCTGCTGGGGCCGGAGGTCACCGAAATCATCGTGGCCGCGCACCAGCGCCGCCTGACGCTGCTGGAAGGCGCGCTGCAGGCCCTGGCGCTGCAATATCCCAATTACGCCCAGCACCTCCAGGAAGCCTATCTCGCGCGCATGGCGCGCGCCATGGAGCGCATCCGCTACCGCGACATGCTGGCGCACAACCTCATCAGCGGGGAAACCTATTCCGACCTGATCCAGCAGGCGGACATGCGCTGGGGGGCGCTGGAGGATAGCGGCGTGCTGGACATCACCATGAGCGCGGCGGCGCTGGTGCAGCGGGTGTCGATGTTCGAAGGCATGGACGAGCGCACCATGGCGGCCATCCGCCGAGTGCTCAAGCCCCGCCTGGTCATGCCGGGCCAGTCGATCCCCACCCGGTTCGGGCGCAGCCGCGCCATGTATTTCGTGGCCTCGGGCGCGGTGGTCCTGGACCTGCCGGACGGCACCACGGCCGAACTGGGCAGCGGCCAGATCTTCGGGGAAATGGCGCTGGCCATGGATCACGATTTCCAGGCGCGGGCGCGGTCGCTGGGGTACAGCCGCCTGCTGATGCTCCAGGAGCGCGATTTCAAGCGCCTGCAGCAGCAATACCCGATGCTGCGCGAGAAGATCGACCTGATCGTGCGCCAGCGCCTGCGGGCGGTGGAAGTCTGGCAGCAGTTCGAGTCCGGCGAGCGCCAGCACGAGCCCCTGCCGGATTTCAAGCGGATCGCGGCGGCCGAAGCGCCGGCCGATGCGGAGGAGGCCCTGGCCTCGGGCGAGGCCGGCACCGCGGAACTGGAACCGGATGCGGCGAGCCCGGCCGGCGCGCCGCCCACGGCGGCCTGACCTTACAGCAGCAGCTTGATGTCGTGGGCCACGTCCTCGGGCGTCAGGGACGGCCCGAGCAGGGCGCGGGCCTCGCCCTCGCGGTCCATCAGGTAGAAGGCCGACGAGTGGTTCATGGCGTAGTGCTCGGGTGTCGGCCCGGGTTCCTTGGCGTAGAAGGCCTTGAAGGAGCGCGCGGTCTTGTCCAGTTGTTCGGGGGTGCCCGTCAGGCCGATGAAGGACGGGTCGAAGGCCTGCACGTAGGCGCCCAGGATGTCAGGCGTGTCGCGCGCGGGGTCGACCGAGACCATGATGACGCGCACGTCGCGGGCCTGGTCGCCCAGCAGCTGCATGGTCTGGGCGGCCTGCGCCATGGCGGTGGGGCAGACGTCGGGGCATTGCGTATAGCCGAAGAACACCAGCAGGACCTTGCCCCGGAAGTCCGCCAGCGTGCGCCGCTGGCCCGTGGTGTCGGTCATGTCCAGATCGCGCCCCAGGTGGGATCCGGTGATGTCGTTGCCCTCGAAGGGCAGGGGCTCGGCTTTCGAGGTGCAGCCCGGCAGGGCCAGGGCGAGGGGCAGGGAGGAGAGCGCGGCGGCCAGAAGCCGGCGGCGCGGGATTGAGAACGGCATGATCCATCATCCAGGTCGGTGAATCGGCCCGGGCGGCGCCGAGGCGCGTGCCCGGGTCGGGGTTCCGCCGGGTCGGGCCGGGAGGACTCGTTCAGAGGTTCCCCAGAACCAGGCCGACCCAGTGATCCAGCAGCAGCGCGGCGAACAGCAGCGCCAGGTACAGGATCGAATAATGGAACAGTTTACGCGCCCTGGCGTCCGAGTAGCTTCGATATAGCGCAAGGGATTGCCACACGAAGCGGCCGCTGAGCAGGCAGGCGGCAGCCAGGTAGGCGGGGCCGCTCATGCGCACCACGTAGGGCATCACGGACGCCGCGAACAGCGCGATGCTGTAGAGCAGGATGTGCAGCTGGGTGAAGTTCTGCCCGTGCGTGACCGGCAGCATGGGCAGGCCGGACTTCTCGTAGTCGTGGTGGCGGTACAGGGCCAGCGCCCAGAAATGGGGCGGCGTCCAGATGAAGATGATCAGCACCAGCAGCCATGCCTCGGCCGGCACGGCGTTGGCCATGGCGGCCCAGCCCAGTGCCGGCGGCATCGCGCCCGACAGGCCGCCGATGACGATGTTCTGCGGCGTGAGGGGCTTGAGGATGGCGGTGTAGATCAGGGCGTAGCCGACGAAGCTCGCGAAGGTCAGCCACATGGTCAGGGCGTTGACCTGGGTGTACAGGATCCACATGCCGGCTCCGCCCAGGATGCCCGCCATCAGCAGGACCTGGTGGCTGCCGATCTGGCCGGAGGCCGTGCCGCGCCGCGCCGTGCGCAGCATGCGCGCGTCGGTCTCGCGTTCGACCAGGCAGTTGATGGAAAAGGCGGCCGCCGACAGCAGCCAGATGCCCGCCGTGGCGGACAGGGCCAGCCAGGGGTCGGGCAGGCCGGGCGTGGCCAGGAACATGCCGATCACGGCGCAGAACACGGCCAGCTGCGTGACCCGCGGCTTGGTCAGGGCCAGGTACTGGCGCAGCAGGGAAGGGGAACGGCGGGGGGCGGCGGCGGTGGTGGTCATGTTTGCATTCTAGGCGCTTCGGGGCGCGCCGCGGCTAATGGGTTTCCCTGCCCGGGCGGGCGGGTTTTCCGGCCCGGGACAGGCGCCACAGCAGCGTGACGCCCACCAGGACCAGGCCCGCGGCCCCGCCGTTGTGCATCACGGCGATCGGCAGCGGCCATTGGAAGAAGATCGTGGTCAGCCCCGTCAGCAGCTGCAGGGCCAGCAGGGCCAGCAGCAGGCGCGCCGGGCCGGCCAGGCCGGGCGTGCGGCGCCAGCGCCAGGCCAGCGCGCCCAGCAGGGCGATGACGAGGAAGGCGAAGTTGCGGTGGGTCCAGTGGATGGCGGTGAGCGCGTCCTGGGAGATGAGCTCGCCGGACGAGAGCTGCCCCAGCCCGCGCAGCAGGGCGTAGCCCTCGCGGAAGTCCATGGGCGGCAGCCAGGCGCCGTGGCAGGTGGGGAAATCCATGCAGGCCAGGGCCGCGTAGTTGGTGCTGACCCAGCCGCCCAGCGCCACTTGCAGGAACAGCACGGCCAGCCCCAGGATCATCCAGGCGCGGCCGGCGCCCGGATCGGCGGGAACGGGGTCGTGGGACTTCTCCCGGGCGGCGAGCCAGGTCATCAGGGCCAGCAGGCTCATGCCCAGCACCAGGTGCGTGGTCACCACCAGCGGCATCAGCCGGTGGGTGACGGTCCAGGCGCCGAAGGCGCCCTGGACGCACACCATCGCCAGCACGCCGAAGGCCAGCGCCGGGCTGCGCCCCGGCAGGTGGCGCAGGCGCCAGGCGCACGCGGCGATGGCGATGATCATCATGCCCAGGATGGCGCCCGCGTAGCGGTGGATCATCTCGATCCAGGCCTTGAAGGCGCTGACCGGGCCGTAGGGCATGGCCTCCAGGGCGGCGCGGATGTGGTCCCCGGCGCCCAGGGGGCTGAGATGGCCGTAGCAGCCGGGCCAGTCGGGGCAGCCCAGGCCGGAATCGGTCAGGCGCACGAAGGCGCCGAACATGATCAGGTCCAGCGTCAGGAACCAGGCCAGGAACACCAGCCTGCGGTAGCGCGCGAGCAGGCGGGGCCGATCCGGCCCGGCGGCGCGCGGGGCGGAGTGAAGCGCGGGAGCGGCGGCCGGGCGGTTCATCAGCCGATCCGGGAATTCTTCAGCAGCGTGCGGATGTCGTCGCGCACGGCCTCGGGTTGCGTCGCGTCGGGAAAGCGCATCATCAGGTGGCCCAGGGGATCGACGATCCAGAGGCCTTGCGCCAGGGCGGCGGCGGGATCCGCGGCGTCGGGGGCCAGCCAGGCCGCCAGCCGGGCGGGGTCGGCGCGCAGGACGTGCGTGCCTGCGTAGGCTTCGCCGACCACGGGCGCGGCGGGCGCGTCGTCGGTGATGAACCAGACGCGCTCCAGCCGGTCGACTTCCTTGCCCTGGCTCGCGTGGGAATTGCGCAGCACGAACAGCCCGCGCACGCAGGATTCCGGGCAGGCGCCCGGGCCCGCGCTGATCAGCAGCCACTGGCCCTTGAGCCGGTTCAGGTCGTAGGGCCGGCCTTGTTCGTCCCGCAGGGCCAGGTCGCCGGGGATGGGGCGTTGCGGCTCGATCAGCTGGCCGTAGCGCGTGCGCGTGTCGGGGCGCAGGCCCAGGGACGGCACGTAGTAGGCCAGCAGGGCGAGCACCATGGGGGCCAGGCTGACCAGCAGGATGGCGACGAGGGGACGGATGGAGCGGGTGCGGGCGGGGGCGGTCGTCATGCGTGCGAGGGAGGTTGGGGGCGGCGCAGGGTGCGCCAGGCCGTGATGCCGGCCGCGATCAGCGCGATCGCGGCGAAGCTGAACCATTGCAGGGCGTAGTTGTAGTTCTGGCCGGCGTTCGTCGAGGGGCCGGGCCAGTCCTGGATCAGGCCTGCGTCCTGCGCGGGCGCCTGCTGCAGCACGACCGGCAGCAGGTCCAGGCCGGTGGCCGCCGCCAGGGCGTCCAGCGGCAGGTTCTGCATGCGCGGCGGGCGGCCGTCGGCGGCGGGGAAGGGTTCGGGCAGGGCGGTGCCGGGCCGGCCGGTCAGGCTGCCCAGGTCGAACAGGCGGGGCACCTGGTGCAGCAGCGTGCCCCGGACCAGGACCGGGCCGGCGGCCGCGCCCAGGTCCGGCAGCGCCGCGGGCGGCAGCGGGCGGGCGACCCATCCGCGCAGCACCAGCACGGCGGTGCCGGGGCTGTCCTGCAGTTCCAGCGGGGTCGCCACCCACAGGCCGGGCCGGCCTTTGAGGTTGCGATTGTCGAGGAGTACAGTAAATGGGTTCAGCCAGTGTCCGCGGGCGCTGGCCGGGTGCCAGTCGGGACCATCGCGGTGTTGCGCGTCTAGCGCCTGGGCCGGCGCCCGCCGGCCCGCCTCGATGGCAGCCAGCAGCGCTTCGCGTTCATGGGCGCGGCGCAATTGCCATTGGCCGGCCCCGATGCAGGCGGCGCCCAGCAGCACCAGCAGGACCAGGGCCAGGACGGCCTTCGTGCGGGTTGCGGGTTGCTGCTGGGTCATACGATGCTTACATCCTGGTATTGCGGGGAATGCCCATGAAAATCCTGATCGTCGTGCTGTTCCTGGGAGTGCTGGTCAGCCTGGGATCGGCCTTGAAGTATCTCATGCAGGACCGGGGTCGCACCGACCGGATGGCCTGGGCCCTGACGTGGCGGGTGGGGCTGTCGATTCTGTTGTTCCTGTTCCTGCTGCTGGCGCATGCCCTGGGCTGGATCAATGCGACGGGGCTGCGGGTGGGATGAACCCGGACGCGGGGCAGTCCCTGCGGACCGCCCCGCGCCGGGTGAATCCGAGCGGCTTGCGAGCCGCGAGGTGAAGAGCGGCTTCGGCTGACGCCGGACCCTGCTTGCTTCCCCGCGGATCGGCTACAGCCAGTACACGAAGATGTACAGGCCCAGCCAGACCACGTCCACGAAGTGCCAGTACCAGGCGGCGCCCTCGAAGCCGAAATGGTGCTCGGCGGTGAAGTGCCCGCGTACCAGCCGCAGCCAGATCACGGTCAGCATGGTGGCGCCCAGGATCACGTGGAAGCCGTGGAAACCGGTCAGCATGTAGAACAGCGCGCCATAGGCGCCCGAGGTGAAGCGCAGGTTCAGCTCGGTGTAGGCGTGATGGTATTCGTAGGCCTGGCAGGCGACGAAGGCGAAGCCCAGGATCACCGTCAGCGCCAGCCAGAAGATCGCCCTGGAGCGATGCGCCGCGCGCAGGGCGTGGTGGGCGATGGTCAGGGTGACGCCGGAGGACAGCAGCAGCGCGGTGTTGATGGTGGGCAGCCAGAACGGGCCCACGGTCTGGAAGGGCGCGATGGTGCCCGCCGGGCCCTGGTTCGGCCAGGCGCCGCTGAAGCCCGGCCACAGCAGGGTCTGGGCGTCCAGGGTGCTCAGCCACGGCGTGGTGACCTCGCGGGTGTACCACAGCGAGCCGAAGAAGGCCGAGAAGAACATGACCTCGGAGAAGATGAACCAGGTCATGCTCCAGCGGTAGGAGTGGTCGATGCGCTGGCTGTTCATGCCGCTTTCGGATTCGCGGATGGCATCGCCGAACCAGCCGTAGAGCACCACGAACATGCACAGGATGCCGATCAGGCAGAGCCAGGGGCCGATCGCATAGCTGTTGACCCACAGGGCCGCGCCGACCAGGGTGGCCAGCATGCACAGGCTGGCCCGGATCGGGTGGACCGAATCCGGCGGGACGTAGTAGTAGGGGGCCTCGCCGGCGTGGGCCGTGTGGGCTGTCGTCATCGTTGTCTCTCCTCTTGATCTTCCGTCTTCAGGCCGTCGCCAGGCGCACGGCCCCTATCAGCAGCAATACGAACACCGCCCCGCCGACCAGGCCCGCCGCGATCAGGTGCGAGGGGCGGATGTGCGACAGGTCCTCGTCGTGGCCGGAGCGCTTGCGCAGCCCCAGGAACGCCCAGGCGACCGTGCGCATCGAGCGCAGGAAGGTGTTGCGCGATTCCGTCATGAAGCGATCCCGTACAGATTGGCGCGCACGAAGGTCCAGACCAGGATGGCCACGGCGAACAAGGCCAGGATCCATCCGGTGCGGCGGTTGCGGCGGCGTTGCTCGGGCGTCATGTCGGGGGCCCTCAGCGGCCGGCCTCGAGGGTGGGCGGCGTGACGAAGGTGTGGTAGGGCGCGGGCGAGGGCACCGTCCATTCCAGGCCTTCGGCGCCTTCCCAGGGCTTGGCCGCCGCCGGGGCGCCGTGGCCGCGGAACGCCTTGATCACGATGTAGGCGAACAGCAGCTGCGACAGGCCGAACCAGTAGGCGCCGATCGTGGCGATCTGGTGGAAGTCGGTGAACTGGGCGGCGTAGTCCGCGTAGCGGCGCGGCATGCCGGCCAGGCCGAGGAAGTGCATCGGGAAGAAGGTGACGTTGAACGAGATCATCGTCATCCAGAAGTGCCACTTGCCCAGGCGCTCGTCGTACATGTGGCCGCACCATTTCGGCAGCCAGTAGTAGGTGGCGCCGAACAGGGCGAACAGCGAGCCGGCCACCAGCACGTAGTGGAAGTGCGCCACCACGTAGTAGGTGTCCTGGACCTGGATGTCGATCGGCGCGACCGCCACCACCAGGCCGGTGAAGCCGCCGATGGTGAACACGAAGATGAAGCCGATGGCGAACAGCATCGGGGTCTCGAAGGTCATGGAACCGCGCCACATGGTGGCCGTCCAGTTGAAGACCTTGACCCCGGTGGGGATGGAAATCAGCATCGTGCCGTACATGAAGAACAACTGGGCGGTGACCGGCATGCCGGTGGTGAACATGTGGTGCGCCCACACCAGGAACGACAGGATGGCGATGGCGCAGATGGCGTACACCATCGACGCGTAGCCGAACAGCCGCTTGCGCGCGAAGGTCGGCACGATCTGCGACACCATCCCGAAGGCCGGCAGGATCATGATGTAGACCTCGGGGTGGCCGAAGAACCAGAACACGTGCTGGTACAGCACCGGGTCGCCGCCGCCGGCGGCGTTGAAGAAGTGGGTGCCGAAGTGGCGGTCGGTGAGCAGCATGGTGACGGCGGCGGCCAGCACCGGCATCACGGCCAGCAGCAGGTAGGCCGTGACCAGCCAGGACCAGCAGAACAGCGGCATCTTCATCAGGGTCATGCCCGGCGCGCGCATGTTCAGGATGGTGACGATGATGTTGATCGCGCCCATGATGGACGACGCGCCCAGGATGTGCACGGCGAAGATGGCGAAGTCCATGCCCGGGCCCATCTGCAGCGACAGCGGCGCGTACATGGTCCAGCCCGAGGCGTTGGCCCCGCCCGGCACGAAAAACGACGTCGTCAGCAGGATCGCGCCCACCGGCAGCAGCCAGAAGCTGAAGTTGTTCATGCGCGCGAACGCCATGTCCGAGGCGCCGATCTGCAGCGGGATCATCCAGTTGGCGAAGCCCACGAAGGCCGGCATGATCGCGCCGAAGATCATGATCAGCCCGTGCATGGTGGTGAACTGGTTGAACAGTTCGGGCTGGAAGAACTGGATGCCGGGTTCGAACAGTTCCGTGCGCAGCAGCAGGGCGAGCGTGCCGCCCTCCAGCAGCATGCAGAACGAGAAGATCAGGTACATCGTGCCGATGTCCTTGTGATTCGTGGCGAACACCCAGCGCCGCCAGCCGTGCGGGACGTGGTGCGCGTGTTCGTCATGCCCGGCGTGGGGCGGAATGTGGTCGACCGTGACGCTGCTCATTGAATGCCTCCTTCCTGGGGGCGCCGCCGTCCGGGCGGCGCGAGGAAATATCGTGTGAATTCGCCGTGTGGGGTGCGGTCCGGATCAGCGCAGGGCCTTGACGTCCGAGGGCTGGACGACGGGGTCGGGGCCCTTGCCGGCATTGTCCCACGCGTTGCGCGTATAGGTGATGACCGCAGCGATCTGGGTGTCGCTGAGCTGGTCGCGGAAGGCGGCCATCGCCGTGCCCGGATGCCCGTTCAGGACCGTTTCAATCTGGCCCTTCATCGGCGCCAGCACGAATTTGACGTCCCCGTTCAGGGCCGGGAAGGTTCCCGGGATGCCCTGGCCGTTGGCCTGGTGGCAGGCCACGCAGGTGGTGGAGAAGACTTCCTTGCCCTTGGCGATCAGTTCGTCCTTGGACCAGGTCTTGTTCGGGTCCTCGGCGGCGGCCGCCATGGCCGTTTTCTGCTGCGCGGCCCACTGAGCGTAGTCTTCCTGGGACTTCACCTCGACCACGATCGGCATGTAGGCGTGGTTCTTGCCGCAGAGTTCGGCGCACTGGCCGCGGTAGATTCCGGGCTTGTCGGCGCGGAACCAGGTGTCGCGCAGGAAGCCGGGGATGGCGTCCTGCTTGACGCCCAGTTCGGGCACCATCCATGAGTGGATGACGTCGGCGGCCGTCAGCACGACGCGGACCTTCTGGTTGACCGGCACCACCATGGGGTGGTCGACTTCCATCAGGTAGGTGTTGCCGATGGGCGCCTTGCCGTCGATCTGGTCCTGCGGCGTGGACAGGTTCGACAGGAAGCGCACCCCCGTCGCCGGGCCGTCGAGGTATTCGTACCCCCACTTCCACTGGTAGCCGGTGGCCTTGATGGTGAGGTCGGCGCTGGTGGTGTCCTTCATGGCGACCACGGTGCGGGTGGCCGGGATGGCCATGCCGACGATGATCAGGAAGGGGATCACCGTCCAGGTGAGCTCCAGCCCGATGTGTTCCTCGAACTTGGCGGCCTTGTGGCCCTTGTCCTTGCGGTGGCGGATGATGGAATACAGCATCACGCCGAACACGCCGATGAAGATCAGCGTACAGATGATCAGCATCATCCAGTGCAGGGAATAGATTTCCCGCGCGATGGGCGTGACCCCGGTGTGGAGATTCAGCTGGTTGACCGCGGGGCCCCCCGGCATGTCCTGAACCTGTGCCCCGGCGGCTGTCGCCCACGACAGCGCGATCATGCCCAACGACCCTCTGACCATCTTCATGTTGTCCCTTTGGTTGGCGTGTATTTCTTCAGGGTCGGTTGACCTTCGTCAAAGAAAAGCGAGGGAACAACCGGGTCCTGCACACATGGATGGATCGCCAGGCCGTAAAATGAATCGCGGTAGCTGCGGCCCGGGTACCCTTATAAACCTGAAGGGATTATAGCCACTGACCACGGCTTGTACAGGCGGGTTCCTCTCCCGTTCATCGGCTTTTCCGGGTTTCCACCAATCCCCGCCGTGCGAGGATTCGCAGATTCGTCAGGCTTGGAGGCATCTCCAGCCGTGGCATCCATCCACCTCGCGGCTTGCAGGCCGCTCGGATTCGTCCGGCACGGAGCAGTCCGCAGGGACTGCCAATGTCCCCGGGTTCATCCACCTCGCGGCTTGCAAGCCGCTCGGATTCGTCCGGCACGGGACAGTCCGCAGGGACTGCCCCGTGTCCGGACTCATCCACTACAATGCGCGGATGGATTCCTCTTCAGCGGCCTTTGCCTTGGACGACCTCCTGGCGCGCAATGCGCGCCTGGTCCGGCGCGCCCAGCAACTGCCGCCCGCCGGCGCCCGGCCGGCCACCATCGCGGGCCGGGTCGGAGGCTGGATCGGTCCGGCCGCGCTGGCCGCCGTCGCCAGCCTGCCGGGCGTCCACGTCGAACCCGAAGCCGTGCATTTCACCGCCGCGCCCGCCGCGCGGCTGAGCCTCGACGCCGTGCTGCGCGGGGTGGCGCTGGCCTTGCGGGACGCGGGCTGCATCCGCGCCTGGCGCGACGAACTGCTGGACGTCATGGCCGAAGGCCGGCCGCTGGGGCGCATCGAACGCGGCGCCGTGCGGCCCCTGGGCCTGCTGACGCAGGCGGTCCACCTGAACGGCTGGTCGCCGGACGGGCGCCTGTGGGTGGCGCGCCGCGCCCTGGACAAGTCCACCGACCCCGGCCTGTGGGACACTCTGGCGGGCGGGCTGGTCGCCGCCGGCGAGGATCCGGAATCCGCGCTGTTGCGCGAAACCCTCGAAGAGGCCGGCCTGCCGGCCGTAGCGCTGGCCGGCCATGGGCCGCTGCGCACGGTGCTGCGCATGCACCGCCGCCTGGACGACGGCTACCAGGTCGAGAACGTGCTGCTCAGCGATTGCGTGCTGGACGCCGGCGCCTCGCCTCGCAACATGGACGGCGAAGTCCTGGAATTCCGCTGCCTGGCGATGCCGGAACTGTGGGATATGATCACCCATGGCGCCTTCACGCTGGAAGCCGAGCTGGCCATCCTGGATTCGCTGCGGCACCGCCTGCGGGCCGCGTCCGGCGGGGCGACCCCCTGATTCAATCATCCCGGCATGGTGCCGGCGGAGGCAATCCATCATGGCGCAAGACTCCACCAATCCTTTCGTGCTGCCCGGTTTCGGACAGCAGGGCGAGGCCGCCCGCAATCCGCTGTTCGCCGGCCTGGACATGATGCGCCAGGCCTGGCAGAACATGGCGGGCGCGGGCGGCCTGGACGCCGCGCAGCTGACGCCGATGTCGCTGGAGGACCTCGACCGGCGCATCCGCGAGCTGCAGACGGTGCAGAACTGGCTGCAGCTGAACGCCACGATGCTGGCCAACACCATCCAGGGCATGGAAATCCAGCGCAGCACCCTGAGCACGCTGAAATCCTTCGCCGGCGGCGCCTTCCCGGGCGCGGCGGCGGCCGCCGGTTCCGCCGACAAGGCGGACACGGCCGGCGCGGATTACGCCCGCGCGGCGGGCGACTGGTGGAACCTGGTGCAGCAGCAGTTCGACCAGCTGGCGAGCGCGACCGCCGCCGGCCTGCAGGGCATGGCCGAATCCGCCGAGCAGGCGGCGGCTCCCGCCGCCAAGCGCGCCCCGGCCCGCAAGAAACCGGCCGCCGCGCGCAAATCGCCGGCCAAGAAGACCGCCCGCCGCCAGTAGGCGGCTCGGATTCGACAGGCTGGAGCCCTCTTCGAATTGTGACGCCTCATCCACGTCGCGCCTTGCAAGGCGCTCCGGTCCGTCGGGCACGGAGCCGTCCGCAGGGACTGCCCCGTGTCCAGACTCACCCACTCCCACACGTTTCTTCATGCTGAACATCATCATTCTGGCCGCCGGACTGGGCAAGCGCATGCAGTCCGACCTGCCCAAGGTCCTGCATCCGATCGCCGGCAAGCCCATGCTGGCCCACGTCCTGGATTCGGCGCGCGCCCTGTCGCCCGACCGGATCGTGGTCGTCACCGGCCACGGGGCCGAGCGGGTCCAGGCGGCCTTCGCCGGGCAGGACCTGTGCTTCGCCCTGCAGCAGCCCCAGCTGGGCACCGGCCATGCCGTGATGCAGGCCCTGCCGCAACTGCTGGAAGGCGGCGCGGACGACGTCAGCCTGGTGCTCTACGGCGACGTGCCGCTGGTGCGCGCGGACACCCTGCGCGCGCTGCTCCAGGCGCGCGGCGAAGGCCTGGCGCTGCTGACTGAGACCCTGGCCGATCCCGCCGGCTACGGGCGCATCGTGCGCGATGACCAGGGCCGCATCCGCCGCATCGTCGAGCACAAGGACGCCGGCCCCGACGAACTCGCCGTCCGCGAGGTCAACACCGGCATCCTGGCCGCGCCCACGGCGGCGCTGCGGGACTGGCTGGGACGGATCGACAACCGCAACGCCCAGGGCGAATACTATCTGACCGACATCGTCGGCCTGGCTGTCGCCGACGGGGTGCCCGTGTCGCACGCCCAGCCGTCGGCGGGCTGGGAAACCCTGGGGGTCAACAGCCGCGTCCAGCAGGCCCAGCTCGAACGGATCTGGCAGGGCGAGCAGGCCCGCGTGCTGCTGGAGCAGGGCGTCACCCTGGCGGATCCGGCGCGCTTCGACCTGCGCGGTTCGCTGACGTGCGGGCGCGACGTCTTCATCGACGTGGGCTGCGTCTTCGAAGGCGAGGTCCACCTGGCCGACGGCGTGCGCATCGGGCCGCATTGCGTGATCCGCGACGCGCGCATCGGGGCGGGCACGGCGCTGGACGCCTACACCCACGTCGAAGGCGCCCGGGTGGGCGAGGCGGCCCGGATCGGGCCCTACGCCCGCCTGCGGCCGGGGGCCGACATCGGACCGGAGGCCCACGTGGGCAATTTCGTCGAACTGAAGAAGACCCGGCTGGGCCGGGGGTCCAAGGCCAATCACCTGGCCTATCTGGGCGACGCGGAGATCGGCGAGCGCGTCAACGTCGGCGCGGGCACCATCACCTGCAACTACGACGGCGTCAACAAGTTCCAGACGGTGATCGAGGACGATGCCTTCATCGGCTCGGACACCCAGTTGGTCGCGCCCGTGCGGGTGGGCAAGGGTGCCACGCTGGGCGCGGGCACGACGCTGACGCGGGACGCGCCCGCGGGCGAACTGACCCTGTCGCGGGCCAGGCAGCAGTCCGTGCCGGGCTGGAAACGGCCGACGCGGAAGTCTTAGTCAGCGCGTTGTCCGGACTTGCATGCGCATCCTGCATCTGAACCTGGAAAAGGGCTGGCGGGGCGGCGAACGCCAGACCCTGCTGACCCTGCGCGGCCTGCGCGCGGGCGGCCACGAGGTCGCCCTGGCGGCACGCGCGGGCGGGCCGCTGGCCGAGCGCGCCGCCGCCGAGGGCATCCCGGTGCTCGGCTGCGGCGGCGCCCCGGGCCTGGCGCTCGTCCTGCTGACGGCGGGCTGGCGCTACGACGTGCTGCACGCGCAGACGGCCCAGGCCATGAGCCTGCTGGCGGCGTTGCGGCCGCTGTTGCGCGCCGCGCTGGTGTTCACGCGCCGCACGGCGTTCGATGACTCGGGCGCGGCGGGCCGCCATCGCTGGAAATGGGCGCGCGCCGACGCGCTGGTGGCGATCAGCGAGGCCGCGGCGGCGGCGCCCCGGGCCTTGGGCCTGTCCGTGACCGTCATTCCCAGCGCGGTCGAGGCCATGCCGGCCGATCCCGAAGGCATGCGCGAACTGCGGACGCGCTTCGGCCTGGAGGGGCGGCGCGTGCTGGTCACGGCGGCGGCACTCAGCCCGGAAAAGGACCCGCTCACCCTGATCGAGGCGGTTGCGGTCCTGCGCCGCGACCACCCGGACGTGCTGTGCCTGCATTGCGGCGCCGATGGCGCGGCCGCCGGCGCGGCGCGCGCGCGCGTGGCCGAACTGGGCCTGGAGGATCACTACCGTTTCGCCGGCTTCCAGCCCCGCGTGGCCGACGCGCTGGCGCTGGCCGAGGCCTATGTCAGCAGTTCGCGCTTCGAAGCCCTGGGCACCAGCGTGCTGGACGCCTGCCTGGCCGGGCTGCCGGTGGTCGCCACGGACGTGGGCGGGCATCGCGAGATCCTGGCGCCCGACCGGGGCCTGCTGGCGCCGGCGGGCGACGCCGCGGCCCTGGCGCGGCGCGTGGCTTGGGTCCTGGACCATCCGGAGGCCGCCCGGGCCATGGGCGAGCGGGCGCGGGAGATGGCGGCGCGGGAATATGCCGTGCCCGCCATGGTGGCGCGCTACGAAAGCCTGTATCGCGGCCTGCAGCGAACGTAGCGCTGCGGGGCGCCGCGCCGGGCGCTACAGCGGGCGCAGCGTCTCGCGGTACTGCCGCCCGCGCTCGACGTAGTGGCGGGCGCTGTCTTCCAGGCCGGCGACTTCCCCGTTGCCGAGGGTGCGCACCGCCTTGGCCGGCGAGCCCAGGATCAGGGACCGTTCCGGGAAGGTCTTGCCTTCGGTGACCAGCGCGCCGGCGCCGACCAGGCTGTGGCGGCCGATCACGGCGCCGTTCAGGACCACGGCCTGGATGCCGATCAGCGCGCCGTCCTCCACCGTGCAGCCGTGCAGCATGGCCTGGTGGCCCACGGTGACGTTGCGGCCGATGCGCAGCGGCTTGCCGGCGTCCACGTGCAGCACGGCGCCTTCCTGGATGCTGGTGTTCTCGCCGACGACGATGGGCTCGTTGTCGGCGCGGATCACGGCGCCGGGCCAGACGCTGACGCCGGCCTCCAGCGTGACGGCGCCGATCAGGGTGGCTTCGGCCGCCACGAAGGCGGACGGATCGATGTGCGGGGTCAGGTCCCCCAGGGCGTAACAGGTCATCGGTGGGTCTCCAGCGGGCCGCGCGGGGTGCGCGTCCAGCCGTCCGGGGGGCCGGCCGGCGCGGGCGGCGGGGTGTGTTCCGATCGTAGCACGCCCTCGCGGCGCTCCTTCCCGGCGTCATGGGCGGCCCTATAATCGCGCCATGACGACCCGCATCCTCATCGTACGCACGTCCTCGCTCGGGGACCTGGTGCACATGCTGCCCGCCATCAGCGACATCGCCCGGCACGTGCCGGACGCCTCGATCGACTGGCTGGCCGAGGAAGCCTTCGCCGAAATCCCGTCCTGGCACCCGGCCGTGCGCGAAGTCATCCCGGTCGCGCACCGGCGCTGGCGCAGGCACTGGTGGGCGGCCGACACGCGCCGCGAGCGCGCCGCCCTGCGCGCCACCCTGGGCGCGCGCCGCTACGACGTCGTCCTGGACATGCAGGCCCTGATGAAATCCATCTGGCTGGTCCGCCAGGCGCGCGGCGTGCGCCACGGCCTGGACTGGAAGTCCGCGCGCGAACCGCTGGCCTCGCTGTTCTACGACGTGCGCCACCGGGTGGAATTCTGGCAGCCCGCCATCGTCCGCCAGCGGACCCTGGCCGCGGCCGCGTTCGGCTACGCGGTCGAAGGCCCGCCCGACTTCGGCCTGGGCGCCCTGACCGACGGGGTGGCGGTCGAACCGGCCGCCCTGATCATGCCCTCGGCCAGCCGCGACGACAAGCTCTGGCCGGACGCCGACTGGCGGGAGGTCTTCGACGACCTGCAGGGGCGCGGCCTGGCGCTGCGGCTGCTGGCCGGCAACGAGACTGAGCAGGCGCGCGCGCGCGAACTGATCCGGGGGCGGGCGGACGCGGCCGTCCTGCCCCGCATGGGCCTGCGCCAGGTGGCGGACCAGCTCGCCCGGGCGCGGATCATGGTGGGCCTGGACAGCGGCCTGACGCACCTGAGCGCCGGCCTGGGCCGCCCGACCATCGGCATCTACAAGGCCTCGACCCCGGTGCGCACGCCGCTGCAGGGGCCGGCCTACACCGCCAGCCTGGGCGAGCGCGGCCAGGCGCCCGACGCCGGCCGCGTGCGGGCCGCGATCGCCGAGGCCCTGGACGAGGCCCGCGCCGACCCGCCCCGGGCGGATTCCCCCGCCCCGATGGGCGGGGCCGAGTGAGCGGCGTGCCGGGAGCGGCTCGGTCGCGCGGGAGCGCCTGATGCGCGGACTCTATTCCCTGCTGCTGCGAATCCTGTCCCCCCTGCTGCTGGGCTGGATGGCCCTGCGCGCCCGCCGCGCGGGCGGCCGGTGGTCGGTGCTGGGCGCCGCGCGTTTCGGCCGCTACGGACGGGCCGCGAGCGATCCCGGCGCCATCTGGGTCCATGCGGTCAGCCTGGGCGAGACCCGGGCCGCCCACCCGCTGATCCGGGCGCTGCTGGATCGCGGGCATCGCGTGCTGCTGACACACCTGACGGCGACCGGCCGGGCCGAAGGCCGGCGCGTCTATGCGGCGGAACTGGCCGACGGCCGGCTGCGCCAGGACTGGCTGCCCTACGACTTTCCGGGGGCGACGCGCCGCTTCATGCGGCATCACCGTCCGGCGGTCGGGGTCCTGATCGAACGCGAGGTCTGGCCCAACCTGGTGCATGCCGCCGGGCGCGCCGGGGTGCCGCTGGTGCTGGCCAGCGCCCGCATGTCGGCGGCCTCTCTGCGCGTCACGCTGCGGCTGGGCGCGCTGCTGCGGCCCGCCTACGGTGCGCTGACGCGCACCTACGCCCAGTCGCTGGCCGACGCCCGGCGGCTGGAGCGGGCCGGCGCGCGGCAGGTCGCCGTGTCGGGCAATTTCAAGTTCGACCTGCGGCTCGACCGCGAACGGATGGACCGGGGCGCGGGGTTCGCCGCCCGGCTGGGCCGGCGGATCGTGGTCATCGCCAGCACCCGCGAAGGCGAGGACGCGCCCTTCGTCGAGGCCATCCGCCGCGAGCTCGAACAGCGGCGCGCCCGGAGCGACGATTCGGACCGGCCGCTGCTGTTCATCCTGGTGCCGCGCCATCCCGAGCGCTTCGATGCCGCCGCCGCCCTGCTGCGGGCCGCCGGCCTGTCCCACGTGCGGCGCAGCCGTCTGCTGGAACTGGGCGGCGACGGCAGCACGGCCGTCGAGGCGTGCCGGGACGCCGCCGTCATCCTGGGCGACACGCTGGGCGAAATGGCCTGGTACTACGCCTGCGCGCAGGTGGCGATCGTGGGCGGCAGCTTCGCGCCGCTGGGGGGGCAGAACTTCATCGAGGCCAGCGCCCAGGGGCGGCCGGTCCTGGTGGGGCCGCACACGGCCCATTTCGAGCAGGCGGTCGGCGACGCCCTGGCCGCCGGCGCCATCGCGCGGGCGGCCGATCCGGCCCAGGCGGTGCGCCAGGCCTTGCGGTGGCTGGACGATCCCGCCGGCCTGAACCGCATGGGCGAGGCCGCCCGGGACTGGGTCCGGCAGCATGCCGGCGCGGTGGCGCGCGTGGTGGACGGGATCGAGGACTTGCTGGCGCGGACGCCGCGGCGCCCGCCCGGGACCTGAGGCGGCGTCCCGGCGCATGGCCGGGCGGCTCCTGGCCTGAATCCAGCGTGCGAACCGGCCCGGCGGCTCAGGCCGGTTCCAGCCCGTGGTACTTCCTGCCCAGCGCGATCGTCGCCTGGAAGAAGCCTTCCTTGCTGCCGCAGTCGTAGCGGGTGCCGTCGTAGCGGTGGGCCAGCACGCGGCGCTGCTTGAGCAGGTCGGCGATGGCGTCGGTCAGCTGGATCTCGCTGCCGACCCCGGCCCGGGTGCGGCGCAGGTGGTCGAAGATCTCGGGTTCCAGGATGTACCGGCCCACGACGGCCTGGTCCGAGGGCGCGTCCCGCGGTTCGGGCTTTTCCACGATCCGCTCGACCCGTGTGTTGCGCGCGTCGATGGCCGTGCCGGCGATCATGCCGTATTTGCGGGAATCGGCCGGGTCGATGGTCTGGATGGCGAGCACGCTGCCGTCGTGCTGGTGGGCGGCGTCCACCAACTGGCGCGTGACGGAGGTGCCGGCGTCCAGCAGGTCGTCGGCCAGCAGCACGGCGAAGGGCTCGTTGCCGACGATGGGCTCGGCGCACAGCACGGCGTGGCCCAGGCCCAGCGGCTGGGCCTGGCGGGTGTAGATGCAGTGGACGTGCGGCGGCAGGATCGTGCTGATCGTCTCCAGCAAGGCCTGCTTGCCCTTGGATTCCAGTTCGGCTTCGAGCTCGGGCATGCGGTCGAAGTGATCCTCGATGGCTCGCTTGTGGCGGCCCGTGACGAAGATCAGTTCCGTGATGCCGGCGGCCAGTGCTTCCTCGACGGCGTACTGGATCAGGGGCTTGTCGATGACCGGCAGCATTTCCTTGGGCATGGCCTTGGTGGCCGGCAGGAAGCGGGTGCCCAGACCCGCGACGGGGAAGACGGCTTTGCGGATCGGTTTCATCAGGGGGTGAAGACAGGAGGAATGGGTGCGCCCAGGACCAGGGCCTGCTGATTGCGCTGCGACAGCGGCCGGGGCGTGCGCCCCTGCTCGGCCGGCGGCGGGCCGAAGAAGCCTTGTCCGTAGGCCAGCAGCGCCAGGTTGGCGATGACGGCGAGGGTCAGCAGGAAACGCATGCGTCGGCCCGGATGGAAAAAAGGAACGTCGCCAGTATATCAGCGGGTCTCCGGGCCGCCGCATCCTGGCGGCGTGCGTGCCGGCGCGTCTTCAAGCCGCCCGCGGCGCCTTCCATGCCCGCGCGAAGGCCAGCGCGTCCGCCCGGACCGCCTGCGCGCTCTTCCCGGGCTTGTACAGCGAAGAACCGATCCCGAACCCCGTGGCTCCCGCCGCGATCCAGGGCCCCATCGTCCCGGCGGAGATCCCGCCCACGGGGAACAGGTCGCACCCCCGGGGCAGCACGGCCAGCAAGGCCTTGACGACGGCGGGCGAGGCCAGCTCGGCGGGAAAGAGCTTGAGCCCGTGCGCGCCATGCGCGAGCGCCGTGAAGGCCTCGGTCGGCGTCAGGATGCCGGGCAGGCTGACCATGCCGAGCCCGATGGTCTCGGCGATCACTTCCGGATCGCAGTTGGGCGAGATGACCAGTTGCCCGCCGGCGGCGTGCACGTCGCGCGCCTGCTGCGGAGTGAGCACGGTGCCCGCACCCACCAGCGCGTCGGGGAAGGCGGCGCGCAGGGCCGCGATGCTGGCCAGCGGATCGGGCGAGTTCAGCGGCACTTCCCACAGCGAGAAACCGGCGTCGTGCAGCGCCTGGCCGATGTCGACGGCCTCGGAAGGCCGCAGGCCGCGCAGGATGGCGATCAGCGGCAGGCGGGCCTTGAGTTCGGCATAGCGCCGGTGCGGTGTGTGAGCGGTGGTCATGCGGCGGTCTCCATCCAATGTTCGTAAATGGCCTGGTGGCCTGCCCAGGTGGCCTCGTCGCCGAAGACCACCGTGTCGCAGGATAGCTGCGCCAGGGCCAGGCGGTAGCGCAGGGCCAGCGCGTCGTTGCCGATCAGCGCGACCGTGTCCCCGGCGGCGGGCCGCATGTCGCGCAGTTCCTGGCCGATCAGCAGGCCCGAGAGATGGCTGGACGCCTGCGCAGGGTCCAGCGCGTCGAACAGGCCGAGCGCGCGCACGCCGAACAGCAGGTGGCCGAGCGCCTCGTCCCGCAGGCCGCGCCGCACGCCTTGCGCGAAGGCGGCCTCGTCCAGCGGCGCCTGGCCGTCCACCGTCCTGCTCAGGATGGAGTGCCGGGTGAGCAGGGCGAACAGCTCGCCCGTCATGAAGGTCCTGAAGCGGGCGATGGCGCCGTCCTGCGCGCGCACCCATTTGCTGTGCGTGCCCGGCAGCACCAGCAGGCCGTCCCGACGCCGCATGAGCCGCAGTGCGCCGATCACCTGGATCTCCTCGCCGCGCATCACGTCCGGCACGGCGGCGACGGGGTCCACGCCGCCGGGCGGGACCAGGCTCATGCCGGGCACGATGGCCAGGGGTACGCCGTTCACGGCGGGCAGCCAGGACAGCGCCCGGCACAGCGCGTCGAAGCCGGCGGGGCAGGGGCAGTAGGGCGCCTCCCGCCAGCCCTGGCGGCTGCCGACCATGCCCGAGAGCAGGCACAGGTCGGGCGCCTGTCCGAGCCAGTCGCCGAAGTGCCGCTCGAAGGCGGCGGCGAAGTCGCCCGGCGCCACTTGCAGGATGCCGTGCGGCAGTGCGCGCCGCGCGGCGATCCGGCCGCGCGCGTCGATCAGCGCGCCGCGCAGCGAGGTGGTGCCCCAGTCGATGGCGAGCAGGCGGGGGCGGGCGTCCTGCGGGCCGCGCGGCCGCGGCGTCGGCGTGTCGGACATGGGGAGAGACGGGATGCGGATGAAGGGCCTACAGCGGCTTGTAGGCCGTCACGTCGATCTCGACCTTGGCGTCGATCATCAGGCGCGATTCCACCGTGGAGCGGGCGGGGCGATGATCGCCGAAGCATTCCATGTACACGCGGTTGAAGCTGCCGAAATCGCGCGCGTCGTCGAGCCACACGTTGACCTTGGCGACGTCCCGCAGAGTGCAGCCCGCCAGCGCCAGCGCGTCTTCCAGGCGCTTGAACACCTGGCGGGTCTGCGCCTCGATGCCGCCCGGCACGACCTGGCCCTGGTCGTCGGTGGGCACGGTGCCTGAAACGAAGACGAAATCGCCCGCGCGCACGGCGGGCGAGAGCGGGCGCGCCAGGCGGTCGGACGCGACGGGGGATTGACCTAGGGTAATTACCGGCATGACATCAGCTCCTGTTCTGTAAGAACATTACATCAACGGCACGAAAAAACACTTTTTTAAATAATAGAACGGTTTTTATCTGCTGTGGATGTAATTTATTTTCCTCAATCGTCTGACTCGATGGAAGGCGCCTGCACCATGAACGCACATCCCCTGTTTCCGCAAATGACGCGTCGTCGCCTGCTGGTTTCCGCCTTGCTGGGGGCCGGCTGTATGAGCCTGCCCCTGGAAGCCGCGTGGGCGCTGGAAGGTACGCGGGGCGGCGCGGCCAACCTGGCCATGATCGGCGAGCCGCAGAGCCTGGATCCGATGGCCACGCCGACCGATCTGGTGGGCACCGTGATGCAGCACGTGTACGAGCCGCTCTACACTTTCGATGCGCAGTGGAACATCCAGCCCATGCTGGCCGAGGCCATGCCCGCCATTTCGGACGACGGCAAGGTCTACTCCATCGCGCTGCGCCGGGGCGTGAAGTTCCACAATGGCAAGGACATGGGCGCCGACGACGTGGTGGCCTCCCTGCGGCGCTGGATGGAGGTGTCCGCGCGCGGCAAGGCCGTGGGGCAGGTCGTGGCCGGGATCGCCGCCAAGGGTCCGCTGGCGGTGGAAATCCAGCTCAAGACCCTCTATGCGCCGCTGCTGGCGCACCTGGCCATGCCCAGCGGCATGGCCGGCGTCATGCCCAAGGAATCGATCGCCAGTCCGCTCACGGAAATCGTCGGCACCGGACCCTACCGGCTCAAGGAGCGCAAGCCCGACCAGTACACGGTGCTCGCGCGCTTCGACCAGTACGCGGCGCGCTCCGAGCCCGCCAGCGGCTACGCCGGCAAGCGGGAAGCGCTGCTCGACGAACTGCGCTTCGTGCCGGTGCCCAATGCGACGACGCGCCTGGAGGGCGTGCTCGCCGGCCAGTTCCATTACGCCGACCTGCTGCAGGTCGAGTCGATGGGCCGCCTGGACAAGGCCGGGCCCGCCGTGGTGCCGATCCTGACGAAGAACTTCGGCTTTCCCTATATCGTGTTCAACACCAAGGAAGGCGTGCTGGCCAGCCAGGCGATGCGCCAGGCGGTGCAGACCGCGATGGGCGAGGCCGAGATGCTGCAGGCCGGTTTTGGCGACAAGCGCTTTTTCATCGCCGAGCCCAATTTCTTCCCCAAGGGCACGCCGTACTATTCCGACGCGGGCGCCGATCTCTACAACCAGAAGAACCCGAAGCTGGCCAAGGAGCAGGCCGCCAAGGCCGGCTACAAGGCCGAGCCGGTCCGCATCATGGTCAGCCGCCAGTACGAGTTCCACTACAACATGGCGCTGGTGATGGCCGAGCACCTCAAGCGCGCCGGCTTCAAGACCGATCTGATGGTGGTGGACTGGGCGACGCTGGTGCAGCGCCGCAACGATCCCAAGCTGTGGGACGTTTACGTGACGCACTCGGGGCAGTTTCCCGAGCCCATGCTGTCGCCGCCGCAACTGGGCGACGGCGCGCCCGGCTGGTGGGATACCGACGCCAAGAAAGCGGCGCTGGCGGCCTTCAACAGCGAGCCGGACGTGACCAAGCGCGGGCCGCTGTGGGGCAAGGTGCAGGAACTGGTGTATCACGAGGTGCCGTTCGTGGAGGTGGGCCGGTTCAACGGGCTGTCGGCCCGCTCGGCCAGCCTGCAAGGCTATACGCCGGCCATCTGGCCGTTCTTCTGGAACACCTCGCTCGCCGCCAGGTAAGGCGGACGCGGGGGCCATCATGCTGCATTTCCTGCTCAAGCGCCTGGGCGGCGCGGCGCTGGTGCTGACCATCGTCGCCGTGCTGGTGTTCCTGCTCACCCGCCTGGCCTCGGGCGACCCGGTGGCCCTGCTGCTGGGCGACCAGGCCACGGCCGCCGACATCGCCGCCGCGCGCGTGCAGTACGGGCTGGACCAGCCGCTGATCACGCAGTTCGCGCTGTGGGTCGGCCAGGTGCTGCGCGGCAACCTGGGGCAGTCGATCTTCCTGCAGATGCCGGTGCTGCAGGCGCTGGCCGGGCGGGCCGAGCCGACCGCGTTCCTCGCGCTGTTCTCGGTGGCGATCGCGGCGGGCATCGGCGTGCCCTGCGGGATGGCGGCCGCCGTGTGGCGCGGCAGCCGGGCCGACCAGATCGTCAGCACCGTGGCCATGCTGGGCGCCAGCATTCCCAGCTTCTGGTTCGGCCTGATCCTGATCCAGGTCTTCGCCGTGCACCTGGGCTGGTTCCCGGCCTCGGGCTATGGCGATCCGGGGGCGCCGCTGGGCGACCGCGTCCAGCACCTGCTCCTGCCGGCCATCGTGCTGGGGGTGCTCAATTCGGCGCTGGTGATCCGCTTCACGCGCGCCTCGGTGCTCGACATCCTGGGCGAGGATTACGTACGCACCGCGCGCGCCAAGGGCCTGTCCGAGGGCGTGGTGCTCCTCAGGCACGTGCTGCGCAATGCGCTGGTGCCCATCGTCACCGTGCTGGGGCTGACCCTGGCGCTGATGATCGGCGGCACGGTGGTGACGGAGACCGTCTTCAACCTGCCCGGCGTGGGCAATCTGGTGGTGCGCGCGGTGCTGCGCCGCGACTACCCCGTGATCCAGGGCACTTTGCTGGTGATCGCCGCGATCTATGTGTTCATCAACCTGGCGATCGACCTGCTCTATACCGTGGTCGATCCCCGCATCCGGCTGGAGGGCGGGCAATGAGCGCGCCGTCCTGCGCCGCTCCGGCGGCTCCGTCGGCCGGCAGGCCCGCGGGCGGGCCGCGCGCGCGCCGGGCGAGGACCCTGCGGCGGCTGTTTTCCCGCCGGATCGTGCTGGCCTCCGCCGTCGTGCTGCTGCTGACCGTGTCCGCGGCGGTGTTCTACCCCATGCTGACCAGCGCCGATCCCGGCGACATGAACATCGGCATGCGGCTGCAGCCGCCCTCGTGGACGTATTGGGCGGGCAGCGACGAACTGGGCCGCGACGTCATGCTGCGCATCGTCTACGGCGCCCGCTATTCGTTGATGATCGGGTTTTTCACGGCCCTGGGCGCGGTGGTGCTGGGCACCTTGCTGGGGATGCTGGCGGGATACTTCCGCCGGCTGGACGCGCCGCTGATGCGCCTGGTGGACGCGATGATGGCCTTCCCCGACATCCTGCTGGGCATCGCCCTGGTGTCGATCCTGGGGGCGTCGCTGTGGAACGTGATCCTGGCGCTGGTCATCGTCTATACGCCGCGCGTGGCGCGCGTGGTGCGCGCCTCCACCCTGGTGCTGCGCGAGCTGCTGTTCGTCGACGCCGCCAAGGCCCTGGGCGTGCGCACGCCGATGATCCTGTGGCGCCACATCCTGCCCAATCTGCTCTCGCCGGTGCTGGTGCAGGTGACCTTCATCTTCGCCTACGCGATCCTGGCCGAGGCGGGGCTGTCCTTCCTCGGCGTGGGCGTGCCGCCCGAGATTCCCACCTGGGGCACCATGATCACGGGCAGCCTGCAGTACGCCGACCAGGCCTTCTGGACCATCCTGGCGCCCGGCATCGCCATCGTGCTCACCGCCCTGTCGCTGCAGCTGCTGGGCGATGGCGTGCGCGACCTGCTCGATCCGAAACTGAAGCAGAAATCATGACGACTCACGAGCATGCCCCCGCGCAGGGCGCTCCCCGGCTCGACGTGCGCTCGCTGTCCACCTCCTTCGCCACCGAAGAGGGGCGCATCCAGAGCGTGGCCGACGTCAGCTTCCGCATCATGCCCGGCCAGACGCTGGCGCTGGTGGGCGAATCCGGCTCGGGCAAATCGGTCACCAGCCTGTCGCTGATGGGCCTGCACGCCAAGACCTCGCATGCCCGGGTGGAGGGCGAGGCGCGTTTCGTGCTGCGCGACGGCCGGGCCGTCGATCTGCTCCGGCTCGATCACAAGTCGCTGCGCGGCCTGCGCGGCAACGAGATGGCCATGGTCTTCCAGGAGCCCATGACCAGCCTGAATCCGGTGCTGACGGTGGGCGAGCAGATCGCCGAATCGGTGCGCCTGCACAAGGGGCTGGACAGGGCCGGCGCCATGGCGCATGCCCGGCGCATGCTGGAGCTGGTGGAGATCCCCGCCGCCGCGCAGCGCGTGCGCGAGTATCCGCACCAGCTTTCGGGCGGCATGCGCCAGCGCGTGATGATCGCGCTGGCTATGGCCTGCGATCCGACCCTGCTGATCGCCGACGAGCCCACCACGGCGCTGGACGTCACCATCCAGGCGCAGATCCTGGCGCTGATGGGGCGGCTGCAGCGGGAGACGGGCATGAGCATCCTGTTCATCACGCACAATCTGGGCGTGGTGGCGCAATACGCCGATGCGATCGCCGTGATGTACGCGGGCCGCATCGTCGAGACGGCCAGCGTGCATGACCTGTTCGCCGCGCCGCTCCACCCCTATACCCGGGGCCTGCTGGGCTGCCTGCCCGGCGTGGCGCGCAAGCGCGAACAGGAAAACGCCGCAGGGCGAGTGGACGGCGCGGCGCGCCGCCGCCTGGACGCCATCCCGGGGCAGGTGTCCAGCCCCCTGGCCCCGCCGCCCGGCTGCGCCTTCGCGCCGCGCTGCGGCCGGCGCCTGGAGGCCTGCGACGCGGCGATGCCGGCGTTGGAAGTGATCGACGCGGACCGCTGGCCGATGCGCCAGGTGCGCTGCATCCGCGCGGGAGAGACGGCATGACGCAAGACCATGCATCCGTGGAGCCTTTGCTGCGCATCCGGAACCTGAGCAAGCAGTTCGGCGCCGGCGCCGGTGCGGTGCGCGCGGTGCAGGACGTGTCGTTCGACATCCTGCCCGGGGAAACGCTGGGCCTGGTGGGCGAGTCCGGTTCGGGCAAGAGCACGATCGGCCGCATGCTCACCCGCCTGATCGAGCCGACCGGCGGCAGCCTGCTCTACCGGCATGGCGCGCGGGAGGTCGATCTGGCGCGCCTGGGCCAGCGCGCGTTGCGCCCGCTGCGCGCCGACCTCCAGATCATCTTCCAGGACCCCTATGCCAGCCTGAATCCGCGCATGCGCATCCGCGACGTGCTGGGCGAGGCGCTGTCCACCCACGGCCTGGCGCCGGGCGCGGCGCGGCAGCCGCGCATCGAGGAACTGCTGGAGCAGGTCGGCCTGCGGCCCGAGCACGCGGAGCGCTTTCCGCACGAGTTCTCCGGCGGGCAGCGCCAGCGCATCGGCATCGCGCGCGCCCTGGCGGTGGAGCCCCGGTTCATCGTCGCGGACGAGCCGCTCTCGGCGCTCGACGTGTCCATCCAGGCCCAGGTGGTGAACCTGCTGGGCGAACTGAAAGAGCGCCTGAACCTGACGCTGCTCTTCATTTCCCATGACCTGGACGTGGTGGAGTACCTGTGCGACCGCGTGGTGGTGCTGTACCTGGGCCGCGTGGTCGAAGTGGCGTCCACCGAAGCCCTGTATGCCCGGCCGCGCCACCCCTACACGCAGGCCCTGCTGGCGGCGGCCCCAATTCCCGATCCGGCCCGGCGCCACGAGATACCATTGCTGTCGGGCGATCTGCCCAGCCCCAGGAACCCGCCCAGCGGCTGCGTGTTCCGGACCCGCTGTCCGCTCGCGGAAAGCCGCTGCGCCCAGGCCGACATGCGGTTGCGCGACGTGGGCGGCGGGCATCTGCAGGCCTGCTGGAAGGCGCGGTGAACGCGCGCAACGAGAGAGAGAACCACACCATGCATCCGGATTTTCTGATCGATCACCGCCACAAGAGCTTTCCGCTCGCGGCGCAGCCCGTGCACGCCTCGCGGATCGCCGAGCGCGGCTGGAACGTGCTCGCGGACGACCTGCCCTATCCGCTGGCGGTGATCCGCCGGTCGGCCCTGGAGCACAACGTGCGCTGGATGCAGGACTATGCCCGGAGCCGCCACATCGCTTTCGCGCCGCACGGCAAGACCACGATGTCGCCCCAGCTGTTCGACCTGCAATTGCGGGGCGGCGCCTGGGGACTGACCTTCGCGACGATCCACCAGCTTGCCGTCGGGCTGGAGGCGGGCCTGCGCCGCGCCCTCATCGCCAACCAGGTCGCGGCGCCCGCCGACCTGGACGGGCTCGACGCGCTGCTCGCCCGGCACGAGGACCTGCGCGTGTGGTTCCTGGTCGATTCCATCGCGCAGCTGCGCCTCATCGAGGACTGGGCGCGCGCGCGCGGCAGCCGGCGCGTCTTCGACGTGCTGCTGGAAGTGGGCATCTCCGGCCAGCGCACCGGCGCGCGGACGTCCGGCGAGGCGCTGGAACTGGCGCGGGCCATCCATGCCAGCGCGTCGGCGCGCCTGGGCGGCATCGAATGCTATGAAGGCGGGCTGGCGCAGTGCGACAGCGCGCATGACGTGCCCGCCGTGACCGAGCTCGTGCGCCGCGTGGTCGAGATCGCCGCGGCCTGCGACGCCCGGGGGCTGCTGCCCGCGGACGAGCCGATCCTGAGCGCCGGCGGCTCGGCCATCTTCGATCTGGTGGTGCCTCTGCTGCAGGGCGCGGGCCTGGCGCGGCCGTTCCTGGGCGTGCTGCGCTCGGGCTGCTACGTGACGCACGACCACGGCAATTATCGGCGCCTGCTCAGGCTGGTGGAGCAGCGCGGGGGCCTGCGGGACTCGCTGCGGGCCGCGCTCGAGGTCTGGGCCCTGGTGCAGTCCGTGCCCGAGCCGGGCCTGGCGCTGCTGACCTGCGGCCGGCGCGACATCTCCTACGACCTGGAGCTGCCGTCCGCCCAGCGCTGGGCGCCGCGCGGCGCCGTGGCGGCGCGGGCGGCGCCCGCGTCCTGGAAGATCGGCGCCCTGAACGACCAGCACGCCTACCTGCGTTTCGATCCGGCGGACGGCCCGGCCGTGGGCGACCGGGTCGCGCTGGGCATTTCCCATCCCTGCACCACCTTCGACAAGTGGCGCTGGATGCCGGTGGTGGACGATGACTGGACGATCGTCGACGCGATCGAGACGCGATTCTGAATCATGCCGGTGACATCATGCCGATGACAGCCCCGATGCTGACCCTGCAGCTTCTGCAGCGACAAAAGGACGCCCTGCCGCTGGCTCAGCGCCAGGTGATCGACGTGATCCTGCGGGATCCGGGCGCCGCGGTGCTCGCCACGGTGGAGCAACTGGCCGCGCAGGCCGGCGTGTCCATGCCCACCATCGTGCGCATGTGCCGCCGCTTCGGTTTCGATTCGGTGCGCGAGTTCATGGTCGCACTGGCGCAGACGCTGGCGGTGTCGGGCTCGCACCTGCATCGCAGCGTGGAGGCCGAGGATCCCACCGACGCGGTCATCAGCAAGATCACCCATGCGGCCGCCAGCGCGCTGACCCATCTGGGGCGCAGTCTGGACCCGGCGAGGATCGACGAGGTGGCCGCCGCGATGGCACGGGCCTCGCGCATCGATTGCTATTCCGTCGGCGCGGCGTCGTCCTTCATGACGCAGGAACTGCAAAGCCGCCTGTTCCGCCTGGGGCTGACGGCCAACGCGATCTTCGACGCGCACCAGCAGCTGGTGTCGGCGTCCACCCTGGGCAAGGACGGCGTGGCCTTCGTGATCTCGCACGTGGGCCGCATGCCCTACACCCTGGAGGCGGCGCGGTTCGCCCGGGAGCATGGCGCCACCGTCGTGGCGCTGACCCAGCCCGACACTCCGCTGGCCGAGCTGGCCGACCTGCTGCTGCCGGTCTCGGTGCCGCAGGACGCGGTGATGCGCGTGGGCACGGAAGCCTACCTGGCGCACCTGATGGTCATCGAGATCCTGATGGTGCGGCTGGCGCAGATCCTGGGGCCTCGCGTGGTCAGCGACATGCAGCAATACAAGCGCCTGCTGGAAACACACGGCTTCGACAGCTACGAGTACATGGGGTTCCAGCAGCCCGTGCAGGCGCGGCATGGCGACGGCAAGGAAAGCAGGTCCGGAACGGTCGGCGCGAAGGCGCGCCGCAAGGTGGAATGACGATGAGCGGCAGAGTGTGGCTGAAGGGCGGCACCGTGGTCGATGGCACGGGCGAACCCTCGTTCACGGGGGACGTGTGGCTGCAGGGGGATCGCATCGTCGCGGTGTATCCCGAGCGGGAGCGCGACGCGCGCGCCGATGCGAGGGCCTGGATGGACGATCGGCCCCGGACGCATGATTGCCGGGGCAAGGTGATCGCGCCCGGCTTCATCGACGTGCACACGCATGACGATGCCGCCGTGCTGAACACGCCGGACATGCTGCCCAAGATCTCGCAGGGCGTGACGACGGTGGTGGCGGGCAACTGCGGCATCTCGCTCGCGCCGGTGGTCACGCCGCGTCCGCCCGCGCCCCTGTCGCTGCTGGGCGACCGGCAATACCGCTACACCACTCTGCGCGACTATGCGGCGGCGGTGGATGCCGCCCGCCCCGCCATCAACGTCGCCGCGCTGCTGGGCCATACGGCGCTGCGCATCAAGCATGTGGCCGACCTGGACCGTCCCGCCAATGCCGAGGAGCGCGCCGCGATGGCCGCCGACATGCGGGAGGCCATGGACGCGGGCGCCCTGGGGCTTTCCAGCGGCGTCTTCTACCGCGAGGCCTATGCCGCCGACGTGCCGGAACTGGTCGCTGTGGCCCGCGTGGCCGCCGAGCGGGGCGGCGTGTACGCCACGCACATCCGGGACGAACTGAAAGGCATCCTGGAGGCCATGATGGAGGCCGCGGGCACCGCCCGACAGGCCGGACTGCCGCTGGTGCTGTCGCATCACAAATGCGCGGGCGCGGCCAACTGGGGCCGCACCCTGCAGACCCTGCCGCTGGTGGACCGGCTCGCCGGCCAGCAGGAACTGGCGATGGACGTGTATCCCTACACGGCGGGATCGACCGTGCTGCGGGAGGACCTGGTGGACGGCGTGATCGACATCCTCATCACCCGCAGCGAACCGCATCCCGAGGCGGCGGGGCGCTACCTGCGCGACATCGCGGCCGGATGGGGCGTGGGCGAGTACGAGGCCTGCGTCCGGCTCAAGCCCGGCAATGCCTGCTACTTCCAGATGCGCGAGGACGACGTGCGGCGCGTCATCGCCCATCCGCTGTCCATGATCGGCTCGGACGGCCTGCCCAACGACGAGCGCCCGCATCCGCGCCTGTGGGGCGCCTTCCCGCGCGTGCTGGCGCAGTATTGGCGGGAGAAGGGCGTGCTCAGCCTCGCGCAGGCGGTGCACAAGATGACGGGCATGTCCGCGCGGCGCTTCCGCATGGGCGACCGGGGCGTGCTGGCCGCGGGCAAGGCCGCCGACGTGGTCGTGTTCGATCCGGACCGCATCAGGGACACCGCCACGTTCGAGGATCCCATGCGGGTCAGCGAGGGCGTGGAGGCCGTCTGGGTCAACGGGGTGCTCGGCTACACGGAGGCCGATGGCGTGCTGCCGGAGCGGGGCGGCCGTTTCGTGCGTCGCCAGCCGGCCTAGCCGTTCGAGGCCGCCAGGCTGGCCAGTCCGTCCAGGACGGGGCTGTCCAGCCAGCGCGGCGGGTCGGTCCCGTCCGGATCGACGCGGGACAGCGCCGCCCGCAGTTCTCCCTGGACGCGCGGCCAGTCGCCGCCGCTGACGAACAGCAAGGGCCGCGTGCCGGGATAGGCGTCGGCGGCCAGCCGCCGCTGGCGCAGCAGCGCGCCGGCCTGGGCGGCGGCGATGCCGCTGGCGATGGCGGCGTCGGTGTCGGTCGGGAAGTCGGCGGGCTCGCCCCGGGCCAGCGGCAGGCCGGCCGTGCCCTGGGACAGGCTGCGGGCCATCAGGGCCGCCCCTGGCAGGATCAGCCCGCCGATGAAGGCGGGGCGGCACGCGCCGTCGGGCTGCGCGCGCCAGGCCAGGGTGTCGATCGTGGTGGCGGTGCCGAAGCTGGCCAGGACGCAGGGGGCGCCCGCCCGCCAGGCGGGTTCGTCGCGGACGTGCCGCAGCAGACCCAGCAGGCCCAGCCAGCGGTCGGCGCCCAGCCGGGCCGGCTGGCGGTAGCCGTTCATCAGCCGGTCGTGCCCGTCGCGGGCGTCGTGCCAGCGCACGGGCAGGCCCCAGGCGGCCCGGCAGGCGCGTTCCAGGGCCTCGCGCACTTCGCCGCCGGCGACGTTGGATCCCAGGATGCGTCGCGGCGCGAAGTCCAGGCGCGCGGCCAGGCCGGGCAGTTCCGCGTGTTCCAGGATCAGGGGCGGGGCGCTGCGCCGGTCCGCGCCCGGGGCCAGCCAGGAAACCTTGACCCGGGTGTTGCCGGCGTCGATCAGCAGGATCATCGCTGCAGCCGCACGGAGATCTCGCCCACCGAGATGGCCTGGACGCCGGCGGCGTTGCGCAGCAGCAGGCGGCCGTCGGCGTCGATGCCGCAGGCCGCGCCCGTGTGCCGCAGGCGGCCGTCGTCGAGCACGTCCAGCATGCGGCCCGCCAGGCCGTCGACTTCCGCGTAGCGGGCGGGCAGGTCGGCGAAGCCCCGGGCGGTGGCGTCGTTCAGGGCGTCGTACCAGGACCGGGCGGCGCAGGCGGCCAGGTCAGTGGCCGTGGCGCGCGCGGCGACGGGGTCGTCGACCGCGACTTCGGCCCAGTCGGCGATGCGCCGGTCCAGCGACTGCGACAGGGCGCGGGCGTCTTCCAGGTTCAGGCCCATGCCGATGATGATGAGGTGATGGTCGGCGGCCTGGGCGGTGCCCGAGCGGGTGGATTCGATCAGGATGCCGGCCAGCTTGGCCTGGTCCCAGAGCAGGTCGTTGGGCCACTTCATGGTCAGGCGCGGGCGGTGGGGGGCGCCGAGGCGCGCGCGCAGGGCCTGGCAGGTCGCCATGCCGATCAGGGGCGCCAGCGTCGGCAGCTGGCGGGCCGGCAGGAAGACGTCGAAGGCGCAGGAGAACATCAGGTTGGCGCCGACGCGGTTCTGCCAGGTGCGCCCCGCGCGTCCGCGCCCCTGGGACTGCAGGTGCGCGCCGAGCAGCCAGGGCCGGTCCGGCGGTCCGCCGTCGCGGCGCGCGCGTTCCAGCAGGTCGGCGTTGGTCGAACCGGTCTGTTCGGTCCAGTCCACCTGGCGGAACTGCGGCAGGGCTTCGCGCAGGGCGCCGGCCATGGCCTCGGGAGGCGGCAGGACACAGGCGGGATCGGGGAATGGGCCGGTCATATGGGTAGAATGGGATCTGGAGCAGACTGGAGAATCCAAGGGAGCCTCTGAACAAGTCCTCACGTCGCGTACACTGCGGACTCGGGCGGTCTGCGGCGTTGCTCATCCTCGCCATAGCTACGGCTATGGCTGCGGTTCGCGCCTTGCATCCCATCCCGATCCGCAGCGTCCGCTTTCCGCTCGACTTATTCTGAGGTTCCCTAGCAGCCATGAGTTTACGCACAGAACAAGCCACGTGCCAGGGGCTGGCCGGCCTGATCGAGTACACCGTGGATCACCCGGAAGACGCGCCTTCGGGCTGGGCGCTGGTGCTGCATCCGCACCCGCTGCATGGCGGCACCCGCGACAACAAGGTCGTCACCACGGTGTCGCGCGCCTGCGTGCAGCACGGGCTGCTGGCCATCCGCCCCAATTTCCGGGGCGTGGGCGCGTCGGCGGGGGTGTTCGACCGGGCGGTCGGCGAAACGGCCGACATGGCGGCCGTCGTCGAGCACGTCTTCCAGGCCTGGCCGCAGGCGTCCTCGGGGCCCTGGATATTGGCGGGCTTCTCGTTCGGCTCGGCGGTGGCCGCCCAGCTGTACGCCGAGCTGGCCGACCGGGGCCTGCCGCTGCCGGCCCGCCTGATGCTGATCGGTTGCGCGGTCGAGCGCTTCCGCCACCGGCCCCTGGCCATGCCGCCCGACACGCTCATGATCCACGGCGAGCACGACGAGGTCGTGCCCCTGTCCGAGGGCATGGATTTCGCCCGGGCGCATCAGCTGCCCATGACGGTCGTGCCGGACGCCGGCCATTTCTTCCACGGCAAGCTGCTGATCCTGCGCCGGATCGTCCAGTCCGGGCTGGCCGGGCTGTAGCCGGCCGCGGGCCCGGCGTGCCGCCGGAATCGCGTCCGCGCGGCCGGGGGCATGTCGTTTCAGTTGCTTGCGTTTTGTCTCGAATTGGCCGGGCCGCGCGGGCGTGACGGTTTTTCGTGCTGCCTATAATGGGCGCTTGTCGTTCATCACCCAATCTTTCCGCCGCTCATGCCCATGAATGCCTTCACGCCGCTCCTCCGTCGTTCCCGCCTGGCGCCCCTGGCGCTGGCCTGCTCGCTGCTGGTGTCCGGCGCGGCCTGGTCCCAGGCGGCCCCCGCGCCTGCGCCCGCCGCCGCGCCGGCGGCCGCCCAGGCCCCGGCCGGGGTCGACATGGTCAGCAGCCTGTCCAACATTCCCGCCCCGACCCTCGGCGCCAAGGCCTGGCTGACCCTGGACGCCACCAGCGGCCAGATCATCGCGGCCCAGAATCCCCAGGAAGCCGTCGAGCCGGCGTCCCTGACCAAGCTGATGTCCGCCTACGTGATCTTCGAGGCGCTGGAAAGCGGCCGCCTGAAGCTCGACCAGAAGGTCCACATCTCCGAAAAGGCCTGGAAGACCGAGGGCTCGCGCATGTTCGTCAACCCGAACACGGACGTGTCGGTGGACGACCTGCTGCAGGGCATGCTGGTGCAATCGGGCAACGACGCCACCGTGGCGCTGGCCGAGGCCGTCGCCGGCAGCGAATCGGCCTTCGCCGCGCTCATGAACCAGCAGGCCAAGGCCCTGGGCATGAAGCACACGCACTTCACCAACGCCCCCGGCCTGCCCGATCCCGACCACATGACCACGGTCGAGGACCTGGCGATCCTGGCGCGGGCACTGGTCCAGCGCTTCCCGCAGTACCGGCATTACGACAGCCAGAAGGAATTCACCTACAACAACATCAAGCAGAGCAACCGCAACCGCCTGCTGTGGGCCGATTCCACCGTCGACGGCCTGAAGACCGGCCACACCCAGTCGGCGGGCTACTGCCTGGTGGCCACGGCGCTGCGCGACGGCCGGCGCGTCGTGTCGGTGCTGGTGGGCGCGGCCAGCGATGCCGCCCGCACCGAAAGCAGCCTGAAGCTGCTGAACTGGAGCTTCAAGAACTTCGACACGGTCAAGCTGCTGGACAAGGGCAAGCCGGCCGTGTCCGCGCGGGTCTGGGAAGGCGCGACCGAAACCGCCGAACTGGGCCTGCCCGAGGCCCTGTGGGTGACGGTGCCGCGCGGCCGCGCCGACGACATCAAGACCGAGGCCCGCTACACCCAGCCGCTGATGGCGCCCCTGACCGAGGGTGCCCGCGCCGGGACGCTGGTGATCAGCCTGGACGGCAAGGAACTGGAACAGCGGCCGCTGCTGGTGCTGCATTCGGTGGACGAGGCCGGGTTCTTCGGCCGGCTGCTGGACAAGATCCGCCTGTTGTTCGAATAATGGCGACATGAAACCGATCCGTCCCGAAGATTCCCTGATCACCTATCCCTGCGACTTTCCGATCAAGGTCATGGGGCGCGCGCACGACGATTTCGCGCGCGTCATGGCCGAGGTGGCGCTCGGCTTCGACCCCGGCTTCGATCCATCCACCATCGAAATCCGTCCCAGCGCCAGCGGCAATTACCTGGGCCTGACCCTGACGGTGCGTGTCGTCTCGCGCGAGCAGCTGGATGCGCTGTACCGCGCCCTGCACGGGCACGAGATGGTGTCCGTGGTGCTGTAGGCGCGGGGCCGCCATATGGTCATGCAGGCGCGCTGGCTGGACCGACCCGCTCCCTACCTGCCGGTCTGGCAGGCCATGCAGGATTTCACCGAGCGGCGCGACGACGACACTCCCGACGAGCTCTGGCTGGTGGAGCACGCGCCGGTCTACACCCTGGGCCAGGCCGGCAAGCCGGAACACATCCTGAACCCGCACGGCATCCCGGTGGTGCATTGCAACCGGGGCGGGCAGGTCACCTACCACGGACCGGGCCAGGTCGTGCTCTACACCCTGGTGGACCTGCGCCGCCACGGGGTCTTCGTCCGGGAATTCGTCTCCCTGCTCGAACAGGCCGTGCTCGACCTGCTGGCCGGGCTGGGCGTGGCGGGCGCCTGCCGCAAGCCCGGCGCCCCCGGCATCTACGTGCCCCAGTCGGCGCTGGCGCGGCCCCGGGGCGACGCTCTGGCCAAGATCGCCGCGCTGGGGGTCAAGATCCGCAACGGCCGCGCCTATCATGGCGTGGCCCTGAACGTGGCCATGGATCTCGATCCCTTCCTCGGCATCAATCCCTGCGGCTACGAAGGCCTGCAGACGGTCGATCTGCGGGCCTGCGGCATCGAGTCCGACCTGGTCGCGACCGGGAACCGGCTGGCGGAGATCTTTTCGGCGGCCTGGACGGCCGCCTGCCATCAAGGAGACGCACGACATGACGCAAGCCTCGAACGATCCGGTGCTGGATGAACGCCGCGACGGTGTCCTGACGCTGACGCTGAACCGGCCCGACCAGTTCAACGCGCTGTCCGAGGAAATGCTGGCGGCGCTGCAGGCGCGTTTCGACGCCTGCATGGACGACACCGGCCTGCGGGTCGTGGTGCTGGCCGCTAACGGCCGCGCCTTCTGCGCCGGCCACGACCTGAAGCAGATGCGCGGCCACGCCGGCGACCGCGATTACTACCGCGATCTGTTCGGCCGCTGCGGCCGGCTGATGCAGTCCATCGCGCGCTGCCCCGTGCCGGTCATCGCCCGGGTCCACGGCACCGCGACCGCCGCCGGCTGCCAGTTGGTGGCCAGCTGCGACTTGGCGGTGGCCGCCGAAAGCGCGCGGCTGGCCGTGTCCGGCATCAACGTCGGCCTGTTCTGCGCCACGCCGGCGGTGGCGCTGACGCGCAATGTGCCCTTGAAGAACGCCTTCGAGATGCTGGTGACGGGGCAGTTCATCGGCGCCCGCCAGGCCGCCGAGCGCGGCCTGGTCAACCATGCCGTGCCCGACGCCGAACTGGACCGGGCCGTGCAAGGGCTGGTCGACGCCATCCTGGCGAAGAGCCCGGTGGCGGTGCGCATCGGCAAGGCCATGGTCTACCGGCAGCTGGGCCTGCCTCTGGACCAGGCCTACGACTATGCGGCCGGCGTCATGGCGGAGAACATGCTGGCCGAGGACGTGGGCGAAGGCATCGACGCCTTCATGCAGAAGCGTCCGCCGCAGTGGCGGGGGTGCTGATCCGGCGTCTCATTGACGCACCACAAGGCGCGGGAGCCCGCTCCTGCGTTCCAATGAAGGGGTCATCCGAAACGGAGTCCCCCTCATGCCGCTGTCCCGATCCTCCCCTGTCGCTTGCCTGAGCCGCGCGGCGCGCGCCGGCCTGCTGGCGACGCTGCTGGCCCTCGGGGCGGGCATGCCGCCGGCGGCCGGAGCCGCCGCCATCGCCCCCATCGACGTCGTCCCCATCCCGGGCGGCGAATTCACCTATCAGGCGGCCGGCGAATTCCTGGACCAGGGACGGCCGGTGGATGCGCCCCGCGTCCAGGGCCGGGTCGCGGACGGCCTCGTCATCATGCGCCGCCAGGTCAGCCAGGCGGAATATGCGCGCTGCGTGCAGGCGGGCGCCTGCAAGCGCCTGGACAAGGGTTTCAGGGACCTGGACTCGCCCGACCTGCCGGCCGTGGGCGTCAGCTGGGCCGACGCCACCGCCTACGCGGCCTGGCTGTCGCGGGAAACCGGCCAGCACTGGCGGCTGCCCGTCTACGCCGAGTGGGTGCGCGCCGCCGCCGACCGCTATCGTGAAGAGGGCGCCCTGCCCTCGGACCCCGCCGATCCCGCCGTGCGCTGGCTGGCCGAGTACGAGCGCGAGATCGTCCGCAGCCGGGGCCGGATCAAGCCCGCCCAGCCCTTCGGGCATTTCGGCGTCAACGCCCTGGGCGTGAGCGACATGGGCGGCAACGTCTGGGAATGGACCGACACCTGTTTCGCCAGCCACAGCGTGGGCGCGCTGCCGCTGGCGCCGCGCGAGAACTGCGGCGTGCGCATCCTAGCGGGCGCCCACATCGCCGCCATGGCCGACTTCATCCGCGATCCGCGCAACGGCGCCTGCTCCATCGGCCTGCCGCCGTCCAACCTGGGCTTCCGCCTAGTGCGGGAAGAATGATCGCGACGGGCCGCCGCCGGCGCTGGGACGCGCCGCCGGCGGCCGGGAATGTTTGCGACATATCAACACTTTCCATGAAGTCTGAACGTTGCCTGAATCGGCTTGATCCAGCGCAATGAGGGTTAACCCAGGGCATGACAAGATGGCAACGTCGAAACAAGACGACACATCAAATCAGGGAGTTGAATATGAAGGTATTTCGTCTGTGTATGGCCGCCACCGCTCTGGCGTCCTTGCTGGCCGGGGGCGCGGCGCTGGCCGACCCCGCCGACAAGCTGGAGCACATCAAGCCCGTGCTCGTCGCGCCGCCCCATGTGATGGAGCACGAGCAGGCGACCAAGGCCAAGCCGCGCGTGGTCGAGTTCACGATGACCATCGAAGAAAAGAAGATCGTCATCGACGAAGAAAACGGCACGACGATGCAGGCCATGACCTTCAACGGCTCCATGCCCGGTCCGACCATGGTGGTGCATGAGGGCGACTACGTCCAGCTCACCCTGATCAACCCGACCTCCAATGCGCTGGAACACAACATCGACTTCCACGCGTCCACCGGCGCGCTCGGTGGCGGCGCGCTGACCAAGATCAAGCCGGGCGAGCAGGTCGTGCTGCGCTTCAAGGCGGACCGCACCGGCACCTTCATCTACCATTGCGCGCCCGAAGGCATGGTGCCCTGGCACGTGGTGTCCGGCATGAGCGGCACCCTGATGGTGCTGCCGCGCGACGGCCTGAAGGATCAGGACGGCAAGCCGCTGCACTACGACAAGATCTATACCATCGGCGAATTCGACCTGTACATCCCGAAGGATGAGAACGGCAATTACAAGGAATACGACACCGCCCTGGAAAGCTACGGCGACACCACCGAAGTGATGCGCGGCCTGATCCCGTCGCACATCGTGTTCAACGGCAAGAAGGGCGCGCTGATGGGCGAAGGCGCGCTGACGGCCAAGGTGGGCGAAACCGTGCTGTTCGTCCATTCCACGGCCAACCGCGACACCCGGCCCCACCTGATCGGCGGCCACGGCGACTACGTCTGGGCCACGGGCAAGTTCATCAACAAGCCGGAACGCAATCTGGAAACCTGGTTCATCCCGGGCGGTACGACCGGCGTGATGATGTACACCTTCAAGCAGCCCGGCGTCTACGCCTACGTCAACCACAACCTGATCGAGGCGTTCGAACTGGGCGCCGCCGGCCACGTGAAGGTCGAAGGCAAGTGGAACGACGATCTGATGAAGCAGGTCGTGGCTCCCAGCCCCATCAAGAAATAAACCATAGTATCCGGGACGGCCTGGCGGCCGTCCCGACTCCGGAGAGTGACAAAAAATGTTGAAGATTACGAGCGTGATCGCCCTGTCCCTGGCCGTGCTGCCGGCGCTGTCGATGGCGTCCGATGGCGGCGACCATCTGAAGAAGGGCGAGAAACTGTACAAGTCGGCCTGCATCGCATGCCACAGCACCGGGGCGGCCAATGCGCCCAAGCTGGGCAACAAGCAGGCGTGGGCGCCGCTGATCGCCAAGGGCATGGATGAGATGATGAACGTGGCGACGCACGGCAAGGGCGCCATGCCCGCGCGCGGCGGCACCAAGGCCGACGACGAGACCCTGCGCGCCGCCGTGGAATACATGGTCAGCCGCGCGAAGTAAGCCCCCCGCGAGGCGCCCGCTTCGGATTGCGGCATCTCTCCGCCTCGCCGCTTGCAAGCGGCTCGGATTCTCCAGGCATAGGTCAGTCCGCAGGGACTGGCCTATGTCCTGTTTAATCCCTCGAAGCGGTAGTGCGGTTCGGCCGCGCCGGGGGCGTACACGGCCCAGCGGGCCGTGTTTTCGTTCAGGTCGATGTCGGCGGTGGCCAGGGTGTTTTCCTGGTCGGTGTCGCCGGGCGAACGCCGCAGGATCGGTTCGGCGGCGTCGCCCGTGTCGGCCAGGATCGCCAGCGCTTCCGCGCCCTGCGCCAGCAGGGCCTCGCCGCGCGCCTGGCGGTGCGCCGACGAGGCGGTGATCACCTGCGGCAGGTCGTCCTGGGCTTCGTGAACGGCATGGTTGGCATGCAGCAGCGGAGCCCGCGCCACGGGACGGACGGACACGGCCGCCCGGCTGAATTCCACGCTCCAGGTCTGCGATTCCCCGGCCTGCCCCAGGCCCAGGTGGAACGCACCCATGCGCGGGTGCGCCCGCAGGATCGACACCGCCTCGCCGGCCGAGCCGGCGGCCAGCAGCGCGCGGGTCAGGACCATGCGGGGCATCCCCGCCCCGGTCCGGCGGGCGCGGATGTTGTTGACCGTCATCGCCAGGCCCGTTTCGTTGACGGCGAAGGTGTGGCCGGGCAGCGAGCCCGGGTAGACGAAGGACACGAAGGCGGGCGCGCCGGACGGCCACACCTCGGCCAGGCCGCAGGCGCCGGCGAAGCCGGGATCGCCGTCCTCGTTGTGGCTCAGGCGCCGCGGCGCCAGCACCGTGGTGCAGCCGTCCGGCGCCAGCGCCCACAGGTCGCCGCGGCAGTTCCACAGGAAGACCTCGTCCGGCGGCAGGTCCAGGCCTTCGGCCAGGCCGGCCAGTTCGTCCTCGATCCAGGGAAAGGCCTGGCGCAGCAGCGTCCGCATGGCCGGGATCTCCGGCCGGCCGCGGCAGGCCATGACCTGCGCCCAGGCTTCCGAGCGGACCAGGTGGCGGTGGCAGGCCTCGGCCCCCCAGCGCCCCAGGGCGCGGCCGACGTCGTGGTGGGAACCGCGGGCCTCGACCCAGTGCAGTTCGGGCGGGCGGGGATCGGTCGGCATGGAAGACTCGTCGCTCATGGAATGTTCAGCGGTAGGCGCCGGAGGCGTGGAGGCGGGCCTCGGTGCGGCTCAGTTCGGCCAGGGCGGATTCGCCGTGGTGGACCAGCAGTTGCCGGGCCAGCATTTCCACCAGCGCCTGGAGGGCCACGGTGGTCGGAAAGAACGAATGCCCCTGGGTGGAGAAGGTCAGCACGCAGTCGGCGTGCAGCGCCATCGGCGCGAGCTGGCTGTCGCACAGGGCCAGCACGCGGCAGCCCTGGGGCCGCAGCGCCTCGGCCAGTTCGACGAGCTCGCGGGAATAGGGCGCGTAGCCGATCAGGACCGCGGTGTCCTCGGGCCGCAGGTGGTGCGTGTCCAGGCTCAGGGTGCCGCCGGTGTTGTGCAGCAGGTGCACGTCGGGGCGGAACAGGCTGCACAGGTAGCGCAGGCTGAAGGCCGCCGGGTAGCAGGACCGGAATCCGGCGATCACGATGCGCCCGGCGCCGGCCAGCAGGGCCACCGCCCGGGTCATGGCGGCCTGGTTGGCGGGTTCCAGCGCCTGCAGGTCGAGGACCTGCTGCTGGATGGTGGCCTGCCAGGCGGCCTGGTCGGATTCCGGCCGGTGGACCAGGGACAGCGCGCGCGCCGCGTAGGCGCCCGGCGGGTGGAGCTCCTGGGTGAAGACGGTCTTCAGGGCGTCCCAGCCCGCGTAGCCCAGGTGCTGGGCCAGCCGCACCAGCGTGGCCGGCTGCACGCCGGCCAGGGCGGCCAGCTTGCGCGCCGACAGCGTCGAGACCTGGGTCGGATGATCGATCAGGTAGCGTGCGCCCGCCTGGAACTGGGGGCTGAGGTCCGGATACCGGGACTGGATGTGGCGGGTGAGTTCGTCCAGCGAGTGTGGTGCCGACATGACAGGTACGAAAAAACTGATTGGCCAGGATTTGAATTATACGTTGCGTGATCTATGATATGAGAAACATTTGTTGAGCCATGCCATGACCCACGTATTCCATCGCAATCCCCAGCATACGCTGAAGCGCGCCGTGCGCGGCCAGGGGATTTCCCTGTTCGACCAGGACGGCCGCGAGTATCTGGATGCCTCGGGCGGGGCGGCCGTGTCCTGCCTGGGGCACGGGCATCCCGACGTGATCGCCGCCATCAAGGCGCAGCTCGACCAGGTGGCCTATGCCCATTCGTCCTTCTTCACCACCCAGGCCTGCGAGGACCTGGCGGACTTCCTGGCCGAAGAGGCCCCGGGCGATCTGGACCACGTGTATTTCGTGTCCGGCGGGTCCGAGGCGATCGAGGCGTCGCTGAAGCTCGCCCGCCAGTATTTCGTCGAACGCGGGGAGACGGAGCGCAGCCAGTTCATCGCCCGCCGCCAGAGCTACCACGGCAACACGCTGGGCGCGCTGGCCATCGGCGGCAACGCCTGGCGGCGCCAGCCCTTCCTGCCGCTGCTGGCGCCCGCGCATCACGTCTCGCCCTGCTACGCCTACCGCGACCAGCGGCCCGGCGAAACCGAGGAACAATACGCCTCCCGCCTGGCCGATGAGCTGGAGCGGAAGATCCTGGAGATCGGCGCGGGCCGGGTCGCGGCCTTCGTGGCGGAAACCGTGGTCGGCGCCACCGCGGGCGCGCTGCCGCCGGTGCGCACCTATTTGCGCCGCATCCGCGAGGTCTGCGACCGGCACGGCGTGCTGCTGATCCTGGACGAAGTCATGTCCGGCATGGGGCGCACCGGCCACCTGTACGCCTGCGCCGAGGATGGCGTCGCCCCGGACATCCTGGCCATCGCCAAGGGCCTGGGGGCGGGCTACCAGCCCATCGGCGCCATGCTGGCCAGCCGCCGGGTCTACGACACCATCGTGAATGGCAGCGGCTTCTTCCAGCACGGCCATACCTACATGGGCCACGCCACGGCCTGCGCCGCCGCCCTGGCGGTGCAGCGGGTGATCCGGCGCGACGGCCTGCTGGCCAACGTCCTGGCGCGCGGCGAACAGTTGCGGGCGCGCCTGCGCGAAGTCTTCGCCGATCACCCCAACGTCGGCGACGTGCGCGGACGCGGCCTGTTCGTGGGCGTGGAATTCGTGCGCGACCGGGCCGACAAGTCCGTGCTGGACCCGGCCCTGAAGACGCACGCGCGCCTGAAGCGCCAGGCCATGGAAAACGGCCTGATGATGTATCCCATGGGCGGCACCGTCGACGGCGTCCACGGGGATCACGTGCTGCTGGCGCCGCCCTTCATCTGCACGGCGGCGGACATCGACGAGATCGTCGCCCGCCTGGACCGCACGGTGCGCCAGGTCCTGCCCGTCCGCGCATGACGCGCGCGCCCGGCCGTTCTTCTTTCCCTCCCTCCGGTCCGCCGGCCGGGAGGCGCCACGGAAACCCCACGCAGACCCCACGGAGACCTTCATGGCCCGAATCGACTACGCCGACCTGAGTCGGGGCGAGGCCGCCGCGCTCGCGGATCGCATCGTCGCCGAGCGCGGCAGCGTGCTGCACCTGTACCAGATGCTGCTGCACAGCCCCCCGGCGGCCGAAGGCTGGCTGAACTACCTGACCGCCATCCGCCACCGCTGCGCCCTGGACGGCGCGATCCGCGAACTGGTCATCATGCGCATCGCGCACCTGAACCGCGCGCCCTACGAGGCCGACCAGCACGCGCCCATCGCCCTGCGCGAGGGGTTGCGGCAGGACCAGCTCGACGCCCTGGCGCTGGACGAGATCCCGGCGGACCGCTTCGACGCGCGCGAACGGGCGGTGCTGGCCTACGCCGACGCGATGACGCGCACCGTGCAGGTGCCCGACGCCGTGTTCCAGGCCGTGCGGCGGCATTTCCCGGACCGGGAACTGGTCGAGCTGACGGCCACCGTCGCGGCCTACAACATGGTGTCGCGCTTCCTGGAAGCGCTGCAGGTGCATTCCGACGATCAGCGCTGATCGTCGCGCTCCCATAGGATGTCCGGCACGCCCGCCGCGCGGTTCAGGTAGCGCGCCAGCACGAAGCACAGGTCCGACAGGCGGTTCAGGTAGCGCAGCACGGGCGGATTCACCGTTTCCTGGCGGGACAGCGCCACCACGGACCGCTCGGCCCGGCGGGCGATGGTGCGCGCCATGTGGGCGTGCGCGGCGGCCGGGCAGCCGCCGGGCAGGATGAATTCCTGCAGCGGACCCAGTTCGGCGTTGTAGTACCCCAGGGCCTCGTCCAGACGCAGGACGTGATCGTCCTTCAGCGCCGTCCAGCCCGGGATGCAGAGTTCCCCGCCCAGGTCGAACAGGTCGTGCTGGATGCGGCCCAGCAGGGCGTCGACTTCGGCGGGCGGGGACGCGGCGCGCCACAGGCCGATGGCGCTGTTCAGCTCGTCCACGTCGCCCAGCGCCGCGATGCGCGGGGCGTCCTTGGGCACGCGGGTCTTGTCGCCCAGGCCGGTGGTGCCGTCGTCGCCGGTGCGGGTGGATACGATGGAGACGCGGATCGACATGGAAGGCTCCCGATGAGGATGCTGGAAGGGGCGGTTCAGGCCTGGCCGGCGAGCCGCAGCAGGGCATCGCCGGTGACGCGCACGACGCGCCAGTCGTCCAGGATCTCGCCGCCGTGGTGCTTGTAGAAATCGATGGCGTTCTGGTTCCAGTCCAGCACCACCCATTCGAAGCGGCCGCAGCCCAGTTCCACGGCCAGCGCCGCCAGGTGCCTGAGCACCCAGCCGCCCAGGCCGCGTCCCCGGTGGGCGGGGGTGATGTACACGTCCTCCAGGTACAGGCCGCGCCGGTCCAGGAAGCTGGAATAGTTGTGGAACCACATGATGTAGGCGATGGCCGTGGCCGGGTCCCCGGCGGTCGTGATGACCAGGCAGCGGGCGGCCGGTTCCGGACCGAAGAAGCTCTGCCGCAGGCTGTCGTGCGTGGCCTGGAAGATGTCGGTCAGTTTCTCGAATTCGGCCATTTCGCGCATCAGGGCGTGGATGGCCGGGATGTCGGATTCGGCGGCGGGCCGCAGGTCGTAACCGGGGACGGGGGCGGGAGCGGGCAAGGGATTCTTCTCTGTTTCGCGGTATGCTGGGAACGCCCCGGCGACGTGTCGCCGGGGAAACAGACAGGAGTTTAGCCCATGCGTTTTCGTGTCTTGCGGACCCGGTTCCTGGCGCTCGCCTGCGCCCTGCCCGTGGCGGGCGGGGCGGCCGTGTCGCCGGGCGCGCTGGCGCTGGCGGCGGCCGGCGCCTGGAGCCTGCCCGGCGCGGCGCGCGCGGCGGAGCCCGTCCAGGCCCGCGCCAGCGGCGAGGTGGTGCGGGTGAACGCTCCCGCCGGCAAGATCGCCATCCGCCACGGCGCCATCGACAAGCTGGATCTGCCCGCCATGACCCTGGTCTACCACGTCGATCCGGCGCTGCTGGCCGGGATCGCGGTGGGCGACCGGGTCGAATTCACGGCCGAGCGCGCCGGCGGCCAGTACCGGATCGTCGAACTGAAGAAATAGGTCAGCCGGGGTCCGGGGCGCGGATCAGGTCGACCGCCTTTTCCGCGATCATGAGGGTCGGCGCGTTGGTGTTGCCGCCGATCAGGGTGGGCATCACCGAGGCGTCGATCACGCGCAGCCCCTGGACGCCATGCACCCGCAGCCGGGGGTCCACCACGGCGAGCGCGTCCGTTCCCATGCGGCAGGTGCCCGCCGGGTGGTAGACCGTGTCCACGCGGGCGCGCAGGACGGCCCGGATCTGCTCGTCGCTTTCCACGCCTTCGGTGTACAGGTCGCGGCCCAGGTGCGCGGCCAGGGCCGGCGCCCGCAGCAGGCGCCGCGTCATGCGGAAGCCGCGCGCCAGGCCGTCCACGTCCCGGGGGTCGGCCAGGAAGGCTGGATCGATCAGGGGGGCGGCCTCGGGGTCGGCGCTGCGCAGGCCCAGGCTGCCCCGGCTGTGCGGCCGCAGCAGGCAGACGTGGCAGGACACGCCGTGGCCCGGGCGCAGGGTGCGGGCATGGTCTTCGACCAGGGCCACGACGAAGTGCAGTTGCAGGTCGGGCGCGGGCAGCGCGGGGTCCGAGCGCAGGAAGCCGCCGCATTCCGCGAAATTCGACGTCAGCGCGCCCCGGCGCCGCCGGCGGTAGCGCCAGGCCTCGCGCAGCAGGCGCGGGACCGCGCGGAACGACAGGCCGAATGTGTCCAGGCTGCGCGTCCGGTGGCCGAACACGAAGTCCGGGTGATCCTGCAGGTTGCCGCCCACGCCGGGCAGGTGGACGCGCACGGGCAGGCCCAGGCGGGAGAGCGCGTCCCCGGGGCCGATGCCCGACAGCATCAGGAGCTGGGGCGACTGCAGCGCTCCGGCCGCCAGCAGCACCTCGCGCCGGGCGCGCAGGGTGCACAGCGCGCCGTTCTGGCGGAATTCCACGCCCACGGCGCGCGCGCCGTCGAACAGGACGCGGTGCGCCCGCGCCCGGGTCTCGACCTTCAGGTTGGGGCGCCCCAGGTGAGGCAGCAGGTAGGCGTGCGCGGCGCTGCACCGTTCGCCGTCCCGCTGCGTCACCTGGTAGACGCCCAGCCCCTCCTGCCGCGCGCCGTTGAAGTCGTCGTTCAGCGGGTAGCCGGCCTGCAGCGCCGCCTGGCGGAAGGCCTCGTGGAAGGGGTTGTCCGTGCGCGCGTCCGAGACCCACAGCGGTCCCTCGCGGCCGTGCAGGGGGCCGTCCAGGCGCTGGTTGCGCTCGCTGCGGACGAAGTAGGGCAGCACGTCGTCGAAGGACCAGCCGGCGGCGCCCTGCGCGGCCCAGCCGTCGTAGTCGACGGGATGCCCGCGCACGTAGACCATGGCGTTGATGGCCGACGAGCCGCCCAGGGCGCGCCCCCTGGGCTGGTAGCCCCGGCGTCCGCCCAGGCCCGGCTGGGGCACGGTCTCGAAGGCCCAGTTGTTGTAGCGGGTGGGCACCATGGCGACCGCGCCCGCGGGGATGCGGATGAGCCGGTCGGTGCCGTCGCCGCCCGCCTCCAGCAGGCAGGCGGTGACGCGGGGATCCTCCGTCAGCCGGCCGGCCAGGACGCAGCCGGCGGAGCCGCCGCCGACGATCAGGTAGTCGAATGTCTCCATGGCGTGCTCCGGGGGTTCAGGCGATCTTCTTGAGCAGGGCCAGCAGCGCCTCGAAAGTCCTGCCGTAGGGGGGATGGAACAGGGGGGCGCCGCCGAGGCGGCTCTGGAGGAAGACCGGCTTCAGGTGGCTGAATCGGTCGAATCCCCAGCGGCCGTGGTAGGCCCCGAAGCCGCTCGCGCCCACGCCGCCGAAGGGCTGCGCTTCCTGGGCCAGTTGCCACAGGCAGTCGTTGACGCAGACGCCGCCGGCGTGGGTCGAGCGCAGCGCGTGGTCGCGCAGTCCCGGGTCCCGGCCGAACCAGTAGAGGGCGAGCGGCCGCTCGCCGGCGTTGATGCGGTCGATCGCTTCCTGCGGATTGCGGTATTCGAGGATCGGCAGGATGGGGCCGAAGATTTCCTCGCGCATCAGGCGGGCCTGGGGCGGCGCGTCCAGGACCAGGGTCGGCGGGAACTTGCGGGCGGCGGCGCCGTCCGTCCGTTCCGGCCACCCGGGTTGCAGGACGCGGGCGCCGTGCGCCCGGGCGTCCTCCACCAGTCCGGCCAGCCGCGCGTAGTGGCGTTCGCCGAGGATGGCGGAGTAGTCGGGCGTGGCCGGGAGGCCGGGGTACAGGCGGCCGATGGCGTCGGCCAGCGCCGCGGCGACCGCGTCGGCCCGGCCGGCGGGGACCAGCAGGTAATCCGGGGCGACGCAGGTCTGGCCCGCGTTCAGCAGCTTGCCGAAGGCGATCCGCCGCGCGGCGTCGGCCAGGTCGCAGTCCGGCGCCAGGATGGCGGGGGATTTTCCGCCCAGCTCCAGCGTGACCGGGGTCAGGCGTTCCGCGGCGGCCCGGGCCACCAGGCGCCCCACGGCGGGCGAACCGGTGAAGAACAGGTGGTCCAGCGGCAGGCGGGCGAAGGCGTCGGCGAATTCGGCGCCGCCCTGGACCACGGCCAGCTCGTCCGGCGCGAAGTGCGCCGCGACGGCCTCCTGGAGCGCCGCGGCGAATCGCGGCGCCAGTTCCGAAGGCTTGACGAGGACGCGGTTGCCGGCGGCCAGGGCGGCGACCGCCGGGCCGATCGAGAGCTGGAAGGGGTAGTTCCAGGGGGCGATGATGCCCACCACGCCCAGGGGCTGCGGCATCAGGCGGTTGCGGCCGGGCCGGAAATACGGCGCGGTGGGCATCCGCCGCACCCGCATCCAGCGGCGCAGGTGCCGCAGCGCGTGGCGGATGCCGGCGCGCACGACCAGCAGTTCGGCCAGGCGGGTTTCGTGGGCGCTGCGGCCGCCGAAATCGGCGTCGATGGCCTGGATGAATGCCGCCTCGTGGCGATCGGCGAGCAGCAGCAGGCGTTCCAGCCGGTCCCGGCGCACGGCCGGCCCGGGGTGGGGGTCCGCGCGGAAGGCGGCGCGCTGGCGCGCGAGCAGGGCGTCGAGTGATTCCAGGGAGGCGGGCATGATTCGGGCTCGGTCGGTGGTGTGCGGCAACGGGGAGGGGCCGGAGGCCATGATACGGACCGGGGCGGGTTGATCCCAATGGGCGGCGGGGCCATTCGCTTTAGAATTCAGGCCATTGGTCGGGACTTACGGGAAACCCCTGATGATCTTCCGGGATTTTGCACGCGGGCCGGGCAGCGTGCGGCTGGTGCTGGAATTCGGCGCGCGCCGCGGCCTGCCCGCCGGACGCCTGCTGGCGGGCAGCGGCATCGGCCTGGCGCAGCTCGACGATCCCGAATGCCGCCTGCTGGGAGGGCAGGAACTCCGGGTGATCGGGAACCTGCTCCGCGCCCTGGGCCATCCGCCCGGCCTCGGCCTGGAAATGGGGCGGCACTACACCTTTTCGACCTTCGGCCTGTGGGGCTACGGCCTGCTCAACAACCCGACGATGGGGGATGCGCTGGCCTGGGCGCTGCGGTTCGTCGGCCTCAGCTTCGCCTATTGCTCGATCCGCTTCGCGCGGCGCGGGGATCTGGCCGTGCTGCACTATGCGCCGCCGCCCGGCCTGTCCGCGGCGCTGGGCCGTTTCGTGGCGGAACGCGACATGGCGGCCAGCGCGAACCTGCTGCGGGAGGTGGGCGGCGAGGATTTCCGGCTGTCGGCCTTCGAGCTCAAGGCCGGCCGGGGGCGGGTGTTTTCACGGCCGGCCGATCCGCCCAGGCCGGGCGGCGCCGAGCCTTCGTTCCGGGGCGCGGCCTACCGGCTGGCGTTTCCCGCCGGGTTCCTGGCGCGCCGCCTGCCCCACGCCGATCCCCTGACGCTGTCGCTGTGCGAGCGCCTGTGCCGCGAGCAGCTCGAACGGCAACGGGTCCTGCCGGACGCCGCCCAGGCGGCGCGGGACTATCTGTCCTCGTCCGATTCCGGGGTGCCGCCCAGCCTGGGCGCGCTGGCCGATGCCCTGCACACCAGCGAACGCACGCTCAAGCGCCGCCTGGGCCGTGCCGGCGCCTCATTCCGCGCATTGGCGGCGCAGGAGCGCGCGGCGCTGGCCGCCCGCCTGGTGGGCGAGGAGCGGGACAGCCTGTCGCGCGTGGCCGAGCGCATGGGGTATGCCAGCCTGTCCAGCTTCTCCCAGGCGTTCCGGCGCTGGCACGGCGTGCCGCCCTCCGCCTTCCGGCGCGGGGCCCGCGGCGATGGCCCGTCCGGCGTGAGCGGGTCCTACAGCACGTAGCGCGCCAGGTCCTGGCTGCCGGCCGCCTCGGACAGCTTGTCGTTCACGTAGGCCGCGTCGATCACCACGGTTTCCGCGCCCGGGCTGGCGGCTTCGAAGGACAGGTCCTCCAGCAGCTTTTCCATCACCGTGTACAGGCGCCGGGCGCCGATGTTTTCCGTGCGCTCGTTGACCTCGAAGGCCAGCTCGGCCAGGCGCCGCACGCCGTCCCCGGTGAATTCCAGCGTGACGTCCTCGGTGGCCAGCAGGGCGCCGTATTGCTTGGTCAGCGAGGCGTCGGTCTCGACGAGGATGCGCACGAAGTCCTCGGCCGTCAGGGAATCCAGCTCCACCCGGATCGGAAAGCGGCCCTGCAGCTCCGGGATCAGGTCCGACGGGCGGGACAGGTGGAAGGCGCCGGAGGCGATGAACAGGATGTGATCGGTGCGCACCATGCCGTACTTGGTGTTGACGGTGGTGCCTTCGACCAGCGGCAGCAGGTCGCGCTGCACGCCCTGGCGCGAGACGTCGGCGCCGCCCTGTTCCTGGCGCGCGGCGATCTTGTCGATCTCGTCCAGGAAGACGATGCCGTGCTGTTCGGCCAGCGTCACGGCGCGGGTGCGCAGTTCTTCTTCGTTGATGCGGCGCGCGGCCTCTTCCTCGACCAGCAGGCGGAAGGCTTCCTTCACGGACAGCTTGCGCGACTTGGTCTTGCCCTGGGCCAGCCCGGCGAACATGCCGCGCAGCTGCTCGGTCATTTCCTCCATGCCGGGGGGCGCCATGATTTCCATGTGCGGCGGCGTCTGGGCGACCTCGATGTCGATCTGCGTGTCGTCCAGCTTGCCTTCGCGCAGGCGCTTGCGGAAGACCTGGCGGGTGCTGTTGCTTTCCTCGCGCTCGGGCTCGCCGCGCGCGTTGCGCGGGGGCGGCAGCAGGGCGTCCAGGATGCGGTCCTCGGCGGCGTCTTCCGCCTGGGTGCGCACGCGGCGCATCTCGGTCTCGCGCGTCTGCTTGATGGCGACCTCGACCAGGTCGCGCACGATGGTGTCCACGTCGCGGCCCACGTAGCCGACCTCGGTGAACTTGGTGGCCTCGATCTTGATGAAGGGGGCGTTGGCCAGGCGGGCCAGGCGGCGGGCGATCTCGGTCTTGCCCACGCCGGTGGGGCCGATCATCAGGATGTTCTTGGGGACGATCTCGTGGCGCAGGGGCTCGGGCACCTGCTGGCGGCGCCAGCGGTTGCGCAGCGCCACGGCCACCGACCGCTTGGCCTTGTCCTGGCCGACGATGTGCTTGTCCAGTTCCGAGACGATTTCCTTGGGGGTCATGGGGGTGGCATCAGACATGGAGGCGGACCTAGAGCGTTTCGACGATGTGGTTCTGGTTGGTGTAGATGCAGATCTCCCCGGCGATTTCCAGGGATTTCTTGACGATGTCGGGCGGGGACAGTTCCGTGGCGTCCAGCAGGGCGCGCGCCGCCGCCTGGGCGTAGGCGCCGCCCGAGCCGATGGCGGCGATGCCGTATTCGGGTTCCAGGACGTCGCCGTTGCCGGTCAGGACCAGGGTGTGTTCGCGGTCGGCCACGATCAGCATGGCTTCCAGCCGGCGCAGCACGCGGTCGGTGCGCCAGTCGCGGGTCAGCTCGACGGCGGCGCGCATCAGGTGGCCCTGGTGCTTTTCCAGCTTGGCCTCGAAGCGTTCCTGCAGGGTGAAGGCGTCGGCCGTGGCGCCGGCGAAGCCGGCCAGGACCTGGTCGTGGTAGAGCCGGCGGATCTTGCGGGCCGTGCCCTTGATGACGATGTTGCCCAGCGTGACCTGACCGTCGCCGCCCAGGGCGACCTCATTGCCGCGCCGGACGCAGACGATGGTGGTGGCGTGAAATTGTTCCATGCGGTTCTCTCGGGTGGAGAGGGTCACATGGGGGCATGTTTGGAAAATTCAAGCTGGATGCATGGGCTTGTCAGGCAAGGCGCAAACCGCAGCGATAGTCATACTATCGCGAAGATTTGCAACGCCGCATGACGGGTCCAGGCGCCGGCTTCAATCCCCGTAGAGTTTCTGGCGCATCTCGCGGCGTTCCTGCGCTTCCAGCGACAGGGTGGCCGTGGGGCGGGCGAGCAGGCGGGGGATGCCGATGGGTTCGCCGGTTTCCTCGCACCAGCCGTATTCGCCGGCGTCGATGCGGGCGATGGCCTGCTGGACCTTTTTCAGCAGCTTGCGCTCGCGGTCGCGGGTGCGCAGTTCCAGCGCATGCTCTTCCTCGATCGTCGCGCGGTCGGCCGGGTCGGGCACGTACTGGGTCTCGCGCAGGTTCTCGGTCGTGGCGCCGGCGTTGGTCAGGATCTCGTGTTCGAGCTGATGCAGGCGTTCGCGGAAGAACGCCAGCTGCGCTTCGTTCATGTAATCCTTTTCAGGCATCGCCAGCAGCTCTTTTTCCGTGAGCGGCTTGCCTTGGGGCTTGGTGCTGGATTTGGTAGCCATGTCGTGTCCTCTTCTTTATGTGCCGGGTCCTGTCTGCCGCGACGGGAAGGCGCGGCGGGGCAGCGGTGATGCGGTGTTCAGGCCAGGCATTGTTCGAGCCCCTGGGTGAAGATGTCCTGAGGCAGTTTACGGCCGATGAAGACCATGCGGGTATTCGGTTTTTCACTGGCAGGCCAGGGCTTGCCGGGCTCGGCGCCGAACATCATGTGCACGCCCTGGAACAGCATGCGGCGGTTGATGCCCTTGATGTACAGGATGCCCTTGTAGCGCAGCAGGTCGGGGCCGTAGACCTGGACGATGCCGCTGAGGAAGTCCTCCAGGCGTTCCGGATCGAAGGCGCGGTTCGAGCGGAACACGAAGGCGCCGATCTCGTCGTCGTGGTGGGCGTGGTGATGATCGTGGTGGTCGTGGCCGCAGGCGGGACCGCAGGCGTGGTGGCCGTCCTCGTCGTCGTGCTCGTGGCTGTGATGGTCGTGGCTGTGGTGATCGTGCCCGGCGGCTTCCTCGGCGAGGAATTCCGGATCGATGTCCAGGATGGCGTCCAGGTCGAAGCCGCTGACGTCCAGCAGGGCCTTCAGGTCGGTTTCGCCGAAATGCGCGGGCATGATGGAGGCGCGCGGATTGATCCGCACCAGCCGGGCGCGCAGGGCCTGGTAGTCGGCCTCGTTGACCAGGTCCTTCTTCGAGATCAGGATGCGGTCGGCGAAGCCGACCTGGCGCTGGGCTTCTTCCTGGTGGTCCAGGGTGGCCATGCCGTGCTTGGCGTCCACCACCGTGACGACGGCGTCCAGCCGGTAGGTGGCGGCGATGTCGTCGTCCATGAAGAAGGTCTGGCAGACCGGGCCGGGGTTGGCCATGCCCGTGGTCTCGATGATCACGCGGTCGAAGCGCACGCCGCCGGTGGCGCGCCGGGCGGCGAGGTCGCCCAGGGTACGGATCAGGTCGCCGCGCACGGTGCAGCAGACGCAGCCGTTGCTCAGTTCCACGACCTGTTCGTCGCTGTCCTGGACCAGCAGGTCGTTGTCGATGTTTTCCTCGCCGAACTCGTTTTCGATGACGGCGATGCGCTGGCCGTGGAATTCCGTCAGGATGCGGCGCAGCAGGGTCGTCTTGCCCGCCCCCAGGAAACCGGTGAGCACGGTGACGGGAATCAGGGAATCGGCGGATGGAGCAGTGTTCATGATGGCCTCGAATGCGATGCGCCGCCCCTGTCGCGCCGGATGCAGGGGGGCGTTGGCCTTCCCGGCGGCGGGCTGGGGATGCGGCGATCAGCATGCGATTACATCATAGGCCCGGGTTTAGGGCAAACCTGGGCCGCGCCGCCGCCGAAGCCCTGGTGCTTGCCGGCGTCGGCCTGCGGGCCGACGTCGATGCTCAGGGCCTGGTTGCGCGTGCCCGGAGGGTGGCGCTATGCGGCCGTCGCCCTCGCCAGCAGGGCGATCAACTGGCCCTGGCGGGTCGTGCCCGTCTTGCGGAACAGGCTGGAGAGCTGGCTGCGCACGGTAGTCAGGCCGACGTGGCGTTCCAGGGCGGCCTCGCGCAGGGACAGGCCCTGCATCAGGGTCCGGGCCAGCGCGGCTTCCTTGGGGCTGAGGCCGAACAGGGCTTGCAGGTGGGGGATGACCTCCGGGTCGACGTCGGCCCGCAGGGACCTCAGCGTCAGGGAGGCCAGGCCGGCGTCTTCCAGCCCGAAGACCTGGGCGTGGGGCAGCGGGGCGATGTGCAAGGCCAGCCGGGGGCGGCCGGCAGTGTCGCGCAGCAGCAGGTCGGTGCCGGTCCGTCCGGTGGCGGAGAGGCCGGCGCAGGCCCGCAGGAGCCCGTGAGCCAGTTGCGATGCCGTGGCGCCGTCCGGTGCGCCCAGCAGGCCGCCGCGGATGACCAGGACGTCCGGGTGCCGGTCGAGCAGCGCTGCGGCGGCCGGGTCCAGGTGCCGCACGCGGCGGCCCGTGTCGAGGATCAGGTGGCCCGGTCCGTTCGCGGACGGGCGGCCGGTTTCCGAAAGCGCCCGCAACTGCGCGATGCGGCGCTGGTGGCGGACGGCGTGGGCCAGCAGGGGTTCGATCTGCCGGCAGGCGGCCAGGTCGTCCGGGCCGTAGAACGGCTGCGATCCGCCCCGGTTGAGCGAAAAGATGGCCGCGGTCCCGCCCCGTTCGTCGGGGATCTTGACCAGCAGGACGCTGTGCCGGTCCTGGGGCCGCAGCCAGTCGTTGAACAGGGCGGTGCGCCGGAAGCGGGCGCGGTCCATGACCGTCTGGTCGCAATAGATCCGGCGGGCCGGGGCGGGGCCGGCCAGCATCGGGTCCCGGGACGAGAAATCCCGCCAGTACCGGCGGGAATAGTCGGCGTCGCAGTCGCTGTGCATGGTCCGGAAGTCCGTCCCCTGGCGCACGACCAGCGTGGCCGCCATGCTGTCCAGGCAGTCGCGCAGCGCCCGGGCGGCCAGCGGCCAGCGACCGGGGTCGTAGCAGGCGTCGTACAGGTCGATGGACAGGCGCGTCAGGCTGTTCGCATCCAGTGCCATGGTGGAACCCTCCCCGGGCGGGGCGGATGGCGGGCCCGCGCGGGCCGCCCGCCGCCGTTTTCTTGTCGTTTATCCGGGACTATAGGGTTCCGCGATGCCGAAGTAAAGGATCGGCCGCGCCCGGCGCCGGATGCGCGGAATGGATGCCGGGGCGCGGCGTTCCGTGGGCGCCGGGGCTTACTTCTTCATGCCGTCCTTGCCCATGGCTCCTTTTTCCATGCCCTTCTTGCCCATGGGGTCCATGGCGGACTTGCCTTCCTTGGCCATCGGCGCCTGGCCCATGCCCTGCTTGTCCATGCCCATCTTGTCCTTGCTCATCTTGTCCTTGTGCATGGCCTGTCCGGACGCCGGGGGTTGCCCCATGCCCATCTTGTCGTTGCCCATCGTGCCGGCCGCGAAGGCCGAGGCGGCCCCCAGGGCGAGGCAGGCGGAAAGCGCGGCGGTGGCGAATGTGGTTTTCATGATGTTTCCTTTCAAGGTTGGGGGAAATGGCGGCGGACGCCGCGGTGGGAAAAGGGAGGGCGTCTTCGTCAGCTTCCACCGAACCAGTTGTAGCCCTGGTCTTCCCAGTAGCCGCGGTTGAAGGTGTTGCTCACGAAGATCGCCTGGACGTGTTTGGGGTTCTTGTAGCCGAGCTTGGTGGGGATGCGCAGCTTCATCGGAAAGCCGTACTTCGGCGGCAGCGGCCGGTCGTCCCAGTCCAGGGCGATCAGCGTCTGGGGATGCAGGGCGGTCGCCATGTCGATGCTGGTGTAGTAGTCGTCCCCGCAGTGGACGCCGACGTAGCGCGCATCCAGGTCGGCGCCGACCGCGCGCAGGAAGTCGCCCAGGCGGGGGCCGCCCCATTTGCCGATCGCGCTCCAGCCTTCCACGCAGATGTGGCGCGTGACTTGCGTGTACCGGGGCAGCGCGCGCAGTTCGTCCAGCGACCACGGATGCCTGCGGGCGACCAGGCCGGAGACTTCCAGCCGGAACCCCCCGGCATCGATGCGCGGCACCTGGTCCTCGCCGTAGTAGGCATTGAACGGAAAGGGGCGCGCGATCATGGAGTCCGGATAGGTGGGCGCGAGCAGGGAGGGATCGAACAGCCGGCCCTGCACCCAGTCGTTGATGCGCGAGATCCGCATCAATGCCGTTTCGGCCGTGGCATCGTCGTCGATGCCGCAGCCACTGAGCATGCACAGTCCGCCCAGCGTCAGCCCGCGCGCCAGGAAGCGGCGGCGCGAAGCCTGCGGCAGCCGTTTGCGGATCAGGTCCCGCGCCTCGGCCACGACGGCCTGGGCATTGTCCTTGTGCCAGAGGGAGAAGTTCATGATGCGGTTTCCTTGCTGGGCCGGCGCGCGCGGGATCCGCCCGACACCATGGCGAGCAGCGATCGGGGCACCAGCGCGGCCATGACGATGTGGACGAGCGCGAAGGCGACGATGGCGGCCATGCCGCAGAAATGAATCCACCGGGCCGCCTCGTAGCCCCCGAGGAGTTCGCGCAGCAGCGGGAATTGCACGGATTTCCAGAGGACCAGGCCGCTGAGGCCCACCAGGACGAGGTCCAGGATCGCGAACAGGTAGGCGGCGCGCTGCACCTGGTTGTAGCGGCTCAGGTCCGCATGCGCGAGGCGCCCCGCGAGCGCCAGCCGCGCATCGGCCAGGACGCCGCGCGCCGTCACGGGGAACAGGCGGCGGACCAGCCGGCCCGTGGACAGGTTGAGGAGCAGGTAGGCCAGCCCGTTGAGGACGAACAGCCACATGCCGGCGAAATGCCATTGCAGCGCCCCGCCCAGCCAGCCGCCCAGCGTGATGCCCGCGGGGAACGTGACATCGAGCAGGGGCGACGCGTCGTAGATGCGCCAGCCGCTCATGACCATGATCAGCACGGCCAGGGCGTTGATCCAGTGCGTTGCGCGAAGCCACAGGGGCTGCAGCGGCTTGCCGCGCTCGGGGGAAAGGGGCGGATCGGTTTGCATGGGCGCATTATGGGATGCGGCCGATATCGGAATCCTCACCGGGAATTCAAAAAATCGTGATAATTCGCCGCGCCATCCTGTCGGATAATGGCCGGATGGACGCTCCCAAACGGATACTCATCGTCGAGGACGACGATCACATCGCCGAACTCCTGCGCATGCACCTGCGGGACGAAGGCTATGACGCCGTGCGCGTCGCCGACGGCACCCAGGGCCTCGCCGCGCTCGCCCAGGGGGGCTGGCACGCGCTGGTGCTCGACCTGATGCTGCCGGGCGTGGATGGCCTGGAGATCTGCCGGCAGGCGCGCGCCATGGCCCACTACATTCCCATCATCATCACCAGCGCGCGCTCCAGCGAGGTGCACCGCATCCTGGGGCTGGAACTGGGGGCCGACGACTACCTGGCCAAGCCGTTTTCCATCATGGAATTCGTGGCGCGCATGCGCGCGCTGCTGCGGCGCAGCGAGGCCCTGGCGCGCAACGCCCGGCTGGACGCCGGGACGCTCGTGCTGGGCGGGCTGAGCATCGACCCGATCGCGCGGGAAGTGCGCCTGGAAGGGCGCCCGGTGGAACTGACGCCGCGCGAATTCGACCTGCTGCATTTCTTCGCCCGCCATCCCGGCAGGGTGTTCTCGCGCCTGGACCTGCTCAACCAGGTCTGGGGCTACCGGCACGATGGCTATGAGCATACGGTGAACACGCACATCAACCGGCTGCGCATGAAGATCGAGCGCAATCCGTCCGAGCCCCGCCTGATCCTGACGGTCTGGGGGCGCGGCTACAAGCTGGCGGAGGATCCTCCGTCATGATGATGCGCAGGCTTTCGCTGTCGCAGCGCCTGTCGGCCGTGTTCGTCGTGCTGCTGCTGGCATGCTGCGCCGCCTCGGTCGCCCTGCAGATGCGGGGCAGCGAACGGCACGAACAGGAAGTCATCCAGCGGCTTTCCCTGGACCTGGCCCCGCAGATCGCCGGCTATCCGGAATTGATGGCGGCCGGGGGGCTCAACCCTTCGGCGGTGCATGACCTGTTCGACAAGCTCATGGCGGTGAACCCCAGCGTCGAGGTCTACCTGCTCGACGAAACCGGCCGCATCCGGTCCTACTCGGCTCCCGAGGGGGCCGTCAAGCGCGCGCGGGTGGACCTGGCCCCCATCGAATCGCTGCTGGGCGGCGGCACGCTGCCGATCTTCGGCGACGACCCGCGCGATCCCGGCGGCCGCAAGGTCTTCAGCGCCGCGCCGCTGAAGGCCGACGGCCGCGAGGCGGGCTTCGTCTACGTGATCCTGCAGGGCGAAAGCCGCGAGTCGCTCGCCGAACACGTGAACGCCGGCGGAGCGGCCAGCGCGATGCTGTGGTCCATGGCCCTGGTGGCCCTGCTGGGCCTGCTGGCCGGGCTGACGGCGTTTCACCTGATCACGCGCCCGCTGCGCGCGCTGACCGAGGCGGTGAGCGGTCTCGAGCGCCATGGCATGTCCTGGCTGCCGCGGGCCAGGCCGCTGCTCGGTCGGGCGGCGCATAGCGGCAGCGACCTGGCGCTGCTGAGCCGCAGCTTCGAGGATCTGGCCCGCCGCATCGACGAGCAATGGCAGGCGCTGCGGGACCAGGACCGGCAGCGGCGCGAGCTGTTCGCCAATCTTTCGCACGATCTGCGCACGCCGCTCACGTCGCTGCACGGCTACCTGGAAACCTTGCGGATGAAGTCCGATACGCTGGATCCGCGCGAGCGGCTGCGCTATCTCGACATCGCCCTGGAGCAAAGCCGCAAGGTCGGCCTCCTGGCCCAGGAAATGTTCGAACTCGCGCGGCTGGAATACGGCATCGTCAGGCCGCAGATGGAGCCCTTCTTCCTGCCCGACCTGCTGCAGGACGTATTCCAGAAGTTCGAATTGGCGGCCGAGGCCAGGCGGCAGCGCCTGGTGGCCGACATCGCCCCCGGGCTGCCGCGGGTGACGGCCGATCTCGCCATGATCGAGCGCGTGCTGGTCAATCTGATCGACAACGCGGTGCGGGCGACGCCGGAGGGCGGGGAAATCACCGTGCGGCTGCAGCCGCGGGGGCGGGACGGCATCGAAGTCACCGTGCGCGACACCGGCCCGGGCGTTTCCCCCGTGCTGGCGCAGCATCTGTTCGAGCGGCCCGCGTTCACGGGCTATGCGGCCGCCCAGGAAACGCGTTCGGGCGGATTCGGGCTGATGATCGTGGACCGGATCCTGCGATTGCACGAGAGCACGATCCGGCTGCTGCCGCAATCCGGCGCCGGGGCGGTGTTCCAGTTCGTGTTGCGATGCGGGTTCGCGGACGCGCGGCCGCCCGCGCCGGACGCGTGACTCAGGCCTGCCGGCAGCGGGGGCAGAGCGCGCGCAGTTCGGTTTCCTGGCCGCTCAGGGCGTAGCCGGCCTGGGCGACGCAGGCGGCCAGGCGGCGGCCCAGGTCGGGGTCGCTGAGTTCGGCCACGCTGCCGCAGCGGGTGCAGACGACCAGCACGTCGTGGGGCTGGCCGCCCGCGTCGGTGCAGGCGCTCCAGGCGTTGATGGCGTCCAGCCGGTGGATCAGGCCCTGTTCCGTCAGGAAATCCAGCGCCCGGTAGACCGTGGGGGGCGCGGCGCCGGGCTGGGCGGCGCGCAGGGCGTCGAGCAGTTCGTAGGCCTTGAGGCTGCCGGGATGGCGCAGCAGCGTTTCCAGCACCAGGCGCCGCAGGGGCGTCAGCCGCGACCCGCGCTCGGCGCAAAGCCGTTCGGCCGTGTCCAGGCGCGCGGCGATTTCGGCATGCGAGTGGGAGTGGGCCTTCGTGGTCATGATGGTTATGTTATAACATAGCGGTTTCGATGCGCCGTTGCGCGCATGTCACAGGCGATTATGTCCCATTTCCCGTTCTTCGACAGGCCGGGCCGCTATCGCGGTTCTTCCCTGCTGCTGTCGGCCGGCCGGCGCATGTGCCGCGCCGCGCTGGCCGTGCTGTTCCTGTGGCTGCTGACCGGGTGGGCGCTGGGATGGTGGTGACGCCCGCGTCCGGCGCGGCGGCGCCCGCGATCGAATTGCAGCAGGTCTGGCTGGGCTGGCGCGACCGGATCGCGGTGCGCGACGCCAGCGGCGCGTTCCCGAAGGGCTCGATGACGGCGGTGGTGGGGCCCAACGGCGCCGGCAAATCCACGCTGATCAAGGCCATGGCGGGCCGCCTGAGCCCCATCCGGGGGCGCATCCGGATCGACCCGGAGATCGCGGGCGAGCTGGCCTGCCTGCCGCAGTCGGCCGAACTGGACCTGGACTTCCCCATCAGCACCTTCGACCTGGTGGCCATGGGGGCCTGGCATCGGCTGGGCGCCTGGCGCGGCCTGGACGACGCGGGCCGGGACGCCGTCGAGGCCGCCCTGCGCGCCGTGGGCCTGGCCGGCTTCGGCCGCCAGCCCGTGAACACGCTGTCCGGCGGACAGCGGCAGCGCGCGCTGTTCGCGCGGCTGATGCTGCGCGACGCGCGGGTGATCCTGCTGGACGAGCCCTTCGCCGCCGTGGACCGGGCCACGACCGAGGACCTGCTGGCCCTGCTGCACCGGTGGCACGGCGAAGGGCGCACCCTGATCGTCGTGCTGCACGACCTGGACATGGTGCGCGCCTATTTTCCGCAGGCCCTGCTGCTGGCGGGGCAGGTCGTGGGCTGGGGCGACAGCGGCCAGGTGCTGTGCGCGTCCAACCTGCACCTGGCCCGCCACCTGTGCGCCGGGGAGGCCGCCTGATGGACCTGTGGCATTGGCTGGCGCAGCCCTTCATCGAGTTCGGCTTCATGCGCCGCGCCCTGGCGGGCGCCCTGGCGCTGGCCTTCGCCGCCGGACCGCTGGGGGTGTTCCTGGTGCTGCGCCGCCTCAGCCTGATGGGCGACGCCATGGCCCATGCCATCCTGCCCGGCGTGGCGGTCGGCTTCCTGACGGCGGGGCTGTCCATGACGGCCATGACGCTCGGCGGGCTGGTCACCGGCGTGGCGGTAGCCGTGCTGGCCGGCCTCGTGTCGCGCCTGACGCCCCTGCGCGAGGACGCCAGCTTCGCCGCCTTCTACCTGGTGTCCCTCGGCCTGGGGGTGCTGCTGGTGTCCCTGAAGGGCACCAACATGGACCTGATCCACGTGCTGTTCGGCACCGTCCTGGGGCTCGGCGACGCGGCCCTGATCCTGGTCACGGTCGTCAGCAGCGTCACGCTGCTGGCGCTGGCCGCGCTGCTGCGCGTGCTGGCGATGGAATGCCTGGACCCCGGCTTCCTGCGCGCCGAGGGCCGCGCGGGCGCCTGGGCGCACATCGGCTTCCTGCTGCTGCTGGTGCTGAACCTGGTGGCGGGCTTCCAGGTGCTGGGCACCCTGATGGTGGTGGGCATCATGATGCTGCCGGCGACGGCCGCCCGGTTCTGGGCACGTCCGGTGGGTGCCCAGATGGTGCTGGCCGCCGCCCTGGGCGCCCTGGCGTCCTACGCGGGCTTGCTGGTGTCCTATCACGCCGACGTGCCCGCGTCGCCCGCCATCATCCTGGCGGCGGGGGCCATCCATTTCATTTCGGTGGCGTTCGGGCCGCATGGCGGCGTCCTGCTGGCCCTGCGCGAGGCGCGGGCGCGCCGCGCGCGGCTGCTGCAGTCCGTGAAGGAAGGAAACCCATGAAAGGGCGCGGGGCCGGAATGAGGGCGCGCGCCGGCGCGTGGCTGGCGGGCGCCGCGTGCGTCCTGGCCCTGGCCGCGGCGGCGGGCGCCCCGGCCGCCGCCCGGGCCGGGGACGCGGCGGATGATGCGCGCCTGCCCGTGGTGGCCTCGTTCTCGATCCTGGGAGACATCGTGCGCGAGGTGGGCGGGGACGACATCCGCCTGGACGTCCTCGTCGGGCCGATGCGCGACGCCCATACCTTCGAGCCGACGCCGAAGGACGCGCGCGCCCTGGGCCGGGCCCGGGTGCTGGTGGTCAACGGCCTGGGCTTCGAGTCCTGGATGCCGCGCCTGGTCGAGGCGGCCGGTTTCGAGGGACGCATGATCGAGGTCTCGCGGGGCGTGCGGCCCCGGCGCCTGGAAGGGGACGAGGCGGCGCACGGGGATGCGGGCCATGAGCGTGAGCATGCGGGCCATGGCCACGCCCAGGGCGACGTGGATCCCCACGCCTGGCAGGATCTGGCCAATGGCGTGATCTATGCGCGCAACGTCGCCCGCGGACTGGCCGAGGCCGATCCGGCCCACGCTTCCGCCTACCAGGCGCGGGCCGAGGCCTACGCGGACCGGCTGCGGCAGGCCGACGCCGCATGGCGCCGCGAGCTGGACGCCATCCCCGCCGACCGGCGCGTGCTGGCGACCTCGCACGATGCCTTCGGCTATTTCGGCGCGGCCTACGGCATCGAGGTCCTGTCGGTGGTCGGTCTGTCCAGCGAGGCGGAGCCCTCGGCGCGCGCCATGGCGGATCTGGTGACGCGGATCCGCGCGCACCGCATCCGGGCGCTGTTCCTGGAGCAGGGCGGCAACGCGCGCGCCCTGCGGCAGATCGCGGCCGAGACCGGCGTGGCGCCGGGCGGCGTCCTGTATGCGGACACGCTGGATCTTCCGGGCCACGAGGCCTCGACCTACCTGGGCATGTTCCGCTGGAACACGCGGCAGCTGTCGCAGGCCTTCACGATGCCGTAGCGGGCCGGGCGGCCGGCGCGCCGCGCGCTCAGTCCCGCAGCCGCTCGGACGCGAACCGGCGCAGGATGGCCATGGCCGGCGCCTCGGTCCGGTCCGCCAGCGTGACGAGGGCGAAGCGGGCCGAGGCGTTCAGCGCCGGGCGGATCTCCAGTTCCGCCAGCCGTCCCGCGCGGATGTCCGGCCAGGCCGGGCCCAGGATGCCCAGGAAGATGGCGTCGCTTTCCCGGATGGTGTCCAGCAGGCTGTGGATGTCGTCGCACCGCAGGGTCACCGCCCGCTGCGGGTCGGCCTCGGCGCCGTAGCGGGCGATCAGGCCCCGGGACACTTCCGCGCTCAAGGGGGTCGACGCCAGCGGATAGCGCCGCATTTCAGCGAAGGAGACGGCCGCGCCGGATGCCCTCAGCGGATGATCGTGGCGGCAGATGAAGCCCGCGCGCATTTCTCCCAGGTCTTCGATGGACAGGTCGGATGCCGGCGCGACGCGGTGCATGTCGACCACCAGCGCGTCGAAGGCGCGCTGCCGCAGCTGCGGGACCTGCAGTTCGGTCGCGCCGGGCGAGACGCTGACCTCCACCCCGGGAAACGTCCGGGCCATGTAGCCCAGGAACGGCCGCATCAGCATGGCGCTCGGCCCCGAGCCGAGCCCGATGCGCAGGGAGCCCATGTGGCCTTCCCGCAGGAATTCGGCACTGCGGCGCAGTTCGGCGGCGTCGAGCACCATGCGGCGGGCGCGCAGGGCGACCGCCTGGCCGAACGGCGTCAGTTCGTTGCGCTTGCCCACGCGGTCGATCAGGCGCGCGTCCAGCGCGTCTTCCAGCGCCTGGATGCTGCGGCTCAGGGCGGACTGGGTGATGTGGTGCCGTTCCGCCGCGCGGCTGAAGGATCCCGTGTCCGCCACGGCCAGCAGGTGCTCCAGGTGACGCAGGTTCATCGTAGCTGTCAAATAATGAGTTTTGTGAATTCATTCAATGATAACTATGCATTGGACGAATTAAAAGCGGATTCATAAGATGCAAGAATCATAAAAAACGACGCGCACGACGCGGAACGTGAGGAGACTCGATCATGGCCAACAGCAGCACGGGCCGCTCGGCGGCGGCAATCCCTTTACCCCCGCAGGCGCGCGCCCCGGGCATGGAGCATGGCGCGGCGTCCGGCCAGCCGAGAATATCGCGCCGCATCGTGGCGGCCACGGTGGCGGGCAACGCCATCGAGTTCTACGACTTCACCACCTACGCCTTCTTCGCCGTCTACATCGGCAAGACCTTCTTTCCGGCCTCCACGCCGTTCATGAGCCTGCTGCTGTCGGTGGCGGTGTTCGGCGTGGGCTTCGTCACGCGGCCCCTGGGCGGGGTGCTGATCGGCGCCCTGGCGGACCGGGCGGGCCGCAAGCCCGCGATGCTGCTGACCATCGCGCTCATCGTCGTGGGCACCCTGGGCCTGGCGCTGACGCCGTCCTACGACAGCATCGGCCTGGCCGCGCCCGTCATCGTCGTGCTGTGCCGGCTGATCCAGGGCCTGGCGCTGGGCGGCGAGGTCGGTCCTTCCACGTCCTACCTGATCGAGGTCGCGCCGCCGGGCCGGCGCGGGCTCTACGGCAGCTGGCAGCTCGCCAGCCAGGGGCTGGCCGCCCTCGCCGCCGGCATCATCGGCGTGCTGCTGACGCTGTCGCTGTCGCCCGAGCAGATGCTGTCCTGGGGCTGGCGGCTGCCGTTCCTGCTGGGATCGGTGCTGATCTTCGTGGCGATCTTCCTGCGCCGCCACATGCCCGAATCGCTGGACATGGACGAGGGGGGCCGGCCCCAGGCCGCCGCCCAGCCCCGTCCGCGCCTGCGTCACTACGCCCGTCCGGCCCTGCTCGGGGTGCTGGTGGTCATCGGCGGCACGGTGTCGACCTATGTCTCCACGTACATGACGAGCTACGCCATCGTGACCTTGAAGCTGACGCCGGTCGTCGGCATGCTCGCCACCGTGACGTACGGCCTGGTGACGTGGCTGGGTGCCCTGCTGGGCGGCTGGCTGTCGGACCGCTACGGTCGCAAGCCCGTCATCCTGTGGCCGCGCGTGGCCCTGGCCGTGCTGACGCTGCCGGCTTTCCTGCTGCTGCTCGAACACACCAATCTCGCGACGCTGGCGTTGACGACGCTGCTGCTGGCCGGCCTGACAGCGATCAGCGGCGCGCCGTCGATCGTGATGATCCCCGAGCAGTTCCCCCGCCACGTGCGGGCGCTGGGCCTGTCGATCGTCTACGCGGTCGGGGTGGCGGTGTTCGGCGGATCCACGCAGTTCGTCGTCACCTGGCTGATCGAAGTCTCCGGCAACCCCGCCGCGCCGGCGCTGTACGTCGTCGCCACCAGCATCCTCACCATCGTGGGCATCGTGCTGCTGCCCGAAACCGGGGGGAAGCGGGCCCTCGTGGATTGAGGCGGCCATGACCCGTTTTCCCGTTGTCTGTTCTTGATCGGAGTGCCGGATGAACGACCATCCCCTGCTGCATACCGTCCGGGCCTATGCCCGCGAATTCATCGACCTGCGCCGGGACATCCACGGCCATCCCGAACTGCCCTTCGGAGAGCATCGGACCGCCGAACTGGTGGCGTCCCGGTTGCGGGCATGGGGCTACGAGGTCGAATGCGGCCTGGGCGGGACCGGCGTGGTCGGGCGGCTGCGCAAGGGCGACGGCACCCGGTCGCTGGGCCTGCGCGCCGACATGGACGCCCTGCCGATCCAGGAGGAGACCGGCCTGCCGTACGCCAGCCGGCATCCGGGCGTGATGCACGCCTGCGGCCATGACGGGCATACGGCCATGCTGCTGTGCGCGGCCCGGGTGCTGGCCGAATCGGGCGGGTTTTCCGGGACCCTGAACCTGATCTTCCAGCCGGCGGAGGAGTACGGCACGGACGACAGCGGGGCCGTGCGCATGATGGCCGACGGCCTGTTCCGGAAATATCCGTGCGACGCCATCTTCGCCATGCACAACATGCCGGGCTGGCCCCGGGGGCGGCTGGTGTTCCGCGAAGGGGCCATGATGGCCTCGTCCGACAAGGTCGGCATCACCCTCGAAGGCCGCGGCGGCCATGGCGCCCTGCCGCACAAGGCCGCCGATCCGGTGGTGGCGGCGGCCAGCCTGGTGATGGCGCTGCAGACGGTGGTGTCGCGCAACGTGGATCCCCAGGAAACCGCCGTGGTGACGGTGGGGGCGCTGCGCGCCGGCCATGCCAACAACGTGATCCCTCAGAGCGCGCGCCTGGAACTCAGCGTGCGCGCGCTCGATCCCGAGGTCCGCCGGCTGGTCGAGCAGCGCATCGAGGCGCTGGTCCACGCCCAGGCGGAGGGCTTCGGCGTGACCGCGCAGATCGACTACCGGCGCGGCTACGCCGTGCTGGTCAACAGCCCGGAAGAAACCGAGTTCGCGCGCCGGGTCGGCGAGGAACTGCTCGGGGCCGACCGGATCGAGCGCCAGGGGCCGGCCCTGACGGGCAGCGAGGACTTCGCCTACATGCTCGAAAAGCGCCCGGGCAGCTACCTGCTGATCGGCAACGGCGAAGGCGACGAAGCCGGCGCCTGCATGGTGCACAACCCCGGCTACGACTTCAACGACGAGAACCTGGCCATCGGCGCCGCTTACTGGGTGCTGCTGGCGCGCCGGTTCCTGGCCTGAGCGCCTGCGCGAGCCGGCCCTGGTGCCCGCGTCGTGGCCCCGGGGCCGCGGCGGTCCCGGGCGTGCGTCAATCCTTGGTCTTGCGGCGCGCCCGGGGATGGGCCTGGTCGTAGCTGGCGGCCAGGTGCTGGAAATCCAGCCGGGTGTAGATCTGGGTCGTGGAAATATTGGCGTGCCCCAGCAGCTCCTGGACGGCGCGCAGGTCCTGGGCGGACTGCAGCAGGTGGCTGGCGAAGCTGTGCCGCAGGCTGTGCGGATGCACGTGCAGCGGCAGGCCGACGCGCTGCGCCAGGGCCTGCAGGCGCAGCTGCACCACGCGCGGGCCGATGCGCTGGCCGCGTTCGCCCAGGAACAGCGCGGCTTGGGCGTCCTCGTCGGATTTGGGGTTGAGCAGCCCGTCGCGGACTTCCAGCCAGGCCCGCAGGGCGGCCAGGGCCTGGCGGCCCAGCGGCACGATGCGGGTCTTGCCGCCCTTGCCCCGGACCACGGCCTCGCCCTCGTCGGCCTGGATCCAGCTGTGCGAGACGTGGCCGGGCGCGCGTACCGGCCGCCAGTCCAGGCCGACCAGCTCCGACAGCCGCAGGCCGCCGGAATACAGGATCTCGAACATGGCCATGTCGCGCCGTTCCACCGGCGTTTCGGCGGGCGGCAGGTGGCTGCGGTCCAGCAGGGCCTGGGCCTGGTCCACGGACAGGGCCTTGGGCAGGCTGTGCGGGATGCGGGGTGCGCGCACGCCGTGCGCCGGATTGCGTGTCAGCCCGGCGGCGGGCGCCCGCCATTCGTAGTAGCCGCGCCAGGCGGCCAGGGCGCGCGCCAGGCTGCGGGGCTGCAGTCCCGAGGCATGCAGCCGTCCCAGGGCCTGGCGGATCTGGGCTTCGCCCAGCGTGTCCAGCGGTTCGCCGGGGAAGCATTGCCGCAGCGCCCGCAGATCGCGGCGGTAGGCGGCGATCGTGTGGTCGGAATAGCGCTGCTGCGCCCCCAGTTCGGACAGCCAGGCCTCGGCCAGGGCGTCGTCCGGCGCGGTGTCTTCGGGAGCGGATGCCGTCGCCCGCGCGGCGGAGGCCGCTGCCCCGACGCCGGCGCGCGGGCGACGGCATCCGGAACGCGCGCTCATGGCGATCCGCCGCTCAGGCCGCCTCGGGCGCCGTGCGGGCCAGCCGCCCCAGGGCCGCGCCCGCCAGGGAGGCGATCAGCGACAGGAAGGCCGTGCCCATGTCGGGCGTGAAGCGTCCGGCGTCGTCCGACCCCAGGACCAGCAGCCCGACCGGCGCGGCGCCGTTCAGCGTGCGCAGGGGCAGGATCGCCAGCGAGGCGGGCTCGGACGCCAGCCAGCGGGCGGGCTCCTGGTCCTTGAGCGGGCCGCAATAGGGCTGCGTCAGGCTCTCGGCGTAGGCGCGGACGCCGGAGTCGATGTCCTGGGCGAATTCGCTGTCCGCCAGCGCGGGCAGGTCCCAGACCCGCAGGGCGATGGCGCTCAGGTCGAACTGGTCCGACAGGCTGCGGATGATGTGGGCCGGAATGCGTTCCGCGTCGGGCTCGGCCAGCATGCGCGCGCACCACTGCATGAGCGACTGGTTGATGCGCTCGTTGCCCCCGGCATTGTGCAGCAGCTGCATCAGCCGGTGTTCGTGTTCCTTGACGCGCGCGCGCAGGGTCAGGATCTGCCGTTCCCCGAGCGAGATCGCGCGGGCCTGGTGGGGGTGGGGCACGTTCAGCGAGGCGAAGACGTCGGCGTGCGCCTCGAAGAAGTCGGGGTTGCGGCTGAGGTAGTCCGCCACGTCCTGGGCGGTGAAGGCATCCTGCGTCATGTGGGCTTTCCGTCAGTCAAAAAGGCGCGGCCGGTCAAAAGGACGCGGTCAGCGCGTCGATGTCGATCCGGCCATGAAAAACCGTGGTCGCCGGACCCTGCATGCGCAGGACCCGGTCGTCCCATTCGATCCGCAGGACGCCGCCGCGCGTGTCGACTCGCACCGGGCTGTCCAGCAGGCCGCGCCGGATGCCGGCGACGGCGGCGGCGCAGGCGCCGGTGCCGCAGGCCAGGGTCTCGCCGGCGCTGCGTTCGTAGACCCTCAGCCGGATGTGGTGGCGGTCGAGCACCTGCATGAAGCCGGCGTTGACGCGGTGGGCGAAGCGGGGATGGGACTCGATCGCCGGACCGGTCCGGGCGACGGGATGCGTGTCCACGTCGTCCACCAGGACCACGGCGTGGGGGTTGGAGATCGCCACCAGCGAGCACCAGGCTTCGCCCGCCTCGGGCGGGAGATCCAGCCGGTACAGGGTGTCATCGCCGCAGGCGCGGGTTTCCAGGCCGGACGGATCGAAGGCCAGGTCCGGAGGCGCGAAGGCGGTGCGGCCCATGTCCACGCTGACCTGGCCGTCCTCGGCCTCGTGCAGCACGATCAGTCCCGTGGCGATCTCGGCGCGCAGCGGATTGCGCCGCGACAGGCCCTGTTCGTGCACGAAGCGCACGAAACAGCGCGCGCCGTTGCCGCAGTGCTCGACCTCGCCGCCGTCGGCGTTGAAGATCCGGTAGCGGAAGTCCGCGTCCGGGTGCAGGGGGTCTTCGACCAGCAGGATCTGGTCGGCGCCGACGCCGCGATGGCGGTCGGCCAGGGCCCGGGCGCGGGCGGGTGTCAGGTCGATGGACTGGCGCACGCCGTCCAGGACCACGAAATCGTTGCCCGCGCCGTGCATTTTGGTGAAGTTCCAGATCATGGGGGACATTATCCACTGAAATCCTGGCTTCAGTGGGGGTGACCGGCACTTTCACCGTCGCCGACAGCGTCAGTCGCAGCGCTCGAGAATGACGGCGATCCCTTGACCCACGCCAATGCACATCGTGCATAGCGCATAGCGGCCGCCGATGCGCTGCAGTTGATTGATGGCGGTGGTCGCCAGGCGCGACCCGCTGGCGCCCAGCGGGTGGCCCAGCGCAATGGCGCCGCCGTTCGGATTCACGCGGGCATCATCGTCGGCCAGGCCCAGGTCGCGCAACACGGCCAGTCCTTGGGCGGCGAAAGCCTCGTTCAATTCGATCACATCCATCTGGTCCAGGGTCAGGCCGGTCAGTGACAGGACTTTGCGCGTGGCTGGCGCGGGACCCATGCCCATGATGCGCGGCGGCACCCCCGCCGTCGCCATGCCGACCACGCGTGCGCGTGGCGTCAGGCCCTGGCGGGCGGCCTCGGCCTCGCTGGCCAGCAGCAGTGCGCAGGCGCCATCGTTGACGCCCGACGCATTGCCCGCGGTGACGGTCCCGTCGGGGCGGACGATGGGTTTCAGTCTGGCCAGGGCTTCGAGGCTGGTTTCTCGCGGGTGCTCGTCGCGGTTGAGCACGACCGGATCCCCTTTTCTCTGGGGGATGTGGACCGGGGTCAGTTCGACATCGAAGAAGCCGGCTTTTTGTGCGGCAGCGGCTTTGGCCTGACTGGCATAGGCCATGCGGTCCTGGTCTTCGCGGCTGATCTTGAATTCAGTGGCGACGTGTTCGGCCGTTTCGGGCATGGAGTCGACGCCGTACTGCTGTTTCATCAGCTTGTTGACGAAGCGCCAGCCGATGGTGGTGTCGTAGATCTGCGCGTTGCGCGAGAAGGCGCTTTCGGCCTTGCCCATCACGAAAGGCGCCCGGCTCATGCTTTCGACGCCGCCGGCCAGCATCAGTGAGGCCTCGCCGGATTTGATCGCCCGGGCGGCGGTGCCCAGTGCATCCAGCCCGGAACCGCACAGCCTGTTGATGGTCGCGCCCGGCAATTCCAGCGGCAAGCCGGCCAGCAGCGTCGCCATGCGGGCGACGTTGCGGTTGTCTTCGCCGGCCTGGTTGGCGCAGCCGAAGAGGACATCGGTCATCGCCTGCCAGTCGACCTGGGGATTGCGCGCCATCAGGGCCTTGAGGGGGATGGCGGCCAGATCATCGGCGCGGATCGACGACAGTGCGCCGCCGTAGCGGCCGAAGGGTGTGCGGATTGCATCGCAGATGAAGGCTTGCTGGGTCATATCGGGATCTCTCTTTCCGTTGAAACCGGGCGTGCGGTCGGGTGGGTACGGGCGGCTTTTAAATCAAGGGTACACCGCACAGGCGCTGCAATTCGTCCAGGGACAGGCCATCCACCAGGTCGTAGGCGTGCACGCCGTCCTTGCGGATGTCGAAGACGGCCACGTCGGTGTAGATGCGGCTGACACAGCCAACGCCCGTCAGCGGATAGGTACAGGTTTCAACCAGTTTGCTGTCCCCGGTTTTGGTCAGCAGATCCATCATGACGAACACGTTTTTGGCGCCGCTGGCCAGATCCATGGCGCCGCCCACGGCGGGAATGGCATCCGGTGCGCCGGTATGCCAGTTGGCCAGATCCCCGCGGACCGAGACCTGAAAGGCCCCCAGGACGCAAATATCGAGATGGCCCCCCCGCATCATGGCGAAAGAATCGGCATGGTGGAAAAAGGCCGCGCCCGGCAGGGCCGTCACGGGCTGTTTGCCGGCATTGATCAGGTCCCAGTCTTCATGCCCCCGGGCCGGTGCCGGCCCCATCCCCAGCAGGCCGTTTTCGGTGTGCAGCAGCACTTCCCGGTCTGCCGGCAGGTGGTTGGCCACCAGGGTCGGCAGGCCGATGCCCAGATTGACATATGCGCCTTCGGGGATGTCTTGCGCGACACGCGCAGCCATCCGGTCACGATTCAGTTTGTTCATGCTGTCAATTCCTCACGCTGCGCTTTGAGCGGGTTGTGTGTCGTCTGTGGTGTTCACCGTCACCACGCGCTGGACGAAAATGCCAGGGGTCACCACCGCTTCCGGGTCGAGTTCGCCCAGTTCGACCGTCTGGCTGACCTGGGCGATGGTCAGTTTGGCGGCCGTGGCCATGATGGGACCGAAATTGCGGGCGGTCTTGCGATAGACGAGATTGCCCCAGCGATCACCGCGATCCGCCTTGATCAAGGCATAGTCGGCATGCAGCGGGTATTCGAGAACGTGCTGACGGCCGTCGATTTCCCGGGTTTCCTTGCCTTCGGCGAGCAGGGTGCCATAGCCGGTGGGCGTAAAAAATGCGCCGATGCCCGCGCCGGCGGCACGGATGCGTTCGGCCAGGTTGCCCTGCGGCACCAGTTCGAGTTCGATTTCCTTGCGGCGGTACAGGCCATCGAAAATCTGTGAATCGACCTGACGGGGAAACGAACAGATAATTTTGCGAACCCGGTTGGCGCCCAGCAGCGCCGCCAGACCTGACTCGCCATTGCCGGCGTTGTTGTTGACGATGACCAGGTCTTTGGCACCTTGTTCAAGCAGCGCGTCGATCAGGGCCATGGGCTGACCCGCCGTGCCGAAACCGCCGATCATGACGGTCGCGCCGTCGGGCACATCCGCGAGGGCGGCGGCGGCGCTGGATACGAATTTAGAGATCATGGGTATTCCCTGAAGTCTGGCGATATGATTTAATTTGTTCTATATACGAACAAATGTTCGGATTATGAATATAATTTCATGGCAGGATGCGTGTGTCAAGATGATCATCATGGTGCCGCTTGATAACCTGGTCCGCATTGCCCACAGGAGAGTCCATGACGGATGAACGTAATACGCAGGATGAGACCGCCGGCCGGACGCGCACGCCTGGCGACAGCTATGTGCAATCGTTTGCGCGGGGCTTGTCGGTCATTCGTGCTTTCGGGCCGCAACGGCCCAGCATGACCTTGTCCGAAGTCGCCGCCGTCACGGGGCTGACGCGCGCCGGCGCGCGCCGCATCCTGCTGACGCTGGCGCATCTGGGCTATGTCGAAATCCATGATCGCCGGTTCGCCTTGACGCCGCGCATTCTCGAACTAGGGTATGCCTATTTGTCGGCGACGCCGCTGTGGGATCTGGCGCAACCTTATATGGAGGCCGTGGCCGAAGCTACCGGTGAGTCCTGCTCGGTGTCGGTGCTGGACGGTGAAGACATCATCTACATTCTGCGTGTGGCCACCCATCGTGTCATGACCATCAACCTGGCGGTCGGCAGCCGGCTGCCGGCCTGGGTGACCTCGATGGGCCGTGTGCTGCTGGCCGGTCGGCCCGAATCCGAGCAGGATCGGGTGCTGGCCGCCAGCGACATCCGTGCCTACACGCCGGACACGGTGACGGATCCATGCGTGCTGAAACGCATGTTGGCCGACATCCGCGCCGATGGCTATGCCTGTGTGGCCCAGGAACTCGAACCGGGCCTGCAGTCCGTGGCTGTGCCCCTGATGGACCGCGGCGGCCGTGTGATCAGTGCGATGAATGTCAGCAGCCACACCAGCCGCTATTCGCGCGAGGCCATGCTGGATGCCTGCCTGCCATCATTGCGCGAAGCCGCACGGCAGATCAATCAGGCGCTGCGGCAGCGGTCGTAGCGTCTGTTGAAATCAGATGTTGGAGATGATGGCGCATCAGTAAAACCCCCGCTCCCCCTCAGGCCGGGTCTTGAAACGCCGGTGTACCCAGTAGTATTGGGCCGGGTCGCGGCGGACTTCGTCTTCGATCAGGCGGTTCAGGCGGGCGGTGGCGGCTTCGGGGCCATCGTCGCCGGGGAAGTGCTCCACCGGCGGGCCGACGTCCACCCGGTAGCGGCCCGTGTCGGGGTCCAGGCGGCTGATGACCGGCACCACCACCGCATCCCAGGAGGCGGCGATCTGGGCGGCCGACAGCAGGGTGGCGGCGGGCACGCCGAAAAAGGGGATGAAGGCGCTGCCCTGGCGGCCGAAGTCCATGTCCGGCAGGTAATACACCGGGATGCCCTTGCGCAGGTGCCGGATCAGGCCGCGCACGCCGTCGTGGCGGCTGACCAGGTGGACCTGGTTGAAGCGTCCGCGCCCCAGGCGCACGATCTCGTCCACGTCGGCGTCGCTCTGGCGCGTGTACAGCGTGGCCGATTCCTTCAGGAACAGGGTCAGGCGCGTGGCGGCGGCGTCCAGGGCGATGAAGTGCGGCGCGAACATCAGGATGCGGCGCCCCTGGTCCAGCAACGCCTGCAGGTGGTGTTCGCCGCGCAGTTCCACCGTGTCCATGATGCGTTCGGGCGCGCCGAACCAGCACAGGCCCCGGTCGACGAAGGACTGGGCCAGCAGGCGGAAATGGCGGCGCGCCAGGGCGTCGCGTTCGGCCGGGGACAGATCGGGAAAGCAGCGTTCCAGGTTCACCCGGACGATGTGGGCGCGCGAGCGCAGCAGGCGCGGCGTCAGCCATCCCAGGATGCGTCCCCAGCGCAGCCGCGCGGCGGTGGAACAGCGGCCGAAATGGCCCAGGACGGCGCGCAGCAGGGGTTTTTTATCGAAAGCCATGGTCGAGAAAGCGGGGAAGGGCGGCGAGGCCAGCGCTCAGGACGGCCGATGGGTCGCCTGAGCGGAGTCGTCGGGCAGGGGCGGGGCGTCGTCCGGGATCTTGTAGCGGTTGTAGCTCCACAGGTATTGCTCGGGGAAGCGCCGGATCAGGGTTTCCATCGCCTGGTTGATCGCGGCGGCCAGCGCGGTCGGGTCGCCGGGCAGCGGTTCGGGCAGGCGCAGGTAGTGGATGCGCCAGCCGCGCCCGCGCGGCAGGCGCTCGCCGGCCGTCAGGATCACGGCTACGCCCGTCTGCAGAGCCAGGCGCGCGGCCAGGGTCATGGTCAGGGCGGGCCGGCCGAAGAAGGGCAGCCACACGCCGTCGCCTTCGCGCGGCACCTGGTCGGGCAGCATGCCCACGGCCTCGCCGCGCTTGAGGGCGCGCACGAATTCGCGCACGCCGTTGCGGTTGGCCGGCACGGCGCGCAGGTTGCGCATGTCGCGCGCGGATTCGACGATGGGGTCCAGCAGCGGGCTGCGCGAAGGGCGGAACATCACCGTCAGCGGCCCGTATTGCGTCAGGTGGCGGGCGGTGATCTCGAAGCAGCCCAGGTGGGGCGTCAGGTAGAGCACGCCCCGGCCCTCGGCCAGGGCCTCGCGCACCACGGACTCCTGGTCGCCGCCCGTCAGGGCCAGGCATTGCGGGGTGCGCCACCAGACCTTGGGGATTTCCAGGATCATGGCGCCGGATTCGGCGGCCGCGCGGCGGGCGAAGGCCGGGTCGGCATAGCCCGCCTGGGCGGCGTTGGCCCGCAGGCGGCGGCGGTAGCGGCCGGGAAACAGGTAGACGGCGGTGCCGAGCAGCCGGCCGACGGCCTGGAGCCAGGACAGGGGCAGCGCGGCCAGCAGGCGGACGAGGAACAGCGGCATGAAAAATGGCGGGGCGGTCTGTCCCGATGCGCCGCCCGGTCCGCGCGGATGAGCGGGCCGTGCAAACACCACATCGGGGAATATGCTTTCTTTCGGACGGGTTCCATTTTCGCTTAAAATGGCGGGGATCGCTGAGTTAACCGACAACTTGCGGAGCGGTCACCCGGCGCGCAGCCTTGCCGGGCTCATTTCCGCTAAAGCGTCGCGCCCCGATATCCTGAAGAGGTGCAACGCGTTTCGTTCAACCTCGCGCCGGCGAACCCGGCGTTTTTACAGGACGCATCGCTGTGGCAAACAACGATTTTCTCTTTACCTCCGAATCCGTCTCCGAAGGCCACCCCGACAAGGTCGCCGACCAGATTTCCGACGCCATCCTCGACGCGCTGCTCGAACAAGACCCGAATTCCCGCGTCGCCGCCGAAACCCTCTGCAACACCGGCCTGGTCGTGCTGGCCGGCGAGATCACCTCGCGCGCCAACGTCGACTACATCCAGGTCGCGCGCGACACGATCCGCCGCATCGGCTACGACAACACCGAATACGGCATCGACTACAAGGGCTGCGCGGTGCTGGTCGCCTACGACAAGCAGTCCCCCGACATCGCCCAGGGCGTGGACCGCACGCCGGAGGAAATCCTGAACCAGGGCGCCGGCGACCAGGGCCTGATGTTCGGCTACGCCTGCGACGAAACCCCCGACCTGATGCCCGCGCCGATCTGGTATTCGCACCGCATCGTGCAGCGCCAGGCCGAACTGCGCAAGGACGGCCGCCTGCCCTGGCTGCGCCCGGACGCGAAATCCCAGGTCACCTTCCGCTACATCGACGGCAAGCCGGCCGAGGTCGACACCGTGGTGCTGTCCACCCAGCACCATCCCGACATTTCCCAGGCCGAGATCCGCGACGCCGCCATCGAGCACATCATCCGCCCGGTCTTCGCCGACGGCCTGCTCACGGACAGGACCAAGTTCCTGATCAATCCCACCGGCAAGTTCGTCATCGGCGGCCCGCAGGGCGACTGCGGCCTGACGGGCCGCAAGATCATCGTTGACACCTACGGCGGCGCCTGCCCGCACGGCGGCGGCGCGTTCTCCGGCAAGGACCCGTCCAAGGTCGACCGTTCCGCCGCCTACGCGGCGCGCTACGTGGCCAAGAACATCGTCGCCGCCGGTCTGGCGCGCCAGTGCCAGGTGCAGGTCAGTTACGCCATCGGCGTGGCCGAACCCATCAACATCACGGTCTACACCGAAGGCACGGGTGTGATCCCCGACGAACAGATCGCGCGCCTGGTGCGCGAGCACTTCGACCTGCGTCCCAAGGGCATCATCAACATGCTCGACCTGCTGCGGCCCATCTATTCCAAGTCCGCCGCCTACGGCCATTTCGGCCGCAGCGAACCGGAATTCAGCTGGGAAGCGACCGACAAGGTCCAGGTCCTGAAGGCCGCCGCCTGAGGCTCGGCCCGTGGCCCGGCAGCGAAACGTTTTTTCATGAGCCCCGCTGCCGGACGGTGCACGAACGGAGAGTAGGTATGGCACGAGGTGTTGGTCGGCCCCGAGACAACACGCTGGAGCAGAGAGTCTTTGACGCGGCCTGCTCCTTGTATGCAAAACGAGGTTGGTCAGGCTTCAATTTTGACGAGGTCTCCAAGCGCGCGCGTGTCGGAAAAGGCTCTCTGTATTTACGCTGGCGCAACAAGGCGCACATGCTCATCGAGCTGGTCCGGTCACGTGCCTGTGTGATTTCCGGCATCGACAATGGGGATATCCGTTCGGACCTGATCGAGTTTGCCCACCGTTGGCATGCGCACATGGAAACGGACGAAGGCGTGCTGATCTATCGTTTGATGGTCGATGCGCGTTTTTACCCGGACTTGCGCAAGGCGCTGTACCAGGAGCCCTATCCGGAATATGTCCGCAGCACCCGCCTGATCATCCGCAGAGGCATCGAGCGCGGTGAATTACCCCGGGATACGTCGGTGGCGCTGATCGCCGACCTGGTGGCCGGAGCGGTCTCCAACCACGTGCGCAACACGCCGGAGCATCTGCGCGAACAATTCGCCAGCCGGCTGGATGCGTATATCGAAAATATCGTGGATACCGTTCTGCTGGGCATTCGGGTCAATGCCGGGCTTGCGGACCGGCGGGACGGACGGGAGTCCGACCCGTATGTATCAGCCGAAGGGGGCATGTCCCCCACCGTTTGACAGGGGCATCAGGGCAGATACCCCAAATCGCGCATGGACGTGAAGGCGTGGCGGAACATTTCCTGCGTCCCGATGCAGCCCTGAAATCCGGCCTGGCGCAGCTTGATCGTGCTGACCAGGGCGGGGGGGATGGCGGTCTTGGCTCCGTATCCGAAGCAGAAATCTGCATAGTGATGCGACTGGCCGGTCAGTTTCGACAGGTCCGCGCATCGCAGGTGGTGTGTGCGGGCCAGCCGTTCCCATGCCTGCGCCTGTTCCGGGAACCAGCGTGCCAGCGCGCACGGTTCCGGTTCGCCCCTATCGGCTTCCAGGATGGCGGCCAGTTCGGGCCAGATGCTGCTCCAGGTGAACAGATCCCCGTTGGCGATATTGAAGATCTCATCGGCGGCGGTGGGCGCCTCGGCCGCCCAAAGCAGTGCGTCGGCCACCAGGCGCGCATCGACGGCCTCGAGCAAATAGTCCGGACCGCCTGGAAAAGAAAAGGGCCGGCCTTCTGCTTTGCGCAGTGCGGCATAGGCGCCAATCACCGGGATCAGATTCATGGCTACCCCGATGACGTCGCCAAAGACGACTTGTGGCCGAAAAATCGTGAAGTGGAGGTCCTTCCCCGCACAGACTTCGCGGATGTAGTCTTCCTGCAGCCAGTAGAAGTTTGGATGCGGGTCGCGCGGCAGGCTTTCCCGGGCGGCGATGGGGATGGGGTGCAGATGTGCGCCATAGGCCTTCGTGCCCTGCAGCAGCGAGACATGGCGCAGGCCGCCCGCCTGCAGCAAGGGTTCGACCAGATTGCGCAGCATGCGGGCATTGGTCTGCATCTGCTCGGGGTTTTTCCAGCCGCGTCGCAGGTCGTCGCTTTCCTGGACCGCGCAGTATGCCAGGTGCGTGATGTCCGGGTGCGCGGCGATGGCGTCCGCACAGGCCCGGGAATCGGTCAGATCGACGGCCAGGTGCGTGACCTGATCCGGGCGGGTGATCCGGGGGGGGCGTCGGGACAGGGCCACCAGATCCCATCCTGCCTGTTCGAACCGGCTCAAGGTGGCCTGCCCGATGACGCCCGAAGCGCCTGCGATCAATACTTTATGGCTTGCCTGGCTCACGATGCTTCCTTTATGCGGCGGTCAGCGGGTTCCACCCCGTCCGGGCGATATGGCTGTCGAGCTGGCGGCCCAGAATTTCTTCGCATTGCCGGCTGACCTGCAGCAGGCCGTCTTTGTCGATGCCCGTCGGGATGCCCATGCTTTCGAACAGGCCCACCAGGTCTTCCGTGCAGGCATTGCCGGTATAGCCCCCCCCGTATTTGATCTGGTGGGGGTGGCCGCCGACCCCGCCCAGGGCGCAGTCGAAGTAGCGGACACCCGCTTCGTAGGCCGCCACATAGTTCAGCAGCGCGGTGTTGCGGGAATTGTGGAAATGGGCGATGGGCGTGACCTCAGAGGTGCCGCGCATGATTTCCGTGAACAGGCGCCGGGTCGTTGCCGGGGTCGCCATGCCGGTGGTGTCGCCCAGGGTCACATATTGGATGCCGAGTTCCTGGAATCGCTGCGCATCCTCGACGACGCGCGCCATGGGGACGGCGCCCTCGAACGGGCATCCAAACGCCACGGAGATGGTGCCGATGATGCGGAAGCGGCCGCCACTGGATTCGACCATCTGGCGGATGTTGTCCCATTGGTCGGCGCGGCTGCGCTTGAGATTTTTTTGCGAATGGGAGTCGCTGGCCGAGATCAGGACGCTGATCTCGTTGGCTCCAAATCCCTGTTCCAGATCGGCGACGGCGCGTTGCACGGCACGGGGATTGGGGCAGGTGGCCTTATAGTAAATGCCCTCGTGGCGCGTGATGCCCTTCAGCACCGCCGAGGCGTCGGAAAATTGTGGAATGACCGCGGGGTTTGAATACGACGTGGCTTCGATGCGTTTAAAGCCGATCGTGGAGAGCCGATCGATGAGCTGAATCTTGGTCCCGGTGCCCAGGATCGTCGGTTCGTGCTGCAGGCCGTCCCGGCAGAAGCATTCGCAGAGAGTGACAGCCGCGCTGTCGGCGGAGAACTGAGTCATGCGCAATTCCTTTGTCAAATGGCAGGCGTCAGTCGCGGGGGAACGAACGCATCATCACGTTGGTGTCGTGGCCGCATGCCAGGCCTTCCATGAGACCGAGGTCGGCACAGCGGTGGAACAGGCGTTTCGTGGCGCTGACGGCGTACACCGAATACGCTGCCCACTGCGCGGCCACGTCCAGGGCCAGTTGCAGGACCTGGTCCCGCCCCGTGGCACATTGGTTGGCCAGCCCCCAGTCCACCATGTCCTGGCCGTTCAACAGGCGCCCGGTCGAGACCAGTTCAAAGGCCTTTTTCGGCGCAAGCTGCCTGGTCAGATTCGCCATCACGATGGCGGGGCAGATGCCGTGCTTGAGTTCCGGATAGCCGAACCGGGTGCTGGATTCGGCGATGACCATGTCGCAGGCAATCGCCAGTCCGGCACCGCCGCCCAGAGCGTTGCCATGCACGGCCGCGACGACCGGCTTGGCCAGCCTGGAGAAGCTCTTGTGTACGCTCGTCGTCAGATCGGCGCGTCGCAGTGCGCCCCCCCTGTCGTCCTGAAAACCCCTGAATTCGGACGTATCCGCGCCGGCGCAAAACGAGGGGCCAGTGCCCGTCAGCACGATGGCGCGGCACTCGCTGGTCGCATCGGCATCCTGGAGCGTCTGCAGCAGTTGTTGCGTCAGGGCGGTATTGAGGGCGTTGTGCTTGGTCGGCCGGTTCATCTTGAGAACCCAGACGCCGTCCTGTTTTTCGATGTTCAATTCATCCATGGCTGAACCTGTGCGTGGAATATGGACCAATGGGCATGCCGCGAATCAGGCCGGGTCGAGCATGGCGAGCACGTCGCCCTCGGAGACCTGATCGCCTTTTTGTACGGGGATTTCACGTACCGTGCCATCAAAGGGAGCCAGGTGCTGGTATTCGGTCTTCATGGCCTCGGTGGTGAGGATGAGGTCGCCCTGCCGGACGGTCATGCCGGGTGTGGCTGCGACGGCAGCGATCTTGCAGCTCGATGCGGCCCGGATGAGCCCGTCCGAGGCGGCATCCTGTGTTTTGTGGGCTTCCCGGGTCTTGTCGACGAAGGCATAGTCCTGGCCATTCCATCGCAGATACGACTGGGGGCCTTCCTGGTGCCGCCAGACCTTGTATTCTTTGCCATTGATGGCGATGCGGGCCGCTGCGCCGTCAGCGCTCAGGATGGTGAGGGCATAGGTGCCGCCGTCCAGCACGACGTCATAGTCCTGGTTGCTGCTCCACGTGACCTTGACTTGGGTGGCGGCATCCTGTGTCCGGTCGGACAGCTGGACCAGTGCCGGCAGGCCGCGGCGCAGTCGCGTGGCGTGCGGCTGATGACACTTGAATGCGGCCGCAATGGCCAGGGGTTCGTGTCGGGCCACAGCCGGCACGACCAGGCTGTCCTTGTTGTCGCCGACGAACCGGGTGCTGACGCCTCCTTGGATCCAGTCCGGATGGTTCAGGCACCGATGGAGCAGTGGCAGATTGGTCTTCAGCCCGAACATGACGGTATCGTCCAGGGCTTGCCGCATGCGTGACAGTGCGGCCTGGCGATCCGGGCCATGCGTGATGATTTTGGCGAACATGGAGTCGTAGTACGGCGAAATGGAATCGCCGGACCGAATCGCGCATTCCACCCGGGCCTGCCGGGGAGGGTGCCAGAATGCGGCCCGGCCGCTTTGGGGCATGAAGTCCTGATCGGCATCTTCTGCGCACAGCCGGACCTCGATGGCATGGCCTTGCAGCTGGATCGCGTCCTGGGTCAGCGCGAGCGGATATCCCTGGGCGGCGAGGATCTGCTGCCCGACCAGATCCAGACCGGTGATTTCCTCGGTGACGGAATGTTCCACCTGCAGGCGGGTATTCATTTCCATGAAGTAGAACGACCCGTCGGTATCCAGCAGGAACTCCAGCGTGCCGACGCCTTCGTAGCCGATGGATCGAGCGGCCTGGACGGCGGCCTGTCCCATGGCATTGCGCGTGGCCGGGTCGAGGTTGGGCGCCGGGGCCTCTTCGATGATTTTCTGATGCCGGCGTTGCACCGAACAATCGCGCTCTCCCAGGTGGACGGCGTTGCCGTGGCGGTCGGCCAGGATCTGGATTTCGATGTGCCGGGGGTGCTGGATCGCGCGTTCGAGCAGGACATGGCTGTTGCCGAACGAAGCCTGCGCCTCGGATTGGGCGGACGCGAGCGCGTTGCGGAACTGGTCGCCGGAAGCCACCAGACGCATGCCGCGGCCACCACCGCCGGCCGTGGCTTTGATCATCACCGGGTAGCCGATGCGATCGGCCTCGGCCTGCAAGGCGTCGGGCGCCTGTTGCTCGCCGTCGTAGCCGGGAATGCAGGGCACGCCGGCATCGCGCATGAGCTGTTTGGCATGAGCCTTGTCGCCCATGGATTCGATCACCTCGGGCGACGGGCCGATGAAGACCAGACCATGGGCAATGCAGGCCGCCGCGAATGCCTTGTTCTCAGCCAGGAAGCCATAACCCGGATGGACCGCATCGGCACCGCTGGCCAATGCGGCCTCGATGACCTTGTCGATGTTCAGGTACGAAGCGGCGGGCTCGGATTCGCCAATGAACACCGCCTCGTCGGCTTCCTGGACATGCTGGGCGCCACGGTCGGCCGCGGAATAGATTGCGACGGTCGCCATACCCATGCTGCGGGCGGTCCGGATGATGCGCAGTGCAATCTCTGAACGATTCGCGATGAGGATTTTTTTGAAGGGAGTAAGTGTTGGCATAAGACTGGACGCAAAATGTGGGAGGCGATGAACCTTAGGGATGGGGCACGGAGAACGACAACGGATGGGTCGTGCGTGTCTGTGCATCAAGGCAGATATGCAATGCCTTGGCCAATACGGCGCGCGTGTCCCGGGGGTCGATCACGCCGTCATCCAGCAAGCGGGCGCTGGTCGCGAATACATCCGCCTGTTTTTCAAAGTTATGGATGATCTTTTCGCGCTGCTCGCTCAGCTTCTCTTCATCCACGGGCTTGTTGCTGCGGGCGGACTTGGCGCGCGCCACCATTTCCATGGTGTTGGCGGCCTGTTCCGATCCCATGACGGCGCAGCGGGCGTTCGGCCACGAAAAACAGAACCGGGGTGAAAAAGCCCGGCCGCACATGGCATAGTGGCCGGCACCGAACGAGGCGCCGCAAAACAGGGTGATCTGCGGCACGCTGGCATTGGAGACCGCCTGGATCATCATGGAGCCGTGGGTGATGCTGCCGGATTGCTCGTAGCTGCGCCCCACCATGAATCCGGTCGTGTTGTTCAGATACAGCAGCGGGGTGCCGGACTGGCAGCAGGCCTGGATGAAGTGCGCGGCCTTGGCGGCGCCGGCGGGATCGATCGGGCCGTTATTGGTGATGATGCCGACCGCAATATTGTCGATGCGCGCTTTGCCGCAGATGGTGTCGCGACCATATTGGCTGGCGAAATCATGGAAATCGGAATCGTCGACGATGCGCGCGATGATCTCGCGCATGTCCACCGCGCGGTTGTTGTCGATCGGCATGATGCCCATCAGGTCTTCGGCGCTGTAGCGGGGCGCCGGGGCGGTGCCGGTCGCGGCGGTGTCCTTTTCCCAGTCCAGCAGCGCGATCACTTCGCGTGCAATGCGGATGGCATCGCGGTCGTCGTGGGCCAGATAGTCGCCCAGCCCGGAGGTCGAGCAGTGCATCCGCGCGCCGCCCAGCTCTTCTTCGCTGGCTTCTTCACCGGTGGCGGCCTTGAGCAGTGCCGGACCGGCGAGAAAGGCCTTGGCGTGGCCATCGACCATGATGACATAGTCTGACAGGCCGATCTGATAGGCGCCGCCAGCGGTGGCCGAGCCATGAGCAACCGTAATGACCGGGATGCCGGCCGCGGACAGACGTGCCAGGTTGCGGTATTTTTCGCCGCCGATGACGAAGTTTTCGACCTTGTAGTTCATCAGGTTGCCGCCGCCGCTTTCGATGAGCTGGACGAAGGGCAGTTTGTTTTCCAGGGCGATTTCCTGGATGCGCAGCAGCTTTTCCAGGCCCATGGGCTGAAAAGCGCCCGCTTCGATACCGGAGTCGGATGCGCAGATCATGCAGCGGGTGCCGGAGATCGTGCCGATCCCGGCAATCAATCCGCCACCGGCGACTTCCCTGCCGTGCCGGTCCAGGGGCTTATAGCCATAGCCGGCCAGCGTGGCCAGTTCCAGGAAATCGCTGTCATGATCCAGCAGCAGCCCGACGCGTTCCGTCGGCAGCAACTGCCCGCGGGCGGCGAATTTCGGACCAGAGCTTTCGGAGGCTTGCCGGGTGTCGTTTTCGATCTTTCGTACACGATCCAGAAGCGCCTCCATGGCAAGTCTGTTTTTCTTGAAATCTTCGGATGTCCGATGCACGGTGGACTCGATTGCGGCCATGGCTTTTCTCTCAGATGCAGAATGACGACAGGTCAGCCCGTCTCAGGGGCTGGGAATGATGTGAGGGGTCGATGCCGGGTTATCGACGGAGCTGGAACAGGCCTTGGGGACGCAGCATCAGGACGAGGACGAGCACCGAGAAGGCGGTCACGGTTTGCCATTCGCCAGACAGGAACAGACCGCTCATTTGTTCGGCCAGCCCCAGAATCAGGCCGCCCAGGATCGTGCCGCGCAGGCTGCCGACGCCGCCCAGGAATGTGGCTGTGAAACCGGCCAGCACGGGGATCAGGCCCATGCCCAGCGAGGCCGTGTGGCTCAGGGCCAGCAGGTACCCGGCGATGCCCGCCATGGCCGAACCGATGATGAAGACCGCGACGTACACCGATTTGGCGGACACGCCCACGGAGGCGGACAGATAGGGGTTGGTTGCGACTGCGCGGATGGCGCGCCCGGTGCGTGAGCGGTTCAGCCAGATCAGCAGTCCGGCGATCAGGACGATGCTGAAGGCAAGCCACAGCAAATGGTTCAGGGTGACGCTGACCGGACCCAGGTGAAATGCCTGGGCGGGGGCTCCATGCACGGCAATGGGGTTGGCGCCCCAGATGAGTTGCATGGTGTATTTGCCAGCCTCGAGCAAACCCAGGCTGGCCAGGAAAATGTTCAGGGGCGTGGCATTCAGCCGACGCAGGGGGCGGTACACGACCACTTCGCAGAGCGCCCCGAAGATGCCGCCCACCACCGCGGCGATGATGAAGCCGATCCAGTAGGACGTGCCCAGTTGATTGACGACCATCACTGCCAGATAGGTGGACAGAAGGAGTGTCAGGACGTGAGCAAAGTGGAAAACCTTGGAGGTTGCGTAGATCAAGCCCCAACTGATGCCGACCAAGGCGTACAGGCAGCCGGTCAACAGACCGTGAATGAGCAATTGCCAGAAAAGTTCCATGAGTTCCTCAGAGTGTTGCGGCGTGCCAGGCAGGTCGGACGAAATGCGGAATGCTTGTGTTGCCTGGAATTTCCCGGGGCTGTGTCCGGGAAATTCCAGAGACTTCGATGGACTGGATCAGTCGATGGACGGAGGGTGATCAGGGGGTCATGACGAATTTGCCGTTTTCGACGTGAGCGATGTTCACTGCCTGGCCATCCTTGACCTGGTAAACCCCGACAGGCTTCGTGATGGAACCATTCTCGTGGAGCTGCAGCGTGCCCCCGTAGACACTGTCGAACTGATATTTCTCAGCCACCAGTTTTTCCATCTGGCTGTTGAGCACGCCAGACTTCGTGGGGTCCTCGCCGTTGGCGATGGCCTTTTGAATCAGCGGGGCGATGATGTACTTGACCAGTTCGTAATAGTTGGCCTCGTAGTAGCCCGGCACGTTGCCGTAGGCCTGTTTGAAGGACTTCACAAAGGCCTGGGTGGCCGGGTTGTCGGCTGCGGGATCAAAGCTGTCAAAGATGGCGGTATAACCGTCCATGTTCTTGCCTGCGATGCTGAGTTCGTTGCTCAGCAGTTCCAGACCGACGATCTTTGCCTGGATGTCGTGCTCTTTGGCTTGCTTGACGATATGGCCGACGTCCGCACCCCACGAACCCACGATGATGACGTCGGGGTTGGCAGCCTTCACGCGCGCCAGCGGCACACTGAAATCGGTGGCGCCCAGCTTGTAGGGTTCCTCGTCGATGATCTCGCACTGGAATTGTTTGCAGGCTTCCTTGGCGGCGTCATTGGTTTCCGTGCCCGAGGAGTCGGTGTAATAGATGGTCGCGATTTTCTTGGCTTTCAGGTTCTCGACCGCCCATTTCACGGCCAGCGGTGCCAGCTGGCTGGCCACCATGCGCGTGTTGTAGAGATTTTTCTTGCCGACCAGGGTGGACGCGGTGCCGCCGCCATTGAACAGCAGGACGTTCTGTTGGGCCGCGAGCGGCTGAATGGCAAGCGTGATGCCGCCATAAGAACTCAGGATGAGGTTGGTCTTTTCGACATTGATCAGTTTGCGGGCCCCGCTGTTGGCGGCACGGGAGTCGCCACTTTTGTGGTCCTCCGTGTGCAGGGCCAGCGTGTAGTCGCCCAGCACCTTGCTGTTGTTGATCTCGTCAATCGCCAGCTGTTCGCCCTGGGTCATGACCTTGCCGTAGTAGGCGCCAGAACCCGTCATGGCCAGAACAGTGCCGATGGGGATGACCTTGTCATCGGCCGAGGCCGATTGCGCGGCCAGCATGGCGGATACGCCAAGCAGTACGCCAGTGGATGCCGAAATCAGTTTCTTTGAAGGAATCATTGTTGTCTCCTGGGGTTGTAATCAGCGGCGGGGGAAATACCCTGCGCTGTCCGTGGTCAGAGCAGGGCGGAATGACATGGGGTGTGCTCAGGTTTTCAAGTGCGGACTTAGGCGTTGCTTTCCATGAGCAGTTGCCGGAGTTGCCGTTTCTGGACTTTGCCGCTGTCCGTCAGCGGCATGTCGGTGCGGAAAATGATGCGCTTCGGCAATTTGTATGAGGCCAGTTGCTGACTGAGCGCCGTCATGATTTCGCTGGCCTGCAGTTCGATGCCGTTGACCGGTTGAATCACGGCGAGCGGGACCTCGCCATAGACCTCGTCGTCCGCGGGGATGACGGCGGCAATCGCCACGCCGTAGACCTGGTGCAGCGCGTCTTCCACTTCCAGCGCGGAGACGTTTTCACCACCGACACGAATGATGTCTTTTGACCGGCCGGCAAATTCGAAATAGCCGTCCGACCGTTTGCGGACCAGGTCGCCGGTGTACAGCCAGCCATTGCGCAAGGCTTTGGCCGTTTCTTCGGCGTTCTTGTAGTACCCTTGCATGACGCTGTAGCCGCTGACGGTCAGTTCGCCGACCTCGCCGTCGGCAACCGGCAGGCCCGTTTGCGGGTCGCGCACGACGGCCCGCATCCAGGGGTGCGGCGTGCCGACGGTATCCAGGCGGTGTTCGACGGTTTCCAGGTGATGGGAAATCGTGACGTTGGGGGCGGCTTCGGAGATGCCGTAGACGCACACGATCCCGGGCATGCCGACTTCGTCGGCGATCCGGTGCAGCACCGAGCGCGAGCCGGTTGCCCAGCCTGTGCGGATGGACTTGACCCGATCCCGGTGGAAGCCTGGCGCATCCAGCAGGCGCAGGAACAGCGTTTCAATCCCGTTGTAGATGGTGCATTGCTCGGTTTCGATGACGTCGAGCACTTCGGCCGGGTTGAAGTGTGCGACCGAATAGGCCGTCGCTCCATAGAGGACGGACAAAATGACATGCATCGTCAAGCCGCCCGAGTGGGCAAAGGGGCCTGCGCTGAAGACCTTGTCCTGTTCGGTGGCGCCAAAGGCCTGCCCCACGAGGAGCGCGTTGGCGACGACGGCGTAATGGCTGAGCATGACGCCTTTGGGCAAAGATGTGGTGCCGGATGTGTAGATGATGACGGCCCGGGAGGACTCCTCGACCATCGGGAGGACGGCATTGGCATCGGTGTGCGACAGCCAGGTCCGCATGCCGGTGGTTTGATCGGGTTGGGTGTCCCCTTGCCAGACGATATCCTGACAGTTGGGACATTCCTGTCGCAGGGCGGTGACCAATGCATCCGGATCACGCTTGTACAGCAGGCTGGTGATCAGCACGGTGGTGTCCGACTGATCGATCTGGTAGACCAGTTCCTGGGTGGTGAGCCGGGTGTTCAGCAGCACGGCCACCTTGCCGGCCAGCGCCGCGCCGAACAGGCAGACCACCCAGTCGATGGAGTTCGGCAGCAGAATGCCGACATTTTCGCCGGGGTAGCTGGTCAGGCGCGCGGCAACCTGCCTGGACCGTTCCAGCAGCGCCTGGTAGGTGATCGAATCGCCACCGATCGAAAATGCTGTTTTGTCGGGCGACCATTGTGCTGTTCTGGCTAGGATGTCTGCAAACGTGAATTTCATTGAAAATGCTCCGGATCTGCGAGCGGCAGATTATTTCCTGGGTTGTTTTGTGTGGCCTAGAAAAGATCCCACAGGTTGTCATCGGGCGGCAGTTCCCCGCCAGGGCGTTGTGCGATCAGGCGACCCGCGCGCAGCACGTGCACGGTGTCGGCAACCGCAAAGGCTTTTTTGACGTTCTGTTCGACGAGCAACACCGTCATGCCAAACCGCTTGGCCATGTCCTGCATGAGATCCATGGCCTGATCGACCAGGCTGGGTGCCAGACCCAGGGACGGTTCATCCAGCAGCAGCATCTTGGGCTGGGCGATCATGATCATGCCGAGCGTCAGAATCCGTTGCTGGCCGCCGCTGAGTGTGCCGGCCTTCTGGTTGCCGCGTTCTTTCAGGATGGGCAGGAACTCGAAACATTCCGTGAGGCGTCTTTCGTAGTCCTGGTGGCTTTGCAGGGGGTAGCCGGCGAGCGCCAGGTTTTCCTGCACGGATAGGTCGCCAAAGACGAATTGTTCCTGCGGGATGTACATCAGATGATGTTGCACCCGTTCCGGCATGGTCCAGTTGTTGATCGTGGCGCCGTCCATGACGACCGTGCCGCGGGATGGGCCGAGATGGCCGAATATCGTGCGCAGCAGCGTGGTTTTCCCGGCACCGTTGTGCCCGATCAGCGAAACGATTTCGCCTTTGTCGAGGGTCAGGGAAACATCAAACAGAACCTGTTTTTTTCCGTAGCCGGCTTCGATGTTCGATAAAACCAGGAAAGGATCGCTCATTGTGGTGCCTCAGTCTTTGATGGCTTCCTGGCCGAAATAAAGTTCAGCCAGTTCGGGGTTGCGCATGATCTCGTCAGGCGTGCCCTTCGTGACGATGTTCCCCACATTCATGAAATAGACGGTGTCGGCCAGTTCCTTGACGACGTTCAGGTTGTGCTCGACCAGGCAGATGGTCTTGCCGGACTGGGCCAGCGACCGGATGATTTCAATCATGCGGGCTGCCCAGACGGCGTCCACACCGGCGGCAGGTTCGTCGAACAACAGGATGTCGGCGCCCGTGGCCACCAGGCGGGCGATGGCCAGCAGTTTCTGTTCGCCGTAACTCAGATCGCCGGCTGAATCCTGCGCCTTGTCTTGCAGTCCGACCTGTGCCAGCAATTGACGAGCGTAGGCATGATCGTTGTGCGTGTTTGTGCGGACGGCCTTGCGCTGGAAGAGCAGCTTGAACAGGTTTTCACCAGGCTGATTGGGCAGTGCGACCAGCACGTTGTCGATCACCGAGATGTTTTCGAAAATCCGCACATCCTGGAAGGAGCGGCCAATACCCTTGGAGACCCGCTTCCAGGCCGGCATGTCGGTAATGTCCACGCCGCCGACGGTGATGTGGCCGCTGTTGGGGCGAATGACGCCGGCCAGCAGATTGAAGATGGTGGTCTTGCCTGCGCCGTTCGGGCCGATCAGGGCAGTCACCTGGCCGGGCTTCAGGACCAGATTGACGTCTTTGGCGGTGACGATGCCGCCAAACCATTTGTTCAGATTGGTCACCTCGAGGGAGGCGTGTGTCTGGCCGGCGGGCGGCCGCGCGGCGGCCGGTCCGGATGTCTGTGTCGAAGCGACGGTCGAGCCGGGTTGCGCTTTCAAGGTTTCGCTGAACGAGCGCTCGGGCACCAGGCCTTGCGGGCGAAAGCGTGCGAACAGCATGAGCAGCAGGCCGAAAATGATGCCGCGCGATGCGCTGACGACGTCGGTGCTGCCGATATCGAAGAAAGTCAGCACTTCTGGCAGGCCCAGAATCAGCACGGCACCGACCAGCGTGCCGTACAGGTTGGCGGCGCCGCCGAGTGCGACCAGTGCGATGGCCAGAATGGACGTGTCCAGATTGAAGCTCAGGGGATCGATGAATCCCTGGGCGCTGGCAAACAATGCGCCCGCGATGCCGGCGATCACGCCCGACACGCCAAAGACGATGACCTTCAGGGAGATGACGTTCTTGCCGGCGGCGATGGCCGCGGATTCGTTTTCCCGCATGGCCTTGAGCGCCCGCCCGAATGGCGAGTGCGTGATCCGGGAGGCAATGAGGAATACGACCAATGTGACGAGCAGCAGTGCCGGGAGCAACTGGGTCGGGTCGAACAGCGTCAGCGAGCCGATTTCGATGGGCGGAATGCCGGGGATGCCGGAGGGGCCGCCCGTGACGCTGACCCATCCGTCCAGAATGCCGGAGGCAATCATCTGCAGGGCGAGCGTCAGCAGGATCAGATATTCGTCGCGGACACGGAGCGCGGGGAATGCCGTGATAGCGGCAAAAAGGCCCGTCAGTGCGATCGCAATGACCGCGGCGAACATGAATCCCATGCCCAGATCGGTGGTCAGCAAGGCAACGGTATAGGCCGCAATACCAAAGTAGACGGCATGCGCCATTGAAATCATGCCTGAAAATCCGAGCACGAGATTCAGACTGATGCCCAATATGGAATAGATCAGGATGATGTTTACGACGTTGGCCCAGTAGTTCATATTTTGATCAGCGCTTTGACAGGTCTTGATGCCAAGAATGCAGCCAGTGGGTCATGCTCCGAATATCTTTCCCAGAGCGCCGCGGGGGCACGGTCTGCACAATGACGTGTGACGCCTCTGGAGATTCATGGGCGCCCGCGCCAGATCGCCCGCCCGACGACAGGACGGGCGATCTGGTGGATTGGAGGGTATTTACTTCACGGGTTCCGGGCCGAGCGCGACCATCACGCTCGATTCGCCGGCCTGGACGATTTCGCCGTTTTGATTGATCAGATCAAAATGCCGGCCGATCAGGCCGTGCTTGCCATTGGACGTCAGGCGCTTTTCCGTGATGCGGATGCGGACATGAATGGTGTCGTTGATGAACAGGGGTTTGAGGAAGCGCCAGTTGTCGATGCCCAGCATGGCCACGGCGCTGCCTTCGAAGATATTGATCCTGGACATCAGGCCCATGCAATGGGAAATGCCCAGCAGGCCGTGTGCCAGGCGTTGGCCGAAGCGGGACTGGGACGCGAAGACGGCATCAGTGTGAATCGGGTTGACGTCGCCGGTCCAGGATGAAAAGGCTGCGACATCGGCTTCAGTGATGGTTCGGGCGGGCGTCGTGAATTCCTGACCGATCTCGAATGCATCGAAATACATGACCATGATTTTGTCTCCAGGCAAACGGTACAGAGCAGATCTATGTGATTGATTTTTTTAGTCTACATAAATCTGACGCAAATCGTCAATAATTTGGACGCCCGATTTGGACGGGTTTTCATAGGGGAAAACCCTTGCTCTGAGTGTCGATTGCGAGAGAGTCGAACCGGTCGCGTGGGGCGTGGAGGGGAGGGGTGCGTCCCGTTATATAATGCCGTCTCCTTCCTGAGGGGCGCTGCACCGGTCCCGCCACCCGCGCGCGGGTGTGCGTGCGGACCGCCAGGCTCAGGATCCTTCTTCATGAACGGCGCCCATCGTTGCCCTGCGCGGGCGGGGGTGGGCACAGCCGTCCGCCCCTGCGCGCAGGCTCTACAGGATCACCATGAGCACTGCACACGACTACGTCATCGCCGACATCGCCCTGGCCGACTGGGGCCGCCGCGAAATCGCCATCGCCGAAACCGAAATGCCCGGCCTGATGGCCACGCGGGAAGAATTCGCCGCTTCCCAGCCCCTGAAGGGCGCGCGCATCGCCGGCAGCCTGCACATGACCATCCAGACGGCGGTGCTGATCGAAACGCTGAAGGCCCTGGGCGCGGAAGTCCGCTGGGCCTCGTGCAACATTTTCTCCACCCAGGACCACGCCGCCGCCGCCATCGCCGCGGGCGGCACGCCGGTGTTCGCCGTCAAGGGCGAATCCCTGGAGGACTACTGGCAATACACGCACCGCATCTTCGACTGGCCGGGCGAGCAGGCCAACATGATCCTGGACGACGGCGGCGACGCCACCCTGCTGCTGCACCTGGGCGCGAACGCCGAAAGCGACGCCTCCGTGATCGCCAACCCGACCAACGAAGAAGAACGCGTGCTGTTCGCCGCCATCAAGGCGCAGCTGGCCCGCGACCCGAAGTGGTATTCCACGCGGCTGGCGCAGATCCGCGGCGTGACCGAGGAAACCACCACCGGCGTGCACCGCCTGTACCAGATGTCCCAGCGCGGCGAACTGAAGATCCCCGCCATCAACGTCAACGATTCGGTCACCAAGTCCAAGTTCGACAACCTGTACGGTTGCCGCGAATCCCTGGTGGACGGCATCAAGCGCGCCACCGACGTGATGGTCGCGGGCAAGATCGCCGTGGTCTGCGGCTTTGGCGACGTGGGCAAGGGCTGCGCCCAGGCGCTGGCCGCCCTGCGCGCCCAGGTGTGGGTGACGGAAGTCGATCCCATCTGCGCGCTGCAGGCGTCGATGGAAGGCTACCGGGTCGTGGACCTGAACGACGCGGACGTGGTCGAGCAGGCCGACCTCTTCGTCACGGCCACCGGCAACTACCACGTCATCGACCGCGACCACCTGTACCGCATGAAGGACCAGGCCATCGTCTGCAACATCGGCCACTTCGACAGCGAGATCAACGTCGCCTCGGTGGAAGACCTGCAATGGGAGGAAATCAAGCCCCAGGTCGACCACATCATCTTCCCGGACGGCAAGCGCGTCATCCTGCTGGCCAAGGGCCGCCTGGTGAACCTGGGCTGCGCCACCGGCCACCCGTCCTTCGTGATGTCGGCGTCCTTCACCAACCAGACCATCGCCCAGATCGAGCTGTTCACGCGCGGCGACCAGTACAAGACCGGCCAGGTCTACGTGCTGCCCAAGCACCTGGACGAAAAGGTCGCCCGCCTGCACCTGAAGAAGCTGGGCGTGCGCCTGACGCAGTTGACGCAGAAGCAGGCCGACTACATCGGCGTGCCGGTCGCCGGCCCGTTCAAGCCGGATCACTACCGCTACTGAGGAGAGTCCCATCATGCTGCTGCTCGTCTGGATCCTGAACGCCGTGGCCCTGCTGATCGTGGCCTATGTCCTGCCCGGCATCACCGTGGCCTCGTTCGGCTCGGCCCTGATCGCCGCGCTGGTGCTGGGCCTGCTCAATGCCGTGGTCAAGCCCTTGCTGATCCTGCTGACCCTGCCGCTGACCATCGTCACGCTGGGCCTGTTCCTGCTGGTGCTCAACGCCCTGGTGTTCTGGTTCGCCGGCTCCATCCTGAAGGGCTTCCAGGTGGATGGCTTCTGGTGGGCGGTGATCGGCGCGATCGTCTACAGCATCGTGTCCACGGCGCTGGCGGGGCTGCTGGCCTCATGAACGGTTCTTCATCCACGATCAGCCTGGAATTCTTTCCGCCGCGCGACATCGCCGCCCAGGAACGCCTGGTGCGCTCCGCCAAGCGGCTGGCGGCCCTGCGGCCGGCCTACGTCAGCGTGACCTTCGGGGCGGGCGGTTCCACCCGCGCGGGCACGGTCGACACCGTGCGGATGCTGCAGAACCTGGGCGTCGACGTGGCGCCGCACCTGTCCTGCATCGGCGCGGCGCGCGCCGATCTGCGCGTCATCCTGGACGACTACCGCGCGCGCGGCATCCGCCGCCTGGTCACCCTGCGCGGCGACCTGCCTTCGGGCATGGGCGGCGACACGGGCGAACTGCATCACGCCGCCGACCTGGTGCGCTTCGTGCGCGAGCACTATGGCGACCACTTCCACATCGAGGTCGCCGCCTATCCCGAAATGCATCCCCAGGCCGAAAGCGCGGCCTCCGACCTGCGGCATTTCGTGGACAAGGTCCGCGCCGGGGCCAATGGCGCGATCACCCAGTATTTCTTCAATCCCGACGCCTATTTCGATTTCGTCGACCGGGCGCGCGCGCAAGGGGTGGACATCCCCATCACGCCGGGGATCATGCCGGTGACCAACTACACCCAGCTGGCGCGCTTCTCGTCCATGTGCGGGGCGGAAATCCCGCGCTGGATGCGGCTGCGGCTGCAGGACTTCGGCGACGACAAGGCGTCCATCCGCGCCTTCGGCATCGACGTGGTCACGCGGCTGACCGCGCGGCTGCTGGAGCAGGGCGCGCCGGGGGCGCACTTCTACACCCTGAACAACGCCGACGCGGTGGCGCAGATCTGCGCCAACCTGGGACTCGACGCCTGAGTTCCGGCGCGCCGGCCTCGTTGCCGCGGGCGCCATGAAGGCATGGCGAACCGCGGGCGGGTCCCGCGCAGGCGCCGTCCCTAGAGTTCCGGCGCCGGCACGGCCCAGCCCTTGTCGGTCAGGATCGCGTCCAGCCGGACGTCGTGCGCGGCGGGTGCGTAGGCTTCGCCGCTCAGGTCGCCGCAGGCCCAGGCGATGCCCACCGTCGTGAACGCATGGCCGGCCGCCTTCAGCGCGGCCAGGGTGCGGTCGTAGTAGCCGCCGCCGTAGCCCAGGCGGTCGCCCTGGCGCGTGTAGCCCAGCGTGGGCACCAGCACGACGTCGGGGGGCGGGACTTCCGGGCTATCGGGTTCCAGGATGCCGTAGGCCCCCGGCTTCATGGGGGTGTCCGGAGTCCAGGCATGGAACCGCAGCGGCTGGCCGGGCGCCGTCACGACCGGCAGCGAAACCGCCAGGGTCTCGTCTTCCGCCCACTGGCGCAGGAGGGCCTGCAGGGCAGGCTCGTCGGCCATGGGCCAGAAGGCGGCGATGCCGCGGACGTCGGGGCGGCCCGACTCGCGCAGGCGGGTGCGGCTGGTCGCGAGCCAGGTGTACAGGCGGCCGCGGATCAGCAGCGCGCCCCGGTCGCGGTCCTGGGGCGGAATTTCGGCGCGGCGCCGCTTGAGTCGCGCCCGCAGGGCGGCTGCGTTATCCTGTGCATTCTGATTCATGTGGTGACTGGTTCGCGGGGTTTGTGACTATGGGGCGGAGTTTTATAGGATATCCGGGATTCGCGGGGGATGCAGGACCGGCCTCGTCCCGGCCGCGTCATCGGTGCATGGCCTGGGGCCTGGCGGCCCTGCTGGGCCTGGCGGGCTGCGCGGGCGCCCAGGCGCCCACGGCGGCCGAGCGGCAGGCGGGCGAGGCCCCGCGCGTCGTCCTGGCCGCGCAGGCCGCCGATCCGCGGGCGCCGGCTCCCGCGCCCACGCCCGCGTCCATGACGCCCGAGACGCCGCCGCCACCGGCCCCCGCGCCGGAACCGGTGGCGGTGCCGCCCGCCGCCCGTCAGGCCGTCCAGGACGCCTACGATGCCGTCCAGAAACGGCGCTGGTCCGATCTCGACCGCCTGGTGCCGCTGGCCGCCGCCGACCCGGTGCTGGGCCTGTACCCGCGCTACTGGGCCTTGCGCAACCGGCTGCAGGACCGCGCCCGCCCCGTCCCGGACGCCGAGGTGCGCCAATTCCTGGCCGACGCGGCCGGCACCTACCTGGACGAACGCATCCGCGCCGACTGGATCCTGGCGGCCACGCGATCCGGCAACTATGCCCTGGCCCTGCAGATCCCGGAAGTGGCCGACCCGTCGGCGCCGGTGCGCTGCGCCCTGCTGCTGGCGCGCCACCAGAGCGGCAAGCGCGCCCGCTCGGCCGAGGTCCTGGACGTGTTCCAGCCCAACGCCGATTGCTGGGACCTGCTGGACCAGGCGGCGGCCGACCACGTCCTCAGCCGCAAGGAACTGAACGGCCTGCTGCGCGACACCCTGGAAACCGGCAAGCAGGGCAACGCCGACCGCATGGCTGGCGTGGTGTTCGACGACGCGGCCATGGTGCAGTACGCCGCGCTGATGAAAAATCCGCGCAAATGGCTGGAATCCCGCGGCCAGCCGCGCGCCGCCGTGGATTTCGAACTGGCCGCCATCGCCCTGTCGCGCCTGGCGCGCAGCGACGACCGGTCCGAGGCCGCCCGATTCATCCAGGAACGCTGGGCGGGCTGGATGCCGAAGGCCGACCTGCAATGGGTCTGGGGACAGTTTGGCCTGGTGGCCGCGCTGAACGTCGATCCCGAGGCCGCGCGCTGGTATCGGCAATCCGGCTTCGTGCCCATGACCGACTACAACCACGCCTGGGAAGTCCGCGCCGAACTGCGGGCCGCGCCCATCGACTGGGGGCGGGTGGCCGCGGCCATCCGCAAGATGAGCGCGCGCCAGGCCGACGAACCGGTCTGGCGTTATTGGTACGGCCGCGCCCTGGCGGCCCAGGGCAATGCCGTGGCCGCGCGCCAGTATTACGAGTCCATCGCCGGCGAACAGGGCTTCTACGGCCTGCTGGCGACCGAGGAACTGGGCCGCGCGCCGGCCCTGCCGGCCCAGCCCGGGCCCCTGGATCCGGCCTGGATCGCCCAGGCGCGGGCCAATCCCGGCCTGCGGCGCGCCGTGGCGCTGTTCGACCTGGGCTGGCGCAAGGAAGCCGTGCCCGAATGGAATTTCGCCCTGCGCGGCATGAGCGACGCCCAGCTGCGGGGGGCGGCGGAATTCGCCCGCGAGCAGCACATCTACGACCGGGTGGTGAACACGTCCCTGCTGACGCGGGGCGTGACCGACTTCAGCCAGCGCTTCATCGCGCCCTTCGAAGGCCAGGTGGCCGCCAAGGCGCACCTGATCGACCTGGATCCCGCCTGGGTCTATGGCCTGATCCGCCAGGAATCGCGCTTCATCACCGACGCCCGGTCGCGCGTCGGGGCGTCCGGCCTAATGCAGCTGATGCCGGCCACCGCTCGCCACGTGGCGCGCAAGATCGGCATGAAGGACTTCAAGCCCGGCCAGGTCAACGATTTCGACACCAACACGATCCTGGGCACCAACTATCTCAACATGGTGCTGCAGGACCTGAACGGATCGGAACTGCTGGCCACGGCGGGCTACAACGCCGGGCCGGGGCGGCCGAAGCGCTGGCGCGCCCAACTGCCGGCGCCGGTCGAGGGCGCGATCTTCGCCGAAACCATTCCCTTCACCGAGACCCGCCTGTACGTGAAGAATGTCCTGTCCAACGCGGTCTACTACTCGATGCTGTTTTCCGGCCGGCCCGACTCGCTGAAGGCGCGCCTGGGCACCGTCAGCCCCATGGCCGGAACGCAGACGGCCCGGCCGTGAGTCCGCGCCGCAGCGCAGGCCCCGCCGTGCGCGGCGAGGCCGAACCGGGCCGGGACCGCGCGGCGCCGCCGGGCGGTGCGCCGGACACGGACGACCCGGCCGTCGCCGGCCTGGAGGTCTACATCGTCGGCGGCGCGGTGCGCGACGCCCTGCTGGGCCGGACGGCGGGGGACCGCGACTGGGTGGTGGTGGGAGCCAGCCCCGAAATCATGGCGGCGCGGGGCTTCACGCCGGTGGGCGGGGATTTTCCCGTCTTCCTGCATCCGCGCACGCACGAGGAATACGCCCTGGCGCGCACGGAGCGCAAGTCCGGCCGGGGCTACCGGGGTTTCGTGTTCCACGCCGGGCCGGACGTCACCCTGGAAGACGATCTTCGCCGCCGCGATCTCACGGTCAACGCCATCGCGCGGGCGCCCGACGGCGCGCTGATCGATCCCCTGGATGGCGCGGCCGACGTGCGCGCCCGCGTGCTGCGCCACGTGGGGCCGGCCTTCGTCGAGGACCCTGTGCGCCTGCTGCGCCTGGCGCGCTTCGCTGCGCGCTTCCATGATTTTTCCATCGCCCCCGAAACCATGGCCCTCTGCCGCGCGCTGGTGTGCGACGGCGAGGTCGACGCCCTGGTGCCGGAGCGCGTCTGGCAGGAATTCGCCAAGGGGCTGATGACGGGCCACCCCGGCCGCATGCTGGACGTGCTGGCCGAATGCGGGGCGCTCGGGCGGGTCGCGCCCGGCCTGGTGTGGCGGGCCGACGTGGCCAATGGCCTGGCGCGCGGCGCCGCCCGGGGCCTGGACCTGGCCGGGCGGTACGCGCTGCTCTGCCGGGGCTCGGCCCCCGGGCTGCAGGACCGGCTGCGGGCGCCGTCCGCCTGCCGCGACCTGGCGCGGCTGCTGCCGGGCGTCCTGGACCGCCTGACCCGGATGGCGGACGCGGACGCCGATGCGCGGACGAAACCGGCCGGCATGCCGCCGGGGGACGCGCCGATGGCTTCCGCGCCGGACTCCGGCGGCCCCGGCGCCTGGCTGGCGCTGCTGGAATCCTGCGACGCGCTGCGCCGGCCCGATCGCTTCGAGGCGCTGCTGGCGGCGGCCGATTGCGTGCGGGGCGATGTCGATCCGACCCTGTGGATGCGGCGGCTGGCGGCGGTGCGCGCGGTGGACGCCGGCGCCATCGCCCGCGCCGCCGGGGGCGACGCCGCGCGCATCCGCGACGATCTGCGCGCGGCGAGGCTGCGGGCGCTGGAGGGAGTCCGGACGGGATGTTGAAAGATCGACTTGTCGAAGACAGTGGGCGGTTCAGGGTGGCGCTGCCGGCATCATCATCGGAAAGGCAAATGCGATGACGCCTGACGACCAGCCTGTCCTCGTCTTCGATTCCGGGATCGGCGGCCTGACCGTGCTGCGCGAGGCCCGCGTGCTGATGCCCGAGCGGCGCTTCGTCTACGTGGCCGACGATGCCGGCTTCCCCTACGGCGGCTGGGCCGAGGACGCCCTGCGGGACCGGATCGTGGACCTGTTCGACGGGCTGCTGCGCGATCATGATCCGGCCCTGTGCATCGTCGCCTGCAATACCGCGTTCACGGTGGCGGGCGCCGCGCTGCGCGCGGCCTATCCGGGCATGACTTTCGTCGGCACCGTTCCGGCCATCAAGCCGGCGGCCGAGCGCACGCGTTCCGGGCGGGTGTCGGTGCTGGCGACACCGGGCACGGTGCGGCGCGACTACACCCGCGACCTGATCCAGTCCTTTGCCTCGCAATGCCACGTGACCCTGGTGGGTTCGCCCCGGCTGGCGCGCATGGCGGAGGCCTACGTCCGCGGCCTGCCCGTGAGCGACGAGGCGGTGGCCGCCGAGATCGCTCCCTGCTTCGTGGAGGACGGCGGCGCGCGCACCGACATCGTGGTGCTGGCCTGCACGCACTATCCCTTCATGGCCAACGTCTTCCGGAGGCTGGCACCCTGGCCCGTGGACTGGCTGGACCCGGCCGAGGCCATCGCGCGGCGCGCCCGCAGCCTGCTGCCGCGCCGCGCCGACGCCCTGCATCCGGAAGAGGACGATACGGCGCTGTTCACCGGCGGCCGGCCCGATTTCGCCACCCGGCGCCTGATGAACAGCTTCGGTTTGAAGGTGGCGTAGGGCGGGAAGCCGGGCGATGGCCCCGGCCTGGGATGCCTGGCCGTGTCCAGCCGCCTACAGCCGGTCGCGCCGGTCCCCGCGCGCGAAGCCCAGCAGGGGCGCGTCCAGACCCCGTCCGACGGCCAGGACCTTGAACAGCTCGCCCATCTCGGCCTCTGACAGCAGCGTGTTCAGGGCGGTCAGTTGGCGCGCGCGCTGCGCCGGGTCGTCGCCGGGCGCGCGGATCAGGTCCGTCAGGCCCGCGTTCATCAGGAAGCGCGCCTGGGACGTGTAGCCCAACACCTCCAGGCCGCCGTCCAGGGCGGCGTCCGCCATGGCGGTGAAGTCCACATGGGTGGTGATGTCCTGCAGGCCGGCCAGGATCAGCGCCTGGTCGTGGGCGTGGTGGCGGAAATGGCACATCAGCGTGCCGCGCAGGCGCTGGGGATGGTAGTACTCGGCACGCGGAAAACCGTAGTCGATCAGCAGGGCCGCGCCCCGCTGCAGCCAGCGGCCCAGATCGCGCACCCAGGCCTCGGCCTGAGGGTTGATTTCCGACTGGTAGCCGGGCAGGGGCGGCATGCGGGCGGCCAGGGCGGCCGCGGTGGGCGGCGGCGCTTCGCGCGCCGCCCAGCGGAAGGGCGCGGCGGCCTCTGGCCGGGCGTCCAGTGCGACGCCCAGCAGTTCGGGCGCGCCCGCGGCGTTCCAGCGGAACAGGACGGCGGGCATGGCGTCCAGGACTTCGTTGGCGATCACGCAGCCGCTGAAGGCCGCCGGCAGCGCGTCCAGCCAGCGCACCCGGTCGCCCCAGGCCGACAGGCGGTCCCTCTGGCGGGCGCGCAGATCGGCGGACAGTTCCAGGATCTCGTATTCGACCTCGAATCCCAGGTCCCCCAGGGCGGGGATCAGTACGGCGGCCAGGGCGCCCGACCCGGCGCCGAATTCCAGGACGCGGGCGGACCGGCTGGCCTCCAGCACCTGGGCGACCTGGCGCGCGAGCGCCTGGCCGAACAGGGGGCTGGTTTCGGGGGCGGTGGTGAAATCGCCGTCGTTTTGGAACTTGGCGCTGCCGGCGCTGTAGTAGCCCAGGCCGGGCGCGTACAGGGCGGCCTCCATCCAGCGTTCGAACGGCAGCCAGCCGCCGGCATCGCGGATGCGCTCCTCGAGCATGGCCTGGACGCGGGCGCCGTGGGCGCGCGCGTCGGCATCGGGTTCCGGCAGGCCGGAGGGGGTGTGGACAGCGGGCAGTTCGATCATGGGGCGAAGCGGGACATTGGACGGTCCCCTGCGGACTGTCCAGTGCGGACAAGTCGGAGCCGCCTGCAAGTGGCGACGCGGGGGGAGTAGCCACGACTGTAAAACAAAAATCCCGGCATGAGGCCGGGATGAGAGCGGACACGGGGCCGTCCCTGAGGACTATCCTGTGCCGAGCGAATCCGCGCGCCTTGCAAGGCGCGCGGTGGAGGGCCGCTACGGCAGGAGACGGCCCTGTCGCAAGGCGTTCGCGGACTCAGGCAAACCGGGGACGCGCCGCGCGGGGCTGATCCTGGCGGGCCTGCCGCTTGATGGACGGCTTGGCGCCGGCTTTGGCGGGCCGCGCCGCGCGCGGCGTATCGCCGTCACGGCTCGGGCGCGGGCCGGCGCCGTGGGGGGCACGGTCAGCCTTGGCATGGAAGGGGCGGCCTTCGCCACGTTCGGGGCGGGCGAACGCCGGCTTGTCCTGCTCCCAGGGCTTGCGGGCCCGGGCCGGACGGGCGCCGTCGGCCTGGCCGTTCTGCTCCCAAGGCTTGTGGGCGCGCGCCGGGCGGGTATCGTCGCCCGCCAGGGCGTCCTGTTGCCAGGGCTTGCGCGCGCGCGGCGCGGCGCCGGCGGGGCCGTCCTTGTGCCAGGGCTTGCCGTGGGGCTTGCCGCCTTGCGGGCGGGCGCCGCGGGTGGGCTTGTCCTTGTAGGTGGGCCGCACGGACCGTTGCGGCTCCAGGCCGGGAATGGTTTCCATGGGAATGGCCTGGCCGATGAAGTGTTCGATGCGGCGGACCTTGTGGCGCTCGGCGTGCACGGCCAGGGTGATGGCCTGGCCGGAGCGCCCGGCGCGGCCGGTGCGGCCGATGCGGTGCACGTAGTCCTCGGCCTGCAGGGGCAGGTCGTAGTTCACGGCGTGGCTGATGGTCTGCACGTCGATGCCGCGCGCGGCCACGTCGGTGGCGACCAGGACGCGCACCTGGCCCTTCTGCAGCAGGCCCAGGGTGCGGGTGCGCTGGCGCTGGTTCATGTCGCCGTGCAGGGCGGCCGCGGCGAAGCCCTCGTCGCTCAGGTGGTCGGCTAGGTCGTCGGCGCCGCGCTTGGTGGCGGTGAAGACGATGGCCTGGTCCAGGCTGGTGTCGCGCAGCAGGTGGTCCAGCAGGCGCAGCTTGTGGGCCTTGTCGTCCGCGTACAGCAGGTGCTGGGTGATGTGGGTGTGCTTCTGGTGCGCGTGCGAAACCTCGATGCGCTTCGGATCGCGCATCAGGTTGGCCGCCAGATGGGCGACCGTGCCGTCCAGCGTGGCCGAGAAGAGCAGCGTCTGGCGTTCGGCCGGCGTGCTGCGGATGATGGTCTCGATGTCCTCGATGAAGCCCATGTCCAGCATGCGGTCGGCCTCGTCCAGCACCAGGGTCTGGACGGTGGACAGGTTCACGCGCCGCGCCTGCAGGTGATCGATCAGGCGGCCCGGCGTGGCGACCAGCACGTCCACGCGGCGCGACAGGGATTTGATCTGGGCGCCGTAGGGCATTCCGCCGACCACGGTGGCGACGCGCAGGCCGTCGATCTGCTTGCCGTAGGAACGGGCGGCGTCGGCGACCTGCATGGCGAGTTCGCGCGTGGGCGCCAGGACCAGGACCTGCACGCCGCGTCCGCCCGCGCCGGCGCGGTGGCTCAGGCGCTGCAGGGCGGGCAGCATGAAGGCGGCGGTCTTGCCGCTGCCGGTCTGCGAGGACACCATCAGGTCATGGCCGGCGAGCGCCTGGGGAATGGCGGCGGACTGGACGGAGGTGGGCGTGTCGATGCTCAGGTCGCGCAGGGCGGCCACGAGCTGGGGGGCGAGCCCCAGGGAGTCGAAGGACATGGGTTTCCTTGCGCCCGCGAACGCGGGCGGTGTGCCGCGGGGATCGGATGGGTGTCCCCGCTGGGTTGCTGCCGCGGATGTCTGCCGGGCAAGAATCAGTCGCATGTGCCGACCGAATCAACCCAAACGGCGCACTTGGCGTGAAACCGAGGTCAGAAGGTCAGAAAACAAGCAATCCGCAAGTGTTGCATAGGGATTTCCCGGGGTCAATGGTTTTTTTGAATCCGTCCCCTCGTTTTCCCGAATCGTGTCGGGTCTGCACCGAATCGGCCGGAATTCCGGCGATCCGGCCTGTTGCATTCTGTTAGGCTACGTCCTGCGTCCTTTCGTTTCAGGTTTCAAATATTGAGCCCGCATCATGATGCTTGACCATTTCTTCGTCGGCGGCGAGGATCTCGGCCCCCTGGTCGAGGGCACCTGGCAGCCCGGCCTGGTCCTGCTGTCCGTCGCGGTGCCGATCTTCCTGTCCCTGATGGCGCTGCAGACCTCGCACATCGCCCGCCATACCCGCAGCCGCTTCTATCGCCACGTGGCCATCGGCACCGGCGCCATCGCCCTGGGCGGCGGAATCTGGACCATGCATTTCATCGGCATGATGGCGTTCCACCTGCCGGCGCCCATGTATTACCGCACGGACGTCACCCTGCTGTCCCTGCTGCCGGGCCTGGCGGCCTCGTGGACGGCCCTGTGGATGCTGGCGCGGCCCGAGCCGGTCGGCTGGCCGCTCGTGATCGGCGGCGTGGTGGTCGGCGCCGGCATCGGCGCGATGCACTACGCCGGCATGGCGGCCATGGTCAGCACGCTGGAAATGCGCTACGACCCGCTGCTGTTCGGCCTGTCCATCGTCGTGGCGGTGGCGCTGGCGATGCTGGCGCTGTGGATCCGCTTCGGCCTGCGCCGCACGCCGCTGCCGCGGCGGATGCGGTTCCTGATCAGCGGGACGGTCATGGGGGTGGCGATTGCCGGGATGCACTACACCGGCATGGCGGCCGCGCGCTTCTACGGCGACCTGAGCATCGTCGACGCCGAGCACGGCATCCGGCTGGGCACCACCTGGGCGTCTCTGGGGCTGGCGTCCCTCAGCCTGACGGTGGCGGTGCTGGTCACGTCGCTGAACGGCCTCATCCGCACCCGCGAACTGTACCGCGAGGTCGGCGAGAGCCAGTCGCGCCTGCAGGCCATCCTGGACACGGCCGTGGATGCCATCATCACCATCGACGGCCATGGCATCGTGCAGGAATTCAGCCATTCGGCCGAGCGCCTGTTCGGCTACCAGGCCGGGGAAGTGGTCGGCCGCAACATCAAGATGCTGATGCCCGAGCCCTATCATTCCGAGCACGACGGCTACCTGCGGCGCTATCGCGCGACCGGGGTGCCGCACATCATCGGCATGGGCCGCGAGGTCGTCGGACGGCGCAAGGACGGCAGCCTGATGCCGGTGCGCCTGGCCGTCGGCCGCGTGTCGCTGCCCAATCAGGAGATGCTGTTCGTCGGCATGCTGACCGACATCAGCGACAAGCAGGCGCTGGAGGCCTCCCTGCGCGAGGCGGCGGAACGCGCCGAGCAGGCCGCCGCCGCCAAGGGCCATTTCCTGGCGAACATGAGCCACGAGATCCGCACGCCGATGAATTCCATCATCGGGTTCACCGACCTGCTGCTGCAGACGGACCTGTCGCCCGCCCAGCGCAGCCACCTGAACACCATCCGCCAGTCGTCGCGCAGCCTGCTGCGGCTGCTCAACGACATCCTGGACACATCCAAGATGGACAGCGGCCGGCTGGAGCTGGAAAGCCGCGACTTTTCGCTCAGGAGCCTGGCGATGCAGATCGAGTCCTCGCTGCGCCTGGGCGCGCAGGCCCGGGGGCTGCGCCTGGCGACCCACTACCCGGCCGACATGCCGGAGTATTTCAAGGGCGACACCCTGCGCCTGCTGCAGGTCCTGACCAACCTGGTGGGCAACGCCATCAAGTTCACCGAGACCGGCGGGGTGGACGTGCTGTTTTCCCTGGAGGGCGGGGTGGTGCACGTGCAGGTGCGCGACACGGGCATCGGCATGAGCCCCGCGCAGGTCCAGTCCATCTTCGATCCCTTCACGCAGGCCGACGCCTCGATCAGCCGGCGCTTCGGCGGCACGGGGCTGGGCACGACGATCGCCCGCCAGTTGGTGGAGGCCATGAAGGGGCGGATCGAAGTCGAGAGCGAGCCCGGCCGGGGCAGCACCTTCCACGTGTGGCTGCCGCTGGCGCCGGGCCGGGCGCCCGACGAACCGCAGTCCCAGGGCGATGCTCCGCGGCTGCCGCCCCTGCGCGTGCTGATCGCCGACGACGTGGAGCAGAACCTGGAACTGCTGACGCTGGTGCTGCGGGCCGGCGGCCATCAGGTGGAATCCGCCCGCGATGGCGAGCAGGCCGTGGAGGCGTTCCTGGCCGGCCGTTTCGACGTGGTCCTGATGGACGTGCACATGCCGGTCATCGACGGCCTGCAGGCCACCCGCCTGATCCGCCAGCACGAGCGCACCCGGGGCCTGGCGGCCACGCCGGTCATCGCCCTGACGGCCAGCGTGATGGCCAACGATCGCCGCGAGGCGCGGCAGGCCGGCATGAGCGGCTTCGCCGTCAAGCCCCTGGACATCCCCCGGCTGTACGAGGAGATCGCCCGGGTGCTGGAAGGCAGGCCCGAGGCGTCCGACGGCCCGTCGCCGGCCGGCCGCGCGGCGGCGCGGGCGATCGACTGGGAACGCGGCGTGGCGCTCTGGGGCGATCGGGCGCGGCTGGCCGACCGGATCCTGGCCTTCCTGGACGAGGCGCCGGGCAAGTACCCATTGCCCGACCAGGGCGCGGAGGCGGATTCCGAGGCCCTGCTGTTCAGCCTGCATGGCCTGCGCGGCGCCGCGGGCAACCTGGCCCTGACGGCCGTGTCGCAGCAGGCGGGCGAACTGGAGGATCAGGGCCGGGCGGGGCATCTCGCCGACGTGCGGATGCGCCTGCCGCATCTGCGCGCCCTGCTGGATGCGGCGCGCCAGGAAGCCAGGGCGGCCCGCCGGGAGGCCTGCGCGGCGTCCGGGTCCGCCCCGGGGGATGCCGCCGCGGCGGGCGGGGCGCCAGCGCCGGTTGCCGACGCCGACCTGGAGTCGGCCGCGGCGGCGCTGCGGACCGTGCTGGAGCGCAACGAGCTGGACGACGCCGCGCTGGGCCTCGTCTGCGCGGGACTGGAGGCGCGTGGCGACGGCGCCCGGGCGCAGGCTCTGCGCGCGGCCATCGACGCCTTCGAATTCGGACGGGCCGGCGCCCTGCTGGATGCGGTCCGGGCCGACATGGCCGAGCGCGCCGCCGGGCAGCTGGATTGAACAATGGAACATTCCATGGAATACAAGAAGGATGCGCGCCGCACCCTGCTGCTGGTGGACGACGAATCGACGAATCTCCAGGTGTTGCGGCACACCCTGCAGGCGCAGTACCGCCTGCTGTTCGCCAAGGACGGACCCACGGCGCTGTCCCTGGTGCGCAAGGAGCGGCCCGACCTGATCCTGCTCGACATCATGATGCCGGGCATGTCGGGCTACGAGGTCTGCGAGATCCTCAAGCGCGACGAGGACACCCGCGCCATTCCGGTGATCTTCGTCACGGCGCTCAGCCAGGTGGCCGACGAGCACAAGGGGCTGGAACTGGGCGCGGTGGACTACATCACCAAGCCCTTCAACCCGCCGGTGGTGCAGGCCAGGGTCCGGACCCATCTGTCCCTGGTGCAGGCCGGGGAGGTCCTGGAAACCCGCCTGCGGATCATCCGCTGCCTGGGCGCGGCGGCGGAATACCGCGACAACGAGACCGGACTGCACATCGTGCGCATGAGCCATTACGCCTGGCGCCTGGCGCGCGAGGTCGGCTACAGCGAAGAGGCGGCCGACGAACTGCTGAACGCCGCGCCCATGCACGACGTGGGCAAGATCGGCATTCCCGACGCCGTGCTGCTCAAGCCCGGCAAGCTGGACGCGGCGGAATGGGCCATCATGCGCCAGCACACCGTGATCGGCGCCCGGATCATCGGCGAGCACCGGTCCAGCCTGCTGCGGCTGGCCGCCACGATCGCCCTGCGCCACCATGAGAAATGGGACGGCAGCGGCTATCCGGACGGCCTGGCGGGCGAGGCCATTCCGCATGCCGCGCGCATCGTCGCGCTGGTCGACGTGTTCGACGCCCTGACCAGCGTGCGTCCCTACAAGCCGGCCTGGCCCGTCGAGGACGCCGTGGCCCACATCCGCAAGGAAAGCGGCCGCCATTTCGATCCCGAACTGGTCGAGGCGTTCGTGCGTTGCCTGCCGGACATCCTGGAATTCCGCGAGCGCTGGGCGGACGAGCCCGAACCGCAGGAACTGGACCAGGTCCGCTGAGTCAGGGGGCCAGCGGAATCCGGGTGTCGAACTTGCTGCGCCGCGTGGCGAAGAAGCTGCGCACGTTGCGCACGCGCGGGTCGCCCGTCAGGCAGCGCAGCGCCAGGGCCTGGTAGGCCGCCATGTCCGCCACCAGGGCGACCAGCATGAAGTCCGGCCCGCTGCTGACCCGGTAGCATTGCTGGATGGCCGGCTCGGCCAGCAACTGGGCCTCGAAGGCATCGGCCTGGGCGGCCGCCTGCGCGTCCAGCGTGACCTCGATCAGGACCGTCAGGGCCGCGCCCATCAGGGCGGGGTCCAGGAGCGCCACCCGCCGCTGGATGATGCCCGCCCTGGTCAGGCGGCGCACCCGCCGCAGGCAGGTCGGCGGCGAGGCGTGCACGCGCGTGGCCAGGTCCTGATTGCTGAGAGCGCAGTCCTGTTGCAGGATGTCCAGGATGCGGCGGTCCAGATCGTCGAGTTCGAGGGCGGGCATGGAGATGTTTCCGGGGCGCAACAGGCGTGAGGAAGGGCAAGCGGGGGATCCTGGCATTTGCTTCTTTCGGCGCATCAGGATCGATTATATGAAATAAAATTTCATGCTGAATATTGAATGAAATTTTATTTCATATAAGACCGTAAATGGAAATCCTATTTCCTTTCGTCCGGTCCACAATAGCGCAAAACCGGATAGGCCTCCACCCCGGCCTCCGCCGGCCCTCGTCTTCCCGAACCAGGAGCATCCCTCTATGTGTGGCATCGTCGGCGCCGTGGCGCAGCACAATATCGTTCCCGTCCTGCTCGAAGGCCTGCGCCGGCTGGAATACCGGGGCTACGACTCCTGCGGCGTGGCCGTGCACACGGGCACCGGGCTGCAGCGGGTGCGCAGCACCCAGCGGGTCGCCGAACTGGCGGCGCAGGCCGCGCAGGACGGCGTCCAGGGCCTGACCGGCATCGCCCACACCCGCTGGGCCACCCACGGCGCGCCGCTGACGCACAACGCGCATCCCCATTTCTCCGGCCCGGACCAGGGCGCGCCGCGCATCGCGCTGGTGCACAACGGCATCATCGAGAACCACGACGACCTGCGCGCGGAACTGCAGGCCGCCGGCTACGTGTTCCAGAGCCAGACCGACACCGAAGTCATCGCCCACCTGGTGGACCACCTGTACGACGGCGACCTGTACGCCGCCGTGCAGCAGGCCGTGCGCCGCCTGGAAGGCGCCTACGCCATCGCCGTGTTCTGCGCCCAGGAGCCGCACCGCGTGGTCGGCGCGCGCCAGGGCTCGCCGCTGGTCGTCGGCCGCGGCGCCGACGGCAACTATCTCGCGTCCGACGCGCTGGCGCTGGCCGGCACCACCGACCAGATCATGTACCTGGAGGACGGCGACGTGGTGGACCTGCAGCTGGCGCGGGTCTGGGTCGCCGACGCCCAGGGCAAGCCCGTGGAGCGGGCCGTGCACACGGTCCAGGTCCATACCGGCGAGGCCGAGCTCGGCCCCTACCGGCATTTCATGCAGAAGGAAATCTTCGAGCAGCCGCGCGCCGTGGGCGACACCCTGCAGGACATCGACACCATCATGCCGGAATTGTTCGGCGACGGCGCGCATGCCGTGTTCCAGGCCATCGACCGCGTGCTGATCCTGGCCTGCGGCACCAGCTATTACGCCGGCCTGACGGCGCGCTACTGGATCGAATCCGTGGCCGGCATTCCCGTCAACGTGGAAATCGCCAGCGAATACCGCTACCGTACCAGCGTGCCCGATCCGCGCACGCTGGTGGTCACCATCTCCCAGTCCGGCGAGACCGCCGACACCCTGGCGGCGCTCAAGCATGCGCGCGGCCTGGGCATGGACCAGACCCTGACCATCTGCAACGTGGCCACCAGCGCCATGGTGCGCGAATGCAAGCTGGCCTTCATCACCCGCGCGGGGGTGGAAATCGGCGTGGCCTCGACCAAGGCCTTCACCACCCAGCTGACCGCCCTGTACCTGCTGACCCTGGCGCTGGCCCAGACGCGCGGCCGCCTGGACGCCGCCGCCGAGGAACAGGCCATCAAGTCCTTGCGCCACCTGCCGGCGGCCGTATCCGCCGTGCTGGCGCTGGAACCGCAGATCATCGCCTGGGCCGAACGCTTCGCCAGCAAGGAAAACGCCCTGTTCCTGGGACGCGGCATGCACTATCCGATCGCCCTGGAAGGCGCGCTGAAGCTGAAGGAAATCAGCTACATCCACGCCGAGGCCTATCCCGCCGGGGAACTCAAGCACGGCCCGCTGGCCCTGGTGACCGACGCCATGCCGGTCATCACCATCGCGCCGCACGACGAGCTGCTGGAAAAGCTGAAGTCCAACATGCAGGAAGTGCGCGCGCGCGGCGGCGAGCTGTACGTCTTCGCCGACGCGGATTCCCAGATCGCCAGCGCCGAGGGCATGCACGTCATCCGCATGCCCGAGCACTACGGCAAACTCTCGCCCATCCTGCACACCGTGCCGCTGCAGCTGCTGGCCTACCACACCGCCTGCGCGCGCGGCACCGACGTGGACAAGCCGCGCAACCTGGCCAAGAGCGTGACGGTGGAATGAGCGGCCGCGCGACCGTGTCCTGCTCGCACGCGCGCCGCGCGGCGGCGCTCATATGACCGCCCCTATGGCTCGTGCCGCCACGGCGCCCGTGCGCCGCAAGACTGTTTTCGCCATCATCGCCATGGCGTTGCTCATGATGTCGATCGATTCGACCATCGTGGCGACGGCGCTGCACGCGATCCAGCAGGGGCTGCATACCTCGATCAACCTGGCGAGCCTGACCATCACGGCCTATTCCTTCGGTTTCGTGCTGATGCTGCCCATCAGCGGCAAGCTGGCCGAGCGGTTCGGCCGCCGCCGGGTCTTCGTGGCCTCCACGCTGGCATTCACGCTGGCCTCGTTCGGCTGCGGCATGGCCGACAACATCTATCTGCTGATCGTGCTGCGGGCCATCCAGGCCGCGGGCGGCGCGGGGTTCACCCCCACGGCCACCGGCATCATCGTGGACCACTTCGGCGCCGCGCGCGATCGCTACGTCAGCCTGTTCGGCAGCATCTTCCCGGTGGGTGCGATGATCGGCCCGGTCTTCGGCGGGTATTTCGTCGCGTATTCGTCCTGGCGCGACGTGTTCTACGTGAACGTGCCCATCGGCCTGGCGATCTTTTTCCTGGCCTTGCGCTTCATTCCCCACGATCCGCCGTCCGAGGACCGTTCCAGTCGCAAGATGGACGTGCCGGGGATCGTGCTGCTGGGCCTGAGCCTGCTGTCGGGCATGTTGGCGGCCACCGTCCTGGGCGAGCGCCGGGGCGGCGACGGCCTGCTCGGGTTCCTGGGGCTCCTGCTGGCGGCGGTGATCTCGCTGATGTTCTTCTTTCGCCATATCCGCCGCACGGCCGTCCCTTTCATCGCGCCCCGGCTGATCTACGGCCGCCACTTCGGCGTCGTGAATCTGGTGAACGTGATCTTCAGCGGCTTCGTGGTGGGCGCCATGGCGCTGGTGCCGTTGTACGCCACCAGCCAGTACGGTATCGATGCCGTGGGATCCGGCACGCTGCTCACGGCCCAGGGGGCCGCGGCCATGATCTGTTCCCTGGCGGCGGTGGCGCTGCTGCGCCGCACCGGCTATCACTTGCCGCTCTACGTGGGCAGCGCCGTCAGCATCGTGGGGCTGGTGGGGCTGGCGCTGCCGCCGCTGGCGGGCACGCCCTATGCCTGGCTGGCTTTCTCGGCCTTCCTGGTGGGGGCGGGCAACGGCACCATCAATCCGGCCATGCGCAATGCCGGCCTGCAGCTGGCGCCCGAATCGTCTTCGATGCTGGCGGCGCTGCGCACCTTGTCGCTGCAGACCGGCTCCATCGCCACGATCTCGATGGTGGCGGCGTTCCTGGCGTACCAGAGCAATCCGGGCGAGATCCTGGCGTGGGTCTATGCGATCCTGGCCGTCATCCGGCTGCTGGCGCTGGTCTTGGTGAAGTACGTGCCGGAGCAGCGTGGCGCGTGGTAGGGCGGGGCTTCAACGCGCGAACGTCCCGCGGAACCGCCACAGCAAGACCAGGCAGATGCCCGCCGGCACCAGCAGGGTGGCGTAGGCGAAGCCGTAGCTGCCGGACATCGAGGCCACGGCGCCGAAGACCGGCGGCCCGACGACCACGCCCAGGAATGTCATGGACAGCGTCCCGGCGGTCGCCATGCTGGCCTGGTTGACGGGCGCCTGCCGGGCGACCTCGGCCAGGTACACGCCGTTCCAGCCGATGGCGCTGCCGCCGAACAGGCACAGCACGATCAGGACGGCGAGGCCCGAATCGATCGTCCGCAGCAGAGGCGTCGCCAGCGCGCAGAGCGCGATCAGCAGCGACAGCCCCATCAGGGTGCGGACCGCGCCCAGGTAGTGGTCGGACACGTAGCCCCACAGCAGGCGCCCGCCGACCCCCGCCGCCTGGGACACGGCCAGCGCGAAGCCGGCCGCGACCAGTTCCATGCCCAGGTCCTGGTGCAGGAAAGTGACCAGGTACGAAGTCAGCGAGAGTTGGGCGATCGAGAACAGGAAGGACACCCCGGCCAGCACGGCCAGGCTGCGCTGGCTGAAGACCAGCCTCAGCGGTCCGGCCAGACCGTTGCCGGCCGACAGCTCCTGGGTCGGGTCGCGGTCGGCATCCAGGGGCGTGCGCAGCGGCTGGATCGCCAGGGCGCAGCAGAGATTGGCGGCGGCCACGGCCAGGAAAGCCGCCTGCCAGCCGATCCATTGGGCCAGACCGGGCACGATCAGTCCCGCCAGCACGCCGCCCAGCGGCACGCCGGTCTGCTTGACGGAAAAGACGAAGGACATGCGGTGCGCGGGCGTGGTGCGGGCCAGCAGGTGCGAGCTGGCGGGCGTGATGGGGCCGTAGCCCAGGCCGACCAGCAGGGCGCCGGCCGCCATCGCGGGGACCGACTCGACGGCGCACAGCGCCAGGCCCAGCGCGCACACGCACAGGCCGGCCTGGCTGGCGCGGATGGCGCCGAAGCGCCGCGTCGCGGAGCCCGACAGCAGGCTGGCCACCATGGCGCCGACGTAGGCGATGGCGACGTAGGTGCCGACGTAGGCCGCCGGGATGCCGAGCAGGCCGGCGATGAGCGGCGCGATCGCCGGCAGCGTCAGCAGCGACATGGACACCAGCGATTGGACGGTCAGCGTGGCGGCGAGCGTGACAGTGGAGGATTCGATCGGCGAGTGTCGCATGGCACCGTGACTCAGCGGCCTTCGGATCGGACGCGGGCCAGCAGCCGCCGCGCGCGCAGGACCACTGGCCGGTCGATCATCCGGCCGTCCAGCTGGACGGCCTGTCCCCCCGAACCGGCGTCGGCGTCCAGTACCCGCCGCGCCCAGGCGATCTCGTCGGGGCGGGGATGCATCGCCCGGTGGATGACGGGCACCTGGCGCGGGTGGATGCAGAGCTTGGCGCCGAAGCCGAAGCGCAACGACCGCAGCGTATCCCGATGCAGGCGGTCGTCATCCTTCAGTGCGAGGGTGACGCTATCCACCGGAGGCGCCAGGTGATGACGGCGGCTGGCGATCGTCAGGGCGAAGCGCAGGGGGGCGAGCTCGTGCTCGTCTTCCGCGCATTGGATGCCGGTGTCGGCCATGAAGTCGATGTGTCCCAGCGCCAGGCGCCCGACGCCGGGGGTGCCGGCGATGTCCGCCAGGGCGTCGTAGCCCGCCGCGCTTTCGATCAGGGGCAGCAGGACTGCGTCGGGCCGGGCCGCGTGAACGGCGGCCAGGTCGGCGCGCGATTCGGCTTTCGGAATCATCAGGCCGGCGGGTGGATCGTCCAGGCCCGCCAGCCAGTCCAGGTCTTCCCCGCCGGCGGGCAGTCCGGGCGGATTGAGGCGTACGAGGACCGGGATGCCCGCGGATCGCAGGCGCGGCCAGGCGGTTGCGATGGCGGCGCGGGCGGCGTGCTTTTCGGCGGGCGGGACCGCGTCTTCCAGATCGAGCACGACCGCGTCCGCGCCGCTGTCCAGAGCCTTTGCGTAGCGGTCCGGGCGATTGCCCGGGACGAACAGGAAGGAGCGGGCGGCATTCAAGGAGTGCGACAGATCCGGGCGCATCAGGCCCCCCGGCCGTCCAGGAACCGCCCGACCGATGGCGTATCGGCCAGGTTCCAGACCCGGGCGATCAGCGCATCGATTTCCTCGTCGGGCACGGCGTCCTGGTAGCGGCCCAGCCGCCGGACCTTGTCCTCGATTTCCGCGCGGCTCAGCGTGTTGTCCGGATCGCCCTTGGGTGTGTCCACCCGGCCTTCCAGGATCCGGCCCGGGCGGGTCGTGACGGTGACCTTGCCGATCCAGCGCCGGGGATAGGCCGCGTCGACCTCCGGATCCAGCCGCATCGAAACGCGGGGCAGGAAGTCCCGGATGTCCGGGTCGGACACGGCGGCGTCGAATTCCTGCAGTCCGGCCCGCTGGTGTTTGGCGATCAGTCCCAGCACGGTCCCCATGGAAAATTTCGACTGATGGACGGTCGTTGGCGCGATGACGGGCCCCAGCACGTCGAGGGCGCCCTGGTGGACGTGGGCCGTCACCGACCGGATGTCTCCGATCGACAGGCGGTGCTCGCGCACGAGGGCGAGCAGGGCGTCGGCGGCCGGATGCGTATGGCGGCAGGAGGCGTGATATTTGAAGGAAGTTTCCGCCAGCGCCCAGCGGGTGCCGAGGCCATCGGTCAGGCGCGCCGGGTCGGCGTCGCGCGACATGCCGGCGGCCATCCCCTGGGGACCTTCCAGGATGCGGGCCGCGCCCGTGAAGCCGTTTTCCGCCAGCCAGGCCGCCATCAGGCCGTTGGCCGCGGCCTGAGCGGTGTGCAACTGCTTGGAGTCGGCGCCGTCGCGCAGGAACTCCCACAGGCCGGCGGCCTGGGTGCCGGCCGTGCCCAGGGCATGCCGCATCCGGGCGGGATCCAGGCCCAGCAGGTTGCCGGTGGCCATCGCCGCGGCCAGGGTGCCGGCCGTGCCGGTCGTATGAAAGACGGTGTAGTGCGATCGCCCCAGGAATTCGCCGATACGGATTCCGGCCTCGTAGCCGGCCACCATCGCGGTCAGCACCGCCTTGCCGGATGCGCCGCGCGCCTGGGCGGCGGCCAGGACGGGCGGCACGACCACGGCGCCGGGATGGAACACCGAGCCGTTGTGCACGTCGTCCTGTTCCACCATGTGCGCGGCGGCGGCGTTGCACAGGGCGGCGAAGACCGGGCTGGTGCCTTGCCGGACGACCATGTTCTCGGACGGTCCGCCGGCCGGGCCCATGGCCTGCGCGTACCGCGCCAGGACCCGGACCGCCCGGCCGCCGGAGCCGGCCAGGATCGAGCCCAGGCAGTCCAGCAGCAGGTCTTCCGCGCGGCGCAGGACGGGCGCGGGAATGTCGTCATATCGCAGGTCGGCCACGAATCGGGACAGGACGGTGCTCGGGTGTGTCATGGTATTCCTGGTGGAAGGCGGCCGGGCGGGCGTCCGATGCGGGCCGGCGGGTCATGAGCATCACTGTGCTTGATCCAGGCCGAGTTTGCCTATTATTGTTTGCTTAAGATGGGCTTTACGAATTCGAAGGATGGCCGTGCCATGGCGACTCGCTTTGACCTGATCGATATGCAGTTGATGGTGAACGTGGCCAGCGCCATGAGCCTGACCAAAGGCGCCGAACGCACGTTCCTGTCCGTGCCGGCCGCCAGCAACCGGGTCAAGGGCCTCGAGGAATCCCTGGGTACCGAACTGCTGTACCGCGGCAGCCAGGGGGTGACGCTGACCCCGTCGGGCGAGGTGTTCGTGAAGCATGCGCGCACCGTGCTGCGGCAGCTGGATTACCTGCGCGGCGAGATCCAGGAATACGCCCGGGGCGTCAAGGGGCGCGTCAGGCTGTATGCGAATACGACCGCCATGAACGAGTTCGTACCGGGCGTGCTGGGGCGGTATCTGGTGACCCATCCCGACGTCAACGTCGAGCTGCGCGAGCGGCTCAGTCATCAGGTGGTCAAGGCGGTCGTCGACGGGGCCGCCGATATCGGCATCACGGCCCAGGGCAGCGGCGGCGCGGGCGTGCGGTATCTGCCGTATCGCTCGGACAGGCTCGCGCTGGTCGTCTGGGAGGGCCACCCATTGGCGCGGGGGGCGTCCTGCGCATTCGAGCAGACGCTGGATTTCGATTTCATCTGCCTGTCCGAGTCCAGCGCCATTCACGCGCTGCTGATCAAGGCGGCCGAGGATATGGGCCGCATCTTGCGGTTCCGGGTCGAGGTCGGGAACCAGTTCGAGACGGTCTGCCGGCTGGTCGCCGCGAAAGTCGGCATCGGCGTCATTCCCGCGTCCGCCGCCCACCGCTACGCGCGCGACACGCCCATCCGCATCATCGCGCTCGAAGACGCCTGGTCCCGCAGGGATCTGCATCTGTGCGTGCGGGACGCGGAACCGCTGCCCGCGTTCGCCCAGGAACTGGTCGACCTCCTGGTCGCCGATGCCGCGCCGGAGCCGGATTGCGCATCGGCGCCGTGCGGCGCGGCCGGGTAGCGGAGCAAGGCGCCCGGGCCGAAGGCGAAAGGCCCTGTTTGGCAAAACGAAATTGTCTGCTCCCCACGGCTCCTTCATTCTATGGGCTCTCGTCCGGGCTTTCCGCCGGACCACTGGCTACTTGGAATCGAAGGCAGCGCATGAAAGACACGGCAACCCAGTATCAGGACATCCGAGACGCCATCCGGGACCTGTGCGCCCAGTTCGGCGACGACTATTTCCGGCGCGTCGATGAGGCGCGTGGCTATCCCGCCGAATTCGTCGATGCGCTGACCCGGGCCGGCTGGCTGTCGGCGTTGATTCCGGAAGCCTATGGCGGTTCGGGCCTGGGCCTGACCGAAGCCTCCGTCATCATGGAGGAAATCAACCGGGCCGGCGGCAATTCGGGCGCCTGTCATGGCCAGATGTACAACATGGGCACGATCCTGCGCCACGGTTCGGAAGCCCAGAAACGCCAGTGGCTGCCCAAGATCGCATCGGGCGAACTGCGGCTGCAATCCATGGCGGTGACGGAACCGACGACGGGGACGGACACCACCCGGATCAAGACGACCGCCGCCAAGAAGGACGGGCGCTATGTGGTCAACGGCCAGAAGGTCTGGATCTCGCGCGTCCAGCATTCCGACCTGATGGTGCTGCTGGCGCGCACCACGCCCCTGGATCAGGTGCGCAAGAAATCCGAGGGCATGTCGATCTTCATGGTCGATCTGCGCAGCGCCATCGGCCACGGCCTGACGGTGCGCCCGATCCCGAACATGGTCAATCACGAGACCAACGAGCTGTTTTTCGAGGATCTGGAAATTCCGGAAGAAAACCTGATCGGCGAGGAGGGCAAGGGATTCAAGTACATCCTGGACGGCCTGAACGCCGAACGGACCCTGATTGCCGCGGAATGCATCGGCGACGGGTACTGGTTCGTGGATCGCGCGCGGAAATACGTCAGCGAACGGGTCGTGTTCGGCCGCCCGATCGGCCAGAACCAGGGCGTGCAGTTTCCGATCGCCCGGGCCTACGTCAATGTCGAGGCCGCGAGCCTGATGCGCTATCAGGCCTGCGCCTTGTTCGATCAGCGCCAGGACTGCGGCGCGCAGGCCAACATGGCCAAATTGCTGGCGGCCGATGCGTCCTGGGAGGCGGCCAATGCCTGCCTGCAGGCGCATGGCGGTTTCGGATTCGCGTGCGAATACGATATCGAGCGCAAGTTCCGGGAAACGCGCCTCTACCAGGTGGCGCCCATTTCGACGAACCTGATCCTGTCGTATGTCGGCCAGCACGTGCTGGGCATGCCGCGTTCGTTCTGAGGAGAACCGCCATGCTGCCGCTGCAAGGCATCACCGTCGTCACGCTGGAGCACGCCATCGCCGCGCCGTTCTGCACCCGCCAGCTGGCGGACCTGGGCGCGCGCGTCATCAAGATCGAACGGCCGGGGGTCGGCGATTTCGCGCGCGGCTATGACGAGCGCGTGCGGGGCCTGTCATCCCATTTCGTCTGGGTGAACCGCTCCAAGGAAAGCCTGGCGCTGGACATCAAGGAGCCCGCGTCCGCCGAGGTCATGGACCGCCTGCTGGAAAAGGCGGATGTGCTGGTGCAGAACCTGGCGCCGGGCGCGGCCGCCCGCCTGGGCCTGTCCCACGGGGCGCTGCACGGGCGCTTCCCGGGGCTGATCGTCTGCGACATTTCCGGCTACGGCAATGACGGCCCCTATCGGGACAAGAAAGCCTACGACCTGCTGATCCAGAGCGAGTCCGGCTTCCTGTCGGTGACGGGCTCGGCCGACGAACCGGCCAAGGCCGGGTGCTCGATCGCCGACATCGCGGCCGGCATGTACGCCTATACGAACATCCTGGCGGCGCTGATCGAGCGCGGCCGGACGGGCCTGGGCCGGCACATCGACGTCTCCATGCTGGAAAGCATGGCGGAATGGATGTCCTACCCGATGTATTACAGCTTCGAGGGTGCGCCCCCGCCGCCGCGCAGCGGGGCGGCCCATGCCACCATCTATCCCTACGGACCGTTCGCCGCGGGCGACGGCAAGACGGTGATCCTGGGGCTGCAGAACGAGCGTGAATGGGCCGTGTTCTGCGAACGGGTGCTGGAGCGCCCGGAACTGGCGGCCGATCCGCGTTTTTCGACCAATTCCCGCCGTTCTGCGGCGCGCGCCGAGCTGCGCGCGCTGATCCTGGAAGTCTTCGCCGGCCTGACGGCCGAGCAGGTCGTGGCGCGCCTGGACGCCGCCCGCATCGCCAACGCGCGGATGAACGACATGGCCGATCTGTGGGCGCATCCGCAGTTGCGCGCGCGCAATCGCTGGGTCGATGTCCAGAGTCCCGCCGGGCGCCTGCCCGCCCTGCTGCCGCCCGGCATCGCCCGCGCCGATCAGGCGGTCATGGGGGGGGTGCCGGCGCTGGGGGAACACACCGGACGCATCCTGGCGGAGTTGGGCCTGGGAGTCCGCCTGAATGGAGACGACGATGTCCGATCATGATCCCGCGGCCTGGGTCGGCCGCACCGAGACCTGCTTCGACGCGCTGGACCCCGGCCACGTCCGGCGGGTGGCGCTGAGCCTGGACGCCGATCCCGGGCAGTCCTTCGAGCACCTGCCCTTGCTGTGGCATTGGGCCTTCTTCGTCGAAGGCCAGCCGTATGCCCGCCTGGGGGCGGACGGCCATCCCCGGCGGGGCGGATTCCTGCCGCCGGCGGACGGCCGCAACCGCATGTGGGCCGGCGGCCGGCTGGAATTCCATCGTCCATTGCGGGTGGGGCGGCCTGGGGAACGGCGTTCCCGCATCGCCTCCGTCACGGAAAAAACCGGCCGCACCGGCCGCCTGCTGTTCGTCACGGTGGAGCATCATCATTTTCAGGACGATGCGCTGTGTATCGCTGAAGAGCAGGACATCGTCTACCGGGAACCCTCGCCGCCCGTTCTGGAGGGCACGCGGCCGGCCCCGGCATGCCAGTGGTCGGAAACCGTGGCGCCCGGCCCGGTCATGCTGTTCCGCTATTCCGCCGTGACGTTCAATGGCCACCGCATCCATTACGACGCACCCTATGCGCGCGACGTGGAAGGCTATCCCGGCCTGGTGGTGCATGGCCCGCTGATCGCCACCTCGATGGCGCATGCGTTCCTGCGGGCGCATCCGGGCGCCCGGGTCCGGTCCTTGTCCTATCGGGGCGTGCGGCCGCTGATCGCGCCCCGGGCCTTCCAGGTCGGTGGCCGTCTCCTGTCCGATCACGAGGCCGAGCTGTGGGCCGAGCAGGACGGCACCCTGGCGCATCAGGCCAGCCTGCGGTTCGAGGCCTGAGGAGCAAGGGGAGACGGTCAGGCGGCCGTCATGACGGCCCGGCGCGCCTTTGGCGGACCGCGTCCAGCCAATTGCCGATCGGCATGGGGCGCGCCAGCAGATAGCCTTGCATCGCGTCGCAGCCGTGCCGGGCCAGGAAGTCGGCCTGGGCCTCGTCTTCCACGCCTTCGGCGACGACCCAGAAGTCCAGTTGCCCGGCCATGGCCAGGATCAGCCGGGCGATGGCGATGCTGTCGGGGTCGTCGGGCAGGTTCCGGATCAGGCTCTGGTCGATCTTCAGCTCGAAGATCGGCAGGCGCATCAGGCAGGACAGGTTGGAATAGCCGGTGCCGAAGTCGTCGATGGAAAAGCGGATGCCCAGGCGGTTCAGTTCGCGCATGCGCCGCGCCGTGACCTCGACGTCCTGGATCCACACGCCTTCCGTGATTTCGAAGATCATCCGGTTGCCGGGCGCGCCGGTGCGTTTCAGCAGGCCGCGCACGGCCTCGCCGAATCCCGGATCCATCAGGACCTTGGGGCTGATGTTGATGGAAACCGGATAGGTCTCGTCCAGGCCCTGCAGGTCCAGCAAGGTCCGGCAGGCGACGTCCAGCGACCAGTACGTCAGGTGGTTGATGAGGCTGGTTTCCTCGGCCAGGGGGATGAACAGGGCGGGCGAGACCGGGCCGTGGCCGGGGTGCGTCCAGCGCGCCAGCAGCTCGGCGCCCGAGATCCGGCCGTCCCGCGCGTACTGGGGCTGGATGTGCATGGCCAGCTGGCTGGTGTTCAGGGCCAGGGTCAGGTCCTTTTCCATCCACAGGCGCTGTTCGAATTCGGTCTGCAGCGTATGGTCGTAGAAGACGGTCTGGTTGCCGCCCAGCTGCTTGGCGCGCTGCATGGCCAGATCGGCCTCGCGGATGGCGTCGCCGGCCGTCGCGCCGCCGGCGTGCAGCAGGGTCAGGCCGATGCTGGCGGTGAAGACGCAGGCCTGTTCGCCGGGTTCCAGCGGTGTCGAGGCGAGGACGCGCCGGAGCCTTTCCGCGATCTTCAGCGCCTGGCGGGCGCCGGCTTCCGGGGCAGCGTCCAGCCGGGTGAGCAGCACCATGAATTCGTCGCCGCTGATGCGCGAGACCGTGTCCCGCTCCAGCGTGTGCTCTTTCAGGCGGCGCGCCACTTCCTTCAGCACCTGGTCGCCGATGGCGTGGCTGCGGCTGTCGTTGAGCTTCTTGAAGCCGTCCAGGTCCAGGACCAGCACGGCGCCGCAGCCCGCTTCGAGCCGCGCGTCGAGCAGCGTCCGTTCCAGCCGGTCCAGCAGCAGGATGCGGTTGGGCAGGCCGGTCAGGGGATCGTGGGAGGCGTTGTGGCGGGCCAGGTCCTCGGCTTGCACGCGGGCGGTGATGTCGGTCAGGATCGTGCAGAACATGCCGTTCGCGCCGTCCGGATCGCGCAGCGGCATCTTGACGGACTGGAACGTGTGGACCCGGCCCGTCCGGGCGGAGGGCCGCCGTTCCTGGGCGACGATGCGTTCGCCCCGTTCCAGGGCCGGGAGGTCGGCGGCCGCGACGCCGTCGGTGCGCACGGGGCCGGTGGCCTGGCCGGGGTCGATCGCCGCCGATGGCGGCGCTTCGGGCAGGCCGAAGAATTCGCGGAAGGGCCTGTTGGCGTATTGGCATTGCCGGTCGCCGTCCTCGATGCAGATCAGGTCGTCGATGTGGTCGAGCACGACGGCCAGGCGATGACCGGCCGCTCGCAGGCGCTTCGCCTGGCGGCGTGCCCGGAGCCAGAGGTATCCGGCGCAGGCCAGCGCGACCAGCGCGGCCAGGCCGGCGGCGACCAGGGCCGCCGGCCCGTAGCCGGCCGCCGCCGTCGTGTCGGTGGGGCGCATCCTGGGGCTGTCCCAGCGGGTCAGGATGCGGTAGTACACGGAGTCCGAATCGGCCTTCCAGGCGCCCAGGCGGCGGTCGATCGCCCGCAGGATGGCGGCGTTGCGGCCCTTCGGCGCGGCGTAATAGATCCCGGACGGCAGGAAGATGATGGGGGTGGCCGCCAGGCCGTATTGCGTGGCCGTGGCGTTGCCGAAGAAGAAGTCGGAGGCGACGGCGTCGGCCTGCCCCGCCTGCGCCAGTTGGAAGCCCTGGATCAGCGTGTCCACCGGAACCAGGTGGGGCCGGACACCAAGGCCGGGCAGCAAGGTTGCCAGGTATCCGTATTCGGCCGATCCCGCCAGGGCTGCCAGCCGCCGTCCGTTCAGGTCCTGGATGGAACGGATGTTCTCGCCCGGGCGGATGTAGATCCGGGTCCAGGTCTGCAGGACCGGCGTCTGGTGATAGTCGAAAAAGGCCGTGCGGTCGGACGTCAGGGAAACCGCGGGCAGCAGGTCGATGTCGCCGTCCCGCAGTTTCCGCAGGCAGTCCTGCCATTCGCAGGGGTCGGTCTTCAGCGTCCAGCCTTCCTGGCGCGCGATTTCTGACAGGATGTTGCCCAGGACGCCGTCCGGCTGCCCGTTGGGCGCGGCCGAAAGCAGCGGGCCCATGTCGCTGATGCCGATCGTCAGCGTCGTGGCCCGGGACGGGTGCGGCGCGAGGCCGGCCAATCCCAGGAGGAAGAACAGGCAGGTGCGCGCGATGATGGAGCGGAAGCGAGTTTTCATCGGCGTTTCCGGTGGGCCCCTGGGACCTTCCGGGCGAGTCGCCTGATGCCGGAGGGTGCCATGCCGATCGATCTGGATCCGATTATAGGGCGGCGCCGCGGTCCGGAACCGGCAGTTTCGCGGGGGAAACGGCAGCTTATCCGGGATTCCCCCAGTCCCGTTCGCCGACGTGTTCGTGCAAGTGCCGCACGAAGGCCTGGGTGGCCGGCGGCGGGCTGGCGTGCAGGCGGCTGTAGATGAAGAACTGGCGGCGGATCACGGGGTCCAGCAGCGGGCGCATGCGCAGGCCGTACAGGTCCACCAGCGTCTGCGCGTAGGGCAGCCCCGCCGTCACGCCCAGGCCCGCGCTGACCATGCTCAGGGCGGTGCTCATGAAGGCCACCTCGTGGCTGGGGTGGATGGCGGGAATGTCGGCCATCCGGTACAGGTCCAGGGCCAGCCGGTCGGTGAACTGGCCCTGCAGGGCGATCAGGGGATAGCGCACCAGGTCGGTCCAGCGGATGCGCTTGAGCGATTCCAGCGGGTGGCCGGGCGGAAACACGGCCATGAAGGGCAGGTCGAACAGGGGATCGGCCGACAGCTCGGCCAGCCCTTCGCGGTGGGGGCCGATGCTGATGTCCACTTCGCCGCGTACCGCCTGGGTGATGGCGTTCTCGACCGCGCAGTCCAGCAGGTGAACCTGGATGTCGGGATGTTCCCGGCGGAAGCTGGCGATGACTTCGGGGATCAGGGTGCTGGCCATCAACTGGGGGGCGGCGATGCGCACGATGCCGCGCCGCAGGCGCTTGAGGTTGTCGATGTTCTCCAGCGCGCCGTCCAGGTCGCGCAGGATGCGGGTGGCGACGGAATGGAATTCGCGCCCGACCTCCGACAGCTGGATGCGGCGGGTGTTGCGGTCCACCAGGCGCACGCCCAGCTGGGATTCCAGCTCCTTGATCAGGCCACTCAAGGCCGACTGGGTGATGTGCAGGGATTCGGCCGCCCGGGTGAAGCCCCCGGTGCGGGCCAGCGCCGTGAAGGCGCGCAATTGGCGCAGTGTGATTTCCATCGGATCACCCTATGAATCGATGAAGAAAAACTGTTTGAATGATAGCTGGAAACTGCGTCTAATGGGTCATCAATGACAAGCGATGCGCCGGCGCCGCCGTGCCCGCATCCGGATCCGGACAGGAGACACGCCATGCCTTTTCCCAGGGATGAACGCCGATGATCAATGATGCCGCCCGCCTGGTCGTCCGGGGCTTCGAGATCCTGATCGTCGCCTGCCTGACGATCATGGGCATCCTGGTCTTCGGCAACGTCGTGCTGCGCTATGCCTTCAATTCCGGCATCGCCATTTCCGAGGAGCTGTCGCGCCTGCTGTTCGTCTGGCTGATCTTCATGGGCGCGGTGCTGGCCTCGGCGCGGCGCATCCACATCGGCTTCGACACGCTGCAGCGGGCCGTCGGGCCGCGTGCGCGCCGGGCGCTGGTGGTCTTCACCGGCGCGCTGATCCTGGCCGGCTGCGTGATCTTCATCGTCGGCGGCTGGCGCCAGACCGTGATCAACCTGGGCAACACCTATCCGGTCCTGGGCATTTCCTACGCCTGGCTGTACGGGACGGCGCTGGTGTTCGGGGTGGCGCTGATCTTTCCGGTCTGCAACAACATCCGCCGGGCGCTGATCGGCATCGACGACGGCCTCACCGAGGACCTGGCCGACCGCATCGAAGGGCTGGCCGAGCGGATCGAAGAGGAAGCCGGACATGGAACGGTCTCCGCGGACCGTTCCGTGCCTGGCGAATCGAAGCGGCCAGCAGGCCGCGAGGCGCGCGATTCCAAGGGAGACCGTTCATGACCGCGCTCGTCTTCCTCGGCTCGCTGCTGGGCCTGATCGCGCTGGGCCTGCCGATCGCCTTCGCCCTGATGTTCGCCGGGGTGGCGCTGATGCTGCTGGTCGGGCAGTTCGATGCCCAGATCGTGGTGCAGAACGCCGTCGCGGGCGCCGACAATTTCGTGCTGATGGCCGTGCCGTTCTTCATCCTGGCGGGCGAATTCATGAACGCGGGCGGGCTGTCCAAGCGCATCGTCGACATGGCCAGCGCCTTCGTCGGCCATCTGCGCGGCGGCCTGGGCTACGTGGCGATCTGCGCCGGCATCCTGCTGGCCAGCCTGTCGGGGTCCGCCGTGGCGGACACGGCGGCGCTGGCGGCGATCCTGGTGCCCATGATGCGCCAGGCCGGCTACGATCCCGCGCGCGCCTGCGGCCTGATGGCCGCCAGCGGCATCATCGCGCCGGTCATCCCGCCGTCGATCGGCTTTCTGATCTTCGGCGTGGTGGCCAATGTGTCGATCACCCGCCTGTTCCTGGCCGGGATCGTGCCCGGCGTCCTGATGGGGCTGTTCCTGACCGTGGCCTGGTGGTTCGTCGCCCGGCGGCAGAAAGTGGCGCTGACGCCCCGGGTGCCCTGGGGGCAGCGCCTGCGCCTGCTGGGGCAGGGCGGCTGGGCGCTGATGCTGCCGGTCATCATCATCGGCGGCCTGCGCTTCGGGATCTTCACGCCGACCGAGTCCGCCGTGGTGGCGGCCGCCTACGCGCTGTTCGTCGGCCTGGTGGTGTACCGCGAGCTCAGCTGGCGCAAGGTCTACGAATGCCTGCTGTCCACGGCGCAGACGACCTCGGTGGTGCTGCTGCTGGCCGCGCTGGCGATGGTCGCGTCCTACATGATCACCATCACCGACATCTCCGGCCAAGTGGGCGGCTGGCTGCAGGGGCTGTCGGATCATCCGATGGTCCTGATGGCCGCCATGATGATCGTGGTGTTCTTCGCCGGGATGGTGCTGGACTTCATCCCCATCGTGCTGATCTTCACGCCGGTCTTCCTGCCGATCGTGCAGGCGGCCGACATCGATCCCGTGTATTTCGGCGTGATCTTCATCATGAACTGCTCGATCGGCATGATCACCCCGCCCGTGGGCGTGGTGCTGAACGTCGTCAGTTCCGTGGGCAAGGTGTCCATGGCCCAGGCCACGCGCGGCATCGGGCCGTTCCTGCTGGCCCTGGTCTCGCTGCTGATCGCCCTGATCCTGTTCCCCGAACTGGTGACCGTGCCCGCCCAGTGGTGGCGCTAGCGGCCGGCGCCCCGTCCGATTCCACCCAAGGAGACATTCCATGAAAATCCGTACCACCCTGCTCGTCGGCCTGCTGGCCGCGACGCTGTCCGGCTCCGCCTGGGCGGCCGTCACCGCGAAATTCGCCGTCACCCTGCCGGAAAAGTCCCATCAGGGCCAGGGCGTGGCCAAGTTCGTCGAACTGGTCAAGGCCAAGAGCCACGGCGAGATCGACATCAAGCCCTACTACAGCGGCGCGCTGGGCAACGACGTGCAGGTGACCTCCGCCCTGCAGGGCGGCACGATCGAGTTCACCGTGCCCCAGACCACCACCCTGACGGGCATGGTCAAGGCCTACGAGATCCTGGATTTCCCCTTCCTGTTCAAGAACGACGCGCAGGCGGAAAAGGTGCTGGACGGCCCGGTGGGCCAGAAGCTGCTGGAAACGCTGCCCGCGCATGGGCTGGTGGGCCTGGCGTATTGGGAGAACGGCTTCTTCAACGCCACCAACAGCAAGCATCCGATCGCCAAGGCCGAAGATTTCGAAGGCCTGAAGTTCCGCTCGATCCAGGCCAAGATCACCCAGGAGACCATCAAGGCCCTGGGCGCCAATCCGGTGCCGCTGGCGGTGCCCGAGCTCTACACCGCGCTGGAGACCCGCACCATCGACGGCCAGGGCACGCCCAACGCCGTGATCGCCGCGCTCAAGCTCTACGAAGTGCAGAAATACCTGTCCATCACGCGCCACAGCTACGGCGCCTTCATCCCGCTGGTGTCCAAGGCCTTCTGGGACAAGCTCACTCCCGAACAGCAGCAGATCCTGAAGGATTCCGCCGTCGAGGCCCGGACCTACCAGCGCCAGGTGGCGCGCGCCCAGGCGCAGTCGGCCAAGGAAACCATGGCCAAGCACGGCATGGAGATCAACGAGGTCAGCGACGCCGAGCACGACCGCATGCGCGAGCGCGTCCAGCCCGTGTGGAAGATGTTCATCCCCAGCGTGGGCCAGGATCTGTTCGACCAGGTCCAGGCCGAACTGAAATAAGCCTGTCCCTGGGCGCGGGGCCGACGCTCCGCGCCTCCGGGCGCGCCTCGGCGGCCCGGCAACCGGAGTACCCATGAAGCTTGCCACTTTGAAAAACGAGTCGCGCGACGGCCGCCTGGTCGTCGTGTCCCGGGACCTGACGCAGTGCGTCGCCGTGCCCGAGATCGCGCCCACCCTGCAGGCGGCGCTGGACGGCTGGGATGCCTGCCTGCCGGCCCTGCGCGCCGCCTACGACCGGCTCAATTCGGGCCAGGACGGAGCGGCCCGCCCCTTCGACCAGGCCGCCTGCCATTCCCCGTTGCCGCGCGCCTACCAGTGGGCGGATGGCTCCGCCTATCTGAACCACGTGGAACTGGTGCGCCGCGCGCGCAACAGCCAGGTGCCGGAATCCTTCTTCACCGATCCGCTGATGTACCAGGGCGGCTCGGACAGTTTCATCGGTCCGCGCGACCCCATCGTCGCCGATACGGAGGACTGGGGCATCGACATGGAGGCCGAGGTCGCCGTCGTCACGGGCGACGTGCCCATGGGCGCGCGCCCGGCGCAGGCCGCCGGTGCGATCCGCCTGCTGATGCTGGTCAACGACGTGTCCCTGCGCGGCCTGATCCCCGGGGAGCTGGCCAAGGGCTTCGGCTTCTTCCAGTCCAAGCCGGCCAGCGCGTTTTCCCCCGTCGCCGTCACGCCCGACGAACTGGGGCCGGCCTGGCGCGATGGCAAGGTCCACCTGCCGCTGCGGGTCGAGCTGAACGGCGAGCCCTTCGGCTGCCCGGACGCGGGGCAGGACATGACCTTCGACTTTCCGCAACTGATCGCGCACGCCGCCCGCACGCGCCGGCTGGCGGCCGGGACCATCATCGGCTCGGGCACGGTGTCCAACAAGCAGGGCGGGCTGCACGGCTCCAGCATCCGCAACGGCGGCGTGGGCTACTGCTGCATCGCCGAGGTGCGCATGTACGAGACCATCGAGGGCGGCGCCCCGGCCACGCCCTTCATGCGCTTCGGCGACCGGGTGCGCATCCACATGAGCGACGCCCGAGGCGAGGACATCTTCGGCGTCATCGAGCAGACGGTCGAGCGCCGCGCGGACGCTTGAGGGGAGCCGGACCCATGCTGGAGCTCTATTCCTATTTCCGCAGTTCGGCGGCCTATCGCGTTCGGATCGCGCTGGCGCTGAAGGGACTGGACTACCGGGTCGTTCCGGTGCACCTGCTGCGCCACGGCGGCGAGCAGTTCGGCGACGACTACCGGCGCCGCAATCCGGAAGGCCTGGTGCCGGCGCTGGCCGAGGGCGGCCGGGTGCTGACCCAGTCCCTGGCGATCATGGAATACCTGGACGAGACGCACGGCCCCGCTACCCTGCTGCCGGCCGACGCGCCGGGCCGCGCCCGGGTGCGCGCCCTGGCGCTGCACGTCGCCTGCGACATCCATCCGTTGAACAACCTGCGCGTCCTGCGCTGGCTGGCGCACGAAATGAAGATCGAGCAGTCCGTCCGCGACGACTGGTACCGGCATTGGGTGGAGCTGGGCTTCCGTTCGCTGGAGGCCCAGCTGCAATCGCCCGCGACGGGGCGCTGCTGCCACGGCGACGAGCCGGGCCTGGCTGATTGCTGCCTGGTGCCCCAGGTCTACAACGCGCGCCGCTATGATGTGGATCTGTCGGCCTTTCCGACGATCGCGCGGATCGCGGCGCATTGCGAATCGCTGCCGGCTTTCCGGGCCGCCCATCCGGACGCGCAGCCGGACGCGGAGTGACTGGCGGGGCGCCGCCCGCGGACGCGGGCCGCGGTCCCCGCGGAGCCGGCGCGCGCGAAGCGGCTGCCGGCCGTGTTTTTCGGGAGATCATCATGAGCACGACACATTCCCTGGAATACCAGAGCGGATTCGGCAACGAATTCGCCACCGAGGCCTTGCCCGGCGCGCTGCCGGCGGGCCGCAATTCCCCCCAGCGGGCCCCCTATGGCCTGTATGCCGAGCAGCTGTCGGGCACGGCCTTCACCGCGCCGCGCCACGCCAACCGGCGATCCTGGCTGTACCGCATCCGGCCGGCGGCCACGCATGGACCGTTCGAGCCGTCCTCCGCGGGCGCGCGCTGGCTGAGCCGCTACGACGAGGTCCCCACGCCGCCCGACCCGCTGCGCTGGGATCCGCTGCCCCTGCCCGGCGAGGACGCGGCCACGGATTTCGTGGATGGCATGGTGACCATGGGCGGCAACGCCGGCTGCGGCATCCACCTGTACGCCGCCAACCGCTCGATGCGGGACCGCTATTTCTACGACGCCGACGGCGAACTGCTGATCGTGCCGCAGCAGGGGCGCCTGGAACTGGCGACCGAGCTGGGCGTGCTGCGGGTCGAGCCCCAGGAGATCGCCGTCATCCCGCGCGGCGTGCGCTTCCAGGTGCGCCTGCCCGACGGCGCGGCGCGTGGCTACGTGTGCGAGAACCCCGGCGCGCATTTCCGGCTGCCCGACCTGGGCGTCATCGGCTCCAACGGCCTGGCCAACCCGCGCGACTTCCTGGCGCCCGTGGCGGCCTACGAAGACCTGGAGGGCGACTTTGAGCTGCTGGCGAAGTTCCAGGGCCGCTTCTGGAGTGCCCGCATGGATCATTCGCCCCTGGACGTGGTGGCCTGGCACGGCAACGACACGCCCTACAAGTACGACCTGCGCCGCTTCAACGCGATCGGCTCGATCACCTACGACCATCCGGATCCGTCGATCTTCCTGGTGCTGCACGCGCCCAGCGCCGTGCCGGGCGTGGACACCATCGACTTCGTCGCCTTCGCCCCGCGCATCCTGGCGATGCGGGACACGTTCCGGCCGCCCTGGTTCCACCGCAACCTGGCGGGCGAATTCATGGGCCTGGTGCACGGCCGCTACGACGCCAAGGCCGAGGGCTTCCAGCCCGGCGGCGCCTCGCTGCACAACACCATGACGGGCCACGGCCCCGACGCCGAGACCTTCGCCAAGGCCAGCGCGGCGGACACTTCCCGGCCCGATTACGTCGCCGATACCATGGCGTTCATGTTCGAGACGCCGGTGGCGATCCAGGCCACGCGCCAGGCCCTGGAATCCCCGCAGCGGCAGCGGGAATACTACCGTTGCTGGCAGGGGCTGAAGAAGCACTTCGATCCGGCAAAGCCATAAAAACGACCGCTGTGTCCGGCGATGAAGCGAGGACGAGGGGAGTCGGGCAGTCCGACCGCAGGGAGGACCGCCGAGTCGGGCGGCGCCATGCCCCTCCACTCGGCTTCCCGTCTTAAGAACTCAATTCACTCCTTCCACGAATCCAGGTACCCCGGCACCTTCACCCCTTCGGGCAAAGTATCCAGTTCCAGCGGATAGCGCGAATCGATCATCACCGCGACCTCGTCGGTGTATTTGCGCTCGCCCTTGTTGTTGGCCGCGGCGGCCGCGTAGGCCTTGGGGTGGGGGCCGTGGTGGAAGCCCGAGGGGTGCAGCGTGAACATGCCCGGCTTGATGTTGTCGCGGCTGAAGAAATTGCCCTGGTGGTAGAAGATCGACTCGTCGAATTCGTCGTTGTTGTGATAGAAGGGCACCTTCAGCGCGCCCGGGTCGCTTTCGATCGGGCGCGGCGCGAAGGTGCAGACGATGATGGTGTTCGACAGGAAGGTCGCATGCACCGTCGGCGGCAGGTGGTAGCGGTCCGACAGCAGCTCGCGGATGTCGCGCCAGTTCAGCTTCACCGGCACGCAGTCGCCGTGCCAGCCGGCCGTGTCCAGGAAGTTGTAGGGGAAGGTCACCGTCGTGACCTGCTGGCGGCGCTTGGCGCGCACGCGGGTTTCATGTTCGCCGTACTGGGCCTTGTAGGCGTCGTCGATCTTCGGCGTGTCCAGCACGGCCAGGTCGAATTGCGCGTGGCGGCCGGTGATGCCGCGTTCCGGCAGCTGGAACAGGTCCTCGGTGGCTTCGATGGTCAGGACCTCGTTGCGCACCGACGTTTCCAGGCGCCAGGTCGTGCCGCGCGGGATGTTGATGTAGTCGCCCTCGCGGTAGCTCATGTGGCCGTAGTCGCAGAAGAACTCGCCCTCGCCCCGGTGGAAGAACAGGATCATGTCGCCGTCGCCGTTGCGCGCCAGGTCGGGCATGGACACGTCGAATTTCCAGAAACAGACCTGGGTCTGGCCGTTGTGCATGAAGCGCCGCGCCTTCCAGGGGCAGGGGGCGCTGTCGTCCAGGCGGTTCAGGTCCAGCAGGGTGAGCTCCATGGGGCCTTCCCATTTCGTCCATCCGGTGGGCTTGTGCGTGTGCAGGATGTGGCTGGCCGGGCCGAAGAAGCCGTTGCGGCCGTGCTCACGCTCGTACAGGCCGTCGGGGATGTCGCAGTGGGCCTGGCGGGTATGGATGCCTTCGGCCTTGGGGAAGGTGATCGGATTCTTCATCAGGGGTCTCCAATGAAAGTGTTATATAATGATTAACAGCGTTATTATTAAGACAACACGCTCAATCTAAGGCTTGAGACACGATGCGTCCAACAGTTTTTCCCCATGAATCGATCGGCCCGGCTTCTGCCGACGCGGGCGACTGGCCGGGCGACGTGCCGGGCATCCAGTCGGTCGAGGTGGGGCTGGACCTGTTCCGCCGGCTGGCGGACGGCGAGACGCCGTGCGGCCTGTCGGACCTGGCCCGGCGGGCGGGAATGCACCGGGCCAAGGCCTACCGCTATCTGGTCAGCCTGGCGCGCGCCGGCTGGGTCGTCCAGGACGCGCGCACGGGCCGGTACGACATCGGCCCAGCCGTGCGCGACCTGGCGCTGTCCTGGCTGTCGCGCCAGGATCCCCTGCGGCTGGCGGGGGCGGAGGCCCGCGCGTTGGCGCAGATGCTGGGCGAGACCTGCTTCGTCGCGGTGCCCGGGCAGGGCGGGGTGACGGCCGTCCGGGTCTGCCAGCCCGGCCGGGGGGGCATGTCCGTCGGCGTGGCCGAGGGCGCCCTGTTCGACCTGGAATCCTCCGCCACGGGGCGTGTCTTCGCCGCCTGGCAGGATCCGCCGGGCCGGCGGCTCGCCGCCGCGGCGCGGCGCGACATCCGCTCGCGCGGCGTGGCGGTGGTGGAAGGCGAACACGTTCCGGGCATCAACGCGATCAGCGTGCCGGTGTTCGATGCGCAGGGCCAGCTGCTGCTGGCCCTGACGGTGGTGGGACACGCCGGGTCCCTGCGGGCCGATCCCGACGGCCCCGCCGCCGAGGCGCTGCGCGCCGCCGCCCGCCGCATCTCCGCGGCGATTGGGGGGTAAAAGAAAGCCCGGCCGCATGGGCGGCCGAGCCCACGCTCAGTCGACCAGCTTCCAGTCGCCGTTGCTGATCTCGAGCATGCGGAAGGCGCTCAGGTCCAGGCCCATGTGGTCGGTCGCGGACATGTTCACCACCCCGCCCGTGCCGACGTAGCCCTTGGTCTGCTCGATGGCGTCGCGCACCTTGGCCTTGTCGGTGCCGCCGGCCCGCTTGACCGCGTCGGCGTAGAGCATCAGGCCGTCATAGGCGTGGCCGCCGAAGGTCGAGACCTCGGATTTCCAGCGTTCCTGGAACGCCTTGGCGTAGGCCGTGACGACCGGCTTCTGGGCGTCGCTGTCGGGCAGCTTGTCGGCGACGACCAGTGCCGCGCAGGGCAGGCGCACGCCTTCGGCCGCGTCGCGGGCCAGCTTGATGAACTCGTTCGAGCACACGCCGTGCGCGTGATAGAGCGGCAGCTTCACGCCCAGCTGCTTGTAGTTGCGGGTGACCAGCGCCGGCCCCTGGCCCAGGCCGAAGATCAGCACGGCCTGGACGTCGGGCGTGTTCTTGATCTTGGTGAGCTGCGGGCTCATGTCGGTGTCCTTCGGGCCGTAGGTCTCGTTGGACACGATCTGGATGCCGTAGTTGGGCGCGACCAGCTCGGATTCCTTCTTGCCGGACTGGCCGAAGCCGCTGGTCTCGCTGAGCAGGGCGATCTTCGTGAAGCCGCGCTTCTTCATGTCCTCGAAGACCTTTTCGGCGGCCATGCGGTCGGTGTGCGGCGTCTTGAACATCCATTTCTTGACCGGGTCGATGATGACCACCGCGCCCGCCAGGGAAATGAAGGGGACGCCCGCCTTCTCGGCCAGCGGGTCCATGGACATGGTCGAGCCCGTCGTCGTGCCGCCGATGATGACGTCGACCTGATCGTCGTAGATCAGGCGCTTGGCGAAGCTGTTGGCCTTGTTCGCGTCGCTGCCGTCGTCGTAGTGCACGAGCTGCAGCGGCCGGCCCAGCAGGCCGCCCGCCTTGTTGATGGACTCGACGTACATTTCCAGGGTCTTGACCTCGGGGTCGCCCAGGAAGGCCGCGGGGCCGGTGGCCGACAGGACCGAGCCGATCTTGATGGGGTCGGCGGCTTGGGCGGCGAAGCCGAAGGCGGCCAGCGCGAAGCCGGTCATCCAGCGCCAGGTCGATGCTTTCATGGTGTGTCTCCTTGAGTGTGGGTATTTTCGATGATCATGGCAATGCCCTGGCCCACGCCGATGCACATGGCGCACAGGGCGTAACGGCCGCCGGTCCGGATCAGTTCGGCGCTGGCGGTGGTGATCAGCCGGGCGCCACTCATGCCCAGCGGATGGCCGATGGCGATCGCGCCGCCATTCGGATTCACGTGCGGGGCGTCATCGGGCAGCCCGAGCTCGCGCAGCACCGCCAGCGACTGGGCGGCGAAGGCTTCGTTGAGTTCGATGACGTCCATCTGTTCCAGTGCCAGGCCGGTCAGGGCCAGGACTTTGCGTATCGCCGGGACGGGGCCGATGCCCATGATGCGCGGCGCCACGCCGGCCGCCGCCATGCCCAGGACGCGGGCGCGGGGCGTCAGGCCGTGACGCCGCGCCGCCTCGCCGGAGGCGAGCAGCACGGCGCAGGCGCCGTCGTTCACGCCCGAGGCGTTGCCCGCCGTGACGCTCAGGTCCGGCCCGTTGATGCCGCGCAGGCGCGCCAGGGCCTCGGCGCTGGTGTCGGGCCGGGGGTGCTCGTCCGTGTCGATCACCAGGTCGTCGGCCTTGCGGCGCGGGATGCGCACTGGCACGATTTCGTCCGCGAAGCGGCCGGCCGCCTGGGCGCGCGCCCAGCGCTGCTGACTGCGCAGGGCGAAGGCGTCCTGGTCGGCGCGCGAGATGCCGAATTCCCCGGCGACGTTGTCCGCCGTCTCCGGCATGGAGTGCGTGCCGTGCGCCTGGGCGAGGCGCGGGTTGACGAAGCGCCAGCCGATGGTGGTGTCGTACATCGCCGCCTGGCGCGACCAGGCCTGCTCGGCCTTGGGCACGACGAAGGGCGCGCGCGACATGGATTCGACGCCGCCGGCGATCATCAGGTGGGCCTCCCCCGCGCGGATGGCGCGGGCGGCCGTGCCGATGGCGTCCATGCCCGATCCGCACAGGCGGTTGATCGTGGCGCCGGGCGCGGACAGGGGCAGGCCGGCCAGCAGCGCGGCCATGCGGGCCACGTTGCGGTTGTCCTCGCCGGCCTGGTTGGCGCAGCCCAGGAGGACGTCGTCGAGGGCCGACCAGTCGAGGCCGGGGTGGCGTTCCATCAGGGCCCGCAGCGGCAGCGCGGCCAGGTCGTCGGCGCGCACGCCGGCCAGGGCGCCGCCGTAGCGGCCGATGGGGGTGCGTACCGCGTCGCAGAGAAAGGCGTCCATGGGTCTTCCTTCCTTATGCCTGGCGGGGGCGTTCGTCGAACACGCGGCGGGCCTTGCCGGTCTGGGTGCGCGGCAGTTCGCCGTAGCGCAGGACGGTGACCTTGGTGGAGATGCCGATGTTGGTCTTGATGTGGTGCTGCAGGCGGCGGATCGAATGTTCCACGGCCTCGGCGCTGGCGCCGTCGGCCTCGTGCTGCAGTTCGCAGCGGACCTCGACCTGGTCCAGGTGGTTGGCGCGCGTGACGACGATCTGGTAGATGCCGTTGAAGATCGGGTCGCGCAGGATCTGCTCCTCGACCTGGGTGGGGAACACGTTCACCCCCCGGATGATCAGCATGTCGTCGCTGCGGCCGGTGATGCGGCCCATGCGGCGGAAGCTGCGGGCGGTCGGAGGCAGCAGCCGGGTGAGGTCGCGGGTGCGGTAGCGCACGATGGGCAGGGCTTCCTTGGTGAGCGAGGTGAAGACCAGCTCGCCCTCCTCGCCGTCGGCCACCGGTTCGCCGGTGGCCGGATCGATGATCTCCGGGTAGAAGTGGTCTTCCCAGATCACCGGGCCGTCCTTGGTTTCGATGCATTCGGAAGCGACGCCCGGGCCCATGACCTCGGACAGGCCGTAGATGTCCACGGCGTCCAGTCCCAGCTTGCGCTCGATCTCGGCGCGCATGCCCTCGCCCCAGGGCTCCGCGCCGAAGATCCCGACCTTCAGGGAAATGTCCTCGGGGGCGATCCCCTGGCGGTCGAATTCCTCCGCGATGACCAGGGAATAGGAGGGCGTCACCATGATGATGTCGGGCCGCAGGTCCATGATCAGCTGCACCTGCTTTTCGGTCTGGCCGCCGGACATGGGGATGACGGTACAGCCCGCGCGCTCCGCCCCGTAGTGGGCGCCCAGCCCGCCGGTGAACAGGCCGTAGCCGTAGGCGACGTGGACGGTGTCGCCCGCGCGGCCGCCCGCCGCGCGGATCGACCGGGCGACCAGGTTCGCCCAGGTGTCGATGTCCTTCAGTGTGTAGCCGACGACGGTGGGCTTGCCGGTCGTGCCCGACGAGGCGTGCAGGCGGGCCAGGCGTTCGCGGGGCACGGCGAACATGCCGAAGGGGTAGTTGCGCCGCAGGTCTTCCTTGGTGGTGCAGGGGAACTTGCGGATGTCCTCCAGGCGCCGCAGGTCGTCGGGGTGGACGCCGCGCGCGTCGAAGACCTTGCGGTAGTGCGGGACGTTGTCGTAGGCGTGGCGCAGGGTCTGGCGCAGGCGGTCGAGCTGCAGCGCGGCGATCTCGTCGCGGCTGGCGGTCTCGATGGGATCCAGGTCTCCGGCTTGGATGGTCTTGACGGGCATGGCGTTTGTCTCCTTGTCTTGTGATTCGTGTCGCGGGCGGGCCGTGTCAGGCCCTGTTCGCGCCGGACAGGCCCTGCGGGGCGCCCTCGGGCAGGGTGTCGGTCACCATGCCCTGGATGCGGTGGGACTTGCCCCGGAACAGCGCGACGTCGCGGCCCGCCGTCAGGTTGTGGACCGTGATGTCGTACACCCCGGTGCGTCCGCCCTGGGTCCGGGCCTCCGCGCGCGCCTGCAGGCGGTCGCCTTCGCGGGCGGGCGCCAGGAAATCGATGTGGCAGGCCGAGGCCACCGTGTTGTGGTTGTCGCTGTTGCAGGCGTAGGCGAAGGCGGTGTCGGCCAGCGTGAAGATCATGCCGCCGTGGCAGATGCCGTGGCCGTTGAGCATGTCGCCGCGCACGGTCATCGACAGCCGGGCGCTGCCGGGGGCGATGGAGTCCAGGCGCATGTCCAGCGACTGCGCGGCGCGGTCGCGGGACCACATGGCGGCGGCCACGGTTTCGGCCAGGGTCTGGGGGGCGAGGGCTTCATGCGTCATGGAGTGAGGTTCCCGAGTGGATGGCGGATTGCAGGGCGGCGCAGGGGCGGTAGCGTTCGCCGTCGCTGCGGCGCAGATGGTTCAGGACCGCGCCGATCGTACCGGCGCCGATGCGGTCGCACCAGTCCAGCGGTCCCAGCGGATAGTTCACGCCCAGCCGCATGGCCAGGTCGAGGTCGGCGGCGCCGCAGACGCCCTGATGAACCGTGTCGGCGGCTTCGTTGATCAGCATGGCGACGGTGCGCATGACCACCATGCCGGGCGCGTCCCGGATGGGGGCGACCTCGAAGCCCGCCGCCTGGAGCAGGCCGGTGGCGTCCCGCCGCGCCTGTTCCGGGCACTGCCGTGCGGCGGCCAGGGGCAGGCAGGCGGCCGTCATCGGGTCCAGCGCCAGGTCCAGCAGCAGCGTGGCGGGCTGGTCCAGGTCGCGGGCGCGCTCGGTGGCGCTGCGGCCGTCGGTCAGGCACAGGACGGCGTCGCCGGCCCGGGCGACGCGCCCGTCCCTGGCGGCGGGGGCGGCCTCGAACGCGACGCCGCGCGCCCGCAGGCGCCCGGCCAGCGCCCGCGCCAGGGGGCTTTCGCCATGGATCGTGAGGGCGGCCGGACAGGGCTGCGGAGCGGCCAGTCGCGGTACGGGCGCGGGCGCGCCCGGGCGGTAGTCGTGGAATCCGCGCCCGGACTTGCGCCCCAGGCGCCCGCCGTCGACCAGTTCCTGCTGCAGCAGGGACGGCTCGAAGCGCGGCGCGTGGTGGAAGGCCGTCCAGACGCTGTGGGAGACGGCGGCGTTGACGTCCTGGCCGATCAGGTCGGTCAGTTCGCACGGCCCCATGCGGAAGCCGCCGCAGGCGCGCATGATGTGGTCCAGCGTGGCCGGGTCCAGGACCCGTTCCTGCAGCAGGCGCAGGCCCTCGGCGTAGAAGGGGCGGGCCACGCGGTTGACGATGAAGCCGGGCGTGGAGCGGGCGGACACCGGTGTCTTGCCCCAGGCCGCCGCGGTGTCGGCCAGCGCGCGCGCCGTGGCCGGATCGGTGTCCAGGCCCGAGACGACCTCGACCAGCGGCATGCGCGGCGCGGGGTTGAAGAAGTGCAGGCCGCCCAGGCGGCCGGGGTGGCGCAGCCCCGCGCCGATGGCCGTGACCGGGATGGACGAGGTGTTGGTGGCCAGCAGGCAGCCGGGCGCCACGATGGCTTCGAGCGCGCCGAACAGGGCGGCCTTGGTGTCGAGCCGCTCGACGATGGCTTCGATGACCAGGCCGCAGCCGGCCAGGTCCGCCAGGTCGTCGGCGGCGCTCAGTGCCCGGGCGGCGGCTTCCGCCGGGCCGGCGTCCAGCCGGCCCTTGGCCGCCAGGGCGCGCAGGCCGTCCCGGATGCCGGCGATCGCCTGGGCCGCGGCGCCCGGACGGGTGTCGTGCAGGCGGACGGGATGGCCGGCCAGGGCGGCGACCTGGGCGATGCCGGCGCCCATGGTGCCGGCGCCGACCACGGCGACGGGGATGCTGGGGTCCAGGGCGGTCATGCGCTCATTCCCCTGTGAACCGGGCGGGGCGTTTTTCCAGGAAGGCGGCGACGCCTTCCGCGTAGTCGGGCCGCCAGCCCAGTTCGCGCATGATGCCGGCCTCCATCGAGAGCTGCTGTTCCAGCGTATGCGAGGCGGCGGCCTGCATGGCCTGGCGGGTGCGCACCAGCGCCCGGGTCGGCGCCTGGGCCAATTGCGCGGCCAGCCGGTCGATCTCGGCCTCGAAGGCCTCGTCGGCGACGCAGGACCAGATCAGGCCCCAGTCGGCCGCCCGGCGCGCGGGCAGCCGTTCGGCCAGCAGGGCCAGGCCCATGGCGCGCGCCATGCCGACGCGCTGGGGCAGCAGCCAGGTGCCGCCGGTGTCGGGAATCAGGCCGATCTTGCTGAAGGCCTGCAGGAAATAGGCGGACTCGGCGGCGACGACCAGGTCGCAGGCCAATGCGATGGAAGCCCCCGCGCCGGCGGCGATCCCGTTGACCGCCGCCAGGGTCGGAACCCGCAGGTTCTGCAGCGCCAGGATCAGCGGCTTGTAGAAGCCTTCGACGGTGGCGCCCAGATCGGGGGCTTGGCCGGCGCCGATCTGCATGGCGCGGTCGCCCAGGTCCTGGCCCGCGCAGAAGCCGCGCCCGGCGCCGCCCAGGACCAGCACGCGGGCCGCGCTGTCCCGCTGGACCCGGTCCAGCGCGTCGCGCACTTCGAGGTGCATGGCTTCGGTGAAGCTGTTGAGCTTGTCGGGGCGCGCCAGGGTCAGGCGGGCGACGCCCCCTTCGATGGAAAAGCGGATGTTCTGATAGGTCATCGGATTCGGCCTTCGCGGATCGGAGTGGACGGTCTTCAGGCGTGGGCGCGGCGCTGCACGACCCGGAAGCGGTTGGCCACGAAGGCCGAATCCGCGTACGAGGCGTTGGCCGCCGGGTTGCCGCCCGTTCCGTGGAAATCGGAGAAGGCGGCCGACTGGTTCACGAAGACCCCGCCCGTCAGGTTGATGGACAGGGCGACCTTGGCCCGCCAGGACGCCTGGACGGCGGCGTCCAGCACGGCCTCGCGGGTGCTGTAGACCGCGAGCGTCAGCGCGCCGTGCCGGCGCGTCAGGTCCTCGGCCAGCGCCAGGGCGGCGTCCGTGTCGTCGGCGCGCACCAGGAAGCTGATGGGACCGAACTGTTCCCGGGCGTAGTGTTCCGTGTCCCGCGCGTCGCAGGCCAGCAGGACCGGCGTGCGCGCGCGCGCCTGCGGGAATTCCTCGTAATGCGGCGCCCTGGGCGCCAGCACGACCCGGCCCATGCCGCCGCCGGCCGCCTCGTCGATGCGGGCCAGCGTGGCGTCGGACTGGATCGCCCCCAGCACGGCCTGGGCGACCTCCGGTTTTTCCAGGAAGCGCTCGATCGCCTGGGCCAGGTCCTGGCCGACCTGGTCGAAGGACTTGCGGCCCTGGTCGGTGTCGATGCCCTGCGCCGGGATGATGATCGCCTGGGACGTCGTGCACATCTGCCCGGAATAGAGCGACAGGGTGAAAGCCAGGTTGCGCAGCATGCCCGCGTAGTCGTCGGTGGAGTCGATCACGATGCCGTTGACCCCGGCGAGTTCCGCGTAGACCTGGGCCTGGCGGCAGTGGTCCAGCAGCCACTGGCCGAAGATGTTGCCGCCCGTGTAGTCGATCGAGCGGACGTCGGGATGGGTGTACAGCGCGTGCGCGGCCTCGTGGCCGGGCGGCAGGCACAGGGTGGCCAGATTCGGGTCCAGGCCGTTCTCCGCCAGCACGGCGCGGATCGTGCGGATCGTGATGGCGGCGGGCAGGACGACGTGGCCGTGCGGCTTCAGGATCACGGGATTGCCGGTGGCCAGGGCCGCGAACAGCCCCGGGTAGGTGTTCCAGGTGGGGAAGGTGGCGCAGCCGATGATCACGCCGACGCCCCGGCCGACGATTTCGTAGCGCTTGCGCATCACCAGGGCCGGGTGCTTGCCCTGTGGCTTTTCCCAGACGGCCTCGGCGGGGATGAACGACATTTCGCGCCAGGCGTAGGCCACGGCTTCCAGCCCCCGGTCCTGGGCGTGGGGGCCGCCCGCCTGGAAGGCCATCATCCAGCCCTGGCCGCTGGTCATCATGACCGCGTGGGCGATCTCGAAGCTCTGGCGGTTCAGCCGCTGCAGGATTTCCAGGCAGATGCCGACCCGGCCTTCGGCGCCCAGCGCCTGCCAGGCCGGCATCGCCGCCAGGGCCGCCCGCACCAGGGCCTGGGGATCGGACTGGGGATAGCGGATGTTCAGGGGGACACCGTAGGGCGAAGTCTCGCCGTCGTGCCAGCCGCACTGGCCTGGCTGGCCGAGCTCGAAGGGCTTGCCCAGGTGGGCCTCGAAGGCGGCGCGGCCGGCCTCGGGCGCGCCTTCGCCATAGGCCTTCGGACTGGGGGATTCGGCATAGGCCGACCAGTAGCCGCGCGTGGCGATGGCTTCGAGCGCGCGGTCGAGCAGGGGGCGGTGCGGGTCCAGCAGGGGGTGCGACATGGGGGGCCTCCAGTGCCGGCCTGTGGGGGGCGGCATGTCCTTTAGAAATACGAAACTTTGTATTTGATGACGATTAATGTATCACTTTTGGAAAGCAACTTTTCAATCAAGCCTAATTTATCTGATTTCGTGATGGATTTATCAAATAATCGTATAACAAGGAAAATCAATGGTTTCATAGGGTATTGGATGTTCGATGTACTTCCGTCTTTCTATAATCCAGGAAAACCCTAGGCATTAAGCGATACAAATAATTTGACAGAACGGCTATTCAAGTAACATGATTGAGTCATGCCCGATTTGAATCGGGCTGAAAGGACCAGATCCGTCCGCCCCCGTACACCCACCCAAAGGAGCCCTTTCATGTCCAGCAAGGAACGCTTTTCGGACAAGATGGAATTTCCCCCCGAAATTGAACAGCCCAACGTCTACCCCCTGTCCTGGCACCGCAAGACCCAGAAGCTGCAAGAAGTCTGGGAAGCCTCGCTCAGGGAATACTGGGAACCCGAAAAACTGCCCTGGGATACGCTCGACGTCGAGAGCTATTCCTGGGAAGAGCGCGAATGCATCGCCTACTGGTGGACGCTGCTGTCGGTGTTCGACGCATCCGCGCCCCCGGTCTTCGCCGAAGCCCTGATCAAGACCTACGAGGTCCACGAGGAAGACCCCGTGCGCAAGTGTTTCTTCTCGGTCACCAGCGACGAGCAGAACCACGAGATCATGTGCGGCCTGTCGATCACCAAGCTGCTCGACCATCCCGACCCCATCACCTACGAGCCCAAGACCGACATCGGCCGCCGCCTGCAGAAGAACGCCAAGTGGCTGTATTTCAACGGCGCGCGCTACTGGAACGGCTACAAGAACGCCGTGCCCAAGTACGACCTGGCGGTGCTGTTCAGCTCTTTCCTGATGGGGGAAATCGCCGCCGCCACCATCTTCAAGCAGATGTATGAGAACTCGCGCGAGCCGGTCTTCAAGGAAGCCTTCAAGAACATCGGCCGCGACGAAGGCCGCCACATGGCGATCTGCATGGCGGTGATGGAGCGCGACTACCCGGGACTCAGCGAAGAGCACAAGTCCGTCGTCACCAAGCAGATCCGCGCGGGCTATCTGTTCCTGTCGGCCGTCCTGTTCGAACCGCCGATGGAATTCTGGGACCTGCCCGAAGACTTCATCGCCACGCAGCGCGAGGCCGAGGCCATCGCCCGCGACGCCGGTTTCGGCATCCCCACCTACGAGGCCAAGCTCGAGAACTGGAAGAACGCGATGCTGAACCTCAAGGGCGTCCTGGACCGCTACGACATCCCGTTCCCGGCCATCCCGGAAGTCGGGATCACCGGCCACGAGATCTCGGACGTGGAAATGCAGGACATCATCCCGGTGTTCTGACCGCCCGGGGAAGGGCGCCGCCGCGCGCTCCTTCCCCGGCGGCCGCATCCCGGCCCCGGCCGCGCCCCCCGGCGGCGGGGCCGTTCCCCAGACAGTCGAAAAAAACGGAAACCCCCCATGTCACGCATCATCATCCAACCCTCCGGAAAGTCCGTGGAATGCAAGGACAGCGACACGGTCCTGATGGCCCTGGAAAAGGCCGGCTACGCGCTTTCGAACAACTGCCGGGCCGGCGCCTGCGGCGAATGCAAGGTCCGGGTCCTGGAAGGCCAGTACGACCAGGGGATGGTGCTGGACATGGCCCTGTCGGCCGAGGAACGCCGCCAGGGCTACGGCCTGATGTGCATGGCCAAGCCGATTTCCGACGAGATGGTGATCGAATGGGGCACGGCCGATGCGCGGCCGAAGCTGTTCCCACCCCGGGAAGGCGCGCTGTTCGTGCTGATCGAGCGCCGCGAGGTGGCCCGGCGCACCCTGGAGATCCGCCTGCGCCCGGTGGGTCAGCCGATCCGCTACTGGCCGGGCCAGTACGTCACCCTGGGCGACGAGCGCGCCAACATTCCCCGGCGGGCCTACTCGATCGCCAACGCGCCCCGGCCCGACGGCGAGATCACCCTGCAGGTCGCGCGCGCCGACGACGGCGTCACCAGCGCCTGGATCCACGACACCCTGCGGGTCGGCGACAGCGTCAAGATCAGCGGCGCCTACGGCACGTTCATCGGCGATCCGTCCGCGGAAACCCCGGTGCTCTGCCTGGCGGCGGGCACGGGCCTGGCGCCGATCCTGGACCTGGCCGAGGCCGCGCTGCGGCGCGGCTACCGCAAGAAAGTGGACCTGATCTTCTCGGCGCGCACCGCCGACGACGTCTACGGCCAGGGGATGATGGCCTGGTGGCGCACCAAGCACCGCAATTTCGACTATAAAATAACCCTCACGCGCGAACAGCGGGAAGGCTACCTGGCGGGCCGCATCGACACCATCCTGCCCGGCCTGTATCCCGACCTGTCCGCGCACAGCATTTTCATCGCGGGCAGCCCGGAATTCGTGGACGCCTGCGTCGCGGCGGTCAAGTCGCTGGGCGCGAAGGACGAACTCATCCACAAGGAAGGATTCTTCGCCATTCAGAATGCCCGATCCGAAGGCCGCCTGTCCTGAAACCCATGCACCGACCGCCTTGATCCCCGCCATCCAGCACCGCATCGACCGTTTTCGTCAACAGCAGCGGGTGCGCGCGGGTTCGCTGATCATGTCGGTCTTCGGCGACGCCGTGCTGCCGCGCGGCGGGAGGATCTGGCTGGGCAGCCTGATCCAGCTGCTCGAGCCGCTGGGCCTGAACGAGCGCCTGGTGCGCACGTCGGTGTTCCGCCTCGGCAAGGAAAAATGGCTGCGGGCCGACACGCACGGGCGGCGCGCGGAATACGTGCTGACCGATTCCGGGCGCCTGCGCTTCGAGGAAGCCTCGCGCCACATCTATTCGTCCCACGCGCCGATCTGGGACCGTCGCTGGCGCCTGATCCTGGTCGTCGGCGAGCTCGACGCCCGGCAGCGGGACCGCCTGCGCCAGGCCCTGCTGTGGCAGGGCTTCGGCAGCCTGGGGAACGATTGCTTCGTGCATCCTTCGACGCACCTGGAAGCCGCCTACGATACGCTCGAGGCCGACGGCCTGGGCGACATGCTGGGCAGCCTGCTGCCCCTGCTGGCCGCCGACGCGCGCATCACCCTGACGGCGTCCGACGCCGACCTGGTGGCCCGGGCCTGGAACCTGGAGCGGCTGGCCGAGTCCTACGCCGCCTTCGTGGCCGACTACCTGCCGATCCTGGCCGAGCTGCGGCGCGACCGCAGGGTCCGCCTGGAACCTGAGGAAGCCTTCCTGGCCCGGGTGCTGATGATCCACGATTACCGCCGCCTGCTGCTGCGGGATCCGGAACTGCCGGAAGTCCTGCTGCCGGCGGACTGGCCCGGGCAGTCCGCGCGCATGGTGTGCCGCGAGCTGTACCGCCGCCTGGCCGAACCGTCCGAATGGCATCTGGACGCCCACATGCGGCTGGCCGACGGCACGGTGCCCGCGCGCCTGGAAGACGGCTTCGAGCGGTTCCCCTCCGACGATCCGCTGGTCGCGATCTCGCTCTGATTCCCGCGCCGGCCGGCGCCGCGGCGGGGCCGTCGGTCCGTCCGCAGGCCTGTTCCAGGTCGTGATGATACAAATATCAAGAAAAAATCCTGATTCTCGTATTGCTGGAAACCGTCTCGATCCAGAGGCTGATCCGATGAATGGATGAGCCGGACGTCCGGTTCCGTTGATGGTTTTCCCGAATGACTGTGGGTTATTCATCAGATGCCCTTGATCATCCGGCGCTTGTCCTCTATGTTTTCTCCGATACCAAATCAGATGATTAAAAATTTGATTTGTAATACATCGGGATCGGAATCCCTCCGCCGCGCGCGGAACGGCTCCGTGCCCTGGCGAGGAGACATGCCGTGCATGCGGAATTCCTGCAGTTCCTGTTCTCGGGCCTGACCGTCGGGGCCACCTACGCCCTGGCCGCCCTGGGCTTCAACCTGATCTACAACGCCAGCCACGTGATCAATTTCGCCCAGGGCGAATTCATCATGCTGGGCGGCATGCTGGCGGTGTTCTTCACCCAGGCGGGCCTGCACTGGGCGCCCGCCTTCGCGCTGGCCGTGCTGCTGCCGGCCCTGGTCGGGGTGCTGCTCGAGAAGTGCGCCATCGAACCGGTCAAGGACGCCGACACGGTCACCCTGATCATCATCACCATCGGCGCCTCGCTGGTGCTGCGCGGCCTGATCCAGGTCTGGCTGGGCAAGGGCGCCCACAGCCTGCCGCCGTTTTCCGACCACGCCCCCGTGTCGCTCCTGGGGGCGACGCTGCAGCCCCAGAGCTTCTGGGTGTTCGGGGTGACGGCGGTGGTGGTGGCGCTGCTCTGGTATTTCTTCAGCCGCACGCTGGCGGGCAAGGCCATGCTGGCCACGGCCTACAACCGGGTCGCCGCGCAGCTGGTGGGCGTCAGCACCGGCTGGGTCCTGCTCATGAGCTTCGCCCTGGCGGCCGCGCTCGGCGCGCTGGGCGGCATCCTCATCACGCCGATCACGCTGACTTCCTACGACGTGGGCATCATGCTGGGCCTGAAGGGCTTCGTGGCGGCGGTGGTCGGCGGCCTGGGCAGCGGCCTGGGCGCGGTGGTCGGCGGCCTGCTGGTCGGCGTGCTGGAAGCCATGGGCGCGGGCTACGTCTCCTCGGCGTACAAGGACGCCATCCCCTTCGTCCTGATCCTGCTGATCCTGTTCTTCATGCCGCGCGGCCTGTTCGGCGGCCTTTCCACGGAGCGGGTGTGACCATGCGCGGACGTTCCCTCATCGGCCTGGCCATCCTGGCCCTGGCGCTGGCCGCGGCGCCCTTCCTGGCGCCCAACAGCTATTACCTGGACATCGTCATCCGCATGTGCATCAACGCCGTGATCGTCCTCAGCCTGAACCTGCTGATCGGCTACGCGGGCCAGATCAGCCTGGGCCACGCGGGTTTCGTGGGCCTGGGCGCCTACGCCTCGGCGGTGCTGCCCGCCCATTTCGGCTGGCACCCGCTGCTGGCCCTGGTGGCCGGGGCCGCGGGCACGGGGCTGCTGGCGCTGCTGGTCGCGCGGCCGATCCTGCGCCTCAAGGGGCATTACCTGGCCATGGCGACGCTGGGCCTGGGCATCATCATCAACATCGTGATCCGCAACGAGGCCGCCTGGACCGGGGGCCCCGACGGCATGCCGGTGCAGTCCATGGAGCTGTTCGGCCACGAACTCATGCGCGACATCCAATGGTACTGGGTGGTGGCCACCCTCCTGCTGCTGAGCGTGTGGGGCGCGCTGAACCTGATCGACTCCCCGTTCGGCCGCGCCCTGCGGGGCCTGCACGGCTCGGAGATCGCCTCCCAGGTCGTGGGGGTGGACGTGCCGCGCTACAAGACCACCGTGTTCGTGCTGTCGGCCGTCGTCGCCAGCGTCATGGGCAGCGTCCTGGCGCATTACGTCGGCTTCGTGACGCCCGAGGTCGCCAACTTCTTCCACTCGATCGAACTGGTCACCATGGTCGTGGTGGGCGGCATGGCGTCGGTCTTCGGCTCGGTGCTGGGGGCCGTGCTGCTGACGGCGCTGCCGCAGGCCCTGGCGACCTTCGAGGGCTGGGAGATCGTCGTCTTCGGCGCGATCCTGATGCTGTGCATGATCTTCCTGCCGCGCGGCCTGGTGCCCACCCTGGCGGCCCGCCTGCGCGTGGAGGACTGACGCCATGGCCCTGCTCGAAGTCGATCGCCTGTCCATTCAGTTCGGCAACGTCCGCGCCGTCCAGGACGTCAGCTTTTCCGTGGACGAGGGCATCGTGTATTCCGTCATCGGCCCCAACGGCGCCGGCAAGACGACCCTGTTCAACCTGATCACCGGGGTCTACCGGCCCACGGCGGGCGCCGTCCGCCTGGACGGGCGGGAGATCCAGGGCCGCACGCCCTACGAGCTGGCCCGCCGGGGCATGGCGCGCACCTTCCAGAACCTGCAGGTCTGGATGAACATGAGCGCCCTGGAGAACGTCATGGTCGGGGCCCACCTGCACTTGGACGGCAGCCTGTTCAAGGCGCTGCTGCGCACGCCCGGCCTGCGGCGCCGCGACCGGGCGCTGCGCGAGGAGGCGGCCGGGCTGATGGAATTCGTGGGCCTGGAATCCTACGTCCGCGCGCGCGCCGATAGCATGCCCTACGGGGCGCTCAAGCGCCTGGAGATCGCCCGGGCGCTGGCCATGAGGCCGCGCCTGCTGTTCCTGGACGAACCGGCCGCCGGGCTCAATCCCAAGGAAACCCAGGAAGTCGACGCCCTGGTGCGCCGGATCGCCGGGACCGGCGTCACCGTCGTCCTGGTCGAGCACGACATGAAGATGGTCATGAACCTGTCGGACCGGATCCTGGTGCTGGACTACGGCAAGCGGCTGGCCGAAGGCTCGGGGCCGGAAGTCCGCGGCAATCCGGACGTGATCGCGGCCTACCTGGGCGGCCACGCCTGATCGGGGACATCATGCACGCACTGGACATCATTCAGGAAGAACACCGCAATCTCTGGCGCATCGCCACCACCATGGACTGGGTGGCCGGCGAGCTGCAGGCGGGCGAGCCGGTCGAGGAGGGCTTTTTCCACGCCCTGTTCGACTACATCCAGGAATTCATGGACGGCTGCCATCACGCCAAGGAGGACCAGTACCTGTTCCTGGCGCTGCGGCGGCGCGCCCCGGAGGCCGCCGCCCCCATCCTGGACGCCCTGGAGGCGGAGCACCGGCAGGGGCCCGACAGCCTGCGCGCCCTGCGCCGCTTCCTGGGGCGCGGGGGGCCGCTGGCGGACCAGCCCGAATTCATCGAGGGCCTGCGCCGCTACGCGGACCAGCTCAAGCGGCACATCCGGACCGAGGAAAAGGATGCCTTTCCCCTGGCGCGCGAAGTCCTCCAGCCCGAGGACTGGGCGGGCATCGCGGCCGCCTTCTCCGATCACCGCGACCCCCTGTTCGGCGAGCAGGCCCGCGCCGAATACCGCGAGCTCTACCACCGCATCGTGTCGCTCGCCCCGGAGACGATCGGCCTGGGAGGCAGCCAGGCGGGGGGCTTCGGTCATCTGGCCGCCGCGCGCGAGCCGCTGCTCGAGGTCCGGGACCTGGAGTCCTGTTACGGGCGCATCCAGGCGCTCAAGGGCCTCAGCCTGGATGTCTTCAAGGGCGAGCTCGTGGCCCTGGTCGGGGCCAACGGGGCGGGCAAGACCACCTTCCTGCGCACGCTGTCCGGCATCCAGCCCATGAGCGCCGGCCGCATCCGCTTCGCGGGACAGGACTTGTCCCGGGTGCGGGCGGACCGGCGGGTGCGGGCCGGCATCTGCCACAGCCCCGAAGGCCGCCAGGTCTTCGGGCCCCTGTCGATCGAGGACAACCTGCGCCTGGGCGCTTACCTGCGGCCCGCCGGCCAGGCGGACGAGGACCTGGAGCGCGTCTACGCGATGTTCCCCGTCCTGCGCGAAAAGCGCCGCCTGCCCGCCGGGACGCTGTCCGGGGGGCAGCAGCAGATGCTGGCCATCAGCCGGGCATTGATGGGACGGCCGCGCCTGCTGCTGCTCGACGAGCCGTCCATGGGCCTGGCGCCCCTGCTGGTCGAGGAAGTCTTCAACGTCATCCGCACGCTCAAGGCCCAGGGCATCACCATCCTGCTGGTCGAGCAGAACGCCTTCGCCGCGCTGGGCATCGCCGATCGCGCCTACGTCCTGGAAACCGGCCATATCGTGCTGTCGGGCACCGGCCAGGACATGATCCGCAACGAACAGGTGCGCGCCGCGTACCTGGGCATGTGAAACACCAAGAGGAATCCGTCATGAGCAAGCAATTCGCATCCGTCGCCGACCTGGAGGAAAAGAAGGCCACCTTCGCCCGCCTGTCCGAGCACTGCTGGTCCTATACCGCCGAAGGCGATCCCAACACCGGCGTCGTCATCGGCGACGAGGCCGTCCTGATCTGCGACACGCTCGCCACCCCGGTGATGGCGCGGCGGCTGATCGCGGAAATCCGCAAGATCACCGACAAGCCCATCAAGTATGCCGTGCTGTCGCACTACCATGCCGTGCGGGTGCTGGGCGCCTCGGCCTACCGCGACGAGGGCCTGCAGGAAGTCATCGCCAGCCAGGGCACCTACGAGATGATCGTGGAGCGCGGCGCGCAGGACATGCAGTCCGAATACGAGCGCTTCCCGCGCCTGTTCCAGGCCTTCGAGTCCATTCCGGGCCTGACCTGGCCGACGCTGGTCTTCCGGGACGGCATCAGCCTGTGGATGGGGCGCGACCTGGAAGTCCGCGTCTTCCATCCCGGCGCCGGCCACACCCGGGGCGACACCGTGGTGTGGGTGCCGTCCGAGAAGGTCCTGTTCTCCGGGGACCTGGTCGAATACGACGCCGCCTGTTACACCGGCGACGCCCAGCTGGCCGACTGGCCGGCCACCCTGGACGCGCTGGCCGCCCTGGGAGCCGAGAAGCTGGTGCCGGGCCGCGGTCCGGCGCTGGACACGCCCGAGCGGGTCGCCGCGGGCCTGGCCTACACGCGCGACTTCGTGTCCACGCTGTATTCGTCCGCCTGCGAGGCGCATGCCCGGGGGATGGATCTCAAGCAGGCCATGGCGCACATCCGCCGCGCCATGGATCCGAAGTTCGCCCAGGTCTTCATCTACGAGCATTGCCTGCCCTTCGACGTGGTCCGGGCCATGGACGAGGCCGGCGGCATCCGCCATCCGCGCATCTGGACGGCCGAGCGCGACCGGGAGATGTGGCACGGCCTGCAAGCGGAGAACTGATCGCGCGGCGGGCGGCGTGGCCTCGAAGCCGCGGCCCGCGCCGGTCCGGAGGAGACACACATGCTCAGCACCTATCAGTACCAGAAGTTCGAATACCGTCCCCCGCGCGAGCTGGGATCGGACACGCCCGTCCGCCATCCTGTGGTGGTCGTGGGCGCCGGCCCGGTCGGCCTGGCGGCCGCCATCGACCTGGCCCAGCAGAACGTGCCCGTGCTGCTGCTCGACGACGACGACACCGTTTCCGTGGGTTCGCGCGGGGTCTGCTACGCCAAGCGCGCCCTGGAAGTGCTGGACCGCCTGGGGGTGGCCGACCCCTGCGTGGGCAAGGGCGTCAGCTGGAACGTGGGGCGGACCTTCTTCCGCAACGAGGAGGTCTACAGCTTCAATCTGCTGCCCCAGCCCGACCACCACCGGCCGGGCATGATCAATCTGCAGCAGTACTACCTGGAGGAATTCCTGGTGAAGCGGGCCCGGTCCCTGCCGTCGCTGGACCTGCGGTTCCGCAACAAGGTCGTGTCCGTGCGCGCGCGCGACGACGGCGTCGCGCTGCAGGTCGAGACGCCGGACGGCGCCTACCCGGTCGAGGCCGACTGGCTCATCGTGGCCGACGGCGCCCGCAGCTCGATCCGCCGCATGATGGGCCTGGAGGCCGAGGGCAAGATCTTCATGGACCGCTTCCTGATCGCCGACGTGGTCATGAAGGCCGACTTTCCCGCCGAGCGCTGGTTCTGGTTCGACCCGCCCTTTCACCCCGGCCAGTCGGTCCTGCTGCATCACCAGGCCGACAATGTCTGGCGTATCGACTTCCAGCTCGGCTGGGACGCCGACCCGGAAGAGGAAAAGCGTCCGGAACGGGTCATTCCGCGCATCCGGGCCATGCTGGGCGAAGAGCACGAATTCGAGCTCGAATGGGTCAGCGTCTACACCTTCCAGTGCCGCCGCATGGGCAAGTTCCGCCATGGGCGGGCCCTGTTCGTCGGCGACGCGGCCCACCAGGTGTCGCCCTTCGGCGCGCGCGGCGCCAACTCGGGCATCCAGGACACGGACAACCTGGTCTGGAAGCTGCGGCTGGTGATGGAGGGCAAGGCCCCCGACCGCCTGCTGGACACGTATTCCGACGAGCGGGTCCGCGCCGCCGACGAGAACCTGCTGAATTCCACGCGGTCCACGGATTTCATCACGCCCAAGACGAAGACCTCGCTGGCCTTCCGCAACGCGGTGCTGGGGCTGGCGCGCCACTACCCGTTCGCCCGGGCGCTGGTGAATTCGGGCCGCCTGTCGGTGCCGGCGATCCTGGCCGATTCTCCCCTGAACACGCCCGACGAGGCCGCGTTCGCCGGGGACATGGTGCCCGGTGCGGCCTGCGACGACAGTCCCATGCGGGCCCAGGTGGACCATTTCTGGCTGCTGGAGCGCCTGGGCAACCGCTTCCAGCTGCTGGTCTACGTGGACAAGCCGGGCGACGTCGCCCAGGCCGACGCCCTGCAGGCGTTGATGTCCGGCCCCCTGCCGGTGGACGTCATCCTCGTGACGCCGGCGGGCGGGCGCTCGCCGCACGGCTTCCGGGTCTTCGAGGACTACACCGGCCGTTTCGCCGAACGCTACGACGCCCGGCCGGGGTCGGCCTGGCTGATCCGTCCGGACCAGCACGTCGCGGCCCGCTGGCGCGCCCTGGACGCCGGGCGGGTCCGCCAGGCGCTGGCCCGCGCCACCTGCAACCAGGAATGAATGCCATGGGACTGAACCTGAATCTGAATTTCGGCGAGCCCGGCCGCCGCTATGCGCGCGCCTACACGCCCGGCGACGACTTCTACGAGGCGCTGATCGAGATGCACCGGGATCTCAGCGACGAGCAGAGCGCGCAGGCCAACGCCCGCCTGATCCTGCTGCTGGCCAACCACATCGGCGACCTGTCGGTCCTGCGCGAGGCCATGGCGATCGCGCGCCAGGACCTGTGAAACCGCGCGCCGCGGGCCGGCCCGCGACGGCGGGGGATCAGCCGCGGACCGGCAGCATGCGCAGCAGCGTGTTGTCCTTGCTCGCGTAGTGGTGCCTCAGGGCCGCCAGGACGTGCAGGGCGATCAGGCCGTAGCCGATGTTGGCGATGAGCTTGTGGGTGCCGAGGACCGAGCGGCCCAGTTCCTTGTTTTCGCCGGTCAGCGTGGGCAGCGCGATGCCCCAGACGTGCGGCGTGCCGCCGACGGCGCTGATGCCATACCAGGCCAGCAGCGGCAGCGCGAGCAGCAGCGCGTACAGCGCCACGTGCATCAGGCCGGCGAACAGCCGTTCCCAGGCGGCGGGCTCGGGCACGATGGCCGGGGCGCGGCTGAACAGCCGCGCGATCAGGCGGATCGCCGTCAGTCCCAGGATCGTCAGTCCGCACGAAGAATGCAGCATGCGCATCAGGCCCGCCTCGGGGCTTTCCTTGGGCACCATGCCCTTGAGTTCCGCGGTGGCGTAGACCACTGCGATCAGGATCAGGGTGATCCAGTGCAGGGCGATGGTGGGGGCGCTGTAGCGTGTCGTGGATGCGGACATGGCGGTACTTCCTGAGAGACGGGGATGAAACCGCCACATGATCGCCCGCCGGATATGAACGGCGGATGAATGGCCGCGTTCAGGCGCGCGTCCAGCCCTTGCGGATCGGCCAGGCGAACACCAGCCGGTAGGCGGGCTCGATGCCGCGCCGCAGGACGGGGATCAGCGTGTTCCGCAGCGGCAGGCCGATGCCGGCGGCCACCAGGCCGGTCAGCAGCGCGCCGGCCATGTCCAGCGGGAAATGAATCCCCATGTAGATGCGCGCCCAGGCGATCGGCAGTGCGGCCAGGGCCAGGATCCAGGCGGCCCGGCGCCGGGCCGGATGCAGGGCCAGGCCGGCGCAGACCGCCCAGGCGAAGCTCAGGTGGTTGCTGGGAAACGAGGCGGTCGGCGCGTGGGGGATGTACTGGCGCCCCAGGCCGACGACGAAGGGGCGCGGGTGGAACCAGAACTTGGCGATCGCCCAGGACAGCAGCATGGCGATGGCCGCGCTGACGGCCGCCTGCAGCAGGGCCTCGCGTCCGGCGGCGTCGGCCCGCAGCCAGCTCAGCCCCAGGTACAGGGGGAACAGGTAGATCAGGCCGTTGGCCAGGACGCGGCCCAGCAGCAGCGCGGCGGCCGAGGGATCGCTGGCGTTGATCCAGAGGAACAGGGTGTCGTTCAGGGCTTCCATGCGGGGCGGATGGAGGGCGTGTCGGGGAGGGCAGCATAGCATCGGCCCGGCCCGGATGGCGTATCCGGATGAAAAAGGGCCCCCGCGCTGCGCAGCCTGCGGCTGCTTGCCGCCCCCACGCCGCGCAGGCTGTTGCTCGTGGTCAGTGATCGCCGGGCACGTGGCCGGTGCCGGCGACGAACACGGATTGCCGGTCGGAGTTGCCGAGGGTCAGGTGGTTGAACATCAGGTTCAGGGTGATGGCCATGATGGCGGCCGAACTGATGCCGGAATGGAAGATCGTCGCGACCCAGGCCGGGAAGTGGGCGTAGAAGTGGGGCGCGGCGATGGGGATCATGCCGAAGCCGACGGAAGTCGCCACGATGATCAGGTTCATGTTGTTTTCGTAGTTCACCCGGGCCAGGGTGCGGATGCCGCTGGCGGCCACGGTGCCGAACAGCACCAGGCCGGCGCCGCCCAGCACCGCCGTGGGTACGGCGGCGATGAAGCGGCCGATCACCGGCAGCAGGCCCAGGGCCAGCAGGATCAGGCCGCTGGTGGCGACCACGTAGCGGCTCTTCACGCCGGTGACGGCGACCAGGCCCACGTTCTGGGCGAAGGCGCTTTGCGTGAAGGAGCCGAAGACGGGCGCCACCACGCTGGAGATCATGTCGGCGCGCAGCCCGTCGCCCAGGCGGTGCGAGTCGATCCGGGTGTCGATGATGTCGCCCACCGCCAGGATGTCGGCCGACGTCTCCACCAGCACCACCAGGATGACGATGAACATGGACACGATCGCGGCGGGGTGGAATTCGGGCCAGCCGAAATGGAACAGGGTCGGCAGGGCGAAGGCCGGGCCGTCGGCCGCCCGGGAAAAGTCGGTCATGCCGGCGGCCCAGGCGATGACCGTGCCCAGCGCCATGGCCAGCAGGATCGACAGGCGCGAGATGGTCGCGTTGCCCAGCTTGCTGAGCAGCAGCACGATGAACAGGGTGGCGGCGGCCAGGCCGATGTTGGCCATGCTGCCGAAGCCGTCCGCCTTGGGGTTGCCGCCCATGGACCAGTTCGCGGCCACCGGCATCAGCGACAGGCCGATGGTGGTGATGACCGACCCCGTCACCAGCGGCGGGAAGAAGCGGATGACGCGGGAGAAGACCGGGGTGATGAGCAGGCCGATCAGGGCCGCCGCCATGACGGCGCCGAAGACCGACGGCAGGCCGCCGCCGGCCGCCAGGATGGCGACGATGGTGGCTACGCTGGCGAAGGACACGCCCTGGACCAGCGGCAGCTGGCAGCCGAAGAACGGAATGCCCAGCGTCTGCAGCAGGGTGGCCAGGCCGCCCATGAACAGGCAGGAGGCGATCAGCACGCCGATTTCCGCGCCGCCCAGGCCGGCGGCCTGGCCGACGATCAGCGGCACGGCGATGATCCCGCCGTACATGGTCAGGACGTGCTGGAACCCGTACATGAGGTTGGCCGTCAGCCCCAGGGTTTCGTCTTCGGGGCGCGGCGGCGCGGTGCGGGCGGGTGTGTTCAAGGCGGTCTCCGTTGTTCGTCGTGGACCGGACGCGGGGCGGGCCGGGAGGGCGGGCGGGTCCGGTGGCGCGGCCTCCGGCGGGAGGCCGGGGCGGGGCCTGCATGAGGCTCGATGGGCCTATTGTGAACCTCGGGTCCGGATTCCGGATCGCGGCCCCTTCATATTGTCCATCTCCATGTATTTATTCGAAGTTCTGTCCATTGGTGTTTTCTCTAATGCGTGGGACAATGACCCCCGGTCGCGGCGGAAATGGTCCGTCCGCGGGGGGATATCATTTAGAATCCCTGCTTTCAAAGCACGAGTGGGGCCAGGATGGATGAAGGGCGGGCAGCGTCGGCCGAATGGCAGTCTCCGGATGCGGGGACCGGCATGCCGGACTTCTTCGAAGCCACGCCCATGGCCTTGTGGCTGGAAGACTACAGCGCCCTGCATGCGCAGTTCGCCCGCTGGCGCGTCGAGGGCGTCACGGACCTGCGGTCCTGGCTGCTCCAGGACCGCGACCGGCTGCGGCATTGCGCCAGCCTGATCCGCATCCTGCGCGTCAATCGCCAGACCCTGGCCCTGTTCGGCGCCCGGTCCCAGCCTGAACTGATGGGCCGGCTGGCCGACGTGCTGCGCGACGATACGTTCGAGGGGCTGGCGGGGGAACTCGACCAGCTCTGGCTCGGCCGGGGGGGCTTCCAGAGCCATACGGTGAATTATTCGCTGGCGGGCCGGCGGCTGGACCTGTCCCTGAAGGCCGTGGTGCTGGCCGACGAGCGGCAGCCCTGGGACCGGGTCCTGGTCGCCATGGAAGACGTCACGCCGCTGCAAGATGCCCGGCGCCGGGCCCAGGCCAGCGAGCGGGACGCCCGCGAATTCTTCCAGCAGGCGCCGGTGTCCCTGTGGGTCGAGGACTTCAGCGCCATCAAGCGCCTGTTCGACGAGCTGCGCGAACAGGATATCAGCGATTTCCGCACTTTCCTGGACGTGCACCCCGATTTCATCGACCGCTGCCTCCAGGAAATCCGCGTCCTCGACGTCAACGACTACACCCTGGGGCTGTTCAAGGCGGAATCCAGGGACCAGCTGATCGAGCGCCTGAGCGACGTCTTCCGCGAGGAATCCCGCGCCACCTTCGCCGAGCAGCTGATCGACCTGTGGCATGGCCGGCTCTTCCACCAGAAGGAAGTCCAGAACCACACCCTGGCGGGCGATCTCCTGCACATCCACCTGCAGCTCTCGGTGTTCCAGGGACATGAAGAGGACTGGAGCCTGGTGCTGGTTTCCCTGACCGACATCACCGCCCGCAAGAAGGCCGAAGCCTACCTGGAATACCTGGGCAAGCACGACGTGCTGACCCAACTGAAGAACCGTTCCTATTTCGTCGACGAACTGGGCCGCCTGCAGCGCAAACGGGCGCCGCTGGTGTCCTTCATCGCCCTGGACCTGAACAATCTGAAGCTGGCCAACGACGAGGGCGGCCATGCGGTGGGCGACGACCTGCTGCGCCGTTTCGGCGAGGTCCTGAACAAGGCCGTCGACCGCCCCTGCCAGGCCGCCCGCATCGGCGGCGACGAGTTCGTGGTGCTGCTGCCCGGCTACGACGAGACGGCGACCCGCAAGGTGCTGGAAAACATCCATTCCCTGATCGAGCTGAACAACCAGTACTACGGCGGCATCCCGCTGAGCTTTTCGGCCGGGGAGTCCACCTGCCGCGATCCCGCCGCGCTGGAACAGGCCCTGAGGGACGCCGACCGGGCGCTGTACGAGGACAAGCGCCGCTACTACACCACCCACGAGCGGCGCCACTGACCGGCCCGGCCATCCGGCCGGACCACGGCGCGTGGCCGTCTCGCGTTCCGGCCGGATCCGGCAGGGAAGGGGAGAAGGATCAGGCGGCGCGCGGCAGCGGGCTGACCGTGACCAGCCCGGGCTGATCGGCGGCTTCCAGGATGCGGCGCACGCGGTCCTGCCAGAGTTGCGCGAAATCCCGCTTTTCCGCGTCGCCGGCGCCGCCGGACAGGATCTTTTGCAGCAGCGGCATGGCGGCGGGCGAGCCCGGCACGCCCTGGGCGCTGAAGGACACCGCGACGCGGTCGCCCGTGTCGCGGCGCTTGAAGGCGATCTCGCCCGGGATGTCGCCCTGGAAATGCAGCAGGTTGCGCCGGTCGTGCTGGCCGGCCAGTCCCTTGAAGCCCGTATCGGTGGTGGCGCCGGTGACCAGGCCGACCACGTTGGCGATGACGCCGGTGACGCCGTTGGTCGCGCTGTCGGCGAAGGTGACTTCGATGTCGCCGCGCCGCGGCGGGGCGTCGGGGTACAGGGCGCGCAGCGCGCGCACCGTCATCAGCCAGGCGCCGGCCACGGTGGGGCAGGAATGGCCCGCCAGGCGCACGGCGTCTTCGTAGCCGTATTCGATCAGGCCGTCGTCGGAAGCGCCCAGCAGCTGCGCGAGCGGGTCGTGCAGCGCGATGCGGGGGGCCTGGGCGAAGAATGCGGGAAATGCCATGGAATGCGCTCCGGGAAAACAGGGAATCGTTCCAGTGTAGGCCGGCGCGCCGGGAAAACCGCGCTTAACCCTGGACGGCGTCCGGTCGTTGGGCGCCGCCCGCGCGGCCGGACACAAAGTCGGTGTCGCCGGCAGGGCCGGGTGGCGGGCGGGGGCGGGATGCGGTGTAAGATGGACCGGATCAGAGCGGCCTGTGTCCGGAGACGGTCCGGCGGGCCCGGGTTCGAACCGACAAGGAGGACATGCCATGGCACACCCCAACAGCTTCGGCGCGCGCGCAACCCTGGATGTGGGAGGCAAGTCCTACCGCATCTGGCGGCTGGACGCCCTGAAGGACCACGGGCTCGATCCGGGCCGCCTGCCCTACGGCCTGAAGATCCTGCTGGAAAACCTGCTGCGCACCGAGGACGGCGTCGCCGTCCGCGCCGACGAGATCCGCGCCCTGGCCGGCTGGGATCCCGACGCCGAGCCCAGCCGTGAAATCGCCTTCACGCCGGCGCGGGTCGTGCTGCAGGACTTCACCGGGGTGCCCGCGCTGGTGGACCTGGCCGCCATGCGCGACGCCATGCGGGCGCTAGGGGGCCAGCCCGACCGCATCAATCCCCTGGCGCCGGTGGAACTGGTCATCGACCACTCGGTGATCGTCGACGACTTCGGCCACAACCAGTCGTTCCGCCGCAACCAGGAAATCGAATACCGGCGCAACGTCGAACGCTACAAGTTCCTGCGCTGGGGCCAGACGGCCTTCGACAATTTCCGCGTCGTGCCGCCGGACACCGGCATCGTCCACCAGGTCAACCTGGAACACCTGGCGCGCGGCGTGTTCACGCGCCAGGTCGACGGCGTGACCGAGGCCTATCCCGACACCTGTGTGGGCACGGACTCGCACACGCCCATGGTCAACGGCCTGGGCGTGGTCGCCTGGGGGGTCGGCGGGATCGAGGCCGAGGCCGCCATGCTGGGCCAGCCCATCTCGATGCTGATCCCGCGCGTGGTCGGTTTCAAGCTGTCCGGCGCCCTGCCGGAAGGCACCACCGCCACCGACCTGGTGCTGACCATCACCGACATGTTGCGCAAGCACGGCGTGGTGGGCAAGTTCGTCGAATTCTACGGCCCCGGCGTCGCCGCCGTGCCGCTGGCCAACCGCGCCACCATCGGCAACATGAGCCCGGAATACGGCTCCACCATCTCCATTTTCCCCATAGACGAGGAAACCCTGGAATACCTGCGCTTCACCGGCCGTCCGGCCGAGCAGGTCGCCCTGGTCGAGGCCTACGCCAAGGCCCAGGGCCTGTGGCACGATCCCGCGCACGAACCCCGGTATTCCGAGCGCCTGGAGCTGGACCTGGGCACCGTGGTGCCCTCCATCGCCGGCCCCAAGCGGCCTCAGGACCGGATCGCGCTGACCGACGCCAAGCCCGCGCTCGCCAAGTCCCTGGCCGCGCTGCCCGGCGCGCCGAAGTCCAACCCGGCCGTCGTGCGCCTGCCGGATGCGGGCGAGTTCCCGCTCGACCACGGCGCCGTGGTCATCGCGGCCATCACCTCGTGTACCAACACCAGCAACCCGGCCGTCATGATGGCGGCCGGCCTGCTGGCGAAGAAGGCCGTGGAACGCGGGCTGCGCCGCAAGCCCTGGGTCAAGACCAGCCTCGCGCCGGGATCCCGGGTGGTCACGGACTACTACGAAAAGGCCGGCCTGACGGCCTACCTGGACCAGTTGGGCTTCAACCTGGTCGGCTACGGCTGCACCACCTGCATCGGCAATTCGGGCCCCCTGATCCCCGAAGTCTCCGAGGCCGTGCGCGCCAACGACCTGGCGGTCGTCTCGGTGCTGTCGGGCAACCGCAACTTCGAAGGCCGCATCCATTCCGAGGTCAAGCTCAACTACCTGATGTCCCCGCCGCTGGTGGTGGCCTACGCGCTGGCCGGCACCATGGACATCGACCTGCTCAACGACCCGCTGGGCCGGGACGCCGAAGGGCGGGACGTCCGCCTGCGCGACATCTGGCCGACGGCCGAGGAAATCCAGGCCGTGATCCGGTCCTGCATTTCCTCCGACATGTACACGCGCGGCTACGCCAGCGTGTTCGACGGCGGCGAGCTCTGGCGCGACCTGGACACGCCCGAAGGCAGCCTGTTCCACTGGGAGGAAGACTCCACCTACGTGCGCAATCCGCCCTACTTCCAGGGCATGCCCCGCCAGCCGCGGCCGGTGGCCGACATCCGCGGCGCGCGGGTGCTGGCGCTGCTGGGCGATTCGGTCACCACCGACCACATCAGCCCGGCCGGCTCCATCGGCAAGGACACGCCCGCCGGCCAGTACCTGCGCGCGCACGGGGTCGAGCCCCAGGACTTCAACTCGCTGGGGTCGCGGCGCGGCAACCACGAAGTGATGATCCGCGGCACCTTCGCCAACGTGCGCCTGCGCAACCAGATCGCCCCGGGCACCGAGGGCGGCTGGACGCGCGATTTCACTCGCGACGGAGCGCCCGTCTGCACGATCTTCGAGGCCTCGCAGAATTACCTGGCGGCGGGGACGCCGCTGGTGATCCTGGCGGGCAAGGAATACGGCTCCGGCTCCTCGCGCGACTGGGCGGCCAAGGGCACGGTGCTGCTGGGCGTGCGCGCGGTGATCGCCGAATCCTACGAGCGCATCCACCGCTCCAACCTGATCGGCATGGGCGTGCTGCCGCTGCAGTTCCCGGAAGGCCTGAACGCGGCCGCCCTGGGGATCCGGGGCAAGGAAACCTTCGAGATCACCGGGGTGGAAGCCTTCAATGGCGGCGGCACGCCCAAGACCGTGCATGTCCGGGCGGGCGACGTCGAATTCGACGCCCTGGTGCGCATCGACACCCCGACCGAGGCCGCCTACTACCGCCACGGCGGCATCCTGCAGTACGCCCTGCGCCAACTGCTGCAATAGCGGCGCGGCGCCGCCCGGCGCGTCCGGGCGGCCGTCCGGGCCTTGCGCCGTCTTGTCTACAATGCGGGCTTCGGCCCGCATTTTTTTGCCATGGGGCCTGCTTTTCCTGGTCGATGCATGAATCCATCCCCTTCCGCCTCATGGGGCGCCCTGCTGCGAGGCCGCAACGGCCTGCGGTCCCTCGCCCTGGCCGGCGGCGTGGCCGTGCACGCGGTCAACGTATTCATCGCCACCACCATTCTGCCCTCGGTCGTCCAGGATATCGGCGGCCTGCCCTGGTACGCCTGGAACACCACCCTGTTCGTGGCGGCTTCGATCATGGGCTCCTCGTGCGCCCCCCTGGGCATCCGCTGGCACGGCCTGCGGCGCACGTTCCTGCTGGCCCTGCTCGTGTTCGTGGGCGGGACCGTGGCCTGCGGGCTGGCGCCCAGCATGCCCTGGCTGCTGTTCGGCCGGGTGGGGCAGGGGCTGGGCGGCGGCATGCTGCTCAGCCTGAGCTACGCCACCGTGCCCCTGGTCTTCGACCAGGCCCTGTGGTCGCGGGCCATGGCGCTGATTTCCGGCATGTGGGGGGTGGCCACCCTGTCGGGGCCGGCCATCGGCGGCCTGTTCGCCGAATCCGGACATTGGCGCTGGGCGTTCTGGGCCGTGCTGCCGGTGTGCGCGCTGCTGGGTGCGTTGCTGGTGACGCAACTGGGGCCCGCGGGCCGGGACCGCCGCGCGAAGCTGGAGGCGCCGCTGCTGCGCATGGGGCTGCTGGTCGCCTCCGTGCTGGTGGTGTCGGCGGCCAGCCTCTACACGTCCTGGATCGCCCAGTTCGCCGGCGTGGCGGGCGGCCTGCTGCTGGTCCTCTGGCTGGCGCGCATCGACGGCCGGGCGCGCCGGCGCTTCCTGCCCGAGGGCGCCTGGTTGCTGAGCCATCCGCTGGGTCGCCGCTACGCCATGATCGGCCTGATGAGCATCGGCGTGACGACGGAAGTCTTCGTGCCCTACTTCCTCCAGGTCCTGCATGGCCAGTCGCCGCTGCACGCGGGCTATCTGTCGGCGCTGATGTCGGCCGGCTGGACGCTGGGCACTCTGGCCAGTTCCGGGCGCGGGTCCGCCTGCGTCGGCCGCCTGCTGGCGCTGGGGCCGGTCCTGTCGGCGACGTCCCTGGCGGGGCTGTACGTCTTCATGCCCGATCCGGATGCGCCGACGGCGCTGCTGGCCGCGCTGCTGCTGGGGGTGGGGGTGGGCGTCGGGCTGTGCTGGCCGCACCTGCTGACCGGCGTGTTCCGCGCCGCGCCGCCGGACCAGCAGAACATCGCCTCGGCGGCGATCACGACCCTGCAGCTGTACGCCATGGCCCTGGGGGCCAGCGTGGCGGGCATGGCCGCCAACGCCGCGGGTTTCACGGATCCGGGCGGCTGGCAGGGCGCGCGGCAGGCCGCCTGGGCGGTCTACGGCGTGTTCGCCTTCGCGCCGGCCCTGGCGATCCGCCTGGGATGGCGGGCGCGGCGCGACGGTGTTTAGTGTCCTGGCCGGCGGATTTGAATGACCGGACTAACCAGACAGGACACTAGCCGCCGGCGCGCGTGCCGGCCGGGCTCATTTCAGCAGGTGGAAGGTCTCGGGATCGGGTCCGAGGCGGCCGTCGGCGCGGTCCAGGGCGGCGATCCGCGCCATGGCGGCCTCGTCCAGGTGCAGGCTCCATAGATTGAAGTTTTCCTGGAGCCGTTCCGGGTTCGAGGATTTCGGGATGACCATGTGGCCCATCTGGATGTGCCAGCGCAGGATCACCTGAGCCGGGCTGGCCTGCAGCCGGTGCGCCAGTTCCAGGATCGCGGGATCCCGCAGCGCCTGGCCCTGGCTGAGCGGGCTCCAGGCTTCGGTGCGAATGTCGTGGTCCTCGTGGTAGGCGCGCAGTTCGGCCTGCTGGAAATGGGGATGCAGCTCGATCTGGTTGACCACCGGCAGCACGCCGGTGCCGTCCAGCAGCCTTTGCAGGTGGCCCGGCTGGAAGTTGCAGACGCCGATCGATCGGGCTCGGCCTTCGTCGCGCAGCTGGATCAGGGCTTCCCAGGTTTCCAGGTAGCGCTTTTCCTTGGGGACCGGCCAATGGATCAGAAACAGGTCGACGTAGTCGAGCCCCAGCCGGTCCAGGCTTTCCTGGAACGCGGCCTTGGTACTATCGTGACCATGCCGGTCGTTCCAGACCTTGGTGGCCACGAACAGGTCCTCGCGCGGGATGCCGCACCGGGCGATGCCGCGGCCGACCTCGGCCTCGTTGCCGTAGATGGCGGCGGTGTCGATGGAGCGGTAGCCGGCTTCGACGGCGGCCTGGATCGCCGGGACGACGGCGTCTCCGGTCAGTTTCCAGGTGCCCAGGCCCAGTTGGGGCGCGCGGCGGCCATCATGAAACGTGAGATAGGGTTGATTGGTGGACATGCGGGTCTCCGGTGGGGGCAGCGCCCGGTTGGCCGGCGAGCGGGCGGCCGGCAATGAACGAATCTTTGGAGTCAGTCAAATGAGTGTACATAGTCAGGCGCAGCGCGTCACGGTACCCCAGCTCGTCTCTTTCAAGGGCGAGCGCAAGATCGCGGCGCTGACCGCCTACATCGCGCCGATCGCCCGCCTGCTGGACGAAGCCGTGGACATGCTGCTGGTGGGCGATTCCACGGCCATGGTCGGCTATGCGCTGCCCGACACGCTGTCGATCACGGTGGAGACGATGGCCGCGCATGCGGCCGCCGTGGTCCGGGCCACCGGGCATGCCTGCGTGATCGTGGACATGCCGTTCGGCAGCTACCAGCAGTCCCCGGCCCAGGCGTTCTCCAATGCCGCGTCCTTGCTGGCGGCCAGCGGCGTTTCCGGCGTCAAGCTCGAGGGCGGCCTGCCCCTGGCCGAGACGACCCGTTTCCTGGTCGAGCGCGGCATCCCGGTGCTGGCCCACGTCGGGCTCATGCCCCAGTACGTCAACACCATGGGCGGTTTCAAGGCCCAGGGCATGACCGACGCCGCCGCCCGCCGCATCATGGACGATGCCCGGGCCCATGCCCAGGCCGGGGCGTTCGGCGTGGTGCTGGAAGGCATCAGCGAGCCCCTGGCGCGTGAAATCACGGCGGCGCTGTCCATCCCCACCATCGGCATCGGGGCCTCGCCCGCGTGCGACGGCCAGATCCTGGTGACCGAGGACATCCTGGGCCTGAGCGGCGACCGGATTCCCAAATTCGCCCAACGTTTCGCCGATGCGGGGCAGGTAATACGGCAGGCGGCGCGGGATTACGCCCAATCTGTGCGGGAAGAGACCTTTCCTACGCTAGCTCATTGCTTTGGGGTACGGACGAAGGAGTAATATTCATATAACATTCATTTCTAGATATTTCGTCTGGGCCGTCATCGGCTGATCCGGGCGATTTTTTGCCGCCGGGCCGCCCCAAGGCAAGAGCGTCCCCTCGGGGAGATGAATCAGGATACGGAATAGTCCCCGCGGACCATTTCGCGCCTGGTGAATCCGAGCAGCATGCAAGCTGCGAGGTGGACGCGAGCCGAAGGCGCAGCGTGGGGGCTTTTTTGGGATGCGGACAGGGACGATCCGCATCGGGTGCCATGGAAATACGCCAACTCGAGGCTCTGAACGCCATCGTGACCAGCGGCAGCGTCACGGCGGCCGGCCGCATGCTGGGCCGTTCGCAGCCCGTCGTCAGCCGCCAGATCAGCGATCTGGAGGCCGAACTGGGCTTCATGCTGTTCGCCCGCACCCGGCCCGCCATCACCCTGACCGAGCAGGGCGCCGAGTTCTACCAGGAAGTGCGCGGCATCCTGGCCGACCTGCACCAGCTGGAATCACGGGTCCAGGGCATGCGCAGCGGCCAGGTCCGCCCCCTGAGGATCCTGGCGTCCGTCGATCTCGCCCGCAGCCTGCTGCCCGAGGCGCTGGCCAGGATGGACCGCTTCAGCCCCGTCTTCCGCCAGAAGCTCATCATCGAGGAAGTCGTGCACGAAGTGCCGCCCGGCGCCCTCGCGGAGGGCCGGTCGGATTTCGCGCTCATCAACCTGCCGATCGACGCCGAGGCCCTGCGCGTGCACTGGTGCGGACAGGCGCCCTGCCTGCTGGCATTGCCCGCCGCCCATCCGCTGGCGTCCCGGGACACGGTCCAGCTCGAAGACATCCGCGGCACCGACGTCATCACGCTGCTCAGCCGCTATCGCATGCGCTATCACCTGACCAGCACCCTGGCGCAGGCCACGGCGGGCGAGGCCCGGCGCCACATCGAGGTCGGCAGCCAGCAGACGGCGCTGTCCCTGGTGCGGCTCGGCCTGGGCGTGGCGCTGATCGACCCGTTCTCGATCCGCGGCGCCCAGCTCGAGGGCGTGGTGCTGCGGCCCATCCAGACCGACATCGCCTACATGATCGGCGTCGTTTCCCAGGCGACGCACGAGCTTCCGGAAGGCGCCCTGCGCCTGATCCAGGGGCTGCATCTGCATGTCCAGAGCAGCGTTCCCCACTACGTCGACACCGATCCCAGCGGGCTGCGCCAGGGCGTGTCCAGCAAGACCGAGATCCTGCGCTCGGCCTGATGCCCGGCCGTGCCGCCGGGACGGGCCGGGCCTGCCGCGGCGCCCGGCTTGTGCGATGATGTCGGGTCTTCTTCATGCGGCATAGGACGGCATCGTGATCCCGTTTTCTCCGGAAACCCTGGCGGCGCTGGCGCTGGCGTTGCTGGTCGGCGCCGTGGCCGGCGCCTGGCCGGCGCGGCGGCGGCTGCTGGCGCAGGCGGCGGAAGCCGCCCGCCAGTCCGAGCGCGCCGACCAGTTGCAGGAGCGGATCGCGCAGCTCGACCGGGACGCGTCCGCCCAGGCCCGCGCATTGGAAGACTGGCGCGCCCGGGCGCAGGACGGCCGGCTGGAACTGGCCCGGCTGCAGGCGGCCCACCAGGAAAAGCTCGCCGCCTTCGATGAACTGCGCCAGGCCTTCGAACAGTCGCGGGCGGCCCTGAGGGTGGAATTCCAGCAGTTGGCGGGCCAGGTGCTGGAAGAGAAGAGCCGCGGCTTTTCCCAGTCCAGCCAGGACACGCTCGGCGGCCTGCTGCGGCCGTTCCGCGAGCAGATCGACAGCTTCCAGCGGCGCGTCAACGAGATCCACGACGCCTCGGTGCGCGGCCAGGCCCGGCTGGACGCGGAAATCCGCCGCGTCCTGGACGTCGGCCTGAAAATGAGCGACGAGGCCCAATCCCTGGCCACGGCCCTGAAGGGCGACAAGAAGGCCACCGGCAACTGGGGCGAAGTCCTGCTGGAACGCAGCCTGCAACTGGCGGGGCTGATCGCGGGCGACCATTACCAGGCCCAGGCGCCCTTCAGGGACGAGGCCGGCAACCGGCGCCAGCCGGATTTCGTCGTCCGCCTGCCGGACGGCAAGCACCTGATCATCGACAGCAAGGTCTCGCTGGTGGACTACGACCGGGCCGTGGCCGCCGCCACGCCCGAGGCGCGCGAGGCCGCGCTGGCGGCGCACGTGCGCGCCGTGCGCCATCACATCGACGACCTGGCTCGCAAGGACTACAGCGGCCTGATCGGCATGAAAAGCCCCGGCTTCGTGCTGATGTACATGCCGATCGAGCCGGCCTACATCGAAGCCATGCGGTGCGACCGCGAACTGTTCGACCACGGCTACCGCCGCAACGTCGTCCTGGTGTCCCACTCCACGCTGATGCCGGTCCTGCGCACGGTAGCGTCCCTGTGGATGCTGGCGCGCGGCAATGAGCAGGCCCGGGCGCTGAGCGAGCAGGCCGGCGGGCTGTACCGGCAGGTGGAGGTGGTGGCCGACCGCCTGCAGAAACTGGGCCATGCCCTGGGGGCGGCGGCCACGCACTACAACAGCACGGTCACGGCCGTGGCGGGGCAGCGGGGCCTGTACGGCAAGGTCGGCCGTTTCGCCGAGCTGTCGGCCAAGGCCGGCCGGCCGCTGCCGCCGCTGGAGCCCCTGCATGCGGATTTCGAAGTCCAGCGGCTGGACGGCGTCGCGCCCGAATCCGATCCTTCCCCTTCTTCCCCGGAGCCGAACCCATGAAGTGCCTGTCCGCACCGCGCGCCGCCGCCATCCTGGCCGCCGTCCTGCTATGGGCCGGCGGATGGACGGGCCTGCCGGCTCCGGCCCGGGCCGCATCCGGTCCGGCGGCCGCCGACGCGGCGCCCGCCCAGGTGGCCGCGCAGGCCGGCGGGCGGCTGGACGAGACCCCGCGCCTGGCGATCCTGTCGGCCTTCGCGCCGGAACTGGACCTGCTGCGCGCCCGCCTGCGGGATCCGCGTGTCCACACCGCGCAGGGCGTCGAGTTCACCACCGGGCGCCTCGAAGGCAAGCCCGTCGTGCTGGCGCTCAGCGGCATCAGCATGGTCAACGCCGCCATGAACACCCAGCTGCTGTTCGACCGCTTCCACGTCACGCACCTGGTCTTCAGCGGCATCGCGGGCGGCGTGAATCCCGACCTGCGCATCGGCGACGTCAGCGTCCCGGAGCGCTGGGGGCAGTACCTGGAAGTGGTCATGATGCGGGAAACCGCGCCGGGGCACTATCGCGCGCCGGCCTCCAAGGGGACCTTCGAGTTCGCTCCCTACGGCATGATGCAGCCGCGCGCCGTGCGCGTGCGTCCGGCCGGCGGAGCGGGCATCCAGGAAAAATTCTGGTTCGAGGCCGATCCGCGCATGCTGGCCGTGGCGCGCGGCATCCAGTCCGTGCCCCTGCGCGCCTGCGACCGCGACGACCGCTGCCTGGACGAGCGCCCCCGCCTGGTGGTCGGCGGCAACGGCGTGTCCGGCCAGGCCTTCGTGGACAACGCGGATTTCCGCCGCTACGCTTTCCGCACCTTCCAGGCCAACGTGCTGGACATGGAAAGCGCGGCCTGCGCCCAGGTCGCCTGGCGCGCGGGCGTGCCCTTCATCGCCTTCCGCTCGCTCAGCGACCTGGCCGGCGGCGGACCGGGCGAAAATGAAATGGACGCCTTCCTGCACATCGCCGCGGACAACGCCGCGCAGGTGCTGCTGGCGTTCCTGCGCGCCTGGACGGACTAGGCCCCCGCCGCCGCTCGCAAGGCGCGCGTCCGCATTCGAGGAGATCGCGATGAATCCGCCGACACCCGCCGATGAGATGACGGACCGGCCGCCGCCCGCCGGCGGCGCCAGCCTGGACGAGGCCTTCCGGCGATCCGCCGTGGCCTCCACCCTGTACCTGTCCGGACAGCCGAACCGCGACGTCGGCCTGGCGGACCTGGGGCCGGCCGCGACGGAATCCGGCCTGCTCTGGGTCGGGCTGAAAGAGCCCGACGAGGCCCTGGTGCGCGACGTGGGTCGGCGGCTGGGCCTGCCCGGCCGCGCTATCGAGGAAATCATTTCCCCGCACCGGCGCCCGAAGATCATCGAATACGACCAGTTGACGCTGGTGGTCGTGGTGACGGTCGAGATCGCCCAGGACCGGCCCAGCTTCGGCGACACCCAGCTGCTGATCGGGCCGGGCTACCTGCTGACGATCCGCCGCCACGCGGAGGGATCCCACCGGGAACTGCGCAGCCAGCTGGCCGAGTCGCCCGAGTTCCTGAGCCGGGGCAGCGATTACGTCGCTTCGACGCTGCTGGACCTCGTGGCGGACCGCTACGTCGAGGCGCTGGATCACATGGAGGGCCGCGTCGAGAACGTCGAGCACCAGTTTCTGCTGCGCGGCTTCCGCGAATTGGACATCCGCCGCCTGTACCGCCTGCGGCGCGACCTGTTGCGCATGCAGACGGCGATCGCGCCGCTGGTGGAAATCTGCCGCCGCCTGGCCCGCGTGGACATGCGCAACATCGGCGCCGACAGCCGGGCGTATTTCAACGAGGTCGCCGACCGGGTCCAGCGCATCGTCGAATCCATCGCCGGCCTGCGCGAGGCGCTGGCCTTCGCCTTCGAGGCCAGCATGATGATCAGCCAGATGCAGCAGACCGACATCACCCGCAAGCTGGCCGCCTGGGCCGCCATCCTGGCCGTGCCCACGGCGGTGGCGGGCATCTACGGCATGAATTTCCACGACATGCCGGAACTGGGCTGGACCTACGGCTATCCGGCGATGCTGGCCGGGACGGGCGTGTTCTGCGGGCTGCTGTACTGGAAATTCCGCCGGATCAAGTGGCTGTAGGGGGCCGCTGGCGGCGGCCCCCCGTGCGCCGCCCTCGGGGAGGGCGGCGCGGCGTCGTCGCGGCCTGGCGGGTCTAGTGGAACAGAGCGCTGGCCTTGAGCAGGGTTTCCCAGATCCCCAGCGCCAGCGGGATGCCGACGTAGAGCCAGAACAGGACGATCAGGGCGGGCGAGGGCGTGTGTGTCGTGGTGGCGGACATGGGAGTCTCCTATTTCTGGTGGGCCAGGCTGGCGCCCAGGGGCGCGGTGTCGGTCTCGGCGGCCATGTGGTGGTGCGAGGCGACCGGACGGACCAGCAGGTTGCAGATGAAGCCGACGACCAGCAGGCCCGCCATCAGGTACATCGTGACCGTGTAGGACTGGCCCGGCGGGACGCCGTGATCCACCTGGTACTGGCGGATGTAGTTGACCAGCACGGGGCCCAGCACGCCGGCGGCGGCCCAGGCGGTCAGGAGGCGGCCGTGGATGCCGCCCACGTAGCGGGTGCCGAACAGATCGGCCAGGTAGGCCGGGATGGTGGAGAAGCCGCCGCCGTACATCGAGATGATGATCGCGTAGAACAGCACGAACAGGGCGACGTTGCCCGAGGCGCCCATGCCGGGCACCAGGAAGTACAGCACCGCGCCCAGCACGAAGAAGATCCCGTAGGTGACCTTGCGCCCCAGGTAGTCCGAGGTGCTGGACCAGAAGAAGCGGCCCAGCATGTTGGCCAGCGACAGCAGGCCCACGAAGCCGGCCGCCGCGGCCGGCGTGATGGCGCCGCGGAAGCTTTCCTGGATCATCACCGAGGCCTGGCCCAGCACGCCGATGCCGGCCGTCACGTTCAGGGTCAGCGCCCACCACAGCAGCCAGAACTGCGGGGTCTTCAGGGCCTGGTCGATGTGGACGTGGTTGCGCGAGATCATGGCCTTCTGCGTGGCCGGCGGGGTCCAGCCCTCGGGCTTCCAGCCCGGCGCCGGAATGCGGATGGCGCAGGCGCCGATCAGCATGGAGATGAAGTACAGCACGCCCATCACCATGAAGGTCGGGGCCACGCCCATGGAGTCCGGCGTGCGGAAGTGCTCCATCAGCGCCACCGACATCGGCGAGGCGATGAAGGCGCCGCCGCCGAAGCCCATGATGGCCATGCCGGTGGCCATGCCGCGCTTGTCCGGGAACCACTTGATCAGGGTCGAGACGGGCGAGACGTAGCCGATGCCCAGCCCGATCCCGCCCAGGACGCCGTAGCCCAGATACAGCAGCCAGAGCTGGTGGGTCGAGATGCCGACCGAGGACACGATGAAACCGCCGCCGAAGCAGCAGGCCGCCACGAACATGGCCTTGCGCGGCCCGACGTCCTCGAGCCACTTGCCGGCGAAGGCGGCCGACAGGCCCAGGAACAGGATGGCGAGGCTGAAGATCCAGCCCAGGGCGGGCAGGCCCCAGTCGTCCGGCGCGGGCTGCTGGATGCCGATGAGCCGGGTCATCGGGCCGTTGAACACCGAAAAGGCGTAGGCCTGGCCGATGCACAGGTGGACCGCCAGGGCGGCGGGCGGGATCATCCAGCGGTTGAAGCCGGGCGGGGCGGTGATGCGTTCCTTGCTGAAAAAGCCGTTCTGGGTTGCTTCCGTACTCATGGTGTCTCCTCCTGGGTCGAATGCCCGGTATGTCCGTGTGTGCTGCTGAGGTCGGAAAAAGGCAGGGGGGCCTGCGGAATGTCAGGCGGGGCTGGCGCCTTGCCTGGGATAGAGGCGTTCCCGGTGCCGGGCGATGGCTTCCCGGCAGATGGGCGACAGGACGGTGTCGCCCCATTGCCCGTCCGGGTGCGCGCCGAGATAGTCCAGCAGGGCGCGCCGCATGCGCGGGTCCCAGAACCGCCGGATGTGGTCGGCGATGCTGTCGATACCCGCGGCCCGGTCGGGCATGGCTTCGAAGAACAGACCGATGCGGTTGGCCAGGCGGATCAGGTGTTCGATGTTGGTCACGTGCGGCTCCCGTCCAGGTCCAGATCCAGGTAATCGGGCCGGCTGTAGACCGTGCAGCGGCCGTCGCGCGCGAAGCCGGCCAGCATCATGGGCGCTTCCTGGGCCAGCCGCACGGCCAGGGTGGTGGGGGCGGAGACGGCGACCAGCGCCCGGATGCCGGCGGCATGGGCCTTCTGCACCATCTCGAAGCTGGCCCGGCTGGAAATCACGACGAACCCCAGGCCGCGATCCACCGGCTCGCGCAGCAGGCGGCCGATGAGCTTGTCGAGCGCGTTGTGCCGCCCGACGTCCTCGTAGGTCCAGGCCAGGCGGCCGTCGGGTTCGGCCCAGGCGGCCGCGTGGGTGGCGCCGGTCAGGTTGTGCAGCGGCTGGCGCCGGCGCAACTGGTCGAGCGCGGATTGGACCGCCTCGATCGCCCAGGGCTGCTGTGGCGCGGCCAGGGGCGGCAGGTCGCGGCGGACCTGCGCCAGGCTCTGCACGCCGCACAGGCCGCAGCTGGTGCTGCCCGCCAGCGAGCGCCGGCGCAGCTTCAGGGCGTGCAGCCGGGCGTTGACGATCCGCAGGCGGACCACCAGGCCGTCCGGGGCGGTTTCGACGTCCATGTCCAGCACGTCGGCCGGGGATTGGATGATGCCTTCGGTGTAGGAAAAGCCCAGGGCCAGTTCGTGGAGATGCAGCGGCGAGGCCAGCAGGGCGGCGTGCGCGATGCCGTTGTATTCCAGGGCGACCGCCTGCTCGCAGGCGATGGCGTCCTGCGCGGCCGTGGCCCGCCGGTCGCCGACGCGCACGATGTCGTTCATCGCGAGGCCGGCGGACGGGTCGGGGAAGTCGGACAAGGGATCGAAGTCTGCGGGATGCATGCGGGTCTCCTCAGGCGCCGGCGGGCGCGGCCTGGGGCCGGCGGGCATCCAGGAGCTCGTCCTGGCGCCGGTCGTGCGCCGTCCAGTCCCGCTGCCAGGCCGAAGGCGCGGTGACCTTGCGTACCTGGACGGCGGTGACCTTGTATTCGGGGCAGTCGGTCGCCCAGTCGGTGTTGTCGGTGGTCAGGACGTTCGAGCCGCATTCCGGGAAGTGGAAGGTGGTGTACACCACGCCGGGCTGGATCCGGTCGGTGACGGTGGCGCGCAGCACGGTTTCCCCGGCACGGCTTTCGATGGCGACGCGGTCGCCCTCGGCGATGCCCCGGTCCTCGGCGTCGTGGGGGTGGATCTCCAGGATGTCCTCGCTGTGCCAGGCGTTGTTGGCGGTGCGCCGGGTCTGCACCCCGGCGTTGTACTGCGACAGGATCCGGCCCGTGGTCATCAGCAGCGGGAAGCGGCGCGTGGAGCGTTCCTCGGTCGGGACGTACTGCGTGATCATGAAGCGGCCCTTGCCGCGTACGAATTCGCCCACGTGCATGATGGGCGTGCCTTCGGGCGCCTCGTCGTTGCAGGGCCATTGGACGCTGCCGCCCAGGGCGGCGATGCGGCCGAAGGACACGCCGGCGAAGGTCGGCGTCAGTCGGGCGATCTCGTCCAGGATCTCGCCCGGGTGGGCGTAGTGCATGGGGTAGCCCATGGCGTTGGACAGGGCGCAGGTGACTTCCCAGTCGGCCAGGCCGGCCTTGGGCGCCATCACCTGGCGCACCCGCGAGATGCGGCGCTCGGCGTTGGTGAAGGTGCCGTCTTTTTCCAGGAAGGACGAGCCCGGCAGGAAGACGTGCGCGTACTTGGCGGTTTCGTTCAGGAACATGTCCTGGACGATCACGCATTCCATGGCCTGCAGGGCCGCCACCACGTGGCGCGTGTTGGGGTCGGACTGGGCGATGTCCTCGCCCTGGCAGTACAGGCCCTTGAACGAGCCGCCGTGGGCCGCGTCGAACATGTTGGGCAGGCGCAGGCCCGGTTCGGACTGCAGCGGGACGCCCCAGGCGCGCTCGAATTCGGCGCGCACCTTGTCGTCGGACACGTGGCGGTAGCCGGGGAATTCGTGCGGGAACGAACCCATGTCGCAGGAACCCTGGACGTTGTTCTGGCCGCGCAGGGGATTGATGCCCACGCCTTCGCGGCCGATGTTGCCGGTGACCATGGCCAGGTTGGCGATGCACATGATGGCCGTGGAGCCCTGGCTGTGCTCGGTGACGCCCAGGCCGTAGTAGATGGCGGCGTTGCCGCCGGTGGCGTACAGGCGGGCGGCGCCGCGCAGGTCGGCGGCCGGCACGCCGGTGATCGATTCCGTGGCCTCGGGCGCGTGTTCCGGGCGGCGGATGAACTGCATCCATTCGTCGAAGGCCCGGTCCTCGCAGCGGGTGCGCACGAATTCGTGGTTCACCAGGTCTTCGGTGACGATGACGTGCGCCATGGCGTTGAGCACCGCGACATTGGTGCCCGGGCGCACCGGCAGGTGGTAGTCGGCCTTCACGTGCGGCGCGTCGACCAGTTCGGTGCGGCGCGGATCGATCACGATCAGGCGCGCGCCCTGGCGCAGCCGGCGCTTCAGGCGCGAGGCGAAGACCGGGTGGGCGGCGCTGGGATTGGCGCCCAGCACCACCGCCACGTCCACGTGCATCACCGAGTCGAAGGTCTGGGTGCCGGCCGATTCCCCGATGGTGGTCTTCAGCCCGTAGCCGGTGGGGGAATGGCAGACCCGGCCGCAGGTGTCGACGTTGTTGTTGCCCATGGCGGCGCGCACCAGTTTCTGGACGAGGTAGGTTTCCTCGTTGGTGCAGCGCGACGAGGTGATGCCGCCGACCGAATCCACGCCGTACTTGGCCTGGATCCGCTTCAGTTCGGACGCGGCGTGGCCGATGGCCTCTTCCCAGGAAACCTCGCGCCAGGGGTCGGTGATCTTTTCGCGGATCATGGGCTTGGTCAGGCGGTCGGCGTGGGTGGCGTAGCCCCAGGCGAAGCGGCCCTTGACGCAGGAATGGCCGCGATTGGCCTTGCCGTCCTTCCAGGGCGTCATGCGGATGACCCGGTCGCCCTTCATCTCGGCCTTGAAGCCGCAGCCCACGCCGCAGTAGGCGCAGGTGGTGATGACCGCGTGGTCGGCCTGGCCCTGGTCGATGACGGTGTTCTCGATCAGCGCCGAGGTCGGGCAGGCCTGGACGCAGGCGCCGCAGGACACGCAGTCGCTCGCCAGGAAGCCGTCGTCCTGGCCGGCGACGATGCGCGAATCGAAGCCGCGCGCCTGCACGGTCAGGGCGTAGGTGCCCTGGACGTCGTCGCAGGCCCGCACGCAGCGGCTGCAGACGATGCACTTGGATGGATCGTAGGTGAAATAGGGGTTGGAGGCGTCGGCGGCGTCGTCCAGGTGGTTGGCGCCGTCGAAGCCGTAGCGCACGTTGCGCAGTCCCACCACCCCGGCCATGTCCTGCAGCTCGCAGTCGCCGTTGGCCGGACAGGTCAGGCAGTCCAGCGGGTGGTCGGAGATGTAGAGCTCCATCACGTTGCGCCGCAGTTCGTGCAGCTTGCCGGTTTCGGTGCGGACCACCATGCCGTCCTCGACGGGTGTGGTGCAGGACGCGGGGTGGCCGCGCCGGCCTTCGATTTCGACCAGGCACAGGCGGCAGGAGCCGAAGGCTTCCAGGTTGTCCGAGGCGCAGAGCTTCGGGATCTGGATGCCGGTCTCGGCGGCGGCGCGCATGATCGAGGTGCCGGCCGGGACGGTGACGGTCTGGCCGTCGATGGTCAGGGTGACGGTTTCGGTGGACGGGGACTCGGGCGTGCCCATGTCGCGGTCGCGTTTCAGGACGGTTTCCAGCATGGCGGGCTCCTAGGCGGGCTGCGGGGCGGTCCGGGGGGCGGGGACCGGGGACAGGCCGAAGTCTTCGGGGAAATGGCGCAGGGCGGACAGCACGGGGTAGGGGGTCATCCCGCCCAGCGCGCACAGCGATCCGGCCATCATGGTGTCGCACAGGTCGCGCAGGAGCTCGGCCCGGGTCTCGCGGTCCTGGCCGTCGCGGATCGCGCGGATGACCTCGGTGCCGCGCACCGAGCCGATGCGGCAGGGGGTGCATTTGCCGCAGGATTCGATGGCGCAGAATTCCATGGCGTATTCGGCCAGCGCGGCCATGTCGGCCGTGTCGTCGAAGGCCACGACGCCGCCGTGGCCCAGCATGGCGGAAATCGCCAGGAAGGCTTCGTAGTCCAGCGGCGTGTCCCACTGGGATTCGGGCAGGTAGGCGCCCAGCGGGCCGCCCACCTGGACCGCGCGCAGGGGCCGCCCCGAGGCGCTGCCGCCGCCGAAGCCGTACAGCAGCTCGCGCAGCGTCAGGCCGAAGGCCTTTTCGACCAGGCCGCCCTGGCGGATGTTGCCCGCCAGCTGGAAGGGCAGGGTGCCCCGCGAGCGGCCCATGCCGAAGTCGCGGTAGGCCTGCGCGCCCCGGGCCAGGATGAAGGGCGCCGTGGCCAGGGAGATCACGTTGTTGATCACGGTGGGACAGCCGAACAGGCCGCGCACGGCGGGCAGCGGCGGCTTGGCGCGCACCAGGCCCCGGCGGCCTTCCAGGCTTTCGAGCAGCGAGGTTTCCTCGCCGCAGATGTAGGCGCCCGCGCCGCGCCGCAGTTCGATGTCGAAGGCGCGGCCCGAACCCTGGATGTCGCCGCCCAGCCAGCCGGCCTCGCGCGCGGCTTGCAGCGCGCCGGCCAGGACCCGTTCGGCCTGGGGATATTCGGAACGGACGTAGATGTAGCCCCGCGTGGCGCCCACGGCCAGGCCGGCGATCGCCATGCCCTCGATGAGCGCGCAGGGATCGCCTTCCATCAGCATGCGGTCGGAGAACGTGCCCGAATCGCCCTCGTCGGCGTTGCAGACGACATATTTCTGCGCCGCCGGGGTCTGCAGCACGGTGCGCCACTTGACGCCGGTGGGAAAGGCGGCCCCGCCGCGGCCGCGCAGCCCGGATTCCGTGACCGCGTCGACGATGGCCCCGGGCGCCATGCCCAGCGCCTGCCGCAGCCCCGCGAAGCCGCCGTGGGCCTCGTAGTCGGGGATGCTCAGCGGGTCGATCAGGCCGACCCGGGCGAAGGTCAGGCGCTCCTGGTTCTTCAGGAAGGGGATCTCGTCGGTCGGGCCGTGGCACAGGGGATGGGCGGCGCCGTCCGTACAGGCCGCGTCCAGGATCGACGGGACGTCTTCCGGCGCGACGGGGCCGTAGGCGATCCGCCCGGCGGGCGTCGCGATCTCGACCAGGGGTTCGAGCCAGAGCAGGCCGCGCGAGCCGTTGCGCACGATGCGCAGGTCCAGGCCGTGGCGGGCGGCTTCCGCGCGGAAGGCGTCGGCCACCGCGTCGGCCCCCATGGCCAGCGCGGCGGTGTCCTGCGGGACGTAGAGCGTGCGTTCCATGGTTCAGGCCTCCTTCGCCGCCGCCAGCAGGGCGTCCAGTTTCTCGGGGGTGACGCGCGCATGGGGGCGGCCGTCGATCATGACGGCCGGGGACTGGGCGCACAGGCCCAGGCAGTACACCGGGGCCAGCGAGACTTCGCCGGGATCCCCGGCGGCGACGCGGGCCCGGGCGTGCTCGTACAGGGCGTTGCCGCCACAGGCCTGACAGGATTCGGCGCGGCAGACTTCGAGATGCGTGCGCGCGGGCGGCGCGGTGCGGAAATGGCCGTAGAAGCTGATCACGCCGTGGACCTCGGCGCGGGACCGCTGCAGGGCGGCGGCGATCTGCGGCACGGCCGGCTCGGGGATCCAGCCCAGGGCGTCCTGCACGTCGTGCAGGATCGGCAGCAGGGCGCCGGGGCGGCCGGCGTGCCGGGCCAGGATGTCCCGCACCAGCGGGTCGGCGTCATGCGGGGCTGCGTCGGCATCGGACCGGATGGTGTCCATGGCTTCGTCTCCGGGCGCATGATCGGCGGGCATGCGCTTTAATAGGTTTATTCATGCATATATAAATCAGTGCCGTTGATTTACTCTACTCTTGAAAATAATTTGATTTCAATAAGATAATAAAAACATATTTGGATCAGGGTTGCTTTTATATATGCAATTATATTCATATAAATAAGACTTTCAGGAGGAGACATGGCGGTTTACCGGTTCAAGCCCCGGCTGCATTCCGAATGGGTGCTGGAAAAGCAATCCGGGGAAATACTGCCCATGGGCGACGTGTTGCGGCTGCTGGCCGCCGTCGACGAGCACGGCCATATTTCGGGGGCTTGCCAGGCGCGCGGGATCTCCTATCGGCATGCCTGGGGCATCCTGCGCAAGGCCGAGGCGGAATTCCAGGCGCCGCTGATCGAAACGTCCCGGCGGCGAGGTTCGCGCCTGACCAGCTTCGCGCAGCATCTGCTGTGGGCCAACCGGCGCATCGACGCGCGCCTGGCGCCCACCTTCGAGAGCCTGGCGTCCGAACTGCAGGAAGAGCTGCAGCGCCTGTATTCCGAGGAAATGTCCGTGCTGCGCCTGCACGCCAGCCACGGCTTCGCCGTCGAGGGCCTGATGCGCCTGGCCAACGGCCAGGACATGCTGCCGCTGGAACTGCGCTACCGCACCGGGATCGAGGCGCTGGCCTCGCTGGACCGCGGGGAATGCGACCTGGCCGGATTCCAGGTGCCGGTCGCGGAATACGAAAAGCCGATCCTGCAGCACTACAGGCGCTGGCTCGATCCGGACCGCATGCTGCTGCTGCACCTGGCCGAGCGCAACACGGGGCTGTTCGTGCAGCCCGGCAATCCGAAGCGCATCCTGTCGATCAGCGACCTGGTGCGCCCGGACGTGCGCTTCGTGAACCGGCAGATCGGCTCCAGCACGCGCTTCCTGGTGCACCTGATGCTGGAGCGCCTGGGCATCGACTCGAAGGACGTCACCGGCTTCGACAGCGGGGAATTCACGCACATGGCCATCGCCGCCCACATCGCCAGCGGCATGGCCGACGTCGGCATCGGGGTCGAGACCGCCGCCTGGCGCTGCGGGCTGGAATTCATTCCCCTGGCGCGGGAGCGCTATTTCTTTGGCATCAACAAGGAACTGGTCGGCACCCAGTCCCTGCAGCGGCTGCTGGACCTGATGAACGGGGACGCGTACCAGGCCTGCGTGCGGGACCTGGTGGGCTACGACTGCAGCCTGATGGGGCAGGTCCAGACCCTGGAGCAGGCCTTCGGGCCGGAGTTCGCCTGTAGGCGCTGAGGGCGCGGGCGGCGGCCCCTCGCGCGGAGTCGCGTGCGCCCCGGGACCGGGCCGCCGCGGGAAGGCCGGCCCGCCGCCGCGCGCCGCTCAGTGCAGCGAGAAATCCACGCGCGTGGCCGCACCGCCGTCCTCGATCCCGCTCGCGTCGGTCTTGGGCGCCACGATGAAGACCCGGTCGGTCAGGTCCGGCGCGGCCGCCATGATCTGCTCGTACACGGCCTGGGCGCGGGCCTCCGCCAGGCCGTTCAGGGGCTGCTTGCCCAGCGGGGCGGCGGCGAGCAGCAGGGCGTTCATCTGCTCGGGCGGCAGCGACTTGGCGATGCCGATGGCGTTGCGCGGCTTGCCCTTGATCCTGGTGTCGTCGTAGACGTCTTCCAGGTACTTGGCGCGGTCGGCGTCGGTCAGATCGCTGTCCCCGTCGGCCTGCTTGCCGCGCTTGCCGCCCGCCTTGGCCTTGGCGGCGCGGATCTTGCCGTCCACCCAGGCCTGGCGCAGGCCCGCCTCGTCGGCCTGCGGGTCGGCGCGGCCGACGATGTCCATCTTCAGCGCGGGGCGGTCGGCCAGCGCCTTGACCAGGGTGGCGATGTTCGATTTCGCGGTGTCGTCCAGCGCGGCGCTGCCCGGCGCGAAATCGACGTGCGACAGGTCTTCGCCGCCGCCGAAGGCGGAGGCCAGCAGCTTGAAGGGCGCGGTCGCCGCCTTGGCGATCGTGTTCACGATCACCCGCACGATGATGCCGCCCACCGAGAACTGCGGATCGTCCAGGGAGCCCGAGATCGGCAGGTCGATGTCGATGTTGCCGCTGGAGTCCTTCAGCAGGGCGACGGCCAGCAGCACCGGCAGCTTGAGCGCGTCGGGGCTGTCGGACGGCTTGCCGAAGGTGAGCTGGTTGAGCAGCACCTTGTTGCTGGCCTGCAGGGCGCGGTCCTTGATCTGGTAGTGCAGGTCGACCGACAGCTTGCCGCGTTCGATGGCATAGCCGACGTACTTGGACGAATACGTGGTGAAGCGGGGCAGGTCCACGCCCTTGGCCGAGGCGTTCAGGTCGAGCGCCAGGTAGCGCGCGAAGGGCTGCACCGTGCCCGATACCGCGAAGGGCGCCGTGCCGTACACGCGGCCCGCGACGCGGACCTTGGCCGGCTTGGGCCGGGTCGAGGACACGGCCGTGAGCGTGCCTTCGATGGCGGACAGCTCGGCGCGGTAGTTGGGCCGCACGAAACGGTCGTTGAACGTCATGCGGCCGCGCTTGAGCGTGACGCTGCGGATCGAGATGTCGGGCGCGGCGCCGGCGGACCGCGCGGCGGGCTTTTTCGCCTTGGCCGGCGCCGCGCCGGCCGCGCGCGTGCGGCGGGTCTGCGTGTCCTGGGTGATCGAGCCGGCGGCCGTGCCCTCGTCCACCAGGATGTCCATCACGTTCAGGCGCGCGTTGCCGTTGAGCAGGATGTTGCCGTAGAAGTCGTCCAGCAGGATGTCGCCCAGGTCCAGCCCGAGCTTCGGTCCCGCCGCCGAGACGTGCATGTTGTCGAGGCCCAGGCGCTTCCAGTTCAGGAACGGGGCCCTGTTGACGCGGTCCTGGAGATCCAGGTCGTCGACCCGGACGGCGCCGCGCCAGTCCGCCCGCATCGGCTTGCCGTCTTGGGTCGGAGCGAATTCAGCCTGGCCGCGCGCGCCCAGGGTGATGCTGCGCACGGTGGCATTCAGGCTGGATGCGATATAGGGCGCCAGGGAGGCTGCGTCGAACCTGGCCAGATCCATCGAGGTCTTGAGCGTGAGCGGCCGCGCCGTCAGCGTCCCGTCGAGCGCCAGCGTGCCGTGCTTCTGGAGACCCTCGGCCCGTAGAGTGAAATGAGTCGGCGCGTCATCCAGGGCCAGCCGGTCGGCCGTCAGCGCCAGCGAACCCAGGGACAGGTCCACGCCGGGCTTGGCGGATTCGTCGCGCGTCGCGAGCCGTTGCAGGCCGAGTTTCACGTCGCGGGCCTGGACCCGGGCGTCGGCCACGTCGATTTTTCCTTCGAGGCTCAACCGGCCGTCTTTCAGCGCGATCGGCGCGAAGTGGCGCACGGCCGCCGCGAACGGCGCCAGCGCCAGGTTGTCCAGGGCGATCTGCGCCCGCACCGACAGGGGTTGCAGGACGATCGGCGCCTGGACCCGCAGCGTGCCGCCGTCCAGGCTGTTGTCCATGCTCAGCCGCGCCTGCATGGGCTGGTCCGCGGCCTGCGGCCAGGTGATGTGCTCGACCTCGGCGCCCAGGCCGTCCAGCGGATAGTCCAGGCCGCTGGGATCATCGCGCAGATGCACGGCGCCGGCTTCCAGCCTGAAGGCGCCCAGGGCGATCTTCCAGGGGGATTCGGAGGCTGGGTGTGCGGTGGATGCGGTCGGCGTTTCGGTGGCTTCTTGCGGCGCGGGGCCTGGCGTGGCGGCGGGTCCGGATGCGGCGGGCGGGGCGTCGGCGGATGCGGGCGCTGCCAGCCTGGCGAAGCCCTCGGCCACGCGCTGCCAGTTCAGTTGCTGGGCATCGCGGTGCGCTTCTACCTTTGGCTGCGTCAGTGTCACAGTGTCCATGGACACCGTGCGCGCGCCCAGGTCGAGCGCCAGGCCCTCGGCGCGAAGGTCGTCCCAGGCCAGCAGCGGCGCGCCGGAGGTTTCGGTCACGTCCAGCTGGCGCAGGCCCAGGCCGCCCTGCACGCGGATGCGCGGCGCGGCGCCCGGCGGCTGCTCGAACCGCACCTGCAGCCTGGAATCCAGCAGGGCGCTCTTGACCTTGACGGGCAGGGGCAGCGGCCAGAAGTCGGCCCATTTGTCGAGCGATACGCCGTCCAGCGTCACGTCCAGCGTGGACGTGGGGACTGCCTCGAACGGTCGCGCCGTGCCGCTCAGGTCGAAGGGGCTGCCGTTGATGCGCATGTGCACCGCGGGCTGCACGTCGATGTCGGTGGCGTAGCCGAACGAGGAAAGAAAGGGGATGCCCAGCGTGAGCTCGTCGATCGTCTGATGGCGGCTGGTGACGCGATCGTCCAGGGTGACGACGCCTTCCGTCAGCGACAGGTTGTTCAGGGAAAAGCGCGGCGGCCCGGCGTCGGCGGGCTCCGGTTCGGCGGGCCGTTCGGCCGCGCGCGCGGCCAGCCGGTCCGCGATGTCGGAAAAATTGAAGCGTGCGGTGTCCTGGCGCACCAGCGCGATCCGGGGCCGGTCGATGTGGAGCCGGTCGATCACCGGCGCGAACATCACGATGGAGCGCCAGGCCACGCGCAGGTCGAGTTCGCCGATTTGCAGCAGGGGATCGGCCTGGGGCTGTTCGATGACGATGTCCTGCGCGCGCAGCGCCAGCGTGAAGGGATTGAAGCGGATCTCGCCCACCTGGACCGGTCGGCCCAGCAGGTCCGATACGTCCTGGGTCAGCGCGCCGCGCACGGCCTTGGGCACCAGCCAGGCGGCCAGCGCGGCCAGCACCAGCAGCGCCAGCACGATGCCCGCCAGGATCCTGATCGTCCGCCGGCTGGGTTTCAGAACTGGCATCTGCATTGCATGCGCTCCGACTGGTTTTGTTTTTATGCACCGTTTCGGCCCGGGGCATCGATGCCGTGCCGTCCGTGGCTCGCGTTCATTATCCATGCCAGGTTCCGGCGCGTCCATCGGGGAGCGGGAGCCTTTGCATTTTTTTGCGGTGTGCGGCAGACGATCCATTGACGCCCGTCTTTATATCTGACTAAAGTCAGAAAATTATCAGAGAGGGTCGATGATGGACGAGAGCCAGCTGCTGCGGGTGCGCCGCTTCAACCGGATGTTCACCCGCCGGATCGGCGTGCTGAGCGATGATTATCTGGGCACGGGCCGCCCGCTGGGCGAGGCGCGGCTGCTCTACGAAATCGGTCCGGATGGCGCCACGGTGCGCGACCTGCGCGCGCGCCTGGGGCTGGATTCGGGCTATCTCAGCCGGATGCTGCGCGCGCTGGAGGCATCGAAATTCATCGTTTCCAGGCCGGACGCGCGGGACGCGCGCGTGCGCCGGGTGAGCCTGACCGCCAAGGGCCGTCGGGAATGGGCGGCGCTCGACGGCCGGTCGAAGGACCTGGCCGCTTCGCTGCTGGAGCCGCTCGGGCCGGCGCAGCGCGAGCGCCTGCTGGCCGCGATGTCCGAAGTGGAACGGTTCCTGCGCGCTTCGACCGTGACGATCGAGACCGCCGATCCCCATGGCGACGAGGCGCGCGCCTGCATCGAGGCCTATTTCCAGGAACTTCAGGAACGTTTCGACGAAGGCTTCGATCCCGCGCTGACCGTGTCCGCCCGCCCGGAGGAACTGGTGCCGCCCCTGGGATGGTTCCTGATCGCACGGCTGGAGGGCGCCCCGGCGGGCTGCGGGGCGCTCAAGATCCAGGACGGCGGCGTCGGCGAGATCAAGCGCATGTGGGTCGCGCCGTTCGCACGGGGCCTGGGCGTCGCCCAGCGCCTGCTGGAAGCCCTGGAGGCGCGCGCCGCCGACGCGGGCGTGAGCGTACTGCGGATGGACACGCACCGCAGCCTCGCCGAGGCCCGCGCGCTCTATGCGCGCAACGGCTACGCGGAGATCGCGGCGTACAACGCGAATCCCTATGCGCACCATTGGTTCGAGAAGCGGTGCCCGCGGCGGTCAGCGTGACTCCCGGGCGATCGCCAGCAGCACCCCGAAACCGACCAGCAGCCCGCCGAACGCGCGGTCGATCCAGTGGCGGGCGGTCAATAGCCGGCCGCGCACGGCTCCTGCCGAGAAGCACGAGGCCACCAGGCTGAACCAGGCCATGTGCGTTACGGAGATGAACGCGCCGTAGCCGATCTGCGTGGCCAGTGGTGTGTCGGGCCGCACCACCTGCATGAACAGGCTGACGATGAACACCGTGGTCTTCGGGTTCAGCGCGTTGGTCAGGAAGCCGGTGCGCAGTGTCGCCAGGTCCGACAGCGGCGCGATACGGTCATCGGCTGACACTTCGCCGGGCCGCGCGCGCAACATCTTCACGCCGAGATGGATCAGATAGGCCGCGCCGGCGAGCTTGATGGCGTCGAACAGCCACAGCGACTGCTGGATCAGCAGGCTCACACCGACCAGGGTATAGGCGACGTGCACCAGCACGCCCAGGCCGATGCCCAGGGCCGTCAGCACGCCCGCGCGGGCCGGCAGCCCCCAGGCCGACTTGCTGGCGTGGCTGCGGGCGATGGCCTGACCCGGCGTCTAGTACGGCGAGAGGAGGCAGGAAACGGCGCGCGGGCCATCCGCCTTCAGGCCGCGAGCGAGGCGCAGTCGATGACGAAGCGGTACTTCACGTCGCCCTTGAGCATTCGTTCGTAGGCCGCGTTGATCTGGTCGGCGCGGATCATCTCGATGTCCGCGACGATGCCATGCTGCGCGCAGAAATCCAGCATTTCCTGCGTCTCGGGGATGCCGCCGATCATCGAGCCCGCCAGGCTGCGGCGCTTCATGATCAGGCCGAACACCTCGGGCGAGGGGTGCGGCGAAGCCGGGGCGCCCACCAGCGTCATCGTGCCGTCGCGCTTGAGCAGCGCGAAGAACGCGTTCAGATCGTGCGGCGCGGCCACCGTGTTCAGGATGAAATCGAGGCTCTTGGCGTGCGCGGCCATCTCGTCGGCGTCGCGCGACACCACGACTTCGTGCGCGCCTAGCGCCCGGGCCGCCTCGCGCTTGGATTCGGAGGTGGTGAACGCGACCACGTGCGCGCCCATGGCGTGGGCCAGCTTGATGCCCATGTGGCCCAGGCCGCCGATGCCGACCACGCCCACCTTGTGGCCCGGGCCCACGTTCCAATGGCGCAGCGGGGAATAGGTGGTGATGCCCGCGCACAGCAGCGGCGCCACGGCGGCCAGTTGTTCTTCGGGGTGGCGGATGCGCAGCACGTAGCGTTCATGCACCACGATCTGCTGCGAATAGCCGCCCAGCGTGTGGCCGGGCGCGTCCCGCGTCTGGCCGTTGTAGGTGCCCACCATGTGGTCGCAGTAGTTTTCCAGGCCTTCGTCGCAGTCGGCGCAGTGCCGGCAGCTGTCGACGATGCAGCCCACGCCGACCAGGTCGCCGACCTGGTGGCCGGACACGTCCGCGCCCACGGCGGACACGCGGCCCACGATCTCGTGGCCCGGCACGCAGGGGTAGCGCGTGCCCGCCCATTCGGCGCGCACCGTGTGCAGGTCGGAGTGGCACACGCCGCAGTAGGCGATGTCGATCCGCACGTCGTGTGCGCCCGGCGCGCGGCGGGTGATGTCGAGAGGTTCGAGGGGAAGGTGGCCCGCATGGGCGCCGTAGGCTTTGATGGTCATGATCCTGTTCCTCGTCAAGCGTCAGTCGGGGTTGCCCGCGATCCTGTATTGTCCATCGTCGACCAGCTCCAGCCAATCGACGACCCGGCCGTCCAGCGCCTCGGCGAGGGCGATGTGGGTCATGGCCGTGGTGGGCGCGGCGCCGTGCCAGTGCTTCACGCCGGGCGGAATCCACACCCGGTCGCCAGGGTGGATCTCGCGCACGGGGCCGTCCCATGCCTGCACCAGGCCGGATCCGGCCGTCACGATCAGCGTCTGCCCCAGCGGGTGCTGATGCCAGGCGGTGCGAGCGCCGGGCTCGAAGGTCACGGTGGCGCCGCCGATGCGCGCGGGCGCTTCGGCCTGGAACATCGAATCGATGCGGACGGCACCGGTGAAAAGGTCGGAGGGCCCCTGGGCGGAGGCTTGCGAGCCGATGGGGGTGATGGTGATCATGAGAGCGTTCTCCTGGGCTGATACGAGCGTGCCTCCACTGTATTGCGCATCGACTTGGCTGATAAGATAGAAGAATCGGCATGCATAGGTGCATTTAATTCAACAATGCAGGCAGAAAATCTCAATGATCTGCGGGCCTTCGTGGCCGTGGCGCGCGAGCGCAGCTTCACCCGCGCCGCGGCGCAGTTGGGTCTGTCGCGTTCCGCGCTCAGCCACGCCATGACGGCGCTGGAGGCGCGCCTGGGCGTGCGGTTGCTGACGCGCACCACCCGCAGCGTCTCCACCACCGAAGCCGGCATGCGGCTGCTGGATACGCTGTCGCCGATGCTCAGCGAACTCGATGCCGAACTGGCCTCGCTGCGGTCCCGGCGGGACCAGCCCGTCGGCACGGTGCGCATCACCGCGGACGATCACGCCATCACGCACATCCTCTGGCCCCGGCTGCGGCCCTTGCTGCGGGACCATCCTGGCATCCGGATCGAACTCAGCGCGGACTACGCGCTGACGGACATCGCGGCGCATCGCTTCGACGCCGGCGTGCGCATCGGCAACCGGGTGGACAAGGACATGATCGCCGTGCGCATCGCCCCGGATCTGCGCATGGCCGTGGTCGCGTCGCCCGAGTGCCTGGCCGGCGGGCCGCCGCCCGCCGCGCCGCAGGATCTCGCCGGCCGCCCCTGCATCAACCTGCGCCTGCCGACCCACGGCGGCCTGTACGCCTGGGATTTCGAGAAGGAAGGCCGGGCATACACCGTGCGCGTGGACGGGCAGGCGGTCTTCAACAATACGTTCCTGATGCTGCGGGCCGCGCTGGACGGCGTGGGTTTCGCGTACGTGCCGTTCGATCTTGCGCGGCCGCACATTGAACAGGGGCGGCTGATCCCCGTGCTGGAGGGTTGGTGGCCGCTGTTCCCCGGCTACCACCTGTACTATGCCAACCGCCGACAGCTCGCGCCGGCATTGGCGCTGGTGATCGAGACGCTGCGCTGGCGGGAAGACCGGCCCGGGCCGGTGGCGGGTTCCCGCCGCTGAACGTCGGCGGGGCCTACCTACCCGATCACGAACTGGCCCTTCATGCCGGCCTCGTAGTGTCCCGGGATGGTACAGGCGAAATCGAGAGTGCCCTCGTGCGGGAACGTCCAGGCCAGTTCCCCGCTGCGGCCTGGATCCAGCGTGAGGGCGTTGGCCTCGTGGTGCGGCGGCATGCCGGGGTGCGCCCGCATTTCCTGGGCGTGCGCCAGGATCTCTTCCAGTTTTCCCAGGACGATTTCGTGGGGCAGCCTGCCCGCGTTGCGGATCCTCAGCCGCACGGTCTCGCCCGGCCGCACCGCGATCAGGTCGGGGTGAAAGCGCATGGTGTCGTCCATGGTGATCTCGATGACGCGGGCGGTTCGCGCCTGCGCCGGCATCGCGCCCATGTCGTGCGGGGAGTCGCCATGGGCGTGCGCCGTGGCGGCGGCGAGAAGCAGCGCCGGGAGAAGAGCGATCGATCGGATGCGCATGGTGGGCTCCTTGTGCTGGATTGACCGGCCAGCTTAAACCTTGCCACCATGGCAAGCGCAAGAGGCCCTTCCGGGTATGCAGGGATGGGCATGCGTCGGCATCCATGCGCCGGATGCGGCGGAAACGGTCCCTATTTGTTTTTCCGCTAAATATTCAAGTTTAAAATGGTATGAGCCGCCGGGTGCCGAAAGCGGCGATCGGACAGCGGAGGATCCATGGATGCATCGCTTGTTACGCCCCCAGGCCGCGAGCCCGGGCTGATCCGGTGGCGCTATCTCTGGTATGTCGCGGCGGCGCTGGCCGTTCTGGTGGCGGCCATCCTCGCCGGAAATCTCTGGTTCCTCGACTGGGTCCATGTCATGAGCGGGGTGCTGTGGACCGGCATCGACCTGTTCATGGGGTTCGTCATCGGCCCGATCATCCGCGGCGTGTCGATTCCCGTGCGCAAGGAAATCATCATCCGGCTGACCCCGGTCACCCTGTTCCTGATGCCGACCCTGTCCGTCCTGACGGGCACCGCGGGCTGGTTCCTCGCGGTACGGATGGGATTCACGCAGCTGCCCTGGCCGCAGTTCGGCTGGATCGCCGCCGCGCTGGTGCTCGTGACGCTGATGACGATCCAGGGCCTGGGCTATCTGCTGCCGACCAGCGTGCGCGTGTGCCTCGAGCTCCGGAAACCCGCCCCGGATGGTCCGAAGATCGGCCGCATGATGAGCCGGTTCTATTACGTGGTGGCCAGCCAGGGCGTCATGCAGGTCACCATCATCGTGGTCATGGCGAGGCTCGCCACCGGGGTGTGAATCAGGCCGTTCGTCGCGTGTGCCCGGGATGCGCCGGCGCCTTCACGCGGGCGAATGGGCTCAGGGCGAACCATGCGTCGAAAGTGCCTGCGAGCTGCCGGCTGCCCGTCAGGGCCAGGCGCCCCGTCCCGCGCGCATGGGCGGCGCTCGCATGGCCGAGCCATATTTCGGTCAGCGTGCGCAAGTCCGTGGAAACGTAGAGGTCCACTTCGTATCCCGGGTCGAAGGTGCACAGGTCGGTGTCGCGCCCCCGTTCGGCGATCAGCCAGTAGCAGCGTTCCTTGGCGGGACGTTCCGGGAAGATGAACTGGATCGTGTTGCGGCGGTCCGGCATCGACGACACGTCGACGCGGCGGCGCACGTCCCACATCAGCAGGTCGGCATCGAGATGTTGCAGCGTGGCCTCGGCGGCGACCCATCGCTGTCCCCACACGCCCATGGTCTCCACGATGGGGCGCAGTTCCCGGCCGGCGACCGTCAGGCGGTATGCGCAGGCGTCGGTTTCGTCGGGGATGGGACACCGGACCAGGATACCGGCCGCCTCCAGTTCGCGCAGGCGCCTGGCGAGCAGGGCGGAGGACATGCGCGGCAGGCCGCGGCGAAGCGCGTTGAACCTGGACGATCCCAGCAGCAGTTCCCGCAGCAGCAACAGGGTCCAGCGGCGGCACAGGACTTCCGCCGCCATCGCGATCGGGCAAAACTGCTGGTAGCTGCCTCGCGCCATGCGTCCCTCCCGTTCGACGGCGGCCATGACAGTGCCAGTTTACGCCCCCGCCGGGCGGGGGGCGGTTCAGAAACAGAACTGGCGCGCGAGGCCGGTCGGGGACATGATGGGCCGACGGAGCGGGGAGGGATCCCGGCGCGGCCCGGCGAAGGATGCGCCGGTCGCGCCATCGACACGCAGGAGCATGCCATGTCCACTGAAAATCTCGTTCCTGACTACCAGGCCGTCAAGCAGCGCCAGCAAGCCGTCTGGGCGTCGGGCGACTACGCCGCGATCGGCGTCACGCTGCAGATCGTCGGCGAGAATCTTTGCGAGGCGGTCGACCTGCGCGCCGGCAGCCGGGTCCTCGACGTGGCGGCCGGCAATGGGAATGCCTCCCTCGCCGCCGCGCGCCGTTTCGCGCAGGTCACCTCCACCGACTACGTGTCCGGGCTGCTCGCGCGGGGCCGGGCGAGGGCCGAGGCCGAGCGCCTGCCCATCTCGTTCCAGGAAGCGGATGCCGAGGCCCTGCCATTCGCCGATGGCAGCTACGATGTCGCGCTGTCCACGTTCGGCGTCATGTTCGCGCCGGACCAGGAGCGGGCCGCCGCGGAGCTCGTGCGCGTCGTCGTTCCCGGCGGGCGCATCGGGCTGGCGAACTGGACCCCCGAGGGCTTCATCGGGAAGCTGCTGGCGCTGGTCGGCCGCTACGCCCCGCCGCCCGCGCCCGGCCTGCGCCCGCCCACGCGCTGGGGCAGCGAGGACGCCCTGCGCAGGCTGTTCCCTGGGCATGCCCTGGAGATCCGGCCGCGATCCTTTATGTTCCGCTACCGGTCTCCCGAGCATTGGCTGGAGGTCTTCGAGGCCTGCTATGGTCCGACGCACAAGGTGTTCGCCGCCCTCGCGCCCGGCCGGCGGGATGCGCTGGCCCGGGAGGTTCTGGACCTGCTGCGCGGCCATGACCGGGGCGGCGATGGCTCGCTCGTCGTGCCGGGGGAATACCTGGAGGCCGTGATCACCACGCGGCCGGCGTGAACTCCCGCGACTGGCCGGCGCGCGGGGTCAGCCCCCGCGCACCATCTGCAGGATCCTGGCGGTGTTCAGGCCGCGCGACATTTCCTGCATCTGCGGCAGGTACCGGTCCTGCATCTGGCGGCCGTCCGCCATCACGTGCTGGTAGGCGTCGCGCAGCATCTGCGTATTCAGCGCGCGGCCGCCGGCATAGTACTGGTGGGCGACGTGGCCCAGCGCATAGGTGGAGGCGAAGCTCATGCCGCTGCTGACCGCCTGGCGGCCCAGGCCGCCGAGCAGGCCCCCGCCCACCTTGCCCAGCAGGCCGCCGAGCAGCTTGCGGCCCGCCTGTTCCAGGTACTGCGACGTCAGGCCCACGCCCAGGGTGGCCAGCAGGTCCTTGATGTGGCCGCGGTCCAGCTCGTAGCCATGGCTCTGGCCGATCTGGTAGACCAGCCGCATCTGCAACGGGATGATGGCCAGCGTGGACAGGTTCTCGGGCAGCAGTTCGATGGCGCCGTTGAGGATCGACGCATTGAGGATCTTGCTGTCCATCTCCGCCGCCGACAGCGCGCCCGGGCGGCGTTGCGCGGCGGTGCCGGATGGCGCATCGGGCATATCGGTCGCATCGGGCGCGGCGGGATGCGGCGCGCCTCCTCCCGCCGCGGTTGCCGGTGCCGCCGCGGCCATCACGGGCGCCGTGCCCAGCGGCGCGGCCGCCAGCGTGTCGGCCTGCGCGTCGAATGCCGTCGGCGCCTGGCCCAGCGCTTCGCGCAGCCGGGCGAGGAAGGCCTGTTCCGGCTCGCTGGTCCGGCCGTCGGCTTCGCATACGCAGACGGCCATTTCATAGGCCAGCTGGCGCGCCTCGCCGCTGGACAGCTTCGGCAGCACGTCGGCCAGTCGCACCCGGCGCATCAGCACCTCCTGGTACAGGCCGGGCAGGTTGATCCGCTGGTCTTCCGCCAGTCCTTGCGCGACCTGGCGGATCTGCTCGCGCTCGCGGTCGTGCTTGTCGCCGTCGGCGTACGAGGCCAGCAGGCAGATGGTGAGGATGGCGCGGACTTCTTCAGTGTTCATCGATTTCCTTGTCGATCCGGATGGCCCGCTCGTGCGGACCTCCGGGGGTTGGAAAGGCAGGGCGGATCCGCGTCCGCCCCCGGCGCGCGGGCGTGCCGCCGGGCTCAGGGCAGCAGGATCACGCGGTCCACTTCGAATTCGTCCCGGGTCAGCCCCTTGTCGAACTCGCCGATCAGCTCCACGCGCTGCTCGGCGCTCACGGTCTGTCCGGCCGGGAAGTCCTCGTCGTCGATCTCCACGATCATGCGGCCCGTCGCGTCCTCGAAGGTGTAGCGCTCGTCGCCCTCGAACGAGACGATGCGGCCCTGCAGCCGGGCGGGCTGATCGTCGCGGCCCGTGTCGAGCAGTTGCTTGACCGTCGTCAGCTGCGCGGCGCCGGGCCCCGAGTAGCCGCCTTGCGCGGCGGCCTTGGGGGCGTTGCTGGGGCCCGTGTAGCTGGATTGCTGGGCGATGGCCGTGGTGGCGCCCAGGGCCAGGGCGGCGGCGGTCAGGAGGGATACGGTATGGCGCATGGTGCGATTCCTTTCTATGGGTGCGTGAGAATCCGCGATTCGCGGGACAACTCCATTGGACAGGACGAACCTGAAGGCAATCTGATGCGCTTCACTTCAATCCGGGGGGAAATCCAGTACGACGCCCAGCCCCCGGCCCTCCAGCCCGTCCTCGAAACGCAGGGTGGCGCCGTGCAGCGCCGCGATGCGCGCCACGATGGACAGGCCCAGGCCATTGCCCGTCTGTCCGGTGCCCAGTACCCGGAAGAACCGCTCGCCGAGGCGCGCGCGCTGATCGGGCGGCACGCCGGCGCCGTTGTCGCGCACGGCCAGGCGCGTGCCGCCTTGCGGCAGCCGCGAGGATTCGATGCGGACGCGGCCGCCTTCGCGGCCGTAGCGCACGGCGTTGTCGATCAGGTTGCGCAGCGCGCTGGCCAGCAGCGTGGGCGCCGCGCGCAGCCGCGGGACCGCCAGGGCACGCTCCATCCGGATGCCCGGGGCCGATGCTTCCATGTTCAGGCCGTCGAGCAGGGCTTCCAGGTCCACGGTTTCGCGCACCAGGGGTTCGGCCTGCGGCTCCAGCCGGGCCAATGCCAGCAGGCTTTCCACCAATGCGGTGCAGCGGTCCAGGTCGGCGCGCAACTGACGCAGATGGGCGTCGGGCAACCGCAGCTCGCGCTCGATGAGCTGCACGCGCATGCGCAGTGCGGCCAGCGGCGTGCGCAATTCGTGCGCCGCGTCGGCCGTGAAGCGCCGTTCGCTGTCCAGCGCCGTGGACAGGCGCGCCAGCAGTGCGTTGAGCGCGTCCAGGATCGGCTGCAGTTCGCGCGGCGGGTTCGGCGCCCGCACGGGCGTCAGGTCATGCGGCGATTTGGCGTTGATCAGCATGGCCGTGTCCTCCAGCGGCCGCAGCAGGCGCCGGATCAGGAACCAGCTCAGCAGGCCGAGCATCGCCAGCAGCCCCAATGCGGGCCAGGCCAGGTTCTCGGCCATCTCCTCCAGCAGGTCCAGGCGCTCCTCCATCGGCTGGGCCACCTGGGCGGTGACGCCGCCCGGGCCGGGACGCACGTGCACGCGCCAGAACTCGTCCTCGACCCGGACCGTGATCATCGTCTTGTGCCGCGCATCGGGCAGGAAGGCGGTTTTCGGTGTGTCCTCGCCCCGCAGGAGCACACGGCCGTCGGGCGCCACGAGCTGGTAGTACATGCGCAGCTTCAGCGTGTCGCCGCGCTCCGCGCGGGGATCCCGGATGCCGCCGGCGGCTTCTCCCGGCAGGCCGATCCGCAGGACCAGGCGCGAGCCTTCTTCCAGCGCGTCGTCGAAGACTTCGCTGGTGGCGAACCAGGCCACCCCGACCACGATGGCGAGGCTGGTCAGCCACAGGCCGACGCTGGTTCCCATCACGGCCAGCAGCAGGCGCCGCCGCAACGACCAGCCGCCGCGCGCCGGCGTGGCGTCCGGAGCTCCGGGCCGGCGCCGGATCCAAGGCCGTCGAAGGGGATTCATGCGGGACACAGCCCGTAGCCCTGATTGCGCACCGTCACGATGAACCGGTTGCCCAGCTTCTTGCGCAGGTTGTAGACATGGACTTCGATGGCGTTGCTCTCCACTTCCTCGCCCCAGCCGTACAGGGCTTCTTCCAGCTGGGCGCGGCTCAGGATGTGGGCGGGGCGGCGCATCAAGGCATGCAGGACGGCGAATTCGCGCGCGGTGAGCGTGACCGGCGCGCCGTCCAGCGTCACGCGCTTGGCGGCCGGATCGAGGGCCACCGCGCCATGGCGCAATTCGGGGGTGTCCTGCGCCGCGCTCCGGCGCAGGGCCGCGCGCACGCGGGCCGACAGCTCTTCCAGGTCGAAGGGCTTGACCAGGTAGTCGTCCGCGCCCAGGTCCAGGCCCTGCACGCGGTCGGCCACCGTGTCGCGCGCCGTGATCACGATCACCGGCAGGCGGGCGCGCGGCGTCCCGGCCGCGCGCAGGGCCCGCAGGACGGCGTCGCCGTCGAGGCCGGGCAGGCCGCGGTCCAGCAGGACGCACTGGTATTCGTGCGTGGCCAGCGCGGCGGCGGCCTGGTCGCCGCGCTGCAGCCAGTCCACCGTGTAGCCGTCCATCCGCAGCCATGACTGCAGGGAATCGCCCAGCGAGGGGTCGTCTTCGATCAGGAGGATGCGCATCCGGGCATCTTACGACGGAAAGATGAAGCGAAACTGATGCGCGTGCGCGAGCCTTCGGGCCGCGGCATGGCCGATGCCCGCCGGGGTTTTCCGGACCGTGGGCCAGGGAGGCGATTTCCCTATAATTTCCCGATGAACGGCAACAATCAGTGGGGCCGCCAGATCCGGGCCTGGGCACGGGAACTGGGGTTTTCCGACATCGGCGTCTCGGGGGTGGATCTGTCCTCGGCCGAGCCGCGTCTGCTGCAATGGCTCGCCCTGGGCTATCACGGCGACCTGCACTACATGGAGCGGCATGGCCTCAAGCGCGCGCGTCCGGCCGAACTGGTGCCCGGCACGGTGAGCGTGATCACCGCGCGCATGCCTTACCTGCCGCGCGATGCCGCGCCCGACTGGCAGGCCCGCGAACGCGCGCGGCTGGCCGATCCCGGCGAGGGCGTGGTGTCGCTCTATGCCCGGGGACGCGACTACCACAAGGTCGTGCGCGCGCGCCTGCAAAAGCTGTGCGACCGCATCGAGGCGCTGGTCGGTCCGTTCGGCTACCGCGTCTTTTCCGATTCCGCGCCCGTGCTGGAAAAGGAACTGGCCAGCCGCAGCGGCCTGGGCTGGCGCGGCAAGCATTCCCTGGTGCTCTCGCGCGATGCGGGGTCGATGTTCTTCCTGGGCGAGATCTTCGTGGACTTCGCGCTGGAGCCCTCCGATCCGGTGAGCGCGCATTGCGGCACCTGTACCGCCTGCATCGACGTCTGCCCCACGGGCGCCATCGTCGCGCCGGGCGTGGTGGACGCGCGCCGCTGCATTTCCTATCTCACCATCGAGAACCACGGCCCCATCCCCGAGGAACTGCGCCCGCGGATGGGCAACCACATCTACGGCTGCGACGACTGCCAGACGTTCTGTCCCTGGAACAAATACGCGCAGACCACGGAATTGCCCGATTTCGACGAGCGCGCGCCGCTGGTCGGCCGCCGGCTCGTCGAGCTGTTCGCCTGGGACGAAGAGACGTTCCTCAAGCGGACCGAGGGCGGGCCGATCCGGCGCATCGATCACGAGCGCTGGCTGCGCAACATCGCCGTGGCGCTGGGCAATGCGCTGCGCGAAGCCGACGCGGCGCAGGCCGGGGAACTGCGCGCCGCCTTGCTCGGCCGCGCCGACCATGAAAGCGCCCTGGTGCGCGAGCACGTGGCCTGGGCGCTGGCACAGCGCGCCTGAACACGGTCAGTCCGTCGCCACCTTGGCGCGCAACTGCTTGAGGGCGCTGCGTTCGGTCTTTGCCTGTTGACGTCGACGCCTGGCCCCCTGCGTGGGTCGCGTGGGGCGCCGGGCTTCGGGGATGTCGCCGGCACGGTCGATCATCTCCTGCAGGCGCGCCAGCGCCTCCTGCCGGTTCTGCACCTGGTTGCGGCTGGATTGCGCCTTGATCACGATGATGCCCGCCGCCGTGATGCGATGATCGCGCAGGCCCAGCAGCCGCTCGCGGACGGATTCGGGCAGCGTGGAAGCATGAATGTCGAAGCGCAGATGGACGGCGCTGGAAACCTTGTTGACGTTCTGGCCTCCCGCGCCTTGAGCGCGGATGGCGGTGAATTCGACGTCGTGCGCCTGGATCGGATATCGGTGTCGTGTCATGGGCGGGGCTTGCGCGACATCGCTTTGGCCCGGTACATGTCGGCGTCGGCTCGCAGCAGGGCGGTGGCGGCGCAATCGTCCCCGGCGGCATGGCCGAATGTGTCGTTGACGGGCTTGAACCGGTCCAGGTCCAGCAGCAGAACATGACCTTGCAATGCAGTATCCATGGCGCTGGTGGCGCGGTTTCCGGATTCTGCATCATAGACGGAATGGCGCCTTGGCCCAAAGGGCGCCCGCCATCGGGGCGCTGGTGCCGGGTGGCGGATCGACCTCGCGCCATGCGCCGGGCGGCAGATCTTCCAGGCGCCAGGGCCCGATGCCGATTCGCACCAGGCGCAAGGTCGGCAATCCCACAGCCGCGGTCATGCGCCGCACCTGGCGGTTGCGGCCTTCGCGGATGGTGATTTCCAGCCAGGCGGTCGGGATGCTTTTGCGGAAACGCACCGGCGGATCGCGCGGCCAGAGCCGCGGTTCCGCCAGCAGGCGGGCCTGGGCGGGCAGGGTGGGGCCGTCCTTCAGGTCCACACCGGTCCGCAGGCGTTGCAATTGGGCCTCGGCCGGCTCGCCTTCGACCTGCACCCAGTAGGTCTTCGTCATCTTGTGCCGGGGGTCGGCGATGCGCGCCTGCAGGCGGCCGTCGTCGGTCAGCAGGAGCAGGCCTTCGCTGTCGCGGTCCAGCCGTCCGGCCGGGTAGACGCCGGGCACGTCGACGAAGTCCTTCAGCGTGGCGCGGCCCTGGTCGTCGCTGAACTGGGTCAGCACGCCGAAAGGCTTGTTGAGCAGCAGCAGGCGGGAATTCATGATCGTACCTGGCGCGCTTCAGCGGCGCCGCAGCAGGACGGCGCTGATGGCCACCACCACGCACACGACGGCCAGGCCGTCCTGCCAGGTGGGCTGTTCGCCGATCAGCATGCTGCTCAGGATGCCGACGATCGGGATGGCGGTGACGCTCATGGCGCTGGTCGATGCCGGCAGCGCGCGCGCCATGGCGAACCAGATGACCTGGGCGGCGCCGTAGTTCAGCAGCACCGACCATGCCAGCACGCCCCACATGGCGGCGCCGGTTGGCCAGTGCGGCGCGGGCTCGCTGGCCCAGGCCACCAGCCCCAGGGCCAGCGAAGACAGCCCCAGCATCCAGATCAGCAGGGTTTCGGGCGCCAGCGCCAGCAGTTTCGCGCGCCGCATCCAGACCGTGCCCAGGGCCCAGCAGAACGCGGCGGCCTGCATCCACACGATGCCTTCGGGGCTGCCGGTCAGCGTGCCGAGCTCGTTCCACAGCAGCAGGGCAATGGCGACCAGGACGGCGGCGACGGCCAGGGCCAGGCGTGCCGTGAAGCGCTCGCCGTAAAAAAGCACCGACAGCAGGACGGTGAACACGGGCATGGTGAAGCCCAGGATGGCCGCGCGCCCGGCCGGCAGATGGGCGACCCCGATGATGGACAGGCCGTGCCAGCCCATCACGTTGGGCAGGCCCAGCACGACGACGCTGCGCCATTGCCGCGCGCCGCGCGGCAGCAGCGGAATCCCGCCCTGCCGCCAGTAATAGGCCAGCAGCGCCAGGGCCCCGCCAGCCATGGTGACGGCGCGGAACCACAGCGGACTCCACTCGCGCAGGCCCAGCTTCATCACGGGCCAGTTCAAGCCCCACATCAGTGTCAGCAGGACGAGGCCGAGCAGTTGACGGGCATTCAAGGGGGATACCGGGATGGGAGTGGGCAATCTCGAAGCTTAGCACCGGCCGGGAGGTCATGGCCGCCGCGAGGCGGCGCGGTTCCGGGTGGCGAAAAGCGAAAAGCCCTCGATTCCGTTCGGAACCAAGGGCTGATGCGCATGCTTGGTGGCCCGGGGCGGAATCGAACCACCGACACAAGGATTTTCAATCCTCTGCTCTACCGACTGAGCTACCGGGCCAAGACGCAGAATCATACATGAAAATTTGATCCTGTGCAGACAACGACGCTCAAAAGAGACGATCGGCATTCCATGGCCGTCCGCTGCGCCTTATAATACAGTCCAACTTCATGTGCAACTTTCTCTTGCGGGCATGTCCGTCGACGTCCTGACCTTTGGCTTGAACCACGTTTCCGCGCCGGTTTCCGTGCGGGAACGCGTGTCGTTTCCGCTCGAGCTGGTCAAGCCCGCGCTGGCGGCCCTGCGGTCCGCGTTCGGCAGCGGCGTGCGCGAAGCCGCCATCCTGTCCACCTGTAACCGCACGGAAATCTACTGCGCGGCCGATTCCGGCGTCGCGCCGGAACTGCCCGCCTGGCTGGCGGAATTCAACCGCCTGGAAACCGGCCTGCTGGCGCCGCATCTCTACCAATACCAGAAGAACGACGCCGTGCGCCATGCCTTCCGCGTGGCCAGCGGCCTGGATTCCATGGTGCTGGGCGAGCCGCAGATCCTCGGCCAGATGAAAGACGCCGTGCGCACGGCCGAACAGGCCGGCACGCTGGGCACGCTGCTGCACCAGCTGTTCCAGCGCACCTTCTCCGTCGCCAAGGAAGTCCGCTCGCAGACGGCCATCGGCGCGCATTCCGTGTCCATGGCCGCCGCCGCCGTGCGCCTGACCGAGCGCGTGCTGGGGGACCTGTCCTGTAGCAACGTGCTGTTCATCGGCGCGGGCGAGATGATCGAACTCTGCGCCACCCACTTCGCGGCGGTGCGGCCGCGCCAGATCGCGGTGGCCAACCGCACGCTGGAGCGCGCCGAGACCCTGGCCGCCCAGTTCGACGCCCGCACGCTGAAGCTGTCGGCGCTGCCGGACCACCTGGCCGAATTCGACGTGGTCGTCTCCTGTACGGCCTCGTCCCTGCCCATCCTCGGCCTGGGGATGGTGGAAAGGGCCGCGCGCGCGCGGCGCCACCGTCCCATGGTGATGGTCGACCTGGCCGTGCCGCGCGACATCGAGCCCGAAGTCGGCCGCTTGGCCGACGTCTACCTGTACACGGTCGACGACCTGGGCCGCATGGTGCAGTCGGGCACCGACGCGCGCCGCGCCGCCGTGGTCCAGGCCGAAGCCATCATCGAAGCCCGGGTGCGGCATTTCATGCACTGGCTCAGCAACCGCGAAATCGTGCCGGCGATCATCGACTACCAGCAAAGCGCCGACGCTCTGCGCCTGGCCGAGCTGGACCGTGCCCGGCGGCTGCTGGCCCGCGGCGACGACCCGGAAGCCGTGCTCGAACTCCTGGCGCACAGCCTGACGCACAAGTACATGCACGGCCCGCTGGCCGCCCTGAACCGCAGCGAAGGCGCCGAGCGCGCCCAGTTGCTGACGCTGCTGCCCCGCCTGCTGCCCGAATCCGGCGCCCGCCGCCGGTAGCGGCGATCCTCCTCTCTTCGTGCCGATCCGGTTCCGCGCGGGCCGGGTCCTGGCTTCCTTGTGATTTCCCGGAACCTCCCTCCATGAAAAGTTCGATGCGCAGCCGCCTGGAACAGCTCGGCCATCGCCTGGCCGAGATCGACGCCCTGCTGGCCGAACCGGACAGCGCCGACGACATGGACCGCTTCCGCAAATGGACGCGCGAGCGCGCCGAACTGGAACCCGTGGTGCGGGTGTTCGAATCCTGGCGGCGGGCATGCGACGATCGGGACGCGGCGCGCGACATGCTGTCCGACCCCGACATGAAGGCGCTGGCCGAAGAGGAACTGGCGGGCGCCGACGCCCGCATCGAGGCGCTGGAAGCCGAACTGCGGATCCTGCTGCTGCCGAAGGACCCGGACGACGACCGCAGCGTCTTCCTGGAAATCCGCGCCGGCACGGGGGGCGACGAAAGCGCCCTGTTCGCGGGCGACCTGCTGCGCATGTACACCCGCTATGCGGAAGTCCGCGGCTGGCGGGTGGAGCTGATGTCCGAGAGCGCGTCCGAACTGGGCGGCTACAAGGAAGTCATCGCCCACGTCGAGGGCGGCGGCGTCTACGGCCGGCTGAAGTTCGAGTCCGGCGCCCACCGCGTCCAGCGCGTGCCCGAGACCGAGTCCCAGGGCCGGGTGCACACGTCGGCCTGCACGGTGGCGGTGATGCCCGAGGCGGATCCCCAGGCCGACATCCGGATCGATCCCAACGACCTGCGCATCGACACGTTCCGCGCCAGCGGAGCGGGGGGGCAGCACATCAACAAGACCGATTCCGCGGTGCGCATCACTCACCTGCCGACCGGCCTGGTGGTGGAATGCCAGGATGACCGCTCGCAGCACCGCAACAAGGACAAGGCCCTGCAGGTGCTGGCCGCGCGCCTCAAGGACCGGCAGCAGCGGGAAGTCCATGCCCGCGAGGCCGCCCAGCGCAAGAGCCTGGTGGGATCCGGCGACCGGTCGGAGCGCATCCGCACCTACAACTTCCCGCAGGGGCGCGTCACCGACCACCGCATCAACCTGACGCTGTACAAGCTGGCGCAGGTGATGGACGGCGATCTGGATGAGCTGACCGACGCGCTGCTCGCCGAGCACCAGGCCGAACAGCTTGCCGCGCTGGCGCTGGAATGACCCTGACCCTGCGCGAATCCCTGGCGGCCAGCCCCCTGCCGCGCCTGGAGGCCCATCTGCTGTGGCAGCGGGTGCTGGGGGTGACGCGCGCCTGGCTGATCGCGCACGACGCCGATCCCCTGGACCCGGCGCGGGTCGCCGCCTACCGGGCGCTGGAGGCCCGCCGGGCGGCGGGCGAGCCCATCGCCTACATCCTGGGGCACCGGGAATTCTTCGGGCGCGATTTCCAGGTCACCCCGGCGGTGCTGATCCCCCGGCCGGACACCGAGCTGCTGGTCGAATGCGGCCTGCGGGCGATCCGGGACGTGCGCGAGCCCCATGTGCTGGACCTGGGCACGGGCAGCGGCATCGTGGCGGTGACGCTGGCGCTGGAACGGCCCGACGCGCGGGTGCGGGCCACCGACCTCAGCGCCGAGGCCCTGGACGTGGCGCGAAAGAACGCACGCGACTTGGGGGCAAAACTATTGTTTTCACACGGGAATTGGTACGATACCGAGTTGGGCTCGGCGCGATTCGATCTGATCGTGTCGAATCCTCCGTACATCGACGCGCGGGATGCGCATCTGGGGCGGGGCGACCTGCGTTTCGAACCCCGGGGCGCCCTGACCGACGAGGCCGATGGCCTGCGCGCCCTGCGCGAGATCGTGCAGGGCGCGCCCGACCATCTGGCTCCGGGCGGGATCCTGTGCGTGGAACACGGCTGGGACCAGGCGGCGGCCGTCCGGTCCCTGTTCTTGCACCGGGGGTTCGCCGACGTCGCCAGCGAGCGGGACCTGTCCGGCATCGAACGCGTCACCCGGGGCATTCTTGCCGCCAGGCCGTCCTAAGGCAAAAAGCGCCCCTCCGGGGCGGCAAGCCGAAGGCGCGGCGTGGGGCATTCATTCAGCGAGACCACCATGAGCGAAGCAGTCCAATCCGAAGTCCAGAATTTCATCCGTGAAACGGTCACCGGCCACCCGGTCGTCCTGTTCATGAAGGGCACGGCCCAGTTCCCGCAATGCGGCTTTTCCGGCCGCGCCATCCAGATCCTGAAGGAAACCGGCGTCACCAAGCTGGTCACCGTCAACGTGCTGGAAGATCCCGAGGTCCGCCAGGGCATCAAGGACTACGCCAACTGGCCGACGATTCCCCAGCTCTACGTCAAGGGCGAATTCGTCGGCGGCACCGACATCATGAACGAAATGCACCAGAACGGCGAACTGGCCCAACTGCTGAAGGATGCCGGGGCGATCGAGTGAGTTCTCCCCGGCGGCTGGTCGTCGGCATCAGCGGCGCGACCGGCGTCCGGTACGCCACCCGCCTGCTGGAAATCGCCCGGGAACACGGCGGGGTGGAAACCCATCTCGTCATGTCGCCCTCGGGGGTGCTCAACGTCCGCCATGAACTCGGCCTGGATCGCCAGGCCGTCCATGCGCTGGCCGATCACGTCCATAACCATCGCGACGTGGGCGCGGCGCTGGCCAGCGGCAGTTTCCGCACGGCCGGCATGGTGGTGGTCCCCTGTTCGATGCGGACGCTGGCGGCCGTGGCGCACGGCCTGTCCGACAACCTCATCACCCGGGCGGCGGACGTGACCCTCAAGGAACGCCGCCGGCTGGTGCTGATGGTGCGGGAAACTCCCTTCAATCTGGCGCATCTGCGCAACATGACGGCGGTGACCGAGATGGGCGGCGTGATCTTCCCGCCGTTGCCGGCGTTCTACCTGCGCCCGGCCACGCTGGACGATCTGATCGACCACACCGTGTGCCGCGTGCTGGAACTCTTCGACATCCATGTGCCCGGGCCGCGGTGGGAAGGCCTCGACGGCCCGGGCATCCACCCGCAAGGCGCCGGGGCTGCCTGATGCGCAGTCCCCGCCCGTTTCCCGGAACCCGAGCATGATCAAAAAAGTCCCCGTGTCCCAACTGTGCGTCGGCATGTACGTGCATGACCTGGGCGGCTCCTTCCTGGACCATTCCTTCTGGCGTTCGCGTTTCCTGATCCAGAACGAGCGCAAGCTGCGCCGCCTGCGGGACTCGAAGCTGGAATGGGTGCTGATCGACACCAGCCGGGGCGTGGACGTGTCCGCCGGCGGGCCGGACGCCGCCGCGTCCGTGCCGCAGGCCGCCCCCCGGTCCGAGCCGGCGGTTCCCGGCGCGGCGCGGCCGTCCGCGAAGGCGGCCGACGCGGCGCCCCCGCCCGCCACGCCGGAGCAGCAGGCCTTCGACGACGCCAGGGACATCATCGAAGGTTCGCGGGAACAGGTCCAGCAGCTGTTCGCCGACGTGGACCTGGCGGGCAAGATCGACCTGCGGCAGATCGAGGGCCTGGTCCAGGACATGGCCGATTCCATCGACGGCCACCCGGACGCGCTCACCAGCCTGGCGCGCATCAAGCGCGCCGACCAGTATCTCTATGCGCATTCCGTGGCCGTGGCGGCGCTGATGACCTCGCTGGCGCGGACCCTGGAGCTGTCCGAGGACCAGGTGCGTTTGGCCGGGATGGCCGGCCTGCTGCACGACATCGGCAAGGTTCGCGACCCCGACGAGGCGCCCGGCAAGCTCGGCCGCCCGATCCAGCCGCCCCAGGAACTGCTGCGCAAGCATCCGCAAAGCGGCGCCGAGGTGCTGCGCCGGGATCCGGACGTGCCGCCCGAGGTCGTCGACGTCTGCCTGCACCACCACGAGCGCATCGACGGCAAGGGCTTTCCCGACGGCCTGGCCGGCGAAGACCTCAGCCTGCTGGCCCGGATGGCGGCCATCTGCAATTACTACGACGAAGTCACTTCGACGCGGCCCTTCAAGAAGGGCTGGGATCCGGCCTTCGCGCTGTACAAGATGCTGAAGTCCGAAGGCCAGTTCGACATGGACGTGCTGGGCGCCTTCGTGCGCACGGTGGGACGCTATCCGCTGGGATCCATCGTCAGCCTGACGCAGAGCGAGCTGGGCCTGGTGGTGGCGCAGAATCCCGAGGCGCCGGAGCTGCCCGTGGTCAAGATCTTCTACTCGATCCGCTGGAGCCATGCCATTCCGGAGCGCCGGGTGAACCTGGCCGATCCGGACTGCCCCAGCCGCCTCCTGCCCGTGGCCGCGCCCGTGGACTGGGCCCAGTCGGGCCTGCCCGTGCCGCCTATCGTGTAGCGGGCCGCGCCCGCAGGCCGATCAGCACCGCCAGGACGATGCCTGTCGCCGCGAAGGCGGCGGTGGCGGTCCAGGTCCATTGCCAGTCGCCGCCGGCCCGGTTGACCACCCAGGCCACGAAGGGCGGTCCGACGAACTGGCCCAGGGACGAGCATTGCTGCATCCAGCCGATGGTCGTGGAGGCGGTCTGCGGGGAGGGCGCCAGGGTCAGCCCCAGCACGAACAGGGTGGTCGGCACCAGGCCGCCCACCATGGAAAACATCAGCACGGCCACGAACTGGCCCGTGGCCGGCAGGCCGGCGCCGAATGCGGCCCAGGCGCACAGGATCATGGTCGCCAGCCCCGTGACCAGCAGTTGCCAGCCGGCCACGCCGTGGTGCAGCAGGCGGCCGGCGGACAGATTGCCGATCGCGTTGGCGCCCGCCACGATGGCCGTCAGCAGGCCCGCCGTGGTGCCGCCGATGCCCTGGGCGGCGTAGATCGTCGGCAGGAACCCGATCACCGCCATCCATTGGCCCGCGTACAGGCCGAAGATCAGGGCGACCAGCCAGACGCTCGCCGACCCCAGGGTCATGCGCGCCATCCGCGCCAGGGAGTCCCGGGGCGGGCCGCCGGCGGCGACGGGATCCGGCGGCACGAGGCGCAGGGTGAGCAGCAGGCAGCACAGGGTCAGCGCCGCCAGCAGCGACCACAGCAGCTGCCAGCTGCCCAGGCTGAGGATCCAGGACCCCGCCAGCAGGATGATCACGGTGCCCAGCGGCATGTAGCTGCCCCACAGGCCCATGATGCGGCTCAGCCGGTCCGGCGGCACTAGGCGGCGGATCAGCGCCGGGATCGGCATGGCCACCATCAGGACGCCGCAGCCTTCCGCCGCGCGGAACAGCAGCACCAGCAGGCTGGAGTCCAGCCAGGCGCCCAGCGTCGAGGCGGCCGCCAGGATGGCCAGGCCGGCCAGGATGCAGCGGCGCAGGCCGATGCGTTCCGCCACCAGGGCGATCGGCAGGCCCAGGATCAGTCCGCCGAGCTGCACGGCCGACAGCAGGAAGCCCGATTCGACCAGGCTGAGCCGGAATTCGGCCTGCAGCTGGGGCAGGGCCGGGGGGACTTTCCAGATGTGCAGCGCGGCGCACATGCCGACCAGCACCAGGAACAGGGCGGCGCGTACGGCGGCATGGGTGTCGGCGGCGCGGGGTTCGGGGGCTGTGTGCGGCATGGTCAGGGGAGGGCGGTTTTGCGGGGCAGCCAGCGCCAGAACATCCAGGCGGCGACGAAGCCCAGGGCGCCGACGGTGGTGATGCCGCCGGCGAGCGACAGGACGGCGGTGATGCCGGACATCAGCAGAGGCCCGCCGCCGCCGCCGAGGTCGGTGATCAGCCGCCAGATGCCCAGGAACCGGGTGCGGTCGGCGGCGGGCGAGGCGTCGGCGCCGATGGTCATGATGATGCCCGAGCCGATGCCGTTGCCCACGCCCAGCACCATGCTGACCGCCAGCAGGCCGGCGAATCCCGTGGTCCAGGGGATGGCGACCAGGCTGGCGCCCATGATCAGCATGCAGGGCAGGGCGACCCAGTGGCGGCCGCGCAGGTCCATGATCCGGCCGGCCGGATAGAACAGCAGCATGTCCACGCCGCCCATGACCCCGTAGATCAGGGCGGTCGCCGTGGCGTCCAGGCCGATCTGGTCGGCCCAGAGCGGGATGACGATCTGGCGGCAGGACCGGATCGCCGAGACCAGCCCGGTGGCCACCCCCAGCGTCAGGAAGACGCCGGCGTGCGTGCGCGCCAGGCTAACCAGGGACAGGGGCGGGGCGTCGCGGTTCGCGGCGCGGTCGCGGGGTTCGAGGTCCGGGATGGTGAAGGCCAGGATGCCCGTGCCCAGGAAGGCCAGGATGGCGGCCCAGTAGGCCCCCGGCAGCCCCATCAGGTGGATGAAGCCGGCGGCCATGAAGGGGCCCGCGAACAGGCCCACCCGCATGGTGCCGCCCAGGGTGGACATGGCGCGCGCGCGCATGGAGGGCGGCACGGCCTCGATCAGGTAGGTCTGGCGCGCCAGCAGGAAGACGGAGCTGGCCAGGCCGATCATCAGGACGCCCAGGCCGAAGACCCAGGGGGCGCGGGCGATCAGGCACAGGACCAGGGCGGCCAGGCTGACGACGGCCGCGCCGATCATGGCCCGGCGTTCGCCATAGCGGTTGGCCAGCGCAGCGGCTGGCAGGTTGGCCATCATCGAGCCGATGCCGATCAGGGCCACGATCAGGCCGGCCTGCGCGGAACTGGCGCCCAGATCGCGGGCGCTCAGGGCGAGGACAGGGTAGATGGCGCCTTCGCCCAGGCCGAAGAGCAGGGAAGGGCCGAACGCCGGCAGGGCGATCCGGACCAGGCTGAAGGAATCGGAAGAGGGTGGCACGCCGGGGGGTCGGGATGACCAAATCGGCATTGTCGCATACGGGTGGGGGAAATGCCCGGGGGCGGCCGGGTAGGTGGGTTTCCCTATTGCCGTCATGGAAATTGGCAGATTCAATCGGGAAAAACACTAGGCGTTATTACTGATTGCGGGAAGCTTCAAGTTTCGTGCATCATGCACGCGCTCTCGACCGTTTACAAAACGGCACATTTGACCGGTTTACCAACCAACTTAGGGGCTCTCTCTCATGCAACGTCGTTCCTTCCTCAAGAAGGCTGCCCTCGGCGCGGCCGCTGGCGGCGCCACCCTGGCCGCTCCCGCTTTCGCCCAGGAATCCCCCGCCATCTCCTGGCGCCTGGCCTCCAGCTTCCCACGCAGCGCCGACGCCATCTACTCGGGCGGCGAAAACATCGCCAAGTTCGTGTCCGAGGCGACCGGTGGCAAGTTCCAGATCCGCGCCTTCCCCGGCGGCGAGATCCTGCCCGCCCTGGGCGTGCTCGACGGCGTGCAGAACGGCACGGTCGAATGCGGCCATACCGCGTCTTACTACTACTACGGCAAGGACCCGGCCCTGTGCTTCGACGGCGCCGTGCCCTTCGGCCTGAACACCCGCCAGTACAACGCCTGGATGCGCCACGGCGATGGCATGAAGCTCCTGCGCGAACTGTTCGCCAAGTTCAACATCGTCAACTTCCCCTGCGGCTACACCGGCACCCAGATGGGCGGCTGGTTCCGCAAGGAAGTCAAGACGGTCGAAGACCTCAAGGGCCTGAAATTCCGCACGGCGGCCTTCGCCGGCGCGGTGCTGATGAAGCTCGGCGTGGTGCCGCAGCAGATCGCCGGCGGCGACATCTATCCGTCCCTGGAAAAGGGCACCATCGACGCGGCCGAGTGGATCGGACCCTACGACGACGAGAAGCTCGGCTTCCATCGCGTGGCGCCGTTCTACTACTTCCCCGGCTGGTGGGAAGGCACGCTGCAGGTGTCCCTGTACGTGAACAAGGACAAGTACGAAGCCCTGCCCAAGCACTACCAGGCCGTGCTCGACCAGGCCTCCGCCCTGGCGACCAACACCATGATCGCCACCTACGACGCGGAAAACCCGAACGCCCTCAAGCGCCTGATCGCCGAAGGCGCCAAGCTGCGCGCCTTCCCGAAGCCCGTCATGGACGCCTGCTACAAGGCCGCCCAGGAAACCTATGCGGAACTGTCCGCCAAGGATCCCGGCTTCAAGAAGATCCACGACGCCTACATGGGCTTCCGCGACCATGAAATCCCGTGGTTCCGGATCGCCGAAGGCAGCTTCGACCAATACATGGCCACGGCGGCCAAGTAATCGACGCCTCGTGCCGGCCTGCTTTTGAAGGCCGCTCATGACCGGATCGCGCACCAGCCCCCCTCGAGGGGGCTTGCGCGTGTCCGGCCGCAACACTTTTTTCATCGGCTCTCACCATGAATGCACTTCTCGCCCTGTCGCGAGCGATCGACGCCGTCAATCGCCGCGTGGGCCGGGCCGTGACCTGGCTGATCCTGCTCGCGGTACTCGTCAGCGCCACCAACGCGACGGTACGCAAGCTGTTCAACGTCAGTTCCAACGCCTGGCTCGAACTGCAGTGGTATCTGTTCGGCGCCATCTTCCTGCTGGCGTCCGGCTACACCCTGCTCAAGAACGAACACGTCCGCGTCGACGTCCTGGCCTCGCGCTTTCCCCGGCGCACCCAGCTCTGGATCGAAATCATCGGCGTGCTGTTCTTCCTGCTGCCCGCCTGCGGGCTCATCATGTGGCTGTCCTGGCCGTTCTTCATGGACGCCTACGTCAATCATGAACAGTCCTCGAACGCGGGCGGCCTGATCCGCTGGCCGGCCAAGCTGCTGATCCCCATCGGCTTCGCCCTGCTGGTGGCAGCCGGCGTCTCGCACCTGATCAAGTGCATCGGCTGCCTGCGCGGCCAGTGCCCCGATCCCCGCGACGTGCACACGGGCAAGTCCGCCGAGGAACTGCTCGCCGAAGAAATCGCCCGCGAGGCGCAACAGCGCGAGGCCGCCTCGCATGAGGGGCACTGACCATGGAAGCATTGTTTCTGGCCTATATGGCGCCGATCATGTTCGGCATGCTGGTGGTCCTGCTGCTGCTGGGCTTCCCGGTGGCCTTCTCGCTGGCGGCCAACGGCATCCTGTTCGGCCTGATCGGCATCGACATGGGCCTGCTGTCCCCGGCCCTGTTCCAGGCCCTGCCGCAGCGCGTGTTCGGCGTGATGGGCAACGAGTCCCTGCTGGCGGTGCCGTTCTTCACCTTCATGGGCCTGATCCTGGAGCGCTCCGGCATGGCCGAGGACCTGCTGGAGACCGTCGGCCAGCTGTTCGGCCCGCTGCGCGGCGGCCTGGCGATCGCGGTCATCCTGGTGGGCGCGATGCTGGCGGCGACCACCGGCGTGGTGTCCGCCTCGGTGATCTCGATGGGCCTGATCTCGCTGCCCATCATGCTGCGCTACGGCTATGACCGCCGTCTCGCGGCCGGCGTGATCGCGGCCTCCGGCACGCTGTCGCAGATCATCCCGCCGTCGCTGGTGCTGATCGTGCTGGCCGACCAACTGGGCCGTTCCATCGGCGACATGTACAAGGGCGCCTTCCTGCCGGGCTTCGCCCTGACGGGGCTGTACATCCTGTACGTCGTCCTGATGGCGCTGTTCCGGCCCAAGCTGGCGCCGGCCATTCCGCCCGAGGCGCGCACCTTCGTCGAGCCCAACGGCGGCCACGGCATTCCCTCGCTGCTGGTGCTGATGGCGCTGGCCGTGGGCATTTCCGTCGGCGGCGTGGAACTGATGCTGGACGACGGGGCGCACGTGGACGAGCTGATCGTCACCAGCATCCTGGTCTGGGGCGCGGCGGCCTTCGTCATGGCCGGGCTCAACAAGGTCCTGCGCCTGGGCTTGCTGTCGCAGATCGCCGAGCGCGTGACCTTCGTCATGATCCCGCCGCTGGCGCTGATCTTCCTGGTGCTGGGCACGATCTTCATCGGCGTGGCCACGCCCACCGAAGGCGGCGCCATGGGCGCGGTCGGCGCGCTGGTGATGGCCATGATCAAGCGGCGGCTGAACTTCAAGCTGCTGCGCCAGGCCATGGACACCACCACGACGCTGACCTGCTTCGTGGTGTTCATCCTGATCGGCTCCTCGGTGTTCAGCCTGACCTTCCGCGGCGTGAACGGCGACCTGTGGGTCGAGCACCTGCTCACCGGCCTGCCGGGCGGCGAGATGGGCTTCCTGGTCGTGGTCAGCATCCTGACCTTCTTCCTGGCCTTCTTCCTGGACTTCTTCGAGCTGGCCTTCATCATCGTGCCGCTGATCGGGCCGGTGGCGGACAAGATGGGCATCGACCTGATCTGGCTGGGCATCCTGCTGGCCGTGAACATGCAGACGTCCTTCATGCACCCGCCGTTCGGTTTCGCGCTGTTCTACCTGCGATCGGTGGCGCCCAAGGAAGACTACCAGGACCGGGTCACCGGCAAGACCATCGCCAAGGTCACCACCGGCCAGATCTACTGGGGCTCGATCCCCTTCATCGCGATCCAGATCGTCATGGTGATCCTGGTGCTGCTGTATCCGGGCATGGTCACCCACTACAAGGCCGACCGCCCCCAGGTCAACATCGAGGACGTCAAGCTCGACATGGGCAACTTCGGCGGCTACGGCGCCGGGGCCGACGGCCAGACGCCGGGCACGTCGGACCAGGACTACAACAATATGTTCAAGTAGGGCGCCTCGCCCGGCCGGTCCCGCCCTGGCGGCGCCGGCCGGGCGGCCTCCCGTCGAAAGGGCCGGCATGCCGGCCCTTTCCTTTTGTCCGCTTCCCCGGAGAGGGCCTCAGGCCGGATCGCCGGCGGGCCGCCGCCGCGCGCGCACCACGTCCAGCCAGGCCTCGAGCGGCATGGGGCGGGCCAGCAGGTAGCCCTGCAGGGCGTGGCAGCCGTGTTCGACCAGGAACCGGGATTGCGCCTCGGTCTCCACGCCCTCGGCGACCACGCGCAGGTTGAGCTGGTCGGCCATGGCCAGGATCAGCTGCGCGATGGCGACGCTGTCGCTGTCGTTGGGGATGTCCTGGACGAGGCTCTTGTCGATCTTCAGTTCGTACAGCGGCAGGCGCTTCAGGTAGGCCAGGTTGGAATAGCCGGTGCCGAAATCGTCGATGGAAAAACGGATGCCCAGCAGGGACAGCGCCTGCATGCGCCGGGCCACGGCCTGCATGTCCTGGATCAGCACGCCTTCGGTGATCTCGAAGATCAGCCGGTTGCCGGGCACGCCCTTGCTGGCCAGCGTGTCGCGGACGTATTCGGTGAACTGGGGCTCCATCAGCCTCCGGGGGCTGACGTTCAGGGACAGGGGATAGGTTTCGCCTTCTTCCCTCAGGGCCAGCAGGGCGTCGCAGGCGAACTGCAGGGACCAGGACCCCAGCAGGCTGATCAGGCCGGTTTCCTCCGCGACGGGGATGAACAGGGCGGGCGAGACGGCGCCCCGGGTGGGGTGGGTCCAGCGGGCCAGCAGCTCGCCGCCGGTGACGCGCCCGTCGCGGCCGAACTGCGGCTGCACGTGCAGGGTGAGGCTGGGCGTGCCGATGGCCTGCAGCAGGTCGTGCTCCAGCCAGAGCCGCTGCTCGACCTCGGACTGCAGGCTCTGCTCGTAGAAGGTGACCTGGTTGCCGCTATGCTGCTTCGCGCGGTGGGTGGCCATGTCGGCCTCGCGCATCACGGTATCGGTGGTCTGGCTGTCGGTGTGGATCAGGGTCAGGCCGATGCTGGCGGTGACGTAGGCGGGCTTGTCCTGGATGGAGAACGCGCTGTTGCAGATGGCGAGCCGTATCTTCTCGGCCACGTGCATGGCGTTGCGGGCCGCGTCGCTGACGTTGCCGCCCAGGTCGTCGAGCAGCACGATGAATTCGTCGGCGCTGACGCGCGACACCAGGTCCCGGTCGCGCACGCTGGTCCGCAGGCGGTCCGCGATGCCGCACAGCACCTGGTCGCCCGTGCCGTGCCCGTGCATGTCGTTGATCCGCTTGAAGCCGTCCAGGTCGATCAGCAGCAGGGCGCCGATGGACCGGCCCTGCCGGGCCGCCTCGATCATCTGGGTCAGGTGGCCCAGCGCCGTGCGCCGGTTGGGCAGGCCGGTCAGCGTATCGTAGACGGCCAGGTGGTGGGCGGTTTCCTCGGCGCGCAGGCGTTCGGTGATGTCGGTGGCGACCGTGCAGATGGCTTCCAGGGCGCCGTCCGGGCCGCGCATGGGCGCCTTGATCGTCAGGAAGGTGCGGGGTTCGCCGTGGGGCGGCCGGATGGTCATCTGGGATACGCTGCGCTCGCGCGAATCCACGACGGCCTGGTCGCTGCGGTGGATGCTGTCCAGGGAATCGGCGTCCGTCAGGGCCTCGTCGTCCCGCAGGCCGATGAGCTTGCCTTCGCCCAGCCCCAGGAACTCCTCCTGCTTGCGGTTGGCGAAGGTGTAGCGGAAGTCCAGATCCTTGATGCCGACCGAGGCGTCGATGGCGTCCATGATCGCGCCCAGGCGGCGTTCGGTGCGCCGCAGGCGCCGCCGTTGCCGGCCGAGCTGGATGCGCAGCAGCAGCGTGGCGATCAGGGCCAGGGTCAGCAGGCCGCTCAGGCCGGCGACGATCCAGAGGCCGTGGCGGTCCAGCAGGGTCTGGGATCGCGGCAGGCGCCAGCTGTCCAGCGTGCGGTAATAGAACGAGCCCGGCGTGGCCTGCCAGGCGCTGAGGTGGCGGTCGATGGCCGCCAGGACCTCCGGGTGCCGGCCTTTCGGGGAGGCGAAGTAGGCCTGGGTGGGCTGGAAGATGATGGGGGTGGCGACGAGCCTGTATTCCTGCGCCAGCAGTTCGCCGACGTAGAAATCGGCCACCACGGCGTCGTCCATGTGGGACTGCACGCGCTGGAAGCCGACTTCCAGGTTCTGCACGGCGTCGGCGCGGGCGTCGATCCGCAGGCCCGAGAACGTGGTCTTCAGGTAGTCCTGCTGGGTCGAGCCCGCCAGGACCGCGATCGAGTGGCCCCGGAGGTCCTCGATCGAGCGCAGGACATGGTCCGGCCGGGCATAGACCTGGGACCAGCTGTGCAGCGCGGGGACGTGGTGCAGGCTGAATGCCTGGGCCCGTTCCAGGGTGTAGTAGACGTCGGGCAGCAGGTCGATCTTGCCGTCGGCCAGCAGCCGCATGCATTGTTCCCAGGCGCAGGCCTGGGTCCGGATCGTCCAGCCTTCCCGGCGGGCGATTTCGTTCAGCAGTTCGCCCAGGATCCCGGCGGGCCGGCCGTCCCGGGCGATGTAGACGTCGGGCTTCTGGTCGTAGATGCCGACATCCAGGGTCAGGGCGCGAGCGGCCGGCGCGAGCATGCCCAGGCACAGCGCCAGGGCTGGCAGGAGGATGCCGCGGTGCGTGCGGTCGCGAGAGGCCATAGGGTTCGGTCCGGTATCCGGGTGCCCGGCTGGGCTGCGCGCGGTTCCTCGATGGCGGAACGGTTTCCGGCGCGTCCTGGCATGGAGCCAAAAGAGGACATCATAGTGCCGGGCGCGGCGCGGCAAAGTGCTGCACAGCCCGCAGGATTGTCATCAGTTGTCGAGATTGTGAACAATGTCAAGACAGCCGGATCCGGCGCCGGGGATGCGCGGGGCTTCGGGGATGCGAGGGCGGCGGCGTACAATGCCGGCACGCGTTTCCATTCCGATGCATTCCCCCAAAAGGTGAATCATGTCCCAGCGATTCCTTGCTGATGCGCGCGCCCGGATCGGGCAGCTGCGCGAAGATGGTTTCTACAAGTCCGAGCGTGTCATCGCCAGCCAGCAGTCCGCGCGCGTGCGGCTGGCCGGCGGCGCCGAGGTGCTGAACTTCTGCGCCAACAATTACCTGGGCCTGGCCAACGATCCTCGCCTGATCCAGGCGGCCGCCGAGGGCCTGGCCGCCGACGGTTTCGGCCTGGCGTCGGTGCGCTTCATCTGCGGCACCCAGACGGGGCACAAGGCCCTGGAAGCCGACCTGGCCCGCTGGCTGGGAATGGGGGACGCCATCCTGTATTCCAGCTGTTTCGACGCCAACGGCGGCCTGTTCGAGGCCCTGCTGGACGAGCAGGACGCCATCGTCAGCGACGCCCTCAACCACGCCAGCATCATCGACGGCATCCGCCTGTGCAAGGCGCGCCGCTACCGCTACGCCAACAACGACATGGACGACCTGCGCGCGCAGCTCCAGGCGGCCCGCGACGGCGGGGCGCGGCACGTCATGATCGCCACGGACGGCGTGTTCTCCATGGACGGCATCATTGCCGACCTGGCGGCGATCTGCGACCTGGCCGACGAGTTCGACGCCCTGGTGATGGTGGACGATTCCCATGCCGTGGGCTTCATGGGCGCGGGCGGGCGCGGCACGCCGGAACATTGCGGCGTCGCGGGCCGGGTCCACATCCTGACCGGGACGCTGGGCAAGGCGCTGGGCGGGGCCTCGGGCGGCTACGTCGCGGCCGATCCCGTGATCGTCGACCTGCTGCGCCAGCGTTCCCGCCCCTACCTGTTTTCCAACACGCTCGCGCCGGCCATCGTGGCGGCGTCCCGGCGGGTGATCGGGCTGCTCCAGGACGCCGAAGGCGCGGAACTGCGCGCCCGCGTGCACCGCAACGGTGCGCACTTCCGCCGCGAGATGCAGGCGCTGGGCTTCGACCTGGTGCCCGGGGAACACCCGATCATCCCGGTGATGCTGGGCGACGCCGCCCTGGCCGGCCGCATGGCCGACGCCCTGCTGGAGCAAGGCATTTACGTGATCGGTTTTTCCTATCCCGTGGTGCCCAAGGGCCGCGCCCGCATCCGCACCCAGATGAGCGCAGCTCACGCGCCCGAGGACATCGACCGCGCCGTCCGGGCTTTCGCCCGCGTGGGACGTGAACTGGGCGTGATCGCCTGATACAGGAACAGGAGTCTCCATGAGAGCCTTGGCCAAAACGCAGCCCGCCGCCGGGCTGGAAATGGTGGATGTCCCGAAGCCCGTCATCGGGCACAACGACCTGCTGATCCGCATCCGCAAGACCGCCATCTGCGGCACGGACATCCACATCTGGAAATGGGACGACTGGGCGGCGCGCACCATCCCCGTGCCCATGCACGTCGGCCATGAATACGTGGGCGAGGTCGTGGAGATCGGCCAGGAAGTCCAGGGCTTCCGGATCGGCGACCGCGTCTCCGGCGAAGGGCACATCACCTGCGGCCATTGCCGCAACTGCCGCGCCGGCCGCCGGCACCTGTGCCGCAACACCCAGGGCGTGGGCGTCAACCGCCCCGGCGCCTTCGCCGACTACCTGGCGATCCCGGCCTTCAACGCTTTCCGCATCCCGGACGACGTGTCCGACGACCTGGCCGCCATCTTCGATCCCTACGGCAACGCCACCCATACGGCGCTGGCCTTCGACCTGGTGGGCGAGGACGTGCTGATCACCGGCGCCGGCCCGATCGGGGCCATGGCGGCGGCGATCGCCCGCCACGTGGGGGCGCGCAACGTCGTCATCACCGACGTCAACGACTATCGCCTGGACCTGGCCGCCCGCATGGGCGCCAGCCGCACGGTGAACGTGGCCCGCGAGGACCTGCGCGACGTGATGCGCGAACTGGGCATGACCGAGGGCTTCGACGTGGGCCTGGAAATGTCCGGCGTGCCCAGCGCCTTTTCCTCGATGCTGGACCAGATGAACCATGGCGGCAAGATCGCCATGCTGGGCATCCTGCCCGACGGCGTGGGCATCGACTGGAGCCAGGTGATCTTCAAGGGCCTGGAGATCAAGGGCATCTACGGCCGCCAGATGTTCGAGACCTGGTACAAGATGGTCGCCATGCTGCAGAGCGGCCTGGACCTGTCGCCCATCCTGACGCACCGCTATCCGGTGGCGGACTTCCGCCAGGGCTTCGAGGCGATGCTGTCGGGGCAGAGCGGCAAGGTCGTCCTGAGCTGGGACTGACTACAGCCGCCGCAGCAGGTCGCCGATTTCAGCGCGGTCCATCCCGCGCGCCAGCGCCAGCCGCAGGGCGATGCGCGCCTGCAGGGGATTGAGCGCATGGGCCGCCAGCGGGCCGCCGGCGCCGGAGTCCGTGACCAGGCCGTCGGGCACCCGGCTGGCGCGCACGCAGACCAGCCCCCGGCGGATCGCCTGGGCGCAGCCCCGCGCGGCGGCCGGGCTCAGGCTGCCGTTGCCCATGGACGCGACCACGATGCCGCGCGATCCGGCCCGGATCGCGGCGGCGTAGGGGTGCGGGGGCGCGTCCTGGTAATCCAGGATGATGTCCACCGGGGGCAGGGCGCGCAGGCCGGCCAGGGAAAATTCCGCCGCGTCGGGCAGGTCCGGACGCAGGGCATAGCGGACCCGGCCGTCGGTGACCGCGCCCAGGACGCCCTCGCCGTCCGCCCCGAAGGCGTCGACCCGGGTGGTGTGGCGCTTGGCCGCGTGCCTCGCGGCCACGATGCGGTCGTTCATGACCACCAGCACGCCCCGGTCGCGGCTGGCGGGATCCGCCGCCGTCAGCAGGGCGTTGACCAGGTTCAGCGGCCCGTCGGCGCTCAGGGCCGAGGCCGGGCGCATGGCGCCGACCAGCACGACGGGCTTGGGACTGCGCACCGTCAGGTGCAGGAAGAAGGCGGTTTCCTCCAGGCTGTCGGTCCCGTGGGTCACGACCACCGCGTCCACGTCCGCGTCGCGCGTGTGGCGCTCCACGGCGCGCGCCAGCCGCAGGACCCGGGCGGTGCCCAGGTCCCGGCTGTCCACGTTGAACGGCTGTTCGCAGCGGATGTCGGCCACGTCGGCCGCCCCGGGGATCGCCGCCAGCATGGCCTCGATCCCCTGGGTGACCCGGTAGCCGGTCAGCGTGCGGGCGTCGCCGGCCGTGGCGGCGATGGTGCCGCCCGTGCCGATCAGGACCAGGCGTGGCCGCATCAGGGGTACAGGCCGCGCACCTGGCGGGCTTCGAGGATGCGGGTGCAGGCCACGATGAAGGACGCCGTGCGCAGCGACACCCCGTGCTGGCGGGCCACCGCGGACACGGCCGCGTAGGCGGCGCGCATCATGGCTTCGAGGCGGTGGTTGATTTCCTGTTCCGTCCAGAAGAAGCTGGAGAAGTCCTGCACCCATTCGAAGTAGCTGACCGTGACGCCGCCCGCGTTGGCGACCACGTCCGGGACGATGACCGTGCCCTTGGCCGAGAGGATGTCGTCGGCCTCGGGGGTGGTCGGACCGTTGGCGCCTTCGACCAGGATGCGGGTGCGGATCAGGTCGGCGTTGTCGCGGGTGATCTGGCCTTCCAGGGCGGCCGGGATCAGGATCTCGGTTTCCAGCGACCAGAATTCCTTGGGGCTGAGCGACTGGGCGTCGGGGGCGCCCGCCACGCCGCCGCTTTCGCGCACGTGGTCGAACAGGGCCAGGACGTTCAGGCCGTTGGCGTTGTGGACGATGCCGGTGTGGTCGTAGACCGCGACGACCTTGGCGCCGGCTTCGTGGAACAGGCGCGCGGCGGTGCCGCCCACGTTGCCGAAGCCCTGGATGGCGACGCGCGCGCCCTTGATGTCGATGCCGGATTCGCGCGCGGCTTCGCAGGCCGCCACGTACACGCCGCGGCCCGTGGCTTCGACGCGGCCCAGGCTGCCGCCCAGCGAGATCGGCTTGCCGGTCACCACGCCGGTGGTGGTGGCGCCTTCGTTCATGGAGTAGGTGTCCATCATCCAGGCCATGATCTGGCCGTTGGTGTTGACGTCCGGCGCGGGGATGTCCTTGTTGGGACCGATGATGTCGTGGATTTCGCTGGTGTAGCGGCGCGTGATGCGTTCCAGTTCGCCCTGGGAATACTTGCGCGGGTCGATGCGGATGCCGCCCTTGGCGCCGCCGAAGGGCAGGTTCACGGCGGCGGACTTGACCGACATCCAGGCCGACAGGGCCATGACTTCGGACAGGGTCACGTCCTGGTGGTAGCGCACGCCGCCCTTGCCGGGGCCGCGCGAGGTGTTGTGCTGCACCCGGTAGCCCTCGAAGTGGGCGACCGTGCCGTTGTCCAGTTCGACCGGCACGTCCACGATCAGGATGCGCTTGGGGCGCTTCAGGGTTTCGACCCAGCGCGCCAGGGAGCCCAGGTAGGGCGTGACGCGGTCGACCTGTTCCAGATAGATGCCCCAGGGGCCGGGGTGGGCCGGATCCATGTAGGAGGGCAGGGCTTGGGAAATCGGTTCGGGCATGGTGTGCGACCTTTTGTAATGAGTGCAGAACAGTCAGGGACATACTACCGGCCCCATTTTAGTGCGGCGGCGGCATTCTGTGGCCCGCATCGGCCGGACGAGGGGGCTCCGGTTATATGGAACCAACGTTTTTTTCGTTCCGGCCAGGACGGCGGACGGGCACACTGGGTGCTTCCGCCGGCGGGAAGGCCGGCTTCGTCCTGTTGGAGATCGATCGTGCCGATGTCGCTGTCCCCGCCGCTGGCGGCGCGCTGGGAGGCCCTGCTGGCCAGCCTGTGGCGCATCGCGGACCTGCATCCCGACGCGCTGCTGGCGTCGTCCATGGGGGTCGAGGATACCCTGCTGATCCATGCCGTGGCGCAGCTTTCCCGGCCGCTGGAAGTCTTCATGCTCGACACCGGCCGCCTGCACGCCGAGACCCTGGCCATGGTGGACGTCGTGCGCGAGCGCTACGGCATCGAGGTGCGCGTGATGCGTCCCGACCCCGGGGCCGTGCGGGACCACGTGGCCGCGCATGGCGAGTTCGCCTTCTACGAAAGCGTGGAATTGCGCAAGGCCTGCTGCGGCATCCGCAAGGTCGAGCCGCTGCGCCGCGCGCTGGCGGGCCGCACGGCCTGGATCACCGGCCAGCGGCGCGAGCAGTCCCTGACCCGGGTCGAACTGCCCGAGACCGAATGGGACGACACCTTCGGCCTGCGCAAATTCAATCCCCTGGCGTTCTGGACGACCGACGAGGTATGGGGCGTGGTGCGCGCGCTGGGCGTGCCCTACAACCCGCTGCACGACCGGGGCTACCCCTCGATCGGCTGCGAACCCTGTACGCGCGCCGTGCACCCCGGCGAGGATCCGCGCGCCGGCCGCTGGTGGTGGGAACAGCGCGACAGCCGCGAATGCGGCCTGCACGCCGGCAACCTGCGCGCGGCCGGACGACCCGGGGTGCGCCCGCGCGACCCCATCCCCACGGACACTACGGAAACATTGACATCATGAGCACCGCCCTTCTCGCCCGGACCCATCTCGACTGGCTGGAATCCGAGGCCATCCACATCCTGCGGGAAGTCGCCGCCGAATGCGCGCGGCCCGTGCTGCTGTTTTCCGGCGGCAAGGACTCCTGCGTGCTGCTGCGCCTGGCGGAAAAGGCCTTCCGCCCGGGCCGCTTCCCCTTTCCGCTGATGCACATCGACACCGGCCACAACTTTCCCGAAGTGATCGCCTTCCGCGACCGCCGGGCGGCGGAACTGGGCGAGGAACTGATCGTGCGCGGCGTCGAGGACTCCATCGCGCGCGGCACGGTGGTGCTGCGCCATGCCCATGATTCGCGCAACGCGGCCCAGGCCACGACGCTGCTGGAATCGATCGCGGAATTCGGCTTCGACGCCTGCATCGGCGGCGCCCGCCGGGACGAGGAAAAGGCCCGCGCCAAGGAACGCATCTGCTCGTTCCGCGACGAATTCGGCCAGTGGGACCCCAAGGCCCAGCGCCCGGAACTCTGGAACCTGTACAACACCCGCGTGCATCCGGGCGAGAACATCCGCGTCTTCCCGATCTCGAACTGGACCGAGCTGGACGTCTGGCAGTACATCGAGCGCGAGAACCTGGACCTGCCCTCGATCTACTACGCGCACGAACGCGAGGTCGTGCGCCGCAACGGCCTGCTGGTGCCCGTCACGCCGCTGACCCCGCCGCGCGAGGACGAGCCGGTCGAACGCCTGAGCGTGCGCTTCCGCACGGTGGGGGACGTGTCCTGCACCTGCCCGGTGGCGTCCACGGCGTCCACGCCCGCCGACATCATCGCCGAGACGGCCGTCACCACCATCACCGAGCGCGGCGCCACGCGCATGGACGACCAGACCTCCGAGGCGTCGATGGAACGGCGCAAGAAGCAGGGCTACTTCTGAGCGGCCCGCCCCGGACAAAGGAATCCCCCACCATGAACGCAATCAATGAACAATGGCAGGCCGCGCCGGAAACCAGTGTGCTGCGCCTGATCACCGCCGGGTCCGTGGACGACGGCAAATCCACGCTGATCGGCCGCCTGCTGGTCGACAGCAAGGGCGTGTTCGCCGACCAGCTCAAGGCCATCGCGGGCTCGAAATACACCCGCGCCCCCGACAGCGGGCTCGACCTGGCGCTGCTGACCGACGGCCTGGAGGCCGAGCGCGAGCAGGGCATCACCATCGACGTGGCCTACCGCTATTTCGCCACGCCGGCGCGCAAGTTCATCGTCGCCGACGCGCCCGGCCACGAGCAGTACACGCGCAACATGGTCACGGGGGCCTCGACGGCCGACGCCGCCGTGATCCTGATCGACGCCAGCCGGGCGAGCGACGGCCGGCTGCTGCCGCAGACCAAGCGCCACAGCACCCTGGCCCGCCTGCTGGGGCTGCGCCACATCGTGGTGGCGGTCAACAAGATGGACCTGGTCGACTGGGACCGGGCGGTGTTCGAGCGGATCCACGCGGCCTACCGCGACCTGGCCGAGCGCCTGGACATCCCGGCCTTCCACATCGTGCCGCTGTCGGCCCTGTCGGGCGACAACGTGGTGCGGCCCAGCGAGCGGACGCCCTGGTACCAGGGGCCGCCGCTGCTGACCCTGCTGGAGAACCTGCCGGTGGACGCGGAGCGCGAGGAAGGGCAGGCGCGCTTCTTCGTGCAGTGGGTGATCCGCCACAACGGCAGCGGTCCCGACGCGTTCCGGGGCTACGCCGGACAGTTGCGGGGCGGCGCCTGGCAGGTCGGCGACGCCGTCCAGGTGCTGCCGAGCCGCGAGTCCGCCCGCATCGCGGGCCTGCTGCGCGGCGCGCAGGCGGTCGACCAGGCTCTGCCGGGCGACAGCATCACGGTGGTGCTGGACCGCGACATCGACCTGTCCCGGGGCGACGTGCTGGTCGACGCGCAGGCGCAGCCGGCGCTGGACCGGGACTTCGAGGCGGACCTGTGCTGGCTGGACCAGCAGGCGCTGAATCCGGCGCGGCTGTACTGGCTGAAGCAGGGCACCCGCCTGACCCAGGTCCGCGTCCAGGCCGTGCGCACCCGGCGCGACATCCACGAGCTGCGCTCGGTGGACTGGAACGGCACCCTGGCCATGAACGACATCGGCCGCGTGCAACTGAGGGCCCGCGATCCCCTGGTCCTGGACGACTACGACGACCAGCGGGCCACGGGCGCCTTCATCCTGATCGACACGGCCACGAACCAGACGGCGGCGGCGGGACTGGTCCGGCGCTGAGCGCGCGATCCGGGGCGGTCCCGCCCCGTCCGGGAACCGTCCCGGGCTGGGGCGAATCCCGATGGGCGGCGGCGGGGCTCCGTGCCAGAATGGCGCGGGGTGGCCGGCGTCCGGCCCGTCGCCATGAAGCCACATGCTCCGATTCGCCCACCAGAACCTCCGCCTGCCTTCCCTGGCCACCATCCAGGCGTTCGAATCCGCCGCCCGGCTGGGTTCGTTCGGCCGGGCGGCCGAAGAGCTCTGCATCACGGCCAGCGCCATCGGCAAGCGCATCACCCAGCTGGAAGCCGCGCTTGGCCAGCCCTTGTTCGACCGCGGCAGCCGGGGCGTCGCGCTGACCGCGGCGGGCCACGAATACCTGGACCAGATCGAAACCGCGCTGCACCTGCTGTCCGACATTTCCCTGCATCGCCGGTCCCGGCCCCGGGAGCGCATCCGGCTGGTCACGACGCCGACCTTCGGGCATTACATCCTGGGCCCGCACCTGCACGAATTCACCTCGGTCCACCCCAACGTCGACATGAGCGTGGTGCTGTCGATCCCCTACCTGGACATCGGCCCCACGCAGGCGGACTTCTGGGTGCGCTTCGGCCTGGGCCGGTATCCGGGCGCGGTGTCGGAGCGCCTGACGGGCGACGCCGTGTTCCCGGCGTGCGCCCCCGGCTACCTGGCGCGCCACGGCGCCCTGCGCCGTCCCGCCGACCTGGCCGGCGCGAACCTGCTGCGCTGCCCCCTGGACCCCTGGAAGCCCTGGTTCGACGCCGCCGGGCTGGATTGGCCGGAACCCGAAGGGGGCGTGAGCTTCTTCGACGTGGGGCTGGCGATGACCGCCGCGCGGGCGGGCCAGGGCGTCATCATCGCGCGCCGCAGCCTGGCGGGCGCCTACCTCGACGAAGGCAGCCTGGTCGCGCCGTTCGGGATCCGGGCGGCGCCCGATTCCCACTACTACCTGTGCCGCGAGGCCTCCACGCCGCTGACGGGCGCGCACTTAGCGTTTTCCCTATGGATCAAGGCGCTCTGCGCCCGGATCTCCCAGTCTTCCTAGGCCTTGCGCCGGGGTGCGGAATTTCTTTCCACCCTGGCCCGATGCAATTTCCGACAGCGCTCCGGGACGGTCGATAGACTTTCCGCCGTGCATGTGAAACAGGCCGGCGCGTCCGCCGGCCGCATCGAGAACGGGAGACGACATGACATTCCAAAAGACCTGCCTGGCCCTGGCCATCACCCTGTCGCTGGCAGCGACCGCCCAGGCGGCCGACACCATCAAGGTCGGCGTATCCGGGCCCTTCACGGGGGGGTCTTCCTCCATGGGCGTGAGCATGCGCGACGGCGTGCGCCTGGCCGCCCAGGACATCAACGCCAAGGGCGGGGTGCTGGGGCGCCAGCTCGAACTGGTCGAGCGCGACGACGAGGCCAAGAACGAGCGCGGCGTGCAGATCGCCCAGGAACTGATCAACCGCGAGCGGGTCGTCGCGACCGTGGGCTTCATCAACACCGGCGTGGCCCTGGCCTCGACCCGCTTCTACCAGAACGCCGCCATCCCGGCCATCGCCAACGTGGCGACGGGTTCGGTGGTCACCCAGCAGTTCCTGCCGCCGAAGTACGAGCACAACTACGTGTTCCGCATGTCGGCCGCCGACAACATCCAGGCGCCCATGATCGCCGCCGAGGCCGTCACCAAGCGCGGCTTCAAGAAGGTCGCCATCATGGCCGATTCCACCAACTACGGCCAGTTGGGCCGCGAGGACATGGAAAAGGCGCTGGACAAGCTGGGCGTCAAGCCGGTGGCGGTGGAAAAGTTCAACATCGGCGACGTCGACATGACCGCGCAACTGCTGCGCGCCAAGGAAGCCGGCGCCGAGGCTCTGCTGACCTACGGCATCGGCCCCGAGCTCGCGCAACTGGCCAACGGCATGGCCAAGCTCGGCTGGAAGGTGCCCCTGATCGGCAGCTGGACGCTGGCCATGGCGAACTTCATCGACACGGCGCGCGCCAACGGCGACGGCGCCCTGATGCCCCAGACCTTCATCCAGAACCCCAACACGCCCAAGCGCAAGGCCTTCATCGACGCCTACGTGCAGACCTTCAAGCCCAAGCACGACCGGATCGAATCGGCCGTGTCCGCCGCCCAGGGCTACGACTCGGTGCTGCTGCTGGCGGCCGCCATCGAGCAGGCCGGCAACACCAAGGGCGCCGACATCCGCGCCGCGCTCGAAAGCCTGAAGAAGCCCGTCGAAGGCGTGATCATGACCTACAAGGCACCCTACTCGACGGCCGACCACGAGACCATCGACGGTCCCGACCTGGTCTACATGGGCGAGGTGTCCAAGGGCCGCGTGGTCTTCGCCCACCCCGAGGACGAGCAGCGCAGCGTCGCCAACGCCGGCCAGTCCGCGCAGTAACCGCACCGCCGCACCGCCGCGTCCCGCCTCGCGGCGGGACGCGCGTTCCGATGCGCGGTCCCGGGGCGCCTTCGCCCCGGGCGGCGCGTTCCCGCTGGAAAGAACATGACGATTTTTCTGCAACTGGCCTATAGCGGCGTGGCCCTGGGCATGATCTACGCGGTCATCGCCTTCGGCTACCAACTGACCTACGCCACCTCCGAGACCCTGAACTTCGGCCAGGGCGACGCCCTGATGCTGGGAGGGCTGGTCGGCCTGACCCTGGTCGGGATGGGCGTGAGCTACTGGCTGATGATCCCCCTGGTCTGCATCTTCGGCATGGCGCAGGGCGCCGTGGTCGAGCGCGTGGCCGTGCGCCCCGCGATCGAGGCGCGGTCCGAGTTCGGCTGGATCATGGCGACCATCGCCCTGGGCATCATCTTCCGCAACACGGCCGAGAACATCTGGGGCCGCGACGCGCTGCACTTCCCTTCGCCCGTGTCCGAAACCCCCTTCAGCGTGCTGGGCGCCAACATCCTGCCGATGGAACTGCTGGTGGTCGCGGGCGCGCTGCTGATCATGGGCGCCATCGAGCTGTTCAACCGCGTGTCGATCTACGGCAAGGCGGTGGTGGCGACCTCCGGCGACCGCGACGCCGCCGGCCTGATGGGCATCAACACCAAGCTGGTCATCACGTTTTCCTATGCGCTGTCCTCCCTGACGGCCGCCTTCGCGGGCGTGCTGGTCGCTCCGCTGACGCTCACCGGCGCCTCCATGGGCGCGGTGCTGGGCCTGAAGGCCTTCGCCGTGGCCATCGTGGGCGGCCTGAACAGCGGCCTGGGCGCCATCGTGGGCGGCCTGCTGCTGGGCGTCATCGAGACCACCACCGGCTTCTATCTCTCCACCGGCTACAAGGACGTCCCCGGCCTGATCCTGCTGCTGCTCGTCCTGACGGTGCGGCCCGCCGGGCTGTTCGGCAAGACCGCCATCAAGAAGGTCTGATCCCATCATGAACAAGAAGCATCTGCTGTCTTTCGCCGCGCTGGCCGCCGTGCTGGCGATGGTGCCGCTCGGCGTCGACAATCCCTACTACCTGCACCTGATCGAGACCATCCTGATCTACGCGGTCCTGCTGCTCGGGCTGGACATCGTGGTGGGCTACACCGGCCAGGTGTCCCTCGGCCACGCGGGCCTGTTCGGGATCGGCGCCTACACCGTCGGGACCCTGGTCCTGCACCTGGACATGCCGTTCTGGATCACGCTGCCCGCCGCCGTCGTGGTGACGGCGGGCTTCGGCGCGATCCTGGCCCTGCCGGCGCTGCGGGTGACGGGCCCCTACCTGGCCATGGTGACCCTGGCCTTCGGCACCATCATCCAGATCCTCATCAACGAGATGGACTTCCTCACGGCGGGGCCCATGGGCATCAGCCTGGAAAAGCCCGTCATCGCCGGCCACATGCTGAGCGGCCCGGAGTTCTTCTGGCTGGTGCTGGCCCTGCTGGCACTGGCGGTGCTGTTCACCGAGCGCGTCGCGCGCTCGCACTACGGGCGCGCCTTCGAGGCCCTGCGCGACAGCCCCATCGCCTGCGACTGCATGGGCGTGTCGGTCTACCGCTACAAGGTCGTGGCCTTCGTCATCAGCGCCGGCCTGGCCGGCCTGTCGGGCGCGCTGCACGCCTATTCCGAGCAATACATCTCGCCCAACACCTATACCTTCGAGCTGATGGTGCTGTTCCTGCTGGCCCTCATCATGGGCGGGCGCAAGACCCGCTCGGGCGCGCTGCTGGGGGCGGCCATCATCGTGCTGCTGCCCAAGATGCTCGACGACGTGTCCACCTTCCGGCCGCTGGCCGTGGGCCTGGCGGTGCTGGTCGTGGCCGGCGCCGCGATGGCGGTGCGGCGCGGCCGGGCCACGCCCGCGCGCATGGCGGCGCCCGTGATCGGCGCCCTGGTCCTGGCCGGCGGTTCGCTGGCGCTGGACCAGATGACCGACTGGCGGCTGTCGATCTTCGGCCTGATGATCCTCTTCGTCGTCTATTACCTGCCGGACGGCATCGTCGGCTTCGTGACGCACGCGCTGGGCCGTTCCCAGGCGGCTCCGGCTCCGGCCCTGGCCGGGCGGGCGGAGGCCGTCCCGGCGGCCGAGGACGGCGGGCTGCCGGACGCCTCGCACGGCGTGCTGCTCGCCGTCGGCCAGGCCGTGATGCAGTTCGGCGGGCTCAAGGCGCTCAACGGGGTCGACCTGGAAGTGCGGCGCGGCACGATCCACGGGCTGATCGGCCCCAACGGTTCGGGCAAGAGCACCATGATGAACGTGCTGACGGGCATCTACATGCCCACGTCCGGTTCCGTGGTCTTCGCCGGCCGCGACCTGGCCGGCCTGACCTCCGCGCAGATCGCCTCGCGGGGCGTGGCGCGCACCTTCCAGAACGTGCAGCTCTTCGGCGAGATGAGCGCGCTGGAAAACGTGCTGGTCGGGCTGCATCATTCCTTCGGCAGCGGGCTGGCGGGCGTCGCGCTGCGCACGCCCGGCTGGCGGCGGGAAGAACGCCAGGCCCGCGCCCGGGCGCTCGGACTGCTGGAATTCGTCGGCCTGGCGCCGCTGGCCCACGAAGAGGCGCGCAACCTGCCCTACGGCAAGCAGCGCCTGCTGGAAATCGCTCGCGCCCTGGCGCTCGACCCCCAGCTGCTGCTGCTCGACGAGCCGGCGGCCGGCCTGACGGCCCCGGACATCGAGGAACTGCTGGACATCATGCGCAAGCTCAAGGCGCGCGGCCTCACCGTGATCCTGATCGAGCACCACATGGACGTGGTGATGGGGGTCTGCGACGCGGTGTCGGTGCTGGATTTCGGACAGAAGATCGCCGAGGGGCTGCCCGCCGACGTGCAGGCCGACCCCCGGGTCGTGGAGGCCTATCTGGGCGGTGAACAGGCGGGAGCGCAGGCATGCTGAAGATCGAGAACCTGGAAGCTGGCTACGGCAAGGTCAAGGTGCTGCACGGCATCAGCCTGGACGTGCCCGCCGGCAAGGTCGTGACCCTGATCGGGTCCAACGGGGCGGGCAAGACCACCACCATGCGGGCCGTGTCCGGCATGCTGCGGCCTTCGGCGGGCACCATCGTCCTGGGCAACCGGGCGATCCAGGGGCTGGAATCCCACCGGATCGCCCGCCTGGGCCTGGCGCATTCCCCCGAAGGCCGGCGCGTCTTCCCCACGCTGAGCGTCACGGACAACCTGCTGCTGGGCGCCTTTCCGCGCCTGACGGGCAGCCGCGCGCGCGGCGACGTGGCCCGCGACCTGGATCGCGCCCTGGACCTGTTCCCGCGCCTGAAGGAACGGCGCGCGCAGCTGGCGGGCACCCTGTCGGGCGGCGAGCAGCAGATGCTGGCCATGGCGCGCGCGGTCATGCTCGACCCCGAGGTCGTGCTGCTGGACGAGCCGTCGATGGGGCTGGCCCCCATCCTGGTCGACGAGGTGTTCCGCATCATCTCGCGCCTGAAGTCCGAGGGCGTGACGATGCTGCTGGTGGAACAGTTCGCCGCGGCGGCGCTGGCGGTCGCGGACTACGGCTACGTGCTGGAAAACGGCCGCATCGCCGTCGAAGGCCCCGCGCAGCGGCTGCGCAACGATCCCGCCGTGGCCGCGGCCTACCTGGGCGGGCACTGAACGTCTTCCGAGCCCGTGTAGTGCTTCAGCCCGTCCAGGTCCAGCACCTGGACGGCGCCGTATTCGACCCTGAGCAATCGCGCGGCTTCCAGCGCGCGCAGGGCCTGGTTGGTGCGCTGGCGGGAAATGCGCGCCAGGAAGCCGATTTCCTCCTGGGTGATTTCCAGGCGCATCGAATTGCCAGGGTACAGCAGCGGATTGAACAGTTCCGCCAGGCAGCGCGCCACGCGGGCGTCGGGGGCCAGCAGGCGGTCGTATTCGGCCTTGCCGATGAACTGCGCCACCCGTTCGTTCAACTGGTGCAGCAGGTAGCGGTTGAAGGGGATGCTGGCGTCCAGCAGCCAGTAGAACGTGTCGCCGCGCAGGCGGGCGATGGTGCTGCGGCGCAGGGCGATGATGTCGTACTTGCGGGCTTCCCGCTTCAGCAGCGAGCCTTCGCCGATCCAGCCGCCGGCCGGCACCCCGGTCAGGGACGCCAGCTTGCCGTCGGCGTTGCCCACCGACACTTTCACCAGCCCGTCGAGCACGCCGATCCAGGAGCAGGCGACCACGCCCTTGTGCTCGACGATGGTGCCGGCCTCGACGTGCGCCACGGCGGTGTCCTGCAGGACGCGCGCCTGCTGCTCGTCGTCCAGCAGGTCGAACCAGGCGGCGCGCGCCGGCAAAGCCTGAGTCAGGTTCATGGGGACTTACCCTAGATCGAGATCGAATGTCATACGTGCGACAGTCGGGGGCGGGCCGCTGCCTGTACCTTAGTCCGCGACACCGCCCATCAGAGGCGCACTGAAGGCCCTGCGCAGCGCAGGATCCGCGCACGGCCGAGGAGACATCATGGTACAGGAAACCACCGCCGCAACGACGTTCCCCGCCCTGCTGATGCACCATGCGCGGGCGCGCGGTTCGCGGCCCGCGATCCGGGAAAAGGACCTGGGCATCTGGCAGACGCTGACCTGGGCCCAGGTGGCGGCCGAGGTCCGGCGCGTGGCCTCGGGGCTGGCCGAATTGGGGGTCCGCTCGGGCGAGCACGTCGCCGTGGTCGGCGAGAACCGCCCCCGGCTGTACATGGCGATGATGGCGGCCCAGTGCCTGGGCGCCATTCCCGTGCCGCTCTACCAGGACGCGGTGGCCGAGGAAATGGCCTACGTGCTCCAGGACGCCGAGGTCGGCGTGGTGGTGGCCGAGGACCAGGAGCAGGTCGACAAGATGCTGGAAGTCTCGGGCCGCTGCCCGGCGTTGCGCCACGTCGTCTACGACGATCCGCGCGGCCTGCGCCATTACGACGATCCGCGCCTGCTGGCCTGGGAAGCCCTGTTGTCGCGCGGCGACGAGCGCGCCCACCGGCTGCCGGACGAGATCGACGGCCGCATCGCCGCCATCGGCCCCGACGACACGGCCGCGATGTTCTATACCTCCGGGACCACGGGCAAGCCCAAGGGCGTGGTCCTCAGCCACCACGCGCTCATCGACCGGGCGCGGGTCATCGAGCGCTTCGAGGGCCTGACCGACCGGGAGGACGTGCTGGCCTACCTGCCGCCCGCCTGGATCGGGCAGAACATGTTTTCCTACACGCAGTTCCTGACCACGGGCTTCACCGTGAATCATCCGGAATCGCCCGAAACCGTGTCGATCGACATGCGCGACATCGGCCCCACCTATTATTTCGCGCCGCCGCGCGTGCTCGAGGGCCTGCTGACCCACGTCACGATCCGCATGGAGGACGCCGGCCGCTTCAAGCGCTGGCTGTACCGCCGGGCGATGGGCCTGGCGCGGCGGGTGGGGGACAGGATCCTGGACGGCGGCGCGGGCGTCGGCCTGCTCGACCGCCTGAAATACGCACTGGGCGACCTGCTGGTCTACGGCCCCCTGCGCAATACCCTGGGCATGAGCCGGGTGCGCGTGGCCTATACGGCGGGCGAGGCCATCGGCCCCGACCTGTTCGTCTTCTACCGCTCCATCGGCATCAACCTGAAGCAGCTCTACGGCTCCACCGAAACCTCGGTCTTCGTCTGCGTCCAGGCCAACGGCCAGGTGCGCGACGACACGGTCGGCCCGCCCTGCGAGGGCGTGGACATCCGCGTGGCCGAGAACGGCGAGATCCAGCTGCGCAGCCCCGGCCTGTTCTCCGGCTATTACCGCAATCCCAAGGCGACGGCCGAATCCTACACGGAGGACGGCTGGTACCACACCGGCGACGCGGGCTACCTGGATACGGACGGCCAGCTGAAGATCATCGACCGCGCCAAGGACGTCGGCCACCTGTCCGACGGCAGCCTGTTCGCGCCGAAATACATCGAGAACAAGCTGAAATTCTTCTCCTTCATCAAGGAAGCCGTGGCCTTCGGGGCGGACCGCCCCGAGGTCTGTGCCTTCATCAACATCGACCTGGAGGCCGTCGGCAACTGGGCCGAGCGCCGCGGCCTGCCCTACGCCGGCTATACCGACCTGGCCGGCAAGGACGAGGTCTACGCCCTGATCCGGGACTGCGTCGAGCAGGTCAACGCCGACCTTGCCCAGGACCCGAAACTGGCGGCCTCCCAGGTCAGCCGCTTCCTGATCCTGCACAAGGAGCTGGATCCGGACGACGACGAGCTGACCCGCACCCGCAAGGTCCGCCGCGCTTTCATCGCGCAGAAGTACGCCGTGCTGGTCGAAGCGCTGTTCGAGGGCCGCGCGAGCCAGTTCATCGAAACCGAGGTCAAGTTCGAGGACGGCCGCACGGGCCGGATCTCCGCCGACCTGCGCATCGAACCCGCGGCCGTCGCGCGGCCCGAACCCCTGAAGAAGGTGGCCTGAATGACCGAACTGGCGATGGAACAGAACCGCGAAACGGCGCAGGACGGCGCCGCCGGCCGGGCAGGGCGGATCGGCGAGGTCATCCTGGACCTGCAGAACATTTCCCTGTCCTTCGGCGGGGTCAAGGCGCTGACGGACATTTCCTTCGACGTGCGCGAACACGAGATCCGCGCCATCATCGGCCCCAACGGCGCGGGCAAGAGCTCGATGCTGAACGTCATCAACGGCGTCTACACGCCCCAGGAAGGCCGCATCCTGCTGCAGGGCCGGCAGTTCGCCCGGATGAATCCGCGCCGCGCCGCCGAAATGGGCATCGCCCGCACCTTCCAGAACCTGGCCCTGTTCAAGGGCATGAGCGTGCTGGACAACATCATGACGGGCCGCAACCTGCGCATGAAGAGCGGCGTGCTGGCCCAGGCGCTGCGGCTGGGTTCGGCCGAGCGCGAGGAAATCGCCCACCGCGAGGTGGTCGAGAACATCATCGACTTCCTGGAGATCCAGGCCTGGCGCAAGACCCCGGTCGGGCGCCTGCCCTACGGCCTGCAGAAACGCGTGGACCTGGGCCGGGCGCTGGCCATGGAGCCGCGCATCCTGCTGCTCGACGAGCCCATGGCGGGCATGAACATCGAGGAAAAGCAGGACATGAGCCGCTACATCCTGGACGTGAACGACGAATACGGCACCACGATCGTGCTGATCGAGCACGACATGGGCGTGGTCATGGACATCTCCGACCGGGTCGTGGTGCTGGACTACGGCCGCAAGATCGGCGACGGCACGCCGGACGAGGTGCGCGGCAATCCGGAAGTCATCCGGGCCTATCTGGGCGCCAGCCACTAGGGCCATTCACGCTACTCGAGGAACCACGATGGGATTCTTTCTGGAAACGGTGATCGGCGGTCTGATGAGCGGCATGCTCTACGCCCTGGTGGCGCTGGGCTTCGTGCTGATCTTCAAGGCGTCGGGGGTGTTCAATTTCGCCCAGGGCGCCATGGTGCTGATCGCGGCGCTCGCCATGGCCCGCCTGTCGGGCTGGATCGACGCCTGGCTGGGCGGAAGCTCGCCCGTGCTGGCCAACCTGCTGGCCTTCGTGCTGGCCGCCCTGTTCATGTGGCTGGTCGCCGCGCTGGTCGAGCGCCTGGTGCTGCGCCACCTGGTCAACCAGGAGGCCACCACGCTGCTGATGGCCACCATCGGCATCAGCTATTTCCTGGACGGCATCGGCCAGATCCTGTTCGGCAGTTCGGTGTATTCGATCGACGTCGGCATGCCCAAGGACCCCGTCATCATCCTGGACACGGTGTTCGACGGCGGCGTGCTGGTCAGCCTCGAAGACCTGACGGCCGCCGTCGTGGCCGCCGTGCTGGTGGCGGTGCTGGCCTTCTTCTTCCAGTACACCACGGTGGGCCGGGCGCTGCGCGCCGTGGCCGACGACCACCAGGCGGCGCAGTCGGTGGGCATCCCGCTCAACCGCATCTGGGTGGTGGTGTGGACGGTGGCCGGCCTGGTGGCCCTGGTCACGGGCATCGTCTGGGGCTCGAAGTTCGGCGTGCAGTTCACCCTGTCCACGGCCGCCCTGCGGGCCCTGCCGGTGGTGATCCTGGGCGGCCTGACCTCGGTGCCCGGGGCCATCGTCGGCGGCCTCATCATCGGCGTGGGCGAGAAGCTGTCCGAGGTCTACCTGGGGCCCTTCGTGGGCGGCGGCATCGAGATCTGGTTCGCCTACGTGCTGTCCCTGGTGTTCCTGCTGTTCCGGCCCCAGGGCCTGTTCGGCGAAAAAATCATCGACCGCGTCTGACAGGAAGCCCCGCCCATGTTCTATCGTGAAAACGGCCAGTTCAAGAGCACCTACCGCTCGGACCAGCAGATCTTCCCGATCCGCCAGGACCGCTGGTTCATCGCCGGCCTGCTGCTGGTCGCCTTCGTCGCCATCCCGCTGGGCGCGTCGAACTACTTCCTGCAGGCGATCCTCACCCCCTTCCTGATCCTGTCGCTGGCGGCCATCGGCCTGAACATCCTGGTCGGCTATTGTGGCCAGATCTCCATCGGCTCGGGGGCCTTCATGGCGGTGGGCGCCTATGCCGCCTGGAACTTCGGCGTGCGCCTGGACCTGCCGCTGGTGGTCCAGATCCTGCTGGGCGGCGTGTTCGCCACCCTGGCGGGTGTGGTGTTCGGCGTGCCCAGCCTGCGCATCCGCGGCCTGTATCTGGCGGTGACGACGCTGGCGGCGCAGTTCTTCATGGACTGGGCTTTCCTGCGCATTCCCTACTTCACCAACTATTCGTCCTCGGGCAACGTGTCCGTGCCGGCGCTCGAGGCCTTCGGCCTGCCGGTGACGACGCCCGCGCAGAAATACCTGTTCGTGCTGTGCTTCGTGGCGGTCATCGGCCTGCTGGCCAAGAACCTGGTGCGCGGCGCCATCGGCCGGCAGTGGATGGCGATCCGCGACATGGACGTGGCGGCCGCCGTCATCGGCATCCGCCCGGTGTACGCCAAGCTCACCGCCTTCGCCGTCAGCTCCTTCATCATCGGCGTGGCGGGCGCGCTCTGGGCCTACATCCACCTGGGTTCCTGGGAACCCCTGGCCTTCGACCTGAACCGCTCGCTGCAGCTGCTGTTCATCATCATCATCGGCGGCCTGGGCTCCATCGTCGGCAGCTTCTTCGGCGCGGCCTTCATGGTGCTGGTGCCGGTGCTGCTGACCAACGTGCCGCACTGGCTGGGCCTGGACCTGCCGGTGGACGTGGCCTCGCACATCGAACACATGGTTTTCGGCTTCCTGATCGTCTTCTTCCTGATCGCGGAGCCGCACGGTCTGGCCAGGCTGTGGAGCATCGCCAAGGAAAAACTCAGGATCTGGCCGTTCCCCCATTGATGGACCGAGGGGGGCTTTGGGGCGGCGTTCGATCGGACCCGTTCTTTGTTGACACGATAGGTGCCACACGCACCAGGAGGAGCTACAGATGAAGCATGCATTGACGAAGACCGCCGCCACCGCCCTGCTGGCCGCCGTCGGGTTGGCGGGCGCCGCCGGCACGGCCCAGGCCGCCGAGGAGCAGTTCGTTCCCCTGCTGGTCTACCGGACCGGCTCGTTCGCCCCGCTCGGCATTCCCTGGGCCAACGGCAAGATCGACTACCTCAAGCTCGTCAACGAGCGCGACGGGGGCGTCAACGGCGTCAAGATTTCCTACGAGGAATGCGAGACCGCCTATTCCACCGACAAGGGCGTGGAATGCTACGAACGCCTGAAGAACAAGAACGGCGGGGCCTCCGGCTTCGACACCCAGTCCACGGGCATCACCTTCGCCGTGACCGACAAGGCGATCGTCGACGGACAGCCCGTGGTCACCGTGGGCTACGGCCTGTCGCAATCGGCCGACGGCCGGGTCTTCAAGTGGAACTTCCCGCTGCTGGGCACGTACTGGACGGCGGCCGACGTCATGATCCAGGACATCGCCAAGAAGCTGGGCGGCGAGGACAAGCTCAAGGGCAAGAAGATCGCCCTGGTCTACCACGACTCGCCCTTCGGCAAGGAGCCCATCCCGCTGCTCCAGGAACGCGCCAAGGACAACGGCTTCGATCTGCAGCTCTATCCGGTCGCCGCCCCGGGGGTCGAGCAGAAATCCACCTGGCTGCAGATCCGCAAGAACCGCCCCGACTACGTGATCCTCTGGAGCGCCGGGATCATGACCCCGACCGCCATCCGCGAGGCCCAGGGCGTGGGCTACCCGCGCGACAAGATGTACGGCATCTGGTGGGCCAGTTCCGAGACCGACGTCAAGGATCTGGGCGACGTCGCCAAGGGCTACAACGGCATCACCATCCAGAACAGCGCGGAACACGGCCGGGTGCACGACGACGTGAAGAAATACGTCTACGACAAGGGCGAGGGCGCCGACAAGGATGGCAGCACCTTCGGTTCGCTGGCCTACACGCGCGGCATGATGATTTCCATGCTGCAGGTCGAGGCCATCCGCACCGCCCAGGAAAAGTTCGGCAAGGGCAAGCACATGACGCCCGAGCAGGTGCGCTGGGGCTATGAAAACCTGAACCTGGACCAGGCCCGCCTGGAACAGCTGGGCTTCGCCAAGCTGATGCGTCCGGTGAAGACCTCGTGCGAGAACCACATGGGCGACGACTGGGCGCGCATCATCCAGTGGGACGGCAAGAAGTTCGACGTCGTGTCCGACTGGTACCAGTCCAACCCGAAGTACGTGCAGCCGCTGGTGAAATCCCTGGGCGACAAGTACGCCGCCGAGAAGAAACTGCCGACGCGCGACTGCGCAGCCGAGTAAGCCGCGCCGGGGCCGGGTCCGGCCCGGCCCCGGGCGGCCCCTGGGAGAGGAAACCATGGATAGCGCACAGGCGTCCGAACCCGCGGTGCTGTTGAACGTCAACGGCATCGAGGTCATCTACAACCACGTCATCCTGGTGCTGAAGGGCGTGTCCCTGACCGTGCCGGAAGGCAGGATCGTGGCGCTGCTGGGCGCCAACGGCGCGGGCAAGACCACCACCCTGCGGGCGATCTCCAACCTGCTGCGCGGCGAGCGCGGCGAGGTCACCAAGGGCGGGATCGAATACCGCGGGGAACGCATCGAGTCCCTGTCGCCGGCCGACCTGGTGCAGCGCGGCGTGGTCCAGGTCATGGAAGGCCGCCACTGCTTCGCCCACCTGAGCATCGAGGAAAACCTGCTCACGGGCGCCTACACGCGGCGCCTGGGGCGCGCCGACCTGGACGCCGCCCTGGAGCGGGTCTACCGCTATTTCCCGCGCCTGAAGCAGCGCCGCAAGAGCCAGGCGGGCTATACGTCGGGCGGCGAGCAGCAGATGGCCGCCATCGGCCGGGCGCTGATGGCCGACCCGCGCATGATCCTGCTGGACGAGCCCTCAATGGGCCTGGCGCCGCAGATCGTCGAGGAAATCTTCGAGATCGTGCGCGACCTGAACCAGCGCGAGGGCGTGAGCTTCCTGCTGGCGGAACAGAACACCAACGTGGCCCTGCGCTACGCGGACTACGGCTACATCCTGGAGAACGGCCGCGTGATGATGGACGGCGCCGCCCGCGCGCTGGCCGAAAACGAGGACGTGAAGGAATTCTATCTGGGCGTCTCGGGGGCGGGCCGCACCAGCTTCCGCGACACCAAGTTCTATCGCCGGCGCAAGCGCTGGCTGGCCTGACACGGGGGAATGGCATGCAGGCATACTACGATGCGCGCGAGACCCAGCCCGCCGACGAGCGCGAGCGGCTGCTGTTCCAGCGCCTGCCCGCCGCCCTGGAGCGGGCCCGGGCGCGGGCGCCGGCCATCGCCCGGCAGCTCCGGGGAATCGATCCGGCGGGGCTGGATTCGCGCCAGGCCCTGGCCCGCGTGCCGGTGCTGCGCAAGAGCGAACTGCTGCAGGTCCAGCACGCGGCCCGCATCGCGCCGCCGGGCGCCACCGCCGACGCGGAGCGCCTGCGCGTGTTCGGCGGCTTTTCCACCGTCGGCTGGGGCGAGGCGCGGCGGGTGTACGCCTCGCCGGGGCCCATCTACGAACCCGAAGGCCCGCGTCCGGACTACTGGGGCTTCGCCCGCGCCCTGCATGCGGCGGGGGTGCGTCCCGGCATGCTGGTGCACAACTGCTTCTCCTATCACTTCACCCCGGCCGGCTCCATGATGGAGACCGCCGCCCACGCGCTGGGCTGCACGGTGTTTCCCGGCGGGGTCGGGCAGACCGAGCAGCAGGTGCGCGCCATGGCGGACCTGGCGCCGCACGCCTACACCGGCACGCCCAGCTTCCTGCGCATCATCCTGGAAAAGGCCGACGAGATGGGGGTGGCGCTGCCGTCGCTGCGCCGGGCGCTGTTCTCGGGCGAGGCCTATCCGCCGTCGCTGCAGGCCTGGTTCCGGGATCGCGGCATCCAGGGCTTCCAGGCCTACGGCAGCGCCGACCTGGGCATGGTGGCCTTCGAGACCCCGGCGCGCGAAGGACTGGTCGCCAACGAGGACCTGATCCTGGAGATCGTGCGGCCCGGCACCGGCCAGCCGGTGCCCGACGGCGAAGTCGGCGAACTGGTGGTCACGACCCTGAACGCGGATTACCCGCTGCTGCGCTTCGGCACCGGCGACCTGTCGGCCCTGATGCCGGGGGCCTCGCCCTGCGGCCGGACCAACCTGCGCATCCGCGGCTGGCTGGGGCGCGCCGACCAGACGACCAAGGTGCGCGGCATGTTCGTGCATCCGGAGCAGATCGCTCGCGTGCTGGACCGGCACGCGGGAATCGGGCGGGCGCGCCTGGTGGTGTCGGGGGACGCGGGACACGACGTCATGACGCTGCGGGTCGAGGCCGACGCCGCGCTCGATGCCGAGGCCGTGGCCGCCACGGTGCGCGAGCAGACCAAGCTGCGGGCCGTCGTCGAGATCGTGGCGGCCGGCAGCCTGCCCAACGACGGCAAGGTGATCGAGGACGTCCGCCGCTACGATTGAGCGGTGGCGTGGCTCGGCATGATCTTTTCGCCGCAGGGATGAGGCGGGACATAGGACAGTCCACTGAGGACTGTCCTATGCCGGACGAATCGGAGCGGCATGCAGGCCGCGACGTGGGCTCGTCCATGGGCATATTGCGTCCGGGCATATCGATTCCCGGGCTCCCTCAGTTACTATGTGCAAATCCGTGAAGCAGACTGAGGGAGACTCTTCCATGCGTGGATTCAAGATGATCGCCGGCCTGGCCGTCCTGCTGGGCGCCGGCATGCCCCTGGCCCAGGCCGACACCCTGTCCGTGGTCAAGGAGCACGGCGCCGTGCAGTGCGGCGTCACCACCGGCTTCGCCGGGTTCTCGGCGCCCGACGCCAAGGGCGAATGGAAAGGCCTGGACGTGGACATGTGCCGCGCCGTCGCGGCCGCCGTGCTGGGCGACGCGTCCAAGGTCAAGATCGTGCCCCTGAACGCGCAGCAGCGCTTCACCGCCCTGCAGTCGGGCGAGATCGACCTGCTGGCGCGCAACACCACCGTGACGCAGTCGCGCGACACCGCGCTGGGCGCCGTCCATGCCGCCATCAATTTCTACGACGGCCAGGGCTTCATGGTGCCCAAGTCCCTGGGCATCACCTCCGCCCGCGACCTGAACGGCGCCACGGTCTGCATGCAGACCGGCACGTCCAACGAGCAGAACATGGCCGACTGGGCGCGCGCGCACAACGTGCAGTACAAGCCGGTCGTGATCGAGCAGTTCAACGAGGTCGTCAACGCCTTCGCGGCCGGCCGCTGCGACGTGTTCACCACCGACGCCTCGGGCTTGGCCTCGATCCGCATCTCCAAGCTGTCCAAGCCCGCCGACTACGTGATCCTGCCGGAAATCATCTCCAAGGAACCCCTCGGCCCCTTCGTGCGCCAGGGAGACGACGCCTGGCTGAACATCGTCAAATGGAGCTTCCACGCCATGACCGGCGCCGAAGAACTGGGCGTGACCTCGGCCAACGTCGATGCGCAGCTGAAGAGCGCCGATCCCAACGTGCAGCGCCTGCTGGGCGTGACCGGCAGCGCGGGCAAGAACCTGGGCCTGGACGAGCAGTGGGCCTACCGCATCGTCAAGCAGGTCGGCAACTACGGCGAATCGTTCGAGCGCAACGTCGGCATGGGCAGCCCGCTGCAGATCCAGCGCGGCCTGAACGCCCTCTGGAAGGACGGCGGCCTGATCTATCCGCTGCCGATCCGGTAAACCGCCCGTTTGGGCTCGCCAGAAGCCTGCCTCCTTCGGGACGCAGGCTTTTTACATTGTCCTTTTTCTGTACACCAGGCTGATGCGGGCGAAGGCCGCCTGCAGTTCCGGCGTGCCCGCCTGGAAGGTCACGGGCCGGCCCTTCTGCACGAAGCACACCAGCTTCTTCGAGGCGAGCAGCGGGATGAACTTGGTGGACTGGATCTCGGTCCAGGGCACCTCGCGGCGCGTGATCCAGGACTGGCGGATGCCCCAGTCGGAAACTTCCGTGACCGAGGTCCACATGTGGACGCTCATCCAGAGCAGGGCGCCGAAGCACACCACGATGCTGGCGATGACCGGCATGGGCAGCGCCTGTTCGGGCGAGAGCTCCAGCACGATGACCAGGCGCGTGGCGATCACGGCCATGATGATCCAGGCGATGGCGGCGATCCAGCGCGGCCAGGCGCGGCCGCGCAGCGGCAGCGGACCGATCTGGGCCATGAGGGCGTCGTGTTCCTCGGGGGAGGGACGGCCGAAGGGGGATATCGGAGTGTTCATGCGGCGGGTCAGGCCTTTTTCAGCGCCAGGGCGCGGCCCGCGCGGCTGGACGTGGGGCGGCCGATGCGTTCGGAGATCCACTGGCCGATGTCCACGACGGCGTCCAGGTCGACTCCGGTGTGCAGCCCCTGGCCGCGCAGCAGGTACAGCACGTCCTCCGTGGCGACGTTGCCGGTGGCGCCCTTGGCGTAGGGGCAGCCGCCCAGCCCGGCGACCGAGCTGTGGAAGATGCGCACGCCGCATTCCAGCGCCGCCAGGATGTTGGCCAGGGCCTGGCCGTAGGTGTCGTGGAAATGTCCCGAGACCCGGGTGCCCAGGTCGGCGACCTGGCCGACGGCGCGCAGCACGCGCCCGACCTGGGCGGCCGTGCCCACGCCGATGGTGTCGGCCACGTCGATTTCGTCGCAGCCCAGGCGCAGGAAGCGTTCGGCCACGTCGACCACGGCGGCCACCGGGGTTTCGCCCTGGTAGGGACAGCCCAGTGAGCAGCTGATGCTGCCGCGCAGGCGCAGCCCGGCCGCTTTCGCGGCGGCGGCCACGGGCTCGAAGCGGGCGATGGATTCGGCGATGGAGCAGTTGATGTTGCGCTGCGAGAAGGCCTCGCTGGCGGCGCCGAAGATCACGACTTCGTCGGCGCGGGCGGCCAGGGCGCCCTCGAAGCCGCGCAGGTTGGGCACCAGGACGGAATAGATCGTGCCGGGGCGGCGGGCGATGCCGGCCATGACTTCCGCGCCATCGGCCATCTGCGGCACCCATTTCGGGGAGACGAAGGACGCAGCCTCGACGTTGGCGAAGCCGGCGGCGGCCAGGCGGTCGACGAGCTCGATCTTGATGGCGGTGTCGACGAACTGCTTTTCATTCTGCAGGCCGTCGCGCGGCCCGACTTCGACGATCTTGATGTGTTCGGCCATGGATGTCGTCCGGTGGGGATCCCCGATCGGGAGAGGGATCCATCATAGCGCAGCCGGGGGCCGGGTCCCGCGCCGGTAGCGGCCGTCGGAGGTGCGCTCGATCCGGCCGGCGACTTCCAGCGGGGTCAGGCAGCCCTGCAGGCGGTCGATGGGCCAGTCCAGGTCCGCCCGCAGGGTGTCGAGGTCGACCGGATCGAGGCCGATCCGCCGCAGCAGGGCGTCGGCGTCGGGGCCGAGGCCGGCTTCCGGGGCGGTGTCCACGCCGGGGCCGGTGGCGGATGTGTCCGGCGCGGCCGGAGGCGGGGCACCGGGCGGCGCGGCGCCAGGATCCGCGCCGGGCGCCGGCGTGGCCCGCAGGCCCGGCAGCGCGCCCTGCCGGAGCTCTTCGACGATGTCCTGGCCGGATTCGACCAGCTTGGCGCCCTGGCGGATCAGGGCGTGGCAGCCGCGCGACAGGGGGGAGTGGATGGAACCGGGGATGGCGAAGACTTCGCGCCCCAGTTCGCCCGCCAGCCGGGCGGTGATCAGCGAGCCGCTGCGCGCGGCGGCCTCGACCACCAGCACGCCCTGGCTCAGGGCGGCGACGATGCGGTTGCGCTGCGGAAAATGGAAGGGCAGGCCCGGCGTTCCCAGGGGAAACTCCGACAGCAGCAGGCCGTGGGTGGCGATGCGGTGGGCCAGGGCGTGGTGGGCGGGCGGATAGACCCGGTCGATGCCGGTGCCCAGGACGGCCAGGGTGCCGCCGCCGGCTTCGCCGGCGTCCAGCGCGCCGGCGTGGGCCGCGCCATCGATGCCGCTGGCCAGGCCGCTGACCACGCACCAGCCCTGCAGGGCCAGGTGGCGCGCGAAGGCGTGGGCGTTGCGTTCGCCGTCCGCCGTGGCATGGCGCGCGCCGACGATGGCCAGCATGGGGCGGTTCAGGATGTCGAGCCGGCCATGGGCGTACAGGATCGGCGGCGGGTCGGCCAGCGCATACAGCGCCCGCGGGTAGTGGGGGTCGGCCAGGGTCAGGAGATGGTGCACGTCCGCCCGGAGCCAGTCCAGCGCCTGGTCGATGGCGGCCTGGATGTCCGGTCCGGGCGGCTGGCGCAGGCGGGCCGCCAGCGCCGGGTCCAGATAGCGGGCCAGGCTGCCGGTGGTGGCCGCGGCGATGTTCTGCGGCATGCCGAAGACCGAGAGCAGCAGGCGGATCCGGGCCGCGCCCAGGTCGGGTTCGAGGCTCAGGCGGATCCAGGCGCGCAGTTCGGTTTCGGGGGCGTTCAGGGGCATCGCGTCGGGGCTCGTTCGCTCGGGTCGGGAGGATCGCGCCAGTGTGCCATGAAAGCGGCCGGATCTCGCGGCGGGCGGGATGTTCCTGTCCTGCGCCATGGTCCTGATTTATCATGGAGCTTTGGCATCATCGTCACGGTTTTCAACATGGCTCTGCTTCCCATTCTCAAATATCCGGACCCCCGGCTGCACACGGTCGCCGCGCCGGTGCGGCAGGTGGACGACCGCATCCGCCAGTTGGTGCGCGACATGGCGGAAACCATGTACGCCGCGCCCGGCGTCGGCCTGGCCGCGACCCAGGTGGACGTCCACGAACGGGTCGTGGTCATCGACGTCTCGGAAGACGGCAACGACCTGCACGTGCTGATCAATCCCGAAATCACCTGGAAGAGCGACGAGCTCCAGGTCTACGAAGAGGGCTGCCTGTCGGTGCCCGGCGTCTACGACGAGGTCGAACGCTCCGCGCGCATCCACGTGCGCGCCCTGGACGAGCGCGGCGAGCCCTACGAATTCGACGCCGAAGGCCTGCTGGCCGTATGCGTGCAGCACGAACTGGACCATCTGCTGGGCAAGGTCTTCGTCGAATACCTGTCCGTGCTCAAGCAGAACCGGATCCGCACGCGCCTGCGCAAGCAGCAGCGCGAGGCCCAGCGCGAAGCCGCCGGGGTCTGAGGACGTGCGCATCGCCTTTGCGGGAACCCCGGAATTCGCCCGGCGGGCACTGGACGCCCTGATCGGGGCGGGGCATCGGGTCGCCTGCGTGCTGACCCAGCCGGATCGCCCCTCGGGACGCGGCATGAAGCTCGCGCCCAGCCCCGTCAAGCAGGCCGCCCAGTCCGCCGGCATCCCCGTGCTGCAGCCGCGCAGCCTGCGGCTGGACGGCAAATATCCCGAAGACGCCGCCGCCGCCCGGGCCGCGCTGCTGGATCTGGCGCCGGATGTCATGGTGGTGGCGGCCTATGGGCTGATCCTGCCGCAATGGGTGCTCGACCTGCCGCGCCATGGCTGCCTGAACATCCATGCCAGCCTGCTGCCGCGCTGGCGCGGGGCGGCGCCCATCCAGCGCGCCATCGAGGCGGGCGACGCCGTCAGCGGCGTGACCATCATGCGGATGGACGCGGGCCTGGACACGGGCGACATGCTGCATCGGGTGGAGCGCCCGCTGGCGGCGGACGAGACCGGCGCCAGCCTGCATGACGGACTGGCGGCCGACGGCGCGCGCGCCATCGTGGACGTCCTCGCGCGGCTGGAGGCCGGGGACGCGCCGGTGCCGGTGCCCCAGCCGGAGGCGGGCGTGTGCTATGCCGGCAAGCTGCTGAAGTCCGAATCGGCACTGGATTTTTCCCGCTCCGCGGCGGAACTGGCGCGCCGGGTGCGGGCCTTCGATCCGTTTCCCGGCACGACGATGGCGCTGCCCGGCTTTGACCAGCCGGTGAAGGTCTGGGGCGCGCGGGCCTTGCCGGCCGCCGGTGCGGCGGGCGGCGATGCGCCGGCGCCCGGCGCGATCGTGGGCCTGGGGCCGGACGGCATCGACGTGGCGACGGCGGATGGCGTGCTGCGCGTGACGGCGCTGCAGAAGCCCGGCGGGCGGCGCCAGGCCGTGGCCGAGTTCATGCGGTCGTATCGCGGGTAGCCGCGCGGCCGTGGCGCGTTCCGGACCCCGGGCGCGCGGCGGCCGGGCCGGAGGCCGGTCAGCCGCCGGACGATTTCTTGCGCGAGGTGTCGATGCCGAGCTGTTTCAGCTTGCGGTACAGGTGGGTGCGTTCCAGGCCGGTGCGCTCGGACACCCGCGTCATGCTGTGATTCTCGTGCAGCAGGTGGTATTCGAAGTAGATCCGCTCGAATTCGTCGCGCGCCTCGCGCAGGGGCTGGTTGAGCGAGATCCTGCCCAGGTGCGAATCGTCGTGGACGGGGGCGGCGGGCGCCGCGCCCATGGGCTGCGGCGCGGCGGGGCCGCCCGCGAGCGCGGGCGGCTGGGTGAAGACCGGATCGGCGGCCGCCGCCGGGCGTTCAGTGCGGCTGCGCATGGAGGCCGGGATCACCGGGCGCGCGAGACCCGCGGCGACGGCCTTCAGCAGCTTCTGCAGGGTGATGGGCTTTTCCAGGAAATCCACGGCGCCGATGCGGGTGGCCTCGACGGCGGTGTCCACGGTGGCGTGCCCGCTCATCATGATGACGGGCATGTTCAGCAGCCCCTGGCTGGACCATTCCTTGAGCAGGCTGACGCCGTCGATGTCGGGCATCCAGATGTCCAGCAATACCAGGTCGGGGCGCTGGCGTAGGCGGGATTCGCGAGCCTGCGCCGCATTTTCCGCGAGTTCGACCGTGTGGCCTTCGTCGTAGAGAATTTCGGACAGCAGTTCGCGGATGCCTATTTCGTCGTCCACCACCAGAATTCTGGCCATATCACCTCACTTTTTGTTCTGCGTATTATCGTGTGCTTGCCTGGGCGCGTCCAGCCGGGCGGGTTCTTCCGCGAGGCGGGAGAACAGGATGGAAATGCGCGCGCCGCCTTCGACCCGGTTGGAAATGTCCACCTGGGCGGCATGTTCCTCGACGATCTTCTTGACGATGGCCAGCCCCAGCCCGGTGCCGGTGGACTTGGTCGTCACGTAGGGTTCGAAGACGCGGTGCAGGACCTCGGGCGCGAAGCCCGGACCGTTGTCGGAGACGGTCAGCCGGACGCGCGCGCGGCCCGAGCCGTCGTCCGGGCGGATCAGGCGGGTCTGCACGCGGATCTCGGCCGTGCCGGGCGCGGCGTGCTGGCAGGCGGCGTCGCGGGCGTTGGCCAGCAGGTTGTGGATGACCTGGCGCAACTGGGCCGGGTCCCCCTGGATCAGAGGCAGGTCGGCCGCCAGCATCGCGTCGAAGCGGGCCGCGCCCGGGGCGGCCTGGGGCGCGGGTTCGGCGGGATCCCAGCCGTACAGGGTCAGGACTTCGGTCAGCAGGGCGTTCAGGTCGATGTCCTGCATCTGCGCCGGCGGCGTGCGGGCGTATTCGCGGAAGTCGTCCACCATGCGCTTCAGGGACGCGACCTGATTGACGATGGTCTGGGTGGACCGCTGCAGCATGGCGGCGTCGTCGGGCGCCAGACGGTCGGCCAGCTTCATGGCCAGCCGCTCGGCCGACAGCTGGATGGGGGTGAGCGGGTTCTTGATCTCGTGGGCCAGGCGCCGGGCGACTTCGCCCCAGGCGACCGTGCGGTTGGCGGAGATCACCTCGCTGATGTCGTCGAACACCACCAGGTAGCCGTCCTCGTGGCCGTCCATGAGCAGCCGGGTGCCGCGGGCGAGCAGGGTGACGACGTGCTTCTTGCGTTCGTTGTCCGGCGCGTCCCGCAGCTCGACCTCGAACTGCTGCTGCCAGTAGGGGCGCGTGGATTCGACCGCGTCGTGGGCGGAGAACGCCTGGCGGATCAGGTTGGCGAGCGGCAGGGCGCCGTCGGCGGTTTCCAGCGGGCGGCCCTGGACGGTGCGCAGGTCGATGTGCAGGATGGTCTGGGCCCCCTGGTTGAACAGCGTCAGGCGGAAGGCGCGGTCGAACACCAGCACGCCCGAGGACAGGTTGCTGAGCACCGATTCCAGGTACAGGTTGCTTTGCTCCAGCTGGCGGCGGTGGCGGTCGACCATCTGGCGGGCCTCGTCCAGCTGCCGCGTCATGGCGTTGAAGGACCGCGTCAGCTGGCCGACCTCGTCGCGCGCCGGCGGTTCGGGCAGGGGGCGGTAGTCGCCGACCCCCACGGCCTGCGTGCCCGAGGCCAGGCTTAGCAGGGGCCGCACCAAGCGCCGCGAGACGGCCAGCGCCACGACCACGGCGGCGAAGACGGCCAGGATCAGGGCCAGGGTCAGGGTGATGCCGTAGAGCTTGCGCAGCCCCAGGCGCGACAGGGCCAGTTCCTGGTAGTCGCGGAAACCTTGCTGGACCTGGCTGGCGTTGTGGGCGATGCGCTCGGGCACGGCCTGGATCACCTGCAGCCAGCGCGAGTCGCCGCCCAGGCTCATGGGGTTGCCCAGCCGGTCCGAGGCGGCGGAATCCAGCGGGATGACGACGCGCAGGTGCAGGCCGTCGCTGGTCGGCCCGCCGCCGGCGGCCACGTCGGCCTCGGCGGCGGCGTAGCCCTGGGCGACCCGCAGCTGGTTCATGACGCTGCTGGGGGGCAGGTCCGGCAGCAGCTGGCTGAAGGCCGACGAGGAAAAGGCGACCAGGCGGCCGTTGCCGGTGAAGACCATCGCCTCGTCGATTTCGTTGGCGGCGCGCAGCGAGGTGATCAGCAGGGCGGTCTCGGAGTCGCTGGCGGCGCTCAGCCGCAGGGCCATGTTGCGCGCCCGGCCGCTGAGCTCGGTGAGCTGGGCATCCAGGGCGGCGCGCCCCAGGTTCAGGCCGGCTTCCAGGGCGGTGTCCACCCGCACGTTGAACCAGGACTCGATCGAGCGCGACATGAACTGCACCGACAGCACGTAGATCAGCATGCCGGGCAGGATGCCGATCAGGGTGAAGTACAGCGTGAAGCGGGCGGTCATCCGGGCGCCGAACTGGCGCCGCCTGATCTGGCGCAGCAGCCGGACCGTGAGCATGGCCACCCAGGACATCAGGGCGATCGCCAGCACGCCGTTGAGCAGCAGCAGCACGTCGTACTGCTGAGCGTAGCGCGAGGCGTTGCCGGTGGACCAGACCAGCAGGCCCAGCAGCGCGATCGCGCTGGCGGCGGCAACCCCCAGCGCGGAGCGCAGCGCCCAGCGGATCAGCCGCGGGGCGTTGCGGCGGAAATCGAAAAGGTGAAGTCTTTCCATGGGGTCGTCAGAGTCCAGGCCGCGCTGTTGAGGGCGTCGACCTGGAAGGGGCGGGCCAGGCGGGAGGTGTCCAGCCGCAGCCGCAGCCGTCCCTGGTAGGTCTGGTCCGGCGCGAAGCGGCCGGCGTCCCCGAGGGGCCAGTCGCGGATGTGGCGCACCAGGTCCAGGGCTTCGTCCAGGGACGTGGCGGGCAGGGACAGGTCGCTGGTGCCGACCCGCCATTGGCGCGTCAGGGCGTTGTACTGGATGCGCCAGGTCTGGCTGAGCGACAGGACCGTCTCGTCGAACCACCACCAGCGCGGGTGCTCGACGACCAGGTCCACCGTGAAGTACAGCGGGACGCCCTTGCGGGCGGCGTCGTGCAGTTCGTCGCTCAGCGTGAAGTCGATGTCGGCGTCCAGCAGGAGCCGGCCCTGGTGCAGCGTCGGCTCGATGCGCGTGACCTGGCCGTCGTCGGCCCGGGCGGCCGGAGCGGCCAGGAACAGGAGGCTGAAGGCCAGGAGGATCAGGAAGCGTGGCATGCGCTGGCGGCGGTGGAGCGGGAAGTCACGGACAGTCGCAGTATTGTTGAGCCCGCGCCAAAGCGCAAGCCGCGCCCGGGTTGACGCGGCGCGTTCATGCCGGTTTTCGCAGCAGGGCGTAGAAGAAGCCGTCGCCTTCGTCGGGGCCGCCGGGCAGGATGTGGCCGGGGGCCGGCAGCCGTCGCGCGTCGGGGTGCCGGTCCAGGAAGGCCAGGACCTGCGATTCGCCTTCCTGGGGGAAGATCGAGCAGGTGGCGTACAGCAGATGGCCGCCCGGGGCCAACAGCGGCCACAGCGCGTCCACGATGCGGGCCTGCAGGGCCGCCGTGCGTGCGAGGTCGTCGGCGCGGCGCAGCCAGCGGATGTCGGGATGGCGGCGCACCACGCCCGACGCGGTGCAGGGCACGTCGGCCAGGATGGCGTCGTAGGATTGTCCGTCCCACCAGTCGGCGGGCCGGGCCGCGTCGGCGCAGCGCAGGGAAACGTCGGGGGATTCCAGGCCCAGCCGCCGCAGGTTGTCGCCCACGCGCTCCAGGCGCCGGGCGTCGCTGTCCAGCGCCGTCAGGCGCAGCGCGTGGCGCTCCAGCAGGTGGGCCGTCTTGCCGCCGGGCGCCGCGCAGGCGTCCAGCACCCGCAGGCCGTCGCGCAGCGGCAGCAGCCGCGCGGCCCGCTGGGCCGAGGGATCCTGCACCGACCACCAGCCCTCGGCGTAGCCGGGGATGTCGCGCACGGGGCGGGGCGCGTCCAGGATCAGTCCGTCCTCGCCCACGGACCGGGTGTCCAGGCCGGCTTCCTGCAGGCGCGCCCGCAGCGCGTCCCGGGCGATGCGCTGGACGTTGGCGCGCAGGGCCATGGGCGGCGGCTGGTCGGCGGCCTCCAGGATCGTTCGCCAGTCGTCCGGCCAGGCGCCGCGCACGGTGTCGATCCACCAGGCGGGGTGGTTCCAGACCGCTTCGGGAAGCGCCGCCAGCGCGGTCCGCAGCGCCGCGCGTTCGCGCCCGTAGCGGCGCAGCACGGCGTTGATCAGGCCCTTGGCCGGCCGGGCGCGGCGGTCGGCGGCGGCCGCCTCGACCAGTTGGTGGACCAGGGTGTGCTCATGATAGATCGGCGTGCCGGGCGGCTGCGCGGCGCCCTCGGCCTGCCGCAGGCTGGCTTCCAGCAGGCTCAGGCCCAGCAGGATCATGGCCTCGACCAGGCGTTCCGGCGGACGGCGCGGCACCAGCCGTCCGCTTGCCGCCCGGGCGTGGCCCAGGCGGCGCATGGCGTGGAAGGACAGGGCCTGCGCGGCGGGGCGCTGCGCGGCGGGGATCGATTCCAGCGCCTCCGACAGGGACTGGCCGTCCAGCACCGCCCGGATGGCGCGGGCGGCGGCCAGCAACTGGCCGGACAGGGCGGGGGATTGTGGCGATTCCGGCACGAAATGGATCCAGAATGGGGATGTTGCGGAGCGGATTGCGGGACTTTAGCACCGATTGGCTAAAATCGAGGGCTGTCCCGGCCTGGCCCGCCCGCCGGCTCCGCATGGCCGGGGCGGCCCCGAGCCATTCCCGCCGCATTCCACCGAGTATTCCCATGACCCAATCCCCCCGTGTCGGTTTCGTCAGCCTGGGCTGTCCCAAGGCCCTGGTCGACTCTGAGCGCATCCTGACCCAGCTGCGCACCGACGGCTACACCATCAGTCCCGACTACGAAGGGGCCGACGTCGTCGTGGTGAACACGTGCGGCTTCATCGACAGCGCCAAGGCCGAATCCCTGGACGCCATCGGCGAGGCCATCGTCGAGAACGGCAAGGTCATCGTCACCGGCTGCCTGGGCGTGGAGGCCGACATGATCCGCACCGTGCATCCGGCGGTGCTGGCCGTCACCGGGCCCCAGCAGTACGAGCAGGTGGTGCGCGCCGTGCACGAGGCCGCCCCGCACGAGCGTTCGCACGACCCCTACGTGGACCTGGTGCCGCCCCAGGGCATCCGCCTGACGCCGCGCCACTACGCCTACCTGAAGATCTCCGAAGGCTGCAACCACAACTGCAGCTTCTGCATCATCCCGTCCATGCGCGGCCGTCTGGTCAGCCGTCCGATCGGCGACGTGCTGGGCGAGGCCCGCCGCCTGGTGGACGCTGGCGTGAAGGAACTGCTGGTGATCTCCCAGGACACCAGCGCCTACGGGGTGGACGTCAAGTACCGCACCGGCTTCTGGGACGGCCGCCCGGTCAAGACGCAGCTGACGGCGCTGGCGCGCGCCCTGGGGGAATTCGGCGTCTGGGTGCGCATGCACTACGTCTATCCCTATCCCCACGTGGACGAGCTGATCCCCCTGATGGCCGAAGGCCGCATCCTGCCCTACCTGGACATTCCCTTCCAGCACGCCAGCCCGCGCATCCTGAAGGCCATGAAACGCCCCGCTTTCGAGGACCGCACCCTGGCCCGCATCCGCCAGTGGCGCGAGGCCTGTCCGGACCTGACCCTGAGGTCCACCTTCATCGTCGGCTTCCCCGGCGAGACGGAGGAGGACTTCCAGTACCTGCTGGACTGGATGACCGAAGCCCAGCTCGACCGCGTCGGCTGTTTCCAATATTCGCCCGTGGAGGGCGCGCGCGCCAACGAGCTGCCCGATCCTGTGCCCGACGAGGTCAAGGCCGAACGCTGGGAGCGCTTCATGGCGCACCAGCAGGCGATCTCCACGCGGCGCCTGGCGGCGAAAGTCGGCCGCACCCTGACGGTGCTGGTGGACGAGGTCGACGAGGACGGCGGCGCCACCGCGCGTTCCATGGCCGACGCGCCGGAAATCGACGGCAGCGTGCTGCTGCGCGACGCCGCCGGCCGCGCGCCGGGCGACCTGATTCAGGTGAGGATCGAGGACGCGGATGAATACGACCTGTACGGCGTGCCGGTCTGAGCCGGCCGTGTGGAACTTGGGCCTGGCCGGCACGGGCTTTGCGTCGGACTGGATTCGGTCTATATTCTTCCCCATGACGATATCTTGCATGAGGAAATCGTGCCCATGAAACTTGCCACTCATGTTCGACCGATCAGCTACCTGAAGTCTCATGCCGCCGAGATCGCACGGGACGTGGCCGAGACCGGCGAGCCCATGCTGATCACACAGAACGGAGAAGCCAGGCTGGTCCTGATGGACGTGGCGGCCTATGAGCAGAACGAGCAGGCCCTGGCGCTGTTGAAGCTGCTGGCCATGGGGCAGCGGGATATCGATGCGGGCCTCTGGCGGGATGCCGAAGACGTCTTCGCCGATCTGGATCGGGAAGACGAGGCGGGTGCGTGAAAGCGGTTTTTCTGCCGGGTGCCGAAGTCGATTTACGTGAATTGCGGCGGTATGTACTTCGGAAATTCGGGCCGCACACCTGGCGGGAATCTTTCGAGGGGATCAGGACGGCGGTGCGTGCCGCCGAATCGTTCCCCCTAGCCGGCCGCCTGCCGGACGAACTCGCCGAATTGGGTCTGCCGCAATACCGGCAGATCGTCGCCGGCATGAACCGGATCATTTATGAAACCCGGGAAGACCGGCTCTACATCCATATCGTCTGCAATACCCGCCGGGATCTGCGGGGCTTGCTGCACCGGCGGTTGAGCAGGCCCTCCTGAAGCCCGCCCGGGTTCCCTAGTCTTCCCCGTCCGGCTTGCGCGGCACCACGCGCGGGGGCGGCTTGCCGGCCTCCAGCGGCTGGGCGCGCTTGAAGGTGGTCACGGGCAGGTCGCCGAACACGCCGCGCCGCGCGGCGACGCGCCAGGCGTGGCCGTAGGCGACTTCCAGGCTCAGGTGGATCATGCCGTCGGCATGGCGGCGGCGTTCCAGGGCGTGGACTAGGCGTTCGCGCCAGGCGCGGCCGGGCAGGCCGCGGCGGCGTTCGGGGTGGGGGTTGCCGCCCAGGGCGCGCACGTCTTCCAGCAGCTTGTCGGCGGTCTTGTAGGTCAGGGTGATGATTTCCTGGTCCATGACGGGGTCGGCGAAGCCGACCTGCAGCATCAGGTCGCCGAAATCGTGCATGTCGACGAATTCCATGGGCCGCGTGTCCGGATCGGCCTCGGCCAGGGCCTCGCGCAGTTCGCGGAAGGTGCCGGGTCCCAGGCTGGAATACATCGCCAGGGCGTCGTTGCGCAGGACGCGGCGCCATTCCTGCAGCACCAGGTGGGGTTCCGGGTGCCAGTGCAGGGCCAGGTTCGACCAGACCAGGTCCAGGCTTTCGTCCGGCAGGCCGGTTTCGGCCAGGTCGGCCTGGCGGAAATCGGCGGCCGGCGTGGGCTTGTTGCGCAGCCGGTGCCAGAAGCCGGGCTTGGCCGAGTAGCGCTCGCGCGCCGTGTCCAGCAGCGCGCCGCAGGCGTCCAGGCCGATGTAATGCTGGTCGGGATACCGGGCGCGCAGCGGGTCCAGCGCATGGGCGGCGCCGCAGCCCGCGTCCAGGATGTCGTGCGGGGCGATGCGGATGTAGCTCAGGCGGCGCAGCATGCGCTGGGCGATTTCCCCGTACAGGAACTGCGGGGCGTCCAGGGGGGCGCGCCGGGCGAACTGGCGCGTCACGGCCTGGGAGTCGATGGGCAGACGGGGAAGCTGTGGCATAAACGATCAAGGCCGGCTCCGGGACGGCCCGAAGCGTGCTGTGATGGAGGTTTCCTGCGGAAGGACACGCCATTATGCTGCATCTGCCGATCGACCGCTGGCGCGACTGGATTCCGGCCGACTGCCCGGGCTGCGGCCGGCGCATGGGCGGTCAGGGGCTGTGCCCCGGGTGCCTGGCGCGCCTGCGGCCGGACGCGGCGCTGCCGCGCTGCCGGCGTTGCGCGCATCCCCTGGCCGATGGGCGCTGCCCCGATTGCGGCCCGCGGGCGCCGGCCTACGACCGCGTGGTGGCGGCCTTCGACTATGCGGGCCTGGGGCGGGACCTGATCCGGGACTACAAGATCCATTGCCGCCTGTCCCTGGCGCGGCTGCTGGCGGACCTGCTGGCGCAGGCGGTGTCCGCCGCCGAGGCGGCGGACCGCCGGCCGGACTGGATCGTGCCGGTGCCGGCCCGGCGCGAGGCGCTGCTGCGGCGCGGCTTCAGCCCGCCGGCCGAGGTGGCCCGCCTGCTGGCCCGGCGGCTGGGTTTGCGCTGCCATCTGGACGGGGTGCGGCGGGCGCGCGAAGGATCCCGGCAGGCGGGGCTGGACCGCGCGCTGCGCCTGCGGGCCCAGGCCGGGATGTTTGCGGTCGCCGGGACCGGGCGCCGGGCGCATCCGCCGATGGGCGGCGGATCGCCGGGGGCTCCGGCGGATCTTTCCCGCCCGCTGGCCGGCCGGCGGATCGCGGTGGTGGACGACGTGCTGACCACGGGCGCGACGCTGCAGGCGGTGGCGGCGGCGCTGAAGGACGCCGGCGCCGTGCGCATCGAGGGCTGGGTCCTGGCCCGCGCCGTGGCCGGCCATGGCGCCGCGCCCGGCGAGCCAGCCTCCGGCCGGGTTCTACAATAGCGGTCCGCTGGATCGCCGCGCGGTCTTCATCGAATCCATTCCATGTTCCACATCGTCCTCGTCGAACCCGAAATTCCGCCCAACACCGGCAACGCGATCCGTCTTGCGGCCAACACCGGCGCCTTCCTGCACCTGGTGCGTCCGCTGGGCTTCGCCCTGGACGACGCGCGCATGCGGCGGGCGGGCCTGGATTATCACGAGTGGGCGGACATGCGGGTGCACGACGGCCTGGACGAGGCGCTGGCGGCGATCGGCGGCGATCCGTCGCGGCGCTTCGCGCTGACCACGCGCGGGTCGTCCCTGATCGGCGGACATGCGTTCCGGCCGGGGGACGTGTTCGTGTTCGGGCGGGAAACCGCCGGTCTGTCGGACGAGCAACTGGCCGCCTTTCCCCCCGCGCAGCGCATCCGCCTGCCCATGCGGCCGCGGCAGCGCAGCCTGAACCTGTCCAATGCCGTGGCGGTCACGGTGTTCGAGGCCTGGCGGCAGGCGGGCTACGCCGGAGGAATCTGACCGGGACCGGGCCCGGCGTCATTCGTCGCGCGGATCGCGCGCCAGCAATGCGGCCACGGCCTGGGGCGGGGCGACGCCGCCGAACAGCACGCCGCAGACGGCGTCGGTGATGGGCAGGTCCAGCCCGTGCTCCCGGCCCAGGGCCTGGGCGGCGCGCGCGCAGCGCACCCCTTCGGCGGTCATGCCGCCCGCCAGGATGTCGTCCAGCGACCGGCCCTGGCCGATGGCGACACCCACCTGGCGGTTGCGGGACAGCTCGCCGGTGGCGGTCAGGACCAGGTCGCCCAGCCCGGTCAGGCCGACGAAGGTGTCCGCCTGTCCGCCCAGCGCCACGCCCAGGCGCTGGATTTCCGCCAGCCCGCGCGTGATCAGGGCCGCGCGGGCGTTGGTGCCTAGCCGCAGGCCGTCGCTGATGCCGCAGGCGATGGCCATGACGTTCTTCAGGGCGCCGCCGACTTCCACTCCCATCACGTCGCGGGTGCCGTAGATGCGCGCCCGGGTGCCGTGGAAGGCCGCCTGGGCGGCGCGGCCGGTGTCCGGGTCGCGGCCGGCGACCGTCAGGGCGACCGGCAGGCCCTGCGCCACTTCGCGGGCGAAGGACGGGCCGGACAGCACGCCCGTGCGCAGCCAGGCGATGCAGGACAGTGCTTCGGCCACGATCTGGTGCGGCCATTGATGGGTGTCGGGCGCGATGCCCTTGCAGGTCCACAGGAGATGGACCGGCGGGGCGTCGGGGGCGCGGGCCGGCAGCGCCCGCGCGATGCGCCGGCAGACGTCGGCCAGGCCCGACATGGGCACGCCCAGCACGATCAGGCGGTCGGCCGGATCGGGGCCGTCCAGCACGTGCGCCAGCGCGGCGTCGAAGTCGCCGGTCGCCCGCAGGGCGGGCGGCAGGGCGATGTCGGGCAGGTGGCGGGGGTTGATGTGCAACCGGTCGATGTCCCGCGCCTGGTCCGGGTCGCGGGCCCAGATCAGGGCGTCGGACCGGGCGCTGGCCAGGGCCGCCAGGGCGGTGCCCCAGCTGCCCGCTCCCAGGACGCAAAGCCGGACCGGCGCCATGTCGTGCGGACCCCGCCGGTCAGTTGCGCGCGCCGGGGGGCAGGATCAGGCCGGAGTCCTCGCCCTGGGCCTGCGCGTCCGGCTGCTGCTGCGCCAGGCGCTGTTCGTACAGGGCCTGGAAGTTCATTTCGCTCAGGTGCAGCGGCGGCATCGAGGTGCGCGTGATCGCGTCGGCGACGTTGGCGCGCAGGTAGGGGTAGAGCATGGTCGGGCAGACGATGCCCAGCAGCGGATCGAGCTGTTCGGCCGGGATGTTGGAGGCTTCGAAGATGCCGGCCTGGCAGAGTTCGACCAGGTACAGGACCTTGTCGCCGATGCGCGTGGTCACCGTGGCGGTCACCGTGGATTCGAACACGGATTCGGCCAGCTGCTGGCCGCCGACCTGGATGGAGACTTCGACGGTCGGGCCTTCCTGCTCGAGGAAGATTTCCGGGGCGTTGGGCATTTCCAGCGACAGGTCTTTGACGTAGGTGCGCTGCAGGCCGAAGCTGGGGGCCTGGCCGTTCTGGGAGTGGTTTTCGTCGGACATGATGGGTTTCCGGTATGGGGAGTGGGGAGGCGGCCGGGGCCGTGGCGGGATCAGGCCTGCAGCAGGGGCAGCAGGCCGCCGGCGCGGTCCAGGGCCGAGAGGTCGTCGAAGCCGCCGATGTGGCGCTCGTCGATGTAGACCTGCGGCACGGTGCGCCGGCCGGTGCGTTCCATCATGATGGCGCGCTGGTCCGGATCGCGGTCGATGAAGATCTTGTGGATGTTGTCCACGCCGCGTTGCTTGAGCAGCATTTCGGCGCGTACGCAATAGGGGCACACGGAGGTGCAGTACATGGTGACTTGAGCCATGGGGGGAGGATTCCGGTCAGGATTTTTTCAGGGGCAGGCCGCCCTCGGTCCAGGCGTTCAGCCCGCCTTCGAGGCAGGATACCCGATCGAAGCCTTGTTTGCGCAGTTGGGCCACGGCCTTGGCGCCGTCGCGCCCGTGGGCGTCCACGAGCACGATGGGCTTGTCCTTGGGCAGGCTGTTGAGGTGCGATTCCAGCGTGTCCAGGGGGATGTTGCGGGCCTGGGGGATGGCGCCGGTCTTGAACTGGTCGGCGGGGCGCAGGTCCACGAACTGGCCGTGTTCCTGGTTGACCAGGCGGATGGCCTCGGCCAGGGCGACACGCCCGGTCGAGCGGCCCCTGGACAGGCTGGGCCACAGCAGCAGGCCCCCGGAAGCCAGGGCGATGAGCAGAATCCAGAGGTTGTTCTGGCTGAGTAAGAAGTCCACGGCGGTTCCTGTAACGTGTGACGGGAGGCGTTTTGCCTTGGGGTGGCCCGGCGGCAAAAAAAGAAAGCCCGGGGGATTATAAAATGGTCGGCAGTTTTGGACTTTGCGGGCTTGCGAATCATGCACAAACTGGTACTCATGCGCCATGGCGAAAGCCAATGGAACCTCGAAAACCGCTTCACGGGCTGGACCGACGTGGACCTCACCGACACCGGCCGCGAGCAGGCGCGCCAGGCGGGGGAGCTGCTGCGCGCGCAGGGCTATGAATTCGACCTGGCCTACGCCTCGGTGCTCAAGCGCGCCATCCGCACCCTGTGGATCGCGCTGGACGCCATGGACGCCATGCACACGCCCATCGCCCTGCACTGGCGGCTGAACGAGCGCCACTACGGCGCGCTGCAGGGCCTGAACAAGGCCGAGACGGCCGCCCGCTACGGCGAGGCCCAGGTGCTGCAATGGCGCCGCGCCTACGCGATCGCCCCCGACCCCCTGTCCGAGGACGATCCGCGCCATCCGCGTTTCGACGCCCGCTACCGCCGGGTGCCGGCCGGCGAGCTGCCGGCCACGGAATGCCTGCGCGATACGGTGAACCGCGTGGTGCCTTTCTGGAACGAATCCATCGCGCCCGCCATCCGCTCCGGGCGGCGGGTGCTGGTCTCGGCCCACGGCAACAGCCTGCGCGCCCTGATCAAGCACCTGGACGGGATCTCGGACGAGGACATCGTCGGCCTGAACATCCCGACCGGCCAGCCGCTGGTCTACGAACTGGACGACGAACTGCGCCCCCTGCGCCATTACTACCTGGGCGACGAGGACCAGATCCGCGCCGCCATGGAAGCGGTCGCCAACCAGGGCAAGGCGAAGGCGGTCTAGCGCCCGACGACCCCAGGCCAGATCATGAACCTCATCGCCCGGGCGGGCGGTCGCCCGAACACGCGCATCCGGCGCAAGCCGCGCGCGCGCGGGTGGCCGGGGCCGGCCTTGTGCCTGGCCGCCGTCCTGGCCTGCCAGGCGGCCTGGGCGGATTCCGCCCTGGAAGCCCGCCAGGCGCGCGCCCGCGAGGACCGGGCCGCCCTGCGCGAGCAGATCGAGACGCTGCAGAAGCGCATCGAATCGTCGGAATCCTCGCGCGAGGACGCCAGCCGCGCGCTGCAGGCCTCCGAGCAGGCGATTTCCGACATCAGCCGCGAGCTGGCCGAGCTGGACCGGCGCGAGGCCGCGCTGCAGGACACCCTGCGCCGGCTGGATGCCGCCCGCGGCCAGCAGTCCGAGGAACTCGAACGCCAGCAGCAGGCCCTGGCCGCCCAGTTGCGCGCCCAGTACGCCAGCGGCCTGTCGCCCTGGACCGCCCTGCTCTCGGGCCGCGATCCGCAGGAGATCGGCCGCGAGCTGGCCTGGCTGGCCTACGTCACCCGTTCCCGCACCCAGGCGCTCGACGCCTTGCGGGCCACGCTGGACCGGCTGGCCGACCTGCGGCGACAGACCGACGAGGGCCGCCGGGATCTCGACGAGGTGCGCGCCGACGTCCAGAAGCGCCGCCAGGACCTGCAGGACCAGCAGGCGCAGCGCCGCGAGGTGCTGGAAAAGATCCGCACCCGGCTGGAGGACGAGCGCGGCCAGGCCAGGCAGCTCCAGGCGCGCGATGCGCGCCTGGGGAACCTGATCAAGGGCCTGGACGCCGAAATCGCCCGGGCCGAGGCCCGGCGCCAGGCGGCCCTGAAGGCCGAGGCCGAACGCCGCGCGCGCGAACAGGCCGCGCGCGCCAAGGCCGAGAAGGCCCGCCAGGAACAGGAGCGCGCGCGCGCCGCCGAACAGGCGCGCCAGGTGCGCGAGCAGGCCGAGCGCCACATACGGGAAGAAGAGGACGGGACGAAGGCCGCCGAGGCGCCCGCGGTCCGGCCGCCGGTCCGGGAGAGGGAAGTCCGGCCGGACGAGGAACCGAAGGAAAAGGCCCGGCAGGGCGCGGACGAGGCCTCGCCGGGCGGCGCGGCCGCCGTCCGGACCGAGCCCGATGGCGGTTTTCCCGGGCTGAGCAAGGGCCTGCCCCGCCCCGTGGCGGGCGACGTCCAGGGGCGTTTCGGCACGCAGCGGCCCGAAGGCGGCCTGTGGCGCGGCATCGTGCTGCGCGCGGCGGCGGGCACGCCCGTGCGCGCCGTGGCCGCCGGCCGCGTGGTGTACGCCCATTGGCTGAGCGGCTTCGGCAACCTGCTGATCATCGATCACGGCAAGCAGTACCTCAGCATCTACGCCTACAACCAGTCCCTGCTGCGCCAGGTCGGCGACGTGGTGGCGCGCGGCGACGAGGTGGCGCGGGTCGGGGCCACGGGCGGCCAGGTCGAGCCCGGCCTGTATTTCGAATTGCGGCACAACGGGGCCCCGATCAATCCTGAAATATGGTTGAGGTAGGCGCCTGGTGGCTTTCCGCAGTCTAATTTCTGTACTATGTGTCATTCGCCGTCCCAGGCGCGCCCCGCGCCGCCGCGACGGCCCGGACATCGCTTAGGAACGTGCATGGGCACTCGAAACAATCGATCGTTGAGCTGGATTCTGGTGGGCTTTCTGGGGGGGATCCTGGTCAGCCTCGGCATCTCGGCGGCCGCCCAGAAGGGCGAGCCCCTGCCGCTCAGGGCGCTGCAGCAGTTCGCCAACGTCTACGGCGCGATCAAGTCCAGCTACGTCGAGCCCGTGCCCGACCAGACGCTGATCGACGACGCGATCAAGGGCCTGTTCTCGGACCTGGACCCGCACTCGGTGTACCTGGACGAGGAAGCCTACAAGCAGATGCAGGACATCACGCGCGGCGGCTTCGGCGGGCTGGGCATCGAGATCGGCACCCAGGACGGCATGCCCAAGGTCATCGCGCCGATCGAGGACACCCCGGCGGCGCGCGCCGGCATCCTGACGGGCGACCTGATCACCCAGATCGACGGCGAGCCCACCAAGGGCATGAACCTGAACGACGCCGTGAAGAAGATGCGCGGCGAGCCCGGCACTCCGATCAACCTGACGATCCAGCGCGCCGGCAGCCCCAAGCCCCTGAAGTTCCGCATCGTGCGGGAAATGATCAAGACCCGCAGCGTGCGCGGCAAGATGCTCGACGGCGACATCGCCTACGTGCGCATCAGCCAGTTCCAGGACCGCACCACGTCCGACCTGGTGCGGATGCTGGCCAGCCTGTCGAAGAAGCAGGCGCCCAAGGGCCTGGTGCTGGATCTGCGCAACGATCCGGGCGGCCTGCTGGACGGCGCCATCGGCGTGGCCTCCGCCTTCCTTGAGCCCGGCAAGCTGGTCGTGTCCACCAAGGGCCGCATTCCGTCCTCGAACGAGGAATTCTATGCCCGTCCCCTGGACGGCAGCCATGGCGTCGAGGACGGCGGGCAGCTGCCCTCCTGGACGCGCACGGTGCCGATGGTGGTGCTGGTCAACGTCGGCTCGGCCTCGGCCTCGGAAATCGTGGCCGGCGCCCTGCAGGACTACAAGCGCGCCCGCATCATCGGCAACCGCACGTTCGGCAAGGGTTCCGTGCAGTCGGTCCTGCAGCTGGACAAGGACACGGGCATCAAGCTCACCACGGCGCGCTACTACACGCCCAGCGGCCGCTCGATCCAGAACACGGGGGTGTCCCCCGACCACGTCGTGGACGACAGCGCCGCCGGCAACCTGTTCCGCATGCAGCGCGAAGTCGACCTGCAGCACCACCTGGAAACCCAGTCCGACGCCCAGACGGGCGATGCGGACGACGGCGATTTCGTCCAGGGCGAGATCAAGATGTTCGAATTCGGCGGCGCCGACGACTGGCAGCTGCGGCAGGCCGTCAATGCCCTGCAGGGCCGTCCGATCCAGAAGTCCGATCCCGCCCAGGTGCGGCAGGCGCGCGCCGAAGCCCAGGCGGAAAATCCGGCTGGCGCGGCGGCGAAGCCCGCGGCCGATGCGGCCGGCGGCGCGGCCGGGAAATCCGCTCCGGCGGAAAAAAAAACCCTGAATAATGCCGGCGACGGGGTCGAACGCTATCGCGTCACCCCGGAAGGCCTGATCCGGATCCCATGATGGGGGATGCGGCCGTCCTGGACGACGCGCGGCTGACGCGCTATGCCCGGCACATTCTGCTCGACGAGCTGGGCATCGAGGGCCAGGAACGCCTGCTGGCGGCCCGGGCGCTCATCGTCGGCGCGGGCGGCCTGGGATCCCCGGCGGCACTGTACCTGGCCGCCGCGGGCGTGGGGCGCATCACCCTGGTGGACGACGACCTCGTCGAACTCAGCAACCTGCAGCGCCAGATCCTGCATGACATGACCGGCCTGGGGCGGCCCAAGGCCGAATCGGGCCGGGATGCGCTGCTCGCCCTGAATCCCGACGTCCGGGTGCGCGCGCTGGTGGAGCGCCTGGACGATGCCCGGCTGTGCGAACTGGCCCTGGATGCCGACGTGGTTCTGGACTGCAGCGACAACTTCGCCACCCGGCACGCCATCAACCGCGCCTGCGTGGCGGCCCGCACGCCCCTGGTCTCGGGGGCGGCGATCAAATTCTCCGGCCAGATCAGCGTCTACGACCTGCGGGACGCGGACGCGCCCTGCTATCACTGCCTGTTTCCGGAAGCCGACGACGTCGAGGAATTGCGCTGCGCCACCACCGGGGTCCTGGGGCCTCTGGTGGGCATGGTGGGCAGCGTCCAGGCGGCCGAGGCCATCAAGGTGATCACCGGCATGGGCGAGCCCCTGGTCGGGCGGCTGCTGTCGGTCGACGCCCTGCGCATGCAGTGGCACACGATCCGCTTCAGGCGCGATCCCGGCTGCCCGGCATGCGCCCGGCGCGGGCCTGCAGCAGCAGCGTCCCCAGGCGGTTGATCCGCGCATCCACGTACAGGTCGCGGCCGTTGCGCTGGCGGGAAAACGGCGTGCCGGGATGGTAGAGCCAGACGGTGCGCATCCCGACCTGGCGGGCCGATTTCAGGTTGCGCTCGGTGTCTTCGACCAGGATGATCCGGCGGGGCGGTACGCCCAGCCGGGCGGCCACCATGCGCATCAGGCCGGGCGAAGGCTTGGGCCGCGCCAGCCCCATGGGCATCATGTGGTCGATGGCCCACAGGCCGTCGAATTCCTGCAGGATCCCCAGCGCGTCCAGCACGCGGCGGGCGTAATGGGCCGGGGCGTTGGTCAATACGATGCGCGTGCCCGGCAGGCCGCGCAGCCGGGCGGCCAGGCCGGTTTCCGAGTGCACCAGCGGGGCGATGTCGAAATCGTGGCAAGTGGCCAGGAACTGGCGCAGGTTCACCCCATGGTGGCGCGCCAGGCCGATGGCGGTGGCGCCATAGCGCTGCCAGTAGCGCAGGCGCAGGGCGTCGGCCTGGTCCCGAGGCAGGTCCAGGGCCTGGGCCACGGCGGCGCCCATGCGCCGGTCGATGGCGCGGAAGATGCCGCGCGAGGCGTCGTGCAGGGTGTTGTCCAGGTCGAACAGCCAGACCGGGTCGTCGGGCCCGGCGGCCCGCCGGCGCCGCAGGGGGCTGGGCGCTCGCAGCGGACTCACCGGCCGTCCCCGCGGGCGATGCGCGCCGACGCCGTGCGGGACATCAGTGCGAGCTGATCATGGTGCCCACGCCGCGGTCCGTCAGGATTTCCAGCAGCAGGCAGTGCGGCACGCGGCCGTCGATGATGTGCACCGAGTTGACGCCGAACCGGGCGGCGTCCAGCGCCGAGGATATCTTCGGCAGCATGCCGCCCGACAGGGTGCCGTCCTGGAACAGCGCGTCGATGGTCTGGGCCGACAGGCTGCGCAGCAACCGGCCGTCCTTGTCCAGCACCCCGGGGGTGTTGGTCAGCATGACGAGCTTCTCGGCGCCCAGGACTTCGGCCATCTTGCCGGCGACGACGTCGGCGTTGATGTTGTAGGCCTGGCCGTCCTCGCCGTAGCCGATGGACGAGATGATGGGGATGAACTGGTCGTCCTGGAGCGCCTTGACCACGGCCGGCTCGATGCGCTCGATGTCGCCCACGAAGCCGATGTCCAGCATTTCGCCGGGGTGGTCGGGATCGGGCATGAGTTTCTTGCGCGCCTGGATCAGGCAGCCGTCCTTGCCGGTCAGGCCCACGGCCTTGCCGCCGGCCTCGTTGACCATCATGACGATGTCCTGCTGCACCTGGCCGCCCAGCACCCATTCGACGACTTCCATGGTTTCGGCGTCGGTGACGCGCATGCCCTGGATGAAGGTGCCTTCCTTGCCGATGCGCTTGAGCGCGCTGTTGATCTGCGGGCCGCCGCCGTGCACCACCACCGGGTTCAGGCCGACGAGTTTCAGCAGCACCACGTCGTGCGCGAAGCTGCGCTGCAGGTGCTCGTCGGTCATGGCGTTGCCGCCGTACTTGATGACGACGGTCTTGCCGTGGAAGCGGCGGATGTAGGGCAGGGCCTCGGAGAGGACTTCGGCCTTGAGGGCGGCCGAAGTCTGGGAAGTGATGTCCTGGGCGGTGTTCGTCATGTCAGGAAGCCAGCGCCTGTTCGACCGTGGCCATGAAGGCCTTTTCGTCGTAGTTGCCGAGATAGCGTTTGATGATGTGGCCCTGCTTGTCGATCAGGAAGGCCGTGGGGGTCAGGCGCACGTCGCCGAAGGCCTGGGCGATCTTGCCCTGGGCGTCGATGACCACCGGGAAGGGCAGCTGGCGCGTTTCGGTGAAGTTCTTGACGTAGTTGGGCGGGTCGTACTGCATGGCCACGCCGATGGTGTCGAAGCCCCGGGATTTCAGTTCCTGGTAGTGGCGGATGGTGTCGGGCATCTGCGCCACGCAGGTGGTGCAGCTGGTGGCCCAGAACTTGACCAGCACGACCTTGCCGCGCAGGTCCTGCGTGGTGACGGTGTGGCCGTTCAGGTCGGTGAAAGCGACGTCGGGCGCCGCCTGGGCGGAACCCTGGAACTGCCAGAGGGCGGCGGCGCCGATCGCCACGACGGCCGCCAGGCCGATCAATATCTTTTTCATTGCACGGGCATGGTCTGGACGCCCCCGTCATCGCCCGCGGGCGGCGGGGCGGCGGCGCCGGATGAACTGGAATCGGTGACGGGCGCGGCGCCCTGCTTGCCGGGTTCGGTGAGCAGGGTCTCGCGCGCCACGATCGTGAACAATTTTACGACTTTGTTGACCCCCGAAATACCCGAGGCGGCGGCGGCGGCGCGGCGGCCTTCCTCGTCGGTGACCTTGCCCATCAGGTAGACGACCCCGCGTTCGGTCGTGACCTTGATGGTGCGGAAGGGCACGTTCTCGGTGGCGACCAGCTGGCTCTTGACCTTGGAGGTCAGCCAGGTGTCGTTGGTGCGCACGCTGAGGGGGGTGATGTCCCCGACGCGGATGTAGTTGTCCACCGAGCGGACCTTGGTGATGCCCCGGGCGATGGTCTCGGCCCGCTGGCGGTCGGCCTCGGTGGGGACGTCGCCCACCAGCAGCAGCCGGCCCGCGTAGGACGTGCCGCTGATGCGGGCCTTGTCGCCGAAGGCCTTGTCCATTTCGCTGGAGACGCGCAGTTCGATCGTCTGGTCGTCGACCTGCTCGCCGGCGGTGCGCCGGTCCGTGGCCACGGCGGCGGAGGTGGCGGCAGCGCCGCCCACGACGAACAGGCCGCAGCCCGACAGGGCGGACAGGCAGGAGAGGCCGATCAGGAGGCGGGCGAGCGTGCGGGCGGGAACGGTCATCAGAGAGGGTCTCCCAGGAGCAGGGCGTCGATGCCGTCGCACAGCGCATGCAGCAGCAGGATGTGGACTTCCTGGATGCGCATGGTGCGGTCGTGCGGGACGCAGAGGTGGATGTCGGTCTCGTAGAGCAGGGAATTGATCTGGCCGCCGCCCTTGCCCGTCAGGGCGATGATCTGCATGTCGCGCTCGTGCGCGGCCTCGATGGCGCGCAGGACGTTGGGCGAATTGCCGCTGGTGGTGATGGCCACCAGGATGTCGCCGGGCTGGCCCAGGGCGGCCACCTGGCGCTCGAACACGGAATTGAAGCCGTAGTCGTTGCCCACGGCGGTCATGATCGAGGTGTCGGTGTTCAGGGCGATGCCGGCCAGCGGCAGGCGGTCGCGCTCGAAGCGGCCGACGAGTTCCGCCACGAAGTGCTGGGCGTCCGCGGCGGAGCCGCCGTTGCCGCAGGCGAGGATGCGGGCGTTGTTGGTCAGGGCGCCGAACAGCAGGTCGACCGCGGCCGCCAGGGCGGGGGCCAGTTCGCGGGCGCTGGAGCGAAACGCGTCGACGGCGTCGTCGAAGTGCGACGTCATGCGGGAGGTCATGTCCATGGCGCCGATTATCGCATGAGCGCGCGGCTCCGTTACACGTGAACGTAACAGTTTGCGGGATGAGTCCGGACATCGAGCAGTCCCTGCGGACTGCTCGATGCCTGACGAATCCGACCGGCCTGCAGGCCGGGAGGTGGGGGGATGCGACAATTTTAGAACCTAGGTGTTTTACGCGCGGAAGGCGTCCCGGATCCAGAGGGGCCGGTCCATGTCGAAGGCCACCACGTCGAAGCGGCAGGCCGGCGCGACCCCGTCGAAATGCAGCCGCGCGAGCCAGGGCAGGAAATGGCGCGCGGCCCGGATCAGCCGGGCCTGCTTGGGGCGGTTTACACTGGCGGCGGCGCCGCCGAAGGCCGGATTGCGGCGTTCCCGCACCTCGATGAACAGCAGCAGGCGGCCCTCGCGGGCCACCAGGTCGATTTCCCCGGCGCGACAGCGCAGGTTGGCCGCCAGGATGCGGGCGCCGCGCGCCTCCAGGTGGCGCGCGGCCCGCGCCTCGGCCTCGCGGCCCTGGCGCTGGGTCGGGGATCCGGCAGGCGGCTCGCCGGCGGGTCCGGCGGCCGCCGGACCGGTGCGCCGCGACCGCCGCTTGCGGCGCGCCACCGCCCGGCGCTGGGCCTGCCGGGCGGCTTCGTAGGGGTCCGCGGGCATGGAAAATCCAATCGGCATGAGGAAGGATCGAGTATGACGGACAGCGCAGACTGGGAAAAGGCCGGACCGACGTGGAAACGTCACGCGGAACTGGCGGCGGGCCAGTCCTGGCCTGAGGGCTGCCTGTACGTGGTGGCCACGCCGATCGGCAACCTGGAGGACCTGAGCCTGCGCGCCTGGGAGGCCCTGCGCCGCTGCGACGCGATCGCGGCCGAGGACACCCGCACCACCCGGGCGCTGCTGGATGCCTGGGGGATCGCCACGCCGCTGCTGGCGGCCCACCGCCACAACGAGCGCGAGGCGGCCGAGGCGGTGATCCGGCGGCTGGCCCGGGGCGAGCGCATCGCCCTGGTGTCGGACGCCGGCGCGCCCGCGGTCAGCGATCCGGGGGCGCGGGTGGTGCGCGAGGTCCAGGCGGCCGGCCACCGGGTCGTGCCGCTGCCGGGGCCCAGCGCCGTCATCGCCGCCCTCATGGCGAGCGGCGCCACCCGCGACGAGGAGCCTGGCTTCGCCTTCGCCGGCTTCATGCCGTCCAAGGCCCAGGCGCGCCGCAAATGGCTGGAACGGTGGCTCGCCTGGCCAGTGCCGGTGGTGATGTTCGAGACGCCGCATCGCCTGCGCGCGGCCCTCCGGGACCTGTCGGCGGCAGCCGGGCCGGACCGGCGGGTGACCGTGGCGCGCGAGCTGAGCAAGCGCTTCGAGGAGATCCGGACCCTGCCGGCGGGAGAGGCCCTCGCCTGGCTGGACGGGGACGTCCACCGGGAGCAGGGCGAGTTCGTGCTGGTGGTGCACGCCGCCGTGGGGATCGAGGAACCGGACGAGGACCTGTCGCCCGAGCAGCGCCGGGTCATGGAGGCGCTGCTGGAGGACCTGTCCGTGCGCGACGCGGCGCGGATCGGGGCCCGGGCCACGGGGCTGGCGCGCGACCGGCTGTACGCCTGGGCATTGGCACGGGAAGGCCGCTGAGGGCCTACAGCCCCTGGTCCAGTGCGATCACGGGGTTCAGTCCGGCGGACTCCGCCAGCCGCGAGGCGGTGTGGGCGGCTTCGTCGCGCGACAGGTAGGGGCCCATGCGGACCTTGTAGAGCGGCGGCTGGTGGGTGACGGTGGCGGGGCCGGCCTGGCCCTCGGTCTCGATGTTGACGCGGCGGGCCAGCGCCTGGGCGTTCTGGGCGGAGGAGAAGGCGCCGAACTGCAGGTAGATGCCGCCCGGCCGCCGCGTGTCGGACACCGGGGACGCGGGCTCGGGCGAAGGCGATGGCGCCAGGGGGGCGGACGGACCGGCGGGCAGGCTGACCGGCTGCGCCTGGGCCTCGCCGGACGGCGGGGCCGCCGGGGCCGGGACTGTCGGGTTCGAGGCCGAGGCCATCAGGGGGGCGGCCGGGTAGCGGCCGGCGCGGATGTCGGCGTTGGTGATGGCCTGCACGACCACGCGGCCGCTGCCGGGGCCGATCAGGCCCAGCTTGGCGGCGGCCACGTAGGACAGGTCGATGATGCGCCCCGGATGGAAGGGACCCCGGTCATTGATGCGCACGATCACCGAACGGCTGGTGCCCACCCGGGTCACCCGCGCATAGCTGGGGATCGGCAGGGTCGGGTGCGCCGCCGTCATGGCGTACATGTCGTAGGTCTCGCCGTTGGCGGTCTTCTCGCCGTGGAACTTGCGTCCGTACCACGAGGCCAGGCCTTCCTGGCGGTAGGGCTGGTCTTCGGCGATCGGGATGTAGCGCACGCCGAAGACTTCGTAGGGGCGGAAATTGGCCGGGGCATGCTGCTCGATGCGCGGGACGGCGTCCGGGATGGAGGCGATGTCGGCCGGAATGTCGCTGCCGGGGCCGTCGTCCTTGTAGTAGCCGCCCGAGCGCGAGGCGCAGCCCGCCAGGACGACCAGCGCGGCGCCCAGCAGGCCCAGGATGATCCGATGCCCAAGACGGCGGCCCTGCGCGTTCATGGTGCCCCCTTGGCGCTGGCGCGCCATCCCCCCGTGGGGGAATTCGCGCTTGGGACGGCCCTGCGCGCTCATGGCCTGGGCTCCTGCAGTTTGGGGTTGCGGTGGCGCACCAGCAGGGGGGAGTGATCCGCGAAGCGCCGGGCGAGCTGCTCGGTGACGTAGACCGAGCGGTGCTGGCCGCCGGTGCAGCCGATGGCCACCGTCAGGTAGTTGCGCGTGTCCTGCATGTACAGGGGCAGCCATTTGCGGATGAAGGCGGCGATGTCGTCGATCATGGCCTCGACGCTGCCGAACTGGGCCAGCCAGGCGGCGACCGGGGCGTCGCGTCCCGTCAGGGGACGCAGCTGCGAGTCGTAGTGGGGATTGGGCAGGCAGCGCACGTCGAAGACCAGGTCGGCGTCGCGCGGCACCCCGCGCTTGTAGGCGAAGGACTCGAAGGTCAGGATCACCGCGGGGCGATCGGTCTGGACCAGGTCGCGCACCCAGGCGCGCAACTGCCCCGGCGCCAAGTCCGAGGTGTCGATGACGTGCTCCTGGTTGCGCAGGGGGGCCAGGAGTTCCCGTTCGCGGGTGATGCAGTCCTGCAGCGAGGGGTCCAGGCCCTCGTGCCGCAGGCGGTCGGTCAGGGGATGGCGGCGCCGGGATTCGGAATAGCGCTGCATCAGGGTGTTGTCGTCGGCGTCCAGGAAGATGACGTGCAGCGCCGTGCCCATGGCGCGCAGGCTGGTCAGGATCCCGGGCAGGTCGTCCAGGTCGCCCGGCGTGCGCACGTCGATGGCGACCGCCACGCGCTCCAGGCCGCTGTCCCGGGTGCTGGCGATGAATTCATGCAGGAACCGCACCGGCAGGTTGTCGATGCAGGTGTAGCCGGTGTCTTCCAGCATGCGCAGGGCCACGGACTTGCCGGAGCCGGAGATGCCGGTGATGAGGACGATGTTCAGCATGGCGCGCGCGGCGAGGGGGCCTGCGGCCCCGGGTGGAGGAAGCCTGGCCCGGCGCCGCCGTGGACGACGATGACCGCGCCCGGGCGCGCGGTCATGGCCGGGCCTCCCGGGAGCTTTCCATGATGGCCAGGGCCTGGCGTTCGATGAAGTCGCCCATGGTGTCGATGCCGCGCAGGCTGAGGATGGTGTTGCGCACGGCGGCCTCGACCAGCACGGCCAGGTTGCGGCCCGCCGCGACCTGCAGCATCACCCGGCGGATCGGAATGCCCAGGATGTCCTGGTATTCGTCCTGGGTGGGCAGACGCTCGAAGGTGTCGGGCGTCAGGCGCACCAGGTGGACGATCAGCTTGATCTTCATCTTGCGCCGCACCGAGGTCTCGCCGAAGATCGTGCGGATGTCCAGCAGCCCCAGGCCGCGGACTTCCAGCAGGTTCTGCAGCAGGGGCGGGCACTGGCCCTCGACGAAGTTCGGCGCGGTGCGCGAGAGTTCGACCGCGTCGTCGGCCACCAGCCCGTGGCCCCGGGAAATCAGCTCCAGGGCCAGTTCGCTCTTGCCCAGCCCGGATTCGCCGGTGATCAGGACCCCCAGGCCGAGCACGTCCATGAAGACGCCGTGCACCGTGGTCTTGGGCGCCATCCGCTTGCCCAGGTAGATGCGCAGCAGGTCGATCAGCAGGGCGGCGTCGGTGGGCGTCGCCAGCAGCGGGATCCCGTGTTCCAGGCAGTAGGCCTGGAGATCGTCGGGCGCCTGGGTGCCGGCCGCCAGGAAGATGGCCGGCACGCCTCCGGCCACCAGTTCGTCCAGGTGGTGCCGGCGGCGGCGCGGTTCGAGCCGCAGGTAGTAGGACATTTCCTCGGCGCCGAAGACCTGGATGCGGCCCGGGTGGATCAGATTCAGGTGGCCGACCAGGTCGGCGGCGGCGCCGCCGCCATCGGAAATCAGGCGCTGGCCGGCGGTGTCCTTGCCGGCGATCCAGGAGAAGGGGATCTTCTCGGCGTTGTCACGAATCAGCTCTTGGATGGTCAGCATGTTCAGGGGCCGGGGCGCTCGCGCCAGTCAGGATGAGGTGGTGGACTTCCCGGGGGTCCGTGGACTGTGTCAGGGCCTGGCGGATGCCGGCGTCGGACATCAGGCGGGCGATGCCGGCCAGCAGGTCCAGGTGGGTCTGGGTGGCGGTTTCCGGAATCAGCAGGAAGAACAGCAGGCGGGCGGTGCGGCCGTCGTTGGCGTCGAAGCGGACGGGTTCGGCCAGCCGGATGAAGGCGGCGTGCGGCTCGCGCAGATCCTTGAGCCGCCCGTGCGGGATGGCGACCTCGTGGCCCAGCGCGGTCGAGCCCAGCCGTTCGCGGGCCAGCAGGCTGTGGAAGACCGCGGTGCGCGCGACGCCCTGGTGGTTCTCGAACAGCAGGCCGGCGTGCTCGAAGGCGCGCTTCTTGCTGGTGGCGGCCAGGTCCAGGACGATATTGTCGGGCGGCAGGATGCGGGGTGTGAGATTCATGGCGTCCATTATAGGTAAATGGGCCATCGAAGGAATGCCCCCGCCGGGGGCGGGCCGCCGGCGGAGGAGGGCTCGCAAGGGATGGCCGGGGGAGGGGCGCCGCGCCGGGCCGTGCGCGCGCGGCCGCATGAAACGGGCCGCGTGGAAACAATATGGCCCCGGACGATCGTCTCGAGGCCATGTGGTTGTCCGGGCCGCGGAAGCGGCCCCGCCAGCCGCCGTCAGGCGGGGATTTCCTGGCGCTTGGGAGGTTCGTGGACGTGGTTCTGAGCCTTGGTCTTGTACTTGATGACCTGACGGTCGGCCTTGTCGACCAGCAGATCGATGGCCGCGTACAGGTTGTCATCCGAGGCTTCGCAGTGCAGGTCCTTGCCACGCAGGCGCATGGTGATTTCGGCGGTGTGCTTCAGGGGCTCGATCGAGAGCATGACCTGTGTGTCGATGACCTGATCGAAGTGCCGCAGGACGCGCGCCGTCTTGGTGTGGACGTATTCGCGGATGGCCGGGGTGATTTCCAGATTGCGACCGGTGATTGTCAGGCTCATAGTGCAGACTCCTTGCGGAAAGACGGGGAGGGTTCCGGATGGAACCGGGTACGGACGGGATCAGCCTCCTTTTCTGACAGTTCGATGACAGGTCCAGTGTACCCATTGCCCCCGCCACATCAAGGGCCTGCTTTCGGTGTAGGATAGCGGGATCGGCCCCGAGGGGATGAGCCTGGACACAGGGCAGTCCCTGCGGACTGCGCTGTGCCTGGCGAATCGGAGCGGCGTACACGCCGCGACGTGGGCGGGCCTGCCCAATTCAGCTGGCCTTGCGCCAGGCTGCCTACATTCGAAAATTTTTCCCCAGATACACCTGGCGCACGGCCTCGTTGTCCACGATCTCGTTGGGGTGGCCGCTGGTCAGGACGCGGCCTTCGCTGATGATGTAGGCGCGGTCGCAGATCCCCAGGGTTTCCCGCACGTTGTGGTCGGTGATCAGCACGCCGATGTTGCGGCCCTTCAGGAACTGCACGATGCGCTGGATTTCGATCACGGCGATCGGGTCCACCCCGGCGAAGGGCTCGTCCAGCAGGATGAAGCGCGGGTGGGTGGCCAGGGCGCGGGCGATTTCCACCCGGCGGCGTTCGCCGCCCGACAGCGAAATCGCCATGTTGCGGCGGATGTGCTCGATCTGCAGCTCGTCGATCAGGGATTCCAGGCGTTCTTCCAGGGCGGCGGCCGACAGGGCGTGGCCCTGGGGGTCTCGCTGCAGTTCCAGCACCGCGCGGATGTTCTGTTCCACCGTCAGGCGGCGGAAGACCGAGGCGTCCTGGGGCAGGTAGGACAGGCCCAGCCGGGCACGCCGGTGCATGGGGATGCCGGTGACTTCGTGCTCGTCGATCATGATCCGGCCCGTGTCGGCCGGTATCAGGCCCACGATCATGTAGAAGCTGGTGGTCTTGCCGGCGCCGTTGGGGCCGAGCAGGCCGACGACTTCGCCGCTGTCGACCGACAGGGAAACGTCCTGGACGACGGCACGGCGGCCGAAGGTCTTGCCCAGGCCGATGGCCTGGAGGCTGCCGGACACGCGGGCGGTGTCGGCGGAGGCGTGGTGATCGTGTGCGGGCATGGGAGTTACGGGCGGCCCGCCTTCTTGGCCTTGCACCGGGCGATGGCCTGGTCGATGCGGGACTGGGGCTGGGCCAGGGACCGGACGCGTCCGCCGGCGGCGGCCGAGTTTTCTCCGCCGAACGCTTCGTAGGTGCCGGATTTCTCGTGGTAGATGATCCGGGCGCCCCGCACGTTGTCGAAGGCTTCGCCGCAGATCTGGCGGGTCACGGTCGCCTGGCCCGTCAGGGTGATGTCGCCCGAGGCGCCGGCGTAGTCGGCCTGCAGGCCGGTGGCGATGAGCGTCTCGAATTTCTCGGGGTTTTCCTGGCGGATGGTGACGACCTTGCCCTTGGCGGCCGTGGCGGTGCCGAACTGGTTGCCCTGGGCGTCCTCGCGGGTGACGAGCTTGTCGCCGCGCAGGGTCATCGCGCCCCGGGTCAGGACCACGTTGCCGGTGAAGGTGCTGGTCTTGTTGACGTCGTCGTAGTGCAGGGTGTCGGACAGGATCACCGTGTCGGGTTCGTCCTTGGCCGGCGCGGGCTTGTTCTGCGCGGTGGCCGCCTGGGCGGCCAGGGACAGGGCGCAGGCGGCGATCGATGCGATCAGGGTGGAAGACGGGAGTTTCATGGTTGAGCGTTCTTTTTGGGTCCGGCGTTGCGGGCAGCCTGGTCTTCGCCCGAGATCTTGACGTCGCTGGCCGCCGTGACGGTGAGCTGGCGGGTGCGGTTATCGTAGCGCATGCCCTTGCCGCGCAGCGTGGAATGGCCGTTGACGACCAGCGCCGGCTGGTCCGTGTGGACCAGGTCCCGGTTGGGTTCGATGATGAGCTGGGTGCTGCGCACGTCCAGCAACTGGTGGTCGGCGTCGGGCAGGCGCTTCAGGTGGGCGTTGCCGTTCAGCACGATGCGGTCGCCGCGTTCGTCGAGCGTGCCGTGGTCGGCGGTGCCTTCGGTGATGGGGGCGTTGGGCTGGTGGCCGACCGCGCGCGGCGAGGTGATTTCGTAGGCGCCGGTGTCCGGGAAGTGCTCCATGGCCGTGCCTTCCAGGCGGTTGATGGCGCGCCCGGCGGGGTCGGTGCGCACCATCGTGAACCGGTCCGACCAGGAGTCGCGCTCGTGCGTCACGCGCCGGGGCGGGTCGACCTCGATCGAGCGCAGGGCGTAGTCGGACGCCCACCAGGTGCCCAGCACCAGCAGGCCGAGCAGCAGCACGGCCACGAGACTGGGCAGGCGGTCCTTCACTGGATGGCCCCGCCCAGCGTGGACAGGGACGCCGTGAAGCAGGCGCCCAGGCGGCCCTGGGCCGCTAGGACCAGGTCGCAGCATTCGCGCACGGCGCCCGCGCCGCCGCGCAGGGTGCTGATCCAGTGGGCCGCCTGGCCGACGTAGAAGGGGGCGTTGGGCACACTGGCGGCGAAGCCGACCCGCTGCAGCACGGGCAGGTCGATGATGTCGTCGCCCATGTAGCCCACGGCCTGCAGGGACAGGCCGGCCTCGCGGGCCAGGTCCTCGACCGTGGTGATCTTGTCGCGGACGCCCTGGAGCACGGGCGAGATGCCCAGCTCGGCCGCCCGGCGGGCCGTGATGGCGCTCTTGCGGCCGCTGACCCAGGCGACGCGGATGCCCTGCTCGCGCAGCAGCCGCAGGCCGTGGCCGTCCAGCGCGTTGAAGGGCTTGACGGCCTCGCCGTGCTCGCCGTACCAGAGGCTGCCGTCGGTCAGGATGCCGTCGACGTCGAACACCATCATGCGCACGGCGCGGGCCCGGTCGCGGACCGCTTCCGGAATCCGGGCCAGGATCTGGGCTTCGGTGGGGTGGGAGAAACCGGGTTGTTCGTTCATCAGATGACCTTTGCGGCGAGGAGGTCGTGCATGTGCAGAGCCCCCAATAATAGCCCGTCGCCGTCGAGCACCAGCATCTGGTTGAGCTTGTGCGCGTCCATGATCGAGGCGGCCTCGATGGCGGGCGCGTCGGCCGCGATCGAGCGCGGGTGGCGGCTCATGCCGGCGGAGACCGGCAGGGCGCGGATGTCGCCGTGCTGGGCGATCATGCGGCGCAGGTCGCCGTCGGTGAACAGGCCCACGGGGCGCTCGCCTTCCAGGACGATGGCCATGCCCATGCCCTTGGACGACATTTCGGTCAGGGCGTCGGGGATCAGGGTGCCGGGCGCGACGCGCGGCAGGGCCGCGCCGCTGCGCATGATGTCGGCCACGGAGGTCAGCAGCCGCCGTCCCAGGGCGCCGCCGGGGTGCGAGCGGGCGAAATCCTCGCGGTTGAAGCCGCGCGCTTCCAGGCAGGCGACGGCGATGGCGTCGCCCAGCACCAGGGCGGCCGTGGTGCTGGCGGTGGGCGCCAGGTTCAGGGGGCAGGCCTCCTGGTCCACGGCGGCGTCCAGCGCCAGGTCGGCGCTGCGGGCCAGTTCGGAGTCGGGATGGCCGGTCAGGGCGATGATGCGCGTGCCCATGCGCTTGGCCACGGAAATGATGGTGATCAGTTCCTGGGCCGAGCCGGAATAGGAAATCGCCAGCAGGATGTCCTGGCCGGTGAGCATGCCCAGGTCGCCGTGGATGGCCTCGGCCGCGTGCATGAAGAAGGCCGGCGTGCCGGTGGACGCCAGTGTGGCGGCGATCTTGCGGGCGACGTGGCCGGATTTGCCGATGCCGGTGACGACGACGCGGCCCGGGCAGTCCAGGATCAGGCCGACCGCCTGGTCGAAGCGCGCGTCGACGCGGCCCCGCAGGGATTGCAGGGCCTGGATCTCGATGCCGAAGGTGCGGTCGGCGCTGGCGCGGATCGCCTCCGGGCTGGGCTTGGGGTGGGCATGCATCCCGCGATTTTAAGCGGAACCGGCCCCCCGGTGAGGGGGACGGCTTGTTAAACTGTGCCCGCCCCCATGCCCCCCCACAGGATCCAGCCATGCAAACCGACCCGGCCCAGTACATCCGCGACACGATCCGCACCGTGCCCGATTGGCCGAAGCCCGGCGTGCAGTTCCGGGACATCACCCCGGTCCTGCAGGACCCGCGCTCGTTCCGGGTGCTGATCGACCTGTTCGTCTACCGCTACATGCGCCAGCGCCTGGACCTGGTGGCGGGCATCGACGCGCGTGGCTTCATCGTCGGTTCGGTGCTGGCCTACGAGCTGAACCTGGGTTTCGTGCCGGTGCGCAAGCAGGGCAAGCTGCCGTTCCGCACGGTGGCCGAGGAATACGCCCTGGAATACGGCAACGCGACGGTGGAGATGCACACGGATTCGGTGCGGCCCGGCCAGCGCGTGCTGCTGATCGACGACCTGATCGCCACCGGCGGCACGATGATGGCGGCGTCCCGCCTGCTGCAGCGCCTGGGGGCCAACGTGGCCGAGGCCGCCGCCATCATCGACCTGCCCGACCTGGGCGGCTCGAAGGCGGTCCGGGAATCGGGCCTGCCGGTGTATACGGTCTGTGAGTTCGAGACCGGGACGGAGCATCCAGCGCCATAGTCTGGTCCACCGCTCCGGGCGGCAGGGCCGCATGCGTGGCCAGCACGACGGTACGGCCCTGGGTCGCACGGGGCAGGTCGGCCAGAAATTCCGCCTCCGTGTCGGCGTCCAGGCCTGCGGTCGGCTCATCCAGCAGCAGGACGACCGCGGGCGACAATAGCACCCGTGCCAGGGCCAGCCTGCGTGCCTGGCCGACCGAAAGGCCGGCCCCCGTTTCCCCGATCCAGGTATCCAGGCCATGCGGCAGGCCGCGGACGAAGCCGCCCAGGCGCGCGGCGTCGAGGGCGTGCCACAGGGAATCGTCATCGGCCCGCGGATCGCCGATCAGCAGGTTGGTCCGTATCGTACCGAGGAACAGCGGCGCATCCTGGGCCAGCAGGGCGATGCGGCGATGCAGGTCGCGCTGGGCGCAGTCGCGCACATCGACCCCGCCGAAGCGGATGCAGCCCGACTGGGGATCGTCCAGCCGCAGCAGCAGGTGAAGCAGGGTGGATTTGCCCGAACCGCTGGCTCCGGTCAAGGCGGTGCGGCTGCCGAGGGGGAGATCGAGGTCGATCCCGTCCAGGACTACCCTGTCTGGAGCCTCCGGATAGGAATAGCGCACGCCCCGAATCTGCAGGGCGCCTGCCGTCGGCAGCTTGCCGGGCTCCGGCGGATCGTGCAGGTCGGGTTCCGCGCCCGTGATGGCCTCGATGCGCGTCAACGCCGCAAGCGCCGCGCCCATGCGGGCCGCGCCCCGGACGACGGGGCCCGCGGTCTCGAACAGGCCCAGGGTGGCCAGCAGCAGCCCGGCCAGCACGGGGGGCTGCATCAGGCCGCGCGCAACGGCATCCAGGCCGGCCCACAGGATGGCCAGCAGGGCGGCGCCGGTGGCGGCGTGGATCAGACCCTGGCCGCCGGCGCCCAGGCCGGTCTGGATGCCCCGGGCGCGGGCTGCCCGGCGGCAGGACTGGTCGAAATGCCGCAGGACGGGTGCCGAGAGCGCCAAAGAGAGAATGTCCGCATGGCCTTCGGCGGCTTCCTGGACCGCTGTGCGCAATTGGGCCGCGCTGTCCTGTATGGCCTGGCCGGGCGCTTTGGCCTGGTGCAGCAGGATGGCCGGGACCAGCAGACAGGCCGCGAGAAAAACGGCGGCGACGGCTCCGGCGGCTGCCGGCAGTTGCCATGCCAGGATCGCCGTCATGGCCAGACCGGCCAGCAGCGCGCTGAGCAGGGGCGCCATCAGGGTCAGGAACAGAGTGTCGAGCGCATCGACATCCGATGTCAGGCGCGCCACCAGGTCGCCCGAGCGATAACGGGCCAGTTGGCGTGGCGACAACCGGGCCAGTGCCCGGAAAAGCGTGCCGCGCAGTTCCGCGAGCAGGTGCAATGTAGCCGTATGGCCGGCCAGGCGTTCCGCATAGCGGGCACCGATGCGGATGAACGAGAACCCGCGCACCAGCGCCGATGGCGCGAACAGGTTGAATGTCTGGGCCGCGCTTGCCGAGGCGGCTCCGGCCAGGGCCGCGCCGGTCAGGAACCAGCCGGCGACGCCCAGCAGGCCTGCGCCGGCAGCCGCGGTCAGCAGGGCCAGGGCGACGGTGGCGGCCAGGCTTGGCCAATGGCGCCGGTAGATCTGGCGCAGAAGGTGCCCGCGGCCCATCGGGCGGTCGCCTGGTCTCGCGTCCGCAGGCATGCGTCCGGGGCGGTCCGAAGAGTTCATGCCGCCGTCTCGATGAGGCCGTTCGCGAGCCGGACGCGGCGGGGCAGCCGGCGCGCCACCTCGGCGGAATGGGTGACCAGCAGCACGGTGCGCCCGCGCGCGAAGTCCAGGAGTCCGTCCAGCACGGCATCGCGCATGGCCTCGTCCAGATGGGCGGTCGGTTCGTCGAGCAGGATGAGGCCGGGGTCGCGCAGGTACAGCCGCGCCAGGGCGACACGCTGCGCCTGGCCGCCGGACAGGCCGTGTCCGCGCGGGTCGATCCGGCTGTCCAGGCCGTGGGGCAGATGCCGGGCAAATTCGGTCACGCAGGCCCGTTGCGCGGCGCGGGCGATTTCCGCTGCGCTTGCGTCGGGGCGCCCGAGCCGGATGTTGTCGGCGATCGAACCCTGGAGCAGGAAGGGGCGCTGGCCGATCAGGACGACCCGATCGCGCAGGCTTTCCTCCGGCCATTCGGCCAGGGGGCGTCCGTCGAGCATCAGGGGGCCTTCGGCGGTCTGGAGCCGCGCCAGGACTTCGAGCAAGGTCGTCTTGCCGGCGCCGCTGCCGCCCAGCAGGGCGACGTGCCCGCCCGCCTGGATCGACAATGACAGACCATCCAGGATGGGCCTGGGCCGTTCCGGCAGGCTCAGCCGCAATGGGCCGGCGTGTACGGAGATGCCGGCCTCGCGCGCGTCCCGGTGCCGCGTCCCGGATGGGCCGGCTGGCCGCTCCTGCGGGGGGGTGTCGATGGCCGGCAGGGAATCGAAGGACGCTTCGATCTGGGCGACGGCGGCCCGTGCGGCCGCGCGGTCATGATAGTGGGCGGCGAACTGCCGCAGGGGCGCATAGACTTCCGGCGCCATCAGCAGGCAGAAGAACCCCGCCTGGAGGGACAGGGCCTGTCCGCGCAGATCCAGGTAGCCCAGGTAGCTCAGGCCGATGTAGACAGCGACGCCCGCCACGCCGAGCGCGGCGAAGAACTCCAGCACGGCGGAGGACAGGAATGCGATGCGCAGGACGGCCAGGGTGCGGGCGCGCAGCGTATCGCTGGCCTGGGTGACCGCCTCGGCTTCGGCCTGCGCGCGGCCGTGCAGTTTCAGGGTGGACAGGCCGCGCAACCGGTCGGCGAAGAAACCCGACAGGCGGGCGAAAGTCTGCAGGTGGCGCCGGCTGGCGGCCTCCGCGCCCCAGCCGACCAGGGCCATGAAGAGCGGAATCAGCGGGGCGGTCGTCAGCAGCAGGAGGCCGGCGACGAGGTCGACGGGCAGGATGATGAGTGAAAACGCGATCGGCAGCACCACGGCGGCCGCCATGGACGGCAGGTAGCGGGAAAAATAGCCGTCCAGGGCTTCGGTCTGCTCGACGACCGCGCCCGCCAGTTCGCCGGATGCCTGGCGTCGCGTCCATGCGGGACCGGCCGCCAGCAGGGTGCGCATTAGCGTCCGGCGGACGGCATGCTTGATGCGCTCGGCGGCCAGGGCGCCCGCCCGCTCCGCCATCCAGGCCAGTGCCGCGCGGACCAGGATCAGCGTGGCGATCGCGGCGAGCGGCCGCAGCAGGGTGCCGCGGTCGGCCCCCTGGACGAAGCCGGCCTCCAGGATGTACGCCAGCAGCCAGGACTGGAGAATCAGCAGGCCGCCGGCCAGCAGGGGGGCCGCCGAGGCCAGGGCCAGCGGGACCCGGGCCAGGCGCGCCAGATCCCGCAGCCATCGGGCCTGGTCCGGTGTCGCGGGCTGGAGGATGGCCGGATCGTATTCCAGGCTGGAGCGATCGTTCACTCGGCGTCCGAGGAATCCAATGGCGGCGCGTGCGCATGGCCTTCACGCAGTTCGAACCACATGGCGTTCAGGATGCCGAACGCGCAGGCCAGACCCAGGCCGAGAATCCATGAAAAATACCACATGTCCGGTTCCTCAATAGGCGTGGGGGGAAGTGCCGATCGATTCCGCCGTGACCTTGCCCCGCATCACGCGGTAGACCCAGGCGGTATAGGCGATGACGATGGGCAGCAGGATCAGGGTCACGAGCAGCATGATCCACAGGGTCAGGTGGCTGGATGAAGCATCCCATATGGTCAGCCCCGCGGCGGGTTGGCTCGATGAGGGCAGGATGAAGGGGAACAGCGCGAAGCCTGTCGTCAGGATCACACCGGCGAACGAGGCGGACGAGGCCAGGAACGCCAGGGGACCGACCCGGCCGCTGCGCAGCAGCAGGGACGTGAGCAGCGCCCCGCCCACGCCGGTGGCCGGGGCGAGCCACATCGCGGGCCAGATCGTGAAATTGCACATCCAGCCGCCGGTCTGGAGCGCGACGCTCTTGGCAAGCGGGTTGGAGGGCGCGGCGGGATTGGTGAAGCTGGTGATGGCATGGCCCTGGATGCCGTAGGCCACCCAGAAGCCTCCGATCACGAACAGCACGATCGACAGCAGGGCCGCCGTCGTGCCCCAGCGGCGCGACCGGACCGCCACCATGCCTTCCGTGCGCCAGGCCAGCAGCACGGCCCCGTGCATGGCCACCAGCGTGACGCTCAGGACGCCGGCGAGCAGAGCGAAGGGCGTGAACAGCTGGAAGAAATGGCCCGTGTAGACGGGACGCATGGTGTCCGGGTCGAAGCTGGCGGGCACGCCGAGGATCACGTTGCCCATGGCCACACCGAACACCAGGGCCGCGATGGTTCCGGAAAAGCATAGCGTGGCGTCCCAGCCGCCGCGCCAGCGCGGGCTTTCGAGCTTGCTGCGATACTTGAAGCCGACCGGCCGCAGGATCAGGGCCAGCAGCGCCAGCATCATGGCGAGGTAGAAGCCCGAGAAGGATGCCGCGTACAGGAGCGGCCAGGCGGCGAAGATGGCCCCGCCCGCCGTGATCAGCCAGACCTGGTTGCCTTCCCAGACCGGACCGACGAGGTTCAGCGCCACGCGCCGCTCGGCATCGGTGCGCGCGACGAGGGGCAGCAGCGCGGCCACGCCCAGATCGAAGCCGTCCATGATCGCGAAGCCGATCAGCAGGGCGCCCAGCAGGGCCCACCAGATCACGCGCAGCGTGCCATAGTCCAGAGGAATCAAGGTTTCCATTGCCATCTCCCGTTCAAGCCTGCAGGGGGAGCCGCCCGGCCATGCCGGAAGCCGCCGGATCCAGAGGGTCGCGCGCATCCCCGGGGCCTTTCCGGACGGCATGCAGCATGACTTTCACGCCGATCACCAGCAAGGCGGTATACAGCGCCAGGAAGACCGCCAGACTGATGGCCAGATCCGTGAGCGTCAGGCCGGAGGCCGCGTAGTAGGTCGGCAGCACGCCTTCGATGACCCAGGGCTGGCGGCCGTATTCGGCCACGAACCAGCCGCATTCGATGGCCACCCAGGGCAGGGGCAGGCTCCAGAGAGCGATCTTCAGCAGCCGGGAACTGCCGTCCAGGCGCCCGCGCGAGGCGAGCAGGAAGGCGACGGCGAAGAACAGGATCAGATAGAACCCGACGGCCACCATGATGCGGAACGTCCAGAACAGGGGCGTCACGTTCGGAACGGTATCGAGCGCCGCCTGATGGATCTGGTCGTCCGTCGCCTTGGAGAGGTCCTGTGTGTAGCGCTTGAGCAGCAGTCCATAGCCGAGATCGGGCCAGATTTCATCGAAGCGCTTGCGGGCGGCCTGATCGTCCGGGTGGGCGCGGATGTGGCGCAGGGTCTCGTAGGCGTCGATGCCGTTGCGCACCCGTGTCTCGGCGTGCCTGACCAGATCGTTGATGCCCGGCATGGGTGTCGTGAGCGAGCGTGTGCCGATGATGCCCATCAGGTAGGGGATCTCGAGGGCGAAGTCGTTCTTGCGTTCCGCCTGGTCGGGTACGGCGATCAGGTTGAAGTTGGCCGGCGGCGGCTCGGTCTGCCACATGGATTCCATGGCCGCGATCTTCATTTTCTGATGCTCGGTGGTCAGGTAGCCGCTCTCGTCGCCCAGGACCACCACGGATAGCGAGGCGGCCAGGCCGAAGCTGGCGGCCACGACCATCGAGCGCTTGGCCAGGTCGATGTGCCGCTTGCGCAGCAGGTACCAGGCGCTGATCGCCATGACGAACATGGCGCCCGCGGTGTAGCCGGCGCTGACGGTATGCACGAACTTGGCCTGGGCCACGGGGTTGAACAGCACGGCGGCGAAGTCTGTCATTTCCATGCGCATGGTATCCGGGTTGAACACCGCGCCGACGGGATTCTGCATCCAGCCGTTGGCGATCAGGATCCACAGGGCGGAAAGGTTCGTTCCCAGCGCGACCAGCCAGGTCACGGCAAGGTGGCCGAGCTTGGACAGCCTGTCCCAGCCGAAGAAGAACAGGCCAACGAACGTGGCTTCGAGGAAGAAGGCCATGAGGCCTTCGATGGCCAGCGGCGCGCCGAAGATGTCGCCGACATAGTGGCTGTAGTAGGACCAGTTCATGCCGAACTGGAATTCCATCACGATGCCGGTGGCCACGCCGAGCGCGAAATTGATGCCGAACAGCGAGCCCCAGAACATCGTCATGCGCTTCCAGATCGCGCGGCCGGTCATGACATAGACGCTTTCCATGATCGCCAGCAGGAAGGACAGGCCCAGCGTGAGCGGCACGAACAGGAAGTGGTACAGGGCGGTGGCGGCGAACTGGAACCGCGACAGATTGACGACGTCGAAGTCGATCATGATGGATCCCCCGAGGGTTTGGGACTGCGAAGCTTGCCGGCGAAATCGAGCACTTTCTGGACCCGGGCGCCGAGCCGCATCAGGCTTTGCAGGGTTTCCGGCGGCAGGCGCTGGATTTCGTCGAACCAGTCGGTGGACAGCTCGATCAGCTCCAGCATGGCCTGCATGCGCTGGCGGGCATGGGCCTCGGCCTCGCTTTTGGGTGCCTCAAGGAGCATGTCGCGCAGCAGGCTGAGGGTCGGGTCGATCTCCCGCCTGCGTTTTTCCTCCATGAGGACGCGAAAAATTTCCCAGACGTCGCCCAGCGATTCGTAGTAATCGCGACGGTCGCCGACACGGTTCGCCTGACGGACCAGGCGCCAGGATTGCAGTTCCTTGAGCCCCATGCTGACGTTGGATCGCGAAAATTTCAGCGTTTCGGCGATTTCGTCCGCGTGCAGGGGGTGCTGCGCGATGAACAGGAGGGCGTAGATCTGGCCGACGGTACGGTTCACGCCCCAGCGGCTGCCCATTTCGCCGAAGTGCAGGATGAAGCGCTCGGATTGAGAAGAGAGGAGCATGGCATTTGCTTATTTCTGTAATTTCAGTATTTTCTGAAAATTCGAAGCAAAACAAATTTAGATCAATTTTGATCGTTTGCCAATGTCCCTTCAAAAAAAGGGGTTATTAAGCAACGCCAGGCCCACGCGGCGAAATGGCCATGGCGCCCCGTTACACCAGCACCCGCTCGATGCCCCCCGCGTTGGCGGCTTTCACGTAGTCCGGCATCCAGTTCTCGCCCAGCAGGTGCTTGGCCATCTCGACCACGATGTAGTCGGCCGACAGCCCCGTGTCCTGCTCGTAGCGCGCCAGGCCTTGCAGGCAGGACGGACAGGACGTCACCATCTTCACTTCGCCCTGGAAACCGTCGGCGCGGATGGCGGCGGTGTTCTTCGCCAGTTCTTCCTGCTTGCGGAAGCGGATCTGGGTGGAGACGTCGGGCCGCGAGACCGCCAGCGTGCCGGATTCGCCGCAGCAGCGGTCGGTCTTGATGGCGTTGCCCGCGCCCAGCAGGGATTTCACCGTCTTCATCGGATCCTGCTGCTTCATGGGCGTGTGACAGGGATCGTGGTAGATGTAGCGCACGCCCTGCACGCCGGCGATGTCCACACCCTTTTCGAGCAGGTACTCGTGGATGTCGATCAGCCGGCAGCCGGGGAAGATCTTGTCGAACTGGTAGCTTTCGAGCTGGTCGTAGCAGGTGCCGCAGCTCACCACCACCGTCTTGATGTCCAGGTAGTTGAGCGTCGTGGCCATGCGGTGGAACAGCACGCGGTTGTCCGTGACCATCTGCTCGGCCTTGTCGGCCAGGCCGTTGCCGCGCTGCGGGTAGCCGCAGCACAGGTAGCCGGGCGGCAGCACGGTCTGCACGCCCACGTGCCACAGCATGGCCTGGGTCGCCAGGCCCACCTGCGAGAACAGGCGCTCGGACCCGCAGCCCGGGAAATAGAACACCGCCTCGCTGTCCGGGGCCGTGGCGGCCGGGTTGCGGATGATCGGGATGATGTGCGGGTCCTCGATGTCCAGCAGCTTGCGGGCGGTCTGCTTGGGCAGGCCGCCGGGCATCTTCTTGTTGACGAAGTGGATCACCTGCTCGCGCACCGGGGCCTTGCCCACGGTGGCCGGGGGATGGGCCACCTGGCGCTTGGCCACCGGCGCCAGCAGGTCGTGGGCCAGGCGCTGGGCCTTGTAGCCCATGCCGATCATGGCGGCGCGGGTGGCCTTGATGACGCGCGGATCCTTCGCGTTCAGGAAGAACATCGACGCGGCCGTGCCCGGATTGAAGGACTTCTTCCCCATGCGGCGCAGCAGGGCGCGCATGTCCATGGACACGTTGCCGAAATCGATGTCCACCGGACAGGGGTTGAAGCACTTGTGGCACAACGTGCAGTGGTCGCCGACGTCCTCGAACTCTTCCCAGTGGCGGATGCTGACGCCGCGGCGGGTCTGTTCCTCGTACAGGAAGGCCTCGATCAGCAGCGAGGTCGCCAGGATCTTGTTGCGCGGCGAATAGAGCAGGTTGGCGCGCGGCACGTGGGTGGCGCAGACGGGCTTGCACTTGCCGCAGCGCAGGCAGTCCTTGATGGCATTGGAGATGGCGCCGATCTCGGTGCGCTGCATGATCAGCGATTCGTAGCCCAGCAGGTTGAAGCTGGGCGTCCAGGCGCGCGTCAGGTCGGCGCCCGGCATCAGCTTGCCGGCGTTGAAGCGGCCCTCCGGGTCGATGCGGCGCTTGTAGTCCTGGAAAGGCGCCAGCTCGGCCTCGCTGAGGAACTCGTATTTCGTCAGGCCGATGCCGTGCTCGCCCGAGATCACGCCGTCCAGGTCGCGGGCGATGCCCATGATGCGGGCCACGGCGTCGTTGGCCTCGCGCAGCATCTCGTAGTCGTCGGAGTTGACGGGGATGTTGGTGTGGACGTTGCCGTCGCCCGCGTGCATGTGCAGGGCGACGAAGACCCGGCTTTTCAGGATGCGGTCGTGGGTGGCCTGCAGCCCGGCCAGGATCGCGGCGCATTCGGCGCCCGCGAAATGGCGTTCCATGGCGCCGCGGATGTCGGTCTTCCAGGAGATCCGCAGGGTGTGGTCCTGGACCAGGTCGACGATGCGCGCGTCCGGCTGGGCGGCCAGGCGCTCTTCCAGTTCGGGCCGGCGCTCGCCCAGGCCCAGGCCGGCCAGGGTGTCCAGGCTGTCGGCCAGCGGGGCGTCCAGGTGGTCCAGCAGCCAGGCCCAGCGGCGGCGCACGGCGGCCAGGGTGTCCAGGGCGTCGCGGCGGCGGGCGGAGAGGATCGTGTCGCGGGTGTGCTCGGCGTCGTCGGGATCCTCGGCCTTGCCGGCCGGCAGGTCGCCGTCCAGGTAGTCCTGCAGGGCGTCGGCCAGGCGCAGCTTGTTGCGGGTGGACAGCTCGATGTTGATGCGCTCGATGGCGTCGGTGTATTCGCCCATGCGCGCCAGCGGGATCACCACGTCCTCGTTGATCTTGAAGGCGTTGGTGTGGCGGGCGATGGCGGCGGTGCGGGCGCGGTCCAGCCAGAATTTCTTGCGGGCCTCCGGGCTGGCGGCGATGAAGCCTTCGCCGTGGCGCGAATTGGCGATGCGCACGACCTCGCTGGCGGCCAGTGCCACGGCGTGCTCGTCGTCGCCGACGATGTCGCCGATCAGGACCATCTTGGGCAGGGTGCCGCGCTTGCTCTTGGTGGCGTAGCCGACGGCGCGCAGGTAGCGCTCGTCCAGGTGCTCCAGGCCGGCCAGCAGCACGCCCTGGGCGCGGCCCCGGGTGTCCAGGTAGTCCTTGACCTCGACAATGGACGGCACGGCCTGCCGCGCCTGGCCGAAGAATTCCATGCAGACCGTGCGCGTGTGCGTCGGCATGCGGTGCAGGATCCAGCGCGCGGCCGTGATCAGGCCGTCGCAGCCTTCCTTCTGCACGCCGGGCAGGCCGGAGAGGAACTTGTCGGTGACGTCCTTGCCCAGGCCGGCCTTGCGGAAGCGCCGGCCTTCGATGGTCAGGATCTCGGTCTTCAGCAGCGCCTGGCCGGGGCGCTTGGCGCCGTCGAACCACTTGAGCTCGAAGCGGGCCTCGTCGACCTCGTGGATCTTGCCCAGGTTGTGGTCCAGGCGGGTGACTTCCAGCCAGTTGCCCTGGGGATCCACCATGCGCCACCAGGCCAGGTTGTCCAGCGCCGTGCCCCAGAGCACGGCCTTCTTGCCGCCGGCGTTCATGGCGACGTTGCCGCCCACGCAGGATGCGTCGGCCGAAGTCGGGTCCACGGCGAACACGCGCCCGGCGGCCTCGGCGGCCTCGGCCACGCGGCGCGTCACCACGCCGGCGCCGGTCAGGACGGTGTGGACGGGGGCCTCGACCCCCGGCAGGGCGACGGCCTCGACCGGCCCGATGGCGTCGAGTTTTTCGGTGTTGATGACCACCGAGCGCCAGGTCAGCGGGATGGCGCCGCCGGTGTAGCCGGTGCCGCCGCCGCGCGGGATGATGGTCAGGCCCAGGCGGATACAGGCGCGCACCAGGGCGGCGATCTCGTCCTCGGTGTCGGGCATCAGCACGACGAAGGGGTATTCCACGCGCCAGTCGGTGGCGTCGGTGACGTGCGAGACGCGCGACAGGCCGTCGAAGCGGATGTTGTCGCGGCGGGTCAGGCGGGACAGCTTCTTCAGGGCCGCGTGGCGCAGTTCGGCCGTTTCCACGAAACGGGCCTCGAAGTCGGCGACGGCGGTGCGGGCGGCCGCCAGCAGCTTCTGGACCTGGGCGTCGCGCGGGCCGTGATCGTCGTCGCGGCGGTGGTCGATCTCGGCCAGCCGGTGGTTCAGGGCCTCGATCAGCAGGTGGCGGCGCTTCGGGTCGTCCAGCAGGTCGTCCTGCAGGTAGGGGTTGCGCAGCACCACCCAGATGTCGCCCAGCACCTCGAACAGCATGCGGGCCGAGCGCCCGGTGCGCCGCTGCGAGCGCAGTTCGGACAGCACCCGCCAGGAATCCTCGCCCAGCAGCCGGCAGACGATTTCGCGGTCCGACCAGGAGGTGTAGTTGTAGGGAATTTCACGCAGGCGCGGCGCCTGGGGGGATGCGAGCAATTCGCGGGCGACAGGGGCGTTCATGAAGATGTCGAGGGGTCGGTGCCCCTGGGGTCTGAAGGGGCAATCGCTTAGTGTAAAGGCAAAATGCCCCCGATTCGGGATGAGCTTATATCGGGAGGTGATGATGCGGGAGGGGGACTCGCCGTTCAAAGCCACCCGCTCACCCGCGGCCAGGCGTGCAGCAGGGCGACGGTCATGATGGTGTAGCGCAGGAATTTGCCGATGGCCATGTAGGCGACGCAGGGCCAGAAGGACAGGCGCAGCCAGCCGGCCACGGCGCACAGCGGATCGCCGACGCCGGGCAGCCAGGACAGCAGCAGCGCGGGCGGTCCGAAGCGGTGGAACCAGCGGGTGGTCAGGGCATGCCAGCGGCCGCCGGGCGACGGGGCGTTCGCCGGGCCCGCCGCATCCGTGCGGGGCGGGATGCCGGGATTCGTCGCCGCGCCGGCCGGCGGTGCCGGCGGCTCATCATGGCCGGCGGCCTGCCGGGCCCGCCAGCGGTGCCAGGCGGCCTCCGCCCCGGCGCCCATGGCGTAGCTGATGGCGCCGCCGATCGTGTTGCCCGCGGTGGCGACCAGGACGGCGGGCCAGAACATCGACGGCGTCATCTGCACATAGGCGAAGACGGCCGGCTCCGACCCCAGCGGCAGCAGCGTGGCCGACACCAGGCTGACGAGGAAGATCGCGGGCAACCCGACCCTGGGCAGCGCGAACAGGACCAGCAGGGTGTGAATCGAGGATTGCAGCCAGGCTTCCATGGGGGTGAAGTGTAGCCCGATGCCCCCGTACCGTGGTCAGCAGTCGGGCAGGAACGGCGCCGGGTCGATGGCGGGCGGTTCGCCGGCCATCAGGCTGGCCAGCAGATCGCCGCTGCCGCAGGCCAGGGTGAAGCCCAGGGCGCCATGGCCGATGTTCAGCCACAGGTTGTCGGCGGCCCGGCTGCGGCCGATCCGGGGCTTGCCGTCCGGAGTGGCGGGACGCTGTCCGGCCCATGCCTGGGCGTCGGCCAGATCCGCCTGGGGCAGCAGTTCCCGAGTCTGGCGCTTGATCAGGGCGATCCGGTCGGCTTCGATTTGCTGGCCGGGGATGCCGATGCCGACCATGGCGGCGATGCGCAGGGTGTCGCCCAGCTTGGCGTAGACGGTGCGCCGTTCGTAGTCGGTGACGCTGATGGCGGGGACCCGTGTCTCGCGGCAGGGCAGGCTCAGGCTGTAGCCTTTCAGCGGATACAGCGGCGCGCGCGTGCCGAGGGCGGCCAGCAGGTCGCGGCTTTCCAGGCCGGCGGCCAGCACGAACTGATCCGCCTCGATGGATTCGCCGGAGGCCGTGACCAGCCGTTCGATACGGGATCCATGGCGGTCCAGCTGCCGTACGGGGACTCCCATGCGCAGCGACACCTCGTTCATGGTCGCCAGTCTGTCGAACAGCGCCTGCGTGAACCGGGCGCAGTCCCCGGATTCTTCGCTGGGTGTGTACACCGCGCCGGCCAGGCACGATCGGGCGGGGGCCAGCGCGGGCTCCCGTTCGATCAACTGTTCGGTGTCCAGTACCTGTTGATCGGATCCCAGATCCGCTTGCAGGGCCACTTGCCTGCGGGCTTTTTCCAGCAGGGAAGGTGTGCGGTAAACGATCAGCTTGCCGTTGCGGACATGGGCGAAATCCAGGGGCGTGTTCTCCTGGATGCCATGCAGCACTTGCCTGCTGAGGTACGACAGGCTGAGCAATTGGGCCGTCGTGGCCGATGCCGTCCGGGCGTTGCAGGCGCGCAGGAACTGCAGGCACCAGCGCCATTGCCGGGGATCGGCCCGTGGGCGGAAGCGCAGCGGCGAGCTCGGGTTGAGCAGCCAGAAGGGCAGGGTGGGGAGCACGCCGGGTCCGGCCAATGGCGCGACGTAGCTGTAGCTGAGCTGCCCGCCGTTGGCGTGGCTGGCGCTGCTGGCGGGGTACGCGGCCCCATCCACCAGCGTGACCCGCAGACCTCGCCGGGCCAGTTGCCACGCTGTCGTGACGCCGATGACGCCGGCGCCGATGACGCACACATGCATGATGTTGTCCACAATGTAAGAGATGGAGGAATGGCTCAGATTGTGTGGTCTGGCGGACCTTCGCACAAATGCCAATATGAGGGTCGGCCATAACCAAAAGGTAATGGGCGGCAGTGGCGGACCAAACAACGGTCTGCTACCGGATTGTCGGCTTCATGGCTAGGGTTTACTCCAATATAACAATGCTTTATGGAGGGCCCATAAAAAGGTACTCGCAGCCGGTGGGTATCGCGCTTAGTATTTTGGCATCCGGCTGCGTTCCTGCTTTGGAGGTCCGTGCCGGGCTTACGGGAGACGGCACCATGGAATTCGATCTGACCTTGCGCAATGGCCTGGTTTGCACGGAAGAGGGGCTGGCGCAATTGGACATCGGCGTAAAGGATGGCGTCATCAAGGCTTTGCAAACAGGCCTTCCCGCCGGTGCCAAGGATGTGGATGTCCGGGGGCGCTACGTGTTGCCCGGGGGTATCGACAGTCATTGTCATATCGAGCAGCTCTCGGGCATGGGGGTGATGACGGCGGACGATTTTTATACCGCGTCGCGCTCGGCCGCTTTTGGCGGCACGACCACCATCATTCCTTTTGCCGCGCAGCGCCAAGGCGATGACCTGCTGGAAGTGGTTCGGGACTATGCGCGTCTGGCACGTGAAAAATCAGTGATCGATTATGCCTTTCATCTCATTTTGTCCGACCCGTCCGAAAAGACCCTGACGGAGCATCTGCCCGATGTGATCGCCGGAGGCATCACTTCCTTCAAGGTCTACATGACCTATGAATCCTGGAAGCTGGATGATTTTCAGCTGCTGGATGTGTTGCATGCCGCCGACCGCTACGGCGCCATGGTGATGGTCCATTGCGAGAACAACGACATCATCCGCTGGATTACGCGCCGGCTGCTCAGCGAAGGCCGCGTGCATCCGAAATATCATGCCGTGGCGCATGATCCGCTGGCGGAAAGCGAGGCCACTAATCGCGCCATCGCCTTGTCGCGTCTCATGAGTGTGCCGCTTTTGATCGTGCACGTGGCGGGCCTGGAGGCTGTTCGGGTGATCCATGCCGCCCAGGTCATGGGCGCGCCCATCTATGCCGAAAGCTGCCCGCAGTATCTGTTTCTCACCGCGGACGATATCGACAAGCCCGGGGTGGAGGGCGCCAAATTCTGCTGCAGTCCGCCGCCGCGAGATCCGCAATCACAGCAGGCTGTCTGGGAAGGCTTGCTGAACGGTACGCTGCAGGTGTTTTCGTCGGATCACGCGCCGTATCGCTTCGATGAAACCGGCAAGCTGCCGCAAGGCGATGCCACCACGTTCAAGCAAATGGCCAACGGTTTGCCGGGGATCGAGTTGCGCATGCCGCTGCTGTTTTCCGAAGGCGTTCGCACCGGCCGCATGAGCATCGAGCAGTTCGTGAACCTGACGGCGACTAATCATGCCGTCATGTATGGGCTGTATCCCCGCAAGGGTGTGATCCGTGTGGGCAGCGATGCGGACTTCGCCGTGTGGGATCCCGAGCTGAGCAAGACCGTGCGCTGGGACATGCTGCACGATAACGTGGGCTATACCCCCTACGAAGGCCGCGAGGTCATCGGCTGGCCCGTGGCCGTCTTCAACCGTGGCCGGGCTGTCGTCGAGTATGGTGAACTGCGGGCCCGAGCGGGCGATGGGCAATATCTGCCCTGCGGCGAGCCCGCTCCCATCACCCGCAACAAGAAAGCCATTCGGCAGGGTCTGGTCGTCAAGAAGCTCTTTGCGGCCTGACCCCACCTATTTTCCAGGAGACAAGACATGTCGACATCGAACAAGAAATTTTTCTTCCTCGTGGCCGCGGCCGGCAGCGCCATGGCGTTGCAGATCGGCCCGGCGGCGGCTGAAACGCTGACGACGGGGGTCGATCCCACCTTCGCCCCCATGGCCATGCAAAACCTCAAGGGGGGGCTGGAGGGCTTCAATGTGGATCTGGGCAATGCGCTGGCCAAGGAAATGGGCATTACGATCAAGATCGAGCCTTCGCAGTTTTCCGCCATCATTCCCGCCCTGAACGCCGGCAAGTACGATTTTGTGCTGGCCCCCACCACCGCTACCGAACAGCGGGCCCAGACGCTATTGTTTTCCGAGGGCTATTTCAATACCGACTACACCTTCGTCCAGAAAAAGAACGTCCAGCCCGTCACCGATCTGGAGCAGCTTCGTGGAAAGACCATCACCGTGAACAGCGGTTCGGCTTATGAGGCCTGGGCCAAGGAAAATGAAAAGCGGTACGGCTTCAAGTATCAGGTGTTCAGCACCACGGCCGATGCCATTCAGGCGGTGCTTTCGGGCTTGGCCGATGCGGCCCTGATCGACAATATTTCCGGCCCCTGGGCCGCCAAGAAGAACCCCATGCTGCAGACCAGCTATACCATCCGTTCCGGCAAGGTGTTTGCGCTGGTTTTTCGCAAGAACGACGTGAAGGGGCGTGACCGCCTGTCCAATGCCCTGAAGTGCCTGAAGCAAAAGGGCGTGGTGGCGGGTCTGGTCAAGAAGTGGCTGGGCACCGAACCGGGACCGGACGCGGCCGCTGTCGTGATCGAGCCGGGTCAAGGCGTGCCGGGCCTGCCTGGCTATGATCCCGCCCCGGCCCAGTATCGCTGCCAATCCTGAGGATCCCATCATGAACATGGCGACCGAGATAGCCGCGACGCCGGCCACCGCCGCGCAGGCGGAGCCCATCCTGCGGATCAAAGGCCTGCACAAGCAGTATGGTCATAACGAGGTGCTCAAGGGCGTGGACCTGGACGTGCAGGCCGGTGAAATGGTCTTCATCATCGGGCCGTCCGGATCCGGCAAGAGCAGCCTGCTGCGCTGCTGCAATCGCCTGGAGGAAAGCTCGTCCGGGTCCATCATCGTGGACGGTGAGGAGATCACCGCGCCCCGTGCCGACTTGAACCGCATTCGCCAGAAGATCGGGATGGTCTTCCAGCACTTCAATCTGTATCGGCACATGAGTGTGCTGTCCAATGTTGCCCTGGCGCTGCGCAAGGTGCAGAAGTTGCCCAGGGCCGAGGCCGAGTCGCGGGCTCGAGAAGCCTTGGAGCGGGTGGGTCTGGCCCACCGTGCGGATTTTTACCCGGACCAGCTCTCGGGGGGGCAGCAGCAGCGCGTGGGCATCGCCCGCGCCTTGGCGCTGTACCCCAGGATCGTGTTGTTCGACGAGCCCACCAGCGCGCTCGACCCTGAACTGGTGGGCAGCGTGCTGAAGGTCATGAAAGACCTCAAGGCGGGGGGCATGACCATGGTCGTGGTGTCTCATGAGATGAGCTTCGCCATGGCGGCCGCCGATCGGGTGGTGTTCATGGATGGTGGCAGCATCATCGAGCAGGGGCCGCCCAAAGAGGTCTTCGGCAATCCGAGGCATGAACGCACCAAGGCGTTCCTGTCCAGCGTATCGCACAACTATTGAGGCCGTTCCATGGATCTCGCCGCCTTGCGCTTTGCCTTCTTCAACCTGGACGTGGCCCGCCAGGCTTTCGATCCCGTGTTGCATGGGATGTGGGTCACGGTGCAGCTGGGTGTGCTCATCACGCTCACCGGATTGGCCGCGGGGCTGGTGCTGGCCTTCGTGCGCGCGTTGCACGCGCGGGTTCTCAATGTTTGCATCATCGCCTTCGCCGATGTCATGCGAGCCATGCCGCCGCTGGTGGTGCTGATGGTGCTGTTCTTCGCCTTTCCGTACGTCGGGCTGTCGATGTCGGCCTTTTTTGCCACGTGGCTTGCGTTGTCTCTGGTGCTCACCGCCTTTGCCGAGGAAATCTTCTGGGCCGGCATCCAGTCCATTCCCAGGGGGCAGGCCGAGGCCGCTCGGTCCACGGGCATGAGCTGGTTCCAATCCATGCTCTACGTCGTCGTCCCCCAGGCCTGCAAGCTGGCCGTGCCGCCGCTGACCAATCGAGTGATCGCCATTACCAAGGCCACGGCCTTGGGCGCCATCGTGGGACTGAGCGAGGTGCTGAACAATTCCCAGACGGCCAGCAGCACCCTGGGCAACGCCACGCCGCTTACCCTGGGGGCCCTGGGCTGCCTGGTCATCTTCGTGCCGATCGTGGTGGGCAGCCGCCTGCTGGAACGTCGCTTCCGCTGGAAAAACTAGGAGGGGTCCGTCGTGCAGGAAATCATTCACAATTTCTTCAACCTGGACATCTACCAGGAAGTCGCTCCCTATCTGCTCGAAGGCTTATGGATGACGGTGCTGTTGTCGGCGCTGGTGATTCCGCTGGGACTGTTCTTTGGCCTGATGGCCGCCGTCATGCATCAAGAACTGCGCTGCCGCGGCCTGCGGGTGGCGCTGATGGTGTACATCGACATCTTCCGCTCCCTGCCGCCGCTGGTGCTGCTGATCTTCATCTATTTCGGCTTGCCCTTCCTGAATCTGGACATGCCCAAGCTGGTGGCCGTGGCCTTGTGCTTCACTTTGAACACCAGCGCCTATTTTGGCGAAGTCTTTCGCGCCGGCCTGGAAAGCGTGCCCAAGGGGCAGATGGAAGCCGCCCGGTCCACGGGGCTGTCGAGGGCGCAGGCACTGGTCCACGTGCAGATTCCCCAGGCCACGCGGGCGGTGATGCCCGATCTGATCAGCAATGCGCTCGAGGTGGTGAAGCTCACCACGTTGGCCAGCGCCGTATCCTTGCCCGAGATGCTGTATCTGGCCCGCAATGCCCAGGCGCTGATGTACAACCCTTCGCCGCTGGTGCTGGCGGCGATCCTCTATTTGATCATTCTGTTGCCCATCGTGCGTTACCTGGGCCGGCTGGAGCAACGCAAGCTCGCGGCAGCGAGCCATTGAGGCGGGGTCGCACCGTTTTGCGCGAACCCGCCATCGGGCGGCGCGGGCGTGAAAGAGCGCGGGAACCGGACTTGCCCGCCGTTCAGAGCAGACCGGCTTCCTGCTCCACGATCTGGCCAAAGGCGCGGGCCAGCAGGGGCAGCGGTTCGTAGCGGGAGCAGGCCAGATAGAGCTCCAGCGTGTGCCGGTCCCGAAGGGGCCTTACCACGAGCCGGTCGCTGGTCTGGGCGGCGGCCACAGCCTGATCCACGATGCCGACTCCAAGCCCCTGTGAAACCAGATCGCAGACATTTTGCTGGGCATCGACCTCGACCAGAATACGCTCGGGTTCCCGGCCTTCGCCGAACAGATCGGACAGCACCTTGGCCAGGGGCGATCCGCTGCGGTAGGCGATCATGGCCTGATCCCGCAGGTCGGACAGGTCGATGGCCGGTTGATCGGCCAGTGGATGCCCGCCCGGCAGCACGCAGACCAGGGGAATGGCTCCGACCTGGGTGGATTTCAGATTGGGATGGGCGGCCGGCATGAACAGCAAGCCGATTTCGCTTTCGCCGTCGAGGATGCTGCGGACCAGCGCATCGTAGGTGAGCGTTCGCAGACGGATGCGGACGCCCGGGTGCTGGTGGGTGAATCGCTCGATGCAGCGCGGCATCAGGCCGTGACCGAGGCTGGGGCTGCTGACGATGCCCAACAGGCCTTGTTTTTTCTCACCCAACTGGTGGGCCAGAGCGGAGATGCGCGTAATGCCGCTGTAAACCGATTGCACTTCATTGAAGAGCAGGCGCGCTTCGGTGGTGGGATACAGCCGGCCCTTGATGCGTTCGAATAAAGGATAACCCAGTTGCTGCTCGGTATGCGCAAGCAGGCGGCTGACCGCCGGTTGCGAAACGAATAGCAGCTTGGCTGCCGAACTGATGGTGCCGGTGATCATGATGGCTCGGAAGGTATTGATCTGCTTGAGATTCATGGCCTGCGGAGCCCATAACAAAAGGTTAATGCCGAGGGACAAATGAGTATATCAATATATTGCGGTTTCAACGATAGAATGAATCGGAACGTTATGGGGCGGTTATGGAAAAAACCATTTATGTCATCAATCCGAATCGTTTGACGGATGTCACCCAGGGCCTGAAAGAAAGTCTGGCGCCGTTTCAACTGAAGGGTGGACCGGTCATCGAATGCATGACGTTGCATGACGGACCCGCCGGCATCCAGAACGAACAGGACGTGGCCGCGGCCGCCGTGCTGGTGGGGCGGACGATCGATGACCTGGCCCGGAGCCGGGGAGATTGCGCCGCCGCGTTCGTGATTGCCTGCTTCAGCGATCCCGGCCTTCATCTGGCGCGTGAAAAGACTGTCCGGCCTGTGCTGGGAATCAATGAGTGCGGTCTGCTGACCGCCCTGGCTCTCGGGCGGCGAGTGGGCGTGATCGCCATATTGCCCACCCTCATGGGCCGCCATGCGCGCGGCTACGCCGCCGCCGGCATCGCTGCGCGCATTGCCGGTGAATACCCCCTGGACCTCGCTGTCGCCCAACTGCGGGATGCCGAAGCCACCCGGCGGCGCATGCAGGCCGTCGGCCGCCGGCTGGTGCGGGAAGACGGAGCCGATGTGTTGGTGCTGGGCTGCGCCGGCATGTCGCAATACCGTGCCTGGCTCGAAGACGCCCTGGGTGTTCCGGTCGTGGATCCGACCCTGGCGGCCGTGGCCGTGGCCATGGGGCGGGTGGCTGGGCAGGCGCCGGGATTTTGAATCGGATTTTGGAACTGGAGCACATATGAACGCACACAAACCTTCCCGCAAATTCGGCCTGGCCGTGGCCCAGATAGGAGGTATCGATCTGGCCGACAGCCGCGCAAGCGTGGTCAGGCGCTTGCTGGACATGCTGCGTGAGGCGCATGGCCGAGGGGCCGGATTCGTGGTGTTTCCCGAGCTGGCCCTGACCACGTTCTTTCCGCGTTATTGGATGCCCCTTGAAGACGTCGAAGCGCGTTATTTCGAAAAAAAGATGCCTAACGCGGATGTGCAGCCCCTGTTCGATGAGGCTCGGCGTCTGGGTATCGGGTTTTACCTCGGCTATGCCGAACTGACCCCGGAGGGTAAACGCTACAACACTTCGATCCTGGTTGATAAATCGGCCAATATCGTTGGCAAATATCGGAAGATCCATTTGCCGGGACACGATGACCACAAAGCGGGCGCCCCTTTTCAGCATTTGGAAAAGAAGTATTTCGATGTCGGCGAAGACACCTGGAAGGTCTGGAATATGGATGGCATCCGTACCGGCATGTGCCTGTGCAATGATCGCCGCTGGCCTGAAACCTGGCGTGTCATGGGATTGCAGAGCGCCGAGTTGATCGTGCTGGGCTACAACACCCCCGCGCATAATATCCACTGGCCGGAGCCGGTGCATTTGCGCATGCAGTCGCATTTGCTGTCCATGCAATCGGGCGCTTATCAGAATTGCGTCTGGGCGGCCGCCGCCGGAAAGACCGGCTTCGAGGATGGCTTTCACTTGATCGGAGGCTCCGTGATCGTGTCGCCCGCGGGTGAAATCGTGGCTCAGGCCGCCACGGAAGAGGATGAGGTCATCACTGCCACGATCGATCTGGCGATGGGTGAAAATTTCAGAAAAAATATTTTCGATTTCGCGCGCCATCGCCGGCCTGAGCATTACCGGCTGATCGTGGATCGCGTCGGGGCGGGAGAGGCCATCTAGGGCGCTTCCGCCGCCGGAGCGCCAGGGCCGGTCCGCATGCCCGGGGCTCGGCCCGTGCCCGGCTCCGGGCGGACTACGGCCGCGCCATCGAGGGGCTCTGACCCACGGGCGCGTTGGGCAGGGGTTCCCAGCGGAACCGGTTCTTGCCGGAGTGCTTGGCCGCGTACATGGCGGCGTCGGCATGGGCCACCAGGGCGTCCGGGTCCCGGCCGTGCCGGGGATGGATCGCCGCGCCGATGCTGGCCGAGATCCGCACCTGGATGTCGTCGGCCAGGTCGAAGGGCCGGGCCAGGGCGTCCAGGATCGTGCGGGCGACGCGCTCGCAGCCTTCCAGGCTGTCCAGGCCCGACAGGACGATGCCGAACTCGTCGCCGCCGAAGCGGGACACGGTGTCCTCGGAGTCGGCGCGGACGCAATGCTCGAGGCGCCGGGCCACCTGCTGCAGCAGGATGTCGCCCATCGCGTGCCCGTGGCTATCGTTGACTTCCTTGAAACCGTCCAAGTCCAGGTACAGCACGGCCGCCAGGCCGTTGTGGCGGTTCGCCGCCTCCAGGGCCCGGGCGCAGCGGTCCTGGAACATGACGCGGTTGGGCAGGCCGGTCAGCGAGTCGTGCAGGGCGTCGTGCGACAGGCGGGTTTCCAGGTTCTTGCGGGCCGTGATGTCCTGCACGACGGCCACCAGGAAATCGGGCAGGCCGGCCGCGTCGCGCACGACGCTGAGGGCTTCGCAGACCCAGAGCAGGCTGCCGTCGCGGCGCCGGTAGGGTTTCTCGACCTCGGGCGGGGGGCCCAGGAAGTGCGCCGTCAGCCGGCCTTTCAGGAATGCGCGGGCCCCGTCCCGGTCGCCCGGGTCGACCAGGTCGAACAGGGTTCGGTCCAGCAGTTCGGGCGCGTCATAGCCCAGCATCCGGCAGAATTTTTCGTTCACTTCCAGGAAGCGGCCGTTGGGCGCGACGCGGGCGATGCCCATGGCCGCCTGGTGGAAGGTGGCCCGGAACAGGGCCTCGTTGGCCTCCAGGGCCTCGGTGGCCGCGCGCTGGCGCAGCGACAGGAAGAGGAACAGGACGGCGAGCCCGAGCAGGGCGGCCGTCGCGCCGCCCGCGAGGAGCAGGTAGGTCTCGCGGCGCTGCTGGGCGGGGCGCAGGACTTCGGCGTAGTCCGAGCCGACGGTGATCATCAGCGGGTAGCTGCTCATCGTGCGGTAGCTGATGATGCGGGTGACGCCGTCGATCGAATGGCCGTCGTCCACGAACGAGCCTTCCGGCTGGGTGGCCTGGCGCAGGTTCCAGGGGTGCTTGCCGGAATCCAGGCCGTACGTGGGGTGCGTGCCGATCAGGCGGCTGCGCAGGACGCCGTCCAGGCCGGCGATCTCCAGCATGTCGGAGGGGCCCGGACGGATCCCGCCATAGAGCGTGGCCAGGTTGGCCGGGTCCACCGACAGGACGACCACGCCGCCGAAGCCGCCGTCCGGCTTCTGGATGCGCAGGGACATGGGGATGCGCCATTGGCCCGAGATCCGGCCCAGGACGGGCCGGTCCAGGTAGAGCGTGTCTTCCCGGTTGTCGCGCTGCCGCGTGAAGAAGTCGCGGTCGGCGTAGTTGACGTGGCTGGCGCCCTGCGTGCTGGTGACGATGGCGCCGGTCTCGTCGACGACGCTGAGGATGGTGAAGGCCCTGTCCCGGATGACGTGCTGCTCGGCCCAGCGCGTCAGGTCCAGCCGGGGGCCGTCGCGCAGGTACTCCTGGCGGGCGAAGGCGGCGACCTGTTCGGCCTCTTTCAGGGTGCGGGTCACCTGCTGCTCCAGGGCGATGGCCAGGTTGGCGTTGGAGCGCATGGCGGCGGCCACGGCCTGGGCGCGCTCGAAGGTGGAGCGCTGCAGGGTGGCGAGCCAGATCAGGGCGATGGCGGCGGCCCCGGCCACCAGGATCAGCAGCTGCAGAAGCGACAGGCCGGGCAGCCGGAATCCCGTCCTGCCGGAAACCGGGGACTTGCGGGTGCCGCCCGGTTCGGCGGACAGTCTCATCGAAGGGTTCTCCCTGTCTGTGCCCGGCGCGATCCGCGCCTGAAATCCGCCTGCTTGCTTATAAGGTGACAGAACTTTACGGCGCGCCATCCGGTTTGTCGAGCCTGGGGGAAGTGACGGGGGATAGCTTTCCACCTCGCCGCTTGCAGGCGGCTCGGATTCGACTGGCACTGAATCTCAAGCCGGGATGGCTCTCCACCTCGCCGCTTGCACGCGGCTCGGATTCGTCCGGCACGGGCCAGTCCGCAGGGACTGGCCCGTGTCCGGACTCATCCCTATGATATTCTTTTCGATTCCGTGTCCAATTGCTGCCGTCCGCGCCATGTCCGTCGATTATCTGAAACGCATCCTGACGTCCAAAGTCTATGACGTCGCCCACGAGACTTCACTGGACCTGGCGCCCCGGATTTCCAAGCGGATCGGCAACACCGTGCTGCTCAAGCGCGAGGACACCCAGCCCGTGTTCAGCTTCAAGCTGCGCGGGGCCTACAACAAGATGGCGCACCTGAGCGAGGACGAACTGCGGCGCGGCGTCATCGCCGCGTCGGCCGGCAACCATGCCCAGGGGGTCGCGCTGTCGGCCAGCCGCCTGAAATGCCGGGCGGTGATCGTCATGCCGGTGACCACCCCCCAGGTCAAGATCGACGCCGTGCGCGCCCTGGGCGGCGAAGTCGTGCTGTTCGGCGACAGTTTCACCGATGCCGCCGAGCACGCCGCCGAGCTGCAGGCGCGCGACGGGCTGACGTTCGTGCATCCGTTCGACGATCCCGACGTGATCGCGGGCCAGGGCACCGTGGGCATGGAGATCCTGCGCCAGCACCCCGGTCCCATCGACGCGATCTTCGTCGCCATCGGCGGCGGCGGGCTGATCGCGGGGGTGGCGGCCTACATCAAGCAGCTGCGTCCGGAAATCAAGATCATCGGCGTGCAGACCGTGGATTCCGACGCCATGGTGCGCAGCGTCCAGGCCGGGCGCAGGGTCCGGCTCGCCGACGTGGGGCTGTTCTCCGACGGGACGGCGGTCAAGCAGGTGGGCCAGGAGACCTTCCGCCTGGCGCGCGAATACGTCGATGACTACGTCACCGTCGATACCGACGCCATCTGCGCGGGGATCAAGGACGTGTTCCAGGACACGCGCAGCGTGCTGGAGCCCGCCGGCGCCCTGGCGCTCGCCGGGGCCAAGCGCTATGCCGCCCTGAACAAATGGAAGGGCAAGACCCTGGTGGTCATCACCTGCGGCGCGAACATGAATTTCGACCGTCTGCGCTTCGTGGCCGAGCGCGCCGACGTCGGCGAGGCGCGCGAGGCCCTGTTCGCCATCACCCTGCCGGAAAAGCGCGGCAGCTTCCTGCGCCTGTGCGAAGCCGTGGGCCAGCGGGCCGTGACCGAGTTCAACTACCGGATTTCCGACGCCGAGCAGGCGCACGTCTACGTCGGCCTGCAGATCCGCTCGGAACCCGAAATCGAGAAGCTGGCGGCGCATTTCCGCAAGCTGGACTTCCCCACCCTGGACCTGACCAGCAACGAAATGGCCAAGACCCACCTGCGCTACATGGTGGGGGGGCGTTCGAGCCTGGCCGAAAACGAGGTGCTGTACCGCTTCGAATTTCCCGAGCGGCCCGGCGCCCTGATGAAGTTCCTGGGAGCCATGAACCCGGACTGGAACATCAGCCTGTTCCACTACCGCAACCAGGGCGACGACTACGGCCGCATCCTGGTCGGCGTCCAGGTGCCGCCCGCCGACAAGAAGGCCTTCAAGGAATTCCTGTCCTCGCTGGGCTATCCGTACTGGAACGAAACCGACAATCCGGCGTATCGCCTGTTCCTGTAGCCGCGTTCAGGCTTCCCTGGCCGCGCTCAGGCCGCCCGCGCGGACGAGTCCGCCGGGTCCCGCGCCGGCGGGGCCAGGGGATCGGCGGGCGGGCACACGCGCGCCGCCGGAAACAGGATGCTGAAGACGCTGCCTTCGCCCGGTGTGCTCTGGATGTCCAGCGCGGCTTCGTGGCGCATGGCGACGTGCTTGGCGATGGCCAGCCCCAGGCCGGTGCCGCCGGTGGCGCGCGAACGGCCCCGGTCGACCCGGAAGAAGCGTTCCGTCAGGCGCGGGATGTCGGCCGGGTCGATGCCGATGCCGGTGTCCCGGACCCGGTAGACGGCCCCCCCGTCCGGCGTCGATTCCCACAGGATCGTGATGGCGCCGCCCGCCGGGGTGTAGCGCACGGCGTTGGTCAGCAGGTTGCCGATCGCCGAGGCCAGCTCGGTGTCCTGGCCGCGGATGCGCAGGGTCTCGTCCAGCCGGACGTCGAAGGTGTGCCGCCCGCCTGACAGGGCCTGCGCCTGGGCCAGAGCGGTGCGCACCAGGGCCGTGACGGGGACGGGGCCGCCTTCCCGGTTGGGGGTCGATTCCAGCGAGGACAGGGTCAGCAAGTCGGATACCAGGGCCTGCATGTTGCGGGCCTGCTGCGCCATCAAGTCCAGGTAGTGGCGGCGCTGCTCGTCGGTCAGGGCGTCGCCGGGCATGTCCTGCAGGGTTTCCACGAAACCCGACAGCACGGTGAGCGGCGTGCGCAGTTCGTGGGACACGTTGGCGACGAAGTCCTTGCGGGTGTTCTCCAGCCGCTCGATCTGGGTGATGTCGCGCGTGACCATCAGGAACTGGCCGACCCCGTAGGGAGCCAGGTGCAGCGACAGGGTGCGGGCCCGGCCGTCGCTCCCCAGGTGCAGGATCAGGGGACGGTCCCAGGCTTCCTGGTCGGCGTAGCGGGCGAATTCGGGCGCGCGCACGATGTTGAGGATGCTGTGGCCGCGGTCCCGTTCCAGGTCCAGCCCCAGGTGGTTCGCCGCCGTCTGGTTGCACCACTGCAGGGACTTGTCGGGATCCAGCGTCAGGGCGCCGTCGGGCAGGGCCTCGGCGGCCAGCAGGGCGCGATGGAAGCTGCGCGTGCGGTCCTGCAGATCCAGGCGGTTCTGCTTCAGCTTGCGGTAGATGGGCGCCAGGATCTCGTCCCATGGGCCGACCGAGGGCGGCGGCGGCTCGTCGATGGCGCGCACCCAGCGGGCGATGCGCGACAGCTGCAGGCCGCTGGCGAGGACCATCAGCAGCAGGCCCAGGGCGAAGACGGCCCAGCCGGTGGCGGCGCCCAGCCAGGCGCCCAGCAGCCAGCCGCCCAGTGCCCAGAGCGCGATGGAAACGAGAGTCTTGCTCATTGCGGGTGTGCGATGCTGAAACGGTAGCCCGCCCCGCGCGAGGTCTGGATGGCGCCTTCCAGGCCGGCGGGCGACAGGGCCTTGCGCAGGCGGCGGATGTGGACGTCCACCGTGCGTTCCTCGACGAAGACGTGGTCACCCCAGACCTGGTCCAGCAACTGGCTACGGCTGTACACGCGCTCCGCATGCGTCATGAGGAAGTGTAGCAGGCGGAATTCCGTAGGGCCCATGGGCAGCGGCTGGCCGTTGCCGGATACGCGCCGGGAGTCCGGCTCCAGCCGCAGCCCGCCGGCCTCGATCGGGTCGGGGGTGAGCTGCGGCGCCCGGCGGCGCAGCAGGGACTTGATGCGCGCCAGCAGTTCGCGCGGGGAGAAGGGCTTGGTGATGTAGTCGTCGGCTCCGGCTTCCAGCCCGTCCACCTTGTCCTGTTCGGCGCTGCGGGCGGTCAGCATGATCAGCGGGATGTCGCGGGTGCGGGCGTCGCCGCGCAGCTGGCGGGCCAGGCGGATGCCGGGCTGGTCGGGCAGCATCCAGTCCAGCAGGATCAGGTCGGGCAGGACCTGCTGGATCTGCTCCTGGGCCTGGCGCGCGTCCAGCGCGTTGCGCACGCTGTAGCCGGCGTGCCGCAGGTTGATGGACAGCAGTTCCTGGATGGCGGGTTCGTCTTCGATGAGCAGGATGGTGGCGGGCATGGGAAAGTCTCGCAAGGCGGCGGGGCCGGGATGCGGGCCTCGCCGTTCCGGGCGCAAGGGACGCGCTCCGGCACGGATGTCATCATACGGTCGCATTATTTCATTGATGTGACGCTGTCATATAGGCCGCAGGCTGCGCAGCGTGGGGGCCTTTTACGGTGGTACGATACGCGGATCATGAGCACACCCGCACCAGACGCCGGCCAGGGGCCGCAGACGCATTTCGGTTTCGAGACCGTCCAGGAATCGGAGAAGGCACGCCGCGTGGCCGAGGTCTTCCATTCGGTGGCCTCGCGCTACGACGTGATGAACGACCTGATGTCGGTCGGGCTGCATCGCATCTGGAAGGCCTTCACCATCGGCCGCGCCCAGGTGCGCCCGGGCATGCGGGTGCTGGACATCGCCGGGGGCACCGGCGACCTGGCGCGCGCCTTCGCCCGCCGCGCCGGCCCGGAAGGCGAAGTCTGGCTGACCGACATCAACGATTCCATGCTGCGTGTGGGCCGCGACCGCCTGCTGGATCGCGGCGTGGTCGCGCCGGTGGCGGTCTGCGATGCCGAATGCCTGCCGTTTCCCGACCGGTACTTCGACCGGGTGTCGGTGGCGTTCGGCCTGCGCAACATGACGCACAAGGATCTCGCGCTGGCGGAAATGCGCCGCGTGCTGAAGCCGGGCGGCAAGCTGCTGGTGCTGGAATTTTCCCGCGTGGCGCCGGCCCTGGCGCCCGCTTACGACTGGTATTCGTTCAACATCCTGCCGAAAATGGGCCAGTTGGTGGCCGGCGACGAGGCCAGCTACCGCTATCTGGCCGAATCCATCCGCATGCATCCGGACCAGGAGACCCTGGCCGGCATGATGCGCGGGGCCGGGCTGGACCGGGTGCAGTACTTCAACATGACGGCCGGCGTGGTCGCCCTGCACGAAGGCGTCCGGCTCGACTGAGCGAAGGCCGCCTGCCCGGTTGGCCGCGCGCCTCGCCTCCCCGGCGAGGGCCGGCCGGGCCGGGACCGTCCGGCGCGGATTCCCGCGATCCCCAAGGCCGCCCACGGGCGGCCTTCGTTCATCCTGTTATCCTGTTGCAAGCGGATGTTTCCGCGCTGCGGATCGGGCCGATCTGTGGTAACTTTCATGTTCATTCAGCTTTCTGTCAGGTTGCCGGGATTCGCTTCGGCCCTGCCATTCCAGGAGACTCCATGAACCTTCGTCTACCCCGCTGGGCCGCCGCCTCGGTGCTGCTGATGGCGGCCTTGACCCTGCTGGCCGTGACCCAGGACGCGCACGCCCGCCGCATGGGCGGCGGCATGAGCTTCGGCCGCCAGTCGACCAACGTCATCAAGCAGCGCCAGGCCGTGACGCCGCCGGCCGCCCAGACCACCCAGCGCGCCGCCGCGCCGGCCGCCGGCGCGGCGGCGGGTACGGCCGCGGCGGGCGCGGCCGCCAAGTCGGGCATGTCCCGCTGGCTGGGCCCCATCGCCGGCATCGCCGCCGGCCTGGGCATCGCCGCCCTGCTGTCCAGCATGGGGCTGTCCGGCGCCTTCCTGGAATTCCTCTCCAGCGCCCTGCTGATCGGCCTGGTGGTCTTCGCCGTCATGTTCCTGGTGCGCCGCCTGCGCGGGGCCCAGCGGCCGCTGGCCGCCGCGGGCGCCGCGCCGGGCAACAGCTACCGCCAGTCCGCGCCGCAGGATCGGGGTTTCGACATGCCCGGCCGCCCGGCGTCCGAACCGGCCCCGGCGGCGTCCGGCGCCCCGGTGATCGAGGCCGCGCCGTCCGTCCAGGCCCAGGACCCGTCCTGGTTCATTCCGGCCGGTTTCGACGTGCCGGCCTTCCTGGACCAGGCCAAGCAGCAGTTCACGCGCGTGCAGTCCCTGTGGGACGCGGGCAACCGCGACAGCCTGCGCGAATTCCTGACCGACGACCTGCTGGCGGAGATCACCCCGCGCCTGCCCAGCCCCGAGGAAGGCAACCGCACCGAGGTCGTGCTGCTGAACGCCGAACTGCTGGGCATCGAGACCGTGGCCGGCGGCCACCTGGCCAGCGTGCGCTATTCCGGCATGCTGCGCGAATCGGCCGGCTCCGAGGCCTTCCACTTCGAGGAAGTCTGGAACCTGTACAAGGCCGATGGCGCCGGCTGGCTGCTGGCCGGCATCCAGCAGACCAACGCGCGCTGATCCGCCGCGCCGGATCGGCTTTCGCGGCCGCCCGTCCCGCATCCCGGGACGGGCGGCCGCTTGCGTTTCGGCCCGCGTGAAAGGCCGTGGGCGCTGTCCGGACGAAGGCCCGGTACGCGCGCCCCGGCCCGCGTGCGCGGCGCCCAAAACCGGTAAACTGGGGCCTGCGCCCGCTCCTGCCCGGCGCATCCGGCCCCGTCGTCCATGATCATGCCTCTTCCCTTTCCCTTCCCGACCCCTTCCGATGTCCTGCTCCGGGGGCTGAACGCGCTGCTGCGCCGCGAACCCTGGGCGCGCGAACGGCTGGCGGCCCAGGCCGGCAAGTCGCTGCGCCTGACGGCGGGCGAGCCCTGGACGCTGCAGTGCTCGATCGCTTCCGACGGCGCGCTGCAGGCCTGCGAACGGGCCGTGGTGCCCGACGTGGTGCTGTCCATTCCGCCCGAACGCCGCCTCGACCTGCCCGGCGCCTGGCGCGACGAGGGCCTGGCGGGAGTCACGGGCCTGGCGCATATCCAGGGGGATGCGGGCCTGGCCCATCTGGTGTCCGACCTGGCGCGCGGCCTGCGCTGGGACGTGGAGGACGACCTGTCGCGCGTCGTGGGCGACGTGGCGGCCGTGCGCCTGACCCGGGGCGCGCGCGAACTGGCCGGCGGATTGCGGCAGGCCGCGCGGCGGGCCCAGGACAACCTGACGGAATACCTGGGCGAGGAATCCGGCCTGGGCGTCCGGGGGGCGGACTTCCGGGCCTGGACATCGGACCGGCAGGCGCTCGAATCCCGGCTGGAACGGCTCGACGCCCGCCTGCGCAGGCTGGAGGGCGGGGCATGCTGACGTTCCTGCGCCTGGCCTACATCCTGTGGATCGGCCTGCGCTACCGGCTCGACGAGCTGGTCCTGTCGGGCATCCAGCATCCCTGGGCGCACACGCTGCTGAAGATCGTCTGCCTGGGCCGCCGGCCGCGCCGTCCGCGCGGCGAGCGCCTGCGCCTGGCCCTGGAAACCCTGGGGCCGATCTACGTCAAGTTCGGCCAGGTCCTGTCCACGCGCCGCGACCTGGTGCCCCAGGACATCGCCGACGAACTGGCCCGGCTCCAGGACCGCGTGCCGCCGTTCCCGTCCGACCAGGCGGCCGACATCATCCGCGAATCCCTGGGCGACGCGCCGCAGAACCTGTTCGCCCGGTTCGAGCGCGATCCCGTGGCCTCGGCCTCGATCGCCCAGGTGCACTTCGCCGTGCTGCACGACGGCCGCGAGGTCGCGGTCAAGGTCCTGCGCCCCGGCATGCGCGAGGCCATCGAGCGCGACCTGACGCTGCTGCGCGCCCTGGCCGGGCTGGTCGAACGGCTGGTGCCCGACGGACGGCGGCTCAAGCCGCGCGAAGTCGTGGCCGAATTCGACAAGTACCTGCACGACGAACTCGACCTGATCCGCGAGGCCGCGAACTGCAGCCAGCTGCGGCGCAATTTCGGCCCCGACACCGGCCGCGCCCACCTGCTGCGGGTGCCCGAGGTCGTCTGGGAATACTGCGCCAGCCAGGTCTTCACCATGGAACGCATGCGCGGCGTGCCGGTCAGCCAGGTCGAACGCCTGCGCGCGCTGGGTGTGGACATCCCGCTGCTGGCCCGCCAGGGCGTCGAGATCTTCTTCATGCAGGTGTTCACGGACGGCTTCTTCCACGCCGACATGCATCCGGGCAACATCTACGTGTCCGACGACCCGGATACCCTGGGACGCTACATCGCCCTGGATTTCGGCATCGTCGGTTCCCTGTCGGAATTCGACAAGAATTATCTGGCGCAGAACTTCCTCGCCTTCTTCCGGCGCGACTACCGCCGGGTTGCCCAACTGCACATCGAGTCCGGATGGGTGCCGCCCACCACCCGCGAGGAGGAGCTCGAAGGCGCCGTGCGCGCCGTCTGCGAACCCTATTTCGACCGGCCGCTGGCGGAAATCTCCCTGGGCCAGGTGCTGCTGCGCCTGTTCCAGACCTCGCGCCGTTTCAACGTCGAAATCCAGCCCCAGCTGGTCCTGCTGCAGAAGACGCTCCTCAATGTCGAAGGCATGGGGCGCGAGCTGGACCCGAATCTGGACCTGTGGCAGACGGCCAAGCCCTTCCTGGAAAAATGGATGCACCAGCGCGTTGGCCTGCGCGGCCTGCGCCAGCGCCTGGACCAGGAGGCCAGCCAGTGGGCGCAGATCCTGCCGCAGATTCCCCGGCTGGCCTATGCCCGGCTGAACCACCCCGATTCGGGGCCGGCGATGCGGGCCGAACTGGAACGGCTGCGCCGCGCCCAGGACCGCTCCAACCACCTGCTGGCCGTGCTGTGCGGCATCCTGGCGGCCGGCCTGGGTGTGGCGATCTGGGCGCTGACGCGCGGGAGCGGCTTCTGATGCCGGCGCCCGCCCGCTTCGAATCCAAGATCCTCGACCGCGCGGCCTGCGAGCGGGCCGTGCGCGAAGGGCGCTTCCCGCGTCCGCTGATCTTCACCAACGGCGTGTTCGACATCCTGCATCGCGGGCACGTCACCTACCTGGACCAGGCCGCCCGCCTGGGGGCGTCGCTGATCGTGGGGGTGAACACGGACGATTCCGTGCGCCGCCTGGGCAAGGGCGAAGACCGGCCCCTGAACGGCCAGGACGACCGGGCCGCCCTGCTGGCCGCGCTGGCCTGCGTGGACGGAGTGGTGCTGTTTTCCGAGGACACGCCGCTGGAGCTCATCCAGACCCTGCGGCCCGACGTGATCGTCAAGGGCGGCGACTACGACATGGACGCGCTGCCGGAAACCGCCGTGGTGCGCGGCTGGGGCGGACGGGCCGTGGCGATTCCCTTCGAGCACCAGCGCTCGACCACGGCGCTGCTGCGCAAGATCCGGACCTGAAACGCACGAGCCCCGCATGCGGGGCTCGCTGGAAACGGAACGCGGCGCGTGTCAGAACTTGAACCGCGACCGCGACGTGCCGCGCAGGGGCTTCACGTACGTGTCGAAGATCGAGTCGGTCTCGAAGTTCGCGGCGCTGGTGCGCGTGATGCGGCACACCGTCATGATCGGGCTGTGGCCGACGATGGCCACCAGGCGGCCGCCCACGGCCAGCTGGTATTTCAGCGCGTCGGGCACCGAGGGGACCGAACCGGTGATCAGGATGGCGTCGTATTCGGCCGAGCCCCAGCCGGCATGCGCGTCGCCCGTTTCCACGGTGACGTTGGCGACCTGGCTGCGCGCGAGGTTCGCCTGGGCGAAGGCCGACAGGCGGCTTTCGAGCTCGATGCTGGTGACCTGCTGGCTCAGCCGCGACAACAGGGCGGCCTGGTAGCCCGAGCCCGTGCCGATTTCCAGCACGCAGTCCGTGGGCTGCAGCCGCAGTTCTTCGGCCAGCTTGGCCTCGACCTTGGGGGACAGCATGGTTTCGCGGGTGTCGACGCCGTCGATCACCAGCGGCAGTTCCGTGTCCGTGAAGGCCAGGGCGCGCATCTGCGGCGGGACGAAGCGTTCGCGGGGCATATCGAAGACGGCCTGCAGCACCCGTTCGTCCTGGACGTTCCAGGGGCGGATCTGCTGTTCGACCATGTTGAAGCGGGCACGATCGGCGTCGGTGATGTCGTTGACGTTCATGTCGCGAGGAGGCGCTTAGGGTTGAGTTGAGCCTGATTATAGGCCAGCGGTCCGCCCGGCGGGCTTGCGCGGGATCAGGCCGATGGGTTCGGCCACAGGGCGTGGAAGTGGTGCACCGGTCCGTGGCCGGTGCCGACCTGGAGCTGGCCGGAGGCGGCGATGGCGCGTTCCAGCCAGGCCTTGGCGTGCCGGGCGGCCTCGGGCACGCCCGGAGCGCGCGGCAGCAGGGCGGCCATCGCCGCCGACAGCGTGCAGCCGGTGCCGTGCGTGTTGGGCGTGTCGATGCGCCGGCCCGGCAGTTCGATCAGCCGGTCGCCGTCGTGCAGCAGGTCGATGGTGTCGTCGCCCGGTAGATGGCCGCCCTTCAGGAAGACCCAGCGCTCGCCGTCGTCGGCCAGCAGCCGGCGCAGGCGTTCGGCGACGCGGCGCATGTCCTTGAGGTTGTCGGCGGGGCTCTGGCCCAGCAGCACGCCCGCCTCCGGCAGGTTGGGGGTGATGACGGTGGCCAGCGGGATCAGGCCTTCGCGCAGGGCGTCCACCGCCTGGCGTTCCAGCAGGTGATCGCCGCTTTTGGCGACCATGACGGGGTCCAGCACCAGATGCGCCGGTTTCCAATGTGCGAGCCGGTCGGCCACGACGCGGGTGACGCCGGCCTGGCCCAGCATGCCGATCTTCACGGCGTCCACGCGCACGTCGGCGAACAGCGTGTCGATCTGGGCGGCGACGAATTCCGGCGGCACCGGGGAAATGCCGGTGACCGCCCGGGTGTTCTGCGCGGTCAGCGCGGCGATCACGGCCATGCCGTAGGCGCCCAGGGCGCTCATGGTCTTGACGTCGGCGAGGACGCCGGCCCCGCCCGAGGGGTCCACGCCGGCAATCGACAGGGTATTGGGGATCATCGCAGGCTCCGTGCGGATAGGGCCGGGGCTGGCGCTGGCGCGCCCCGGCGTGCGCGGCCGGGGGGTCAGGCGGCCCGGGTCGAGGGCAGCAGGCCTTCGGCCGGCGAACTCGGATCGGCGTCGTAGTACTTGCGCTTGATGCGGCCGGCCAGGTAGGCCTCGCGTCCGGCTTCCACGCCCAGGCGCATGGCGCGCGCCATGCGGATCGGGTCGCGTGCGCCGGCGATGGCGGTGTTCATCAGGATCGCGTCGCAGCCCAGTTCCATGGCGATGGCGGCGTCCGAGGCCGTGCCCACGCCGGCGTCCACCAGCACGGGGACGCGGGCCTGGTCGATGATCAGGCGCAGGTTCCAGGGGTTGACGATGCCCATGCCCGAGCCGATCAGCGAGGCCAGCGGCATCACCGCCGCCACGCCGATGTCTTCCAGCATGCGGCACTGGATCGGGTCGTCGCTGCAGTACACCATGACCTGGAAGCCGTCGGCCACCAGCGTGCGGGCGGCGGCCAGGGTTTCCGGCATGTTGGGGAACAGGTTGCCGGCGTCGCCCAGGACTTCGAGCTTGACCAGGTTGTGGCCGTCCAGCAGTTCGCGCGCCAGGCGCAGCGTGCGCACGGCGTCGTCGGCGGTGTAGCAGCCGGCCGTGTTCGGCAGGATGGTGTAGCGGTCCGGAGACAGGAAATCCAGCAGGTTGGGCTCGCCCGGGTTCTGGCCGATGTTGGTGCGGCGGATGGCGACGGTGACGATTTCCGTGCCGCTGGCCTCGATGGCTTCGCGGGTCTGTTCGAAATCGCGGTACTTGCCGGTGCCGACCAGCAGGCGTGAATGGAAGACGCGGTCGGCGATGGTGAGGGTGTCTGGGGAGGTCATGGGTGTGTTCGTGGCGTGGTGCCCAGGGCCCGGTCGGGGTCTGGCTCGTTCGTAAGGATAATCCATTTGGTTCGGGATTGGCTTTGCGCCCCATGAGGGGCGCGTGAAGGTTTGGGGCCGTCCGGAAAGGGGGATATGACGAAAGGGTATTTGTAAGTTTGTGTGAACGATCGCGTACCGTTTAAGATGGCACGGGTTTGGCTGATTGACCGATGTCGCGCGGGATCGCGCCGGGTGTCGGCCGATGGATTTCAAAAAAGGGAGAAGCCAGATGAAGAGGAACAAGAAGGCGTTGGCCGCCGTGCTGGTCGCGTCCGTTTTCGCCGCCGGCTGCGCAACGGACGGCAGCGGCGGCTGGGGAACCAAGCAGTCGATCGGCACGGCCGTCGGCGCCGTGGCGGGGGTGTTGCTGGGAAGCCAGATCGGCGGCGGGTCGGGCAGGACCGTGGCGATGATCGTCGGCGCCTTCGCCGGCGGCGCGCTGGGCAACTGGATCGGTTCCAGCCTGGACGCCCAGGACCAGGAGGCGCTGGCGGCGAGCACCCAGCGTGCGCTCGCCAGCGGCCAGACGGAAACCTGGCAGTCCGACCATAGCGGCGCATCCGCCGTGATCCGGCCCGTGTCGTCCGAAACCAAGACGCAGCAGGCGACCGTCAAGCGTTCCGAAAAAATCGCCCAGGTGCAGAACCTGGCGGCGCTCAACGAGACCTGGCAAGCGGGTTCGTCGATCAATTTGCGCGCGGCGCCGACGACCTCGGCCGCCAAGGTGGGCGGGCTGGCTAGCGGCCAGACGTTCACGGCGCTGGGCCGCACCAGCGACAACTGGATCGCCGTGGGCCGCAAGGGCGTGACGGTGGGCTATGTGTATGGCCCGTTGGTGAAGCCGGTCGCGGAGACCCAGGCGGATCAGGCGGTGGACCTGGACGGGATCTCGGTGGCGCAGGCAAGGACGCAGGGCTTCGACCTGGATACCATCGAGCCCGCCCAGCCGGTGGTCGAGCAGGTGGCCGTGCAGACGACGTGTCGCACCATGCAGTATGACGTCACGACGGCCAAGGGCAGCGAGTCCAAGACGGTCAATGCCTGCCAGGCCCCGGACGGCGCCTGGCAGATCGGGTGAGGCTCATGAATCAGCGTGTCCTTGCCTTCGCCCTGGCGGGCGTCTTCGCATGCGGTCCTGCATGGGCCGACTCCTTTCGCCTGGCCTTTTCCAAGGCGGAAAACATCGAGATCTTCGTCGAGCATGCGGCGGGCGCGCCCTGGTGCTCCGCCAAGCCGGACCTGCGGGTCGTCTATCACGGCGCGCCGGATCCGGCCGCGCTGGAGCGCCTGCTTCCCAAGCTGGGCGCCTTGCTCGGCCAGCAGTGCCCGCAGGCCGAGGCCGTGACCTGGCGCAGCCAGGACGGGGCGGGCAAGGCGGTGGCTCAGGGTAGCGGCAGCAAGGCGGGGCAATGGCGGCCGGGTGCCGCCGCGGCTCCGGCGGCACCCGCTTCCGTGGCGGCCGCTCCTCCTGTAGCGGCCCCGGCCCCGGCCCCGGCGCCTGCGTCCGCAGCCGCACCGGTTCCCGCCGCACAGGTTCCGGCGGCGCCCGCGTCGGCCCCGGTGCCGGCCGCCGGGCAGGCCGATGTTCCCTCCGGCTCGTCGGCTGTCGCGGAGAAAGGCGCGGCGGAGCAGGCCGCCGTCCAGGCGCCGGCCGCGCGGTACGCCAGCCTGGGGGCGGCGGGTTTCGAAGTGGGCGGCTGGAAGCCGGAAAGCGAGGCGGACGTTCTGGCGAAGTCTCCATTCATTCGAGAGTTGTCGGACCAGAATGGCTGCAAAATCCGGATCGGCTATCGCCTGGATGACGAGGATGCCAAATATGCCTCTTTGCTGAGTTCGGGCTTGAGTTGCGATGCGGCGGGCCGTGCGCAGGGGGTGGGAGGCCTGACGCTGCAACGGTCCGATGGCGCGGTGATCTCGCGGGAGCGCAAGGTTTATTTCCTTGATGGCTATGCCTTCAACACCCCGGTTCAGTCAGCCCGGCTGGCGGGCACCAATGGCCGGGATGCGGTTTGGTTCAGTCTGGGGCACGACGCGGAGGACCAGTCGTACTTTCTCCTGCGGGCCACGGTGCTTGCATGGGGATCGGGTTTGCTGCCTCTGAGGGTCCAGCCGGAGCTGGATGTGTTGACCGCCCAGGAGTCCGGCTTCCGGCAGGCGGCGGATATTTCCCGGCAGGTCGATGCGGCGCTGCATGCCTTGCAAACCGTCGCCTTGCCGGATGCGACAGGGGCGAGTGTCCGGTTTGCCGATAGTCTGGAAGGGGTCGTCAGCCAGGATCGAGAGCGCATGATGTATGCCATTCATGCGAATCGCGACTGGAACTACCGGCAGCGCCAGGCCGTTGGATCATGGAAGTATCGTCTGGACCAGGGCACCAACTATGTCTTCGCCCGTGAAAAGCGGCGGGCCGACGAGGAGCGCGAACGCAAGCGCCGGGAAGCGTTCCAGGAACAGCAGCGCCAGCAGCAATTGGCGTGGGAAAAGCGCAGGGAACTGGAAACCCGGGCCCGAGAGGCCGAGAACCAGTTGCGGCAATACGAGAATCTGGTGTCGGAAGCCCGGCAGGGTCCGGCAGGCGTGCTGAAGCGCCATTTCGTCCGTTCGGACCGGTATGTCCCGCTGCAGGGCGGCGCCTACGCGCGCCTGTATGGCGGCGGCGCTGTTCCTTTCCGGCAGATCGTTCATATCGACGGCCGTGACGGCGATGAGGCCAAGGCCGATTTTCCCTACGATCTGCGGATCGCGGGCGGCAAGGATGTGAAGGAAGCCTGGTATGTCGTCCGTGGGCAGGCGCGCGTGGACGAGACACGCCTGGATGAGGATGGCCTGGCGCTGACGGTGGTGACGCCGGATCCGGAAGGCGGCCTGCGGGCATGCAAGGAAAAGGGCTGCGCGGACCTGGCCGAGCCCCTGACGGTGATGCGTTTGCTGTCCGGGCAGCCCGACTGGACGCCGGAGGCCGCCCAGGCGTCGATCGACCAGGCCAAGGCCCGGTAAGGCGGAGAGGACGAATACGATGGACAAGCAGAAAAAAATCCTGGCCGCCGGCGGTGTGGCGGCCTTGGTGCTGGTCGGCGGCTGGATGGCCGCTTCCCATGTGGCGGCCAGCCGGGCCGAAGATAGGTTGTATGCCTTTCTGGACCAATACAAACTGAGGGATGCCGTTCACTGGCAAAGCCTGTCGGCTTCGCCGTTCGGGTCGGCCACCCTGAAGGGAATCACGATTCGCCTCGGGGGAGGCCAGAACGCGGAGAAAGTGGCGATCGAGCGCATCCGCCTGTCCGATCTGGAGGACTCCGAGGATCGCAAGAGCGCCAGGATCGAGGTGACGGACATCGCCGGCGACGATGGACGCAGCCTTTTGAACCGGACGAGTCTGATCCAGGCCGCCGGCCGTTCCGATTTGCCTCCTTTTTCCCTGGCGCTGGATTGGCGCCTGGATCGCAAGGACGACACGGGCGCCCTGAATCTGTCCCTGGAGCAGCCCAAGGCCTTTGACGGAGAATTCAGTCTGGAACTGAACCGTGTGCGCGATCTGCTGCGGCTGGCCGATGATGGCCGGGACGGGCTTCAGGAGCTGGCCGGCGGCTTCGGGTTTCTGGGGCCCTTGGGGGCGTTGGCGATGGTTGGCCAGAAGATCCAGCGGATGGAAGTCCGCGCGGTGCGGGCCAGCGTCCGGGATGACGGCTATGCCGAGCGGTCCCGCGCGCTTGCCATGCGGCATGACTTCGATGCGGTGCCGGACGGCGGCCCGGCGGGCTCGCAGCGCGAGCGGTGGTTCGAGGAAAAGGCCGATGCGGGCCGGGAACAGTGCAAGAAGGATCCAGAGGCAGTCTTCGATGGAGCGCCTCTGGGGCGCGACGATTGCCTCGCCCTGCTGGATTTCGTGACCGGAGAATCGTCGAAGCTGTCCGTGAAGATGGAGCCCGCGCGACCGGTGTCCCTGGAGCAGTTGTTCGAGGGCGGGTCCCGCCGCGATCCTTATCGTCCCATTCGCCTGCTCGAAATGCGGCTGGGCAATTAGTACGCGTTGCGCAGGTCCGCGCAGATCGCCTCGGCCGCGTCCACCAGACGCGGCCCCGGCCGATGCAGCAGGTCGGGATCGACCGCATAGATGCGGCCCGCGAGGGCGGCCGCCAGGCCATGCTGCGCCCACCAGGCCCGCCGGGCCGCCAGGGTTTCGCGGCCGTAGGGCGACACGATCAGCACCTGCGGGTTCAGGTGCAGCACCGATTCCACGCTGACCTGCGGTGCGGGGATCGCATGCGTGGCGTAGGGATTGGTGCCGCCGCAGCGCGCCAGCAGGTCGTTGGTCAGGGGATCGCGGCCCAGGGTGTACAGCGGGTCGGCGCTGATCTCGATGAAGACGGTCTGCGGCGGGGGTGGCGCCGGCCGCAGGGCGTGGATGCGGCGTTCCAGGCCGCGCGCGGCGGCGTCGGCTGTGGCGCGGGTGCCCAGGCGCTCGCCCAGGTCGCGGATCAGGGCCGGGATGTCGTCCAGCGATTTCGGATTGGCGTAGACCAGGGGCACGCCCAGGGGGGCCAGGCGCCGCGCCAGGGACCGCGTGCCGTCGGACGGCAGCCAGCCGACCACCAGGGTCGGACGCAAGGTCAGGATGGTTTCCTCGCTGAACTGGATGCCGTCGCCGATGCGCGGGATGGCGCGCGCCTCGGGCGGGTAGTCGCTGCGCAGGACGGTGCCGACGATGTCGGCGCCGGCTCCGGCGGCGTAGACCAGTTCGGTGGCGCTGGGCGCCAGGGTGATGACGCGGGGCGGGGTGCCGTGCCGGGCGGTACCGGTGGCGGCGGGCGCCGCCTGGACCGTGGTGCCGGTCTGGGCCCGGGCGATGCCCGGGCTGGCGAGAAGCGCCCAGGCGGTGCACAGGGCCAGGCAGGCGGCGGACGCCAGTCCCAGGATGCGCCGCCGCATTCCGCCGAAGCCGCCCACCGTCCGCCGCTGCATCGCTACATCCGCCAGGACAGGTTCACGAACACGTTGGAACCTGGCGTGTTGTAGCCGTCCACCAGCACGTAGTCCTTGTCCAGCACGTTGTTCCAGCGCACCTGGACGCCCAGCGACTTGCTGAAGTCGTAGGCGGCGGTCAGGTTGACGAGGGAATAGCCGCCCAGGCGGGTTTGCTCCGTCTTGAATGTGGCGGAGTTGTAGACATTGTCGTACCGGTTGCCGGTGTACTGGTATTCAGCGCCCAGTTTCAGTGCCTGGATGCGATGCTCGATTCCAACGTGAAAAATCTGGCGGGCACGGCGGATCAGCTGGCTGTTGGTGCCGGGGGCCGGATCATCGTTACGCGGATCGAGGAAGTCGGCGCTGGCGCGAAGCGTGGTGTTGCCGAAGTCGTGCTCTCCGGAAAGCGTGATTCCGCGGATGGTCGCACTGTCCAGATTGTTGGATTTGGACAAGGCGTTGTCCCAGACGATCAGGTCGCGGACCTTGTTCTGGAATAGTGCCAGGCGGGCCTGGGTCCGCTCGCCGGTGTAGGCGAGATGGGCCTCGATGTTGCGGGATTTCTCCGGCTTGAGGTCCAGGTTGACGGAGCCCGGATAGTACATGTCGTTGAACGTCGGCGCATGGAATCCTGTGTTGCCCGCCACGCCGACTTGCCAGGCATCCGTCAGGTCGAAATCCAGCCCCAGGCTGCCGGTGGTCTGGTTGCCATAGCCCGTGTAGTTATCGTTGCGCACGCTGGCCTGGGTGTGCAAGCGGTCGATGCGGCCTTTGTAGATCAGCGCCACGGCGTTCGTATCCCGGTCTGACTGGTCGTATCGGGTATTGCTCTGGACGCGTTCCTCCACTCGTTCCGTCACCAGGGACAGGCGGTGTTGCGGCAGGAATTGCCAGTTGTTCTGCCAGGAGAATGTGCGGCGCTGGCTGGCCGTATAGTTGGTGGATACCGGGTCGCGGGACTCGACGGAATCCTTGTTCCAGCCGAAGCGCAGGACACTTTCCCATTGGTCGGTGATGCGGTCCGTGGAGGTGAGCGCGTAGGCTTGCTGGCGGTACAGGCTGTACACATTATCCAGTGGGTAGCTGTTCCACGTGACGGGATCGTATCCGGAAGCGTCGAAGTCCCCATCCGTATAGCCGTTGTAGGCGCTCAACCCGATGTGATGGCCTTCCGCCCAGCGATACCCGAGGGTGCCGGAAACGGCATGGCTGCGGTAGCCGTCCTTGTCAGGGTAATGCATGTCGTTGGGCACGTCATTGGAGTACCTGGGACGCTGAGCGTCAAACCCCTTGCTGCCTGCCGCGCTGGCTGAAAAACTGTAATCCCAACCTTGTGCGGCGCCCGACAGGCCCAGGTTGGATTTGGCTGTTTCATAGGTACCGTAGCCGACATTCGCCCAGGCGGACAGGGGACGGTCCTGTTCGCCCTTCTTGGTGATGATGTTGATCACGCCGCCGATGGCGTCCGAGCCATACAGGCTGCTGGCCGCGCCGCGCAGGATTTCGATGCGCTCCACCAGGGCCGGGTCGATGGCGGGGAAGTTCACGCCACCCGAGGTCGAGCCGTTGATCCGCATGCCGTCGATCAACACCAGCGTATGAGCGGAATTCGCGCCGCGCATGAACAGGCTGGTCACCGTTTGCGGGCCGCCATTGGAAGTGAACTGCACGCCCGGCGCCCGTCCAATGATCTCGGCGATGCTGTCGCCGCGCGCCTCGGCCAGTTGTTTCGGGCCGATGACGGTGACGTCGCCCACCACGTCGGCCAGGGGTTCGGGGCTGCGGCTGGCGGTGACGACGATGTCCCGCAGTGTCGGCACGGCGGCGTCGGTGGAGGCGGATTGGGCCGTGGCGGCCAGGGGGAACAGACAGCAGACGGCCGCGAGGCGGCGCGGGAAGGAAGCAGACATGACGAGGCCCTGTTTGGCGCGCGTCCCCGCACGCCGGCATTGAAAAACGCCCGTGGGCCGCGATCCGCCATGGATGGGGGGATGCCGGGGCCGCGTCGGGCGGGATCAGGTGTCGAAGCAGGCCGGTATCGGGCTGGCATGGGGGCATGCGCACCGTTGCGGGGGCAGCACAGCTGGGCTCGCGGGCGAGCCGTCTGTTTCCCGTTTGAATGCGCCGGTGCTGGTGGCGTGGCGCATACCTGTTTCGTCGCGAACTATAGCATGCGGCCTCCGGCGGCAGGAGTGATAACCTTGCCGGGCTCGCGGTCCGCCGCCCCTGGCGGACGCGAGGCGATCCACAGGAGTTCCGTCGCCATGTCCTTCAATATTCCCGCCATCGTCCCGATTCGTGACGATGCCCTGGCAACCCGCCTGGATGACCGCATCGACGGCAAGACCAAGCCGCGCGGCAGCCTGGGACGGCTGGAGTCCCTGGCGCGCCAGATCGGACTGATCCGCCGCGACCTGGCGCCGCGCCTGTCCCCGCCCACGGTCTTCGTCTTCGCGGCCGATCATGGCGTGGCCGACGAGGGCGTGTCGGCCTATCCCCAGGACGTCACCTGGCAGATGGTGGAAAATTTCCTGGCGGGCGGGGCCGCGATCAATGTGCTGGCGCGTCAGCAAGGGGTGGAACTGCGCATCGTCGACGCGGGCGTCAAGCATGACTTCGGCCGCCGGGATGGGCTGGTCGACCGGAAGATCCGGGCGGGCAGCGGCAATCTGGCGGTGGAAGCGGCCATGACGGCGCGGGAATGCGAGCAGGCGTTGCGGGCGGGGGCTGAATTGATGGCCGACGCGGGCGGCGAGGTGGTCGGCTTCGGCGAGATGGGGATCGCCAACACCACGCCCGCCGCCGCCCTGATGCACCGCCTGACCGGCGAGCCCGTCGCGGACTGCGTGGGGGCGGGGACGGGCGTGGACGCCGCCGGCCTCGAACGCAAGGCGCGGGTGATCGGGCAGGCCATGCGGTTGCATGCCGGCGCCCACGCTCCGCTGGAGATGCTGGCGGCGTTCGGGGGCCTGGAAATCGCCATGATGACGGGCGCCATGCTGGGCGCCGCGTCCCGCCGCCGGATCCTGCTGATCGATGGCTTCATCGCCTCGTCCGCGCTGCTGGTGGCCGCCCGCCTGGCCCCGGCCATCCTGGATTATTGCGTGTTCTGCCACCAGTCCGACGAACGCGGCCATGCCCGCATGCTGCGCAGCCTGGGTGCCCGGCCCTTGCTGGACCTGGGCCTGCGCCTGGGCGAGGGCACCGGCTGCGTGCTGGCCTGGCCACTGGTGCAGGCCGCCGCCGCGTTTCTATGCGACATGGCCAGTTTCGGGGATGCGGGGGTCAGCGAACGATGAGGCCGCGCCACGAACTCCGCCTGTTCTTCACCGCCCTGCAGTTCTTCACCCGCCTGCCGGTTCCCGCCTGGGTGGGCTTCCGGCCCGCCTGGCTGCAGCATTGCACGCGTTATTACCCCCTGGTGGGCTGGGTGGCGGGCGGCGTGGCGGCGCTGGCGTTCTGGCTGGGGCAGGCCCTCTGGCCGCAGCCGGTGGCGGTGCTGCTGTCCATGGCGGCGGGGCTGGTCCTGACCGGGGCGTTCCACGAAGACGGCTTCGCCGACGTCTGCGACGGCCTGGGCGGGGCGGTGTCCAGGGAACGCGCCCTGGACATCATGAAGGATTCGCGCCTGGGCACCTACGGGGTGGTCGGCCTCGGCCTGATGCTGGCGCTGAAATTCGCCGTCCTGAACGCACTGCCGCCCGCCTGGGTCGCCGCCGCGCTGCTGCTGGCGCATCCGGCTTCGCGGCTGGGGTCGGCGCTGCTGATCTGGCGCATGCGCTATGCGCGGGAAGAGGGCAAGGCCAAGCCGCTGGGGCGCCGCATGCGGGACGGGGAATTCATGACGGCGGCGGCCTGCGGCCTGCTGCCCGCGCTGGTCATGGCCGTGACGGGCGTGTTGCCCGCGGCCGGGGTCGGCTGGGCGATGGCGGGGGGATTGGCCGGCGCCGCCTGGATGGCGCGCGTGCTGAAGCGCCGCCTGGGCGGGTACACGGGGGATGGCCTGGGGGCCGCGCAGCAGCTGAGCGAGCTGGGCTGCTACCTGGGGCTGTTGGCGCTTGTGGCGTAGTACGCCCGCCGGCGGGCGCGCGGCGCGTGCCGCGCGGGCGGGCGCGAAAGCTCAGGCGTGCGAAGCGGCCGGACGGGTGCCGGACAGGGCGTTCAGGATGCGCTGGACCAGTCCGGCGCGCGGCCGGGCGGCGCGCGCAGCGCGTTCTTCGGCCATCAGGCGTTCGAAGGCTTCGTTGACGGGATAGTTCGAGAAGGGAGCCAACATGTCGCTGTCCTTGACTTGGAGTCGCTGAAGATGGGATGGAACTCGCATCATTATAGGGTAAACCCTAGGCTGTTTGAACCGGAGAAGATCGCCGGGGCGCGGAGCCGGTCATGAGGCTATTGCTGATCCGCCACACCGTGCCCGATATCCCGCCCGGCCATTGCTACGGCCGGCTGGACGTGCCCGCCCGGACGCACGGCCTGGCCGCCTGGCTGGCGGATTGGGACGCGGGCCGTCATCCCGGCCAGCCGTGGAGGGGTTTCGGGCGCCTGCTCAGCAGCCCCGCCCTGCGCTGCGTCGAACTGGCCCGCGCCCTGTCGGATCGCATGGACCTTGCGGTGGAGACGGATCCTTGCTGGCGGGAAATGGATTTCGGCGCCTGGGAAGGCCTGTCCTGGGACGCCATCGGCCGCGCGGCGGTCGACGCCTGGGCGGCCGATCCCGTGCATCATGCGCCGGGCGGCGGGGAATCGGCCCTGGCCATGATGCGGCGGGTGGCGCGGGGCGGGGAGTCCGTGCGCGCGGCCGGGCGGGACGCCATCCTGGTCTGCCATGGGGGCACCATCCGCATGCTGCGGGCCTGGCGGGCCGCGCGGATCGCCGCCATGGCCGGTGAGGCGGGGGGATGGCCCGGGTCCGATTCCGGCGATCCCGCCGGCCTGGCGGCGCGGCTGTCGGCGGCCTGCGCCGCCGCCGTGCGGGAAGCGCCGCCGCCCCAGGGCGAGGCCCTGATGCTTGAGCTATGAAGCGTTGACGGCGTATCGCGCCGGTTTATGCGTCCCGGCGCGATACGCGACGATACAATGAGGCCTTTCCTTCCGTCTTGCCTGGATCGTCCCGTGACCTATCCCGCCTTGCCCTATCCCATCGAGTCCTATACGCGCGGGGCCGAGTTCGTGCGCCTGCTGGGCCGGCGCATCGTGGTGCTGGACGGGGCCATGGGCACCATGATCCAGCGCTACAAGCTGACCGAGGCCGATTTCAGGGGCGAGCGCTTCGCCGGTCACGACCGCGACCTGAAGGGCGACAACGAACTGCTGTCCCTGGTGCGGCCCGACGTCATCCGGGAAATCCACCAGGGCTACCTGGAAGCCGGGGCCGACGTGGTGGAAACCAACACCTTCGGCGCCACGCGGGTGGCCCAGGGCGACTACGGCCTGCCGGAACTGGCCTATGAGCTGAACGTGGCCTCGGCGCGGCTGGCGCGGGAAGCCTGCGACGCCGTGGCCACGCCCGACCATCCCCGCTTCGTGGCCGGTGCCGTCGGGCCGCAGCCCAAGACGGCGTCCCTGTCGCCGGACGTGAACGATCCGGGCGCGCGCAACGTCACCTTCGAGGAACTGCGCGCGGCCTACACCGAGCAGGTCAACGGCCTGATCGATGGCGGCGCGGACCTGCTGCTGATCGAGACCATCTTCGACACGCTGAACGCCAAGGCGGCCATCTTCGCCATCGAGACGATCTTCGAGGAGCGCGGCATCCGCCTGCCGGTGATGATCTCCGGCACGGTGACCGACGCGTCAGGGCGCATCCTGTCGGGCCAGACGGTCGAGGCCTTCTGGAATTCCGTGCGCCACGCGCGCCCCGTCACTATCGGCCTGAACTGCGCCCTGGGCGCGGCGCTGATGCGCCCCTACGTGGCCGAGCTGTCCAAGATCTGCGATACCTACGTCTGCGTCTACCCCAATGCCGGCCTGCCCAATCCGATGGCGGAAACGGGTTTCGACGAGACGCCTTCGGACACCTCCGGACTGCTGGAGGAGTTCGCCCGGGCCGGGCTGGTGAACGTGGTGGGCGGCTGCTGCGGCACCACGCCCGATCACATCCGCGCCATCGCCGAAAAGGTCCGCACGCTGCCGCATCGCCAGCCGCCGGTCATCCCGGTCAAGACCCGCCTGTCGGGCCTGGAGCCGTTGAATTTCGACCGCGAGACGCTGTTCATCAACGTGGGCGAACGCACCAACGTCACCGGCAGCAAGATGTTCCTGCGCCTGATCCGCGAGGAAAAGTTCGACGAGGCCCTGTCCGTGGCCCGCCAGCAGGTGGAGAACGGCGCCCAGATCATCGACGTCAACATGGACGAGGGCATGCTCGACGCCCTGGCCATCATGCCGCGCTTCCTGAACCTGCTGGCGTCCGAGCCCGACATCTCGCGCGTGCCGGTGATGATCGACAGTTCCAAGTGGCCGGTGATCGAGGCCGGCCTGCGCTGCGTGCAGGGCAAGTGCGTGGTCAATTCGATTTCCATGAAGGAAGGCGAAGGCCCCTTCATCGAACAGGCGAAGCTGTGCCGCAAGTACGGCGCGGCGGTGGTGGTCATGGCCTTCGACACCGACGGCCAGGCCGACACCCTGCAGCGCCGCATCGACATCTGTTCCCGGGCCTACGACATCCTGGTGAACCAGGTGGGCTTCCCGCCCGAGGACATCATCTTCGATCCCAACGTCTTCGCCATCGCCACCGGGATCGACGAGCACAACCACTACGCCGTGGACTTCATCGAGGCCACCGGCTGGATCACGGAAAACCTGCCGCACGCGCGCGTGTCGGGCGGGATCTCCAACGTCAGCTTCTCCTTCCGCGGCAACGAGGCCATGCGCGAGGCCATCCACGCGGTCTTCCTGTATTACGCGGTGCGGCGCGGCCTGACCATGGGCATCGTCAACGCCGGCCAGCTGGGCGTGTATTCCGACCTGGACAAGCAGGTGCGCGACCTGGTCGAGGACGTGGTGCTCGACCGGCCCGAACCGCTGGGCAGGACCGATCCGGCCGACGAGCGCACGTCCACCGAGCGCCTGGTGGAACTGGCCGAGACCATCAAGGGCTCGGGCGCGAAGAAGGAAGAGGACCTGGCGTGGCGCGAAGGCCCGGTGCGCGAACGCCTGACGCATTCGCTGGTGCATGGCATCACCACCTTCATCGTCGAGGACACGGAAGAAGTCCGCCAGGAAATCATGTCGGCCGGCGGGCGGCCCATCGAGGTCATCGAGGGCCCGCTGATGGACGGCATGAACGTGGTCGGCGACCTGTTCGGCTCGGGCAAGATGTTCCTGCCCCAGGTGGTGAAGTCCGCGCGCGTGATGAAGCAGGCCGTGGCGCACCTGCTGCCCTTCATCGAAGAGGAAAAGCGCCAGCTGGCCGAGGCCGGCGGCGACGTGCGCTCCAAGGGCAAGCTGGTCATCGCCACGGTCAAGGGCGACGTGCACGACATCGGCAAGAACATCGTCACCGTCGTCCTGCAGTGCAACAACTTCGAGGTCGAGAACATGGGCGTGATGGTGCCCTGCGCCAAGATCCTCGAAAAGGCCAAGGAAATCGGCGCCGACATGGTGGGCCTGTCGGGCCTGATCACGCCCAGCCTGGAGGAAATGGCCTACGTCGCCTCGGAAATGCAGCGCGATCCGTATTTCCGCGAGCGCAACGTCCCGCTGCTGGTGGGCGGGGCCACCACCAGCAAGGTCCACACGGCCGTGAAGATCGCGCCCAACTACGAAGGCCCGGTGATCTACGTGCCCGATGCCAGCCGTTCCGTGGGGGTGGCCACCAGCCTGATGTCCGACCAGGCCGAGACCTATCTCAAGGGCATCGTCGACGAATACGAGCTGGTGCGCACACGCCATGCCAACCGCCAGGCCACGCCGATGCTGACGATCGAGGAGGCGCGCGCGGCCAAGCCGGCGATCGACTGGTCGAACTACACGCCGCCCCAGCCGAAATTCATCGGCCGGCGCACCTTCAAGCACTACGATCTGCACGAAATCCTGAACTTCCTGGACTGGACGCCGTTCTTCCAGTCCTGGGGCCTGATGGCGCAGTTCCCGGCCATCCTGACCGACGAGGTGGTGGGCAAGGAAGCCAGCAAGCTCTACGAGGAAGGCCAGGCCATGATGAAGCGCATCGTCGAGGGCCGCTGGCTGACGGCCAACGGCATCGTCGCCTTCTATCCGGCCAACAGCGTCAACGACGACGACATCGAGATCTACCGCGACGAGACCCGCGACGAGGTCCTGCTGACCTGGCGCGGCGTGCGCCAGCAGACGGCCAAGCGCGATGGCGTGGACAACAAGTGCCTGGCCGACTTCATCGCGCCCAGGGACTCGGGCGTCACCGACTACATCGGAATGTTCGCGGTCACGGGCGGCATCGGCATCGAGAAATACGAAAAGCAGTTCCAGGACGCCGGCGACGATTATTCCGTGATCATGCTCAAGGCACTGGCCGACCGCCTGGCCGAGGGCTTCGCCGAGACCCTGCACGCCCGGGTGCGCCGCGACCTGTGGGGCTACGTGCCCGACGAGGCCCTGTCCAACGAGGCCATCATCGCCGAAAAGTACCAGGGCATCCGTCCCGCGCCCGGCTATCCGGCCTGTCCGGAACACATCGTCAAGCGGGACATGTTCGACCTGCTGGACTGCGGCGAGATCGGCATGCAACTCACCGAGGGGTTCGCCATGATGCCGGCTTCCAGCGTCTGCGGCTTCTATCTCAGCCATCCGCGGGCCCAGTATTTCAACGTCGGCAACATCGGTGCCGACCAGGTGGCCGATTACGTCCGGCGCACCGGCCGCGACGAGGAGGACGTGCGCCGCACCCTGGCCAGCGTGCTGCGCTGAGACTGACGATGCGCCGCGCCGCCCCGCCCGCCGCCCGTCCCGGAGACGATCGTGTCGCGCGATGACGCGGCCCGGCGCCGGGAACTGGGCGCCTTCCTGCGCAGCGCCCGGGCGCGCGTCGCGCCGGCCGATCACGGCCTGCCGCCCGGTGTCCGGCGCCGCACGCCGGGCCTGCGGCGCGAGGAAATCGCCCAGCTGTGCGGCATCAGCACCACCTGGTACACCTGGATCGAGCAGGGGCGCGAGGTGTCCGTGTCCGTGGACGTGTGGTGCCGCCTGGCCGAGGCCCTGCGGCTGGCGCGCGCCGAGCGGCACTACCTGTTCAGCCTGGCCGAGTGCGCCGATCCCGAGGCCGGCCGCCTGGACGCGATTGCCCTGCCCGACGGCCTGCAGGATTGCGTCGACAGCATCCGCTGCCCGGCCTACGTGCTGGACCAGTCCTGGAACGTGCTGGCCTGCAACGCCGCCCTGCTGCGGGTGTTCGACGGCTGGCCCGCGCGCGGGCAGCCCAATCTGCTGCGCTACATCTTCCTGGATCCGGCCGCGCGCGCGCTGGTGGTGGACTGGGAGGAGCGCGCCAGCCGGGTGGTGGCCGAATTCCGCGCCGACGTGGCGGCGCTGGCGGGCGAACCCGGCATCGGGGCGCTGGTGGCCGAGCTGCAGGCCGGCAGCCCGCTGTTCGCCAGGGCCTGGACGCGCCAGGTCGTGGTGGACCGGGAAGGCGGCCTGCGGGAATTCCAGCACCCGGCGGACGGGCGGCTGCGTTTCCGGCAGTTCACCTTCCGGCTGGCGATCCGGCCGGACTGCAAGCTGGTGATGCTGCTGAACAGTCGGGAAAGCTCCGAATCAGCGGGCGCGGGCGTGCAGCTGGCTGCCGGCCCGGCGGGACAGGCGCCGGAATGACAGGGCCGATGCCGCCACGAACAGGGACGTGACCACGAAGCCCCAGATCACGTCGACGCGGTCGGCCTCCACTCCGCCGCGCAGGCTCATGCTCAGGTTCAGCGTGGTCGCCGCGCAGGCCACGCCCAGGCTGATGCCCATCTGCTGCGCCATCGCCGCGAAGCTGCTGGCGCGGCTCATCTGCGCGGCGTCCAGGTCGGCGTAGGTCAGGGCGTTGACCGCCGTGAACTGCAGGGACCGGAAGAAGCCGCCGACCAGCAGGACCGACACCATGATCCAGACCGGGGTGTCGGCGCGAAACAGCGCGCAGGCGGCGATGGAGACCGCCGTGATCAGCGCGTTGGCCGTCAGCACGGGGCGAAAGCCGAAGCGGCGCACGATGGGCGTGGCCACCAGCTTCATCAGCATGGCCCCGGCCGCCGAGGTGAAGGTGATCATCCCCGCTGAGAAGGCGGACAGGCCGAAGCCCACCTGCAGCAGGATGGCCAGCAGGAAGGGCGAGGCGCCGACCGCGAAGCGGCACAGGTTGCCGCCCAGCACCGAAACCGCGAAGGTATGGGTGCGCAGCAGGCTCAGGTCGATGATCGGGTAGGGCACGTGGCGGGCGTGCCGGACGTAGAGCGCCCCGCATGCCAGGCCCAGCGCCACCAGTCCCACGGTCGGGCCGACGCCCAGGCTGCGGTGCCCGATGGCTTCGAGGCTGGTCAGCAGGGCGGCCAGGGCGACCCCGCTGAGCATGAAGCCGATCGTGTCCAGGCGCGGGCGGCCATCGGGCATGTCGCGGGGGATGTAGCGCAGCACCAGGGCCATGCCCAGCACGCCGACCGGGATGTTGATCAGGAAGATCCAGTGCCACGAGGCGTAGGTCACCAGAAAGCCGCCCACGGGCGGCCCGAGCACCGGCCCGAGCAGCGCCGGCAGGGTCAGGAAGGCCATGGCCTTGAGCAGTTCCCCCTTCGGGATGCGCCGCAGCAGGATGATGCGCCCGACCGGGACCATCATCGCGCCGGCCGCGCCTTGCACGAGGCGGGCGGCGACGAGCTGGGGGATGTCCTGGGCCGCGGCGCAGGCGACGGAGCTGAGCGTGAACAGGGCGATGGCGGCCAGGAACACGCGCTGGGCGCCGAAGCGGTCGGCCGCCCAGCCGCTGATGGGCACGAACACGGCCGTGGCCAGCAGGTAGGCCGTGATGGTGACGTTCATGTGCACCGCCGTGGCGCCGAAATCCAGCGCCATGGCGGGCAGGGCGGTGGCGACCACCGTGGCGTCGAGCATCTGCATGAACAGGGCGCAGCCGACGATCAGGGGAATCATCCGCAATTCGCGGGTCAGGGGGGCGTGGGGGGCGTCGGCGGGGGAGGGTTCTGACATCGGTCGGGCTGCCTGCGTCCGAGTGCAGTAAACTTGGGCGCAATCGGTCATGAAGATCACTACGGCACTATTATGGCAAACAACTTTGAATCCGAACTGACCCAGTTCCTGAACCAGTACAAATCGGATCATCCCGACACCGAGTCGCGCCAGTTCGCCGGCCGCGCCCGCCTCTGGGACAAGGAACTGGATCCCGAACTGCAGGAAGGCTTCCGCGCGGCCCGCGTGGCCCAGGACCCCTACGTCTACTACCAGAAGGCCTGATCCGGCCTCATGCCGCCCAGGCCGCCCGATCCCGGGCTGGACGCCCTGATGGCGCCCACGGAAGACAGCACCCCCGACGTGGTCGACCACGTCGCCCTGGCGCGCCTGTACGGCGAGCCGCTGTTCGCCATCCCCCAGGATCTCTACATCCCGCCCGATGCGCTCGAGGTCTTCCTGGAAGCCTTCGAGGGGCCGCTGGACCTGCTGCTCTACCTGATCCGGAAGCAGAACTTCAACGTGCTCGACATTCCCATGGCCGAGGTCACCGCCCAGTACCTGGCCTACGTCGAGCAGGTGCGGCGGTCCAACCTGGAACTGGCGGGCGAGTATCTGCTGATGGCGGCGCTGCTCATCGAGATCAAGTCGCGCATGCTGCTGCCGGTGCGACAGTCCGACAGCGGCGAGGAAGCCGAGGATCCGCGCGCCGAACTGGTGCGCCGCCTGCTGGAATACGAGCGCATGAAACTGGCGGCCCGGCGGCTGGACGAGATGCCGCGCGTGGGCCGCGATTTCCTGGTGGCGCATGCCGCGGCCGATTTCGAGGTCGAGCGGCTGCTGCCGGAAGTGTCGGCGGATGACCTGCGCGAGGCCTGGTCGGCGATCCTGCACCGGGCGCGCCTGAACGCCAGCCACCGCATCACCCGCGAGCAACTGTCCGTGCGCGACCACATGAGCCACATCCTGCGCCGCCTGTCGGGCGTGCGCTTCATGGAATTCACCGAGCTGTTCCTGGAGCGCATCCGCATGGGCGAGCCTGCCGCCGTCATCGTGGTCCATTTCCTGGCGCTGCTGGAACTGGTCCGCGAATCCCTGCTGGAAATCACCCAGGCGGCGCCTTACGCGCCGCTGTACGTCAGACTGTCCTATACGCGCTCGGCCTGAGGCCGCGTGCCGGAGAATCCCCTGTGAAAGTCGTTCATTCCATCGAGGCATTGCGCGATCAGCTGCGCGGCCAACTGCGCGTGGCCTTCGTGCCCACCATGGGCAATCTGCATGCCGCGCACCTGTCGCTGATGCGGCTGGCGCGCCAGCACGGCGATCCCGTGGTGGCCAGCATCTTCGTCAACCGGCTGCAGTTCGGCCCGAACGAGGACTTCGACCGCTATCCCCGCACCCTGGCCGAGGACATCGAGAAGCTCGAGGCCGAGCGCGACGTCTACGTGCTGTTCGCGCCCGACGAGCGGGAGCTGTACCCGGAGCCGCAGAATTTCCGCATCCAGCCCGGCGAGGCCCTGGGCAAGATCCTCGAGGGCGAGTTCCGGCCCGATTTCTTCATGGGCGTCAGCACCGTGGTGCTGAAGCTGTTCTCCTGTGTCCAGCCGCGCGTGGCCGTGTTCGGCAAGAAGGACTACCAGCAGCTGATGGTGGTGCGCGCCATGTGCCGCCAGTTCCAGCTGCCGGTGGAAATCCTCGCCCACGAGACCGTGCGCGACGCCGACGGCCTGGCGCTGTCCTCGCGCAACCGCTTCCTCAGCGCGCAGGAGCGGGCCGAGGCCCCCAACCTGTACGGCCTGCTGCAGCGGGTGCGCGACCAGGTCCAGGGCGGCCGCGCGGATGCCGCCACGGCGGAAGGCCAGGCCATGCAGGCCCTGCGCGAGCGCGGCTGGGATCCGGATTACGTCGCCGTGCGCCGCCAGCGCGACCTGCAGCCCCCCACCGGCCAGGAAATCCGCGACGGAGAGCCCCTGGTCGTGCTGGCGGCCGCCCGCCTGGGCGCGACGCGGCTGATCGACAACCTGGAGTTCTAGGGTTCCAGGACGTCGCTCCAGAGAGGATTCCCGGGGCGCGGCAAGCTGTCAGAACTGACAGGTGCGCCGCCCGCGCGGGTCATGCAGAATCCCCCTGCATACAACAATGAACAGGGGGAGCCTCCATGCTGGAAAGCGATTCGGTTCGAGAATACCCGGATGGCCAGGAAGGGCCGCTGGGCCGCCTGACGATCCGCGAGCGGGAAGTGACGGACTACCTCACGCGGGGGCGGTCCAACAAGTACATCGCCGTCGAGCTCGGGGTCACGCAGCGCACGATCGAAGCCCATCGGGCGCGGATATTCCAGAAACTGCGCGTGCGCAACGTGGTCGAATTGACGCGCTATTGCCTGTCCAGGCCCTCGGGCGGGCCGGGTACCGGCCCGGGCGACCCCGGATCATCCGCCGGAGGCGCCGCCCAGGCGCCCGGGCTCAGTGCGTGGCGCAGGCTTCGGCCGGTTTCGCGGCCAGTTCCTGGATGGGGTCGATATCCGCCTGGCGGGTCAGCCGGGATTCCAGCAAGGGGGCCTGGCCGTCCAGCCGGGTCAGGCGCAGGACGTTCGACTGGATGAATTCCAGCGTGGCGCGGGCCTGGTCGCCGGTCTGCAGCACGATGCGGGCCGGATCGGTGGACACCAGGTGCCAGCAGCCCATCGTGGCGGTGGCGGCCGTGCCGTCCAGCGGCGCGCTGCGGGCGCGCCACTGGCCGTCCGGCGCCAGGGTCAGGGTCATGCGGCGCGCCGGGCAGGCCTGTTGTCCGGCGGGGCATGCGATGGTGCCCAGGTAGGTCCGGGTCTCGGCCAGTTCCTGGGGCGTGTTCCCGGGGCCGGCCGGGCGGGCGGACTGCCCGGCGGTGTCCGCGGCGCCGGCTCCGGCCGGCCGCGCGGCCCCGGCGTCGCTTTCCGGCGCCGGTTTCTTCTGGCTGTCGGAACCGAATCCGAATTGCAGTTGCGCGGGGGCGACCGTGCCGGCATCGCCCTGGGCGCGGTGCCGGGCGTCGGACACCGTATCGCCGCGCGAGACGTCATAGAAGCCGGGTTCGCGCTGCTGGGCGCAGGCGGCCAGCAGGGCCAGCAGCCCCAGGCTGAGCAGGCGGGGAATCGTGTGGGAAAGGGCGCGCGGCATGGTCATGGCGGACAGGATCGTGAAGCCGCCATTCTACGCATTTGCAGGAGGCTTGGCGATGGGATGGGGGACGATGGCCGGGTGGGCGGGCAGCCTGTTCCAGGAGCTTGCGCCCCAGGCGGCCGTGACGCGGGGTGCGGCGGCCTGGGGCGCGAGCGGGCTGGCCGTGGCCGCGGGCATGTGCGTGGGCGCCCTGCTGGGGCGCTGGGCCCAGGCCTATGCGGATCGACTGGATGCCGGCGAACCGGCCACGGCGCGCACGCTGTGGGCCGCGGCGGCGGCCGCCCCGTCGCGGGCCTGGCGGCCGGTCCGGGACGTCGCGATGGCGCTGCTGCTGGGGCTGGCGGCGGGGCTGCTGGCGGCCGGCGGCGATGCCGGGCTCGTGCCGCTGGCCCTCGTCCTGGCCGCGCTGGCCTGGATCGATGCGCGCAGCGGCCTTCTGCCGGATGCGCTCACCCTGCCGCTCATGGCGGCCGGCTGGCTGCTGGGCGCCCGGGACCCGGCCGCCGCCGTCGGCGCGTCCGCCCTGGCCTGGGCGGGCCTGGCCGGCATGGCGTGGCTGTATCGCCGCGTGCGCGGACGGGACGGTTTCGGCGGCGGCGACATGAAATGCCTGGCCGCGCTGGCGGGCTGGCTCGGGCTGGAAGCCGCTGTCGGCATCCTCTGGCTAGCCTGCGTGCTGGGGCTGCCGGGCAGCCTGGGCCGGCGCGGCGGCTGGCGGCGGCCGTATCCCTTCGGGCCCTGCATCGCCCTGGCCGCCGGCGCGTGGATGCTGGCTCCGCTTGCGGTACAGTCATGGTTCTGAATTCGTCACGCGGGGATGCCATGTTTTCCATCGGCCTGACCGGGGGCATCGGCTCGGGCAAAACCAAGGTGGCCGACTGGCTGGCCGAATGGGGCGCGGCGGTCATCGACACCGACCAGATCTCCCATGAACTGACGGCGCCGGGCGGCGCCGCGATCGAGCCGCTGCGGGCGGCGTTCGGCGCGGATGCGATCGCCCCGGACGGCGCCATGGACCGGGACTGGATGCGCGCGCGCGCCTTCGCCGATCCGGCGGCGCGGCGGCGGCTCGAATCCGTGCTGCATCCCCTGATCGGCCAGGCCGTGCTCGACCAAGCGGAGCGGGTCCGGGGGCGCTATCTCGTGCTCGTCGTGCCCTTGCTGGTCGAGTCCGGCCGCTGGCGCGAACGGGTGGACCGCATCTGCGTGGTCGACTGCGATCCGGAGACCCAGGTGCGCCGGGTGCAGGCCCGCAGCGGGCTGACGCGCAGCACCATTGAGCGTATCATGTCCGCTCAGGCGTCCAGGGCGGAGCGCCTCGCGGCGGCCGACGACGTCATCGTCAACGATGACGCGACCGACCTGGACGCGCTGCGTCGGCGCGTGTTCCAGCTTCACCAGGCCTGGTGCGACCACGCTTCCCGGCCGGCGGATGGGCGCACCACTCATGGATAGGGTCTTTTGCGCGTGATTCTTTACGAGTATCCCTGCAATGAACGTGTACGCACCCTGCTGAGGGTCGAATACCTGTTCGACCGCCTGTTCTTCTTCGCCCGGGGCGAAGACGCCCATTGCCATCAGATCGCCATGGCCACGCTGTTCGATCTGCTGGACATCTGCGAGCGCGCCGATGTCCGCACGGCGGTCCTCCAGGACATGGACCGGCATCGTTCCGCCCTGTCGGCCCTGCGCGAACACCCGGGTGTGGACGGCGTCACGCTGGACCGGCTCCTGGCGGAAATCCAGGCGGTGTCCGCCGCGCTCGCCGGCCAGGGCCGCATCGGCCAATGCCTGCGCGACAACGAATGGCTCGCCAGCCTGCGTGGGCGGATCACGGTGCCCGGAGGCTCCTCGCCCGTCGACATGCCTTCCTACTATTCCTGGCAGTTGAAGCCGGCCGACACGCGGGCCGCCGATCTGCGCGGCTGGATCGAGCCGATGATGCCGCTGCACCGGGCGATGGCCCTGATCCTGCAGTTGCTGCGCGATGCCGGGGATGCCCGCGATCAGATGGCCAGCCAGGGCGCCTACCAGGAAATGCTGGGCGGCAAGTCCTTCCAGCTGCTGCGCGTCTGGGTCGATCCGGCCCAGGGCGTCTTCCCGGAAGTCAGCGCCAACAAATACGTCATCTGGGTGCGCTTCTCCGCCCAGGACAATGAACTCAAGCCCCAGCCGGTTGGCCGCGATGTCGCCTTCCGCCTGGCCCGCTGCAATCTGTAGGACCCCATCATGACCAACGCAACGACGCGGCCTGCCGGGACGCGCCGCAGGATTCTGGTGTGGGCGGCCGCCGTCGGGCTGATGGCGCTTGCCCTGTGGTATTTCTGGCCGGGCCCGGCCGGTGGCCCGGGCGGCCCCGGCGGGCGGGGATTCCGGATGAGCGGGCAGGCGACGCCAGTGTCCGTCGCGCGGGCCGAGCCGGGCCGCATCGACCGCACCCTGCGGGCGCTGGGCACCGTGACGCCGCTGGCGACCGTCACCATCCGCGCGCGCGTGGACGGCCCGCTGCAATCGGTGAACTTCGACGACGGCCAGGCCGTGCGGGCCGGCGACGTGCTGGCGGTGATCGATCCCAAGCCCTTCCGCGTCCAGCTGGACCAGGCCCTGGGCCAGCAGATGCAGCATGCCGCGCAACTGGACCAGGCGCGCCGCGACCTGGCCCGATACGAGCAGCTGTTCAAGCAGGATTCGGTGGCCCGCCAGCAGCTGGATTCCGCCCGCGCCCTGGTGCGCGAGCTCCAGGGGCAGGCGAAATCGGACCAGGCGGCGGTGGACGACGCCCGCCTGCAGCTGGGCTACACGGAGATCCGCGCTCCCGTGGACGGCCGCCTGGGCCTGCGCAAGGTCGACGCGGGCAACCTGATTCGCGCCTCCGACACCGACGGCCTGGTGGTGCTGACGCAGAGCCGGCCGATCGACGTGGTGTTCTCCATCCCCCAGACCCGCCTGCAGGCCCTGCTCGAGGCGCGCCGCGCCGATCCCGGCTTGCAGACGCGCCTGTTCAGCGATGCCGCCGGGACGGCGCTGGCCACCGGGACCCTGGTGGCGGTGGACAACCAGATCGACGTGGCCACCGGCACCGTCCAGCTCAAGGCCCGCTTCGACAACGCCGACGAGTCCCTGTTCCCCAACCAGTTCGTCCAGGTCCGCCTGCGCCTGGGGACGCAGGATGGCGTGACGCTGCCCCTGCGCGCGGTGCAGCGCGGTTCGCAGGGCGAATACGTCTATCGGCTCGACGCCGAAGGCAAGGCCCGGGTCGTGCCGGTCACGACCGGGGTGGACGACGGCGAGCGGGTGGTGATCGAGTCCGGCCTGCAGGCGGGCGACACGGTGGCGGTCGAAGGCACGGACCGGCTGCGCGACGGCAGCGAGGTGGAGATCGTCTCGCCGCAGGCCGCGGGCTCCGGGGCCGGCGGTCCGGCCGCGCCGGACACCGGCGCGCCCCCGCCGGACGGGACGCGGGCCGGTGACGGCGCCGGCAAGGCGCCGGCCGGAACGGCGGAGACGACGGGGGCGCGCCGGGGCGCCGGCCGGAGCCCGGCTTCGTGAACCTGTCGCGCCTGTTCATCCTGCGGCCGGTCGCCACGACCCTGGCGATGGTCGCGCTGGCGCTGGCGGGCCTGCTGGCCTACCGCGAGCTGCCGGTGTCGGCGCTGCCCCAGGTCGATTTCCCCACCATCCAGGTCACCACCCTGTACCCGGGCGCCGGGCCGGACGTCATGACCGCGCTGGTGACTTCGCCGCTGGAACGCCAGTTCGGCCAGATGCCGGGCCTGTCGCAGATGCTGTCCACCAGTTCGGGAGGCTCGTCGCGCATCACGCTGCGCTTCGACCTGGGCCTGCCGCTGGACGTGGCCGAACAGGAAGTGCAGGCGGCCATCAACGCGGCCTCGAACCTGCTGCCCTCGGACATGCCCTCGCCGCCGATCTACAGCAAGATCAATCCGGCCGACGCCCCGGTGATGACCCTGGCGGTGACGTCCCCCACGCTGCCGCTGCCCCAGGTGCGCGATCTGATCGAGGTGCGCGTGGCGCAGAAGCTGTCCCAGATCAGCGGCGTCGGCCTGGTCAGCGTGGCCGGAGGCCAGCGGCCGGCCGTGCGCATCCAGGTCGATCCCCAGGCCCTGGCCGCCCACAAGCTGACGCTGGCCGACGTGCGCAAGGCCGTGACCCAGTCCAACGTCAACCAGCCCAAGGGCAACCTGGACGGCCCGCAGCGCTCGATCACGATCAGCGTCAACGACCAGCTCAAGGACCCGGCCGAGTACGAGCGCCTGATCCTGGCCTACGAGAACGGCGCGCCGCTGCGCCTGGGCGACGTCGCCCGGGTGCGCCGCGCGGCCGAGAACCTCGACCAGGCCGCCTGGTTCGGCCGCACGCCGGCCATCCTGCTGAACATCCAGCGCCAGCCGGGCGCCAACGTGATCGAGGTGGTGGACCGCGTCCAGGCCCTGCTGCCCGGCCTGCGGGCCACCCTGCCCACCGGCGTCGACCTGCAGGTGGCCTCCGACCGCACGCACACGATCCGCGATTCGGTGGCCCACGTGCAGATCGAGATGCTGCTGGCCATCGCCCTGGTGGTGGCGGTGACCTTCGTGTTCCTGCGCACCTGGCGGGCCACCCTGATCCCCGGCGTGGTCGTGCCGCTGTCCCTGGTGGGGACCTTCGCCCTGATGGCGCTGCTGGGCTTCAGCATCAACAACCTGACCCTGATGGCCCTGACCATCGCCACCGGCTTCGTGGTGGACGACGCCATCGTCATGATCGAGAACATCGCCCGCCACATCGAGGAAGGCGAGACCGCGATGGCGGCCGCGCTGCGCGGGGCCAGGCAGATCGGTTTCACCCTGGTGTCGCTGACCCTGTCCCTGATCGCGGTGCTGATCCCGCTGCTGTTCATGGCCGACGTGGTCGGGCGGCTGTTCCGCGAGTTCGCCGTCACCCTGGCCGTGGCCATCCTGCTGTCGCTGCTGATCTCCCTGACGCTCACGCCCATGATGTGCGCACGCATGCTGCGGCCCGAATCGGAAGAAAAGCACGGGCGCTTCCTGCAAGGGGCCGGGGCGCTGATGGACTGGCTGATCGCGGCCTACGACCGGGGGCTGACCTGGGTCCTGGCGCACCAGCGGGCGACGCTGTGGGCGGTGGTGGCGACGCTGCTCGTCACGGCGGGCCTGTACGCCGCCATCCCCAAGGGCTTCTTTCCGCAGCAGGACACGGGGGCGCTGCAGGCCATCACCCAGGGGCCGCAGTCGGCCTCGTTCCAGGTCATGAGCCGCCTGCAGCAGCAGGCCGTCGAACGGGTGCTGGCCGACCCGGCGGTCGATTCGGTGGCGTCCTTCATCGGCATCGACGGCGACAACACCACGCTGAACACCGGGCGCCTGCAGATCACGCTCAAGCCGCTGGCCGAGCGACGCGACCGGGCGGACGCCGTGATCGAGCGCCTGCAGGCGGCCCTGCGGCCGGTGGTGGGCCTGGAGGCCTGGCTGCAGCCGGTGCAGGAGCTGTCCGTCGAGGACCAGGTCAGCCGCGCCCAGTTCCAGATGACGCTGTCCGGTCCGGACGAGGCCGCGCTGGCGTCCTGGACGCCCAGGCTGGTGGACGCCCTGCGCGCGCTGCCGGAACTGCGCGACGTGGCCGGGGACCTGCAGGACCGGGGCCTGGCGCTGGCCGTGTCGGTGGACCGCGACGCGGCGGCGCGGCTGGGCGTCACCCAGGCGTCGATCGACGACGCGCTCTACGACGCCTTCGGCCAGCGGCTGATTTCCACGATCTACACGCAGTCGGCCCAGTACCGGGTGGTGCTGGAGGCCGATGCCGACCTGCTCGACGGCGGCCCCGCGGCGCTGGAGCACCTGCACGTGCCGACGGCCTCGGGCGGGGTCACGCCGCTGTCCAGCGTGGCGCGCTTCGAGCCCGGCCTGGCGCGCCTGGCCGTGCAGCGCCTGGACCAGTTCCCGGCCGCCACCGTGTCGTTCAGCCTGGCGCCGGGCACCGCCCTGTCCGACGCCGTGGGGGCCATCGAATCGGCGCGCGCGGCGCTGGGCGTGCCCGATTCCATCGAGGCCCGCTTCCAGGGCGCGGCCCAGGCCTTCCAGTCCTCGCTGTCGAGCACGCTGTGGCTGCTGCTGGCGGCCGTGGTGACCATGTACATCGTGCTGGGGGTGCTGTACGAAAGCCTGATCCATCCGGTCACCATCCTGTCCACGCTGCCGTCGGCGGCCATCGGCGCCCTGCTGGCGCTGTGGCTGGGCGGGGCGGAACTGGACATGATCGGCGTGATCGGCATCATCCTGCTGATCGGGATCGTCAAGAAGAACGCCATCCTGATGATCGATTTCGCGCTGGACGCCCAGCGCGAGCGCGGCCTGGGTCCCCAGGCCGCGATCCACGAGGCGGCCCTGCTGCGCTTCCGGCCCATCCTGATGACGACCCTGGCGGCCTTCTTCAGCGCCATCCCGCTGATGCTGGCGTCGGGGTCCGGGGCGGAACTGCGCCAGCCGCTGGGCCTGGCCATGGTGGGGGGGCTGCTGTGCAGCCAGGTGCTGACGCTGTTCACCACCCCCGTGATTTACCTGCTGTTCGAACGCCTGAGCCGGCGGCGGACGGCGGGCGGCTGAGCCGGCATGAGGTTCTTCGCCCTGTTCCTGCGCCGGCCGGTGGGCACGTCCCTGCTGTGCCTGGCGCTGGTCCTGGCCGGGGCGCTGGCGCTGCGCTTCCTGCCGGTGGCGCCGCTGCCGCAGGTGGATTTCCCGATGATTTCGGTCTCGGCCTCGCTGCCGGGGGCCAGCCCGGAAACCATGGCTTCCAGCGTGGCCATGCCGCTGGAGCAGTCGCTGGGCGCGATCGCCGGGCTGGACAGCATGAGTTCGCGCAGCAGCGAGGGCCAGACCGACATCTCCCTAATGTTCGAACTGGACCGCGACATCAACAGCGCCGCGCGCGACGTCCAGGCCGCCATCAACGCCGCGCGGCCCATGCTGCCCTCGGGCATGCGCAACAATCCCACCTACCGCAAGGTGAACTCCTCGTCCTCGCCCATCATGACGTTGGCGCTGACCTCGGACACCGCCACCCGCGGCGAGCTCTACGACCTGGCGTCCACTGTGCTGGCGCAGAAGCTGGCGCAGGTCAACGGCGTGGGCCAGGTGACGCTGGGGGGCAGCTCGCTGCCGGCCGTGCGCGTGCTGGTGGACCCGCGCGCGCTGGAATCCATGGGGATTCCGCTGGACCGCGTCCGCCAGGTCCTGCAGGACGTGAATTCGCTGCGCCCCGGCGGGCTGGCGCGGCGCGGCGACACCCAGTGGCAGATCCACTCCAACGGCCAGCTGCGCAAGGCCGCCGACTACGCCCCCCTGGTCGTGGAATGGCGCGACGGCCGCCCCGTGCGGCTGAGCGACGTGGCGCGGGTGGAGGACTCGGTCGAGGACACCAACCAGGTCGGCTATTTCAACGACCGCCCCGCCGTGCTGATGATCATCCGCCGCCAGGCCGACGCCAACATCATCGAGACCGTCGACGCCATCCGCGCGCTGCTGCCGGAATTCCAGGCGCTGCTGCCGGAGCAGGTGCGCCTGACCGTGGCCCAGGACCGCACGCCCAGCATCCGGGCCTCGCTGTTCGAGGCCGAACTGACCCTGGTGCTGTCGGTCGTGCTGGTGGTGGCCGTGGTGCTGGCCTTCCTGGGCAACTGGCGCGCCGCCCTGATTCCGGCCGTCGCCGTGCCGGCCTCGCTGGTCAGCACCTTCAGCCTGATGTGGTGGTTCGGCTTCACCCTGAACACGATTTCCCTGATGGCCCTGATCGTGGCCACCGGCTTCGTCGTGGACGACGCCATCGTGGTGTTGGAAAACATCATGCGCCACGTGGAGCGCGGCATGCGCCCTGCGCGCGCCGCCCTGCGCGGCGTGACCGAGGTGGGCTTCACCGTGCTGGCCATGAGCCTGTCGCTGATCGCCGTGTTCATCCCGCTGTGGCTGGTGGGCGGCCTGGTGGGGCGGCTGTTCAAGGAATTCGCCGTCACCCTGTCGGTGGCCATCGGCGTATCCCTGCTGGTGTCGGTGACGCTGACGCCGGTCATGGCGGCGCGCTTGCTGCGCGCGCCGGCCGCGCACGAGCCGCCGCCCCGGGGCCTGCTGCGGCGGTGGCTGCGCCGCTGCGGCCAGGCGGGCGAGGCCGCCTACCGGCGGTCGCTGCGCTGGTCGCTGGACCACGGGCGCATCGTGCTGCTGCTGCTCCTGGCCACGGTGGGCCTGAACGTGTACCTGTACGCCAGCATCCCCAAAGGCTTTTTCCCGCAGCAGGACACGGGTCAGCTGATGGGCTTCTTCCGCGTCGACACCGGAACGTCCTTCGGTGAGACCCAGGCCCGGCTGGACGCGTTCCGCCGCGTGCTGCTGGCCGACCCGGCGGTGGATACCGTCACCGCCTACGCCGGCGGGCGCGGCGGCAGCAATTCCAGCTTCATCCAGGTCCAGCTCAAGCCCCTGGGCGAGCGCACGGCCAGCGCCAACGACGTTGTCAACCGCCTGCGGCCCCGCTTCGAGCACACACCCGGGGCGCGCATGTTCCTGGTGCCGCAGCAGGACATCTTCGTGGGCCATTCCTCGCGGTCCGGCTCCTATTCCTACATGCTGATGGGCAGCGACCTGGCCTTGCTGGGCCAGTGGCTGCCGCGCGTGCGCAACGTCCTGGCCGCGCTGCCCGAGCTGGTGGACGTCGACGACGACGTCGAGGACAAGGGCCGCCGGGTGGAGCTGGTCGTCGACCGGGAAGCCGCCCGGCGCCTGGGCGTGCAGATGGCGGACCTGGCGGGGGTGCTGAACAACGCCTTCAGCCAGCGGCAGGCGGCCGTGCTGTACGGCGTCCTGAACCAGTACCACGTCGTCATGGCGGTGCAGCCCCAGTACGCCCAGGACCTGCATTCGCTGCAGGCCCTGCAGGTGATCAACGCCGCCGGCGAGCGCGTCCCCCTGACGGCCTTCACCCGGATCACCGAGGGCACCGCGCCGCGCGCGGTCAACCACGAGGGCCTGCTGGCGGCCGATTCGGTGTCCTTCGGCCTGGCGCCCGGCGTGTCCCTGGACCAGGCGCTGACGGCCATCGACCGGGCCGTGGCGCGCATCGGCATGCCGACGCAGGAGCTGCAGGCGGGGTTGGACCAGAGCGCCGGCATGATGCGCGACGCGGTGGCGCAGCAGCCCTGGATGCTGGCGGCGGCGCTGGTGGCCATGTACCTGGTGCTGGGCATGCTGTACGAAAGCACCATCCACCCGATCACCATCCTGTCCACGCTGCCCTCGGCCGGCGTCGGCGCCTTGCTGGCCCTGCGGCTGGTGGGCATGGAATTCACCCTGATCGCGCTGATCGGCGTCTTCCTGCTGATCGGCATCGTCAAGAAGAACGCCATCATGATGGTGGACTTCGCCCTGCAGGCGCAGCGGCGCGAGGGCCTGGACCCGCGCGAGGCCATCTACCGCGCCTGTCTGGCGCGCCTGCGCCCGATCCTGATGACCACCCTGTCGGCCATGCTGGGCGCGCTGCCGCTGCTGCTGGCCACGGGGGCGGGGGTGGAGATGCGCCGGCCCCTGGGGCTGACGATCTTCGGCGGCCTGTTGGTCAGCCAGGTGCTCACGCTCTACACTACGCCCGTCGTTTACCTGAGCCTGGATCGCCTGCGTGGATCCCGCCGCCGTGCCTCTCCCCCGCCGCAACAGGAACCTGCCCCCCATGGCTGATCGCGTGTCCCCGCGTCGTGATCCGGACCCCGCCCCGGGGCGTCCGGGCGCCCGCTCCCCGCGCCGCGCCGCGCGCGCGCTGATGGCCGCCGCGGCGGCCCTGGCCTTGTCGGCCTGCGCCGTCGGCCCCGACTACCGGCGTCCCGTCCAGGACGTCGGGACGGCCTACGCCCACGCGCCGGAAGGCCGCTGGATCCCGGCCGACACCCAGCCGCGCGCGCTGCCCGCCGACTGGTGGACCCTGTTCGGTGACGCGGTCCTGGACGACCTGATGGATCGCATGCCCCGGGGAAACCTGGACCTGGCCCAGGCCGAGGCCCAGTTCCGGGAAGCCCGCGCCGCGCTGGATTCGGCGCGCGCCGGCCTGTTCCCCACGCTGGGCGTGTCGGGCTCCATGAACCGGGCGGGTGAGGGCGTGTCCGGGCCGGGCAATCCCGGCAACACCTACAGCCTGTCGGCCACCGCCAGCTGGGAAGTCGACCTGTGGGGCCGCGTGCGGCGCGACGTCGAGGCGGCCCGGGCCGGCGAGCAGGCCAGCGCGGCGGACCTGGACGCCATGCGCCTGAGCCTGCGCTCCACCCTGGCGCAGGCCTATTTCGGCGTGCGTTCCAGCCAGTTACAGGACGCCTTGCTGGCCCGCACGCTGGACGAATACGCCCGCGCGCTGGAGATGACGCGCAACCGCCTGGCGGCGGGCGTGGCGTCCCCGGCCGACGTGGCGGCGGCATCCGCGCAGCTGGACCAGGCCCGCGCCCAGCGCATCCGCCTGGGCTGGCAGCGCGAGCAGCAGATCCACGCCATCGCGGTGCTGCTGGGCCAGGTGCCGGCCAGTTTCCGCCTGTCCGGCGGCGCCGGCCTGCCGGCGGTGCCCGACGTGCCGGTGGGCGTGCCTTCGGCCCTGCTGCTGCGCCGCCCCGACGTGGCGGGCGCCGAGCGGCGGACGGCGCAGGCCAACGCGCGCATCGGCGTGGCGCAGGCCGCCTGGTTCCCCGACCTGACCCTGAGCGCCCAGGGCGGCTACCGGGCGGCGGAGTTCGCTTCATGGATCATGGCGCCCGCCCGTTTCTGGACCCTGGGGCCGGCCCTGGCGGCGAGCCTGTTCGACGGCGGCGCGCGCGCCGCCGCCGTGGCTTCCGCCCGCGCGGCCTACGACGCCCAGGCGGCCGCCTACCGCAAGACCGTGCTGGACGCCCTGCGCGAGGTCGAAGACGCCCTGGTCCAGTCGCAGGCGCTGGCCGAGGAACAGGCCGCCCGGGACCGCGCGCTGGCGGCGGCCCGCGAGACCCTGCGCCAGGTCACCAACCAGTATCGGGCCGGCCTGGTCGATTACCTGAGCGTGGTCCAGGCGCAGACCAGCGCCCTGAGCGCCGAGCAGACCTCGCTGGACGTGCGCGCCGAGCGCCTGACGGCATCGGCGCAGCTGATCGCCGCCCTGGGCGGCGGGTATTCGGCCGATCCGGCCGATTCGGCGCCTTCGGCCGCGCAGGCGGGGCCGGCTGATTCAGCAGCGGTTCCGGCCGGTCCGGCCGCCGCGGTCAACTGACCAGTCGGCCGCGGATCGCCGCGATCCCGTGCGCGCCGTGCCGGCGCGCGGCGTCCAGCGTATCCAGCGACTGGCCGCCGATGGCGAAGACCGGCCGGCCGGCGGCGTCCGCCAGGACGCGGAAACGGTCCCAGCCCAGGGCCGGCTGGCCCGGGTGGCTGTCCGTGTCCAGCGCGTGCCCCAGCACCACGAAATCGGCCTGGAGCTGGCGTGCGCATTCGATGTCCTCCGCCGTGTGGGCGGATACCCCCAGCCAGCCCGGCGGCCGCGTGTCGTCCCGCAGGACGCGGGCCGCGTCGGCCGCCCGCAACTGCACGCCGTCGGCCTCGGACCACCAGGCGGCCGGGTGGACGCTGTTGACCAGGCAGCGGGCCCCGTGCTGGCGGCACAGGGCCAGGGTGGCCGACCAGGCCTCGCGCAGCGAGGCCGGGTCGCCTTGCCAGTCCGGTTCACGGAACTGCACCAGCTGCAGCCCGCGCAGCAGCTCCTGGCGCAGTCCGGCCAGCCAGCCGGACAGCCGCCCGGGCTGGCCGATCCGGCTAAGGCGGTAGCGCGTGGGCAGGCGCAGCCAGCGCAGCGGCGGCGCGGCGGCCGGCAGCAGCGAGCCGCCGCCCGGGCCGATGGGATGTTCGGATTCGTCCAGGCGGATTTCCCAGGGGTCCACCCAGTCCAGCGCCTGATTCTCCCGGCCGTGGGGCTCGCCTTCCCAGGCGGTCACCTGGCAGAAGGCCAGCTCGACGATGGTCTTGGGGTATTCGTGCACGTGCACCACCCAGGGGTAGACGCGGGTGGCGCGGATGCCCAGTTCCTCGTCCAGCTCGCGCACCAGCGCCTGCTCGACGGTCTCGCCGGCCTCGATCTTGCCGCCGGGGAATTCCCACCAGCCGGGCCAGGCCTTGCCTTCCGGGCGCTGGCCCAGCAGCAGCCGGCCGCGGGAGTCGATGATCAGGCCGGCGGCCACGCGGATGTAGGGTTTGGAGTCAGTCATGGCGGATCGGAAACGATGCGAAGCAGGTGGGGAATGCGGCCTCAGACATGGCGGGCCATCCAGTCGCGCGCGAACTGGCGCGCCACCCGCCCGGACCGGGAGCCGCGCTCCAGCGCCCATTGGAGGGCCTCGGCGCGCGCTTCGCGGACCTGGGCGTCGTCGCAGCCGTGGGCCCGCAGCCAGTGGCCGACGATGTCCAGGTAGTCGTCCTGGGCGAAGGGGTAGAAGGACAGCCACAGGCCGAAGCGTTCCGACAGGGAGATCTTTTCCTCGACGGTTTCGCCGGGGTGAATCTCGCCGTCGGGCTGGTGCTGGGCCTCCAGGTTCTCGTGCATGTATTCCGGCATCAGGTGGCGCCGGTTCGAGGTGGCGTAGATCAGCAGGTTGTCGCCCGGCGAGGCCACCGAGCCGTCCAGCGCCGATTTCAGCGCCTTGTAGCCGGCCTCGCCTTCCTCGAAGGACAGGTCGTCGCAGAACACGATGTAGCGTTCCGGGCGGCCGTGGATGAGCTCGATGATCTGGCCCAGGTCACCCAGGTCGGACTTGTCGATCTCGATCAGGCGCAGGCCCCGGTCCGCGTGCGCGTCGAGCAGCGCGCGCACCAGGGAGCTCTTGCCCGTGCCGCGCGCGCCGGTCATCAGGACGTTGTTGGCCGGCTTGCCGTCCAGGAAGGCCAGCGTGTTGCGTTCGAGGATGGCCTTCTGCCGGTCGACGTGCCGCAGGTCGTCCAGGTGGATGGGGGCGATGCGGCGGACGGCTTCGAGCCAGCCGCGCTGGCCCCGGCGCTGCCAGCGGTAGGCGTGGGCCGTCCAGTCGATGGCGGGCGGGGCGGGCGGCAGCCAGGCTTCCAGCTGGGCCAGCACGCCCATCGCCCGGTCCATCAGCGCCTGCAATCGATCGTCTGCCACGGAATCTGCCACGGAATTCTCCTGAATGTGATGCGGAAAGTATAATCTGGCTCTTTGCGGCCGCCGCAGGCGGCTGCCCATCAGCATCCGGGTCCGTCTTGAACTTCTCAGAACTGTTCGCTCCCATCGTGTCCGACATGCGGGCGGTCGACGCCGTCATCCGCGCCCGCCTGGATTCCGAAGTCGTCCTGATCCGCACCATCGGCGATTACATCGTCGGCGCCGGCGGCAAGCGCATGCGCCCGGCCATGGTGCTGTTGGTGGCGGGGGCGCTGGGCTACCGGGGCGACAACCACCATCGCCTCGCGGCCGTGGTGGAATTCATCCACACCGCCACCCTGCTGCACGACGACGTGGTGGACGAGTCCGACATGCGGCGCGGCCGCGAGACGGCCAACGCCGTGTTCGGCAACGCCGCCAGCGTGCTGGTGGGCGACTACCTGTATTCGCGCTCGTTCGAGATGATGGTCGAATCCGATTCCATGGCCGCCATGGCGGTGCTGTCGGCGGCCACCACCATCATCGCCGAGGGCGAAGTCCTGCAGCTGCTGAACGTGCACGACCCGGACGTATCCCTGGACCGCTACCTGCAGGTCGTGCGCTACAAGACCGCGAAGCTGTTCGAGGCCGCCGCCCAGGTGGGGGCCATCATTTCCGGCGCGACGCCGGCGCAGGAAGCCGCCGCGGCCGCCTACGGCCGGCACATCGGCACGGCCTTCCAGCTGATCGACGACGTGCTGGACTACAGCGGCGACGTCCAGGCCCTGGGCAAGAACGTGGGCGACGACCTGCGCGAAGGCAAGCCCACCCTGCCGCTGATCCGGGTCCTGGAAACCGGCACCCCCGAACAGCGCGCCCTGGTCCGCGGCGCCATCGAGACCGGCGACGCCGACTTCGAGGCCGTGGCGCGCGCCATCCACGCCACCGATGCGCTGGACTACACCCGCCAGGCGGCCCGCGCCGAGGCCGATCTGGCCCGCGAGGCGCTGTCCGCCTTCCCGGATTCCGTTTATCGGGAAACTCTGCTAAAATTCTGTGCTTTCGCGGTCGAGCGCGACCGTTGAAATCTTCCCGTTGGCGGGGTGGTTGCCTGGCTTCTGGCCGGACGACGACTTTGCCTAGCAGCACCGTCGGGGTGTAGCTCAGCCTGGTAGAGTACTACGTTCGGGACGTAGGAGTCGCATGTTCGAATCATGTCACCCCGACCATTCATTCCGCAAAAACGCACGGCTTTTCGGCCGTGCGTTTTTGTTTCCGGGCGGCCGGATGGATCACTTCGCCGTGAGCCGCAGCAATCCGCCTCCGGCGCCGTCCTCGATCAGCCAGACCGCGCCGTCGGCGGCCACCGCCACGTCGCGGATGCGGCGGCCCAGCGACCAGCGGTCCGCCTGGCGAGCGGCGCCGTCCGCATCGAACACCACTCGCACCAGGCCTTCGGCGCGCAGGCCGCCGATCAGGGCCGAGCCCTGCCAGGCGGGGAATTCCGTCCCCCGGTAGAACGCCAGCCCGGCCGGTGCGATCACCGGGGTCCAGTACAGGCCCGGCGCGTCGAATTCGGGGCGGGTGGCGTGCCGGGGGATGGGCCAGCCGCTGTACTGGTCGCCGTTCGAGACTTCCGGCCAGCCATAGTTGCCGCCGGGCCGGATGCGGTTCAGCTCGTCGCCGCCGCGCGGCCCCATTTCGTGTTCCCAGAGCGCGCCGTCGGGAGCGAAGGCCAGGCCGTAGGGGTTGCGGTGGCCTGTGCTCCAGGTGAGCGCGCGGATCCCGCCCTGTCCGGCCATGGGGTTGTCCGGCGGCGCGGATCCGTCCGGGTCCAGGCGCAGGATCTTGCCCCGAGCGGCATCGGGATCCTGGGCCGTGTCGGGTTCCATCCGGTCGCCGACGGTCAGGAAGAGGTGCCGGCCGTCGGGCGAAAAGGCGATGATGCCGCCGGGCTGCCCGCCGCGGCTGGCGGGCCGCTGGCGCCAGAGGGTCTCCAGGTCGCGCAGGCGCGCCCGGCCGCCGGATTCTTCCAGCCGCGCGCGGGCCAGGATCAGGACGCCGCCCCCGTCCTCGGGCGCCACGCGGGTGAAATACAGCAGGCGGTCGCGGGCGAAGCCAGGCGAGGGGGCCACGTCCAGCAGGCCGTTCTGGCCCCGGTCGTAGGCCGCCGGCACGTCGTCGATGGCGGTCCTGGCGCCGGCCTGCGTGACCAGGAACATGCGGCCGGCCTTTTCGGTGAGGACCAGGCGCCCGTCGGGCAGGAAGGCGATCGCCCAGGGGCGGTCGAATCCGGCGATCCGCCGGACCGTGAACGGGACGTCGTCCCGCGCCGGGATCGGGCCGGCGTTTCCGGGCGCGGCGGCCGCCGGGGCGGCGCAGCGGGCGCCGGCCGGCGCCAGGGCCAGCAGCGCGGCAAGCGCCAGCGCGGCGGAGAGGAGGGAGCGGTTCGCCATCATGGGCATGCCTTCCGGGGATCGTCCGATCGGGGTTCCATTCCGGATTTATAGTCGGCGGACGCGAGGCCATCAAGGTGCTCGGCGGGGGTCTATACTCATCGGATCGGACGGCATCTCGTCCCATCCCCCCTCAATCTTCCGGTTCCGAACGATGACGACTTCCACGATGACCTCTCCCGCCTATCCCGATACCCGGCTCCTGATCGACAATCAATGGGTCGACGCGGCCGACGGCCGGACGCTCGACGTGCTCAACCCGGCCACCGGCCAGGCGATCGGCCGGGTGGCCCACGCCGGCGTCCCCGACCTGGACCGCGCGCTGGCCGCCGCCCGGCGGGGCTTCGAGACCTGGCGCGATACGCCGGCGCACGAGCGCGCCGCCCTGATGCGCCGCGCGGCGGCCCTGCTGCGCGAACGCGCGGAGGACATCGCCCGCCTGCTGACGCTCGAACAGGGCAAGCCGCTGGCCGAGGCGCGGGCCGAAACCCTGGCCGGCGCCACGCTCATCGAATGGTTCGCCGACGAGGGGCTGCGCGTGTACGGGCGCATCGTGCCGTCGCGCAATCTTTCGGCCCTGCAACTGGTCATCAAGGAACCGGTGGGGCCGGTGGCGGCCTTCACGCCCTGGAATTTCCCCATCAACCAGGTGGTGCGCAAGCTGGGCGCCGCGCTGGCGACCGGCTGCTCCTTCCTGTGCAAGGCGCCGGAAGAAACCCCGGCCTCGCCGGCCGCGCTGCTGCAGACTTTCGTGGATGCCGGCCTGCCGCCCGGCGTGGTGGGCCTGGTGTACGGCGATCCGGCGGAGATCTCCGGCTACCTGATCCCGCATCCCGTCATCCGCAAGGTCACGTTCACCGGCTCGACGGCGGTCGGCAAGCAGCTGGCGGCGCTGGCGGGCGCCCACATGAAGCGGGTCTCCATGGAACTGGGCGGCCACGCGCCGGTGATCGTCGCCGAGGACGCCGACGTCGAGCTGGCGGCCAAGATATCCGCCGCCGGCAAGTTCCGCAACGCCGGCCAGGTCTGCATCTCGCCCACGCGCTTCCTGGTGCACCGCAGCCTGGTCGATGAATTCTCCCGGGCCTTCGTGCGCCGCGCCGAATCCCTGACGCTGGGGGACGGCCTGGCCGAGGGCACCACCCTCGGGCCGCTGGCCAATGCGCGCCGCGTCACGGCGATCTCCCAGGTGGTCGAGGACGCGCGCCGCCGCGGCGCCGAGATCCTGACGGGCGGCGAGCGCGTCGGCGACGCGGGCAATTTCTTCGCCCCGACCGTGATTTCCGGGCTCACCACCGAGGCCGACCTGTTCAACAACGAGCCCTTCGGACCGGTGGCGGGCATCCGCGCCTTCGACCACCTGGACGAGGCCATCGCCGAGGCCAACCGCCTGGCCTACGGCCTGTCCGCCTACGCCTTCACCCGTTCGCTGCGCAATGCGCAGCAGTTGATGAGCCGGGTCGAGGCCGGCATGCTGTGGATCAACCAGCCGGCCACGCCCTCGGCCGAGCTGCCGTTCGGCGGGGTGAAGGATTCCGGCTACGGCTCGGAAGGCGGCCCCGAGGCGCTGGAGGCCTACCTGAACACCAAGGCGGTGTCGGCCGTGGGGATCTGATTCCCCGCCGCGGCGGTCAGGCGTCCTCGTCGGCGCCCAGCCGCCGCGACAGGCGCGCGCAGATGTCGGCCTGGATGCGTTTGACCTCTTCGATGGACGGTGTGGCGGCCGCGTCGATGCGCGCGATGTACGGCACGTTGACGGCGGCCACCACCTTGTGGTTCAGGCCGTGCACGGGGAAGGCGATGTTGGTGACGCCCTGGATCTGCTTGCTGGGCATCACCGAGCAGCCCGCGCGCCGCACGTCGGCGAGCAGGGAAAGCAGGTGGCCGGGGTCCATGTCGATTTCGCCTTCGACCTTGCTGTGGTTGCGCAGCATCCGGGCCCGGCCGGCCTCGTCCTGGTAGGCCAGCAGGATGTGCCCCGAGGACGTGTCCGTCAGCCCCATGAACGAGCCGGTCTTCAGCCCGAAGGACCAGCGGTCGGGGCCGTCGACCTGGGCGATGACCACGCTGCATCCCTGTTCGTACACGGCCAGGTGGCAGGACTGGCGCGCCCGTTCCGCCAGTTCGTTGAGCAGCGGCAGCGCCGTCTGGATCATGCGCTTGAGGGGCGGCTGGCGATGCGCCAGGCAGAACATCTTCAGCGTGAGCGTGTAGCGGTCGTTGGCGTCGGACTGGATGTAGCCGCGCCGGTGCAGGGCCACCACCATGCGGAAGATCTGGCTGACGTTGCGGTTCAGGGCGTCGGCCAGCTCCTTCAGCGTGCAGCCTTCGGCCGTCCTGCTGAGGACTTCCAGGATGTCCAGCCCCTTGTCCAGGGCGGGGGCGCTGTAGCGCACGGTTTCCCCGGCGGGGGCCGGATCGTCCGGCGGGTCGGTCATGTCCATTCGAGGCATCGTTTCCGGTTGAGCATGGGGCCGCTGGCGCATTCGCACGGCGATCCACTCGGCATCTTTATTTTTACCAGAAAAATTATAAATTCATATAGAAAATAAAAAACCGGGTTTTTACTGGGAATTTACAATTTATAGGGTAAATACTGAGCACAGGACCTGCTCTATCTTCTTGTTCATAAATGACTTATAGGTAAACATAGTCATCAATTCAAATAAGAAATTCATTTTCATACAAGGAAATGGTTTCTGCCACGCACTGAACCGGCGGTTCGATCCATGGAAGTCCGTGGACCGGTCCTCCGGCTCGCACGACAAGGAGCATGAACAATGGCAGGTCGTCTTTCCGGGAAAACCGCGCTCGTCACCGCGGCGGGCAATGGCATCGGCAAGGCCACGGCGCAGCGCTTCCAGAGCGAAGGCGCCCGGGTCATCGCCACCGACATCAACGAAGAGGCGCTGGGCGCGCTGCCGGGCTGCGAGACCCGCAGGCTCGACGTGACGGACCCGGCGGCCATCGCCGCGCTGGTGGCCGAGGTCGGCCCGCTCGACGTGCTCTTCAACTGCGCCGGCTACGTGGACAGCGGCTCCATCCTCGAATGCAGCCGCGAGGCCTGGGATTTCTCGTTCGGACTGAACGTCACGTCCATGTATGAAATGTGCCGCGCCGTGCTGCCGGGCATGCTCGACAAGGGGGCGGGGTCCATCGTCAACGTGTCGTCGGTCGCCTCCAGCATCAAGGGGGTGCCCAACCGCTTCGTGTACGGCACGACCAAGGCGGCGGTCATCGGCCTGAGCAAGGCCATCGCCGCCGACTTCGTGGGCCGGGGCATCCGCTGCAACGCCATCTGCCCGGGCACGGTCGAATCGCCGTCGCTGCGCGACCGCATGCGGGAGCAGGCGCAGGCGCAGACCGCCTCCCTTGACCAGGTGCGCGACGCCTTCGTGGCGCGCCAGCCGATCGGCCGCCTGGGCACCCCCGAGGAAATCGCCGCGCTGGCCGTCTACCTGGCCGGCGACGAGTCCGGCTATACGACCGGCGCCATCCACATCATCGACGGCGGCTGGGTCAACTGACGTTCCCCGCCACCGCCATTCCAGGAGGATTCGAATGAAACTGTTGCGCCACGGCCCGGTGGGCCAGGAAAAACCGGCTCTGGTCGATGCCCAGGGCCGCATCCGCGATCTGTCTCCCGTCATCGACGACATCACGGCCGAGACCCTGCGGCCCGCCGCGCTGGCCGCCCTGCGGGCGGTCGATCCGCAATCGCTGCCCCTGGTCGAGGCGCCGGGACGGATCGGCGTGCCGTTCCGCGGCCCGGGCAAGTTCCTGTGCGTGGGCCTGAACTACAGCGATCACGCCGCCGAGACCGGCGCCGAAGTGCCCGCGGAACCGGTGCTGTTCAACAAGTGGTCGCGTCCTTCGGGGGCCCATGATCCCATCGTCATGCCCCAGGGGTCGGTCAAGACCGACTGGGAAGTCGAACTGGGCGTCGTCATCGGCAGCAAGGCCCGTTACGTGTCCAAGGAAGACGCGCTGTCGCACGTGGCCGGCTATTGCGTCATCAACGACGTGTCCGAGCGCGAATACCAGCTCGAACGCGGCGGCACCTGGGACAAGGGCAAGGGCTGCGACACCTTCGGCCCCGTCGGCCCCTGGCTGGTGACCGCCGATGAAATCGCCGATCCGCAGAACCTGGCCATGTGGCTGGAAGTCAACGGCAAGCGCTACCAGGACGGCAGCAGCCGGACCATGATCTTCGACGTGGCCACGCTGGTGCATTACATCAGCCGCTTCACGACCCTGTACCCGGGGGACATCATCTCCACGGGCACGCCTCCGGGCGTCGGGCTCGGGCAGAAGCCGCCGGTCTATCTCAAGCCGGGCGACACGGTCCGGCTCGGCATCGAGGGCCTGGGCGAACAATGCCAGCGGGTGCTGGCCTGGGACGCGTCCCTGCTCGACTGACCGTCATGCACTACCAGTTCCAGTTCGACGCCGTCCTCGACTCGTGGCCCCTGCTGCTGCGGGGGACGCTGAACACCATCGAGCTTTCCCTGGGGGCCATGGTGATCGGCCTGCTGATCGCCATTTTCTGCTCCTGGGGCAAGAGCCATGGCGGCCGCCTGCTGCGCCTGGCGATCGACGCCTACATCGAGGTCATCCGCAACACGCCGTTCCTGGTCCAGCTGTTCTTCTTCTTTTTCGCCCTGCCGTCCCTGGGGGTGCGGATGACCGCGACGACGGCCGCCCTGGTGACCATGTTCGTGAATCTCGGCGCGTTCGCGACCGAGATCCTGCGCGCGGGCATCGAGGCCGTCCCCAAGGGGCAGGTCGAGGCCGGCCTGGCGCTGAACCTGAAGCGCTACCAGGTCTTCCTGCACGTCGTGCTGCGGCCCGCGCTGAAGACGATCTTCCCGGCGCTGTCCAGCCAGTTCATCCTGCTGATGCTGACGTCCAGCATCGTGTCGGCGGTTTCCGCCGACGACCTGGCTTCCGTGGCGGCCAACATCCAGTCAGAGACCTTCCGCAGCTTCGAGATCTACATCACGGTCACCATCATCTACTTCGCCCTGTCCCTGATGTTCATGGGCCTGTTCCGGCTGATCTGGCGCAATTGCCTCTATTACCCGGAGGGCCGTTGAAATGCGCGAACTTTCCGCGATGGATTTCGAGTCGATGCTGATGTCGGCGCGCTGGACGCTGGCCCTGGCGGCGATCGCGCTGGCCGGCGGCAGCCTGGGGGGGCTGGCGGTCGCGCTGGCCAGGACGGCGCGCAGCCGCTGGCTCGTCCACCCGGCGCGCGCGTTCATCATCCTGTTCCAGGGCACGCCCCTGCTGATGCAACTGTTCCTGATCTTCTTCGGCTTTCCGATCCTGGGGCTGGACGTCGACCCCTGGCTGGCCGCCGGGGTGGCGCTGATCCTGAACACCAGCGCCTTCCTGGGCGACATCTGGCGCGGCTGCATCGAAGCCGTGCCCCGGGGCCAGACCGAGGCCGCCTGCGCCCTGAACCTGAGCGATTTCGACCGGCTCCGGTACGTGGTGCTGCCGCAGGCGTTCAAGATCGCCGTGCCGCCCACCGTGGGCTTCATGGTGCAGATCATCAAGGGCACGTCCCTGACGGCCATCATCGGTTTCACCGAGCTGACCCGCACCGGCCAGATCATCAACAACGCCACGTTCGCCCCGGTCGCGGTGTTCGCGTTCGTGGCCTTCCTGTACTTCTGCATGTGCTGGCCGCTGTCCCGGCTGTCGCGGCGCCTGGAGTACCGGCTGTCGGCCTCCCTGCGCTGATCGCCGCGTTTCACACAATGAACCACCAAAGGAGATCATCATGCAAAGTCTGGCTCTGTCGAAAATCCTGAAAAGGCTGCTGGTCCCGGTCCTGGGCGCGCTGCTGGCGGCTTCGGCGGGCTCCGCCGCCGCGGCCGACAGCTACTGGCAGCAGGTGAAGGACCGCGGCACCATCAGGGTCGGTGTCCTGGTCGACTGGCCCCCCTACGCGGCCGCGGACGCCCAGAACCAGCCCAGCGGCTACGACGGCGGGGTGGCCAAGCTGCTGGCGGACCACTATGGCCTCAAGCTGGAATACGTGGTCATGACGGGCCCCAACCGCATTCCGTTCCTGCTGACCGACAAGGCCGACGTGCTGGTGGCTTCGCTGGCGATCACGCCCGAGCGCGAAAAGCAGGTCCAGTTCTCCCGGCCCTATTCGGCGGCCAGCATGGTCCTGCTGGGGCCCGTGGACGTGGGCATTTCGTCTCCGGCGGATTTCCCCAAGTACAAGATCGGCGTGCCTCGCGCCAGCACGACGGACATCGGCGTGACCAAGGTCGCGCCCGAAGGCACGAAGCTGCATCGCTTCGACGACGACGCCTCGGCCCTGCAGGCCATGCTGGTCGGCCAGATCGACGCGGTCGGCACTTCGTCGGTGATCGCCGCCGACGTGCAGAAGCGCTTTCCCGGGAAGTACAAGGTCCTGTACGTGATCAACGAACAGCGCATGGCGATCGCCATGCGCAAGGACCGGCCCGAACTGCTGAAGGCGATGAACGATTTCATCGCCGCCGATCTGGCCAACGGCAAGCTGAACGCGCTGTTCGAGCAGTGGCTGCATACCCCCCTGCCCGAATCGGTCACCCATCCCGCCCAATGATCCACCCGCATGCCGCGGCGCGCGGACGATCGCGCGCCGCCCAGGACCGCCGCTCATGAAAGACAATCAGCCCATCATCCGGTTTTCCGGGGTCGAGAAATGGTACGGCCAGTTCAAGGTGCTCAAGGACATCGACCTCGAGGTCGCGGCCGGCGAGCGCATCGTCATCTGCGGGCCGTCGGGTTCCGGCAAATCGACGCTGATCCGCTGCATCAATGGCCTGGAGACGATCCAGCGGGGCCATATCGTCGTGGCCGGCATCGACATCACCGGGGACCGCCACAACGCCGAGAAGATCCGGCGCCACGTCGGCATGGTGTTCCAGCAGTTCAACCTGTTCCCGCACCTGACCGTGCTGGAGAACTGCATTCTTTCACCCATGAAGTCCCAGGGCCTGGACAAGGCCGCGGCGCGCGAGATCGCCATGCACTACCTGTCGCGCGTGCGCATTCCCGACCAGGCCGGCAAGTATCCCAGCCAGCTGTCGGGCGGGCAGCAGCAGCGCGTGGCCATCGCGCGGGCGCTGTGCATGAAGCCGGAGATCATGCTGTTCGACGAACCGACCTCGGCCCTGGATCCCGAGATGGTCAAGGAAGTGCTGGACACCATGATCGAGCTGGCCTCGGACGGCATCACCATGCTGTGCGTCACCCATGAAATGGGTTTCGCACGCAGCGTGGCCGACCGGGTCATCTTCATGGCGGATGGCGAGATCCTCGAACAGGCGGCGCCGGACCAGTTCTTCGGCGCGCCCCGGCACCCCAAGGCGCAGGCGTTCCTCGGGCAGATCCTGAGTCACTGAGCCGGGCGGAAGCGGTAGCGCTCCAGGGATTCCCGCTTCATCTCGATCGAATAGCCGGGGCGGGTCGGGGGCATGTAGGCGGCCCGCCGGATCCGGCAGGGATCGACGAAGTGCTCGTGCAGGTGATCGACGTATTCGATGACGCGGCCTTCCTTGGTGGCGGCGAAGCACAGGTAGTCGATCATCGACAGGTGCTGGACGTATTCGCACAGGCCCACGCCGCCGGCATGGGGGCAGACCTTCAGTCCATGCTTGGCGGCCATCAGCATGACAGCCAGTACTTCGTTGACGCCCCCGAGCCGGCAGGCGTCGATCTGCACCACGTCCACCGCCGATTCCATGATGAACTGCTTGAACAGCACGCGGTTCTGGCACATCTCGCCGGTGGCGACCTGCATGCGGCCCCGCATGGCCTGGCGGATGCGCCGGTGTCCCGCGACGTCGTCCGGGCTGGTGGGCTCCTCGATGAACCAGGGCCTGGCGAAGGCCAGGCGTTCCAGCCAGGGGATGGCCTGGTCGACTTCCCAGACCTGGTTGGCGTCGATCATCAGGTGGCGGTCGTCTCCAAGGACTTCGCGGGCGATCCGCACCCGGCGAATGTCGTCCTCCAGGTCGCGCCCCACCTTGAGCTTGATGTGCGAGAAGCCGGCCTGTACGGCCTGCGTGGCCAGGCGGCGCAGCTTGTCGTCGTCGTAGCCCAGCCATCCGGCGGAGGTCGTGTAGCAGGGATAGCCGTCGCGTTCCAGCGTCTCCAGGCGCCCGGCCTTATCGGTGGCCCGCTGCGTCAGCAGTTCGAGCGCCTCGTCCGGCGTGATGCAGTCGGTGATGTAGCGGAAGTCGATCAGCCGGACGATCTGCTCCGGCGTCATGTCGGCCACCAGCCGCCAGACCGGCTTGCCCTCGGCCTTGGCCCAGAGATCCCAGACGGCGTTGACCAGCGCCGCGGTGGCCAGGTGGATGGCGCCCTTGTCGGGGCCGATCCAGCGCAGTTGGCTGTCCGAGGTCATGTGGCGCCAGAAACGCCCCATGTCCTCGGTGATCCAGTCCAGGTCCAGGCCGACCAGCCTGGGCTTGAGGGCCTCGATCGCGGCGCAGCAGATTTCCGTGCCGCGCCCGATCGTGAAGGTCAGGCCATGGCCCTCCAGTCCGTCGACGTCCGTGCGCAGGATGGCGTAGGCGGCCGAATAGTCCGGGTCTGGGTTCATGGCATCCGAGCCGTCCAGATGAGCGGACGTCGGGAAGCGGACGTCCAGTACTTCGATGGATTGGATGAGGGTCATGGTTGGGGCCTGTTCACACTGTTTGGGGAGATCGCGCCGGGCTGAGCGCCTATTTGCCTTCGGCCACGACTTCGGCCGGAAGATCGGCGCCGTGGTATTTCTTGTAGATGGCGTTCAGTTCGCCGCTCTTCAGGGTCTTGCGGATCAGCTCGTTCATCTTCTCGAGGAGCTGCGGGTTGTTCTTCGCCACGCCGATGCCCAGCATGGAGGTGGCCATGACGACCTTGGTGACCAGTGGCGGCTTGCCGCTCGCCGCCAGCTGCTTGTTCAGCGACGCGATGATGGCCGGCGCGCCGGAATAGATGTCCCCCCGGCCGCTGGTGACGGCGGTCATGGCGGTGGCGTCGTTCTCGAAGCGGACGATGTTCGTGCCGGCGGGCGCCAGCTTGGTGACGTTGGCGTCGTTGGTCGTGCCGCGCGCGGTCATCACGGTCTTGCCGGCCAGGTCCTTCATCGACGAGATGGGTTCGCTTTCCGGCGCGGCGATGACCGACTGGATGGCCGCGTAGGGAATGGTGAAATCGACGACCTCCTGGCGCTGCGGCGTGATCGTCAGGCTGGAAATCACCACGTCGGCCTTGTTCGTCAGCAGGAACGGGATGCGGTTGGCCTGCGTGGTGGGCACGATCTCGAGCCGCACGCCCAGGTCCTTGGCCAGCAGCTGCGCGGTCTCGACGTCCGAGCCGGTCTCCTTGAGGCTGGCGTCCTTCATGCCGTAGGGCGGCGCGTTGAGATCGATGGCGACGCGCAGGGTCTTCTGCTGCTGGATCTGTTCCAGCGTGTTGGCGTGCGCAGGCGCCTGGGCGGCCAGCAGCGCGGCGGTGGTCACGGCCAGGGCGGCCATGCCGCGGTTCAGGGGGAATGAGGTGATCATGGTGTGTCTCCTGTAGGAATGGTCGGCGCCATCCTGGCGCCTGGGCCGGTCAGAGCCCGTTGCTGACGAACTGCCGCAATTCGGCGGTCTGGGGGTTGCGCAGGATTTCCGCGCCGCCCTGTTCGTGGATCCTGCCCTCGTGCATGAAGATCACCCGATGGGCGACTTTCATGGCGAAGGCCATTTCGTGGGTGACCAGCACCATGGTCATCCCGCCCGCGGCGAGCTTTTCGATGACCCGCAGCACCTCGCCGGTGAGTTGCGGGTCCAGTGCCGAGGTCACTTCGTCGAACAGCATGAGCTGGGGGTCCATGGCGAGCGAGCGGGCGATGGCCACGCGCTGCTGCTGCCCGCCCGACAGTTGCTCGGGGTAGCAGCCGGCCTTGTCGCTCAGCCCGACCTGGGCGAGCACGTCGGCGGCGATCTTTCTGGCCTGCGCGGCGGGCAGCTTGCGCACCGAGCGGGGCGCGAGCGTGATGTTCTGCTCGGCCGTCAGGTGAGGGAACAGGTTGTAGCTCTGGAACACGATCCCCACGTCCTGGCGCAGCTTCTTCAGGTCGGCGCTGGAGATCCCCTTCCCGAAGGTATGGCCGCAGACCGTGATTTCCCCCTCGTCGATGATTTCCAGGTGGTCCATGCAGCGCAGGGCGGTGCTTTTCCCCGAGCCGCTCTGGCCGATGATGGCCACGATCTCGCCTTTCTGGATGCTGAGGTCGATGCCTTTGAGTACATGGTTGTCGCCGAACCGCTTGTGGACGTTGCTGAGGCGTACGACTTCCGTCATGGGAGGGCTCCTTCGGAGATCCGTGTCTTAGCTGCGCGCGATGGTCAGCTTGCGTTCGAGCCGGAGGCTGAACCAGGACAGGGGGTAGCAGATGAGGAAATACAGGACCGCCGCCGCGCCGAAATAGAGGAAGGGCTTGAAGGTCGAATTGTTGAGGATCTTGGCGTTGTAGGACAGCTCGGCGAAACCGATGACCAGGGACGCGAACGAGGTGTTCTTGACGATCTGGACCATGAAGCCCACCGTGGGCGGCACGGCGATCTTGAAGGCTTGCGGCAAGATGACCTTGAACATGCGCTGGATGCGATTCAGCCCCAGGCATTCGGCGGCTTCCCATTGGTTGCGGGGCACGGACTCGATGCAGCCGCGCCAGATTTCCCCGAGGAACGCGGCCGCGTGGACCGTCAGGGCCAGGACGGCCGCGAACAGCGGCGATGTCTCCGCGGCGCCGAAGATCGACGGCCCGTAGAAGCAGATGCCCATGATCACCAGCAGCGGCGTGCCCTGGATGACATTGATGTAGCCGAAGGCGGTGCTCCTGACGGCACGGCTGCCGGATACTCGCATCAGGGCGATGGCCAGGCCCAGCAGGGCCGAGCAGGCGAAGGTCAGGGCCGAGAGCAGCACGGTGCCCCACGCGCCGGCCAGCAGATACAGTGCTTGTTCCTGGTTCATGGCGATGCCTCAGAGCAGGGTGCCGAGCTTGCGCTTGCGCACGAACATGAATTTGCCGGCCAGCGCGAAGGCGCCCCGCACCAGGGCCGACATGGCTAGGTACACCACCCACAGCACGACGAAGACTTCGAAGTTGCGGAAGGTGAGCGCCTGGATGTTGCCCGCGATGCCGAACAGGTCTTCCGTCCCTACGGCCGACAGCAGGCTGGTCACCAGCATCAGCAGCACGAACTGGCTGGTCAGGGCGGGGTAGACGCGCTCCAGCGCCGGCACGAGGATGATGTGCCAGTAGACCTGGAAGGGGGACAGACCCAGGCATTCGCCGGCCTCGCGCTGGCTGCGGGGGACGGATTCGATCCCGGCGCGCACGATCTCGCAGGTATAGGCCGTGATGTTGATCACCAGGGCGAGGATGGCGCCGGTCAGGATCGACAGGGTGAGGCCGACGCTGGACAGACCGAAGATCAGGAAATAGCTCTGGATGATGAGGGGGGTGTTGCGGATGACTTCGACGTAGGCGCCCACGACTCGCCGCAGCAGGGGGCCGCCGGAGCTGCGGGCGATGGCGCAGCCCACGCCCATGACGAACCCCGCCAGGGTGGACCAGAATGACATCAGGAGCGTGGTCTCGACCCCCTGGAGGAACAGGGGCCAGTACTGCAGCACCGCGCCGAAATCGAATTGATAGGTCATGCTCGGGGCCTCGCTGGCCGGCCGGCGGCCGGTGAAGGGTTTCGATGGCTGGTGATAGTCTAAAAGGACTGACCGGTAAAACCAGTTATGGATTTCCCTGATTTTTGTATTACCGGTCTGACCAGATAAAATGAGCTGTCGGCGGATTTCGCCGGGGAGTGGAGATCCTTCATGGAAAAGGCAGCGGACGTTTCGATTCACGTCGTGGATCGCACGCGGGGGTACATGCAGGTGGCGGACGCCCTGCGCCGGGAAATCCGCCGGATGGACATCCCGGCGGGCGCGCGGCTGCCGTCCGAGCGGGAGCTCGCGCAGCAGCTCAGGATTTCCCGCCCCAGCCTGCGCGAGGCCCTGATCGTGCTGGAACTGCAGGGCGAGATCGAGATCCGGGTGGGGTCGGGCATCTACCTGAAGCGGGACGCCTCCGCGGGGGATGCCGATGCCGGCGCGGCGGCCCTGGTCGCCGACCATGATGTCTCGCTGATGGGCCACAGTCCGCAGGACGTGAGCCAGACCCGGTATTTCCTGGAGGGCGGGGTGGCCGCGCACGCGGCGCGATTCATCACCCGGGAGCAGCTCAGGACGCTGGGCGCCAGCGTCGAGGCCATGCGCCGGGCGGTCGGCACGCGCGACCGCACCGGGGACAAGCCCCTGGCCGACGCCGACCGCCTGTTCCACGTCACCCTGTCCTCCACGACCCACAACCGCCTGCTGATCCAGACGCTCGAAGAGTTGTTCGACCAGCGCTACACCCCGATCGGCGGCTCCATGCACCGCCTGTTCGACACCGAGTCGGTCTGGCTGGACGCCGTGCAGGAGCATCAGGAAATCTACGATGCCGTGGCGGCCCGCGATCCGTTGCAGGCCCAGGCCGCCATGTACCGGCACCTGACGCGGGCCCATGCCCGCCTGATGGCCGTGATCGGCTAGCGTACCGGCCGGATCCGTCGTGTCCGGCCCATTGATCCAGCGAGGCACACATGCAGAAACACGTCATCCGCCTGAACGAGGCGGACAATGTCCTGATCGCCGCCGAGCAGCTCATGCCCGGCGACCGGGTCGAGGACGTCGAGGTCCGGGGGCTGGTGCCGGCCGGCCACAAGCTGGCTGCCCGGGCGATCGCCGCCGGCAGCCCCGTCTACCGGTACGGCCAGGCCATCGGCGTGGCCAGTTGCGACATACAGGCCGGACAGCACGTCCACGTCCATAACCTGCACATGGTCGACCTGCATCGCGAATACGAGTTCTGCCGGCGGAAAAGGGACTGTCCGGTCGATCCCGGGCGGGACGTGTTCATGGGCCTGCGCCGTCCCGACGGACGCGTGGCGACGCGCAATTACATCGGCATCCTGACCACGGTCAACTGTTCGGCCACGGTGGCGCGCGCCGTGGCCGACCATTTCCGCCGGGACATCAATCCGGCGGCCTTGCGGGACTATCCCCAGGTGGACGGGGTCGTGGCGCTGACGCACGCCACGGGATGCGGCATGGCCTCGCAGGGCGAGGCCATCGACACCCTGCGCCGGACCCTGGCCGGCTACGCGCGCCATGCGAACTTCCATTCCATCCTGCTGATCGGCCTGGGCTGCGAGACGAACCAGATATCCGGCGTGATGGCGGCGGGCGAATTGCGGGAGGGGCCCCAGCTCCATGCCTATTCGATCCAGGACGCCGGCGGCACGGGCAAGGCCGTGGCGCAGGGCGTCGCCAGGATCCGGGACATGCTGCCGGCGGCCAACGCCGTGCGGCGGGAGCTCGTGTCCGCCTCGCACCTGGTGGTCGGGCTGCAGTGCGGGGGTTCGGACGGCTATTCGGGCATCACCGCTAATCCGGCCCTGGGGGCGGCGGTCGACCGGCTGGTGCGGGCCGGCGGGACGGCCATTCTGTCCGAGACGCCCGAAATCTATGGCGCCGAGCATCTGCTGACCCAGCGGGCGGCCAGCCGCGAGGTGGGCGAGAAACTGGTCGCCCGCATCGAGTGGTGGAAGGACTATTGCGTGCGCAACCATGCCGAGATGAACAACAATCCGTCGGCCGGGAACAAGGCGGGTGGGTTGACGACCATCCTGGAAAAATCCCTGGGCGCGGTCGCCAAGGCCGGCACGACGAACCTGAACGACGTCCTGTGCTACGCGGAGCCGGTCCGCGCGCGCGGGCTCGTCTTCATGGATTCCCCGGGATTCGATCCGGTCTCGGCGACGGGGCAGGTGGCCTCGGGCGCGAACCTGATCTGCTTCACGACCGGGCGCGGGTCGGCCTATGGCTGCATGCCGGCGCCTTCGCTCAAGCTCAGCACCAACAATGCCTGCTGGGAGCGGCAGGGCGAGGACATCGACCTGAACTGCGGGACGATCGTCACCGGGCAGGACACGGTCGAGGGGCTGGGCGAGAAGATCTACCGGCTCATCCTGGAAACCGCTTCCGGGACGCCCAGCAAGAGCGAACTGCACGGCTATGGCCAGAACGAGTTCGCGCCGTGGCAGATGGGGGCCACGGTCTGATCCCGCCGGCGGGGCCTCGCTTCAGGCGGACAGCAGGCCGCGCCGGGCCAGGTTGCGCATCAGCCAGGCGATGCCGCCCGTCCAGGGCGGCGCCTCTTCGCTGTAGGTCACGCGGTTGATGAGCGTTCCTAGTTGGGGCGAACCGATGCGCACGACGTCGCCCGGCTTGTGGGTGAAGCCCTGGCCTGGGGCGTCGCGGTCTTCGGTGGGGGCGAACAGGGTGCCGGTGAACAGCATGAAGCCGTCCGGATACTGGTGATGCCGGCCGCAGGTCTGGGCCACCAGGTCCGCCAGGTCGCGGCTGATCCGGCGGATGGAGCTGTGGCCGTCCAGGACGAAGCCGTCCTCGCCGGTCACGTTCAGGCGGATTTCGAGCCGGCGGGCGTCGTCCAGGGTGAAGCGCGCGTCGAACAGCCGGATGAAGGGGCCGATCGCGCACGAGGCGTTGTTGTCCTTGGCCTTGCCCAGCAACAGGGCGCTGCGGCCTTCGATGTCCCGCAGGTTCACGTCGTTGCCCAGCGTGGCGCCGAGGATCCGGCCCCTGGAGTCCACCGCCAGGACCAGTTCCGGTTCCGGGTTGTTCCATTGCGAGGCCTTCAGGATGCCGATCGGTTCGCCGCTGCCCACGGCCGACAGCACCGGAGCCTTGGTGAAGACTTCGGCGTCCGGACCGATGCCGACTTCCAGGTATTGCGACCACAGGCCTTCCCGGATCAGATATCGGCGCGCCTCTTCGGCTTCCCTGGATCCGGGGCGGATGCTGGAGATGGCCGTGCCGATCGCCTGGCCGATCTCGTGGCGGATGCGGGCGGCGTCCTGGGGGTTGCCGCCCGCCTTTTCCTCGATGACGCGTTCGAGCATGCTGTCGGCGAACGTGACGCCGCAGGCCTTGATGACCTGGAGGTCGCAGGGCGCCACGAAGCGCGGCGCGGTCCGGTCGCCGGCGAGGGTGGCGCGCGCCACCGTGTCGAATTGCCAGCGGGCCGGGGCCGCCTGCGCCACGGCCGCGGCCGGATCGTCCTGGTCCAGCAGTTCGGAGACCGTCGGGAACCGGCTGGTCAGGTCGACCAGGACCCCATTCCTGAGGGCGACCACGCTGGGGCCCTGGTCGTGTGGATCATGGATGCGCCCGATCAGCAGGGCCTGCCCGGCGTCGGACGGAAGCAGCGAGGCGGTGTCGTTCGTATCGTGCATGAGATCAGGCGTACGAGACCAGCCCCTTGATCTTTTCCTGGTTGTAGCCCGACCAGGTCTCGCGGTCGGTCTCGATCACGGGCGCGCTGCGGTGGCCCAGTCCGATCAGGCGTTCGAGCTGGTCCTGGCGCTGGGTCAGGTCCACGGTTTCGTACTCGATGCCCAGGATGTCCATGTCGCGCTTGGTGAGTTCGCATTGCGGGCAGTTGGGCTTCGAATAGACGGTGATGGACATGTCGGATCCTTTTTTGTCGGTCGGGGTTTGATCGGGAGGTATGGCAGGAGGCGCGGATTCAGAAATCCACGTCGAACACTTCGTTCTCGTCGTCGCGCTTCATCACGCCGACCTTGTACTGGGCGGTGTCCTCTTCCTGGTTGGAAGCCTGGACCTTGCTCATGTTGAGCCAGTTCTCCATGTATTTCAGGGGGTTCTCGGTGATGATCGGGAAGGACACCCGGTCCTCGACGCCGAAGAAGCGGGCCACGTCGGTGGCGCTGAAGTGGACCCAGTCCTTCATCATCTGGCAGGTGACGCCGGTGAGCTCGCGGCCTTCGGAGAAGGCATAGTCGGTCCATTCGACCTCGCTGGCGTCGACCTCGTCGATCATCTGGACGATCTTGTCCCGGCATTGCTCGAAGGCGATGCGGCCGCGCTCGGTCTTGAACATCGCGCGCAGGACCTCCTTGCCGTACTGGACATGGACCTCGAACTCGTCCTGGGCGATCTTCTGGACCGCCTTGCCGATGGGCTGGAACAGGCCCGTGCCGTCGCAGATTCCGAAGGTCACGGCGAACGAGGCCAGGAACTGGATGCGCTCCATGCACAGCACGGCGACGATGAACAGGTAGATGGCGTTGTAGGTTTCCTGGTCGTTCTCGCGCCGGCCCCGGGCGTAGTCGTAGCTGACTTCGAAGGCCCGGCCGAAGACCTCGCTGACGACGCGCAGGCGGCTGATGGCTTCCTTGACCGACAGGATCTCGTTGAGGATGTCGTCCGGGTTGTCGAAGCTGTTGCGGACGATTTCGGAGTACGTGGCGGCGTGGACGATCTCGTTCTTGGTGATTTCCACCCAGCCGGACCAGGCTTCGCTGCTGGTGCAGACCGGGGCCAGCACGCCGGCGATGGAGCGCGACGCGACGCTGTCGGCCTCCCATTGCCACGCCAGGGTCTTGACCATCATGTCGTAGGTATGGCGGTCGCAGGTCTTGAACTGCACGTTGCAGGTGGAATAGTCGAACTCGTTCTCGTCCCAGTCCTGGTTCTTCAGCGTCTTGTAGAGCTTCCAGATTTCGGGGTAGAACTTGTTGATCGTGTCGAACAGGCCCTGGTCCTGGCCCAGAATGATTTCCGGAAAGGCGTAGTCGGACTTTTCTGCGTTGAAGATCTTGGTGGGCAATGCTTGGGTCATTTTTATCCTTGATGCCTGTGGCGGGTCGGTCGGCGACCCCGGAACGGCCGCCGTCCGGGGCCGTGGTGTTTACATCGTGCAGCCTTCGCAGGCGGTTTCTTCCACGCCGCCGTGGATGCTGCCGGCGTTGTCCAGCGTCTTGTCCGAGGCCACGTTCGAGTTGTAGTAGTAGCGGGTCTTCATGCCGTACTTCACCATGGTGAAGTAGTGGGTGAGCAGTTCCCGGCTGGACACCTTGTCGTCGTCCTTGATCCGGCGCCACAGGTCGGCGGAAATCCCCTGGTCGGTGAACTTCTGGAACACCGCGTAGGCCTTGATCATGTCGACTTCGGAAATGTCCCAGGCCGACTGGTAGAAGTAGGCCGGGTTGTCGCTGTCGGGCGCGGCCCAGCGGATCGTGACCGAGCCGTCGGTCTTGTTCAGCGTGACGTCGCGCACGGGATAGAGCGAATTGGGCTTGCCCAGCGCCTTGGAGGACGATTCCCCCGGCATGTACGCCACCAGGCACGAATGGGCGATGCCGCCGTTCTGCATGATCTCCGTGCGCAGGGCTTCCCAGTCGTAGCGGTTGTGGAAGTCGCCCAACTCGTCGACGTTGCGGTTGTAGGTGTCGATCGGCAGCCAGCCGTCGGGCCAGCGGGTCTTGTGCATCCAGGGCGCGACGCCGCGTTCCTTGCTGATGCGCAGCGAGGCCCGGATGGCGTGGTACATGTGGCGCTCGGCGATGCGGTGCAGTTCCTCGCGGCCTTCGTCGGTGTCGTACTTCAGGCCCTTGCGGGCCATGTGGGTGGCAACGCCCATGAGCCCCACGCCGGCGTTCATGCGGGCCTTGGCGGTCACGGCCACGTGGGGCAGCACGTAGTGCGAGTTGAGGATGCAGTAGTCGATCATCTTCAACGTCAGGTACATCGCTTCCTGGTAGGCCTCGTCGTCGTCCTCGCCGATGGCGTCGTAGGCGATGGCCCCCAGGGAGCACAGGGCGATCTCGGGTTCTTCGTGGATCTCGACCACGCGGGCGACCCGGCCGCCCCGGCCCGGCTCGTCGGACAGGATGTCGTCGCCCGCCTTCAGCTCGCCGGCGAAGATGACGCGTGGCAGGGTGGAGTCGGCGACCGCGACGGTCAGCGGCGCGTTGTAGTCGAAGGTCTGCGTCGTCCCGTCGGCGAGCTCGACCGTGATGTGGCCGACCTCGTGGTCCGAGTACAGGTCGCGCATGTCCTGGTAGGGGCGGTTGGGCTCGCAGATTTCCAGGCACAGGTTGCTGGAATGGATGGGCTCCTTGAAGGGCGTGTGGCGGTTCATCTCGTCGATGTTGGCCAGGTAGGCCACGCCGGTTTCCAGCGCCTCGTTCAGCGAGGTCAGGATCAGGTCGCGCGGCTTGAAGTATTCCTTCTTGAAGGACGGGTCGCGTTCCAGACGCTCGTATTCGCGCTTGAAGGCGGCCGAGTCGGGGCCGAAGAACAGCCGGGTGAGCTCGGGGGCCGTGCGCACGTTGAACGAGAAGGCTTCCTCGTTGCGGGCGGCCTTTTCGGCGAAGAGCTTGTTGGTGACCAGCGCGTAGTGCAGGTCGCGGTTCTTGCGGTCCTCGGTGCTGCGCGGATTGCGCAGGTAGGCGATGACCTCGGCCTCGGGGTCGAAGCCGGAATAGTAGGTGGTGCAGGCGCCGCCGCGGCCGGCCTGCATGTTGGCGTGGACCGCCTTGCCCAGGGAGGCCAGGTAGGGCAGCTTGCCCTGGTGCTGGATCAGACCGCCGCGCACCGGGTCGCCCTTGCTGCGGGTGATCAGGTGGCTGCCGATCCCGGCCGAGGCGGCGGTCATGCGGTAGGCGATGTGGTCGCCGATGGCCAGGGACGCCTCGTTGTCGTCCACCACGTACAGGCAGCACGAGGCGAAGCCGCGCAGCTTCGTGCCCAGGTTCACGTAGTTGGGCGTGGGCGCCGAGATCCGCTTGGCGGAGAATTCGGTGTAGAAGCGCCGCACCAGGTCGATCCGGCGCTCGGCGGGCTCGTTTTCCGACAGGGCCATGGCCATGCGCATGTAGACGAACTGCTGGGTCTCGTATTCCTGCCGGGTGACGCGGTTCTGCAGGCTGTACTTCTTGCGGATGTAGTGCAGCGAGAAGTGCGGCGTGTCGTAGTCCTGCTCGTGGTCGATGAAGGTCTCGATCTCGGCGTATTCGGCGTCGGTGTAGTTCATGCGCACCATCACCCCGTCGGCCACCATGCGGTCGTGCAGCGCCTTGACGGTGGGGATGCCCGGGCCGTGGATGATCTTGTGCAGGTGGGACGCGTAGAGCCGGCCCGCCATCAGGTAGTAGGACCAGGTGTCCTTGTCGAGGCAGTTCTGGATCAGCTTTTCCTGCAGGTCGGCGGTGGAGACCGTCTCGGGCATGGTGCTGACGGCTTGCAGTACGATGCTGCTCCAGTCGACCTTGTGGCCCAGGTTGGCGGCGGCCCATCGGCCCCAGCCATTGAGCTTGCTGGGGATGTAGGGTTCGATGCGTCCGTCACGCTTGACGATGTTCTTGATCACGGCCTGCGGTCCTTGGTGGAAGTGCTTTGTTTTCTACATGTAGTGTGGCTGGAAATGATAAACACAATATATGGTGTGATCAAGCGCGGTTTCAATTTTTTGCCTGAAACATTTTCGAGGTTTCAAGTGTCCTGGGCATCGTGGTACCCTGGTCCGCTTCAGGGGTTTTGCGGCGGTCCGCCGGACCGCGGAATCCCCGGATTCATCGCCCGGGTCCGCATGGCCCGGGGAACCCTGTGCGTCATCCCGTCATGAATAGGATCGTCCGGCCGCTGGCCGCGTCGGCCCTGCTGTGCGGCGCCGGCCTTGCGCCGGCCCTGGCCTGGCAGGCGGCCGACCCGGATCCGGCGCTCATCGACTTGGCCCCCCAGCGCTATGCCGTCCCCGACGTGCCCCGCGACGTCCCGTCGGACGTCGCGCCGGACGCGGCCGGCACGGTGTCCGACGGCACCGCTCCCGGACTCCGCTACGACTTGCTGTCCCTGAACGGGCCGGTGGATGGATATGGCTATCGGCCGGGCGGGACCGGCCTGCGCTGGTTCGGCGATGCCGCCGATCCGGCGGCGCCGCCGGATCGGCTCGGCCCGGTGGCCTCCGGCGGCCTGGATGCCTGGTCCCTCGGCGCGCGGAACTGGCGCTACCGCAGTTCCGCCGGGTATGGCGTGACGCTGGGCAATACGGCGGCGGGCGCGCCCGGCTGGGGGCGGCCTGTGCGCCTCGCGGGCGTGGGCCTGTCCCGTTCCGTTTCCCAGGGGCGCCTGCCGTCCGGATCGTGGGACTATGCCGTGGCGGCCGGCGCCCTGGACGGGCCGGCCGGCCGCGCGGCCGCCGAGGGCGACCTGGCGTACGGACCGGTCGCGGTCGATGCGACCACGCGCTACGCGCTGGACCGCGACCTGATCCTGGGCTCGCGGCTGCAAGGCGCCCCGGGCCTGACGGCGCTGGGGCTGGGCGGGGACTATTCCATGGGCGGCGCGGGCGCCTGGCGGTTCGGGGTGTCCGGATCGCGCCAGCCGCTGGCCGAGGGCTGGCGCCGCCAGCTGGGCTACACCCTGGGCCTGGTGCCGGGCTGGGACCTGTCCTGGGTGAACGCGCGGCAGGGGCCCGGCTATGCGGACCTGGCTGCGTACGGCGGCGATCCAGGGTGCGATTGCGTCAGCAATCAATGGCAGCTGGACCTGGCGGCGGGCCGCTGGGGCTCGTTCAGCGGGTCGTTCGAGCGGCGGCTGGATGCGGGGGGCGGGCTGGACGAACGGGTCGGCCTGGTCCACGGTTTCCGCTACGGCCCGCACCTGCGGGTGCGCCTGGAAACGAACCGCAACCTGACGTCCGGGGATTACGGTCTGGGCGCGCGCCTGTCCTTGCCGCTGGACTGGTAGGGCGGCGGCCGTTCCGGGCCGGGATCAGTCCCGGCCGTTCAGGTGGTTCATGAAGACCCGGCACAGGGCCTCCATCCCGCGCCGGTCGTCCTCGTCGAAGCGGTCCGTGACGGGGCTGTCGACGTCCCAGACGCCCAGCAGCGATCCGTCCGCGCGCACCAGCGGCACGACGATTTCCGATTGCGAGGCGGAGTCGCAGGGGATGTGCCCCGCGAACGCGTTGACGTCGCGGACGACCTGGGTCCGGCGCGTCTGCGCGGCCGTGCCGCAGACGCCCGATCCCAGGGCGATGCGGATGCAGGCGGGCTTGCCCTGGAAGGGGCCGACCACCAGTTCCGTGCCGTCGTACAGGTAGAAGCCCGCCCAGTTCAGCTGTGGCAGGCCGTGGAACACCAGGGCGCTGAAATTGGCCGCGTTGGCGATCAGGTCGGGTTCCCCCGCGATCAGGCCGCGCGCCTGGGCGGCCAGGTCGGCGTAGTGTTCCGCCTTGCTGGCGTAGGTCCGGGGGGCGAATGTGAACATCGGGGATTCCAGGGACTATCGGAGAAAGGCTTCATTGTAGGGCGGGACGCCCGCCGGCCGGACCGCGGCGTGATGGTCGTTATAATCTTGTGTATATAGCGAATGTGTGCCCGACTGGCTTATGCTGGGCCGGGGGACGTTTGCGCGGCATCAAGGCCGGGTGTCCGGTCTCCGCATGACAATGTCGGCGGCGTGGCATGGCGCCTGTCGCCGCCGGATCCGACGCCAGGAGAACCGCCCATGACCACGCTGCCGATCGCCGCCATCGTCCATGACCACGAGGACGGGGCCGATGCGTTGATGCGCGCCTTCGTCGAGCGCCAGTCCCGCGCGGGGCTGGACGTGCGCGGCCTCGTGACGGAGCCGGGCGGCGAGGAGGCGGGCCGGTCCCGGCGGCGCCTGCGCGACGTCCGGACCGGCGAGTCCTTCGAGATTTTCCAGGACCTGGGCGCGGGGTCCCGGGCGTGTTGCCTGGACGTCTTCCGGCTGGCGGCGGCCAGCGCCGCGCTGCGTGTGGCCGGGAATGACCGCCCGGACCTGGTGGTCGTGAGCCGATATGGCCGCCAGGAAGCGGGCGGCGGCGGTTTCGCCGCGGAGTTCCTCGCCCTGATGACCGAGGGCATTCCGGTGCTGACCATCGTCGCCGGGGAATTCCTGGAGGACTGGCGGCGCTTCACCGGCGGCCTGGGCGTGGAGCTGCCGGTGGATGCCGGTCTGTTGAACGAATGGGGCGCGCGGGTGTGCGCGATGCCCGCACGGAACTGATGGATGATGGCATGAATGACGACGCCTTGACGATCGAGGACCTGGATTTCGCCCGGATGTACCGCAACCACATGGCCCGCAGCGGCCGTCCGCCGAAGCAGGCGGGCGAGTGGGACGCCCGGGTCAGGAAGAGCGGCATGCCCCTGGCCGGCACGAGCGGCTATGCCGGCGAATTCCTCTCGCGCATGGACCTGAGCGGCGCGCGCACGCTGCTGGACGTGGGCTGCGGTCCCGGCACCATCTGCCTGCCGCTGGCCGCGCGCCTGGAGCGCGTCCATGGCCTGGACTACAGCACGGCCATGCTCGACGCCCTGCGCGGGCAGGCCGCGCGGCAGGGCGCCGGCAACGTCGCGGCGATCCACCGCGCCTGGGAGGACGACTGGTCCGACGTGCCGGTCTGCGACATCGCCGTGGCCTCGCGGGCGTCGAACGTGGCCGACCTGGATGCCGCGCTGGACAAGTTGTCGGCCCATGCCCGCCTGCGCGTCTACATGACCCATCTGGTGGGCGGCCATTTCATGGACCCCGCCATCGCGGACGTCGTCGGGCGCGGCCACCAGGGGTTTCCGGACTACATCTACGTCGTCAACCTGTTGCATCGCAAGGGCATCCACCCCCGCATCGACTATATTGAGATACCCAGCCGCCTGGCGGGGACGGCCTCGTTCGAGGCCTTCGCCGAGCGGGTGTCCTGGACCTACCCGGATCTCGGGGACTCGGAGCGGGCGCGCCTGCGCGCCTGGTACGATGCCGACCCCGCGCGCGCGGCCCGAGGCGGTGCGCCGATGCGGTGGGCCTTCATTCATTGGGAGAAGAAGACATGGCCCGCGTGATCGTCGGCATGACCCGCTGAGTCGGCTGATTTTCGGCGGATTGATCTCCGCCGGTTCCGTGTATATTTCCTTCTGACGGCACTGCTCCTGGAGCCGGACAGACACGCAAGGGAGGCACGGATTGTCCGATTCTCGCGGCACGGGTCCCCGCGCAGGATTGCTCGACAGCCTTCGGGCGCGCCTGTTCCTGGCGGTCCTGGCAGTCATCGTGCCGATCCTTTGCGGCCTGGGCTACTACGTCTGGCACCAGTACCGGAGCCTGGCGGCCAGCAGCGAGCGCGCGGCCGAAAGCCTGGTCAGTGTGACGGCGGCCTACGACCGGGCCCTGATCAACGACGCCAGCGATGTGCTCCATACCCTGGCGAACTCCCCCGTCCTGCGCCACGAGCGATGGGGCGAATGCCGCGGATACCTGGCTTCCCTGCTGGCGCGCCTGCCGCGCTACCTGAACCTGGGCGTGACCGACGCCCGCGGCCACCAGGTCTGCTCGGGGCTGCCCGATCCGGATCCCGACGGCGTCTATCTCGGCGACCGGGACTACTTCCGCAAGGCCATCCAGCAGGCCGACGTCACGCTGGGCGGCTTCATCATCGGGCGGATGTCCAATCTGCCCACGCTGGTCCTGGCGGTGCGCGTGCCGGGGGATTCCGGGGTCAACGGCGGCGTGGTCTTCGGGGGCATGAACCTGGGCTACCTGCGGGCCGGCGCGGCCATCCCCGACCTGCTGCCCGGGGGACGCCTGTGGATCCTGGACCGCCAGGGACACGTGCTGCAGCGCGTGCCGGGCGACACCAGTCACCTGGGCGAACGGCTGGATCCGCATCCGGCCGACGTGGCCGGCCTGATGCGCGGCACGCACACGGACGCGGACGGCCGCCGCTGGGTCGTGCTGTCCATGACCGCGGGGCCCCGGGGGGATCCGCACGGACTGTCCGTGCGCTACGAGGTGCCGGAATCGGCGCTCTACGCCGAGGCGCGCCGCGCCCTGTGGATCGGGGTGTTCATCATCGCGCTGCTGCTGTGCGTGGCGGCGCTGGCGGCCTGGAACCTGATGCAGCTGGCGGCCGGACGCAGCCTCGAACATCTGCGCGACGCCGTGCGGCGGCTGGCGTCCCAGGATTTCTCCGGACGCGTGGCCGAGCGGCTGCAGGGGCGGGACCTGCGCGAAATCGGCCAGCAGTTCGACGACATGGCCGACGCCCTGCAGTCGTACCAGCGTTCCCTGGCCCAGTCCGAGCAGAGCTACCGGCTGCTGTTCGAGGGCAGTCCCAACCCCATGATGGTGCTGAGCCTGGACAGCGGCCGCTTCCTGGCCGTCAACGACGAGGCGATGCGCCGCTATGGCTACGACCGGGACCATTTCCTGCGGCTGACCCTCGACGACCTGCGCATCGAGGTGCTCGATCATCAGCCGGACACCGCCTTTTCCTACGAACGCCATCGCCGCCGGGACGGGCAGCCCCTGTTCGTCGAAGTGCGCAGCCTGTCCCTGATGTTCACCGGCCAGATGGCCCACGTGCTGGTCATCCGCGACCTGACCGAGCGCGAGACGCTGAGCCGCGGGCTGAAGGAACGCGAGCGCCTGATCAGCCAGCTGATGGACGTGACGGCGGAAGCCATCTACGGACTGGATGCGACGGGCTGCTGCATCTTCGCCAACCAGGCCTGCTCGCACCTGCTGGGATACGACCACCCCGACCAGCTGGTGGGGCAACACTTCCACAGCCTGATCCATTACCAGCACGAGGACGGCCGCCCCTATCCCCTCGAAGAATGCCGCATGCACCTGGCCCTGGAGGCGGGCAGGGGAATCCACGTGGACGACGAGGTCCTGTGGCGCCGCGACGGCACCTGCTTCCCCGCCGAATACTGGTCCTATCCGATCTGGCAGGACGGCCGGCTGGAGTTCTGCCTGGTGACCTTCCTGGATATCAGCGAGCGCCGGGCCCAGCAGCGGGCGCTGGCCTACCAGGCCGCCCACGATCCCCTGACGGGACTGCTGAACCGGGGCGACATCCTGCGGCGCCTGCAGGCGCGGTCGGAGCAGGCCCCCGAGGCGCCCTGGACTCTGGTCATGTCCAACCTGGACGGCTTCAAGGAAGTCAATGAGGCGCTGGGGCACGACGCGGGCGACCGGCTGCTCCAGGCGGTCGCGCAGCGGCTCCAGGGACTGCTGGGCCCGGCGTGCGTGCTGGCCCGGCTGGGCAGCGATGAATTCGCCTTCCTGCTGGACACGGGCGACGAGGACCAGGCCCAGGAGCAAGTGCGCGTCCTGCTGGCCGCGCTGCGCGATCCGTTCGCGCTGAACGAGCTGCAGATCCGCATCAGCTGCAGCTTCGGCCTGGCCGTGCATCCCGGGCACGCCCGCGATCCGGACGAGCTGGTCCGCTGCGCCGACACCGCGATGCGCCGGGCCAAGCGCGACGGCCTGGGGATCGCCGTGTTCAATCCCCAGGACCGCGCCAGCGTCCACGACCACCTGCTGCTGCGGGGCGAGCTGCGCACGGCGCTGGCGCAGGGCCAGTTCCTGCTGCACCTGCAGCCCAAGATCTTCCTGGGCGACGGTCCGCGGGCCTCGGGTTCGCCGATGGGCTTCGAGGCCCTGGCCCGCTGGCTGCACCCGGAGCGGGGCCTGATTCCGCCGGGCCGGTTCATTCCCGTCATCGAGGTCAGCGACCTGATCCACCCCTTCACCCTCTGGGTCGTGGATCAGGCGGTGGCCTGCTGCTCCAGGCTGCAGGCCGTCCATCCCGGGGTCGGCATGGCCGTGAACGTGTCCGCTCGGAACCTGCTGGACGGCCATTTCCCCAGCCAGGTCCGGGACGCCCTGCTGCGCCACGGTCTGGACCCCGCGCTGCTGGAGCTTGAAGTCACGGAAAGCGCCATCATGGCCGATCCCGCCCGGGCGCTGGATACCCTGCACGCCCTGAACGCCCTGGGGGTGCGGCTGTCGATCGACGACTTCGGCACCGGCTATTCCTCGTTCGCCTACCTGAACCGGCTGCCCGTCGACGCGCTGAAGATCGACCAGTCCTTCGTGGCCGGCATGGCCGCCGATCCGGACATGCGCGCCATCGTGCGCTCGATCATCGAGATGAGCCACACGCTGGGCCTGATGGTGATCGCCGAGGGCATCGAAACGCGGGAAACGCTGGACCTGCTGCGGGACATGGGCTGCGATGTCGGCCAAGGCTACTTCGTCGGCCATCCGGCGCCCGAGTCCAGCGCCGAGGCCTGGCTGCGCGGCCGCTGACGCCCCGCGCGGCCCTTTGACGCCGGTCGACCGGGGGCGCCGGGAAACGTGGTATGAATCGGATATCGATGACGGGCGAGGGAGCGGTGCCATGCCAGCAAGACGGAATGCGGCGGACAGGGACGCCGTGAACCAGAACGTGCAGGGATTGATGGGGTTCCTGCGGGAACATCCGCCCTTCGACCAGATGGAGCCGCCGCATGTGCGCCGGCTGATCGAGCGGATGCGGCTGCGCTTCTTCGAGGAGGGGCAGGACATCGCGTCCCCCGGCGACGGGCCCGCCGGTTCGTGGTACCTGATCCGCCAGGGCGCGGTCGAGGGGCGCCGCCCCGGCCCCGGCGCGGCGGGGGAACCGTCCCCCGGTTCCGGCACGGACGACAGTTTCGTCCTGGGGCCGGCCGACGCCTTTCCGGCGGCCGCGCTGCTGGGGGGGCGGCCCACCCGCACGCGCTACCGCGCCTTGCAGGATACCTTCTGCCTGCAGATGGACCGGCCGGATTTCATCGAGGCCCTGGAGCGATCCGAACCCTTTCGCGCCTTCGTCCTGCGCGGCGCGGGCAGCCTGCTCGGGCGCTTGCACCAGCTCACGCGGCAGGAGGCCGCCACGGTCCAGGGCGAAGGCTACGTCTTCGACCAGGCGCTGGCGTCGATCATGGCGCGCGACCCGGTGGCCTGCGCGCCGGACCTGCCCTTGTCCCAGGCCGTGCGGCGGATGCACGAGCGCCGGGTGGGCAGCATCGTCGTCACGGACGAGCGCCGCCGGCCCGTGGGGATCTTCACCCTGCGCGACCTGCGCCGCGAGGTGGCGGGCGCGGCGATCCGGCTGGATGCCCCGATCGAGACGGTCATGACGCGGGATCCCGTGTGCCTGCCGCCCGATGCCACGGCCTTCGATGCGATCCTGCTGATGACGCGCCATCGCATCGGCCACCTGTGCGTCGCGCAGGCCGGCGCCCTGGCCGGCGTGGTGTCCGAGCGCGACCTGTTCGCCCTGCAGCGGATCGGCATCGTGCACCTGGCGCGGGCGATGCGCCAGGCCGAGAGCGCCGAGGCCCTGGGGGCATTGCGTGCGGACCTGTCGCGCGCGGTCGCGGGCATGCTGGCGCACGGCGTCGACGCCCTGCAGGTGCTGCGCCTGATCGCGCAGATGAACGACCATGCCACGCATCGCGTGATCGAGCTGGTCCTGCGGGACCTGGGCGACCCCGGCGTGCCGTTTTCCTGGCTGGCCTTCGGCAGCGAGGGCCGGCGCGAGCAGACGCTGCTGACGGACCAGGACAACGGCATGCTGTTCCAGGCGGCGTCGGACGCCGAGGCGCGCGATCGCCGCGAGGCGCTGCGGCCGCTGGCCGAGGCGATCAACCAGGAACTGGACCGCTGCGGCCTGCCACTGTGCAGGGGCAACGTCATGGCCGGCAATCCGGCCTTGCGGCTGTCGGCGCGGGAATGGGAACGCTGGTTCGCCGACATCATCCGGCGGCCCACGCCGGAGCACATCCTCCAGGCGGTGATCTGTTTCGACCTGCGGCTGTTGTGGGGCGAGGACAATGGCTTCGAGGCCTTGAGCCGGTTCCTGCTGGACCAGGTGGCCGATTGCCCGCAGTTCCAGCGGATGCTGGCCGAGACGGCCCTGCGCAACCAGCCGCCGTCCGGCGGCCTGTTCGAGGTCGCGGGCGGCGCCTGGAGGGCGGGCGCGTCGGGCTTCGACCTGAAGACGCAGGCCCTGACGCCCTTCGTGGACGCGGCCCGGGTGCTCGCCCTGTCCAACGGCATCGCCGACACTTCCACGACGGACCGCCTGCGGGCGCTGGCCGAGCGCGGGGTGCTGAACGCGCGCGACGTCGATGCCTACGTCGAATCCTATCGCTACCTGCAGTTGCTGCGCCTGCGGCAGCACCAGGCGCAGATCCACGCGGGCGAGCCCGCTTCCAACCAGATCCTGCCGGGCGCGCTCAACGCCCTGGACCGGCGCATCCTGCGCGAGGCCCTGCGCCAGGCCGCCGACCTGCAGAAGCTGCTGCGCTACAGCTACCAGCTATGAACGGCGCGCGCACGGACCTGGAGAACCGCGCGGCCGCCGCGCGCGTGCGGAGCCGGCGATGTGGATGAAGCGGGAAGCCTGGCGCGACCGGGATTTCCGCAGCCAGCCGGCCGTCGTCTTCGACCTGGAGGCCAGCGGCCTGGATCCGCGGCGGGACCGCATCCTGTCCATCGGCGCGGTCCGCATCGAAGACCTGGCGATCCCGCTGGGCCGCCAGTACGACCGGGTCTTGCGCACGCCGGGGCCTCTGGGACTCGCCAGCCGGCTGTTCCACGGCCTGACGCGGGCCGACCTCGATCGCGGGACGGCGCCGGGCGATGCCCTGGAGGGCCTGCTGGATTTCGCGGGCGACGCGGTGTGGCTGGCTTTCCATGCCGGCTTCGACCGCGCGCTGCTGGTCCGGGCGCTGAAGGCGCACCTGGGACGGCGCTGGGATGGCGCGGTGCTGGACCTGGCGGTGCTGGCGCCGATGCTGTTTCCGGACCGGGCTGGCCCGCATGCCGGGCTGGACGAGTGGGCGGCGGCGTTCGGGCTGGTCGCGCCCGCCCGGCACGCGGCGGTCGTCGACGCCATGCTGACGGCGGAGCTCGCCCTGGTGGCGCTGCGGCGCGCGCAACGGCGGGGACTGCGCACCTGGGGCGAGCTGGACGCGGCGGCGCGGGACTGGCGGGCCGGTCGGATGGGAACGGGCGGGCCCGTCTTCTGATCCGGCGCGCGGCCGCGCCTCGCCGTATGATGAAGGCCGTACGCCCGGCGGGTCCGCCGCTGCGCGTTTCCGCCACCCGACCCCGGCGCCTTCATGCCATGACCGATTCCTTTACGCCATGACCGATACTTCCGACGCGCACCTGACCGAGACCCTGATCCGCAGCGAACCCCTGTGCGAGGGCGATTTCCTGAAGGCGCGCCGCGACACGGTGCGCATGCCCGACGGCGGCGTCTCGACGCGCGAGTACATCGTGCACCCCGGGGCGGTGGTGGTGATCCCCCTGCTGGACGAGCGCCACGTGCTGGTCGAGCGCCAGTTCCGCTACCCCGTGGGCCGCGTCATGACGGAGTTCCCGGCCGGCAAGCTCGATCCGGGCGAGGATCCCTGGACCTGCGCCCGGCGCGAGCTGCGGGAGGAAACCGGCTACACGGCGCGGGAGTGGGCCCATGCCGGGGACATGCACCTGGCCATCGCCTATTCCACCGAGATCATCCACGTGTTCTTCGCCCGGGGCCTGGCGGCCGGTGAGCGGCACCTGGACGCGGATGAATTCCTGGACGTCCGCATCCTGTCGGACGAGGCCCTGCTCGATGCCGCCCGCGCCGGCGCGGCGACCGACGCCAAGACCCTGACCTGCCTGCTGTGGCTGCAGAACGTGCGCGGCGGGCACTGGGAACTGGACTGGCACCCCAATCCGGACCCGGACCGGCATGTGGCCGGCTGACGAGGCGGGAAGCCGAAGACAGTGCTGTTGCACGGCGAGGCGAACCAACGACGTCAGCCGGCCGCATGCCGGTCCGGGGGATCAGGACTCGGCGTAGGGCTCGAATTGTCCGGTCGCCGGGTCGCGCACGAACAGCACCCCCGTCGCGACGCCGAAATACGCGCCGTGGATGGCGAGCTTCCCGGCCTCGACGCGCTCGCGCACGGCGGGGAAGGTCATCAGGTTGCGCATGCTGTATTCCACCACGCCCCATTCCATCCGGCGGATCCAGTCGGCGTAGTCGCCCGTGCGGGGGCCGACCGCGTCGGCCACGGGCTTGATCTGGGACATCCACTTGCCGATGAAGTCGCGCTTGGACAGGGGGGCGGCCTGGTTGGCGTAGGCGGCGACGCCGCCGCAGCTGGCGTGTCCCATGATCACGATGTGGCCGACCTCCAGGGCGTTGACGCCGAACTCGACGCAGGCGCTGGTGCCGTGGAAGGCGGTTTCCGGGTCCTCGTCGCAGGGCGGGACGATGCCGGCGATGTTGCGCACCACGAACATTTCGCCCGGGCCCGCGTCGAAGATGGTTTCGGGCGCCACGCGCGAATCGCCGCAGCTGATCACCATGATGTCCGGGTGCTGGCCCTTCTCGGCCAGTTCGAGGTAGCGCGCGCGTTCGGTGGCGAGCCGGCCGTGCAGGAAGGAGCGGTAGCCGTCGGTCAGTCGTTGAGGGAACACGATGAAGTCCTTGTGGGTTGGATGGGGTCGGATGCGTCGGTGAAGATGTCCCCGGCCGCCTCGCGCGACAGCAGCTGGCTGAGCGGGCCCGCCAGGTGTCCGTGGCGGACCGTGATGGCGTAGAAGTGTTCGGTCAGCTGCGAGGACTGCCCGATGTGGACCAGTTCGCCGGAGTGCAGTTCGTCCTGCACGACCACTTCCGGCAGCACCGTGATCCAGCCGCTGTCGCGCGCGATCAGCCGCAGCATCGTCATGTCGTCGATCTCGGCGCGCAGCCTCGGCTGCACTCCGGCCGAGAAGCACAGGGCGTCGAACTGCAGGCGCACGCCGTGGCGCGCGCTCGGCATGGCCATCTCGACCGCGTCCAGGTCTTCCGGGACCCGCAGCGCGGTACCCGACCAGCGGTCGGCCCGGCCGACCAGCGAGATGACCTGGCTGCCGAGGAATCGCGAAGACGTCGGCCGGGTGGGGTCGGACGGGACCGGCTCGTTGGCCAGCACCACGTCCAGCTGATGGCGCAGCAGGCGTTCCACCAGCGTCTCCAGCGATCCGGAATCCACGGAAAGCACGACCGTCGGGTCGCGCAGCAGGGGACGCAGCCAGTTGACCTGGAAGTTGCGCGACATGGTCGAGACGCTGCCCACGCGCACGCGGGTGGCGCCTTCGTCCCGGCCTTCGAGCCATCCGAGCATCTGCTCGCCCAGCCCGAAGATGCTCTCGGCGTAGGCGAAGACCTGCTGGCCCGTCGCGGTGAGTTCCAGGTGGCGGCCCTGGCGGTCGAACAGGGGCGTGCCCAGGCGGTTTTCCAGTTGCCGGATCTGCGTGGAGAGGGCCGACTGGGACGTATGGATCTGTTCGGCCGCATGCGTGAGGGAGCCCTGTCTGGCCACGCGCCAGAAGTAGAACAGATGCTTGAAGTTGAGCTGGTTGATGTCCATCGTTCTGTTTTAGAGAACCTTTCGATATTATAAATGTAATTTACAGAACATACGAAAACTCCAAGAATACGCACGTCGTTTTCTGGAGTCTCCGTGTTGGATTCGTCATATTCGTACGCATTGAATTTCATGCTGGCGCTCGCGCCGGCGCTGTTGATGTCGGCGGCGGCGCTGTGGGCGTGGCGCGGCCGGGCGACGGTCGAGCGACTGTGGCGGCGGTTCAATGCGCTGACGTTCGCCGCGTTGGCCTTCGCGCTGGCCGGACTCGTCTCGCAGCTGGCGCTTGCGCATGCGCGCGGCGCGGCGGGGGCCGGCGTGGACGCCTGGCTGGCCGTGAACTCGTTCGGCGCCTGGGTCAGCCTGCTGGTGCAATTGCTGGGCGCCGCCATCGGCGTCTATTCCTCCAATCATCTCCGGGGCGAGCCGCGCCAGCCGGTCTACGTGACCGCCCTGGCCGCCGTGCTGGCCGCCGTGCACCTGCTGCTGCTCGCCAACCACTGGATCGTCCTGATCGCGGCGTGGGCCGCCATCGGGCATGCGATGCACGCGCTGCTGTGCTTCTACCGGGACCGGCCGTTCGCGCTGCTGGCCGCGCACAAGAAACGCGTGACGGACCGCGCGGCCGACCTGCTCCTGATCGCCGCCGCCCTTCTGGCCTGGTCCGGGACGGGCAGCGGATCCTTCTCCGTCCTGTGGGCGCATATCGCGGCCGGCCATGCCTCCACGGCCCTGGCCTGGAGCGGCGTCTGCCTGGCGCTGGCGGTCATTGCGCGCACGGCGCTGATGCCGGTGCACGGCTGGCTGGTCCAGGTGATGGAGGCGCCGACGCCGGTCTCGGCGCTGCTGCATGCCGGGGTGGTCAACCTGGGCGGGTACGTGCTGGTGCTGTTCGCGCCCCTGCTGGGCGTGTCGCCCGCCGCGCGCTGGCTGCTGGTGGTGTCCGGGCTGGTGTCGGCGATGGTGGCGGGGCTGGTGCTGCTGACGCGGGTCAGCCAGAAAGTGCACCTGGCCTGGTCCACGATCGCGCAGATGGGCTTCATGCTGCTGGAGTGCGGCCTGGGCCTGTACCTCTTCGCGGCCCTGCACCTGCTCGGGCATTCGCTCTACAAGGCCCATAATTTCCTGAACGCCTCCAGCGCCGTCCGGGAATGCGAGCGCAAGCTCTTCACGGGCGAGGCCCGCAATTCGGGCCTCAGCATGGCCATCGCCGTGCCCGTGGCGCTGGCGATCGTGTTCGCCCTCCAGGCGGTCCTGGGCGATGGCGCCTGGCCGTGGTGGTGGAGCGCGGTGCTGGCGCTGGCCTGGGCGCCGCTCCTGTGGGTGCCGGAAACGGAGTCGGATCGTTCCGGGGCGGTGCTCGCAAGGGCGGCGACGGCGGTGGCGATGGCCGCCTTCCTGACGCTCGCGGCCGGTGTCATCGATCATGCGCCGATCGGCGCGGACAACGATCCGCTGGCGTCCGCCGGCGTCGTCGCCCTGATCGGCATGAGCGCGATGTACTTCGGGATGGTGGCGTTCCAGCTGTGGCCGCGATCGGTCGTGGCCCTGCGCCGCTGGGTGTACGCCGGCTTCTACATGGACGAGGGCTATACCCATTGGGTGCTGCGGCTGTGGCCCGCGCGCTGGGCCGGGGCCGGCCGCGAAGCCGCGCCGGCGCCCTGGGGCCTGCGCGGAGGATCGGCCTGGGGGAGGTCCGGATCGTGAGCGCCGTCCTGCCGGCCGCGGATGAGGCCATTGCGATGGCCGCGCCCTTCGATGGCGCGGCTTTGCGCGACGCCGTCGCGCGCGCCTGTTCCGGCATCATGCCGGCCTGGCCATTGGACCAGGCGGTGGCGGTCAATCCCCATTGGCGGCGGGTCGGCGTGCCGATCCGCCGCGTGGCGGCGCGGCTGGCGGTGCTGGGCGATTTCCGGGTGTTCCCCGCCCGGGATTACATCCGGCGCGAGTGGGACGCCGGCCGGATCACGCGCGCCGATCTGGATGCCGCGCTGAAAATCCGCGCGGAGCGCGACGGCCGTGCCGTGGCGGCCGAGCGCTGCATCGCCGGGCTGGAGGCGGCGCCCCGGGTGCGCCGGGCGCCGCTGCTGGTGGACCTGCTCGACGACGCGGTGCAGAAGAACAGGCGCTGGCCGTGGCGGGAGGCCATCGTCTTCCAGATGAGCCAGGCCTGCGCGACCTACTTCGACCGCCACCAGGCCGACTGGCGGGCATCGGGCAGCCCGGACCTGTACGGCTTCTGGCGCGAGAGCATGGCCGGCGACCATGGCCTGAGCGCGCGGCTGGGGCTGCCCGGACTCATGCGGCACGTGCGCCGGCTGCCCTTGCGGGCCGAGGACGCGATGTCCTGGGCGCTGGCCGAACTGGGGCTGGACGCGCCGGTCTGGCGGGATTATTTCGAAGCCCTGCTGCTGTCGATCAATGGCTGGGCTGCGTGGTGCGCCTACGTCGGCTGGCAGAAGGTTCCCGCCGGGCAGGACGACGCCCGCCTGAGCGATCTGCTGGCCTGCCGGATCGCATGGGAGGCGGTGCTGGCATGCGCCGCGCCGCCCGCGGCGCGCGGACCGGCGGCGGCCGCGCTGGCGGCGGCCTGGCTGGATTTCCCGCGGCGGGTCGCCGAGGCCGACGCGGAGCTGGAGGTCGACGAGCTCTGGCAGGAAGCGCTGGAGATCGGCTTCCAGCGCGATTTTGCCCGGACCCTGCGCACGCCGGTGCCGGCCGATGCGGCCGCGGCGCACGAGGTCCAGGCCGTTTTCTGCATCGATACGCGCAGCGAACGCATGCGGCGCGCGCTGGAGGCCCTGTGGCCGGGCGTGCAGACGCGGGCCTGTGCGGGCTTCTTCGGGATTCCCGCGCATTACGCCCCGCTGGGAACCGACGTCCGCCGGCCACAGCTGCCGGGGCCGGCTTATCCGACGGTCGCCGTGCGGGATGTGGCGACCGCCCCCGGGGAGGTGGCGGCCGACGGGGCGCGGTCGACCCGGATCCGTGCGGCGCGCCGGCGGCGGCTGGCGCGGCTGGACCAGGGGCTGGGCGCCGTACGCTGGCCGAATGCCACCTTTTCCTTCGTCGAGGCGCTGGGCGTGGCGTATCTCGGCAAGATCGCGCATTGGATCAGGCCGCCGGCCGCTCCGCGCGTCGCGATGGAGCGCCTGGGCATGCCGGCCGCCGTGGAGGAGCGGTGCCGGCCCATGATCGTCGGGCTCGACGTCGAGCGGCGGGCCGATCTGGCCGCCGGCATCCTGCGCACGATGGGGCTCGGCGATCGGCTGGCGCCGCTGGTGATCCTGTGCGGCCATGCCGGACACAGCACCAACAACGCGCACGCCTCGACGCTGGACTGCGGCGCCTGCCACGGGCGCTCCGGCGAGGCCAACGCGCGCGCCCTGGCGCATCTGCTGAACGACCCGCGGGTACGCGCGGGCCTGCGTTCGCGCGGGCTCGACATCCCGCCCGGCACGGTCTTCATGGGCGCCTTGCACAACACGACCACCGACGAAGTGACCGGCTTCGACCTCGATCTCCTGCCGCCGGCGGCGCGGGCGCGCTGGGAAAGGATGGAGCAGATCTTCGCGCAGGCCGGCGACCGCGTTCGCCGCGAGCGCGCGCCGGCGCTGTGGATGGACGCCAGCCTGGCGCCCGAGGCGCTGCTGGCGGCGTTCCGCCGCCGGGCCAACGATGGTTCCCAGACCCGGCCGGAGTGGGGGCTCACCCGCAATGCCGCGTTCATCATCGGCCCGCGTGGCCGCAGCCGGGGCCGGGTGCTCGACCGCGTCTACCTGCACGACTACGATGCGCGGTCCGACACGGACGGTACGGTCCTCGAGGCGCTCATGACCGGACCGATGGTTGTCACCCACTGGCTGTCCTGGCAGTATCACGCCTCGACCTGCGATCCCGTGCACTACGGTTCCGGCAACAAGGTGCTGCACAACGTCGTGGACGGCCACGTCGGGGTGTTCGAGGGCAACGGCGGCGACCTGCGCATCGGCCTGCCCCGGCAGTCCCTGCACGACGGCGATGGCTGGTATCACCAGCCCGTGCGCTTGACCGTCGTGATCGACGCGCCGGCGGCCTCGATCGAAGGCGTCATCGCGCGCCATGCCGTGCTGGGCCAGTTGTGCGACAACGGCTGGATGCTGCTGTGGCGCTACGAGGGCGACGACCTGCGGCGCTACGAGCGCGGCCGCTGGCTGCCGCTGGAAGTCTGATCCCGCCCGGACGCGCGTCCGGGCGGCGCGCGGCCTAGCGCTCGGCGCGGGGAATGCCCCAGGGGTTGGCCTGGCGCAGCGCCGGCGGCAGCAGGCCGTCGGGGATGTCCTGGTAGCACACGGGGCGCAGGAAGCGCGCGATCGCCAGCGTGCCCACCGAAGTCGTGCGCGGGTCGGAAGTGGCGGGGAACGGCCCGCCGTGGACCATGGCGTCGCACACTTCGACGCCGGTCGGAAAGCCGTTGGCCAGGATGCGGCCGGCTTTCAGTTCCAGGACCGGCAGCAGCCCGGCCGCCAGGGCGTCGTCGACGCCGGTTTCCAGGTGCAGGGTGGCCGTCAACTGGCCTTCCAGCGCCCGGGCGACGGCCGCCAGTTCCTCGGGGGACGCGCAGCGCACGACCAGGGCGCTGGCGCCGAACACCTCGGCGCCCAGGCCGGCCGGGTCCGCCAGGAATGCCTCGGCCGTGGTCGCCGCCAGGCCGGCCTGGCAGGGCGCGGGGCCTTCGCCCGCCGCGCCGCGCGCCAGGGGCTCGACGCCCGCGTGGCCGTGCAGGCGTTCGACGCCTTCGCGGTAGGACCGGGCGATGCCGGCCGTCAGCATGGTGGCGGCCGGCGCGGCGCCCACGCCTTCGGCGGCCAGGCGCACGAAGCGGTCCAGGTCCGGCCCGTCCAGGCCGATGATCAGGCCCGGGTTGGTGCAGAGCTGGCCCGCGCTGCCCGTCAGCGAGGCGACGAAGCCCCGGGCGATGTCCTCGGCGCGCGCGGCCAGGGCGCCGGGCAGCAGGAACACCGGGTTGGTGCTGCTCATTTCGGCGTAGACGGGGATGGGCACGGGGCGCGTGGCGGCGGCCCGCATCAGGGCCAGACCGCCCTGGCGGGAGCCGGTGAAGCCGACCGCCTGGATCGCGGGGTGCCCGACCAGCGCCAGGCTCAGGTCGTGGCCCGCTCCGGCCAGCAGGGAAAAGACGCCTTCGTGCAGGCCGCATCGCTGGACGGCCCGGCGGATGGCGCGGCCCACCAGTTCCGAGGTGCCGGGGTGCGCCGGGTGCGCCTTGACGACGACCGGCGCGCCGGCGGCCAGGGCCGAGGCCGTGTCGCCGCCCGCCACCGAGAAGGCCAGGGGGAAGTTGCTGGCGCCGAAGACGGCCACCGGCCCCACGGGGATGTGGCGCAGGCGGATGTCGCCGCGCGGCAGCGGCGTGCGTTCGGGCAGGGCGCGGTCGACGCGGGCGCCGACCCAGTCGCCGTCGCGCACGACGCGGGCGAACAGGCGCAGCTGGTTCACGGTGCGGCCGCGCTCGCCTTCCAAGCGGGGCCGGGGCAGACCGGTCTCGCGCATGGCGCGCTCGATCAGCGCGTCGCCCAGGTCCAGGATCGATTGGGCGATGGCTTCCAGGAACGCGGCGCGCGCTTCCGGGTTGGTTTCGCGGTAGGACGCGAACGCGGCTTCGGCCAGCCGCGCCGCCCGGTCCACCTGGCCGGCGTCCGCGCCGCGCCAGGCGGGCGCCAGCGCCTCGCCCGTCGCGGGGTCGATGGCGTGGAATGCGGCGCCGGTGCCGGGGATGTCCTGGCCGCCGATCAATTGGGTACCGGTGATTTGCATGATGGGATCCTTCGTGTCAGTCGTCTGTCGGGGCCGCGCCGTCTTCGCGGCGGGCCGGGGTCGGGCGGACATCGAGCCGCAGGCCGATGTCCAGGGATTCGTCGGGCGCCAGGACCCGCAGCCCCGTGCCGGGCTGCCCGTCCGCGCTCAGGTTGACGGCGTCGCAGACGTGGGTGGCGGGCTCGACGCACAGGTAGCGTCCGGCGTTGGCGTGCAGCACCAGGTGTTCCAGCGGGCCTTCGGCGCGCAGGTCCAGGCCCGGTCCCCGGTTCCAGTCCACCCGGGCGCGGCCGTCCCAGCCGCCCAGGAACGCGGTCCAGGTCCGCGTGCCGCGCGCCCAGTCCGCGCGGCGGTTGGCCTGAGGAAAGCGCGCCAGCTCGTCTTCGTGGGTCCACTCGGTGGCGGCGCTCAGGCGCACGCCGGCCGCGGTGAAGTAGGGGTGCAGCCCCAGGCCGGCAGGCATGGGGGCGTCCGACCGGTTGCGCAGCGACAGGCGGATGCGCAGGCCGGCGGGCTCCAGCCGGATCGTCTGGCGCAGCCGCCAGGCCCAGGGCCAGCCGCCGACGCCGGCCGGATGGTCCAGGACCAGTTCGGCATGGCTGCCGCCGGCCTCCAGGACCGTCCAGGGCATCGCCTGGGCCTGTCCGTGCAAGGCGTGCGGATGGCCGGGCAGGGCTTCCAGCGCCAGCGTGCGCGATCCCCAGCGCAGCCGGGCGTCGCGCACGCGGTTGGAAAACGGCGCCAGCGGGAAGAGGCCGCCCTTGGGCCAGGCGTGGGCGGGCCAGCCCTCGATTTCGACCGGCGCCAGCCAGTCGCGCGGCCCCTCGGCCAGGTCCGTGGTCCAGCGCAGGATGCGCCCGCCGGCCGCCGGCGCGACCACGGCCCGGTGGGGGCCGTGGCGCAGGTCCAGGCGGGCCGGCCCGGCCGCGTCCATCCAGGCGGCGTACAGGGAAGCGGTTCCCGCCGGCATGCTCATGCCTCGCGGGGCGCTTCCTTGACGCGGCTGACCAGTTGCGTCGGGCTGACGAAGCGCAGGGCGATCAAGACCCACAGCAGGGTGATGGCCATGTAGATCATCGCCATCGCGTCGATCGCCTGCGGCGCGCGCACGCCGGTGGAGAACACCGCGTAGTACAGCGCCACGACCAGGGTCTGGGAATCCGGTCCCGCCGTGAAGAAGGTCAGCTCGAACATGCCGATGGTGCGCACCAGCACCAGCAGGCCCGCCGCCAGCATGCCCGGCACCAGCAGGGGCAGCAGCACGTGGCGGAAATACTGGTAGGTGTTGGCGCCGAAGATGCGCGCGGCGGATTCCAGGCCGGGATCGATCTGCTCGATGAAGGGCGTCATCACCAGGATCACGAAGGGCAGGGCGGGCACCAGGTTGGACAGGATGACGCCCGTCAGCGTGCCGCCGACGCCGATCTGGTACATCGCCGTGGCCATGGGAATGCCGTAGGTGACCGGCGGCACCATCATGGGCAGCAGGATCAGCAGCATGGCCAGGCGCTTGCCCGGAAACCGGGCGCGGGCCAGCGCGTAGGCGGCGGGCACGCCCAGCAGGATCGACAGCAGGACCGTGGCGGCGACGACTTCCAGCGTCACCACCAGGACGTGCGCCAGCTGGAAGTCGTCCCAGGCGCGGCCGTACCAGGACAGCGTGAAGCCTTCGGGCAGCGGCGTGCCGAACCAGCGCGTCGCCACCGAATTGACCACCACGGTGGCGATCATGAAGACGACGTTGAGCAGGAAGAAGCCCATGACGGTCCAGATCGTGGCGCGCCACAGCCAGCCCCAGCGCCGCGAGGGCGAGGCGGAGGCCGGCAGGCCGGTCCGGGAAGTCGTCGGGAGTGTTTGTGCGTTCATGATCGTCAACCCTTGCCGCTGGTGGCCGGCCCGCTGTAGAAAGCGCGCCGGAACGCGAAGATCGCGCAGACGATGAGCAGCTGCACGAATCCCATGACGATGGCGATGGCCGAGGCCATGCCGTAGTCGTATTGTTCGAAGGCCGCCTCGTAGGCGGCGATGGAGATCACTCGCGTCGGTCCCGCCGGAGCGCCCAGCAGGATGGCCGACGGGAACACGGCGAAGGCCTGGACGAAGGACAGCGCGGCGGCCATCGACAGCCCCGGCACCAGCAGGGGCAGGTAGATCAGGCGGAACTGGTTCCAGGGGCCCGCGCCCAGCGTGCCCGCCGCCCGGGCCAGCGTCGGGTCGATGCCCGAGATGTAGGACAGGGTCAGCAGGAAGGCGAAGGGAAAGCCGGAGATCACCAGGGAGATCAGCACGCCCCAGAAATTATGGGTCAGTCGGACCTCGTCCATGTACAGGTGCAGGCCCTGCAGGAATTGCGGGAACCAGCCCGCCGGGCCGTAGAAGGTCAGCATGCCGTCGGCGACCAGCACGGTGCCCAGGGTGATCGGAATCACCAGCAGCGTCGTGACGATGCGCTGCGAGCGGCTGTTGCGGCGCAGGGCGAAGGCGACCGGCACGGACAGGCCGACGTTGATCAGCGTGGCGGGCACGGCCAGCTTCAGCGTCACCCACAGCGTGCCCCATTGGGATGGCGTGGTGAAGAAGTGCGTGTAGTTGGCCCAGAAGCCGCCGCCTTCCAGCGGCTGCGTCGAAATGACGACGCCGTAGATGAAGGGGTAGACGAACAGGGCGAGCAGCACCAGGACGGCCGGCGCCACCAGCCAGCCGCGCCGGTCCCCCGTGGGCGCGACGGTCAGGGTGGTCGAACTCATGCGGCCTCCGCGTAGGCCAGGACCCGGTCGGCCGGGATGTGCAGCCGGATGCGGTCGCCCGGCGCGAAGGCGCCCGGCAGGCGCACGTACAGGTCGCCCAGGGCGGTGGCGACGGACAGCAGGGAATCGCGTCCGCCGAATTCCAGGGAGCGGACCGTGGCGTCGATGCTGTTGGCCTGGCCCGCCGCGGCGATCTGGAAATCGTCGGGCCGCATGGCGACGGCGACTTCCTGGCGGCCGGCCAGGTCGCCGATGGCCGTGGCGTTCAGCTGGACCTGGCTGCGTTCGATGGACACGCCGTCGTCGACCCGCCGCACGACGCGGAAGTCGACCACGTTGCGGTAGCCCATGAAGCGCGCCACGTGCAGGTTGCGCGGCCGGCCGTAGACTTCCCGGGGGGCGCCGATCTGCTGCACCGAGCCGGCGCGCATGACCACGATCCGGTCGGCCATCGACAGGGCCTCGTCCTGGTCGTGCGTGACGTAGATGGTGGCGCGTTCCAGCTGGCGGTGGATGCGGCGGATTTCCGCGCGCATCTCGATGCGCAGCTTGGCGTCCAGGTTCGACAGCGGCTCGTCCATCAGGATCACGGGCGGTTCGATGACGATGGCCCGGGCGATGGCGACGCGCTGCTGCTGGCCGCCGGACAGCTGGCCCGGCAGCTTGTGCTCGTGGCCTTCCAGCTGGACCAGGGCCAGGGCCGACTGGACGCGGCGGACGATCTCGTCCTTGCGCACGCCGCGCATCCGCAGTCCGAAGCCCACGTTCTCGCGCACCGACATGTGGGGAAACAGCGCGTAGTTCTGGAACACCATGCCGAATCCGCGCCGTTCCGGCGGCAGCACGTCGATGCGGGTATCGTCCAGCCAGATGCTGCCCTCGCTGAGCGAAGTCAGGCCCGCCAGGCAGTTCAGGGCGGTCGACTTGCCGCAGCCCGACGGTCCCAGCAGGGCGATGAACTCGCCGCGCTGGATGTCGAGGCTGAGGCCGCTCAGGGCGGCGACGGCCGAACCGGATGCCGTGTCGAACTTCCGGCCCACGGCGTCCAGACGCAGCTGTTGAAAAGAATGATTCATGATCCTTGATCCAGGGAGGTCGGGCCGCCCGCGCGCCCGGGAGGGGCAGGCGGGCGGCCGTTCACGGGAAAGCGACTGCTTACTTCTTCAGGGCGCCGATCTCGGTATCCCACTTGTGGAAGGCGTCGACCATGGCCTTGGCGTTCAGCGGCACGGCGTTCGGGCGGCGGGCGATCAGCTCGTCGTATTCCGGACGGCCGAACTTCTTGATGACTTCCTGGCTTTCGGCCGGGGCGGCGGACAGGGGCACGTCGCGGATGGCCGGACCCGGGTAGAAGTAGCCCGAGTCATAGGTCATGGCCTGCTGCTTGGGTTCGAGCATGAACTTCAGCAGCTTGAACAGGACCTGCTGCTTTTCCGCCGAGACGCCCTTGGGAATCACCATGTAGTGCGCGTCGTTGACCCAGGTGAAGTTGTCGAAGGCCTGGATCTTGAACTCGGCGGGCACCACGCCCAGCGCGCGCGGGTTGATGTCCCAGCCGGTGACGGTCACCGTCATGTCGCGGCTGCCTTCGCCCAGTTCCTTCATCACGGCCGAGGTGCCGCCGGGGTAGTAGGGCACGCAGTCGTTCAGTTCCTTCAGGAACTGCCAGGTCTTGTCCCAGCCGTTGATCGGGTCGTAGGGATCCTTGTCGCCCAGCAGGTACGGCAGGCCCATCAGGAAGGTGCGGCCCGGGCCCGAGTTCGCCGGCCGCGCGTAGATCAGCTTGTTGGGATTGGCCTTGCACCAGGCCAGCAGTTCGGCCGGGGTCTTGGGCGGATTCTGGACCTTGGCCGGGTTGTATTCCAGCAGCGGGCCGGCCGGCATGAAGGTGACCTCCAGGCCGTAGCCCTGGGCCAGTTCCTGCATGCGGGCGGGGCCGCGGGCGTACTGGTTCAGGATGCCCTTGAATTCGGCTTCGTGGTCGGGCAGCAGCTTCAGCCAGAGATCCTGCTCGATGCCGGCGGCCAGGGCGTCGGTGCCGGTCAGGACCAGGTCGATGTCCGAACGGCCGGCCTTCTGCATGGCCTTGATCTTGCCGGGCAGCTGCGGCGAGGGGGCGTTGGTGAAGGTGATGTTCGAGACCAGGTCGGGATGCTGGTCGCGGAAGGCTTCCAGGGCCTTCTGCGTCAGGGCCAGGTTGCCGGCCACGTCGACGACGTTCAGCGTGACGGGGGCGGCGTGGGCCGACAGGGCGGCGCCGGTCAGGGCCAGGGCGCCCGCCAGCGCGTGGAATCGTCCCAGTCGCGGGGACTGCTTGATGCCTTTCATGGATTGTCTCCTAGGGTGTTCGCCTGTGCGTGGAAGGAGCCGGCGGGCGGTGGCGCCCGGTCCGGCCGCGACCCATGGGGCCGGGTCGTTCTTCTCGTAAGTCATCATATAAGTTGATGGGTTCGGAGGACAACATTTTTTTGCACGGGGAGGGTCTGGAAGATGATGTGGAAAAAATAAGAAATCCATATAATCAATTGATTAATATGGATAAAAGCAAGAGCACGCCTTGCGTATCAGTATATTCCCTAGTAGTGCTGGATTTCCGGGTGAATCTACAGTCTCCATGTCATACGACAACATGCTTTCTTTCCGTCCCCGCAAGGCCTCCCATGAAACTGAAGACTGTCAAGATCACGCCCATCGCATTCAAGGATCCCCCGCTGCTGAACGCCGCCGGCATCCACGAGCCCTATGCGCTGCGCACCATCATCGAACTGGAAAGCGACACCGGCCTGACCGGCCTGGGCGAAACCTATGGCGACGCGCCCATCATCGAACTGCTGCGGGCCCTGGAACCGAGCCTGATCGGCCTGGATCCCTTCGACCTGAACGGCCTGCGCCGGCGTGTCCAGGACACCGTGGCCCGCACCCAGGTCAGCGCCAACACGGCCTATAAGCTCGCGCCCGGGACCGACCCGGCCAAGAACGTCCAGAAGCTCTATTCCGCGCTGGAAGTCGCCCTGATGGACATGCAGGCCCGCCATCTGGGCGCGCCGCTGGTCGACCTGCTGGGCGGCCGCGCGCGCGACGCGGTGCCCTTCAGCGCCTACCTGTTCTTCAAGTATGCCCACCACGTCGATCCGACCTATGCGGATGACGCCTGGGGCGAGACCCTGACGCCCGCGCAACTGGTGGCCCAGGCCGAGACCATGATCGGCCGGTATGGTTTCCAGAGCATCAAGCTCAAGGGCGGGGTGCTGGAGCCCGAACAGGAAGTCGAATGCGTCAAGGCGCTGGCGGCCCGCTTCCCGGGCATGCCGCTGCGCATCGATCCCAACGGCAACTGGTCGCTGGCCACCGCGATCGAGATGGGCAAGCGGCTGGACGGCCTGCTGGAATACTACGAGGATCCCTGCCCGACGCTGGCCGACATGGCCGCGCTGCATCGGGCGACCGGCCTGCCGCTGGCGACCAACATGGTGGTCACGGACATGGCCCAGTTCCGCGACAACGTTTCCGCCAACGGCTGCCAGATCATCCTGTCGGACCACCACTACTGGGGCGGGCTGCGGGACACGCAGCTGCTGGCGCGCATGTGCGAGGTGTTCGGCATGGGCCTGTCCATGCATTCCAATTCGCACCTGGGCATCAGCCTGATGGCCATGGCGCACGTGGCCGCCAGCGTGCCGACCCTGAGCTACGCCTGCGACACGCACTATCCTTGGCTGGATCCCGACGAGGAAGTCATCGTGGGGGGGCACCTGAGCTTCCATGACGGCGCCATCGTGCTGGGCGACGCTCCCGGCCTGGGCCTGGAAATCGACCAGGACGCCCTGGCGCGGCTGCATGAGCAGTACCTGAGCTGCGGCATCCGCTCGCGCGACGACGCCGCGCAGATGCGCAAGTACCAGCCTGGCTGGAGCGGCAAGGCGCCGCGCTTCTGATGCACGGCCGTCCCGGTCAGGTGACCGGGCCGGGGTTGAACAGCACCAGATCGTTGACGATGCCCCAGTGCTCGGTCCAGGTCTTGCGGCCGCTGGCGACCTCCAGGATGCGCTCGAACAATTCCTGGCCCAGGTCCTCGATGCCGGCCTCGCCGGTGGCGATCCGGCCGGCGTCGATGTCCATCAGGTCGTGCCAGCGGCGCGCCAGGTCCGAGCGCGTGGCGACCTTGATCACCGGGACTTCGGCCAGGCCGTAGGGCGTGCCCCGGCCGGTGGTGAAGATGTGGACGTTCATGCCGGCCGCCAGCTGCAGGGTGCCGCAGACGAAGTCGCCGGCCGGGGTGGCGGCGTACAGCAGTCCCTTGCCCTGGGCGCGTTCGCCCGGGGGCACCACGCCGCGGATGGGCGTGCTGCCGGACTTGACGATGGAGCCCATGGCCTTCTCGACGATGTTCGACAGGCCGCCGCGCTTGTTGCCGGGGGTCGTGTTGGCGCTGCGGTCCGCCTGGCCGCGCCGCAGGTAATCGTCGTACCAGGCCATTTCGCGGATCAGGTCGCGGGCGACCTCGGGTGTGGCCGCGCGCGCCGTCAGCTGGTCGATGCCGTCCCGGACTTCGGTGACCTCGGAGAACATCACGGTGGCGCCCGCGCGCACCAGCAGGTCGGCGGCGTGGCCCACCGCCGGGTTCGCCGTGGCGCCCGAAAAGGCGTCGCTGCCGCCGCACTGCACGCCCACCACCAGGTCGGAGGCCGGGCAGGTTTCCCGGCGCCGCCGGTTCAGGCGTTCCAGGTGGGTTTCCGCCATCGCCAGGATGTCGTCGATCATGCTGCCGAAGCCGACGTGCCGCTCGTCCTGCAGGCGCACCAGGTCCGGGTGCGTCTCGCCGTGGTCCTTGAAGCGCTCGGGCATGAGGCGCTCGGGCTGCAGTTTTTCACAGCCCAGGCTGACCAGCATGACTTCGCCGCCGAAGTTCGGATTCTGCGCGATGTGGCGCAGGGTCTTCACCGGGATGGAGGCGCCGGGGGCGTCGATGGCCACGCCGCAGCCGTAGCCGTGGTGCAGCGCCACGACGCCGTCCACGTTCGGATAGCGGGGCAGCAGTTCGCGGCGGATGCGGTCCAGGGCGATGTCCGCCACTCCGGCCACGCATTGCACCGTCATGGCGATGGCCAGGATGTTGCGGGTGCCCACGGAACCGTCGGCGTTGCGGTAGCCCTGGAAGGTATAGCCGGTCAGGGGCTCCAGGTCGGGGACCGGGGCCGTGCAGATGGGCAGGTCGTCCAGGGACGGCGCCGGCGGCATGCGCATCACGGCCTCGTAGACCCAGCTGCCGGCGGGCAGCGGTTTGGTCGCGTGGCCGATGACGACGCCGTAGCGCACGATGGCGCCGCCCTCGGGGATGTCGCACAGGGCGACCTTGTGGCCCTGCGGGATGGCTTCGAGCAGGGTCGGACCGTCGGCGATGCGGGCGCCCGCGGGCAGCCCCCGGTCGTTGGCGACGATGGCGACGTTGTCGCCCGCGCGCATGCGGATCATGCGGGGGACCTGGACGGTCGGTTTGGGGGAATGCACGAAGAGTCTCCTTATGATGATCTCATCATACAACTTGTGATTTCCACTGACAATCCTGCGAAGCCTGATGATCAAGACCCTTGTACTACGGTGGTAGGCTTCTGGAGTTCATTAATTGACAAGAATAATAATATGTCATCGTATGAGTTATCTCTTCGAGAATGCAGTATCATGAATTGTCCGCATCCATAGACTCCGCCCATGGCCTCCGTCCCTGCCCGCCGTTCGCGCAATCTCACCCAGAATGTCGTGGCCGCGCTGTCCGAGCGCATCCGCCACGGCGAATTCCACGTCGGCGAGAAGCTGCCGACGGAGTCCGCGCTGATGGAATCCTTCGGCGTCAGCCGGACCGTCATCCGCGAGGCGATCTCGCGCCTGCAGGCCGCCGGCCTGGTCGAGACCCGGCACGGCATCGGGACCTTCCTGCTCGAACCGCGCAACGAACAGCAGTTGCGCATCCGCACGGAAAACATCCTGACCATGCTGGACGTCCTGGCGATCCTGGAATTGCGGATCAGCCTGGAAACCGAGGCGGCGGGGCTGGCCGCGCTGCGGCGCACCGACGCCCAGGTCCAGCAATTGCGCGGCATCCTGGACGAATTCGCCGAACACGTGCGCAAGAAGACCGGCAACGCGGTGGTCTCGGACGTGGCCTTCCACCTGACGGTGGCGACGGCGACTGGCAACCGCTATTTCCACGACATCCTCAAGCAGCTGGGCAAGGCCATCATTCCCCGGACGCGCGTCGATTCGGCGGCCCTGGCGGAAGACGACCGCACCGGCTATCTCGGCCGCGTCCACGTCGAGCACGAGGACATCTACAACGCCATCGTCCGCAAGGATCCCGACGCGGCCCGCGCCGCGATGCGCACGCATCTCACCAACAGCCGGGAACGCCTGCGCCGCGCCCAGGAAGCGGCCGAGCAGGGCGCCTGAGGCCGGCCCGGCCCGCCGCCGCCATCCGTCATCCCCGCCGCAGCCCCGCGCCGGCAGCGGGGCTGCGTGGCATGCGCGGTTGGCATCTGTCCGGACTTCTCATAGATATGTCATCGTATAAGAAGGAATGATCCGGATGCCGATCGATTTTTTGGTGAAATCGCCACGTATTCCACTCCTATATCAGGGTATGTACTAGTCCGGATGGATTCCGCTTGTTCCTTGTCATCTGATGTCATATGATAACGTACGACATGAACAAGAGAGGATGGAGCGAGACGCGCCATCCCGGATCAGAGGACACCACGCATATGACGACTTGCCAGGAATTGAAGGACATCCTGAGGGACGGGCTGCTGTCGTTCCCCGTCACGGATTTCGACGCCCAGGGGGATTTCGACCCCAAGGGCTACCAGGCCCGCCTGGAATGGCTGATGCCCTACGGCGCCCGCGCCCTGTTCGCGGCCGGCGGCACGGGCGAGTATTTTTCTCTGACGCTGGATGAGTTTTCCCGGGTGGTGGACACGGCCGTGCGCACCTGCCAGGGGCACACGCCGATCCTGGCGGGGGCGGGCGGCCCGACCCGCACGGCGATCGCCTTCGCCCAGGAAGCCCAGCGCCAGGGCGCAGCCGGTATTCTGCTGATGCCGCACTACCTGACCGAGGCGCCGCAGGACGGCATCGCCGCGCACGTCAAGGAAGTCTGCCGGTCCGTCGAGATCGGCGTGGTGATCTACAACCGCGGCCAGTGCCGCCTGTCGGCCTCCGTGCTGGAACAGCTGGCCGACGAGTGCCCGAACCTGATCGGTTTCAAGGACGGCGTGGGCGACATCGAGAACATGGTCCGGGTGCGCCGCCGGCTGGGCGACCGTTTCGCCTATCTGGGCGGCCTGCCGACGGCCGAAGTCTTCGCCGAGGCTTACCGCGCTCTGGGCGTGCCGGTGTACTCTTCCGCCGTGTTCAATTTCATTCCCGCCACGGCCATGAAGTTCTACGAAGCGGTCCGGTCCGGGGATCACGAGACCACCGGCCGTCTGCTGGACACCTTCTTCCTGCCCATGCTGGAAATCCGTAATCGCAAGCAGGGGTACGCGGTCAGCGTCGTCAAGGCCGGCGCCCGCATCGTCGGGCATCCAGCCGGCCCGGTGCGCGCGCCCTTGATGGACCTGAATCCCCAGGAAGAGGCCGCGTTGCGCGAATTGATCGAGGCGCTCTGAACGAAGGACGGCGAACATGGCAGACGATACCGGCGCCGCGCGAACCTATGACCGCATCCTGCTGACCGGCGCGGCCGGCGGCCTGGGCAAGGTGCTGCGCGAGACGCTGCGGCCCTATGCGCGGGTCCTGCGGCTGTCCGACATCGCCCCGATGGCGCCGTCCGAGGGGCCCCACGAGGAGATCGTGGCTTGCGATCTGTCGGACAAGGACGCGGTGGATGCCCTCATGGAAGGCGTCGACGCGGTCGTGCACCTGGGCGGCATTTCAGTGGAACGGCCCTTCGAGGAAATCATCGAGGCGAACATACGGGGCACGTACCACATCTACGAGGCCGCACGCCGGCACGGGGCGCGCCGCATCGTGTTCGCCAGTTCCAACCACGTGATCGGCTTCTATCGGCAGGGCGTGCGGCTGGACAGCAGGTCGCCGCGCCGTCCCGATGGCTATTACGGCCTGTCCAAGTCCTTCGGCGAGGACCTGGCGTCCTTCTATCACGACCGCTATGGGATCGAGACCGTCAGCGTGCGCATCGGCTCGTCCTTTCCGGCGCCGCGCAATCGCCGGATGATGCACACCTGGCTCAGCTACCGCGACCTGACCGATCTGGTGCGGCGCGGCTTGTTCACTCCGGGCGTGGGCCACACCGTGGTCTACGGCGCCTCGGACAACCGCGACGGTTGGTGGGACAACTCCGGCGCCGCCATCCTGGGCTATGTCCCGCAGGACAGTTCCGAGCCCTTCCGTGCCGAAGTCGAGCGCCAGCCGGCGCCGCCGGCCGACGATCCCGACATGGTCTATCAGGGTGGCGCCTTCACCGCCGCCGGTCCCTATGAAAAGACGCCGCCCGCGCGGCGCGCCACGCGCTCCGCGGGCGAGGCCGAACTGGTCGTGCACCTGCGCAACCAGACGGGCGAAAGCCCGGTCTGGCACCCGGGCGAGCAGGCCCTGTACTGGATCGACGTGCAGGCCGGCGCCGTGCATCGCTGGCGCTTGCGCGACCAGCAGCACACCAGCTGGCGCGCCGGCCAGCAGATCGGCTGTATCGCCCGGCTGTGCGAAGGTGGCTGGATCGGCGCCATGGAAGACGGCATCTATCGCCTGAGCCTGGACGCCGGCCAGGTCCTGGCGACGGAGCGCTGGACGGGCGTCGATCATGCGCGGCCCGGCATGCGCTTCAACGATGGCCGCTGCGACCGTCAAGGACGCTTCTGGGTCGGCTCCATGCTGATGGACATGGCGCAGGGCGCCCCGGTCGGCGCGCTGTACCGCATGACCGGCCGCGGCGAAAGACTGCGTCTGGATCGCATGGGCGAAGACCTGATCGTGCCCAACGGCACCGCGTTCAGCCCCGACGGGCGCACGATGTACCTGTCCGATTCCCATGGGTCGCGGCAGTGCGTCTGGGCCTGCGACTACGACATCGACACCGGAGTGCCCAGCGGCCGCCGCCTGTTCATCGAAGCGCTGGCCGGCGGCCGGCCCGACGGCGCGGCCATCGATGCCGAGGGTTGCTACTGGATCTGCGGCAACGACGCGGGCATGGTGCACCGCTACACGCCCGAGGGCCGGCTGGACCGCAGCCTGCGGGTGCCGGTCGCCAAGCCCGCCATGTGCGCCTTCGGCGGCGATGGCCTGGATACCCTGTTCGTGACCTCGATCCGTCTGCCGGATGCGGCCCCGCATGCGCTGGACGGCGCGGTGTTCGCCCTGCGGCCCGGCGTCACCGGGGTCGAGGAATCCGCCTACGCCCTTTGATTCACCCGGCGGCCCGCATTTGCGGGCCGCCTTGTTTTTGCGGGCGCTTTTGCCACAGTGTCCCGCGGTCCCTGAAGCAGTGCCAAAAAGCAGTTCCAAAACACAAAACCATACTTCGAACGAAGAGAGGAAGACATGACCTACTTGAATCTGAAACGCGCGGCGCTGGCCGTCGCCGCCGGCATGCTGCTGTCCGCCGGGACGGCCCGGGCACTGGAGTTGCGCTCGGCCGACATTCATCCCGATGACTATCCCACGGTGCTGGCGGTCAAGAAGATGGGCGAGCTGATCAAGGAACGCAGCAACGGGCGGATCACCGTCAAGGTATTCTCCGGCGGCGCGCTGGGCAGCGAGAACGACTCGATCGAGCAGGTCAAGCTCGGCGCGCTGACCATGGCCCGCGTCAGCAGCGCGGCCATGCACAACATCTGCGAAGTCACCCGCGTGCCGTCCCTGCCGTTTCTGTTCACCTCGACGGAACACCTGCACAAGGTGCTCGACAGCGACATCGGCGACCAGATGCTCAAATCCTGCGAGCAAGCCGGTTTCGTCGGCCTGGCCTGGTACGACAGCGGCGCGCGTTCCATGTATTCCCCCAAGCCGGTGCGCAGCGTGGCCGACACCAAGGGCATGAAGATCAGGGTGCAGCAGTCCGACCTGTCGGTGGCCATGATCGAGGCGATCGGCGCCAATGCGACGCCCATGCCCCTGGGCGAGGTCTACACCTCGCTGAAGACCGGCCTGATCGACGCGGCAGAGAACAACTCGCCCAGCTACGAAAGCGGGCACCACTACGAAGTGGCGAAGTACTTCTCCCGCACCGAGCACACCATGACGCCCGAGATGCTGCTGTTCTCCAAGCGCCAGTGGGACAAGCTGCCCGAGGCCGATCGCAAGATCATTCTGGACGCGGCGCGCGAGTCCGTGCCCTACATGCGCCGGCTGTGGGCCGAACGCGAGAAAAAGTCCCTGGAAATCGTGCAGAAGGCGGGCGCCGAGGTGGTCGAGACCGACAAGGCCTCGTTCCAGAGCGTGATGCAGCCGGTCTACGACCGCTTCGTCACGACCGACGAGATGCGTGACCTGGTCAAGCGCATCCAGGCGGTGAAGTAAAGTGGGGCGCGCCTCCGATTCCGGCCTGGCCGGCATGGAGGCGGCCGCCGGCCGCGCCTCCGCCGCGCCGGGCAGGTGGACCCGATGGTCCGACGGCTACACGCGGGCCTGCGCCCGCCTGGCGCGCCTGTGCATGATGCTCAGCGTCGCGGGCATCATCGCCTTGCTGGCGGCCGTCCTGTTCCAGGTCTTCGGCCGTCATGTGCTCAACGACACGCCGACCTGGGCCGAAAGCCTGTCGCTGCTGCTGGTCCTGTACGTGACCATGACGGGCGCGGCCGTGGGGGTGCGTGACGGCACCCACATCGGTTTCGAGTCCCTGCTGCAGATGGTGCCCGCCGAGCCTCGCCGTGTCATGCTCGTGGCGATCCACGCGCTGGTGCTGGTCTTCGGCCTGCTCATGGCCTGGAACTGCGCCCTGTTGGCCGAATCCGTGCATGCCTACAAGATTCCCAACCTGGGCCTGTCCGAAGGCTGGAAATACATGCCGGCCACGATCGCGGGCGGATTGATCATGCTCTTTTCCGCCGAACACATCATCGCAGTCCTGCGCAACAAGAAGGTGGAACCCTCATGGCGCTGACCATTCTTTCCCTGGCCTTCACGGTCTTCCTGGTGATCGGCGTGCCGGTCGCCTTCGCGATCGGGCTGGCCTCGATCACCGCCATCGTCTACGAGGATCTGCCCATCGCCGTGGCGTTCCAGCAGATGACCTCGGGCATGAACGCCTTTTCGTTCCTGGCGATTCCATTCTTCATCTTCACGGGCGAGCTGATGCTGTATGGCGGGGTGGCCGACCGCATCGTGTCCTTTGCCAAGGCGCTGGTGGGGCATGTGCGCGGCGGCCTGGGCATGTCCAACGTGCTGGCCTGCACCCTGTTCGGCGGGGTGTCGGGCTCGCCGGTGGCCGATGTGTCGGCCATGGGGTCGGTCATGATCCCGATGATGAAGCGCGAGGGCTATCACGCGGACTATGCCGTCAACGTGACCACGCACGCCGCGCTGGTCGGCGCGCTGATGCCGACCAGCCACAACATCATCATCTACACGCTGGCGGCGGGCGGCAAGGTGTCCATCGCCGCGCTGATCGCCGCCGGGGTCGTGCCCGCCATCCTGCTGACGTTCTGCAATCTGGTGGCCGCCTATCTGGTCGCGCGCAAGCGCGGCTATCCGGCCGGCACGTTCCCGGGGTGGTCGATCGTGCTGCATTCGCTGGCGGCGGCGCTGCCCGGCATGCTGGTGATCGTGCTGATCATCGCCGGCATCCTGAGCGGCGTGTTCACGGCGACGGAATCGGCGGCCGTGGCGGCCCTGTATGCCTTGCTGCTGACCGCGCTGGTCTACCGCACCCTGAAGTGGCGGCAGTTCGTCGCGGCGGCGGCCAAGGCCGTCAAGACGACCGGCGTGGTGCTGCTGCTGATCGGGATCTCGGCGACCTTCGGCTACCTGATCGGTTTCTATGGCGTGGCCGAAAAGACCGGGGCGTTGATGGCCTCGGTCTCGGACAGTCCCTGGGCCATCTTCCTGATGGTGAACATCGCGCTGTTCGTGCTGGGTACCTTTCTCGACATGGCCGCCACGATCCTGATCTGCACGCCGATCTTTCTGCCCATCTGCATGCAGTACGGCATGGGACCGGTCCAGTTCGGGATCGTGATGCTGCTGAACTGCGCGCTGGGACTGAACACGCCCCCGGTGGGGACCACCCAGTTCATCGGCTGCGCGATCGGGCAGGTGTCGGTGGGGACGGTGATGCGCACGATCTGGCCCTTCTATGGCGCCCTGCTGGTGGCCCTGGCGCTGGTCACCTACGTGCCGGGCTTCTCCCTGTGGCTGCCCGGTCTCCTGCTGTCCTGATCTTCTTCCGGAGCTTTCCCGCATGACGTCTACCGCTGTGCTGCCGCGGCGCGCCGCCGTGGCGACCCTGCTGGCCGTGGGCGCGCTGTTCGCCGCCAACCACGTGGCGGCCCGCCTCGCCTTCGACGACCAGGCCGGCCTGCTGCTGGCCATCGTCTGCCGTTCGGGCCTGACCCTGCTGGCCCTGGCGGGGTTCGTGCTATGGCGCCAGCCGCGTCTGCGCCTGGCGCCCGGCCTGGCCAAATGGCAGATCGTGCTCGGCCTGCTGATCGCGACGCAGAGCCTGTGCCTGTACTCGGCCGTGGCCCGCATCCCGGTCGCCCTGGCGCTGCTGATCGGCAATACGTTCCCGATCCTGCTGGCCCTGCTGACCTGGGCGCTCGGCGGTTCGCCACCGACGCGGCGCGCCTGCCTGCTGATGGGACTGATCCTGTGCGGCCTGGTGCTGGTGCTGGACCTGCCGGCGTGGCTGTCGACGGCGGATTCCATGGCGCCGGCCTGGAAGGCGGGGATCGGCTTCGCCTTCATGGCCGCCTGCGTGTTCTCCGGCGGCTTGTGGATCACCGAGCATCGCCTCTCGGCCCTGCCGGGCGCGGTGCGCAGCCTCTATACCATCCTGATCGTCTTTTGCGGCATGCTGGCGGCCGGTTCGGCGGGCGTGGTGCCCGGCGGCATGGATCCGCCGGCCAGCGGCCAGGGATGGGCCGCCCTGGCCTCCCTGTCGGTCCTGTACGCCACGGCGTTCACGGTCCTGTTCGTGTTCGTGCCGCGCCTGGACATGGCGCGCAATGCGCCGGTGATGAACATCGAGCCCGTGGCCAGCCTGCTGTTCGGCTGGCTGATGCTGGATCAGGTCTTCGGCGGTTTGCAGTTGCTGGGCGGCGCCGTGGTGCTGGGCGGCATCGTGCTGCTGGCGTATTCGAAGCGGCACTGACGCAGTGCCCGCGTCGCGGCCTGCGGGCCGCTCCGATTCGGCAGGCACGGATCGTCGAGGATTGGGGCAGCTCCCCACGTCGCGGCCTGCAGGCCGCTTCGATTCGGCAGGCACGAAATAGTCCGCGGGGACTATTTCGTGTCCGGCCTCATCCCGAGTTCCTCAGCCCTGCGGCGATGCCGTTGATGGTCATGTGGATCGCGCGCTGGTCGCGCGATTCCTGCTCGTCGGCGCGGCGCGCGGAGGCGTGGCCGGAGCGCACGCGGCGCAGCAGCTCGACCTGCAGGTGGTTCAGCGGGTCGATGTAGGCGAAGCGTTCGGCCAGGGCGCTGCGCAGGGGCTCGTCGTGCGCCAGCAGGTCGTGGCCGGTGACTGTGCGGAAGGCGTCCAGCGTGGCCTGGTATTCGGCGGCGATGCGTTCGAAGATGCGCTTGCGCAGGGCCTTGTCGGGCACCAGTTCGGCGTAGGCGCGGCCGATGGCGAGGTCGGTCTTGGCCAGCACTTGCTCCATGTTGGACAGCAGCGTGCGGAAGAACGGCCAGTCCCGCGCCATGGCCCGCAGGCGTTCCAGGCGTTCCTCTGGCGACAGGGCCTGGTCGGGCCCGCCCTCGGCCAGGTAGCGCCGCAGCGCCGTGCCCATGCCGTACCAGCCGGGCAGGGGCAGGCGGCACTGGGCCCAGGAGAACGACCAGGGGATGGCGCGTAGGTCCTCGATGCGCTGCAGGGTCTTGCGCGAGGACGGGCGCGAGCCGATGTTCAGGCCGGCGATTTCGCGGATCGGCGTCGAAGCGAAGAAATAGTCCGTGAAGCCTTCCGTGCCGTAGACCAGGTCGCGGTAGGCGCGCCGGGCGGTTTCCGACATCCAGGCCATGGCCTCGCCGTAGCGGGCGGCGTGGTCGTCCTCGGCCCGGGAGGCCGGGGAGCCGGACGCCAGGCTGGCCTCCAGGGTGGCGGCGACGAACAGCTCCAGGTGCGAGCGTCCGACCTCGGCGTCCTTGTAGCGGCCCTGGATGATCTCGCCCTGTTCGGTGAGGCGGATCTGGTTGTTCACGGTGCCCGGAGGCTGCGACAGGATGGAATCGTAGCTGGGACCGCCGCCCCGGCCCACGGAGCCGCCGCGCCCGTGGAACAGGCGCAGGCGGGTGCGGTGCTTGCGGAAGACTTCGACCAGGCGCCGCTCGGCCTGGTAGAGCGACCAGTTCGAGGTCAGGTAGCCGCCGTCCTTGTTGCTGTCGGAATAGCCGAGCATGACTTCCTGGATGCCGTGCTGGGCGTGGCGCACGCGCGCGGCGACCTCGGGCAGCGACAGCCAGGCGTCCATGATGTCCGGGCCGCGCTCCAGGTCGGGGATGGTCTCGAACAGCGGCACCACCATCAGCCCGCTGTCGGGAGTGGCGTCGCTGGCCGTGGTGGGGGCGATCAGGCCGGTTTCCTGCTGCAGCACCAGGACTTCCAGCAGGTCGCTGAGGGTCTCGGTGTGGGACACGATGGTCTGGCGCAGGGCGGCGGCGCCGAAGCGGCGGCGGCAGTCCGCGGCCATGCGCAGGATGGCCAGTTCCTTGGTCGTCTCGGCCGAATATTCGATCCAGGGCGAGACCAGGGGGCGCGGCTCGCGCAGTTCCTGGCGCAGCACGCGGACGCGGTCGGCCTCGGACAGCCTGGCGTAGCGCACGGGCTTGCCGTCCAGGGTCACGTGGACATGGCGCATCAGCTCGTCGAGCACGCGCTCGTGGACGTCGGAACTTTGCCGCAAGTCCACCGTGGCCAGGTGCAGGCCGAAGATCCCGACTGCCTGGCGCAGGTGCGTCAGGCGCAGCCGCGCGACCAGGGCGCCGTGGTGCGTGTCCAGCGATTCGGCCACGATGCGCAGGTCCTCGGCCAGTTCGGCGGCCGTGCCGTAGGCCGGGGCGTCGTAGATGGTGCGCCGGGCCAGGCGCCGGCCGGTCAGGGCCCGCGCGGTGGCGGCGAGCCGGGCGTAGATGTGGATGCAGGCGCGCCGGTAGGGCTCGTCCTGGCGGTGGGGCGACGGATCCTGGCTGGCGGCGGCCAGTTCGGCCAGGGCGGGGGTGACGCGCATCAGGGACTGCGAGACCGACAGTTCGGCGCCCAGGGCGTGGACCTCGGTCAGGTAGTAGCGCAGCACATGCACGCATTGGCGCAGCAGCGCCTGTTCCAGCGTGCCTGCGTCCACGTTCGGGTTGCCGTCGCGGTCGCCGCCGATCCAACTGCCCATGTGGACGAAGGGCGGCAGCGGCGTGTTGTCCACGTCGAACACGGTGCGCGCCGGCTTGCGCAGCAGCGCTCCCATGTCCAGGTGGAGCTGGGGCAGGGTGCTGAAGAAGGTGCTGGTGTAGTAGGACAGGGCGTTGTCGATCTCGTCGAGCACGGTGAGCTTGCTCTGGCGCAGCATGCGGGTCTGCCACAGGGCGGCGATCAGCCCGGTCAGGCGTTCCCGCAGCCGGGCGGCTTCCAGCGGCGCGTGCGGCGTGTCCAGCTGGCGCAGGTGCCGGGCGATGGCCTGGTGCAGGTCCAGTGTGCTCTTGCGCTGGACTTCGGTGGGGTGCGCCGTCAGCACCGGCACGATGCAGGCCGAGGCCAGGTGCTGGCGGATGCGCGCACCGGACAGGCCGGCGGCCTGCAGCAGGTCGACGGCGTGCCGCAGGCTGCCCGGGACGGCAGGGCCTTCGGCCTGCCATTGCCGGCGCTGGCGGCGGGTCTGGTCGCGGTCCTCGGCGATGTTGGACAGGTGCAGGAAGTAGCTGAAGGCGCGCGCCACGGAATTGGCCTCGCCGTCGGCCAGGCGGCGGATCTGGCGCTCCAGCATGCGGCCGTCGCGGTCCTGGCCCTCGCGGCGGAACTTCACGGCGGCGCGGCGCAGCTTTTCGATCACGTCGTAGACGGCGCGGCCCTCGCAGTCCCGGATGACTTCCCCCAGGGTCCGGCCCAGCATCCGGATGTCTTGTCGCAGGGGGGAAATGGTTTCGTTCGGGGTTGCGGGCTTCACGGGGTCTCCATCGTCGGAATCAGGTCATGCGCGGCCTGCCCGCCCCGTGTTGCCGGACGGGAGGAACCAGGATGCTCTGAATCAGTCGGGCGGAAAGCGGGCGCTGCGGACGGCCCGAAGCCGCAGATGCATGCGGCGTGAGGACTGGTTCAGAGGATCCTTTATGATAAGCGCTTTTGCCCCTTCAGTTTCCAGGACAGCCGCCATGCCGCATTACCGTTCCCGCACTTCGACCCACGGCCGCAACATGGCCGGCGCCCGCGCCCTCTGGCGCGCCACCGGCATGAAGGACGGGGACTTCAGCAAGCCCATCATCGCCGTGGTGAATTCCTTTACCCAGTTCGTGCCGGGCCACGTGCATCTGAAGGACATGGGCCAGCTGGTCGCGCGCCAGATCGAGGCGGCCGGCGGCGTGGCCAAGGAATTCAACACCATCGCGGTGGACGACGGCATCGCCATGGGGCACGGCGGCATGCTGTATTCGCTGCCTTCGCGCGAACTGATCGCCGATTCGGTCGAATACATGGTCAACGCGCACTGCGCCGATGCCATGGTCTGCATCTCCAACTGCGACAAGATCACCCCGGGCATGCTGATGGCCGCCATGCGCCTGAACATCCCCACCGTGTTCGTGTCCGGCGGTCCGATGGAAGCCGGCAAGGTCATCGCCAAGGACGGCAAGACCGTGGTGCGCAAGCTGGACCTGGTCGACGCCATGATCGAGGCCGCCGACCCCGACATCACCGACGAGCAGGCCGAGACCGTCGAGCGCAGCGCCTGCCCGACCTGCGGGTCCTGTTCGGGCATGTTCACGGCCAATTCCATGAACTGCCTGACCGAGGCGCTGGGCCTGTCGCTGCCGGGCAACGGCACGGTGGTGGCCACGCATGCCCGGCGCAAGGGGCTGTTCGAACTGGCGGGCAGCCTGATCGTGCAGCTGTGCAAGCGCTGGTACGAGCAGGACGACGCCTCCGTCCTGCCGCGCGGCATCGCGACGTTCGAAGCCTTCAGCAACGCCATGACGCTGGACGTGGCGATGGGCGGCTCCACCAACACCGTGCTGCACCTGCTGGCCGCCGCCCAGGAGGCCGGCGTGGCCTTCACCATGGCCGACATCGACCGGATCTCGCGCCGCGTGCCCTGCCTGTGCAAGGTCGCCCCGGCCACGCCCGACTACCACATCGAGGACGTGCATCGCGCGGGCGGCATCATGGGCATCCTGGCGGAACTCGCCCGCGCGGACCTGCTGGACCTGAACGTGGGCAACGTGCATGCCGGCACCCTGGGCGAGGCCATCCGCCGCTGGGACGTGCGCGGCGAGCATGGCGCCGGCGTGGCGGACTTCTATCGCGCGGCGCCCGGCGGCGTGCCCTCCCAGACCGCGTTCAGCCAGGACCGCTACTACGAGACCCTGGACCTGGACCGCGAGGGCGGCTGCATCCGCGACCGCGCGCACGCCTATTCGCAGGACGGCGGCCTGGCCGTGCTGTACGGCAACCTGGCGCCCAACGGCTGCATCGTCAAGACGGCCGGGGTGGACGAAAGCATTCTCACCTTCACCGGCCGCGCGCGCGTCTACGAAAGCCAGGAAACCTCGGTCGCGGGCATCCTGGGCGGCGAGGTCGGCGCCGGCGACGTGGTCATCATCCGCTACGAAGGCCCCAAGGGCGGCCCTGGCATGCAGGAAATGCTGTATCCCACGTCCTACCTGAAGTCCATGGGCCTGGGCAAGTGCGCGGCCCTGCTGACGGACGGCCGCTTCTCCGGCGGCTCGTCGGGCCTGGTGATCGGCCATGCTTCGCCCGAGGCGGCCGAAGGCGGCAACATCGCCCTGGTCGAGGACGGCGACACCATCGAGATCGACATTCCCAATCGCCGCATCCACCTGGCGATCAGCGAGGAAGCTCTGGCGGCGCGCCGCGCCGCCATGGAGGCGCGCGGTCCGAAGGCCTGGAAGCCCGTGGACCGCCAGCGGGAAGTCTCCCAGGCGCTGCGGGCCTACGCGGCGCTGGCGACCTCGGCCGACCGGGGGGCGGTGCGCGACGTCGGGCAGTTGGGCTGATGCGGTCCGTGTGGCGGCGGTCCATGGACCGCCGCCACGGTATTCAGGGTAATTCCCGATTCATAGTCATACGATGACGTATCACAATGCGGTCAAGCAATCTTGAATCGCATGGAGAGGCAGCGTGGGCGAAAACAGGTTCGAACGGCTCTTGCTGACGGGCGCGGCCGGCGGCGTGGGGCGCGTGCTGCGCGAAACGCTCAAGCCGATGGCGCGCGTCCTGCGCCTGTCCGACGTCCAGCCGCTGGGCGAGGCCGGGGAGGGCGAGGAACTGCATCCCTGCGACCTGGCCGACCGGCGGGCCGTGGACGAACTGGTCCGGGGCTGCGACGCCATCGTGCACATGGGCGGCGTGTCGGTCGAACGGCCCTTCGAGGAAATCCTCGAGGCCAACATCAAGGGCGTCTTCCACATCTACGAGGCCGCGCGCCGCCATGGCGTGCGCCGCGTGATCTTCGCCAGTTCGAACCATGCGGTGGGCTTCTATCGCCAATCCGAGACGATCGACGCCGCCATGCCCACGCGCCCCGACGGCTATTACGGCCTGTCCAAGGTCTATGGCGAGGGCATGGCCAGCTTCTATCACGACCGCTACGGCATCGAGACGCTGTCCATCCGCATCGGCTCGTCGTTTCCCGAGCCCAGGGACCGCCGCATGATGCACATCTGGCTCAGCTACCGGGACCTGACCGAGCTGATCCGCCGGGGCCTGTTCACGCCCGGCATCGGCCACACCATCGTCTTCGGCATGTCCGGCAACAAGGATGCCTGGTGGGACAACCGCCTGGCGGCGCACCTGGGCTATGAGCCCAGGGACACGTCCGAGGCCTTCCGCGCGTCGATCGAGCGCCAGCCCATGCCGGCGGCCGACGACCCGGTGATGGTCTGGCAGGGCGGGGTCTTCACGGCCCAGGGGCCTTTCGATCCGGTCGATGCGCCTTCCTGAATATACGATGTCTTATCTTTAAGACGTACAGCGGGAGGCCAGGCGTGCGCTACACCTTCAATTTTTCCGGCCTGGCGCCGTATTGGGAAATGTTTCTGGACGGCGCGCTGACCACCCTGGAACTGACCCTGGCCTCGACCGTGTTCGGCCTGATCCTGGGCATCCTGTGCGCCATCGGCCGGCGCGGCCGCAGCCGCTGGCTCTCGGGGCTGTGCGGGGCCTACATCGAGACCGTGCGCAACACGCCGTTCCTGGTGCAGATCTTCATCTTCTACTTCGGCCTGTCCAGCCTGGGCTACACCATGCCGGCCGCGGTGGCGGCGGTGATCACCATGGTCATCAACGTGGGCGCGTATTCGGCGGAGATCATCCGCGCCGGCATGGACGCGGTGCCGCCCGGCCAGATCGAGGCGGCCGAATGCCTGGGCCTGTCGCGCGCCCGCATCTACTGGCACGTCGTCATGCTGCCGGCCTTCGAGAAGGTCTATCCCTCCATCACCAGCCAGTTCGTCCTGATGATGCTGATGTCCTCGGTGACCTCGCAGATTTCGGCCGAGGAGCTGACCGGCGTGGCCAACAATGTGCAGTCCATCACCTTCCTGTCGCTGGAAACCTACATCGTCGTCGCCTTCCTGTACCTGTGCCTGGCCGTGCTGCTCAAGGCGCTGTTCTGGCTGGGTGGAGTGATGCTGTTCCGGCGCCGCCGGGCCGTGGCCCGCGCCGCGCGGGCCACGCGCACGGCCGGGGGGCGCCCCGGGTCCGCGGCGCGCCGCCAGGCCGTCGCGCCGCGCGGGACCGCCTAGGAGATCGCCGTGGATGAATTCAGCCTGGTGCAGTTCGTCTATCTGCTCAAGGGCCTGGGCTGGACCCTGGTGCTGTCGGCCCTGTCCTTCGTCCTGGGCTCGTTCGCCGGCTTCGGCGTGATGCTGGCGCGCGTCTCGCGCCTGCTGGCGGTCCGGGCGGCGGCGGCCCTGTTCATCCAGACGATCCAGGGCATCCCGCTGCTGGTGCTGCTGTTCGTGGTGTATTTCGGCGTCGGCATCTTCGGCATCGACGTGCCGCCGCTGTTCGCCGCCGGCATCGCCCTGATGGTGTACGTCAGCGCCTTCCTGGGGGAAATCTGGCGCGGCAGCGTGGAGTCCATCGAGAAGACCCAGTGGGAAGCCGCGGAATGCCTGGGATTCTCCCGCTGGCAGTCGCTGATCCTGGTCGTCATCCCCCAGGCGGTGCGCCTGTCGCTGCCCGCCACCGTGGGTTTCCTGGTGCAGGTCATCAAGTCCACGTCCCTGGCCTCGGTGGTGGGCTTCGTGGAACTGACCCGCGCCGGGCAGATCATCAACAACTCCCTGTTCCAGCCGTTCCTGGTGTTCGCGCTGGTGGGCGGGTTCTATTTCCTGCTGTGCTACCCCTTGTCCAAGTGGAGCCGAACCATGGAGAAAAAGCTCAATGTCGGCCGTCGTTAGTCTGCAGAACGTCCACAAGTCCTTCGGCTCGAACCAGGTCCTCAAGGGCGTGTCCTTCGACATCGCCCGGGGCGAGGTGGTGGCCATCATCGGCCAGAGCGGGTCGGGCAAGAGCACGGCGCTGCGCTGCATCGACCGCCTGGAGTCGATCGACGAGGGCCGCATCCAGGTGTGCGGCCACCAGCTGGACGGCGGCAAGGTCGATCTGGGGCAGTTGCGCAAGGACGTGGGCATCGTCTTCCAGAGCTACAACCTGTTCCCCCACCTGACGGTGGGCCGCAACATCACCCTGGCCCTGCGCCACGTGCGCAAGCTGCCGCGCAAGGCCTGCGAGGAGCGTGCCCGCCAGGTGCTGGAAACCGTCGGCCTGCTGGAAAAGTACGACAGCTATCCCGAGCAGCTCTCGGGCGGCCAGCAGCAGCGCGTGGCGATCGCGCGCTCGCTGGCGATGGAGCCCCAGGTGATGCTGTTCGACGAGGTGACCTCGGCCCTGGATCCGAAGCTGACGGGCGAGGTCCTGAAAGTCATCGAGAAGCTGGCCGAGGGCGGCATGACCATGGTCCTGGTGACGCACGAGATGGCCTTCGCCCGGCGCGTGGCCGACCGGATCGTGTTCATGCACCAGGGGCAGGTCTGGGAGACCGGCGGACCCGACATCCTTGTTCACCCGCAGACGCGGGAACTGCAGGATTTCATAGGCAACGGCCTATGAAGAATCATCCCCGCGCCGCGTGGGCCTTGCCCGCGTCCGGGTTCGTTCCCGGAACCACAACCAGAAGGAGACTTCAATGATGTTCAAGAAAACCATGCTGGCCGCCGCCGTCGGATTCGGGCTGTGCGCCTTCGGCGCGGCCGCCCAGGCGGGCGACCTGGACCAGATCAAGAAGGATGGCGTGATCCGCGTGGCCATCGCCATGGGGGTGCCCATGTTCAGCTACGCCAACGCGCAGATGCAGCCCGAGGGCTCGGACGTGTCCACGGCCGAGATGTTGGCCAAGGACCTGGGCGTGAAGCTGGAGCTGGTGCCCATCACCAACGCCGCCCGCGTGCCGACGATCCAGACGGGCAAGGCGGACCTCGCCGTGGCCAACCTGTCGATCACGGAAGAGCGCGCCAAGGTCATCGATTTCTCGGTGCCCTATGCCTCGCTGCAGATCATCGTGGCCGCGCCCAAGGAAATGAAGATCGCCGGCTACCAGGACCTGAAGGGCGTGAAGATCGGCGTGACCCGGGCCACGGTGAACGACACCGACATCACGAAGAACGCGCCGGACGCCAACATCCGCCGCTTCGAGGATGACGCGACGCTGGTGACGGCCGCGGCTTCGAAGCAGGTGCAGGCGATCTCGTCGCAGTGGCCCAACGTGGCCGAGGTCAACAAGAAGCTGAAGGCCGACCCCTACGAGACCAAGTTCGTGCAGCATGAATTCATGCTGGGCATCGCCATGCCCAAGCAGACGCCGAAGCTGAAGGAATGGGTGGACGGCTGGGTCCGGACCAACCTGAAGAACGGCCGCCTGAACGAGGCCTACAAGAAATACCACGGCAGCGACCTGAGTCCCAAGGTCCTGGCCAACGGGAACTGACGTTCCCGTTTTCGGTGCCGCCCCGCCGGGGCGGCGCACGCTACGCGCCCGGGAGTCCCGGGCGCGGGCGTTTCCGGGATCAGAACTTGTAGCTCACGCCCGCCGTCACGCTGCGGCCGTTGCCGGGCAGGAAGGTGGGAGTCGCGGCTGGCGGGTTCGGCAAGGTCGAATTGCGGATGACGAAGGCGCTGGCGTAGGTTCTGTTGGTCAGGTTGTCGCCCTGCACGTAGGCCTGCCAGTGCTTGTCGATCTGATAGTCCACCTTGAAGCCGAGCAGGGCGTAGCTGTCCTGTTGGGAGTCGGGCTGGTTGGCGTGGTTGGTCTCCGTGGCGGTCGGCATCCAGCGCACGTTCGGGCCGAAACGCAGGCCGCCGACACGGTACAGGACCTCGGCGCTGACCAGGTGGCGCGGCACGCCGGCGATGCGGTTGCCGGCGTACTCGCCGCCCTTGAAGCGGAAGTCGCTGAAGGTGTAGGCGACGCGGTAGTCGAAGGCAGTGCCTTCCCCCGGCGCGGGCAGGCTGCCGTTCAGGCCCAGCTCGATCCCCCGATGGCGGGTGCCTCCCTGGTAGTTGTAGGTGCCCGCCGCGGTGCCGTTGGCGGTGCTGACCGACATCAGTTCGTCCTTGACGTCGCTGTGGTAGAGCGTCAGCGCCCAGTGTGGCGCGTAGGATCCGGCGCCTAGGCGGCCTTCGCCGCCGATCTCGACGGTGTCGGCGCGCTGCAGTTTGAGCTCGCTCAGGTTCGACGTCATGGTCGACGCATTGTTTGCGGCGGCGTTGTTGGTGATGATTTCCCAGTAGGTCGGCGCCTCGTTGCTGCGGCTGACGTTGATGAAGAAGCGCTGGTCCTCGGCGGGCTGCCAGACCAGGCCCAGTTTCGGACTGACGTAATTCCAGTCCTGGTCGAGACTATCGCCCGAGCCGCGCTCGCGCGCGTCTCGGATCGCCTGGGTGAACTTGGCGTCGCCCACGACCGTCCATTGCGGCGCGACGTGCCAGGCGAAGCCCAGCAGGGCGTTGCGGTTCTCGGCCTGCAGGTCGTAGGTGCCGAACCGACGCAGCTTGCTGCCGTTTTGGGGGTTGACGGCGTACAGGTCGCGGTCCATGTCGCTGTGGGACCAGTCCAGGGCGACGCGGTAGTCGATGGAGCGGTATTTGCCCGCGAGCTGCCATTGGGCGCCGTAGGTCATGCCATCGGTCACGGTCGATACCAATGGATCCTGGAAGGTATCGTCGATGTTCTGGGCATAGACGCCGAAGGTGTTGTTCAGGGTTTCCGTGCCCCAGTATGTGCGGTTGGCGGCGCGGAACTGGCGCGACGTACGGTGCGGATCGCGTTTGTATACGTTCAGGGGGTGGTTGGCGGTGTTGCCGTCGCCGATCACGCTGGTCGGATCGTCCTCCATCATGGAACGCGTCACGACGAACGGAATGTCCACGTCCAGGTCCACGTACGACAGGTACGTCCGGTTCTCGAAGCCGTCGCCCTGGACGCCGAAATTGCCCTGCACGCTGGTGCGTTCGGAACCGGAGTGGTTGCGGTAGCCATCGTACTTGTCGTGGGTGACGCTCAGGCGGCCGTCCAGGTTGTCGCTGCGGAAGCCTTTGGCGGCCTGGGCGCCGAAGCGGCCGAAGCTGCCGCCTTCCACGCGCAGCACGTCGCCTTCCGTGGCCGTCAGGGACTGGAAGTCCAGCTCGCCGCCCAGGGTGGTGGCGGCCGGCGACAGGGCGTTGGCGCCCCGGCGGACGCTGATCAGGCGGGCGTTGCGCGGTTCCAGGAAACCGATCACGAAGGAGCCGTCGGCCTCGTTCAGCGGCAGGCCGTCCTGCATCAGCAGCACGCCCCGGTTCACGGGGTTGCTCTGGATGCCCGAGCCGCGGATGTTCAGGCGCGGCTGGTCCAGGCCGCCGAAGAATTCCTGCACCACCAGGCCGGGCTGGTAGTCCAGGGCGTCCTTCAGCGTGGCCAGGCGGGTCTCCTTCTGCGGCTCGATCAGGTTGGTGCCGCCGGCCACGTCGTCCAGGCGGGCGCGTTCGGCCTTCACGCCGGGATTCAGCGGGGTGGCCTGGGCGTCGCCGCTGACGGTGATGGGCTTGAGGCTCGTGACTTCCTGGGCCTGGACGGGCGTCAGGCCGGCGGCCGTCAGGGCCAGGGCCAGCGCCAGGGGAGTGCGGGCGTGTCGTACGCTCATGGGGAGTTCCTCGGTCGAAGGAGATGTGGAAGAGAGGGGCGTGAAATCGGGCTATGGGCCGGCCGGCGGGCCCGGCGGGGCGCCGGCGGCGGGTTCGTCCGGACGGCCGAAGGGGGCGGCCTGTTCCTGGATCCGGCCGTCGGCCACGCACAGGATGCGGTCCACCAGGCCGGCGAGTTCCCAGGGCTGGTGGCTGATGCAGACCAGCGCGGCGCCGGTGGCGCGCGCCTGGTCGGCGCACAGCCGCCCCAGGTCGGCGCGCAGCGCCGGGTCCAGCGCGCTGAAGGGTTCGTCGAGGAGCAGCAGGTCGGGCTCCAGCGCCAGGGCGCGGGCCAGGGCGGCGCGCTGGGCCATGCCGCCGGACAGTTCGCCCGGCCAGGCGCGCGCCGCGTCGGCCAGCCCCACGCGGGCGAGCCAGCGGTCGCGCCGCGCGGCGATTTCGCCGGCGGGGACGCCGCCCGCATGCAAGGCGATGTCCAGGTTGTCGGCCACGCTGCGCCAGGGCAGCAGCCGGGGCTCCTGGAAAACCAGGCGGGTGCGCAGGAAGGCGTTGCGGCAGGTGCCGCTGTCCGGCCGCAGCAGGCCGGCCGCCAGGCGCAGCAGGGTGCTCTTGCCGGCGCCGCTCGGGCCGATGACGCCGATGCGCTCGCCGGGGCGCACGTCCAGGCGGATGCCGTCGAGCACGGCGCGCGGGCCGAAGGACAGGCTGAGGTCGCGCATCTCAAGCATGGCTGGGCTCCTGCCAGCGGGTCAGGCGGCGCTGGATGGGCTGCAGCAGCAGGAATTCCAGCAGGGCCACCAGGCCCAGGATCAGCAGCACCCAGGCGTACAGCCGGCCGCTGTCGAAAGTGCTGCGCGCGTTGGCCAGCGCGTAGCCCACGCCGCTTTCGGCGCCCAGCACCTCGGCCATGACCACCAGCCGCACGCCGCCGCAGGCGGCGATCAGCAGCGCCGCCGTCAGGGGCGCGGCCAGGGCGGGCAGGTAGATGTGGCGTAGCCGCGTCCAGGCGCCGAAGCGGTAGACCTGGCCCATTTCCAGCAGGCCGGCATCGATCATGCGCATGCCCTTGACCGTGTTGACGTACATGCCGGGCGCCATCATCAGGACGGTGATGAAGATCACCATCCCCGAGCCCAGGCCGAACCAGAGCATGGCCAGCACGACCACGACCACGGGCGGAATGGCCATCAGCAGCCAGCGCAGCGGCTCCAGCAGGCCGCGCAGGCGCGCGTCGTGGCCGGCGAGCACGCCCAGCGCGAAGCCGATGCCGCAGCCCGTGCCCACGCCGATGGCGATGCGCATCAGGCTGTCGCGGCTGTGCGCCCAGAAGCCCGGGTCGCCGGCCAGGACGCCGATCGAGCGCAGGGCTTCGAGCGGCGTGGCCATCAGCATCGGCCCCATCAGGCGGGCGGCGAGTTCCCAGCCGGCGAAGATCAGGACGACGCCCAGCGCGGACCAGAGCCGGGAGGTGCGCCTGGGGCGGCCCGGCGCGCTCATCTCTCTCATGGCCCGTAGAAGCCGGCGTCGGGCAGGCGGCCGCCGACGGCTTCGGGGTTGTGTTTCAGGATCAGGCCGTAGAGGGCTTCCAGGGCGGGACGCACGGCCCGCGCGTCACGGCTTTCCAGGCGGGTGACGCGGATCGAGGCCTCGATGGCCTCGACCGGCAGGAAGTCCAGGTGCTTGTGCACCAGGCGGGCGCATTCGGCCGGTTCGGCCTTGCACCAGCGCGCCGACCGGTCGTAGGCTTGGGCGACGGCCTCGCCCAGGGCGCGGTCGCCGGCCACATTGGCATTGGCCATGATGCCTGCCTGCGGCAGGTCTGGATGGTCCGGGAAGGTCCCGCGCCAGGCGTCCTCCAGGCTCTGCACGCGGTGCAGCGCCGCGCCGCCCTGGCGGGCATTCTGCGCCAGCAGGAGCGAGACCGAGGGTTCGGGCAGCAGGGCGCTGCGGGCTTCGCCGGTGAGCAGCAGGGCGATGGCGTCCTGGGCGTCGCGTGCGTAGCGGATGGCCGGCGCGCGTTCGCCGGTCAGGCCCTGCGCGTCCAGCAGGCGTTCCAGCAGCAGGGCGGGCAGGTCGCGCTGGAAGGTCGTCAGCAGCGGCTTGCCTGCCAGGTCGGCGACCGTGCGCACGTCAGGGTCGGTGCTGACGAACCACAGCAGCCCCCAGACGGAGACGTTCAGCAGGCGCACGGGCATGCCGCGGTTGGCCATGATGGCGGGCAGGTTCACCGGCGTGGCGCTGAAGTCGACTTCCTGCTTGGCGAGCAGCACGCGCAACTGGTCGGGGCTTTTCCAGTGGCGGAATTCCACCGTGCCGGCCCAGTCCGCCAGGGCGCCGGTCTCGGCCATGTGGATGAGCGGGAAGCTGACGGCCGCCGTGGGGCCGGCCAGGACCAGGCGGTCGCGCGGCGCGGCCGAGACGGACAGGCCCGTGCTCAGCAGGGCGGCCAGCAGGCAGAGCCGCGCCAGGCGGTATGATGCACGAAGGGATTCCCACATAACTGAATGCGAATTATTATCAATCTCGTATCGTCTCATCCCGAATCGTTGAGTGCCAATGACAAAAGTCAATCCGACCGAGGATTCTCCCGCCCGGGTGCTGGGACACCCGCTGTTCCGGGACGCGCCGCCGGAGGTGGCGCGCCTGCTGCTGCGCGACGCCGCGATCCTGCATGTCGAGGACGGGGACCCGCTGTTCCGGGAGGGCGAGGACGCCATCGAATACCTGTACGTCCTGAGCGGCGGCATCGAAGTGCTGCGCCACACCCAGGACGGCCAGGAGCGCGTGTTCCACATCTTCCGTGTCGGCCAGCTGCTGGCGGAGACGGCCATGTTCATGACCCATGGCCGCTATCCGATGAACGCCCGGGCGCATGGCGACGCGATCGCGCTGTGCCTGAAGCGGGCCGGCCTGCAGGCGGCCTGCCGCGCCTGGCCGGACCTGTCCATGCGGCTGCTGGCGCGCCTGAGCGACCGGGTCTACCAGCGGGTCAACGAGGTCGAATGGTTCAGCGACAGCACGGCCGCGCAGCGCCTGGCCGATTACCTGCTGCGTCTGCGGCCCGGCGCGGGGTCGTCCGTGCGCCTGCCCCTGACGCAGCGCCAGCTCGCGGCGCATCTGGGCGTGCGCGCGGAAACCCTGAGCCGGCTGCTGGCCGACTGGGTGGCGCAGGGCCGCATCTCCGGGGCGCGCCGGGACTGGATCCTGCACGACCCGGCCTTCCTCGACGACCTGGCGCAGCCGGCCCGGCGCAGCTTCTGAGCGCGCGCCGGGGCGCCCGGGCCGGCTCCATGGCCCGGCTCCAATACCCGCGCCCGGCGTGCGCGTGTCCGGTCCGCCGGCGCGGAGAAGTTTTAAACTGAAGGATTCCTCACCGACTTCCCGAAAGGATCCCGTCATGGCCAAACCGCTGCGCTCCTCGAACATCACCCAGGGTGTCGCCCGGGCGCCGAACCGCTCGATGTACTACGCGCTCGGCTACACGGAATCCGACTTCGACAAGCCCATGATCGGCATCGCCAACGGCCAGAGCACCATCACGCCGTGCAACAGCGGCCTGCAGCCCCTGGCCGACGCGGCCGCCGCCGCCATCAAGGAAGCGGGCGGCAATCCCCAGATGTTCGGCACGCCGACGATTTCCGACGGCATGGCCATGGGCACGGAAGGCATGAAATATTCCCTGGTGTCCCGCGAAGTGATCGCCGACTGCGTGGAAACCTGCGTCCAGGGCCAATGGATGGACGGCGTGCTGGTGATCGGCGGCTGCGACAAGAACATGCCCGGCGGCATGATGGGCATGCTGCGCGCCAACGTGCCCTCGATCTACGTCTACGGCGGCACCATCCTGCCGGGCAGCTATTGCGGCCAGGACCTGAACATCGTCAGCGTCTTCGAAGCGGTGGGCGAGCACGCGGCCGGGCGCATGTCCGATGCCGACCTGCGCAACATCGAAACCCATGCCATTCCCTGCAGCGGGTCCTGTGGCGGCATGTATACGGCCAACACCATGAGCTCCTCCTTCGAGGCCATGGGCATGAGCCTGCCGTATTCCTCCACCATGGCCAACGTGCACCAGGAAAAGACCGACTCGGCCGCCGAGTCGGCCCGCGTGCTGCTCAAGGCCGTCGAACTCGACCTGAAGCCGCGCGACATCGTCACGCGCAAGTCCATCGAGAACGCCGTGGCGGTGGTCATGGCCACCGGGGGATCGACCAACGCCGTGCTGCACATCCTGGCGATCGCCCACGCGGCCGGGGTCGAATGGACCATCGACGACTTCGAACGCGTCCGCCGCCGCGTGCCGGTCATCTGCGACCTGAAGCCCAGCGGCAAGTACCTGGTGGTGGATTTCCACAAGGCGGGCGGCATTCCCCAGGTCATGAAGCTGCTGCTGAACGCGGGCCTGCTGCATGGCGACTGCATGACCATCACCGGCAAGACCATCGCCGAGACCCTGGCCGGCGTGCCCGACGCGCCGCGCGCCGACCAGGACGTCATCCATGCGCTGGACGATGCCCTGTATCCGGAAGGCCACCTGGCGATCCTCAAGGGCAACCTGGCCGAGCTGGGCGCGGTGGCCAAGATCACCGGCCTGAAGAATCCCGCCATCACCGGCCCGGCACGGGTCTTCGACGACGAGCCCTCCGCCATGGAGGCCATCCTGGCGGGCCGCATCCACGCGGGCGACGTGATGGTGCTGCGCTATCTGGGCCCCAAGGGCGGGCCGGGCATGCCGGAAATGCTGGCCCCGACCAGCGCCCTGGTGGGCGAGGGCCTGGGCGATTCGGTGGGCCTGATCACCGATGGCCGCTTCTCCGGAGGCACCTGGGGCATGGTCGTGGGCCACGTCGCGCCAGAGGCCGCCGTGGGCGGCGCCATCGCGCTGGTCGAGGAAGGCGATTCCATCACCATCGACGCGCGCCGCCAGCTGCTGCAACTGAACGTGCCGGACGATGTCCTGGCCGCCCGGCGCGCCGCCTGGACGCCGCCCGCGCCGCGCTACACGCGCGGCGTGCAGGCCAAGTTCGCCTTCAACTGTTCCGACGCCAGCACCGGCGCGGTGCTGGACCGTTTCGAGGACCGCTGAAACAAGGATGCCGGATCGAGGACCGCCGGATCGAAGACCGTTGAATTTCGAGGACCGCTGAATGAATGACGAGCAACACGCCCTGCAACTGCACATCCGCCTCGCCCTGGGCGTGGCCGACGCCTTCGACGCCCAGGCCGAGATCGAGCGGCGGGTGGACTTCCTGGCCGAATTGCTGCGCGCCACCGGCACCCGCGCCCTGGTGCTGGGCATCAGCGGCGGCGTCGATTCCCTGACGGCGGGCTGCCTGTCGCAGCGGGCCGTCGAACGCGTGCGCGCGCAGGGCGGGGAGGCCCGTTTCGTGGCCATGCGCCTGCCTTACGGCGTCCAGCTGGACGAGGCCGACGCCCAGGCGGGCCTGGCGGTGATCCGGCCCGACGAAACGCTGACCGTGGACGTGCGTCCGGCCTCGGACGCGATGCTGGATGCGGTGCGGGCTTCCGGCCAGGCCTTCCGCGACGACGCCCAGCAGGATTTCCTGCATGGCAACATCAAGGCCCGCCAGCGCATGATCGCGCAATACGCCGTGGCCGGGGCGCGCGGCGGGCTGGTGGTCGGTACCGACCACGCCGCCGAGGCCCTGATGGGCTTCTTCACCAAGTTCGGCGACGGGGCAGCCGACGTCACGCCGCTGGCGGGGCTGAACAAGCGCCGCGTGCGGGCGCTGGCCGCCGCCATGGGGGCGCCCCGTGATCTGGTGTTCAAGGTCCCCACCGCCGACCTGGAACTGCTCAAGCCGCTCAAGCCCGACGAGGACGCCTTCGGCGTCAGCTACGAGCAGATCGACGATTTCCTGGAAGGCCGGGACGTCGCGCCGGAAGCCTTCGACATCATCGTGTCCACCTGGAGGCGCAGCGCCCACAAGCGCGCCCTGCCGATCGCGCCCTGAGGCTTCTCCGGCCCGTCAGGCCGACGTGGCCATCAGCCCGGCCGCGATTTCGTAGGACCGCAGGCGCGCCGCGTGGTCGTGCATGTTGCAGGTGATCATCAGCTCGTCCGCGCCGGTGCGCTCGGCGAAGTCGCGGACCTGCGCGGCGACGGTGTCCGGAGCGCCGATCGCGGCGCAGGACAGGATGTGGTCCAGCAGGGCCCGGGCGGGCGGCGGCAGGGACTCCAGATAGCCCTCGACGGGGCGCGGCAGCAGCCCCGGCCGGCCGGTGCGCAGGTTGACGAAGGACTGCTGCCAGGACGTCGCCAGGAAGCGGGCCTGCTCGTCCGTGTCGGCGGCGAACACATTGAAGCCCAGCATCACGTAGGGCCGGTCCAGGTGGCGCGAGGGCCGGAAATGGCGCCGGTACAGGGCGATGGCGTCCATCATCTGCGCCGGCGCGAAATGCGAGGCGAAGGCGTAGGGCAGGCCCATCAGGGCGGCCAGCTGCGCACCGAACAGGCTGGATCCCAGGATCCAGACCGGCACCCCGCAGCCTTCCCCCGGCACGGCGCGCACCGGCCCGCGGCCGTCGAAATAGTCCATCAGTTCGGCCACGTCGCGCGGGAAGGCGTCGGGATCCGAATCCAGCGTGCGGCGCAGCGCCCGCGCGGTGGCCTGGTCCGACCCGGGCGCCCGGCCCAGTCCCAGGTCGATGCGGCCGGGGTACAGGGTTTCCAGCGTGCCGAACTGCTCGGCGATCACCAGCGGCGAATGGTTGGGCAGCATGATGCCGCCTGCGCCCACGCGGATGCGCGAGGTCGCCGCCGCGACGTGGCCGATCAGCACGGCGGTGGCCGCGCTGGCGATGCCGGGCATGCCATGGTGTTCGGCCATCCAGTAGCGCCGGTAGCCCAGGGATTCGGCGTGGCGGGCCAGGTCGGCGGTGTGGGTGAAAGACTCGGCCGCGCAGCCGCCTTCGGCGATGGGGGCCAGGTCCAGGACCGAGAACGGGATCGAAAGGCGTGTCATGCGGGTTCCGGCAGGGTGATGAGGGTCTGCTGCATCAGCGCCACCGGCGTCTTCTCGCCCGTGTTGAGGGCGTAGACGTCGACCTGGACCACGGTCAGCGTGCGGCCGGAACGGATGACCCGGCCGACGGCTTCCAGGGATTCCCCCTGCGCGGGGGCCAGCAGGTTGATCTTGAATTCGACCGACAGCACCGTATGGCCCTGCGGCGCCCGCGTCATGGCCGCGAAACCGCCGGCGGCGTCGGCGATCGAGGCCGTTGCGCCGGCGTGGAAATAGCCCAGGTGCTGGGTCAGGTCGGGGCCGTAGGGCAGGTGGATGTGCACCCGGCCCGGGGCGACGTCGCCCAGGCGGGCGCCCAGGTGGCGCATCAGGCCGGAACGGTCGAAGCTGTCCCGGATGCGGGCGAGCAGGGCGGCGGTGTCCGGCGTGCCGGGCTCGGCGGTCGATGTCGTCATGGGTGGTCCTGTATAGTCGTGAGTCGCAAGCATCCCGGAATCGGAAGCAATCCTCGCTGTGCCCTACGATAAGCCATTTTCTCCCGCACCCCAAAACCCGGACCCGGGCCGCCCGGGCGACGGACGGCCCGGTCCGGGCATCGGACTGGCGGTCTGCCTGGCCGTGGCCGCCATGGTCAGCGTGCAGACCGGCGTATCGCTGGCCGTGCCGGTGATCCATGAATACGGCGCGCTTTCCACGTCCAGCCTGCGCCTGTGCTGGGCCGCGCTGGCGCTGCTGCTGTTCGTGCGCCCGCCGCTGCACCGCTATGGCGCCGCGCAGTGGCGGGCGGCCCTGGTCCTGGGAGCGGGCATGGCCGTCATGTCCCTGGCCTTCTTCCTGGCGATCGAACGCCTGCCCCAGCACTTGACCGTGGCGCTGGAATTCTGCGGCCCCCTGGCGGTCGCCGCGCTGGGGGCGCGCGGCTGGCGGGCGCTGGCCTGGCCGCTGCTGGCGGCGGCCGGGATCGGATTGCTCGTGCGGGGCGATGCGCACGCGGCCGGCGGCGCGGATTCGGCCGGCATCGCCTTCGCCCTGCTGGCGGCGGCCGGCTGGGGCGTCTACATCGTCATGATGAAGAAGATCGGCCCCGCGTTTCCCGGCCTGCAGGGGCTGGCCGTCTCGCTGGCGGTCGCGGCGCTGCTGTCCCTGCCCTTCGCGGCGGCCGAGGCCGGCACGATCCGGTTTCCGTGGGAGCAGCTTGCCTTCACCGCGGGACTGGCGGTGCTGGTGCCGCTGGTGCCCTACATCCTGGAGATCACCGCCCTGCGGCGCATGCCGGCCGCCACGTTCGGCGTGCTGATGAGCCTGGAGCCCGCCGTCGGCGCGACGACCGGCTGGATCTTCCTGGGCCAGGGCATGGGCGCGAGCCAGATGCTGGGCACCGGCCTGGTGGTCGCCGCCAGCGTCGGGGTGGTGCGGGCCGCGAGGTGACGGCGGGTTTCAGCATTCCACCACGTTCACGGCCAGACCGCCGCGCGAAGTCTCCTTGTATTTCGACTTCATGTCGGCCCCGGTCTGGCGCATGGTTTCGATGACCGTGTCCAGCGAGACGTGGTGCTTGCCGTTGCCGTGCAGCGCCAGGCGCGAGGCGTTGATGGCCTTGTTGCCGCCCATCGCGTTGCGTTCGATGCAGGGGATCTGCACCAGGCCGCCCACGGGGTCGCAGGTCAGGCCCAGATTGTGCTCCATGCCGATTTCCGCCGCGTTCTCGACCTGGGCCACCGTGCCGCCCTGCACCGCCGTCAGCCCGGCCGCCGCCATCGAACAGGCCACGCCGACTTCGCCCTGGCAGCCGACCTCGGCGCCCGAGATCGAGGCGTTTTCCTTGTACAGGAAGCCGATCGCCGCGGCGGTCAGCAGGAAGTCCACCACGCCGTCTTCCGACCAGCCCGGGATGAAGGCGCGGTAGTAGCGCAGCACGGCGGGCAGCAGGCCCGAGGCCCCGTTGGTCGGCGCCGTCACCACCCGGCCGCTGGCGGCGTTTTCCTCGTTCACGGCCATGGCGTACAGGTTCACCCAGTCCATGGCGAACATGACGTCGTCCTCTTTTTTCGGCCCCGCCTTCAACTGAGCATACAGCGCCGGGGCGCGGCGGCGGACCTTCAGGCCGCCGGGCAGGATCTCGTCGGCGACCGGCCCCTGCAGGCCGCAGCCCCGGTCGATGGCCTCGTCCATCACCTGGGCGATGCGCAGCACGCCGGCGCGGACCTCCTCGGGCGGGCGCAGGATGGACTCATTGGCCATCATCAATTGGGCGATCGTCAGGCCGTGCCGCTGACAGGCGGCCATCAGTTCGGCCCCGGTGGCGAAGGGGTAGGGCATTGGCGCGTGCTCGGGCACGGTTTCGTCCGTCTCGATGCTGTCGAGCGCGCGGATGAAACCGCCGCCGATCGACACGTAGCGTTCGTCCAGCAGCGTGTCGCCTTCGGCGTCCAGGGCGACGAAGCGCATGCCGTTGGGGTGTTCCGGCATCGGCTTGACCCGTCCGGAAAAGGCGCGCCGGGGGTCGAAGGCGATCGTGTGCCGTTGCCACAGCGTCAGCCGGTGGTCGCGCGCCACGGCGTCGATCAGGCCGCCGATCGCGGCGGGATCGACCGTGTCCGGCGCTTCGCCCATCAGGCCCAGCATGATGCCCATGTCGGTGCGGTGGCCCGCCCCGGTTTCCGCCAGGGAGCCGTAGAGATGGATGTTCAGGCCCGCCACCCGGGGCAGCAGTCCGCGGGCGTCCAGATTGCGGACGAAATTGCGGGCGGCCCGCATCGGCCCCACCGTATGCGAGCTGGAAGGCCCGATGCCGATTTTGAAAATGTCGAAGACCGACAGCGCCATGATCGTCCTCCTGTGCGCGTGGGTGGCTGGGCGTGTCCTGGCGGCGGCCGGATGATTCCGGCCCTTCTGTGTGCCAGGGCGTTTTTTTCAGATTCTAGTGATTTGACGGATTCCTGATTGAATGGAAACGACATTCATCAGGAATGGAATCCATTCCAATGGATTTTCCGGTATCGGAATCCGACATCGAGACCGATGCTATCATTCACAAATTGAACATATACGACATAAAAGCGCATAGGAATGAATGAAAGCGACATATCCGTCCGGATCGGATTCGTCCTGCTGCCTCAATTCGCCATGGGGGCATTCGCCGCCTTCGCCGATCTGCTGGGGCTGCTGGACGCCCAGACCGACACGCCCGGCCCCTGCGCCTGGGAAGTCGTCGCCGACACCCTGATCCCCGTGCGCTCGGCCAGCGGCATCCAGGTCGTGCCGACCGACCTGCTGGGCGACCCCCTGCGGTTCGGCTATATCGTGGTCGTCGGTGGGCCGTTGTCGCCCGCGGCCGATGCGAGCCCGGCGCTATTGGCCTGGCTGCGCCAGGCGGCCCGGGGCGGCCGCCATCTGGTCGGGCTGTGCAATGGGGTCCACGCCCTGGCCGGGGCGGGGGTGCTGGCCGGGTATCGGTTGTGCGTCGGCGGCGACCAGTACCGCGACTTCGCCGACCGTTTTCCTTCCATCGCGCCCGAACGGATCGTCACCGACCGACCCTCGGTGTTCGACCGGCGCCGCATCACCTGCGCCGGCGGAGCCGCCGTCACCGACGTCGCCGTGCGCATCCTGCGCCGCCATCTGCCCGAGGCCGACGTCCGCCGCGCCCTGCGCTGCCTGCAGATCGACGCGGCCGGCGGGCAGGGCGGGCAGATCCAGCCCCCGCCGCCCGGCGTCCCGGCCGAAAGCCCGCCCGCCCTGCGCCGCGCCGCGCTGGTGATCGAACAGTACGCGGGCCAGATTCCCGGCCTGGGCGACCTGGCCGACCGCCTGGGCCTGTCGCCGCGCCAGTTGCAGCGGCTGTTCCGCCAGCACCTGGACACCACGCCCCAGGCCTATGCCCGCGCCGTGCGCCTGCGACAGGCGGCCTGGATGCTGCGCCACACCGATAAAAGCATCGCCGCCATCGCCTCCGACTGCGGTTTTTCCGACGCGGCCCACATGGCGCGCGTCTTCCGGGTCGAGCACGGCATGGCGCCCGGCGCCTGGCGGCGGGAGAAGAAGGAAAACACCGTATAATGACGGTCCTCTTTCCGGAGCGACGCCCTGTCGCGCCGACCCCGCCCGGGTGGTGAAATTGGTAGACGCAGGGGACTCAAAATCCCCCGCCGCAAGGCGTGCCGGTTCGATTCCGGCCCCGGGCACCATCCATAATCGGCGCACACCATGCCGCAATCCCGCCTTGGTTCCGATACGCCCGCAGCGCAGAAGATCGACGCCATCATCGCCGGACTCGGGGATTGGAGAGGTGATGTCCTGGCAAGGATCCGGCGGCTCATCCGCGCGGCGGACCCGGATATCGTCGAAGAAGTGAAATGGGTCAAACCGACCAACCCGGCCGGGGTGCCGGTCTGGTCGCATCATGGCATCGTCTGCACCGGCGAATCGTACCGATCCAAGGTCAAGCTGACATTCGCCCGGGGCGCGTCGATCCACGACCCGGACGGACTGTTCAATGCCAGTCTGGACGCGGGGGTGCGGCGCGCCATCGACATCCATGAGCATGACAGCCTCGACGAAGCGGCTTTCAGGAAGCTTATCCAGGCCGCCGTCGCAGTCAATACGACGGCTCATGATGGCTGAGGTCGTGCGGATGGAAGACTGGCGTTGAGCCCTATAATCGCCTCCATGTCCTCCCAGCCCCTGCTCCTCATCCAGGTCGGCACGCCGCCCGACGACGTGCGCGCCAGCGAAGGCGATCTGCCGGCCTGGTTCGGCCGGGCACTCGGCTCCGATGGCGACGCGCTCCAGGCCGTGCGGGTGTTCGAGGGCGAGGCCCTGCCGGCGCCGGGCGAGCACCGGGCGGCGATCATCACGGGCTCCTGGGCCATGGTCACGGACCGGCTGGACTGGAGCGAGGCCGCGGCGGACTGGATCCGCCGGGCGATGCGCATCGACATGCCCTTGTTCGGCGTATGCTATGGGCACCAGTTGATGGCCCACGCCCTGGGCGGCCAGGTCGGCTATCACCCCGATGGCATCGAGGTGGGCTGCCAGGAAATCGAATGCCTGCCCGACGCGGCGTCCGATCCGCTCGCCGCTACCCTGCCCGTGCGGTTCATGGCCCATCTGACCCACATGCAGACTGTGCTGGTGCCGCCTCCGGGCGCCCGGGTGCTGGCGCGGTCGGCGCACGACGCCCACCAGATCGTGCGCTATGGCCCGCGCGCCTTGTCGACCCAGTTCCACCCGGAATTCACACCCGCCATTTTGGCGGCGTGCGTGCGCCGCCGCGCCGATGCGCTGCGCGCCGAAGGCCGCGATCCCGATGCGATCCTGGGCGGCCTGCGCGAAACCCCGGTAGCCCGGGACCTGCTCCGGCAATTCGTGCGGGCGTGCGTGGGCGAAGCCCTCAATCCGTGAATTCCCATTTCTGGGCGCTGGCGCCGGCCAGTTCCTGCACGCGCTGCTCGTCCTGGCTGAATGCGGCGGCCGATCCCGCATGGGTGATCTGTCCCCGGTCCAGGACGTAGGCCCGTTAGCGTCCGGCGAACACACCTTGAGGTTCTGATTGATGCTTAACCCCAGAAGCAACCGTAGGGATCTGCATCGATCTCATCCAGCACGTTATCCAGAGTCCGTGTTGTGACAAGCGGTTCATAGCGATGCCACCGAAGGTCGGCGCGCATCCAGAAGACTTTCCACGTACTTTGTGCTTTGATCCACGTCACCTTGGCTACTGGCGCAATCAGCCGCGAACCATCGTATGACCGGCGATCCTCATGGAGGATGATGGATTGGTTTTCGACGGAGTAGCCAATATCCAATCTATCCCGGATTTCTGGACGAGGACGACGGCGTGCAATATATATAGCCATGGTGCGATGCACCCCTGCAAGTTCCAGTTCACTCAATGCCATAGCGTTCCTCTGATGTTGGCGCAGAAGGGATGCCGGTGGGTCAGTTTTCAACCGACGATGATCAACGGCGTCACGCAGCCTGCCAGCGATGCGGCAACAGCTCCCCGATGCGGCTGTTCGGATGCGTGGGCAGGCGCGTGAGCACGTCCTTCAGATAGGCATACGGATCATGGCCATTGAGTTTGGCCGACTGCAATCCAGGTAGCGCGTCAGCGCCTCCCAGCGCTTCAGGCTGTAGTCCAGCGCCCGGGCTGTCCCCGAACCCTCCGGCACCCTCTGGCGCTGGGCCAGCATCCACTCGTGATATTAGTCTGCCAAGGGCTTGGCGACCTGCTGGCGTTGTCTCAAGCGCTCATCCGGGGATAGGTCCTTAAGCTCACGCTCGATGGCGTACAGGCCGTCGATGGACTCCAGCGCCTGTGCAGCCACCTGGCTCTGGCTGGTCGCGTGCAAGTCGAAGAACTTGCGCCGGGCGTGCGCCATGCAGCCGACCTCAACGATGCCCTGGGTAAAGCAGGCCTTGTAGCCAACGTAATCGTCACAGACCAGGCTACCCGTCCAGTCTCCGAAGAACTCCCGGGCATGTGTCCCGGCACGGCCTTCGGTAAAGTCATAGACGACGGCATTCAGGCCTTCGAACCCACCCGGGGTGTAGGCCCACAGATAGGCCTTGTGGGTGGCACGGCTGCCGGGCTTGAGCAACTTGACCGGGGTCTCGTCGGCATGCAGCACCCGGTGCGCCAGGATCTCGTCTCGCAGAGCGGCCACCAGCGGCTGCAACGCGAAGCCACAGGCACCGACCCACTCGGCCAGGGTCGAGCGGGCGATCTTCAGACCTGCCCGGGCAAAGATGCCTTCCTGACGGTATAGCGGCGGGTGATCGGCATACTTGGCCACCAGCACATGAGCCAACAGACCCTGCGTGGCCAGGCCCTTGTCGATCACATAGGCAGGCATTGGGGCTTGGATGATCGTCTCGCACTGCGGACAGGCCAGGATCGGACGCACATGGCGCTCTACCGTAAAGGTGCCGGGCGTGTAGTCCCGCTTCTCGCTGACCTCGTCGCGTACGAACTTCAACTGACACCCACAGGTGCAGTTCATGCTGTGCGGTTCGTGGCGGATCTCGATGCGCGGCAGCTCTGGCGGCAAGGCAGCGCGTTTGGGTTGATCCTTGGGGATTGCGACTGGGCCGGCCTTGGGGTTCAAGGCCGCCAGTTGCCTCATCTGATGTTGGAAACACCAAGCCCCCTTCAGACTCATCTGATATTGGACAGGGCCCCGGGCACCACGAATCTAGCGCGTCACGTACACTCTGGCGCCCGCGAAATAAGTCTCCAGCACCTGGGTCTGTTTCAGCGACTCGGCGTCCACATTCAGTACATCGCGGTCGACGACGATGAAGTCCGCCTGCTTGCCCGGCGCCAGAGAGCCTATCCGGTCCGCCAGTCCTATGGCCTGCGCGGCATGGCGCGTGTAGGCCAGCAACATGCTGATCTTGTCCATGCGTTCGGCGGGGTTCAAACCGCCGTCCGGCCCTTGGCGCGTCATCGCGTGATGCATGGCTTCCCAGGGATTGGCCGTCGAGATCGGCCAGTCGCTGGCGCCCGCGATCACCGCGCCTTGCCGCTGCAGCGAGCGCGCCGGATACTGTCCCATGAACGCCGCCGGGCTCAGATACGGCTTGACCAGATCGAGCAGGTAATTGTCCATCTCCGCCCAGTGCAATTGCATGACGGCGATGACGTCCAGGCGCGCGAAGCGCGGATAGTCGTCGGGATCCACCAGTTGCAGGTGGGTGATGGAGTGGCGCACGCCGCTGTGGCGATGGTGACGGGCCACCTCGAAGGCGTCCAGGGATTCGCGAACGGCGCGGTCGCCCAGCGCGTGGATGTGCACCAGCCAGCCTCGCGCGTCGGCCGCATCGACCAGGGCCTGCAAACCCTGGCGGGTCAGCAGCATCTCGCCCCGCTTGCCCGAATTGCTGTATTGGCCCAGCAATGCCGCGCTTTGCGCCGGGTACTCCAGTACGCCGTCGGCGAAGATCTTGATGCCTGGAATGGTCAGGTTCGGGACATCCTGGAATTGCTCGCGGACGGTATGCAGGCGATCGAGATCCGCCGCGTCGCTCAGGGGGCTGGCCACCAGCAAGGCCACCACGTGCGCGTTCAGGCCTTCTTCTTCGGCCACGGCCCGATAGGCTGGCAATATGCCCGTTCCCGTGCTGCCGGGCGCACGTGAAAACAGCGCCTCTCCCGGCCCCGCATTGGCCGCGGGATCCATCCAGGCCGTGATGCCGTAGCGGTGGTTGGCACGCACCGCGAACTTGCCGGCCCGCAGCAACAGGTTCTTGTCCGGCTTGGGCAATCGCACGGTGGCCAGATCGACGCCCGCATCGACCAGGATGCCGTCCGGCTCGCCGTCGGCATCCACGCCCACGGTATGCTTTTGCGCTGTCGAGAGGCCTCGCGCATACGCCGCGTCGATGCCGGACCTGGCGCGCATGGCACGGTTGGCCCAGGCGGTGTGCAGGTCCGACCCCATCAGCAGCAAGGACTGCGATGCCCAACTGTTCGCATCAAAGATCTTTGCCAGCGCCCGCGGGTCTTTCCAGGTACCCGGGTTCACGCCGAAAACCACCAGGGGCTGACCCATATCGCCATGCGCCGCATCGCGCCAGGCCTGTATGCGCCGTCTGATCGTGGAGATGTCCAGCTCTTCGTCGTGCAGATTCGGCGACAGGGCGGCCAAAGCGCCAATCACCGCATGGGTGTGCGCATCAATCAGACCAGGCAGGACACGTCGGCCGCGCAGGTCCACGATCCGCGTCCGCGGTCCCTGGTGCGCCAGCACTTCGTCCCGATCGCCGATGGCCAGGATGCGTCCGTGTTCGACCGCGAAAGCCTGGGCCGAAGGCCGGGTTTCATCCGCGGTGAACACGTTCGCGTTCACGAAAATGGTCTCGGGCGCCGCATGCGCGCTCAATCCCGCGCTGGCCAGCAAAAATGCCATCACCGGTGCGCGCCATGCTGTTCGTTTTCGTGCCGGCATGCTTGATCATTCCTCCTGTTTTCGATGTGCTTTTCATCCCTCGGAGCCTCGGAGCCTCGGGCCCAGGGCCCGCGCCCGGCATGCTTCGCGCCGGTTCCCCGCTTTCAGTCTTTCGTCTCGCGAAAGGAAATGCCTGCGGCTCGGGAATGGCGCAACGGGAAAAGCCATAGATTATTCTTCATTAAGGATCAGGCCGCACCTCTGGCCTGCCCCGGCCCACGCCGGCAGGCCCACGGCGGCGCTGCATCCGCCGCGTTCCGGCGGTTCATGCGGAGGGCGCACGTGGCGTGGCCCTCAGTCCGTGAACTCCCACTTCTGGGCGCTGGCGCCGGCCAGCTCCTGCACGCGCTGCTCGTCCTGGCCGAATTCGGCGGCCGATCCCGCATGGGTGATCTGTCCCCGGTCCAGGACGTAGGCCCGGTCCGCGATCCCGATGGCGGCGCGGACGTTCTGCTCGATCAGCAGCACCGACGTGCCCGCGTCGCGCGCGGCGACGATGACCTCGAAGACGTGCTTGACGATCAGCGGCGCCAGCCCCTGGGAAGGTTCGTCGAGCAGCAGCAGCCGCGGGTTCAGCAGCAGCACGCGGGCGATGGACAGCATCTCCTGCTCGCCGCCCGAGAGCTGCTTGCCCTTGTGGCGCCTGCGTTCCGCCAGGCGGGGAAACAGTTCGTAGATCCGCGGGATGTTCCAATGGCCCGGGCTGTCGACGGGCACCTTCAGGTTCTCGTCCACCGTCAGGTTGGCGAAGACGCGGCGCCCCTCGGGTACCAGGCCGACACCCAGCCGGGCGATGCGAAAGGGCGGCAGATGGGTGGATTCCGTCCCGAAGACCCGGATGTGGCCGTCGCGCGCGGGCGTCAGGCCCATGATGCTGCGCAGGGTCGTGGACTTGCCCGCGCCGTTGCGGCCCAGCAGGGTCACCAGTTCGCCTTCGCCGACCTCCAGGTCGATCCCCTGCAGGATATGGCTCTTGCCGTAGTACGTGTGCAATTGCTGGATTTCAAGCGCCTTCACGTTTTTCCCCCAGGTAGGCCACCTGCACCTTTTCGCTGGCGGCGATTTCGTCGGGGGTCCCGACTTCCAGGACTTCGCCTTCCGTCAGGACCGTGATGCGGTCCGCCAGGTTGAAAATGACCCGCATGTCGTGTTCCACCAGGACGATGGTGAGCTTCTGCGTGCGGTGCAGTTTCCGGATCAGGACGGCGGTGTCGTAGGTTTCCTGGCTGCCCATGCCGGCGGCCGGTTCGTCGAGCAGCAGGAGCCTGGGCTTCAGGGCGAGCGCCATCATGATTTCCGTGGAGCGCTGGTCGCCGTGCGACAGTTCCCCGACAAGGCGGTCGGCATTCGCCGTCAGCCCGCCGGTTTCGAGCAATTCGTCCACCCGCGCGGCGGTCCGCGCCGCCTGCCGGCGGGTGGAGTACAGCTTCAGCCGCAGGCCCTCCGTGACCTCGACCGCGATGCGCAGGTTGTCGCGCACGCTCAGTTCCGGGAAGACCTCGGTGATCTGGAAGGTGCGCGCCATGCCCAGGCCGACGCGGTCGTGGGGGGGCAGGCCGGTGACGTCGCCGCCATCGAAGACGATGCGGCCGCTGGTGGGCCGGTAGAAGCCGCTGATCATGTTGAAGAACGTCGTCTTCCCGGCGCCGTTGGGGCCGATGATCGCGTGCAGCTCGCCTTCCTCGACGTTCAGCGAAACCTGGTTGACGGCCGTCAGTTCGCCGAAGCGCTGCGTGACTCCGTGGACTTCGAGCAGGCTCATGATGTCTTCCTTTGCAACAATCCGACGATGCCGCGGGGGATGAACAGCACGACCAGGACGAAGATCAGCCCGATGAAGAACATCCAGCTGTCGGTGATGCTGGACAGATAGTCCTGCAGCACCACGAAGATGGCGGCCCCCAGCAGCGGCCCCCAGAAAGACCGCATGCCGCCGATGACCGCCATCAGCACGAAATCGCCCGACTGGGTCCAGTGCAGGTTGTGGGGGCTGACGAAGTTGTTCAGCATGCCGTACAGCGACCCGGCCACCGCGACGAAGGTGCAGGAAAGGGTATAGGCCAGCCACAGGTGCTGGTTGACCGGGATGCCCAGGAACCGCGCCCGCCGTTCGTTTTCGCGCATGGCGAGCAGGGTGTGGCCGAAAGGCGAGCGCAGCAGGATGGCCATCAGCGCTGCGCAGACGGCGAAGACCGCCAGGGCCGTGTAATAGAACACCAGGCTGGAGGACAGGTCGATCTGCGCGAAGCCCAGGTCGATGGGCTGCCGGTGAAAGGTCAGGCCGTTGTCGCCGCCGGTGACCGAGTTCCAGCGGAAGGCGATGAAGTAGAACACCTGGCCGAAGGCGATGGTGGCCAGCGCGAAGTAGATGCCGCGCAGCTTCGCCAGCAGGTAGCCGATGAGGGCGCCGCCCAGCGCCCCCGCCAGGATGCCGGCGATGAAGCCGATGGGCGTGCTGGGGACGAGATATTTGATGACCAGTCCCGTGCCGTAGGCGCTGAGTCCGAAGTACGCGGCATGCCCGAAGGCCATGACGCCGGAATGCCCGACCAGCAGGTTGGTGGCCATGGCCGCCAGGCCGATGATGAGCACCCGGGATGCCAGGTCGGTATAGCCGCCGACGGCGCCGACCCAGGAGGGCAATGTCAGCAGGATGGCCCAGACGACGATCAGGCTGATGGATTTGCCAACGGTATGGTTGTTCACAGCTTGGTCCCTCCTTCCTCGCCGAACAGGCCATGCGGACGGACCAGGAGCACGAGCGCCATCATGACGTAGATCGTCGCCTCGGACGCCGAGGGGTAGAACACGGTCACCACCCCGGCGGCGATCCCGATGAGCAGGCCGCCGAACAGGGTGCCGACCAGGCTGCCCAGCCCTCCGACGATGACGGCGACGAAGCTGGGCATGATCAGCTGGTCGCCGATCGTGGGCGTCAGGCCCAGCATGCCGGCGGCCAGGACGCCCGCCAGGCCGGCGAAAAAGATGCCCAGGCCGAAGTTCAGGTTGCGCAGGATGCGGACGTCGACGCCCAGGGCCGAGACCATTTCCAGGTCCAGGGTCCCGGCGCGGATGCGCATGCCCAGGCGCGTCTTCTTGAGGATGAAGAACAGGACGGCCACGGCGATGGCCACCAGGGCCACCATGAAGACCCGGTAGCCGGTCAGGAAGAAGAGGGTGGGGCTGAGCGAGGATTCCAGGGCGGCCGGCACCTGCACGGGCAGGCCTTGCGCGCCCCAGATGTAGCGCACGGAGTCTTGCAGCACGAAGGCCAGGCCGAAGGTCAGCAGCAGGCTGTAGAGCGGATCGCGCGAGTACAGGGGGCGGATCAGCACGCGTTCCACGAGGATCCCGATCAGGGCGGTCAGGAAGGGCGAGACGAGCAGGGCGCCCCAGAATCCCAGGTACGGCTGCAGGGTGTAGGCGATGTAGGCCCCAAGGGCGAGAAACCCGCCGTGCGCGAAATTGATGACGTTGGTCAGGTTGATGATCAGCGACAGGCCCAGCGCCATGAGGGCGTAGAACGCGCCGATCACCAGCCCGTTGAATACGTTGAAGAGCACCAGCTGAGTCACGTCATGCCTCCGTTCGACGAAAGGAATCCCGGCCGGGCGGTGCGGCGGCCCGGTTCGGCGTGTGGCCAGGGAGAACCGGTCGGGCGGCCCCGCGCCGCGAGGCCCCCGGCTCGTGGCCGCATGCGGCGGATCAGGTGGGCCAGGTCATCTTGCACCCGGTCTCGGCGACCGAGGGCGCGATGGTCTTGCTGTCGATGACTTCGTCGATCTTGAAGAGGTCGTCCGCGCCGGCGTCGCCTTGCGTCTGCGCATGGCCGGCCCAGAGCGTGCCGATCAGCAGGTGCTGATCGGCCCGGAACGTGGCGGGATGCGGCTGCAGGGCGACTTCCGGCGGCAGCGTGAGGCCGTTGAGCGCACGCGCCATCTTGACGGCGTCCAGGGACTTGGCGGTGTTGGCGGCCAGGGCGCAGGCGTGGATGGCGGTATGCCCGAACCAGGTGCGCGCCGTCGGGACGCGGCCGGTTTTCTTGGTGATGGCGGCGGTGAATTCCTTGACGTGCGGGACGTCGGGCTGGTTCCAGTACCATTCGATGACCCAGTTGCCGATGCGTGCGGTGGGCGGCAGGGCTTCCAGGGTTTCGAGCTCGATGTTGGCCCCGGCGATGTGGAAGCGCTTGTCCAGGCCGAACTGCACGGCCTGCTTGAGCACGTTGGTCTGGTCCTCGCCGTTCTGCAGGATCACGATGACGTCCGGGTTGGCCGCCTGCGCCTTGATCAGGTAGGACGAATATTCGGCCGTGCCCAGGGGGATCAGGTCCGCGCCCAGGTTGCTCGCGCCCAGTTTCTGCAGGTTGACCTTGTAGGCGTCCAGCAGGCCGTGGCCGAAGGCGTAGTCCGGGACCAGGAAATAGAATTTCTTGCCGAAGCGCTTGACCAGGGACGGAGCGATGGCGTTGACCAGCAGCGTCGTGGAAGGGTCGACCTGATAGACGTTCCAGTGGCATTCGGTGCCCGTGATGGGATCGGCGTGCCCGCCCGGATCCATCATGAAGACGCCCTTTTCGTAGGCGACCGCCGACATGGCGATCGTCAGGCCGGAATTCACGTTGCCGACCAGGAAATCGACCTTGTCCTTGTCGATGAGCTTGCGGGCCTTCTGGACGGCGACCCCCGCGTCGCCGCTGGTGGAGTCCTCGACGATCAACTGCGCCGGCCGGCCCAGGATGCCGCCCTTGGCGTTGATTTCCTCGACGGCGAGTTCCATGCCGTGCAGTTCATTGCGGCCGGTGATGGCGTAGGTGCCGGTGAGCGGGTTGTCCACTCCCAGTTTGACCGGCTGGTCGCCCTGAGCCATGATGATCTGGGGATAGGCCAGCCCGGCGATGCCCGCCGCCCCCGCTGCCTTCAGTAGCGTGCGGCGACTGATTGCCCCCGTGCTGCCATGATTGTCGTTCATGCAAATCTCCTCTGGTAACGTCTGGGTGACGTGCGTCGCCTACCGAAGGTGGCGCAGGTGAGATGAAGCTCGAAAACAACTGGTGCTGATGAAACGGATGTCCCTCGCAAATCCATCGCAACGGGGGGCGGATTCAGTTTCACGCTGTGGGGACGCGCTTGTCAATGCGGAATTACGGGCGGTTTTAGTCCTGGATTGTATATATCTAAAGAATTGATCGGACGGGGACGGCGCGGCGGGACTAACATCCTTCCAGCGGTCCGGTGACGAAGCGCCGGACCGCGCCCACGGCAAAAGCGGCGAAAGGAGGCCCCCGGAATGTCGAATCCACTCACCTTGTACACCGACGCGAATTTCATCAGCCCGTACGCGATGTCGGTTTTCGTCGCCCTGGAGGAAAAGGGCGTGCCCTTCGAACTGTCGCCGGTCGATCTCGACCGGGGCGCGCAGCGCGAATCGGGCTACGTCTCCCTGTCCCTGACGGGCAAGGTGCCCATGCTGGTGCATGGGTCGTTCGCCCTGGCCGAGTCGTCCGCGATCACGGAATACATCGACGAAGTCTTTCCCGGCGCCGCGCTCTATCCGTCCGCCGCCCCGCAGCGCGCGCGGGCGCGCCAGATCCAGGCCTGGCTGCGCACCGATCTGATGCCGATCCGGCAGGAGCGTTCGTCGGAAAATCTGTTCCGCCGTCCGCCGCCGCTCGCGCCCCTGTCCGAGGCGGCGCGGCAGGCGGCCGACAAGCTGTTCTCGGTGGCCGATCGCCTGCTGCCCGAGGGGGCCGGCGAACTGTTCGGGGCGTGGAGCATCGCGGATTTCGAGCTGGCGTTCATGCTCAACCGGCTGGCGCTGTGCGGCGACGCCGTGCCCCGGCGGCTGGCGGACTATGCCGACCGCCAGTGGCACCGGCCCTCGGTCCAGCGCTGGGTCGTGCTGCCGCGTCCCGGGCTTTAGGCCCCGGGCTTCAGACCGCCACGGTTTCCAGCACTTCCCGCCAGAGCGCGGGGCGGCCCAGGTAGCGCTGGATGGGGATCTGGTTCCAGGTCCCGCCGTCCTGCGACAGCAGGGTGGGAAAGCCGGCGACGCCGAAGCGTTCCATCAGCTGCCGGGTTTCGTCCACGTGGGCCTGGCAGCGGGCGCCCGACCAGGACTCGAAGCCCGCGCCGAACGCCTCCCCAGGCAGATGGAGGTCGCGCGCGAAGCCGTGCAGCACGTCCGGATCGGCCACGGGCTGGCCTTCCATGTAGTGGCCGTGCTGGATGCGCGCCAGCATGTCTACGCCCCGGCCGGCGATTTCCTCCGCGGCCAGGATGGCGGCGGTCGGCGGCATCGAGTCCAGCCAGACGGTCTCGTCGCGCAGCAGGCCGTCGAAATAGGCGTCGCCGAACGGCTGCCCCGACAGGGCGGCGATGCGGCGGTCGTGGCCCATGACGTGGGCGCGCCAGTCGGCGCTGACGCGGCGGCGCATCGGTCCGGACAGCATGCCGCCGGCGTGCAGTTCGATGCGCACGCCGGGCGTCCGGTGGGCGGCCTGCACCAGCGGAGTGACGGCGTAGCACCAGCCGCACAGGGGGTCGAAGATGTGATGAAGAGTCATTTCGTGGATCAGGCGGATCCCGCGCGCCGCGAGGGGCGGGAGCGGCCGGCGGGTCGAGGGGGATCCGGGTTTCGGCGCTACTGTACGGCACTTGTGCCGTGCGGGAAACTTCGTCATGATCAACACAGTGTTGCGTGAAGCGAGCAGGCCCATGGATCGATTGACGGCAGCCCGGGTTTTCGTCACCATCGCCGAGCGCGGCAGCCTGACGGCCGCCGCCGGCACGCTCGCCATGTCGCGCGCCATGGTGACGCGGTATCTGAACGAAATGGAATCCTGGGTGGGCACGCGCCTGTTCCACCGCAACACCCGGCGCGTCGGCCTGACGGACGCCGGGGCACGCATCCTGGCCCAGAGCCGCGAGCTGCTGTCACTGGCGGAACAATTGCCCGAGCCGCCGGGCGGCGACGCCGGCATGCCGGGCGTGCTGCGCGTCACCTGCTCGCAATCGCTGGCCCAGACGCTGCTGGCGGACGTGGTCGCCCGGTTCCTGGACCGGCACCCGGAATCCGCCATCGACCTGCTGGCGGCCGAGCGCATCGTCGACCTGGTCGAAGAGCGCATCGACCTGTCGATCCGGGTGACCGACACCCTGCCCCAGGGGGTGATCGCCCGGCCGTTGGGCGTCTGCCGCTCGGTGATCTGCGCTTCTCCGGACTATCTGGCGCGCCATGGCACGCCAGCCATCCTGTCGGACCTGATGGGGCACAACTGCCTGTCCTACACGCATTTCGGCCGCAGCCTGTGGCGGTTCACGACTCCCGGCCAGGAACAGGTGGACGTGCCGGTCGCCGGCAACCTCAGCGCCAACGACAGCATGGCCCTGCTGGCGGCGGCCATTGCCGGAGCGGGGATCAGCATGCAGCCGCAGCATGCGGTGACGGGTCCCATCGCGCGCGGCGAACTGGTCGCGCTGCTGCCCGGGTTCGAGCCCCCGTCCCTGGGCGTGCACGCGGTCTATGCTTCCCGCCGGCACCAGACGGCGCTGATGCGGGCCTTCCTGGACTTCGTCGTGGAGCGCTTCTCCCGGTTCTATCGGCGGCCCTGATGCGCGAAGGCCCGGCCACCGCCGCGGTTCGCGCCTTGCCTCTCTTCCCGAATCGCGGCGTCCGCTTTCCGCTCGACGGATTCAGAGGTTCCCGCCGCCGAAACCCTGTTAGAATGCCAGAGGCGGGCCCCTTCGCATGGTTCGGCGGTGAACCTGGTCAGGTCGGGAACGAAGCAGCCACAGCCGCGCGGAACCAGTGCCGAAGTCAGGCTCGCCTTTCCTTTTCCCCCTCCAGGGCGGCCTATGAGCTATCTCGTCTTGGCGCGCAAATGGCGCCCCCGTTCATTCGATACGCTGATTGGCCAGGATCACGTGGTGCGTGCCCTGACCCATGCGCTGTCGTCCGGCCGGCTGCATCATGCCTGGCTGTTCACCGGCACGCGCGGCGTGGGCAAGACCACCTTGTCGCGCATCCTCGCCAAGTCCCTGAATTGCGCCCAGGGCGTCACCGCCACGCCTTGCGGCCACTGCCAGGCCTGCACGGAAATCGACGCCGGCCGCTACGTGGACTACATCGAGCTCGACGCCGCCTCGAACCGGGGCGTCGATGAAATGACCCAGTTGCTGGAACAGGCGGTCTACGCGCCGTCGTCCGGCCGCTTCAAGGTCTACATGATCGACGAAGTCCACATGCTGACCGGGCATGCGTTCAACGCCATGCTCAAGACGCTCGAAGAGCCGCCCGAACACGTCAAGTTCATCCTGGCGACCACCGATCCGCAGAAGATTCCGGTCACGGTGCTGTCGCGCTGCCTGCAGTTCAACCTGAAGCAGATGACGGTGCCCGCCATCGTCGACCACCTCCAGGACATCCTGGCGCAGGAATCCGTGCCGGCCGATCCCCAGGGGCTGCGCCTGATCGCCCAGGCGGCGGCCGGCTCGATGCGCGACGCCCTGTCCCTGACGGACCAGGCCATCTCCTTCTCGGCGGGCAACCTGACCGCGGCCGCCGTGGGCGAGATGCTCGGCACCCTGGACCAGCGGCATCTGCTGGACCTGCTGCGGGCCCTGGCCGCGGCCGACGCGCCCGGCATCCTGGCCGTGGCCGACGATCTGGCGGCGCGCGGCCTGTCGTTCCAGGCGGCGCTGGGAGACCTGGCCGTGCTGCTGTCGCGGGTGGCCATCGCCCAGCGCCTGGGCCATGCCCAGGCCGACGATCCCCTGGCGGAAGACGTCACCGCCCTGGCGGGCGCCCTGACGCCGGACGACGTGCAGCTCTTCTATGCCGTGGCGGTGCACAGCCGCCAGGAACTCGCCCTGGCGCCCGACGAGCAGGCGGGCTTCGTCATGGCCTGCCTGCGCATGCTGGCCCTGCTGCCGGAAGGCCGCGTGCCTCCCGTGACGATGGGCTCGCCGCCGGTGGCCCGGGCGGCCGAGGCGCCCGCGGCGGTGGCGCCGACGGCCGTCGAGGCTGCCGCGCCGGCCTCCTCCATGGCCGCGCCGGCTTCCGCCGTCCAGCCTCGGGCGGCGGCTCCCGCGCCTGTGCCGCCGCCCCCGGCCGACGCCGTCCCCGCCGCCGAGCTCCCCGCGTGGGAGCTCCCGTCCGCGTCCGAACCGGTCCGGGCCGCCGAGGCGCCCGCGCCCTCCGCCCCGGCACCGGCCGCCGGATCCGAAGCGCCGCCGGCCTGGGAGGCCGCGTCGCCCCGGCCGCCGGTGCCGGCGCCCGATCCCGATCCGGCGCCGGACCGCGATCCGATCCCGGATCCCGACCCGGCTCCGCCCGCGCCTCCCGACGAGGCCGCGTCCGCCTCGGACGACTGGACGGACGCCGTGCCCGACGACTTGGCCGAACCCTTCGACGCCGCCGCCTCGCTGGACGACCTGGGCATGGATCCCGGCGCGGCCGGGGCGATCGCCGGATTGTCCGCCGAGCCGCCCGCGCCCCGGACCGAGACACCCGACCCCGGCCGGATGACCGCCCAGGCCTGGCCGGCGGTGGCCGCCGGCCTGCCGGTCGGCGGCGCGGCCCGGGCGCTGGCGCTGAACAGCGAATGGCTGTCCGGCGACGACCACCAGATCCGCCTGCGGGTGGCCATCCATACCTACGCGGACGGCGGCGGCCACGACCGGCTGCGCACGGTCCTGTCCGAGTATTTCGGCCGCGTCCTGCGCCTGGAAGTCGAATACGGCGAGACGGGCGACGATACCGCCCATGCCGTCGACCAGGCCGAACGCGGCCGGCGGCAGCAGGCCGCCGAGCAGGCGGTCGAGCGGGACGAACTGGTCCGCGCGCTGGCGCAGCGCTTTTCCGCCCGCGTGGTGCCGGGCTCGGTCCGCCCGCCCGCAGGTCCGCCTGCGGTATAGTCCCACTCTTCGTTTGAATCCACCGAACACCAGGACACCGCCATGATGAAAGGTCAGATCGCCGGGCTGATGCGCCAGGCCCAGCAGATGCAGGAAAACATGAAGAAGGCCCAGGACGCCCTGGCCGACCTGACGGTCGAGGGCGCCGCGGGCGGCGGCCTGGTCAAGGTGACCATGAGCTGCAAGTACGATGTCAAGCGCGTGGCCATCGATCCGTCGCTGTTCGACGACGATCGCGACATGATCGAGGACCTGGTCGCGGCGGCCTTCAACGACGCCCAGCGCAAGGCCGAGGCCACCGCCCAGGAAAAGATGTCCGCCGTGACGGCCGGCCTGTCCCTGCCGCCGGGCATGAAGCTGCCGTTCTGACAGGGACGGACCCAGATGGCCGCCGGCCTGCCCGAACCGGAACCCCTGCGCGCCCTGATCGACGCCTTGCGGGGGCTGCCCGGCGTGGGCGTGCGCACCGCCCGGCGCATGGCCTATCATCTGCTGCAGCATGATCCGGACGGCGCGTTGCGCCTGGGCGACGCGCTGCGCGACGCGGTCGGCGGGCTGTGCCACTGCGAACGCTGCAACTCCTTCTCCCAGACGCCGGTGTGCGCCACCTGCGAGAATCCCGACCGCGATCCGTCCGTGCTGTGCGTCGTCGAGACGCCGGCCGACCAGAACATGATCGAGGCCAGCCACGGCTACCAGGGCCTGTACTACGTGCTGATGGGCCGGCTGGCGCCGCTCGAAGGCGTGGGTCCGGACCAGGTCCGGTTCGCCCCCCTGCGGGAGCGGGTCCGGGACGGGCGGGTCCGCGAGGTCATCCTGGCCACCAACTTCACCGCCGAGGGTGAGACCACGGCCTATTACCTGGCCGAGATGCTGCGCGAATGCGGCGTCAAGGTCACCCGGCTGGCGCGCGGCGTGCCCAGCGGCAGCGAACTGGAATACGTCGACGCCGGCACGATCGCCTGGGCCCTGATGGAACGCCGGCCCGGCTGATTGGCCGCCTCCGCCCGCCGCAATCCCGTTTCCGGCGCGCGGTCCGATGGGCCCGGCTCCTCTCACTGCGCTATCATCGAAACTTCAAACGCAGCATGACCACCAGGGAGACAAGCCATCATGTCGATTTCACGTCGTGAACTGCTCAAGACCGCCGGCGCCGCGGGGCTGCTGGGCGCGGTGCCCGGACTGTCCTTCGCGCAGGACGCGGCCAGCGCCCCCGAAAAGAAGGCCGTGACCATCGCCGTGGGCGGCCAGCCGCTGATCTACTACCTGCCGCTGTCGGTGGCGCACCTGAAGGGCTACTTCAAGGACGAGGGCCTGGACGTCACCATCGCCGATTTCGCGGGCGGATCCAAGGCCCTGCAGGCCGTGGTGGGCGGCAGTGCCGACGTGGTGTCCGGCGCCTTCGAGCACACCATCAACCTGCAGGCCAAGGGCCAGTTCTACCGCTGCTTCGCCCTGCAGGGCCGGGCGCCCATGATCGTGCTGGGCGTCTCGAAGAAGACCCTGGCCGGCTACCAGTCGCCCGCCGACCTGAAGGGCAAGAAGATCGGTGTCACGGCGCCGGGCTCCTCGACCAACATGATGGCCAGCTTCTTCCTGGCGCAGCACGGGCTCAAGCCCACCGACGTATCCTTCATCGGCGTGGGAGCGGGCGCCGGGGCGGTCACGGCCCTGCGGTCCGGCCAGATCGACGCCATCGCCAACCTGGACCCGGTGATCAGCACCCTGGTCAAGGAAGACGCCCTCCGCATCATCGCCGACACCCGCACCCTGGAAGACGCGCAGAAGATCTTCGGCGGCAACATGCCGTCGGGCTGCCTGTACACGGCCCAGGCTTTCATCGACGCCCATCCGAACACCACCCAGGCGCTGGCCAACGCCATGGTGCGGGCCGACAAGTGGATCCAGGCCTCGTCCGTCGACGACATCGCCAGGCTGGTGCCCGAGTCCTACCTGCTGGGCGACCCGGACCTGTACAAGCTCGCGCTCAAGGGCAACCGCGAGGCGCTGTCGCCCGACGGCCTGGTGCCGGAAGACGGCCCGCAGACAGCCCTCAACGCCCTGGCCGAGTTCGTGCCGAATTTCGACCGCACGGCCATCGACATCTCCCGCATCTGGACCAACCAGTTCGCCGCCAAGGCCAACCAGAAATATCCCCATGCCTGAGCGCGCGAGCCAGCCCGGCGGCGGGGCGGACCATCCGGCCCTGCTGCTGGACCAGGTCACCTGCACCTTCGCCTCGCCCGGCGGCGTGCCGTATACGGCCATGCGCGCCGCCACCCTCGCGGTGGCGCCCGGCGAGTTCGTCTCGGTCGTGGGGCCCACGGGCTGCGGCAAGTCGACCCTGCTGAACATGGCGGCCGGGCTGCTGCGCCCCACGTCCGGCCAGGTCCGGGTGTTCGGCCAGGCGCTGCGCGGCGTCAACGCGCGGGCGGGCTACATGTTCCAGGGCGAGGCCCTGATGCCCTGGCGCAGCGCCCAGGCCAACGTCGCCGCGGGGCTGGAATTTGCCGGGGTGCCCGCCGCCGAGACCGCCGAGCGCAGCCGCGAATGGCTGCGCCGGGTCGGGCTGGGCGGCTTCGAGAACCGCTATCCGCACCAGATGTCGGGCGGCATGCGCAAGCGCGTCATGCTGGCCCAGACCCTGATCCGCGATCCCGACATCATCCTGATGGACGAACCGTTTTCGGCGCTCGACGTCCAGACCCGCCAGTTGATGGAAAACGAGGTCCTGGACCTGTGGATGGCCCGGCGCAAGGCCGTGCTGTTCATCACCCACGACCTGGACGAGGCCATCGCCATGAGCGATCGCGTGGTGGTGCTGTCGGCCGGTCCCGAGACCCGCCCGATCGGGGAATTCGTCATCGACATCCCGCGTCCGCGCGACGTGGCCGAAGTCCGCATGCAGCCGCGCTTCGTCGAACTGCACCAGGCCATCTGGGCGGTGCTGCGCGACGAAGTCCTGAAGGGCTATGAGCGGCAGCGGCGCGCCTGATCCCATGGCCGGCCCGCCAACCCCCTCCGACCCGAGCCATCCACCGGAGCGCTTGCAACGATGAAATCCGACCTGCCCAAACCCGTGCTGCGCGTGCTGCAGCTGGCATTGCTGGCCGCCATCCTGCTGGTCTGGCATTGGGCTTCGCTGAACCGCAACGTGGCGTTCTTCTTCGGCCGTCCGCTGGACGTGGCCCAGGTCGTCTGGGCCTGGTTCGTCACCGACGCCGGAATCTACCGCCATCTGTGGATCACCCTGTCCGAGACCGTGCTGGCCTTCGTCATCGGAACCATCGGCGGCCTGGGCTTCGGCCTGTGGCTGGGCCTGTCGCGCGGCGCCAGCGCCCTGCTCGAACCCTACGTCACGGCGGCCAATTCCATGCCGCGCGTCATCCTGGCGCCGATCTTCGGCATGTGGTTCGGCCTGGGCATCTGGTCCAAGGTCGCCCTGGCCGTGACGCTGGTGTTCTTCATCGTCTTCTTCAACGTCTACCGGGGCGTGCGCGAGGTCAGCCCGACCTTGCTGGACAATGCCCGCATGCTGGGCGCCGGCCGCCGCCAGCTGCTGCGCCACGTCTACATCCCCTCGGCCACCAGCTGGGTGTTCTCCAGCCTGCACACGTCCGTGGGCCTGGCCTTCGTCGGGGCGGTGGTGGGCGAATACCTGGGCTCGGCGGCCGGGGTCGGCTACCTGATCCTGCAGGCCGAGGGCACCCTGGACGTGAACACCGTGTTCGCCGGCATCGTCGTGCTGACGGTGTTCGCCCTGCTGCTGGACGGGATCGTGTCGCTGGTGGAACGCCGCCTGCTGGTCTGGCAGCCCGGGCCCGGGGAGTCGGGCAAGACCTGAATGCCGCCGCGCAGGCGGCTGGCGGGGCCGCCCGGACGTCTCAGGTCCCGGCCTGGCTGACCAGCGCGTCCAGCTTGAGCGCGTCGGCCGTGAAGATCCGGATGCCCTCGGCCAGCTTTTCCGTCGCCATGGCGTCTTCGTTCAGGTTCGTGCGGAAGGCGACTTCGTTGCTGGCGATCCATTCCGGCGCGTCCGTCTTGGCGGCGGCCGCCGACAGGCCCGGTTCCAGGGGCTCGTCCGACGCCGCCAGCTCGCCCAGCAGGGCGGGGCTGATCGTCAGCAGGTCGCAGCCCGCCAGCGCGCGGATCTGGCCGATGTTGCGGAAACTGGCTCCCATCACCTGGGTGGGAATGTCGTAGGCCTTGAAATAGCGGTAGATGCGCGCCACGGACCGCACGCCCGGATCGTTGGCCCCGGCGTTCGCGGCTTCGTCCCAATCGGCGCCGGCCGCCTTCTTGTGCCAGTCGTAGATGCGGCCCACGAAAGGCGAGATCAGCGTCACCTTCGCCTGGGCGCAGGCGATCGCCTGGGTCAGGGAGAACAGCAGCGTCAGGTTGCAGCGGATGCCTTCGGCCTCCAGCGCGCGGGCGGCCTGGATGCCTTCCCAGGTCGAGGCCAGCTTGATCAGCACGCGCTCGCGCGGGATGCCGCCGGCTTCGTACAGGGCGATGATCTGCCGGGCGCGCTCGATGCTGGCCTGGGCGTCGAAGGACAGCCGGGCGTCGACCTCGGTCGAGACGCGGCCGGGCACGATGGACAGGATCTCGTGGCCGAAGGCCGTCAGCAGGCGATCGACCTGCTCCGCCAGCGGGGCGTTCGGGTGGTCGCGCAGCACCCGGTCCAGCAGGGGACGGTAGGCCGCCTGGCCCACGGCCTTGAGGATCAGCGAGGGGTTGGTGGTCGCGTCGGTCGGCTGGTAGGCCCGCATGGTTTCGAAATCCCCCGTGTCGGCCACGACGGTCGTCAGCGCGCGCAGGGCGTCGAGTTGATTGCTCATGAGGGCGATGATTCCAGTGAAAGCAGGGTTGTGAAAACCCTACTGTAGACCATTTCCCGGCGGGGCCGGGCGCGGCGGCGGGCGTTCGCCGGGAGGGGCGCCCCGGCGCGCCGGATGCGGCGCATGGAGAGCGGTACCCGCCCCGCTGTATAATGGGAAGGTTTGAATATCGACTTTTAGGATCCCCTGAATCAGCGCGGGGATTCTTCTTAACCGGGGTTCCATTTTGCTGCCGTCAATCTTTCCCGAGGGGTCCGCAGGACTCGCACCAGCAATTCTCGCCTTGGCTGACGGTACCGTATTCAGGGGCGTTTCGATCGGCGCCGACGGGACCAGCGTGGCCGAAATCGTCTTCAATACCGCCATGACCGGCTACCAGGAGATCCTCACCGATCCCAGCTACAGCGGCCAGATCGTCACCCTGACCTATCCCCACATCGGTAACACCGGTGTCAACCCCGAGGACGTCGAGTCCAACCGGGTGCACGCCGCCGGCCTGGTGGTGCGCGACTGTCCGGCGCTGATGTCCAACTTCCGGGCCACCCAGTCGCTGCCCGACTACCTGAAGTCCCAGGGCATCGTGGCGATCTCGGGCGTGGACACCCGCAAGCTGACCCGCATCCTGCGCGAACGCGGCGCCCAGGGCGCCTGCATCCTGGTGGGCGAGGACGCCGACCGCGCCGTCGAACTGGCGCGCGGCTTCGGCGGCATGGAAGGCCAGGACCTGGCGGTCGAAGTCTCCACGAAGCAGCCCGGCGCCTGGGTGCAGGGCACCTGGCACCTGGGGCGCGGCTACAGCCGCCGGGACCAGGGGCAGTACCACGTCGTCGCCTACGACTACGGCATCAAGTCCAACATCCTGCGCCTGCTGGCCGACCGCGACTGCCGCATCACCCTGGTGCCGGCCCTCACGCCCGTGGCCGACGTCCTGGCGCAGGCGCCCGACGGGGTCTTCCTGTCCAACGGCCCCGGCGACCCGGCGGCCTGCGACTACGCCGCCGAGACCTGCCGCGCCGTGCTGGACCGCGGCATCCCCCTGTTCGGCATCTGCCTGGGCCAGCAGGTCCTGGGCCTGACGCTGGGCGGGCGCACGATCAAGATGAAGACCGGCCACCACGGCGCCAACCACCCGGTCCAGGACCTGGACACCGGCCGGGTGTTCATCACCAGCCAGAACCACGGCTTCACCGTGGACGGCGACAGCCTGCCGGCCAACGCCCGCGTCACGCACGTGTCGCTGTTCGACGGCACCCTGCAGGGCTTCGAACTGACCGACCGTCCGGCCTTCTGCTTCCAGGGCCACCCCGAAGCCAGTCCCGGCCCGCACGACATCCTGGTGCTGTTCGACAAATTCATCGACCTGATGGCGCAGCACAAAGCCCGGTCGTCCAAATAAAAAGAGCCCGCCTCCCATGCCCAAGCGTTCAGACATCAAAAGTATCCTCATCATCGGGGCCGGCCCGATCATCATCGGCCAGGCCTGCGAATTCGACTATTCCGGCGCCCAGGCCTGCAAGGCCCTGAAGGCCGACGGGTTCCGCACCATCCTGGTCAACAGCAATCCGGCCACCATCATGACGGACCCGGAAACGGCCGACGTCACCTACATCGAGCCCATCACCTGGCAGGCCCTGGAAAAGATCATCGAGGTCGAGAAGCCCGACGCCGTCCTGCCCACCATGGGCGGCCAGACGGCGCTGAACTGCGCGCTGGACCTGGACCGCCACGGCGTCCTGGCCAAGCACGGCGTGGAGCTCATCGGCGCCAACGCCCACGCCATCGAGAAGGCCGAGGATCGCCTGAAGTTCAAGGACGCGATGACCTCCATCGGCCTGGAATCGGCCAAGTCCGGCATCGCCCACAGCATGGACGAGGCCTGGGCCGTGCAGAAGCGCATCGCCTCGGAACTGGGCACGTCCGGCTTTCCGGCGGTCATCCGCCCCAGCTTCACGCTGGGCGGCACGGGCGGGGGCATCGCCTACAACGCCGAGGAATTCGAGACCATCTGCCGCCGCGGCCTGGAGGCCTCGCCGACCAGCGAACTGCTGATCGAGGAATCCCTGCTGGGCTGGAAGGAATTCGAGATGGAGGTCGTGCGCGACAGCGCCGACAATTGCATCATCGTGTGCGCCATCGAGAACTTGGATCCCATGGGCGTGCACACCGGCGACTCGATCACCGTCGCGCCCGCGCAGACGCTGACCGACAAGGAATACCAGATCATGCGCGACGCGTCGATCGCGGTGCTGCGCGAGATCGGCGTGGACACGGGCGGCTCGAACGTCCAGTTCGCGGTCAACCCGGCCAACGGCCGCATGATCGTCATCGAGATGAACCCGCGCGTGTCGCGTTCGTCCGCGCTGGCGTCCAAGGCCACGGGCTTCCCCATCGCGAAGGTCGCGGCCCGCCTGGCCGTGGGCTACACCCTGGACGAACTGCGCAACGAGATCACCGGCGGCGCGACGCCGGCCTCGTTCGAGCCGACCATCGACTACGTGGTCACCAAGGTGCCGCGCTTCGCCTTCGAGAAATTCCCCCAGGCCGATTCGCGCCTGACGACCCAGATGAAGGCCGTGGGCGAGGTCATGGCCATCGGCCGCACCTTCCAGGAATCCTTCCAGAAGGCCCTGCGCGGCCTGGAAGTCGGCGTAGACGGCCTGAACCAGAAGACCACCGACCGCGAGCGCCTGCAGGTCGAGCTGGGCGAGCCCGGTCCGGAACGCATCTGGTACGTGGGTGACGCCTTCGCCCAGGGCTTCTCCCTGGAAGAGGTCCACAACCTGACCAAGATCGACCCCTGGTTCCTGGCGCAGATCAAGGAAATCGTCGACATCGAACTGGCGCTCGAACAGCGCACCCTGTCCGAACTGGACGACGGCACCATGCGCGAACTGAAGCGGCGCGGCTTCTCCGACCGGCGCCTGGCGTTCCTGCTGGACACCACCGAGGCCGAGGTCCGCAAGCTGCGCCACCAGATGAACGTGCGCCCGGTGTACAAGCGCGTCGACACCTGCGCGGCCGAATTCGCCACCACGACGGCCTACATGTATTCGACCTACGAGGACGAGGACGAGGCCGCGCCGACCGACCGCAAGAAGATCGTCGTCCTGGGCGGCGGGCCCAACCGCATCGGCCAGGGCATCGAATTCGACTACTGCTGCGTGCACGCGGCCCTGGCCCTGCGCGAGGACGGCTTCGAGACCATCATGGTCAACTGCAACCCCGAAACCGTCTCCACCGACTACGACACCTCCGACCGCCTGTACTTCGAGCCGCTGACGCTCGAGGACGTGCTGGAGATCGTCCACAAGGAAAACCCGGCCGGCGTCATCGTCCAGTACGGCGGCCAGACCCCGCTGAAGCTGGCCCGCGCCCTGGAGGCCAACGGCGTGCCCATCATCGGCACCAGCCCCGACTCCATCGACGTGGCCGAGGACCGCGAACGCTTCCAGAAGCTGCTGACCAAGCTGGGCCTGCGCCAGCCGGCCAACCGCACCGCCCGCACCGAAAGCGAGGCCCTGGCCCTGGCGGGCGAGATCGGCTATCCCCTGGTGGTACGCCCCAGCTACGTGCTGGGCGGGCGCGCCATGGAAATCGTGCACGAGCCCCAGGACCTGGAACGCTACATGCGCGAAGCGGTCAAGGTCAGCAACGATTCCCCGGTGCTGCTGGACCACTTCCTGAACAACGCCACGGAAGTCGACGTGGACTGCCTGGCCGACGGCGAGCAGGTCATCATCGGCGGCGTGATGGAACACATCGAGCAGGCCGGCGTGCACTCGGGCGATTCCGCCTGCAGCCTGCCGCCGTATTCGCTCTCGCCCGAAATCGTCGCCGAGATCGAGCGCCAGACGGCCCTGATGGCCCGCGCCCTGAACGTCAAGGGCCTGATGAACGTGCAGTTCGCCATCCAGGACGGCGACGTCTACGTGCTGGAAGTCAATCCGCGCGCCTCGCGCACCGTGCCCTACGTGTCCAAGGCCACCGGCCGCCAGCTGGCCAAGATCGCCGCGCGCGTGATGGCCGGCCGTTCCCTGGCCGCCCAGGGTGTCGCCTCGATCCCGGCGCCGGCGCGCTATTGCGTCAAGGAAGCCGTGTTTCCCTTCGTCAAGTTCCCCGGCGTGGACACCATCCTGGGACCTGAAATGAAGTCCACGGGCGAAGTCATGGGCGTGGGCGATTCCTTCGGCGAGGCCTTCGTCAAGTCCCAGATCGCCGCGGGCGCCTGGCTGCCGGAATCCGGCCGCGTGTTCATCAGCGTGCGCGACCAGGACAAGACGCGCGCGGTGGAAGTCGCGCGCGGCCTGGCCGCGCTGGGCTTCCAGCTGATCGCCACGCGTGGCACGGCCGCCGTGATCGAGGCCGCCGGCCTGGCGGTCCAGGTCGTCAACAAGGTCACCGAGGGCCGCCCGAACATCGTCGACATGATCAAGAACGGCGAGATCGCCATGGTCATCAACACGGTCGAGGAACGCCGCAACGCCATCGCCGATTCGCGCGCCATCCGCACGCAGTCGCTGGCCAACCGGGTGACCTTCTTCACCACCATCGCGGGCGCGCGCGCCGCCGTCGAAGGCCTGCAGTACCTGCGCCACGGCGGCGGGTTGAAGGTCTACTCGCTGCAGGCCATGCACGCCGCGACCGCGGCCTGAGGCCCGCGTGGCGGGAGATCGTTCCGGTTCCGCCCGCCCGGCCGCCCCGGTGCCCGGGGCGGCGCCTCCCGCCGGACATCCTGAACGCGTGTTCATCACGGGCGCCAGCAGCGGCATCGGCGCCGCCCTGGCGCGCCGGTACGCGGCGCGCGGCGCGGTGCTTGGGCTGGTCGGCCGCCGGCGCGACGCCTTGCAGGCCCTGTGCGACGGCCTGCCGGGCCAGGGGCACCGGATCTACGCGCTGGACGTGCGCGACCGGGCGGCGCTGCACGCGGCGGCGCGCGATTTCCTGGCGCACGGCCCGGTGGACCTCGCGATCGCCAGCGCCGGGATCAGCGCCGGCACCCTGACCGACGCGCCCGAGGATCACGCGGTCTTCGAAGCCATCCTCGACACCAACGTCCTAGCCATGGTGGCGACCTTCGAGCCCTTCGTCGCGCCGATGCGCGCGCGGGGCCGGGGCACGCTGGTGGGCATCGGCAGCGTGGCGGGGGTGCGCGGCCTGCCGGGCGCGGGCGCCTACAGCGCCTCGAAGGCGGCCGTGCGCGCGTACTGCGAAAGCCTGCGGGTCGAACTGCGCGGCACCGGCGTGCGCGTCGTGACGCTGGCGCCGGGCTTCATCGCCACGCCCATGACGGCGCGCAATCCCTATCGCATGCCCTTCCTGATGCCCGTCGAACGCTTCGCCGGGCAGGCCGTGCGGGCGATCGACGACGGCGTGTCCTACCGCGTCATCCCCCGGCCCATGGCCTGGGTGGCGCGGCTGCTGCGCCTGGTGCCCGACGTCCTGTACGACCGGGTCGCCGCCCGGCGCAAGCGCAAGCCGCGAATGGGCGAACGCCCATAAAATCGGGCCATGACACAGAAACCGAACACGCGGCAGGCGCCCGTCTCGCGCGACACGGACCGCTCCCAGGCGGCGATCCTGAAAGCCGCCCGCGACGAATTCACCGAACACGGATTCGCGGGAGGGCGGGTGGACCGCATCGCGGTGCGCGCGGGCGTGAACAAGCGCCTGATCTACTATTACTTCGGCAACAAGGACGAGCTCTTCCTCTCCGTCCTGGAACACACTTACGCCGACATTCGCCAGGCCGAGCAGGGCCTGCATCTCGATGCGCTCGAACCGGTCGAGGCCCTGCGCACGCTCGTGCGCTTCACGTGGCGCTACTTCCTGGATCATCCGGAATTCCTCTCCCTGCTGGCCAGCGAGAACCTCTCGCGCGCCAGCCACCTGAAGCAATCGGGCAAGATCCGCGAGATGCATTCGCCACTGGTGCAACTGCTCGACCGGCTGCTCGAGCGCGGCCGGGCCCAGGGCCTGTTCCGCGCCGGGATCGACCCCGTCCAGCTCTATATCTCCATCGCTTCCCTCGGCTTTTTCTACCTGGCCAACAACCACACCCTGTCGGTGATCTTCGGGCGCGACCTGCGCGCGGCCGAAGCCCTCGACGAGCGCCTGGCCCACATGACGGATCTGGTCGTCGGCTACGCGTCCAGCCCGACGGACGCCGGCCGGGCGCGGCAGAAAACCTCCTAGGGATATTCCTAAGCCGCCTCGTCATTGACACCTCAATCAGGCCGTGTCCATAATTCACCAATCAGTGAATTATGAAAAACATGCGAGTGCGGCCTGCCGGAATCCCGGCGCGCGGCACCGCGGGAGACCCGGATGTTGCGCAAGCTGATTCTGTCCCCGGCCCTGCGGCCATTCCTGCTGGTGCTGTTCCTGCTGGCGCTCTGGGACCTGACCATCCGGTTCTTCGGCATTCCCGCGTATCTCATCCCGCCGCCCGGCAAGGTCATGGTCCAGCTCGTCCAGCAGTGGCCCATGCTGCTGTCCGAAAGCTGGTTCACGACCCAGGCGACCGTCTGGGGCTTTTTGCTGTCCATCGTGGTCGGCGTGCCCATCGCCATGGTGATTGCCTATTCCAGGGTGGTGGAATCCTACGTCTACCCCCTGCTGGTGTTTTCGCAGAGCGTGCCCAAGGTGGCGATCGCGCCGCTGTTCGTCGTGTGGTTCGGCTTCGGCATCCTGCCCAAGGTCATCACGGCCTTCCTGCTGGGCTTCTTCCCGGTCGTGGTGTCCACCGTCATGGGCTTCAAGTCGGTCGAATCCGACATGCTCGACCTGGCGCGCTCCATGGGGGCGAGCCGCCTGCAGACCTTTCTCAAGATCAGCCTGCCCGCGGCGCTGCCCGCGATGTTCAGCGGCCTGAAGGTCTCGGTCACGCTGGCCGTCGTCGGCGCGGTGGTTGGCGAGTTCGTCGGCTCGAACTCCGGCATCGGCTACGTCCTGCAAGTGGCCAACGGCAATTTCGACCTGCCGCTGATGTTTGCGGGCCTGGTACTGCTTTCGATCATCGGCGTGCTGCTGTTCGCGGTCGTGGATCTGATCGAGCGCATGATGATTCCCTGGCATGCCTCGCAGCGCTAGGGGATTCTTTTCGGACCGCCAAGGGCGGGTTGGACGACAAGGGGCCGGCAGCGCCCGAAGGAGACATGCATGATTCGCGACTTGCTCAAAGCGGGGCTGGGCCTGGCCCTGGCCGCCACGATGCTCGGTGCCGCGCCCGTCCGGGCGCAGGACAAGCCCAAGGATGACGTGACGCTGATGCTGAACTGGTATCTGTACAGCGAGCACGCGCCCTTCTTCCTGGGCAAGAAGCTCGGCTACTACGCCGAGGAAGGCATCAACCTGGACATCCAGGAAGGCCGGGGTTCGGCCGTGACCGCACAGGCGGTCGCCGCCAGGTCCGTGAATTTCGGCTACATCGACGTCACCACCATGATCAAGGCGGCGGCCAAGGGCGCGCCGCTGATCTCCACCGGTGTCCTGTTCCAGCTCAACCCGATGTCGGTCATGGGCTTCGAGGAAAAGGGCATCAAGACCCCGCAGCAGATCATCGGCAAGACGGTCGCGGTGACGCCGGGCGACTCGATGTCGCAGATGTGGCCGATCTTTCTCAAGGCCAACAAGATCGATCCCGCTCAGATCAAGATCGTCTCGGGCGATGCCCAGACCAAGCTCAACGCGGTCATGACGGGGCGCGCCGACATGCTGCTGGGCTACGTCATGGACCAGGCCATCAAGCTGCAGGACGCCACCGGCAAGCCGGTCCATCCGATCCGCTTCGCTGATTCCGGCGTCAACCAGATCAGCTCGGGCATCATCGTCAACAAGGACTGGCTCGCCGAGCACCCCGACCTGGCGCGTCGTTTCATGCGCGCCTCCACGCGCGCCGTCGAGGCGGCGGAAAAGGACCCGCAGGCCGCCGTGGACGCCATGCTGGAAGCCAAGCCCAAGGCCGGCGTGTCCGAGACGCTGCTGGTCGGCCTGAAGCGCAGCATCGAGCTCTACCACACCCCGGAAACGAAGAACGAGCGGCCGTTCCGCGTCGCCATGGACAACGTGGACAAGTCCCTGGACATGCTGGTGGAGTATGGCGGGGTCGATCCCGCGCACCGCGGCAAGCCGGGCGACTACGTGACCCTGGACTATCTCCCCAAGAACTGAAGCCGCCCCGGACCCGCCATGCCTGACGACATCCTGATCGAAGCCTCCGGCGTCACCAAGGTCTACCAGACCCGCGATGGCGCCGTCGAATCCCTCAAGCCGCTGGACTTCAGCATCCGCGCGGGCGAGTTCGTATCCGTCGTCGGACCCTCGGGCTGCGGCAAGAGCACCTTGCTGAAGATGGTCGCGGGCCTGCTGCCCATCACGGAGGGCAGGCTGTCCCTGGCGGGACAGCCCGTCGCCGGACCGCGCAAGGACGTGGGGATCGTCTTCCAGAGCGCGGTCCTGCTGGCCTGGCGCAACGTGCTGGACAACATCCTGCTGCAGGCCGAGATGCGGCACATGCCGATGGGGCCGGCACGCGCACGCGCGCTGGAACTCATCGGCATGGCCGGCCTGTCGGGCTTCGAGCGCAAGTATCCCTGGCAGCTCTCGGGCGGCATGCAGCAGCGCGCTTCGATCTGCCGGGCGTTGCTGCACGATCCGGCGCTGCTCCTGATGGACGAGCCCTTCGGCGCGCTCGACGCCATGACGCGCGAGAAAATGAACCTCGAACTGCAGCGGATCTGGGCCGAATCCCGCAAGACGGTCCTCCTGATCACGCACAGCATCCCCGAGGCGATCTTTCTGTCGGACCGGGTCATCGTCATGAGCGAACGCCCCGGCTCCATCGCGGCGATCTACGACATCGACCTGCCGCGCATGCGTTCGCTGGACGTCATGGGCTCTCCCGAGTTCGCGAAGTACGCCAGGCGGATCCGCGCGCACTTCTATTCCGAAGGCATATTGGATCACTGAGGCCCGATCCGGGCGCGAGACATGCACGCCATCCGTTTTGTGATCGAGGACATCGGCTTCGCCGAGCGCGATGTCACCCTTCGGCTGCCTTTCAGATTCGGCGGCGCCACCGTGAACGCCTGTCCGCAGGCCTACGCCAGGGCGCGCATCCGCCTGGAAGACGGTCGGACGGCGACAGGCTGCGCGGCTGAAATGATGATCCCCAAATGGTTCGACAAGCGCCCGGAACTGACCCAGGCGCGCAATTTCGAGCAATTGCGCGAGGCCCTGTTCCTGGCCCGCGAGGCCTATCGGTCGGACGCCCGGCCGGACACCGCCTGGGGGCATGCCGCCCGTCATTACCGCGCCGTTCATGAAGCGGCGGCGCGGCGCGGCCTGCCGCCCCTGGTGGCGTCCTACGGTCCCGCCCTGGTGGACCGGGCAGTGTTCGACGCGGTCTGCCATGCGCTGGGGATGGGCTTCGCCGCGGCGCTGTCGGCCAACGCAGCGGGCATGCGCCTGGCGGGCACCGGCCTGGCCGACGATCTGCTGGATTTCGACCTGGACGCCTTCCTGTCCGCCCACCCCGCGTCCCTGGCCGGCCGGCGGATCGCGGCGCGGCACACGGTCGGGCTGGCCGATGCGCTGGTCGAACCGCCGCCCGGCGCGCCGGACGACGGCCTGCCCGTCAGCCTGGCGCAGGCCGTCGCCCGCTACGGCCATCGCCACTTCAAGCTCAAGCTCGCGGGCGACGCGCGGGCGGATGCGCGCCGCCTGGCGGAGATCGTTCCGGTGATCCTCGACGTCATGACGGTGGTGACGCTCGACGGCAATGAACAGTACCGCGATGCGGCGCATCTGGCCGAATTCCTCGATCGCCTGGAGCGGGATCCCGCGCTGGCGCCCCTGCGGGCGCGCCTGGCCTTCATCGAGCAGCCTCTGGCGCGCGCGCAGGCGCTGGACACGGACGTCTCGGCCCTGAGCCCGCGCGTGCCCCTGCTGATCGACGAGTCGGATGCGACGATCGATGCGTTTCCCCGCGCACGGGCGGCGGGCTACACCGGCGTGTCCAGCAAGAGCTGCAAGGGCTTCTACAAGTCCGTGCTCAACGCGGCGCGCTGCGCGGCCTGGTCGCGCGACACCGGCCGGACCTATTTCCTGTCGGGCGAGGACCTGACGATGCAGGCGGGGCTGGGCGTCCAGCAGGATCTGGCGCTGGCGGGCTGGCTGGGGCTGGCCCATGTGGAACGCAACGGCCATCACTACGTCAATGGCCTGGCGGCTGCGCCGCAGGCCGAACAGCGAGGTTTCCTGCAGGGGTTTCCGACGCTCTACGAGCATTCCGACGGCGCCGTCCGCCTGCGCATCGAGGATGGCGGGATCGATCTGAGCGGTCTTGACTGCGCCGGTTTCGCGACCGGCACGGCCGACGGCCACGTTTCCTGGGACGCGATGCGTTCCGTTTATTGAATCTGAACGAAAAGGACTTCCATGAGCACGCAACGTCTTGGAATCATCATGCATGGCGTCACGGGACGCATGGGCATGAACCAGCACCTGATCCGCTCGATCGTGGCGATCCGCCAGCAGGGCGGGGTGGCCCTGGCCAACGGCGACCGGGTGATGCCCGATCCGATCCTGGTGGGGCGCAACCTGGACAAGGTCCGGGCCCTGGCCCGGGCGCACGGAATCGAGCGCTGCACCGACGATCTGGACGCGGCGCTCGCCAATCCGGACGACACGGTGTTCTTCGACGCCGGCACCACGCAGATGCGGCCGGACCTGCTGGCGCGCGCCATCGCCGCCGGCAAGCACATCTACTGCGAAAAGCCCATCGCCACCGGCCTGGACGAGGCCCTGCGGGTCTGCCGCCTGGCGCAGGACGCCGGCATCAAGCACGGCGTGGTGCAGGACAAGCTGTTCCTGCCGGGCCTGCGCAAGCTCGACATGCTGCGTCGTTCGGGCTTTTTCGGCCGCATGCTGTCGGTGCGCATCGAGTTCGGCTACTGGGTCTTCGAAGGCGATCTGCAGCCCATCCAGCGCCCCTCCTGGAACTACCGCAAGGAGGACGGCGGCGGCATGATCCTCGACATGGTCTGCCATTGGCGCTACGTGCTGGACAATCTCTTCGGCGAGGTCCAGTCCGTGTCCTGCCTGGGCGCCACGCACATCCCCGAGCGCCTGGACGAGCAGGGCAAAACCTACGAAGCCACCGCGGACGACGCCGCCTACGCCACCTTCGAGCTCAAGGGACACAATGGCGAGCCGGTCATCGCGCAGGTCAACAGTTCGTGGACCACGCGCGTGCGCCGCGACGACCTGGTGACCTTCCACGTGGATGGCACGCACGGGTCCGCCGTCGCGGGCCTGACCGAGTGCGTGGTCCAGCCCCGGGTTTCCACGCCGCGCCCGGTCTGGAATCCGGACGAAAAGCAGAAGATGCCCTTCATGGAGCAGTGGCAGACGGTGCCCGATACCGAGTCCTGCGACAACGGCTTCAAGATCCAGTGGGAACATTTCATCCGCCACGTTGTGGCCGATGAGCCCTTCCGCTGGACGCTGGAAGAGGGCGCCAAGGGCGTGCAACTGGTCGAGACGGCGCTGCAGAGCTGGCGGGAACGCCGCTGGGTCGACGTGCCGGCGCTGTTCCCGAAGCGTTGAGGAGGCGGGGTCATGAGCGGTCGCATCCTGTTGCCCACGCCGTCCGGCGGGCTTGAACCCTATGTCCTGCGCGGCGAGCCCGCGCCCCGGCCGGCCGGCGGCGCGGCCTTCAACCGCATCGCCTATTCGGCGGCGCACGTGGTGGCCGACCCGCTGGCCGCCGTGGATCCCTGGATCGATTGCGCCATCGACTGGGAAGCCACGATCGGCTATCGCCGCCACTTGTGGTCCCTGGGCCTGGGGGTGGCCGAGGCCATGGACACCGCGCAGCGCGGCATGGGCCTGGACTGGGCGACTTCGCTCGAGCTGATCCGGCGCTCGCTGGACGCGGCGCGCGACGTGCCCGGCGCCCGGGTGGCCTCGGGCTGCGGGACGGACCACCTGGCGCCGGAGGCGGCGCGCACGGTGGACGACGTGGTCGCGGCCTACGAGGAACAGGCCGCGGCGATCGAGGCCCTGGGCGGCCGGCTGATCCTGATGGCCAGCCGCGCCCTGGTGCGCGTGGCGCGCGGGCCGGACGACTATGCCCGAGTCTACGGCCGCATCCTGGAACAGGTGCGCGAGCCGGTCATCCTGCATTGGCTGGGCGACATGTTCGACCCGCAGCTGCGGGGCTACTGGGGCGACGAGGACCTCTCTCGCGCCATGGACACCGCCCTGGGCGTCATCGCCGCCCATGCGGACAAGGTGGACGGAATCAAGATCTCGCTGCTGGACAAGGACCGCGAGATCGAAATGCGCCGCCGCCTGCCAGCGGGCGTGCGCATGTACACCGGCGACGATTTCAACTATGCCGAGCTGATCGCGGGCGACGGCGCGGGCGAGCTGCCCGCGCACGGGCACAGCGACGCGCTGCTGGGGATCTTCGACGCCATCGCGCCGGCGGCCAGTGCCGCGCTGGCCGCGCTGGGCGCCGGCGACGCCGCGCGCTTCCACGAAATCCTGGCGCCGACCGTGCCGCTGTCGCGCCACATCTTCGCCGCGCCCACGCGCTTCTACAAGACGGGCGTGGTCTGCATGGCCTGGCTCAACGGCCACCAGGACCATTTCTCGATGGTGGGCGGGCAGCAGAGCGCGCGTTCCGTGCAGCACGTGGCCGAACTGTTCCGCCTGGCCGACCAGGCCGGCGTGCTCGAACGGCCGGATCTGGCTGTCGCGCGCCTGTCGCAATGGCTGGCCGTGCACGGCGTCCATCAGGACTGAGGAGCGCGGCATGCGGGATTTTTCAAATGACCATGAGGCCCTGTCCCTGAACACCGCCACGGTGCGCAAGCAGTGGCGGCTGGACACGATCATCGACGAGTGCGCCCGGCGCGGCATCCGGGCGATCTCGCCCTGGCGCGACCAGGTGGCCGCCGTCGGGCTGGACGCCATCGCCCGCCGGTTGCGGGACACCGGCACGCGCCTGTCGGGCTATTGCCGGGGCGGCTTCTTTCCGGCGGCCGACGCCGGCGGCCTGGCCGCTGCGCTGGAAGACAACCGGTGCGCCGTGGACGAGGCGAAGACGCTGGACGCGCCCTGCCTGGTCCTGGTGGTGGGCTCGCTGCCGGGCGCCTTGCAGGGGGCGCCGGCCTACACGGACATCGCGCGGGCGCGCGGCGAGGTGCGCGACGGCATCGCCGCCACATTGGAATACGCCCGCACGGTCGGCATGCCGCTGGCGATCGAACCCCTGCATCCCATGCAGGCCGCCGAACGCGCCTGCGTCAACACGCTGGAGCAGGCGTTGGACCTGTGCGACGAACTGGACCCGGGCCGATCCGGCATGCTGGGCGTGGCCGTCGACGTCTACCACGTCTGGTGGGACCCGAAGCTGCATCAGCAGATCCGGCGCGCGGGCGCCGGACGCCTGCTGGCCTACCACGTCTGCGACTGGCTGGCGCCGACGCGCGACCTCCTGAACGATCGCGGCATGATGGGCGACGGAGTGATCGAGCTCAAGGCCATCCGCCGCGAGATGGAGGCGGCCGGCTACGCCGGCCTGTGCGAGGTCGAGATCTTCTCCGAGGACTGGTGGAGCCGTCCCGGCGGAGACGTCCTGGACACCTGCATCCAGCGGCACCGTTCGGTGGTGTAGCGGCATCGCATGGCGCGGCCCCTGGGCCGCCCCGACGCCAGCCGCGCCATCCGCGCGACCTGGTGGGCCACCAGGTCCTGCAGTACGCCTACGCGCGCGGCGGCTCGACCTGGCATTTCCGCCATCCCGGGCAGGGCGAATTTCCCCGGGTCGTGCCGATCCTGCCGCGGATCAACAATGCCGACGCCTTGATGCCGGCCCGCGTCCAGGCCCTGATCGAATACCTGGCCGCGTCCTTCGTCAGGGAGCCCTGGGCGCTGGACGCCGAGCCGCGCGCCTGACCGGGACGTCATCCGGGATGACGCCATCTTGCCGGGGATGGGGTGCCGACTTACACTTGCGACGCGATTTCATTCAACCCTCCATCTTCCTCCTCCGGACGGCCTCCCGGCCGTGATTCCTCCATGACGACTTCCTATTTCCCGCAGTGGCGCCGCGTGTCCGGCACCGCCGACGGCGCCGTTGTCCAGCCCGACGAAACCATGCCCTGGCCCCAGACCGTGGCCATGGGCGCGCAGCACGTCGTGGCCATGTTCGGCTCCACCATCCTGGCGCCGCTCATCATGGGCTTCGACCCCAACATGGCCATCCTGATGTCGGGGGTGGGCACGCTGATCTTCTTCCTGTTCGTCGGCGGCCGGGTGCCCAGCTACCTGGGCTCCAGCTTCGCCTTCATCGGCGGCGTGATCGCCGTCAGCGGCTATTCGGGCAGCGGGCCGAACCTGAACATGGGCGTGGCGCTGGGCGCCATCATCGTCTGCGGCCTGATCTACACCGGCATCGGCCTGCTGACCGCGCTGATCAACGCGCGCCAGGGCGGGGCGGCCGACTGGATCGACCGCTGGATGCCGCCGGTCGTCACCGGCGCGGTCGTGGCCGTGATCGGCCTGAACCTGGCGCCGATCGCGGCCAAGGGCGCCATGGGCGGCTCGCTGTTCGAGTCCGTGATGGCGCTCGTGACCGTGCTGTGCGTCGGCGGAGTGGCCGTCTATACGCGCGGCCTGGTGCAGCGCCTGCTGATCCTGGTGGGGCTGTTCGCCGCCTGCGTGATCTACCTGATCCTGGCCAACGGCCTGGGGCTGGGCAAGCCGATCGATTTCGCCGCCATCTCCGCCGCGCCCTGGCTCGGGCTGCCCAGGATGACGGCGCCGGTGTTCGAGGCGCACGCCATCAGCGTGATCGCCCCGGTGGCCATCATCCTGGTGGCCGAGAACCTGGGGCACATCAAGGCGGTCGGCGCCATGACCGGGCAGAACCTGGACCGCTATCTGGGCCGCGCCTTCATGGGCGACGGGGTGGCGACGATGATTTCCGGATCCCTGGGCGGCACGGGCGTGACGACCTACGCGGAGAACATCGGCGTGATGACCGCGACGAAGATCTATTCGACCCTGGTGTTCGTGGTGGCCGCCCTGGTGGCCCTGGTGCTGGGCTTTTCGCCCAAGTTCGGCGCGGTGATCCAGGCCATCCCGGCCCCGGTGCTGGGCGGCATGTCGGTGGTGGTGTTCGGCCTGATCGCCATCGCGGGCGCCCGCATCTGGGTGGTCAACCAGGTCGATTTCAGCGACAACCGCAACCTGATCGTCGCGGCCGTCACGCTGATCCTGGGCGCGGGCAATTTTTCCATCGCCATCGGCGGCTTCAAGCTCGATGGCATCGGCACCGCGACCTTCGGCGCCATCCTGCTGCACGCGCTGCTGCGCGGGGGAAAGCGGCCGGCCGTGATCTGATCGGGCGGGGCTTGCTTTTTCTTGCCGGATTGCCCACAATACCCCTCAAGCACCCCGGTTTCGGCCGGGGTTTTTCACGGGCGAGCCGGCAGGCCACCTGGTCGGGATGCGGATGGCGCCACGCCACGACCGTCCCTCATAAGCCCATACGCGGGCGCACATGGCCAGGCAGCCCCCAGCGGGCCGGAACCACCACATTTCGCCCACCTTCTTTCGTTGTCAGGCGCCCCGCGCATGGGGCGTCTTTTACTTTTGAGTCAGGAACTATGGCTGCGATCCCTTTGACAGCTCGCGGGGCAGAGCGCTTACAGGCTGAATTGCACCGTCTGAAGACGGTCGAGCGCCCCGAAGTCATCAACGCCATCGCCGAGGCGCGGGCCCAGGGCGATTTGTCCGAAAACGCGGAATACGACGCCGCGCGCGAGCGCCAGGGCTTCATCGAGGGCCGCATCCAGGAACTGGAAGGCACCTTGTCCAACGCCCAGATCATCAATCCGGCCGACCTGGACGTGTCCGGCCAGGCCGTGTTCGGCGCGACCGTCGAGATCGAGGACCTGGAATCGGGCGAACGCCTGACTTACCAGATCGTCGGCGACCTGGAAGCCGACATCCGCGCCAACATGATTTCGGTGTCCAGCCCCGTGGCCCGGGCGCTGATCGGCAAGAGCGAAGGCGACGTGGTCGAGGTGCGCGCGCCGGCCGGCGTGCGCGAATACGAAGTCTGTTCCGTCAGCTACGAATGATCATCCGCGGCTCGTGCGGCCGCGGCGCGCTCCGGCGCGCAGCGACAGCGCGCTGCCGCTGCGGCGCGGGATGCCGTGGCCCGCGTCCGTCGTGGCGCGGCCGCCCCGCGCCGGCTTGCCGGCCCCCCGGCTGTCGGCCGGGCGGGATTTCCGACCCGCGTCCGCCGCGGGCCGTTTCCCCGCGTCGTCCCGGGCCGCGCCGGCGGCGCGCTGCGGGGCGGGGCGGGCGGCGCGCGGCTGCGCCGCCTGTTTCTTGGGTACGTAGGGCTCGGATTTCCGGCGCACGGCCCGGGTGGCGTTTTCGGCCGCCTGCGCGGCTTGTTGCGCGAGCGGATCGGGCCGATAGATAATCAGCGTTTTGCCGAGATGATGCACTGCGGCGCAGGACAGCGTTTCGCAGATTTCCGCCAGCATCGCGTCGCGTTCGTCGCGCTCGGCGCCGGCGACACGGATCTTGATCAGTTCATGGGCCGCCAGGGTGCGGTCGATTTCTTCCAGCACAGCGGCGGTCAGGCCGCGGTCGCCGATCAGGACGACGGGATGCAGGGGATGGGCGGCGGCGCGCAGGGCGCTGCGCTGCTGAGAGGTCAGTTCGAGTTTCGGCATAGTGGAATTGTACGAGAATGGCCAAGAAAAAATTCTCCAAAGCCTGGGTCCAGCGGCATATTCACGACCCTTACGTCAAAATGGCGCAACAGAAGGGCTACCGCGCCCGCGCCGCCTTCAAGCTGGTCGAAATCCTGGATGCGGAAAAACTGCTGCGGCGCGGCGACGTGGTCGTGGACCTGGGCTCGGCCCCGGGCAGCTGGTCGCAGGTCGTGCGCGAGCGCCTGCTGGCGGCCGGCGGCGTGATCGACGGCCGCGTGCTGGCGCTCGACCTGCTGCCCATGGAACCCGTCGCCGGGGTGGAATTCATCCAGGGCGACTTCCGCGAGGACGCCATCCTGGCGCAGCTGCACGAGCGGCTGGAAGGACGGGCCGTGGACCTTGTGATTTCCGACATGGCCCCCAATCTATCGGGTGTGGCCTCGGCGGATTCCGCCCGCATCGCCCACGTCTGCGAACTGGCGCTGGAATTCGCCTGCGATCACCTCAAGCCGGACGGCGCCCTGATCGTCAAGGCCTTCCACGGCAGCGGGTTTTCCCAGATCGTGCAGATGTTCAAGCAGCGCTTCGTCCGGGTGGTCGAACGCAAGCCCAAGGCGTCCCGGGACGAGTCCTCCGAGACCTTTCTCGTGGGGCGCGGCTTGAAAGAGGCTCCCGCGTCCGGGCGGCGGATTCAGGTAGAATGAAGCATTGACGTATTTGTCAGCTTGTTGTAATTGCGCGCCGCCGGATGCGGCGCCCGGACAGCGGGCGGGCAGCGGTACATACCCAGGAGGTTGGCTTTGAACAACTCGTTTTCCAAGGTTGCGGTCTGGCTGGTGATCGCGCTCGTGCTCTTCACGGTGTTCAAGCAGTTCGACGGACATCCGGTCGCGAGCGGGGATTCGGTCAGCTACACGCAATTCATGAACGACGCGCGCGCCGGCCGCATCAACAAGGTCGACATTCAGGGCGACACGATCTACGTGTCCCCGGAATCCGGCCGTTCCTACAGCCTGACCTCGCCGGGCGACCTGTGGATGGTGCCCGAACTGGTGAAGAACGGCGTCCAGGTCTCCGGCAAGGCCCGCGAGGAACCTTCCTTCCTGACCAGCCTGTTCATTTCCTGGTTCCCGATGCTGCTGCTGATCGGGGTCTGGATCTTCTTCATGCGCCAGATGCAGGGCGGCGGCAAGGGCGGGGCCTTCAGCTTCGGCAAGTCGCGCGCGCGCATGCTGGATGAAAACAACAACAACATCACCTTCGCCGACGTCGCCGGCTGCGACGAGGCCAAGGAAGACGTCCAGGAACTGGTCGATTTCCTGCGCGACCCCACCAAGTTCCAGCGCCTGGGCGGCCGCATCCCGCGCGGCGTGCTGATGGTCGGCCCTCCGGGCACGGGCAAGACCCTGCTCGCCAAGGCCATCGCCGGCGAGGCCAAGGTCCCGTTCTTCAGCATTTCCGGTTCGGACTTCGTCGAAATGTTCGTCGGCGTGGGCGCCGCCCGCGTTCGCGACATGTTCGAGAACGCGAAAAAGCAGTCTCCCTGCATCATCTTCATCGATGAAATCGACGCCGTGGGCCGCCAGCGCGGCGCCGGCCTGGGCGGGGGCAACGACGAGCGCGAGCAGACCCTGAACCAGCTGCTGGTCGAAATGGACGGTTTCGAGACCGGCCAGGGCGTGCTGGTGATCGCCGCCACCAACCGGCCCGACGTGCTGGACCCGGCGCTGCTGCGCCCGGGCCGCTTCGACCGCCAGGTGGTCGTGTCGCTGCCCGACATCCGCGGCCGCGAGCAGATCCTGAAGGTCCACATGCGCAAGGTTCCCATCGCCCAGAACGTCGATCCGAACGTGCTGGCGCGCGGCACCCCGGGCTTCTCCGGGGCCGACCTGGCCAACCTGATCAACGAGGCCGCGCTGTTCGCCGCGCGCCGCAACGGCCGCACCGTGGACATGTCCGACCTGGAAAAGGCCAAGGACAAGATCATCATGGGCGCGGAGCGCCGCTCCCTGATCATGCCGGAAGAAGAACGCCGCAACACGGCCTACCACGAGTCCGGCCACGCGCTGGTGGCGCGCCTGCTGCCCAAGACCGACCCGGTGCACAAGGTCACCATCATCCCGCGCGGCCGCGCGCTGGGCGTGACGATGCAGTTGCCCGAGGGCGACCGCTACAGCATGGACAAGGAACGCCTGCTGAACACCATCGCGGTGCTGTTCGGCGGTCGCATCGCGGAAGAAGTCTTCATGGGCCAGATGACCACCGGCGCCTCCAACGACTTCGAACGCGCCACCGCCATCGCCCGCGACATCGTCACGCGCTACGGCATGACCGATTCCCTGGGGCCCGTGGTGTACGCCGAGAACGAGGGTGAAGTCTTCCTGGGCCGCAGCGTGACCAAGACCACGCACGTGTCCGAGGCCACCATGCAGAAGGTCGATTCCGAGATCCGCCGCATCATCGACGAGCAGTACGGCGTGGCGCGCAACCTGATCGAATCCAACCAGGACAAGATGCACGCCATGGCCAAGGCCCTGCTCGAATGGGAAACCATCGACGCCGAGCAGATCGACGACATCATGTCCGGCCGTCCGCCGCGCGCGCCGCAGCCGCCGTCCTCGGGGGGCGACACGCCGCCGCAGGCCCCGTCGGCCGGCCAGCCGGCCGCCAGCAACGACAAGGGCCCCGCCGCGACGCCGGTCTGATCCGCCCGGCGGCTTTTCCTATGCCTGACCACGCGCCAGAGCGCACGCCTCGCCCTTCAGGGCGAGGCCAAGCGCGGCCATCGCCATCCGGTGCCGAAGGCGCCCCTGTCGGGGGGCTGGAGCACTCCGGCCCCCAGGCCGGGGTTCTTCAACATGTCCAGTGCGGGCGTTTCCGCTTGTCCCTGGAACGCCCCCTGGTCATGGGGATCGTCAACGTCACGCCGGATTCGTTTTCCGACGGCAACGCGCACTTCCGTGCCAACGAGGCGGTCGCCCATGGGCGCCTCCTGGTCGAGGAAGGCGCCGACCTGCTCGACATCGGCGGCGAGTCCACCCGCCCCGGCGCCCGGGCGGTCCCCGCCGACGAGGAACTGCGCCGGATCCTGCCCGTGATCGAAGCCCTGCGCGACTGCGGCGTGCCGCTGTCCGTGGACACCTGCAAGCCGTCCGTGATGCGGGCCGCCCTGGAGGCGGGAGCCGACATGATCAACGACATCGGCGGCTTTTCGGCGCCGGGGGCGGTCGAGGCCGTGGCGGATTCCGATTGCGCGCTGTGCCTGATGCACATGCGCGGCGAGCCGCGCACCATGCAGGACGCGCCGGCCTACGAGGACGTGGTCGCGGAAGTCCGCGACTATCTCGACCAGGGCGCCCGGCGCCTGCGCCAGGCGGGCATCGCGGCCGACCGCATCGTGCTCGATCCCGGATTTGGTTTCGGCAAGACCGCGGAGCACAATTACACCCTGCTGCGGCGGTTGCCGCAGGTCGTGGGACAGGATTACCCCAGCCTGCTGGGCCTGTCGCGCAAGTCCATGATCGGCGCCGTCACGGGCCGCCCCGCGTCCCGGCGCCTGGGCGGCAGCGTGGCCGCGGCCCTGGCCGGCGCGATGCGGGGCGCGCACATCCTGCGCGTCCATGATGTGGCCGACACCGTGGATGCCCTGCGGGTATGGTCGGCCGTCGAACGAGGAGTCCGTGCATGAGCGCACGCAAATATTTCGGGACCGACGGGGTGCGCGGCATCGTCGGCGGCGATCGGATCAACGCGGAGTTCGCCCTGCGGCTGGGCTATGCGGCGGGTCGCGTGCTGGCGCGCGGCGCCGTATCGGCCGGGCGGCCGACCGTGGTCATCGGCAAGGACACCCGCATTTCCGGCTACATGCTGGAATCCGCGCTGGAGGCCGGCCTGTCCGCCGCCGGGGTGGACGTGATGCTGGCCGGCCCCATTCCGACGCCGGCGGTCGCCTACCTGACCCGCGCCTGGCGCCTGGCGGCCGGGATCGTCATCAGCGCGTCCCACAACCCGCACTACGACAATGGCATCAAGTTCTTTTCCGGGGCTGGCGCCAAGCTGCCCGACGAGACCGAAGAGGCCATCGAAGCGCTGCTGGACGAACCGCTGGGCTGCGCCGATTCGGCCGGGCTGGGCCGCGCGCGGCGCATCAACGACGCGGCGGGCCGCTACATCGAATTCTGCAAGAGCACCTTCCCCAACGAACTGGACCTGCAGGGCCTGAAGATCGTGGTGGACGCGGCCAACGGCGCCGCCTACCACATCGCGCCGCACGTGTTCCGCGAGCTGGGGGCCGAGGTTTCCGTGATCGGCTGCGAGCCCGACGGCTTCAACATCAATGAAAAGGTCGGCGCCACGCACCCCGAGACCCTGGTCGCCGCCGTGGCGGCCCAGGGAGCGGACCTGGGCATCGCCCTGGACGGCGACGCCGACCGCCTGCAGATGGTGGACGCCTCCGGCCGCCTGTTCAACGGCGACGAGCTGCTCTACGCCATCGTGCGCGACCGCGCCCGCGCGCAGCCCATCCAGGGGGTGGTCGGCACGCTGATGACGAATTTCGGTTTCGAGCGCCGCATGCGCGAGCTGGGCATCCCGTTCGAGCGGGCCAAGGTCGGCGACCGCTACGTGCTGGAAGTCCTGCGCCAGCACGGCTGGCTGTACGGCGGCGAAAGCTCCGGCCATCTGCTGTGCCTGGATCGCCACACCACGGGCGACGGCATCGTCGCCGCCCTGCAGGTGCTGGCGGCCATGCGGCACGCCGGCGCGCCTCTGGCGGACCTGGTGGCCGATCTGTCCATGTATGCCCAGAAGATGGTCAACGTGCCGCTCGCGCCCGGGCTGGACTGGCAGACGCATGCCGGCCTGAAAGAGGCCTCGGACGCGGTGCGCGCGTCGCTGGGCGATCGGGGCCGGGTGCTGATCCGGGCCTCGGGCACCGAGCCCAAGCTGCGCCTCATGGTCGAGGCCGACGACGAGGCGCTGGCGGAGGAAGGCGTGCGCCGGCTCGTGGCGGTCAAGCTGGCCTGAGCGCCGCTGTCACATGATTCACACAGAGCATCGGCAGAATGTCCCCGATATCGTGACTTTCGGGAGTCCGCCATGCTCGTTCAAAGCCCTTCCCTGCACGCGGGATCGATGAAACGCATAGACTGGCCCGGGGCCGAGGCCGGTGGACTGGCCCTGACCGTCGCCCATACGCAGGCGGAGCTGGAAGCCCTGCAGCGCTTGCGGTTCCGGGTGTTCACGGAGGACATGGGCGCGGTGTTCCCCCAGGCCGAGGGCGACCGCGACGTCGACCGCTTCGATCCCTGGTGCGTGCATTTCATGGTGCGCGACACGGGCACGGGCCAGGTGGTGGGCACCTACCGGCTGCTCACGCCCGAAGCCGCGCGCCAGGCGGGCGGCTACTATTCCGAATCCGAATTCGACCTGGGCCCCCTGGCGGCGCTGCGCCCGTGGCTGGTCGAGGTCGGGCGCTCCTGCATCGATGCCGGATTCCGGCACGGCACGGCCATCATGCTGCTGTGGTCGGGGCTGGCCCAGGTCATGAAGCAGGGGGGCTACCGCTACATGCTGGGCTGCGCCAGCGTCAGCCTGCGCGACGGCGGGGCCACGGCCTCGGAAGTCTGGCGCCAGGCGCGCGCGCTGATGGCGCGCGATCCCGGCGCGCCGCGCATCCGGCCCCTGCATCCCTATCCGGTGGACCACCTGGACAGCGCCTTGCCGGCGCGGGTGCCGCCGCTGATCAAGGGCTACCTGGCCCTGGGCGCCACGATCTGCGGCGCGCCGGCCTGGGACCCCGATTTCCATACCGCCGATTTTCCGATCCTGCTGGACCTGGAACGGCTGGATCCCCGCTACCGGCGGCATTTCGGAATCGCCTAGCGGCCCCGTCCGGCAGCCGTGCGCCGGAGGCGCGCCGCACCGGGCCTTCAGGCCTCGATGATGTCCAGCGCGAAGCCGGCCTTGCGCCAGATCGCCGCTTCCTTTTTAAGCTGGAAGCCGCTCAGGGGGCGGGCGGCCAGCCAGCCCGACGGGATGCGCAGGGCGATGCGCAGGTCCTGGGCCTGCAGGCGCAGGGACAGCGGGCCCAGGGGCTCCCGGCGGCGCAGCAGCAGGACCGCCAGGCGCAGGCAGCACAGGGCCAGCCAGCGCGCGCGGTCGGGCGCGTAGCGGCGGACCTTGGCCAGGCGCCCCTGATGGCCCAGGGCCAGGAAGGCCAGCAGCCGCTGGTCGTCGTGCGAAAAGCCCGGCATGTCGGCGTGTTCCAGGATGTAGGCGCTGTGCTTGTGGTAGTCGTCGCGGGCGATCGCCAGGCCGATTTCGTGCAGCTCGGCCGTCCAGGCCAGCGCCCGCCGCAGTTCGGCCGTGTCGGGTTCGGCCCCCAGGCCGAGCTGGTCGAACAGCTGCAGCGCCAGGTTGCGCACGAAGCCGGCCTGGGCCGTGTCGAGCTGGTAGCGGCCGCGCATCTGGCGCACGGTCTCGTCGCGCCGGTCCTGGTGCGAATCGCGGCCCAGCAGGTCGTGCAGCACGCCGATGCGCAGGGCGCCGTCGCCTGCCCGCATCCGTTCGATGCCCAGTTCCTCGAAGGCGGCGATCATGATGGCCAGGCCGCCGGGCAGCACCGGCACGCGTTCCGGCTTCAGGCCCGCCCAGTCCTGCAGGCGGACCTGGCCGGCGGCCACCAGGGCGGCGCGCAGACGCTCCATGCCGTCCAGGGTGATGTCGCGGGGACTGAGGCCGTTCTCGACCAGGATGGCCAGCAGGCCCTTGGCGGTGCCCGACGAACCGTAGGCTTCCTGCCAGCCCGTGCCGCGGTAGCGGCTGGCGATGGTTTCGATGGCGCCGCGCGCCGCCAGGACGGCCTGGCGCATGCGGGCCTCCGTGATGCGGCCCAGGGGGAAGAACTGCCGCGTCCAGGTGGTGCAGCCCAGTTCCAACGAGGCCAGCTCCAGGGGCTGGTCGTGCTGGCCGATGATGAATTCGGTGGAACCGCCGCCGATGTCGATCACCAGTCTGCGGTGGTCCGATGGCGGCAGGTCCTGGATCACGCCCAGGTAGATCAGGCGGGCCTCTTCCTGGCCGGAAATGATTTCGATCGGAAAGCCCAGGGCGCGTTCCGCCGCCGGCAGGATCTCGGCCGCGTTGCGCGCCACCCGGAAGGTGTTGGTGGCCACGGCGCGGACGTTGGCGGGGGAGAAGCCGCGCAGACGTTCGCCGAAGCGCCGCAGCGCCGCCAGGGCCTGGTCCACGGTGGCCGCGTCGATGCGCTTGTGTTCGTCCAGGCCGTTGGCCAGGGCGACCAGCTCGCGCAGCTTGTCTTCGGCGTAGATCTGGGCGCCGCCGCCGTGGCGCACGATGCGTCCGATGGATAGCCGGAAGGTGTTCGAGCCCAGGTCGATCGAGGCGAGCCGGTTATCCACCATGATTTAGGACCTGTTCACACCAGAGAATGTCACACTGTGCGATTATAGTGGCCGATTCATGACAGGATTGTGAGGCGCGCATGCGGGCCGTCGAGGAAATGCCGGTTCTCCTGAACCGTGAATTGTCGGTGCTGAAATTCAACGAGCGGGTGCTCTCCATGGCCGAGCGCACGGACGTGCCGGTGCTGGAGCGCCTGCGCTACCTGTGCATCGTCGGCTCGAACCTGGACGAGTTCTTCGAGATCCGCATGGCCAGCCTCAAGGAACAGCAGCGCCAGACGCCGGAACTGCGGGGCGTGGACGGCATGACGCCCGACGAGGCCTTCGACCGGGTGCAGCGGGCCGCGCACGCCCTGGTGGACCGCCAGAACCGCCTGCTGACGGGCGAGGTCATGCCCAAGCTGATGGAACACGGGGTGGGCCTGATCTATTCGACGGGCTGGACCGACCTGCAGCGGGAATGGGCCTACGGCATCTTCCGCCGCGACGTGATGCCGCTGCTGACCCCCATCGGCCTGGATCCGGCGCATCCCTTTCCGCGCGTCTACAACAAGAGCTTGAACTTCATCGTCTCGCTCAGCGGCGAGGACGCCTTCGGCCGCGAAGGCCACATCGCGATCGTCCAGGCGCCGCGCGCGCTGCCGCGCATGATCAAGGTGCCCGCCGAGATCGCCGGCATCCCGGACGGCTTCATGCTGCTCACCACCCTGATCAACGCCTTCGTCGGCGACCTGTTCCCGGGGATGAACGTCCAGGGCTGCTACCAATGGCGGGTGACGCGCAACAGCGACCTGTTCGTGGACGAGGAAGAAATCACCAACCTGCGCCAGGCGCTCCAGGGCGAACTCTCGCAGCGCAATTTCGGCGCCTCGGTGCGTCTGGAGATCGCGCACGCCATGCCGCCCGACCTGGAGCTGTTCCTGCAGCGCGAATTCGGCCTCGGGGCGGCCGACACCTATCGCGTCAACGGTCCGGTCAACCTGGCCCGGCTGATGCAGCTGTGCAACCGGGTCAACCGTCCCGATCTGGAATACCCGGCCTTCCGGCCGCGCATGCCGGCGCCGTTCGACGGCGGCCTGGAGCGGCCCGAAGAACTGTTCGCGGCCATCGCGGCGCGCGACCACCTGCTGCACCATCCCTACCAGTCCTTCCAGCCCGTGCTGATGTTCCTGCGCAGCGCGGCGCTGGATCCCCAGGTCGTGGCCATCAAGCAGACCATCTACCGCACCGGCGAGGATTCCGAACTGATGGGGCTGCTGCTGTCGGCGGCCCGGGCGGGCAAGGAAGTCACGGTGGTGGTCGAGCTCATGGCGCGTTTCGACGAACAGACCAACATCAACTGGGCCGCGCGCCTGGAGGAAGTCGGCGCCCACGTCAGCTACGGCGTGGTGGGGCACAAGACGCACGCCAAGATGGCCCTGGTGCTGCGCCGCGAGGACGGCCGCATCCGCCGCTACGGGCACCTGGGCACGGGCAACTACCATCCGCGCACGGCGCGGCTGTACACCGATTTCGGCCTGCTGACGGCCAACCAGCAGATGTGCGAGGACATGGACCAGGTGTTCTCCCTGCTGACTGGCCTGGGCGCGCGCCGCGAGCTCAGGCTGCTGCTGCAGTCGCCCTTCACCCTGCACGAGACGGTGCTGCGCCTGATCCGCTCGGAAACCGAATTCGCCCGCGCGGGCAAGCGCGCGCGGATCCGCGCGAAGATGAACTCCCTGCTGGAGCCCGAGGTGATCCGGGCCCTGTACGAGGCCAGCCAGGCGGGGGTGCGCATCGACCTGATCGTGCGCGGGGCCTGCGCGCTGCAGGCCGGCGTGCCGGGGCTGTCCGACCATATCCGGGTGCGCTCCATCATCGGCCGCTTCCTGGAGCATTCGCGGGTGTTCTATTTCTACCAGGACGGCGCCGAGCCCCTGTACCTGTCCTCCGCCGACTGGATGGACCGCAATTTCCTGCGGCGGGTCGAGCTCGCCTTCCCGGTGCTGGACAAGACCCTGCGGCGCCGGGTCATCGACGAGGCCTTCACTTTCGCCTGGCGGGACAACCAGCTCGCCTGGGCGGCCCAGCCCGACGGCCGCTACCTGCGCGTGCGCAACCGCCGCGCCGCCTTCAACCTGCACCAGCACCTGATGGCGAGGTTGGGATGAGACAGGACACGAAATAGTCCCTGCGGACTATTTCGTGCCTGTCGAATCCGAGCGGCGTGCAAGCCGCGAGGTGGGATGAGATCGGACATGAAAGGGTCCCTGCGGACCCTTTCATGCCGATCGAATCGGAGCGCCTTGCAAGGCGTGAGGTGGGGAATCCGTTGTCATTAAACTGTCACTTCAACCCTCTACCATGTCGTCCTGACGGTCCAGTGAAATTCTTCCGGGCCGCCGAACATTGCAAACCACAAAGGGTTTACGACATGCTCAAACGGATTCTGACGCAATGCGCCGCCGGCCTGGCGATGATGGCCGCCGCGGGCGTCGCGGCGCACGCCGCCGACCTGACGGGGGCGGGCGCCTCCTTCCCCTATCCGATCTACGCCAAGTGGGCGGCCAAGTACCAGGAAGTCACCGGCAACCGCGTCAACTACCAGTCCATCGGCTCGGGCGGCGGCCAGCAGCAGATCATCGCCAAGACGGTCGATTTCGGCGCTTCGGACGATCCGATGAAGCCGGAGGACCTGGAAAAGAACGGCCTGGTCCAGTTCCCCGCCGTCATCGGCGGCACCGTGCCGGTCGTCAACGTCGAAGGCATCAAGGAAGGCCAGCTCAAGCTGACCGGTCCGGTGCTGGCGGACATCTTCTTGGGCAAGATCAAGAAGTGGAACGATCCGGCGATCGCCGACCTGAACAAGGACCTGAAGCTGCCCGCCAAGGGCATCGTGGTGGTGCACCGCTCGGACGGCTCGGGCACGACCTTCGGCTGGACCAACTACCTGTCCCAGGTGTCTCCCGCCTGGAAGGAACAGGTCGGCCAGGGCAAGGCGGTCAAGTGGCCCACCGGGCAGGGCGGCAAGGGCAACGAAGGCGTGGCCGCCTACGTGCGCCAGCTGGCCAACTCCATCGGCTACGTGGAATACGCCTACGCGCATCAGAACGGCCTGGCCTGGGCGCAACTGCAGAACCGCGAAGGCCGGTTCGTGCAGCCCTCGCAGCAGGCGTTCGCGGCGGCGGCTTCGCACGCCGACTGGGATTCGGCGCCGGGCATGGGCCTGGTCCTGAACAACGAGCCGGGCGCGGATTCGTGGCCGGTCACGGCGGCGACCTTCATCCTGGTGCACGGCAAGCAGGCCGACCCCAAGCGCGCCCATGAAGTCCTGGCCTTCTTCGACTGGGCCTGGCGCGAAGGCGGCACCATGGCCAGCGAACTGGACTACGTGCCGCTGCCCGACGACGTGACCGCCAAGATCCGCGGCGTCTGGGCCGAGAAGGTGCGCGGCGAAGACGGCTCGGCCGTCTGGAAGTAAGCTCGAAGTCACTCCCGCGGGCGGCGCGCCGCCGCCCCGCCTGTGGGAAAATAGCGGTTTTCGAATTCCGATGCGGATCCCCGGCATCGCCGGGGATCCTGTCGTCACGGATGAATCCCTTATGGCCAATACGCAGCGCAGCCTTCTGGTGGATGCCGGCTTCCGGCACCTGACCCGCCTGTTTGCGTTCTTCGTCTTCATTCTGCTGGCCGGGATCCTGGCGTCCCTGGTCTACGGCAGCCGGGATTCCCTGGCCGAATACGGCCTGCCGTTCCTGTGGACCAACGACTGGGATCCCGTGCGCCACAGCTACGGCGCGCTGGTGCCGATGCTGGGCACGGTGATCAGCGCCTTTCTCGCGCTGCTGATCGCGGTGCCGGTGTCCTTCGGCATCGCCATGTTCCTGACCGAACTGGCCCCCGTCTGGCTGCGCCGTCCGCTGGGCGTGGCGATCGAGATGCTGGCCGCGATCCCGTCCATCATCTACGGCATGTGGGGCCTGTTCGTATTCGTGCCCCTGTTCCAGGAATACGTCCAGCCGCACCTGGTGGACTTCTTCGAGGGCATTCCGGTGCTGGAGCACCTGTTCGGCGGACCGCCGATGGGAATCGGCCTGTTCACGGCGGGCCTGATCCTGTCCATCATGATCATCCCCTTCATCGCGGCGGTGATGCGCGACGTGTTCGAGCAGGTTCCGCCCATGCTCAAGGAATCCGCCTACGGCCTGGGCAGCACCACCTGGGAAGTCGTCTGGAAGATCATGCTGCCCTATACCAAGCACGGCGTCATCGGCGGCATCATGCTGGGCCTGGGCCGCGCGCTGGGCGAGACCATGGCGGTCACCTTCGTGATCGGCAACGCCTTCAACCTGCCTTCCTCGATCTTCTCGCCCTCCAACTCCATCGCCTCGGCCCTGGCCAACGAATTCAACGAGGCCGGCGGCCTGCAGAAATCGGCCCTGCTGGAACTGGGCCTGATCCTGTTCCTGATCACGACCGTGGTGCTGGCCCTGTCGAAGTTCATGCTGCTGAAACTGGCGCGCAAAGAAGGCACGAAACACTGATGGCCCTCTCCGATTCCTCCATCGCCCTCGGCAATCCCGTCTACCGGCGCCGGCGCCTGTTCAACCGCGTGATGCTGACGCTTTCGGGCCTGACCCTGGGCTCGGGCCTGTTCTGGCTCGCCTGGATCATCCTCACGCTGTTGCTCAAGGGCGGTTCCGCCCTGTCCCTGACGCTGTTCTGGGAAAGCACGCCGCCGCCCGGGGCCGACGGCGGCCTGCTGAACGCCATCGTCGGCAGCGTGCTGATGTCGGCCGTGGGCACGCTGATCGGCACGCCCATCGGCGTGCTGGCGGGCACCTACCTGGCCGAATACGGCCGCCGCGGCTGGCTGGCGCCGGCCACGCGCTTCCTGAACGACGTGCTGCTGTCGGCGCCGTCCATCATCATCGGCCTGTTCATCTATGCCATCTACGTGGCGCAGGTCGGCCATTATTCCGGCTGGGCGGGGGCGTTCGCGCTGGCCATCCTGGTCATCCCGGTGGTGGTCAGGGCCACGGACAACATGCTGTCCCTGGTGCCCAACAGCCTGCGCGAGGCCGCCGCCGCCCTGGGATGCCCGCAATGGCGCGTCGTCGTCTTCATCTGCTACCGGGCCGCGCGCTCGGGCATCCTCACCGGCATCCTGCTGGCCGTGGCCCGCATCGCCGGGGAAACCGCGCCGCTGCTCTTCACCGCCCTGAACAACCAGTTCATGTCGCTGAACATGAACGCCCCCATCGCCAACCTGCCCGTGGTGATCTTCCAGTACGCCGCCAGTCCCTTCGAGGACTGGAACCGGCTGGCCTGGGCGGGCGCCGCGCTGATCACCCTGCTGGTGCTGGGGATCAACATCGCCGCGCGCAGCCTGTTTCGCAAATAATCGATTCCGACCATGACCCTGCATCCGTCCGCCGCCCGAGAACGCACGAAACTGGCCGTGCGCAACCTGAACTTCTACTACGGCGGCTTCCACGCCCTGCGCGACATCAACATGGACATCGCGGAAAACAAGGTCACGGCCTTCATCGGCCCGTCCGGCTGCGGGAAGTCCACGCTGTTGCGCACCTTCAACCGCATGTTCGAGCTCTATCCGGGCCAGCGCGCCGAAGGCGTCATCGAGCTGGACGGCGAGGACCTGCTTAATTCCCGGCTGGACATTTCCCTGATCCGCGCCAAGGTCGGCATGGTGTTCCAGAAGCCCACGCCGTTTCCCATGAGCATCTACGACAACATCGCCTTCGGCGTGCGGCTGTTCGAGCGCCTGAGCAAGGGCGAGATGGACGAGCGCGTGGAATGGGCCCTGACCAAGGCGGCCCTGTGGAACGAGGTCAAGGACAAGCTCGGGCAGAGCGGCCACGGCCTGTCCGGCGGGCAGCAGCAGCGCCTGTGCATCGCGCGCGGCGTGGCGATCAAGCCCGAGGTCCTGCTGCTGGACGAGCCGTGCTCCGCCCTGGACCCGATCTCCACGGCCAAGATCGAGGAACTGATCGCGGAACTGAAGTCCGACTACACCGTGGTCATCGTCACCCACAACATGCAGCAGGCGGCGCGCTGTTCCGACTACACCGCCTACATGTATCTGGGCGAGCTGATGGAATTCGGCCCCACCGACCAGGTCTTCATCAAGCCCGCCCGCAAGGAAACCGAGGACTACATCACGGGAAGATTTGGATGAGATCGGACTCAGGATGGTCCCTGCGGACCATCCTGAGCCGATCGAATCCGAGCGGCTTGCAAGCCGCGAGGTGGAGAGCTGCTACGGCTTGAGATCATCATGCCGCGCCCGCAATACTCCCCGCTGCACCTTGCCCGTGGTCGTCATGGGCAGGCTGTCCATGAATTCGATCAGCCGCGGGTATTCGTGCGCGGCGACCTTGCGGCGCACGTGGTCCTGGATGTCCGCGACCAGCGCGGCGTCGCCCGTGTAGCCTTCGTTCAGCACGATGCAGGCCTTGACGATTTCCGTGCGCTGCGGGTCGGGCACCCCGATCACCGCCGCCAGGCGCACGGCGGGATGGCCCAGCAGGCAGTCCTCGATCGGCCCCGGGCCGATGCGGTAGCCGGCGCTGGTGATCACGTCGTCGCCCCGGCCCTTGAACCAGAGATAGCCGTCCTCGTCGCACACGCCCCGGTCGCCCGTCACCAGCCAGTCGCCGATGAAGGCGCGGGCGGTGGCTTCCGGGTTTTGCCAGTATTGCAGGAACATCACCGGGTCGGGCCGGCGCACGGCGATGTGGCCTTCGACCCCGGGCGGCCGGACCTGGCCGGCCTCGTCGATGATGCGGACTTCGTGGCCCGGCACCGGCCGCCCCATGGCGCCGATGCGGGGCTCGAACAGGGCGGCGCAGGACGAGACGATCATGTTGCACTCGGTCTGGCCGTAGAACTCGTTGATGGTCACGCCCAGCGCCCGGCGGCCCCAGTCGATCAGCTGCGGCCCCAGGGATTCGCCGCCGCTGGCCACCGAGGCCAGGTCCAGGCGGCCGTGGCGTTCGGGATCCTGCAGCGTGCGCAGCATCTTCAGGGCCGTGGGCGGCAGGAAGGTGTGGCTGACCTTGTGCCTGGACATCAGTTGCCAGGCGACGGCGGCGTCGAACTTCGCGAAGCGGCAGGCCAGCACGGCCACGCCGTGGTGCCAGGACGGCATCAGGACGTCCAGCAGGCCGCCGATCCAGGCCCAGTCGGCCGGAGTCCACATCAGGGTGGCGCGCTCGGGAAAGAAATTGTGGGACATCTCCACCCCCGGCAGGTGGCCGAGCAGTACCCGGTGGGCGTGCAGCGCGCCCTTGGGCTTGCCGGTGGTGCCCGAGGTGTAGATGATGATCGCCGGATCGTCGGCGGCGGTGTCCGCGGGCGTGAAGCCCAGGCTGTCCTGCGATTCGATCGCCTCCCAGAACGAGGCGTCTCCGGCATCCGCGTCCACGTCCAGCACGCAGCCCAGTTCCGGCAGGTCCTGGCGGATCGCGGCGATCTTGCCCAGGCCCTCGGTGTGCGTGATCAGTGCGCGGGCGCCCGAATCGCCCAGGCGATATCGCAGGGCGTCGGTGCCGAACAGCGTGAACAGGGGCACGGCGATGGCGCCCAGCTTGTACGCGGCCAGGTGGGCCAGCGCCGTTTCCAGCGATTGCGGCAGCAGGATGCCCACCCGGTCGCCCCGGGACACGCCCCGGGCGCGCAGCGCCAGCGCCAGCCGGTCGGACCAGAGCTTGAGCTGGTCGAAGGTATGGCGTTGCGCCGTGGCGTCCCCGCGATCCACGACCAGGGCCAGGCGGCCGCTGCCGTCGGCCCAGCGGTCGCAGACGTCCACCCCGATGTTGTAGCGCTCCGGCACCGCCCAGGTGAATGCATCGCGGGTTTGCCGGTAGTCGCCTTGCGCGTGCAGCATGTTGTCTCCTCGTCTTTTGTCTTCTCTTTGCCCGCCCCGCGACGCCGGCGGGGCATGGGAATCATGGTACAGCGGCGCACATCCGCCTGCCAGGCCGCGCCATTCATTCCGGGTTCATGCGCTTCCTGATATCGTAGGGCCCATCGATCGAACGAGGAGTCTGCCATGCGTCGCCGAGACATGCTGGCGGGCGCGCTGGCCCTGGGGCTTTGGGCCGGGGGCGCCGGGGCGCACAACCACGACCGGGACATGGCCGAACGGCTCCAGGCCCTGGGAGAAGTCCTGCCGCTGCAGGACGTCCTGGCGCGGGTGGCGCGCGACTATCCGGGCCAGGTCCTGAAGGTCGAGTTCGAACGGGAAGACGACGATGACGACTGCGGCGCGTGCCGCGGCCGCTGGATCTATGAATTGAAGCTGCTGCAGGACCAGGGCCGGCTGACCAAGCTGAAGATCGACGCCCGCACGGGCGAGACGCTGTGGGTGGGCACGAGGCCGCTGCGCCGCGAAGGAGGGCATCCATGAGGCTGCTGGTCGTCGAGGACGAGCCGCTGCTGGCTTCGCAGCTGAAGACGGCGCTGGAGAAATCCGGCTATGTGGTCGACGTGGCCGCCGACGGCCTGGACGCCGAGCACCAGGGGCTGGTCGAACCCTATGACCTGGTGGTGCTGGACCTGGGCCTGCCCGGACGCGACGGCCTGTCGGTGCTGCGGGCCTGGCGCGAGGCGGGGCGGGCGATGCCCGTGCTGATCCTGACGGCGCGCGACAACTGGCACGACAAGGTGGCGGGCATCGACGCGGGCGCCGACGACTATCTGACCAAGCCCTTCCACCAGGAAGAACTCGAGGCCCGCGTGCGCGCGCTGCTGCGCCGCGCCGGCGGGCACGCCACGGCCGACATCCGCTGCGGGCCGCTGCTGCTGGACACGCGCCAGTCGCGCATCCTGCTGGACGGCGCGCCGCTGGAGCTGACCAGCCACGAATACCGGGTGCTGGCCTACCTGCTGATGCACCAGGACGAGGTCGTGTCCCGCGGCCAGCTGGTGGAGCACATCTATGCCCAGGATTTCGACCGCGATTCGAACACCATCGAGGTCTTCGTCGCCCGCCTGCGGCGCAAGATCCCGCCGGGCCTGATCCAGACGGTGCGCGGCCTGGGCTACCGCCTGTCGGCCGACCCGCGATGACGGCGCCGCATCCGTCGCTGCGCCTGCGCCTGCTGGTCGTCACTCTGACCTGGACGCTGCTGAGCGTGGCGCTGGCCGGCTGGGGCATCCAGCGCCTGTTCCGCCAGCACATCCAGGCCCAGCTGCAGTCCGAGCTGAACATCCACCTGGACCAGTTGACCGCCTCGCTGCAGGTCGATGGCCAGGGCCAGGTATCCCTGGCCGCCCAGCCGACCGATCCGCGTTTCGGCCATCCGTTCTCCGGCCTGTACTGGCAGATCTCGGTGCCTTCGTCGGGATCGCGGTTCGCCCAGCTGCTGCGCTCGCGGTCCCTGTGGGACGCGCATCTGCCGTATCCGGCCGGCGATCTGACTCCGGGCAGCGACACGGAAACGCAGGCGCCCGGCCCGGGCGGAAAACCGCTGCGGATGCGGCTGCGCGAGGTCCATCCCGCCGAAGGCCCGATCGATACGCTGATCCTGGCGGTGGCCGCGGACGAGGCCCTGTGGGCCGAACCCGTCGGCCGCTTCGACCGCATGCTGGCCGTGGCCCTGGGCATCCTGGCGCTGGGCATGGGGGTGGCCGCCTGGATGCAGGTCGGCTTCGGCCTGCGGCCCCTGGCGCGGCTGCGCGAGCGCCTGGCTGCCCTGCGCGAGGGCCGCGCGGACCGGATCGAAGGCGAATTCCCCATGGAAGTCCAGCCGCTGGTCGAGGATTTCAACCTGGTGCTGGGCCGCAACGCGGAGGGCCTGGAGCGGGCGCGCATGCAGGCCGGCAACCTGGCGCACGCCCTGAAGACGCCGCTGGCGGTCATGGCCAACGCCGCGCGGGCGGGGGATCCGGCGCTGCCGCGCCTGGTGGCCGAGCAGGTCGAGGCCGCCCGGCGGCAGGTGGACTATCACCTGGCCCGCGCCCGGGCCGCGGCGGCGGTGCGCGTGACCGGCCTGCGCAGCCCGATCCTGCCCTTGCTGCAAGGCCTGGTGCGGGTCATGGAGCGCGTCCACGCCGAGCGCGGGCTGGTCTACGACCTGAGCGGCGTGCCCGGCGAGCTGGCGTTTCGCGGCGAGGCCCAGGATTTCCAGGAAATGCTGGGCAACGTACTGGACAACGCCGGAAAATGGGCGCGCCGGCAGGTGTGCGTCACCGCCCGCCGCACGGACGGCGAGCTGTCGATCCAGGTGGAGGACGACGGCCCGGGCCTGAGTTCCGAGCGCGCCGAGATGGTCTTCGAGCGCGGCAGGCGGGCCGACGAGCGCACGCCCGGCTCGGGGTTGGGGCTGGGGATCGTGCGCGACCTGGCCGACCTGTACGGTGGATGGGCGCGGATCGAGGCCGGCGACCTGGGCGGCGCGCGGGTGGTGATCACCCTGCCGGCCGCCTAGGTCTTTTCAGGCGGGGGTCAGTTCCAGCGGCCGTTGCGGCCGCCCAGGCTGTAGGCGCCCGCGCCGAACAGGGTGATGGCGATGCCGCCGACCAGGAACAGGCCCTGCAGTTCCAGCGCCCAGCCGCCGCTCTTGCCCAGTTCGAACAGCTGGTGCATGTGGACCAGGCCGAAGACGAACAGCATGTTGACCACGACGATCAGGCCGCCGAGGCGGGAGAACACGCCCAGGATGATCAGGATCGGGGCCAGGACTTCGCCGATGTAGACGCCGTAGGCCACGAAGCCGGGCAGGCCGCGCTGGCCCAGCATGTCCACGAGCCAGCCCACGCCGCCGTCCAGCTTGGACAGGCCGTGCAGCAGCAGCAGGATGCCCAGGCCCAGGCGCAGGATCAGCTTGCCCAGATCGTCGTACGTGGAAGAAGACATGGGATTTCCTCGTTCGTAGTTGGTCGGGGCGACATGATTCGAACATGCGACCCTCTGCTCCCAAAGCAGATGCGCTACCAGGCTGCGCTACGCCCCGACTGGACCGCAGATTCTACCATGGGGTGTAGGGGCAAAATCGCCTAGCCGGGCAGGCGCAGCTCCGGCAGCGTGTGGGCGCGATGGCGGTAGGCCCAGGTGGGCCACAGGGCGTGGGCCAGGGCGATGCGGCCGAGTTCCGGGTCCGGCTCCAGCGGCGCGTAGCCGTCCGGCGCGGCGTAGCGGTAGAAATGCGCGGGCTGGTGGGGCTCCAGCACCGCCAGGGTGTCGCCCCGCAGGTAGCCGTAGTGCTCCTCGTACTGCATCATGGCGCGGCCGCCCGCGTCCGCGCGCGTCAGGTCGTGGCCGATCATGGGGTGGGCGTCGTCGACGCCGATCAGCGACAGCAGGGTCGGCGGCAGGTCGATCTGGCTGACGATGCGTTCGTCGCGGCGCGCCTCGACGCCCGCGCCCAGGATCAGAGCGGGGATGTGGAAGTGGCGCAGCGGAATGCGCTGGGCGCCGCCGACGCGCGCGTCGTGGTCGGCCACGATCAGGAAGACCGTGTCGTTCCAGTAGGCGCTGGCGCGCGCCTGCTCGAAGAAGCGGCCGATGGCCCAGTCCGCGTAGCGCACGGTGTTCTCGACCGTGGCGGGGTCGCCCTCGACCGGGATGCGGCCGGACGGGTATTCCCAGGGCGTGTGGTTGCTGACGGAGAAGGCCAGGTGCAGGGTGGGCTGATCGCCGCCCTGCGACAGCAGCGCGTGCAGCTTGTCGAACATGTCCTCGTCGCTGGCGCCCCAGGTGCCGACGAAGGCCGGCGATTCGAAGGTTGGCAGGTCGTGCAGCTCGTCGAAGCCGTTGCCCAGAAAGAAGCTCTTCATGTTGTCGAAGTGGGCTTCGCCGCCGTAGATGAAGCGCGAGCGGTAGCCGTGCCGCTTCAGCAGCTGGGCCAGGGTGAAGAACCGGCTCTGGGCGTCGCCCAGGCGCAGGGCGGCGTCCGACAGGGTGGGGGGGAAGCCCGCCGTGACGGCCTCCAGGCCGCGCACCGAGCGGGTGCCGGTGGCGTAGGCGCGGGTGAAGTTCCAGCCCTCGGCCGCCAGGGCGTCCAGGCGGGGCGTCAGTCCCGCGCCGTCCAGGTTGCCCACGTACTGGGCGCCCAGGCTTTCCTCGACGATCAGCACCAGGTTGCGGGGCCGCGCGGGCCGCTGGCTGGCGGGCTGGCGGTGCAGGGTGGGGATCTCGGCCGGGCCGGGCGGGATGCCGGCCTGCTCCTGGATGATCGCGTGCAGTTCGGGATCGGGCAGGTCGCCGTAGACGTCGGCCGCCGAGCGTTCGTTCTTGATGGCGTACAGGGCGAACAGCACGTTGTACAGGGACGTCAGGGGCAGGGTGTTGAGCAGGCTGTCGCCGCACCAGGCCGCCGAGGCCGGATTGATCGGGCGGTGGCCCAGCGTGCCCCGGATGGCCAGCGCGATGGCGGCGGCGAAGATCAGCGTGACCAGCACGCGCCAGGGCCAGGCGGGCAGGGCATCGGGCCGGGCCCCGGCGAACAGCGCATGGCCCAGCCAGGCGGCCAGGCCCAGGCTCAGCGCGGCGGCCAGCAGGACGGGCTTGTAGCCCTTCCACAGCATGCCGAAGACTTCCTTGGGGTATTTCAGGTATTCGATGTACAGGCGGTTGGGGCGGCTGTCGTATTCCTGGATGAACTGGGGCGTGGATACCTCCAGCAGCACGAACAGCAGCCAGGCGGCCTGCAGCCACAGCCCGGTCAGGAAGATGGCGGCGGGGCGGTCGCCCAGCCAGGGCGCCAGCAGCAGCGGGATCCCGGCCCACATGGCGATCTGGTTCAGGTCGATGCGCAGTCCCCAGCGGAAGATCGGCCAGGGGCCGCCGGCCGCCCGGACCCGGGGCCACAGCCAGGCGGTCAGCAGAGCGCGGCTGAGGGTCAGCAGCGCCAGGGACGCGAGGACGAAAACCCCGATCTGGGTGAGCATGGGATGGGTTCCTCAGGGCACCAGCGCGATGCCGATGCGCACTTGCGGACCGGATTTCTGGTCGTAGCCCAGCAGCGTCTCGCCGTAGCCCCGGAAATACTGCACGTACAGGTGGCCGTTCATGTGCAGGAAGGTCCGCTTCAGGGGCCAGGCGGCTTCGAGCTGGGTGGCGTTGCGCCCGCTCGCGCCCTGGCGGTACAGGCCCGACAGGATCAGGCCGTCGTCCTGCGCCCAGCGCAGTTTCCAGTCCACGTAGCCCATGTAGTCCCGGTAGCCCATGTCGTAGTCGGTCCAGACGTAGTACTTGAAGCGCGGCTGGAAGCTGAGCGTGCTGCCGCCGTCGAAGCGGTAGTTGACTTCCGGCTGGACGTAGAGGTCGTTCAGCGACCGGGAATCCTCGTCCTCCTTGCCGTTGGACTTGTGCTCGAAGCCCGTGTTCAACCCCAGGGACCAGCGCTTGTCGCCGGTGGACCAGATCGAGTCGCGCGCCCAGAACAGGCTGGGGTTGTAGGTGGTGTCTACAAAGGGGATGGAGTCCGAGTGCAGGTCCCACAGGGCGGTCTGGGTGTAGCCGAAATACCAGTTGTCCATGAAGTCCGGCCGGGCGGGATCCTTCGGGCTGAACAGGCGATATTTGAAGCTGACCTGGAAGCGGGCGTCGGCGCCGTCGCGGTTGCCCACCGCGAAGTAGATCGGCTCGTAGGAGGAAATCGCGTTGCGGAACGTGTCGAAGGGGGACAGGCCGCTGGCGGGCGCCGGGGCGGCCGCGGAGGCCGTGTCGGCCGGCGGGACGAAGGCCGCGCCCGTCTCGGCGCTCGCCGCGACCCGCGTGCCGTGCAGGCTGCCCGCATCCACTTGCAGCGCCAGCAGGGTGTCGGCCGCGCCGTCCAGGCGCAGGGTCAGCAGGCCGCGCGCGCCCTCCGGCACCCGGCCGCTCCAGGCCATGCGGGTGAAGGTGTTGGCGGGCAGGTCGATGGCGTCGGGCGAGGTCCGCAGCTGGAAATGCGCGGGCGTGGCGTGCCCCTGGGCGTCCACCCACTGTCCGCTCAGTTCGCGGGCGACCGGGCTGGAGAGCGCCGTGCCGGTGTCGTTCGTCAGCAGGCCTTCCAGTTCGATCGGGCCGCCCGGACTGGCCTGCGGGCTGGTCAGGCGGTAGGTCAGGCCCGCGTGGGCGGTGCCGGCCGCCAGGCAGAGGCAGCCGATGGCGAGGAAAAAGGCGTGGCGCAAGCCTGTGTAGTGGAAACAAGGCATGATGTTGAAACCAAAGGCAAGGTCGTGCCCGGAACTTTAGCATTTGCGGCCGGGGCGCACGTTTCCTGGTGTGTCCGTGCGGTTCCCCGGGACTGCACGGCCTGCGGGCGGCCTTCGGCCTGGAAAAGGCCGCCCTAGCGGGTGGCGACGATGAACAGCCTGGGCACGGGCAGCAGCACCGAGCCGTCCGCCTGGGCCGGGTAGGCCCGGGCCAGTTCGTCGCGGTACTGCGCCAGGAAGCGCGCCTGTTCGGCGGCGTCCAGCCGCGCCAGGAAGGGGCGCAGGGCGCTGCCCTTGAACCAGGCCACGATGCCGTCCACGCCGTCGGGCAGCACGTGCCAGTACCGGGTGCGCCAGATGTCCACGCGCGCGCACCGCGGCTTGAGCAGGTCGTAGTACCAGGGGACGGGGTGGCTGGGGAAGCGGGTGCTGCGCTCGTCGCCGATGCGGTCCGACCAGCGGGGATCGGCGGCCGTCTTGCGCATCAGGGTCTTGACGGGATCGTCCTGGTTGTCGGGCATCTGGATGGCCAGGCTGCCGCCGGGCGCGAGGAAGCCGGCCAGTCTCGGAAACAGGGCGGCATGATCCGGGATCCATTGCAGCGAGGCGTTGGCCAGGATGAGATCGAAGGGGGCGTCGGGCGTCCAGGCGGCGATGTCGGCCTGCAGGAAATCGATGTCCGGCAAGCGTTTCCGGGCGGCTTCCAACATTTCGGCGGAACTGTCCAGGGCGACGACGCGGGCGTCCGGATGGCGCGCCCGCAGGACTTCGGTCGAATTGCCCGGGCCGCAGCCCAGGTCGGCCAGCCGGGCGGGGTCGCGCGTCGGGACCGCCGCCAGCAGGTCCCTGACCGGCCGGGTGCGTTCGGCCTCGAACATCGTGTATTGGGTTGCCGACCAGGCCATGCGCTGTCCTCCCGTGGGATCCGAAGTCCGCCGCCTCGCGCCGTGCGACCGGCGGTGGCCCGCCCTACTGGATTCGAACCAGTGACCTACGGCTTAGAAGGCCGTTGCTCTATCCGGCTGAGCTAAGGGCGGTCGGGTGTCGCGCCGGCGGGTCCGGGCACGATCGCGGGCGGCGCGGCGGCGTCGGACGTCCGCGAATCCTGGATTCTAACGTGCATTCCAGGCGTCGGTGTTTTCCCTGAGGGATCGAGGGATCGGGGCGCCTGTAAGGCCCTCGTAAGGTCGGGTTTCTATCTTGCACTGCATCATACGACCCATCAGGAGACAGACATGGGAGACAAGCAGACACAAGCCATCGTGTCGAACCCGAAATACCAGCATCTGCGGCGTACGCGACTGCGTTACGGCTGGACGCTGGCCGTGATCATGCTGCTGGTGTATTACAGCTTCATCGGCGTGATCGCGTTCGACAAGGAACTGTTCGCCCTGAAACTGGGCGAAGGCGTCATGACCTGGGGGATCCCGGTCGGCTTCGGCGTCATCGTGTTCAGCGTGCTGATCACCGGGCTGTACGTGCGCCGCGCCAACAGCGAATTCGACCGCCTAACCCGCGAAATCGTCCAGGAGGCCGGACAATGATGAACCGCATGACCTTACGCGCGCTGGGCGCGCTGGCCCTGGCGGCCCTGGCCTCGACCGCGCAGGCCGCGGGCGGCGACCTGGGCGAGCTGCAGCGGCAGCCCACCAACTGGACCGCCATCGCGATGTTCGGCCTGTTCGTGCTCCTGACCCTGTGGATCACGAAATGGGCCGCGGCCCGGACCCGTTCCGCCGCCGACTTCTACACCGCCGGCGGGGGCATCACCGGCTTCCAGAACGGCCTGGCGATCGCCGGGGACTACATGTCGGCCGCCTCGTTCCTGGGGATTTCCGCCGCCGTGATGATCAACGGCTACGATGGCCTGATCTATTCCATCGGCTTCCTGGTGGGCTGGCCCATCCTGACCTTCCTGATGGCCGAACGCCTGCGCAACCTGGGCAAGTTCACCTTCGCCGACGTGGCGGCCTACCGCTTCAGGCAGGGACCGATCCGCGCCTTCGCGGCCTCGGGCACCCTGGTGGTGGTGGCGTTCTACCTGATCGCCCAGATGGTCGGCGCCGGCCAGCTCATCAAGCTGCTGTTCGGCCTGGAGTACTGGATCGCCGTGGTCGTGGTCGGCGTGCTGATGATGGTCTACGTGCTGTTCGGCGGCATGACGGCCACCACCTGGGTGCAGATCATCAAGGCGGCCCTGCTGCTGGGCGGCGCGACCTTCATGGCCCTGATGGTGCTGGCGCACTACGGCTTCTCGCCCGAGCGCCTGTTCGCCGCCGCGGTGGAGGTCAAGACGCTGGCCGCCCTGAACGCCGGCAAGGACGCCGCCCAGGCCGGCGTGCTGGGACAGTCGATCATGGGGCCGGGCAACTTCATCAAGGATCCGATCAGCGCGATCTCCTTCGGCATGGCGCTGATGTTCGGCACCGCCGGCCTGCCGCACATCCTGATGCGCTTCTTCACCGTGCCCGATGCGCGCGAGGCCCGCAAGTCCGTGTTCTGGGCCACGTCCTGGATCGGCTACTTCTACGTCCTGACCTTCATCATCGGCTTCGGCGCGATCGTGCTGGTGTCAACCAATCCGCAGTTCCTGGACGCGGCCGGCGCCCTGATCGGCGGGGGCAACATGGCGGCGGTGCACCTGGCCGACGCCGTGGGCGGCAACGTGTTCCTGGGCTTCATGTCGGCCGTGGCCTTCGCCACGATCCTGGCGGTGGTGGCCGGCCTGACGCTGTCGGGCACTTCGGCGGTGTCGCACGACATCTATGCGACCCTGGTCAAGGACGGCAATGCCACCCGCGAACAGGAAATGAAGGTCGCCAAGATCACCACGGTCATCCTCGGGATCGTCGCCGTGGTGCTGGGCATCGCCTTCGAGAAGCAGAACATCGCCTTCATGGTGTCGCTGGCCTTCGCCGTGGCGGCGTCGGCGAACTTCCCGGTGCTGTTCATGTCGGTGCTGTGGAAGGGCTGCACCACGCGCGGCGCCATGATCGGCGGCTTTGCCGGCCTGATCAGCGCCGTGGTCCTGACGGTGGTGTCGCCGTCCGTCTGGGAGGCCACGCTGGGCAATCCGGCCGGCTCGGCCTGGTTCCCCTACGCGTCCCCGGCGCTGTTTTCCATGACGATCGGTTTCGTGTCGATCTGGCTGTTCTCGGTGACGGACCGCAGCGAACGCGCCCGTATCGACCGGGCCGGCTTCGAGGCCCAGACCGTGCGCAGCGAAACCGGGATCGGGGCATCCGCCGCCAGCGCGCATTGATCCCGCGATGAACGGCGGCCGGCCAGGCCGCCGCCATGCGACCCGACCCGTGGCCGGCAGGCGCTGCCTGCGGCGATTTCCGGGTGCTCTCCACCCCGGTGGCCGTGATCCGGCCGCCGGGGTGTTTCTTTTGGTTCCCGGGCGCGCGGCTCCGGCCGCAGGCCAGGGCGCGGACCGGACCGTGGACCGGGCCGTGGACCGCCTGACAATCAGTACCAAAACGGTGCACAATGGAAAGCGACCCTTTTTGCCGCCGGACTGTCCCACGGCAAAAAAGCGCCCCTTCATTACGTTTTTCCTGGACCTCTCTCACCATGACACAACGCCTGAACTACTACCAGGCCTCGCCCGAGGCCGCCCGCAAATACGGCGAATTCAGCCAACTGCTGCACGCCAATCCCTTCCTGGCCGAAATCGGCCACCTGGTCACTCTGCGGGCCTCGCAGATCAACGGCTGCGCCTTCTGCGTGGACATGCACGTCAAGGAAGCCAAGATCGCCGGCGAGCGCGAACTGCGCCTGCACCACGTCGCCGTGTGGCGCGAATCGCCCCTGTTCACGGCCAAGGAAAAGGCCATCCTGGAATGGACCGAGGCCCTGACGCGGCTGTCGCCCGAAGGCGTGCCCGACGAACTGTTCCAGCGGGTGCGCGAACAGCTGTCGGAAAAGGAACTGGCCGACCTGAGCTTCCTGGTCGTGGGCATCAATGGCTGGAACCGCCTGGGGGTGGCTTTCCGTGCGGTGCCCGGCTCGTCCGACGCCCTGTTCGGGCTGGACAAGGCGGGCCTGAGCTGAGCGCTTGCCCGGGGTCGGCCGTGGCTGCCGGACCGGTCTTGCCTTCCGGGCCGATCGCCGCTTCCTGGCCGATCTCTTGCCCCGGGCTCGCCGCGCCTCCGGCCGGTCCATCCATGAACGCGGCGGGCCGCCGCCCAGCCTGGACCAGGATCGCTTCCAGTTCGCGCGCCGTCGTCAGCAGGCGCCGCAGGGTCTGGTAGTTGAACGCGCGTATCCGCTCGTCGATGCGCCCGGGGAGCAGGATCCACCCGCGCCCCCGCTGTTCGATATAGCCGGCGTCCCGCAGTCCGAGGAGCTTGCGGCGGATGGTTTCCCGGGGCAGCCGGGAAACCACCGTCAGGTCCCGCAGGCGGACGGGCTGGGGTTCCTTGCGGGAAGGGACGGCGTCCCCGCCCGCTCCGCCCGGCGTCATCAGCCGGGCCAGCCCCAGGTGGGACACCAGCCCGAGGAGGACCAGGGATTCGGCGTCCATGTCGAGTTCGCGCATCGATCGCAGCAAGTGGTCGATGAAGTGCCGGTTCATGACGAAGCTGAGGGCGGCGAAGGCCCTGTCGTAGCGGGGGTCGCGCGCCGTCCGCCCATTTTGGGCGGAATCGCCGTCCTCCGGCGTCACGGCGGCGCGGCTTTCGGATAAGGTGGGCGGGAGTCTTTCACGAGAGGAAGTCATGACGGCACACATTTCTGTATCTGACTGGAAGCTGGCCGGGTTCTCCGGGGCTTTCGTGGCGACGACCGCCTGGCTGGAGTGGCGGCACCTGGAGTCCATGCCGATGACCCACGATAGCATCTCGATGCCCGTCGAGTCGGCCATGGGGCTGGCGGTGGTGGCCGCCGTGGTGATCGCCTTGCTCCTGAGCCTGTCGCGGTTCCTGACGCATTTCCGCCGCTACCGGGGCTGGACGGCGGCGACGCCGGGCGCCGCGCTGCGCGCCGGGCTGCGGCTGGGCGGGCGCAATGCGTTCACGGCGCTGTGCATCCTGGTGTCGGCGGGCGTCTTCTGGCAGCGCTGGGCGGGTTCCACGGAGCTGTCCCCGGAACTGGCGGCCCTGGTCGTCGCGGGGGTGGGCGGCCTGGCGGCCCTGGCCGCGGCGGCCTCCGCCCGCCGCGCGCACGAGCGGTTCATCCTGCAGGCGGTGCCCCATCGCCCCCTGGTGCCGGCCTGAGCCCCGCTCAGGCGGGTTCCCGGGCCTTCTGCGACCGTTGCAGCGCCTGGGCCAGGTCGGCCTTCAGGTCGTCGACGTGCTCCACGCCGACCGACATGCGGATGAAGTTCGGTTCGATGCCGGCGGCCCGCATGTCGGCCTCGGTCATGGAGCTGGCCCACATGGAAGCGGTATGCACCGCCAGGGTCTCGACCCCGCCCAGGCTGACCGCCTGGGTGGCCAGTCTCAGCGCGGTCACGAAGCGCTGCGTGGCGGCGTAGCCGCCCTTGATCGAATACGCCACCACCGCGCCGAAACCGCGCATCTGGCGGGCCGCCAGGGCATGTTGCGGGTGGCTTTCGAGGCCGGGATAGAAGACCCGCTCGATTTCCGGGCGGGTTTCCAGCCAGCGCGCCAGCGCCAGGGCGTTGGCGTTGATGCGCTCCATGCGCAGCGACAGTGTGCGCAGCCCGCGCAGCAGCAGCCAGGCGTCCATGGGCGAGAGCACCGCGCCCAGGGTGACGTGCATCTTCCAGATGGTCTCGGCCAGCGCGTCGCTGCAGCAGATGGCGCCCGCCATCAGGTCGTGGTGGCCGCCCAGGTACTTGGTGGCGCTGTGCACCACGATGTCGATGCCCAGGTCGTGGGGGCGCTGGTTCAGCGGCGAGGCGAAGGTGTTGTCGGCCACGGTCAGGATGCCGCGCGGCCGGGCGATGTCGGCCACCGCCGCCAGGTCCGTGATGGACAGGCTGGGGTTCACCGGCGTTTCCACCATGATCAGCTTCGTGTCCGGGCGCAGCGCGGCGCGCAGGCTGTCCGGGTCCGTCTGGTCGAAGAAGCTGACCTGCACGCCGTAGCGGGTGAGGACTTCCGAGAACAGCTTGGACGTGCTCATGTAGTGGCGCTGCTGGGCCACGACGTGGTCGCCGGCCTTCAGCAGCGCCAGGATGGTGGTGCAGATGGCGCCCATGCCCGAACCCGTCAGCAGGGCGCTTTCGGTGCCTTCCAGGCCGGCGAGGATGGCCTCGACGCGCTTGTTCACCGGGTTGCCGTGGCGCGTGTAGAAGGTCGCCGGCCGCACGGTGGTGGCCATCTCCGAGAACTGCTCGGCGGTTTCGGCGCGGAAGGTGGCACTGTAGTGGATCGGCGAAACCACGTCGGCCCCGTGGCCGCAGCCGGCGTCGCCGTGCAGCACCAGGGTCTGTTCGCGCCAGGACGCGTCGGGGGAATCGGGCCGGGAGGGGTTCATGGAGCGGGCTCCTGCGCAAGAATGAGGACAGGCGCCCATCATACGCCCGGGGCGCGGGGTCCCGGGGCCCTTGGGGATTCAGAGGTACGGACTGGCCAGCCAGATGATCCGGTTGCGCAGCCGCTTCAGGTAGGGCATGGCGTTCAGGGATTCCAGGGTCACGCGCTCGGACTGCTCGATGGCCGCGTCGATGCGCCGTCCGATCTGTCCGGCCAGGGCGCGGTCGTAGATTTCCATGTCCAGCTCGAAATTCAGCCGCAGGCTGCGGGGGTCCAGGTTCGACGAGCCCGCGTAGGACCAGGCGTCGTCGATGGTGAGCAGCTTGGAGTGGTCGAAATTTCCGCGGCTGCGCCAGACGCGGCAGCCGCCTTCGATGATTTCGGCGAGCTGGGCGGTCATGGCGTAGTTCACCAGGCGCAGGTTGTTGCGCCCGGGGATCACGATGTCGACCTGGATGCCGCGCCGCGCCGCCGTGTTCAGCGCGCCGATCAGGACCTGGTCGGGCAGGAAGTAGGGCGACTGGATGCGCACGTGGCGCTGGGCCACGGCCAGGGCGCCCAGCAGCACGCGGTGCGTGGCCGCCATGTAGCGGTCGGGGCCGCTGCGGATGCAGCGCGCCGGGACCCGGGGGGGAGGTGCCAGCGGGGTGATCCGGACCCAGTCCTCGATGCGCAGGCGTTCGCTGGTGGCGAATTCCCAGTCGTTGGCGAAGACGGCGAACAGCTGGGTCGCCAGCGGACCCTCGATGCGGAAGTGCGTGTCGCTGTCGGCCCGCTTTCCCGCCAGGGACGCCATGAAGCTTTCGCGGATGTTCATGCCGCCCATGAAGCCCAGGTGGCCGTCGACGAACAGGATCTTGCGGTGGCTGCGCAGGTTGGCGTAGGCCGAGCGCAGGCCCAGCGGATTGGTCATGAAGCGGTCGGCGCGGATGCCGTTGCGCTGCAGCAGGCGCAGGATGGGCGGGTGGGAATAGCGCGCGCCGACGGCGTCGATCAGCACCCGGATCTCGACGCCGCGCTCCTGGGCGCGCCGCAGGGCGTCGGCGAAGCGCAGGCCGATGCGGTCGTGGTCGAAGATGTAGCTTTGCAGCGCGATGCAATGATGGGCTTCGTCGATGGCCCGCAGCATGGCCGGATAGGCCTGGTCGCCGCCGTCGAGCAGGGTGACGTGGTTGCCGTCCTGCAATGGAAACCGGCTGACCTGGTCGCACAGGACGCGCAGCGAGTCGAATTGCGGGCCGGACACCGGCCCGACGTCGCCGAAGGCGGGGTGCGCGCTGTTGACGTAGTCCTTGATCAGGCGGCTGCGCTGGACGGACATCTGGTCGTGGCGGATGCGGTTGATGCCCGCGACCAGGTACAGGAAGGCGCCCAAGAACGGCGACATCAGGATGACGCCGACCCAGGCGATCGCCGCGCGCACGTCGTTCTTCTGCATGGCGGCCTGGGCCGCGACGACCAGGCTGAAGGCCAGCGACAGCAGGGCGGCCAGGTGCGGCCAGTATTCGTGCAGGAAGTCGGTGAGGACGCTCATGGGCGGGACGTGTCGCCGGGGCCGGCCGGGTGCGGCGGAATGCTGGACGTGTCTTCCGCGCCCGGCCGGCGGCGCAGGGAATCGAACCAGTCCGGATTGGGCCAGCCGGCCCCGGCGTATTGCTGGTTGCGGGAATTCGAGCGCCAGACGCCGCCGCCGATGCCGGGCACGGGTTCGGTGCGGTACCAGTACCAGCGCCCGTCCGCGTCCTGCGCGGACCAGTCCCAGCCTTCGGGGGCCAGGGACCAGTCGGGGGGCTGGGGCGCCGGGGTCGTGTCGGGAGGCGTGTCCATGCTGCGTTCCGGAGTGGGCCCGGGCGCGGGGCCGGGCCGTCAGTCGGCTGTGATCAGGTTCTGCCGAATCTTGTCATACCCCAGGTTGAAAAGAAAGCCGTAGGGCAGGTAGAACAGCACGAAGCCGATGTCCAGCAGCAGGGCGTGCCAGATGGAGATGTCCAGCCACCAGGCGACGAAGGGAATGGCGATCACGATCAGGCCGCCCTCGAAGCCGAAGGCGTGCGCCACCCGGACGCCGTAGGTGCGGTCGAAGCCGATGCGCGCCTGCAGGCGGTCGAACAGCCAGTTGTAGAGCATGTTCCAGAGCACCGCGATCGTGGCGATGACGGCGGTGAGCACGCCCATGTCGAAGATGCCGCGCCCGGTGATCCAGGCGGCCAGGGGGGCGGAGATGCCGATGGCGAGGAGCTCGAACGCCAGCGCGTGAAAGACGCGTTCGGACAACGGGCGGTCGTGGATGTGCATGGGAAGGCGGTTCGCTGCGGCGGTGTCGTCACCGCGTGGATGCGATCGGACGGGGCCGTCCCCGCCAGTCCGGGAAACCGGAAAGAAAGAGGGATATTGGGGTGACCGATGGGGCTCGAACCCACGACAACCGGAATCACAATCCGGGACTCTACCAACTGAGCTACGGTCACCACTCAAAGAACGGGAATTCTAGCATGACTGGAATCCTTTTGCAGACGGCGCCCCGGCCCTTGATCGCCACTGCGTTTTAGGTCATGTTATCGGCTACGGATTTGATTTCAGCGGTTCACGGGGCCGCCCGGGAATCGGGCCTGGCGACGGGCCGGATCCGGGGCGGCCGGACCCCCTCCCATAAGGAACGCTCATGGCACAGATCTTCGTCGTCCATCCCGAAAACCCGCAATCCAGGCTGCTCCAGCAGGCCGGCGACCTGTTGGCCCAGGGGGGGCTGGTGGCCGTCCCCACCGATTCCAGCTACGCCGTCGTGGCGCGCCTGGACGACAAGGACGCCGCCGAGCGCCTACGCCGGCTGCGCGGGCTGGACGAACGCCATCACCTTACGCTGCTGTGCCGCGACCTGGCGGAAATCAGCCATTTCGCCAAGGTCGACAATCCCCAGTACCGGCTGCTGAAGCTGGCCACGCCGGGCCCCTGGACCTTCATCCTCGAGGCCACCAAGGAAGTCCCCCGGCGCGTCTCGCACCCTTCGCGCAAGACCATCGGCATCCGCGTGCCCGACCACCGGGTGGCGCTCGCCCTGATCGAGGCGGCCGGCTCGCCGCTGCTGTCGACCACCCTCATCCCCCGGGACGAAACCCTGCCCCTGAACGACGCCCAGGACATCGTCGGCCGCTACCAGCACGAACTGGCCGCCATCGTCGACGGCGGATCCTGCCCCTTCGAGCCCACCACCGTCATCGACCTGACGGAAGAAGCGCCCAAGGTCGTGCGGGTGGGGCGCGGCGATCCGGCCGCGCTGGGCCTGTCGTGACCACACGCTGGCGCGCGGGCCTCGCCGCGCACGGCGGGACCGAACGCGGTCTTGGCCGCGCGGCTCGGACAGCGGTTATGCTTGCGGGGTTTGCCGGCCGCCCGCCGGCGCTTCATTCACCCGAGCTCCCGTGGACAATCTGATCCAGACCATCGCGGTCTATGCCCTGCCGGTCCTGTTCGCCATCACGCTGCACGAGGCCGCGCACGGCTACGTGGCGCGCCATTTCGGCGATCCCACGGCCGAGCAGGCCGGCCGCATCAGCCTCAATCCCCTGCGGCACATCGACCTGATGGGCACCATCGTCGTGCCGCTGGCGCTGCTGTTCGCCACCAAGCTCATGGGCGGCGGGCTGCTGTTCGGCTGGGCCAAGCCCGTGCCGGTGAACTGGGGCCGCCTGCGCCGGCCCAAGCGCGACATGCTGTGGGTGGCGCTGGCGGGGCCGGCTTCCAACCTGCTGATGGCCATCGGCTGGGTGCTGCTCCTGCGCGTCCTGCTGATGCTGGACCTGATCGGCGGCCCGCGGGATTTCTGGGCGCTGATGGTCAATGCCGGAGTCCAGGTCAACCTGATCCTGATGGCCCTGAACCTGCTGCCGCTGCCGCCGCTGGACGGGGGGCGGATCGTCTTCAGCCTGCTGCCCCCGCGCCTGGCCTGGCGCTACGGCCGCATCGAGCCCTACGGGCTGGTGATCCTGATCGTGCTGATGATGCTCGGCTGGCTCTGGCCCCTGATGCTGCCGCTCCTGAAGCTGGGGCAATGGGTCGTCAGCGGATTTTTGTAGATCGGCGGTCCGAATCCGGTAAACTTGGCTTTTTGTTTCGCCCGGGGGCTTTCCCGGGCGTCTTGCGGAGGCATTCCTCATCATGGCCGGTTCGGATTCATCGACCCCAGTCTTTCAGGGCAGCATGGTCGCCCTGGTCACGCCCATGCATCCCGACGGGCAGCTGGACCTGGAGGCCTTCCGGAAACTGATCGACTGGCACGTCGAGCAGGGCACCGACGCCCTGGTGGTGGTCGGCACGTCCGGCGAATCCCCCACGGTCACCGTCCAGGAACAGGCCGAACTCATCGAGCTGGCCGTGCGCCACGCCGACGGGCGCATCCCCGTGATCGCGGGCACCGGCGGCAATTCCACGGCCGAGGCCATCGAACTGCAGCGCCACGCCTACGCCGCCGGCGCGGCCGCCGGCCTGACCGTCGTGCCCTACTACAACAAGCCCACCCAGGAAGGCCTCTACCAGCACTTCCGCGCCATCGCCGAATCCGGCGACCTGCCCAGCATCCTGTACAACGTGCCGGGCCGCACGGTGGCGGACCTGTCCAACGAGACCATCCTGCGCCTGGCCCAGGTCCCCGGCATCATCGGCGTCAAGGACGCCACCGGCAACATCGCCCGGGGCGCCCAGCTGATCGCCGAGGCGCCGGAAGGCTTCCATGTCATCAGCGGCGACGATCCCACCGCCGCGGCGCTGATCCTGCTGGGCGGCCGGGGCAACATCTCCGTCACCGCCAACGTCGCGCCGCGCCTGATGCACGAACTGTGCGCCGCCGCGTTGCGGGGCGACGTGCCCGAGACCCGTCGCCTGAACGACAAGCTGGCGACCCTGAACCGCGTGCTGTTCCTGGAAGCCAACCCCATCCCCGTCAAGTGGGCCGTGGCCGAAATGGGCCTGACCCAGCTGGGCTACCGCCTGCCCCTGACGCCCTTGTCCGATTCGTTACGCACCGTTGTGCGCCAAGCCCTGATTGAGGCAGGTTCCCTGTGATGATGAAACGCATGCCGCTCGCCCGGACCAGCCTGGTGCTGGCGGGTCTGCTGTCCCTGTCCGCCTGCTCGACCATCGGCCAGCTGACCGGCCAGACCGAATCCATCGAATACAAGAGCACCGTCACGGGGGATCCATTGTCGATTCCGCCCGATCTGACCCAGGCCAACAAGAACACGCACTACGTGGCGCCCGAAGGCGTCGCCCGCCTGAGTGACTACCAGGCCAGCCAGGGCGCGCAGAGCGTGAATCCGGCCGACCGCGTGCTGCCCAGGGCGCCCGGCGTCGAGGTCATGCGCGACGGCACGCTGCGCTGGCTGGTCGTCAGCGAACCCGCCGAAAACCTGTATCCGAAGATCATCGAGTTCTGGGGCGAGCAGGGCTTCACCATCCATTCCCAGAACGCGCAGGCCGGCCTGATCGAGACCGACTGGGCGGAAAACCGCGCCAAGATCCCCGAAGGCTGGCTGCGCAGCGCCCTGGGCAGCGTGCTGGACCAGGTCTTCGACAGCGGCGAGCGCGACCGCTTCACCACGCGTCTTGAGCGCGTGAACGGCAAGACCGAGGTCTACATCAGCCACCAGCACATGGAAGAAACCCCCACGGGCGACGGCACGGCGTTCAAGTGGGTCTTCGGCAAGGAAGATCCGGGCCTGAACGCCGCCATGCTGGCCCGCCTGATGGTCTACCTGGGCACCGACCAGCAGCAGGCCGCGCAGAAGGTCAAGGCCGCCGAGACCGGCGCCGGCACGGTCGCCGCCGCCCAGCTCGCCAAGGACCAGACCTCCCTGACCGTGGCCGAACCCTTCGACCGGGCGTGGCGCCGCGTGGGCGTGGCCATCGATTCGGCCCGCTTCACGGTCGAGGACCGCAACCGCGAGCAGGGCGATTACTACATCCGCTACCTGGACACCGACTCGGGCGAAAAGATCGAGCAGCAGACCGCCTTCGGCCGCCTGTTCGGCACCCGCAACGCCGCCGAGCCCCAGAAGCTGCGCATCCACCTGGCCCAGCAGGGCGGCGGTACCCAGGTCAGCGTGCGCGACGAGGCCGGCCAGCCCAAGACCGACGCCACGGCGCAGCGCATCCTGTCGGTTCTGGCGAAGAACCTGAAGGAAACCCAGTAAGACCGGGCTTTCGGACGGGATCTGGATCCCGCCCGATCCCGCGGGACGGAAAGCCTCGCCGGCCATGCCGGCGAGGCTTTCCGCTTTTCCGCCCATGGCCGCTTCGTCGTGCGCGGCGGGTACCCGCCGCGCCCCTTGTTGCCGGGCCTGTCTCAAGCTAATATGTTAGCAAAATCACAGGAGACAGCCATGAGCATGCGGATACGCTGGATGAGCGGGCGGGTCGCGCAGGACATCCAGAGCCTGGATCGCCAGGCGCTCGACATCACCGTCAACAATGCCAGCATGATGTCCTCGTTCACCAACGTGGTCGCCTTGTCGCGCGAGCAGACGGGCATCCTGGCCGGCCTGAGGGAAAGCATGGACGCCCTGGCGCACAGTGTCGAGACCGTCGTGCAGTCGGCGGAAATCACGCGCGATGGCGTCGACAACATGCACGCGCTGGCGCGCCGGGGAGACGTCCTGCTGGGCGAGACCACGGCGCGGCTCGGCGCGCTGGCCCGGTCGGCGGACAGCCTGAGCGACCGCTTTCGCGAGGTCGTGCGCCAGACCCAGGAGATCGAGGGCATCCTGGGACTGATCCGGCACGTCGCCATGCAGACCAACCTGCTGTCGCTGAACGCGGCCGTCGAGGCGGCCCGTGCGGGCGAGCAGGGGCGCGGCTTCGGCGTCGTGGCCGACGAGGTCCGCAAGCTGGCGGCCCGCACCGACGAGGCCACCGTGCAGATCCGCGAGATGATCTCGGCGATCTCGGCCAGTACGGCCGAGGCGGGCGGGTTCCTCGAAACTGTGCTGGCCGACATCCAGGCGGGGGTCGGGCATGCGCGCGAGGCCGGCCGGGCCCTGAACGACATCAGCCAGCATTCCAGCCGCACGCTGGAAGCCTCCGATCAGATGACCGAGGCGGCGCGCACGCAAAGCGGGTTGAGCCGGCGGATCGGCCAGGACATCGAATCCCTGTCGGCCTCAGCCAGGCAATCCGTCGAATGGGTGGGCAGGAGCAACGTCGACCTGCGCCTGGTCCAGGGGCAGATCGGCCTGCTCAAGCGCGGCACCGCGCAACTGCTGCCGGGGCGGCCGGAACTCGAGGTGCTGTCGGCCTGCGCCGAGGAAATGCGGGCCTGCAACATCCTGATCAAGAATGCCGACGACTATGGGGAAATCGAGCCGGTGGTCGAGCGGATCGGCGAGATCGACCGGATCATGGACGAGACCTGGGCGCGCTACCGGCGCCGCGCGCAGGATCTGGCGGCCCAGGAGCGGTTCTCCGCCGCCGTGCGGGCCTACCGCGCCATCCGCGGCGAAATCCTCGACCTGGCCCGGCGCGGCCGCTTCGACGCGGTGCGGGACAAGATCACGGCGCAGGGGCGCCCCGCCTACGGCGCGATCAAGCAGGCCCTGGCGGGCCTCGAGGCCGGGGACGGGAAACGCTCAGGCCACGGCCTGCCGATGCATGGCGGGGTCTCCGGCTGACGCCGTCCGCAGGGTTTCGCCGAACCACGCCAGGTCCATGCCCAGGGCGGTGACCTCGCCGACGATGACCAGGGCGGGGGAATGGATGGCGTGGCGGCGCGCCTGTTCCGCGAGTGAGCCCAGGGTGGCGTGCAGGGCGCGCTGTTCGGGCCGCGAGCCGTTTTCCACCAGAGCGCAGGGCAGGTCGGCGGCGTGGCCCTCGGCCAGCAGCCGGGCGCTGAGCGCCGGCAGGCGTTCCACGCCCATGTAGTACACCCGGGTCCGGCCGTCGGCGCCGTCCGGGCCTTGCGGCCCGGCCGCGTCCGCCTGCCGGTGCGCCGTGGCGAGGATCAGGGACTGGGCGTGGTCGCGGTGCGTCAGCGGAATGCCGGCGTAGGCGCCGCAGGCCAGGGCGGCGGTGATGCCGGGCACGACTTCATAGGCAATGCCGTGCCGCTTCAGGTGCTGCAGTTCCTCGCCGCCGCGGCCAAAGACCATGGGGTCGCCGCCTTTCAGGCGCACCACGCAGCGTCCCTGGCGGGCGTGCGACACCATCAGGGCGTGGATGCGGGCCTGGGTGGATTCGTGCGGACCGCCGGGCGTCTTGCCCACGTCGATCACCAGCGCGTCGCGCCGCGCCAGCGCCAGGACGGCGGGGCTGACCAGGCGGTCGGCCAGGATCACGTCGGCCTCGTTCAGGGCGCGCAGGCCGCGCAGGGTCAGCAGGCCCGGGTCGCCGGGGCCGGCGCCGACCAGCAGCACCCGGCCCGCCGGGGGCGGATTGGCGGCCGCCAGCGCCTGGTCCAGCAGGGATTCCGCCTCGTCGGCGCGGCCGCGCCGCAGGGCGCCCAGGACGGGACCGTCCAGCAGCCAGTCGTAGAAATCCCGGCGCGGGCGCAACTGCGGCCGGGCCTGGCGGATGGCCGGCCGCTTGCGCCGCGCCAGCGCGGCCAGGGCGCCCAGGGCCGGGTCGAACAGCGATTCGATGCGTTCGCGCAGGCGCCGGGCGATCACGGGCGCGGCGCCGCCCGAGGAGATGGCGATGGTGAGCGGCGCCCGGTCCACGATGGCCGGCACCTGGACGCTGGACAGCTCCGGATCGTCCACGACGTTGCAGAACAGGCGGCGGGCCGCGGCGGCGTCCGCGACCCGCCGGTTCTGCGCGCGGTCGCTGGTGGCCGCGACGGCCAGCCAGGCCTCGTCCAGCAGGGCTGGGTCGAATTCCCCCAGGCGCAGCTCGATCTCGCCGGCCTGGGCGCGCGCCAGCACCTGGGGATGGCATGCGCGGGCGCTGACGATGACCCGGGCGCCCGCCGCGCGCAGCAAGGCGATCTTGCGCTCGGCCACCAGGCCGGCCCCCACGACGACGACCGTGCGGTCCTTCAGGTCGGCGAACAGCGGGAAGTGGTTCATGCCGCGCCCGCCTTGCGGCCGGAGGCGGCGATGTGCGGATCGCGCGCATCCGCCTGGATGACGCCGGCGCGCACCAGGAAGTCGCCGAAGCCTTCGTCCGCGACGCGTTCGCGGGCGTACCGGCCGAACAGTTCGTCCAGACCGGACAGGATCTCCGCCTCGGTGATGTTCTCGCGGTAGACCACGTTCAGGCGTTCGCCGATGAAATCGGCGCCCAGCCGCAGGTCGTAGCGCCCCAGGGCGCGGCCCACCAGGGCGATCTCGCCCAGGTAGGGGCGCGAACAGCCGTTCGGGCAGCCCGACAGGCGCAGCAGGATGGGCGCGTCGCGCAGGCCGTGCGTGTCCAGCAGGGCCTCCAGTTTGGGCAGCAGGACGGGGGCGTAGCGCTCGCTCTCGGCCATGGCCAGGCCGCAGGTGGGCAGCGCGACGCAGGCGATGTGGTGGCGGCGGATGCCGCTCTGTTCCTTGTAGCCGTCCAGCCCGTATTCTTCGACCAGGGCGTCGATGGCGGCGCGGTCGGCCTCGTCCACGTTGGCGATCACCAGGTTCTGGTTGCAGGTCAGGCGGAACTCGCCCTTGAGCACCCGGGCGATCTCGCGCATGCCGGTCTGCAGGCGCAGGCCGTCCTGGTCCCACAGGCGGCCGGAGGCGACGTACAGTCCCAGGTGCCAGCGGCCGTCCTCGCCGCGCGACCAGCCGTAGCGGTCGCCGTTGTGCTCGAAGCGATAGGGGCGCAGGGGCTCCAGGGGGACGCCCGCGCGCAGGCCGACCTGTTCGCGGAACCAGTCCACGCCCAGGCGGTCGATGGTGTATTTCAGGCGCGCGTGCTGGCGCTCCTTGCGGTCGCCGTGGTCGCGCTGCAGGGTGACCACGGCCTCGGCCACGGCGATCACGTGTTCCGGCCGGGTGAAGCCGATCAGCGTGCCCAGGCGCGGGTAGGTGGTCGGGTCGCCCGCCGTCGCGCCCATGCCGCCGCCCACGGCGACGTTGAAGCCCTGCAGCTCGCCGTGCTCGATGATGGCGACCAGTCCCAGGTCGTTGGCGAAGACGTCGCAGTCGTTGGTCGGCGGGATGGCGATGCCGATCTTGAACTTGCGCGGCAGGTAGGCCGAGTCGTTGCCGTAGATGGGTTCCTCGTCGACCGCCTCGCCGACCTGTTCGCCGCCCAGCCAGATCTCGGCGTAGGCGCTGGTGCGCGGCAGGAAGTGGTCGGACAGGCGCTGCACCCATTGCTGCGTCAGCGCGTGCTGGCTGGACAGGTGCGGGTTGACCGAGCTGATCACCTGGCGGTTCACGTCGCCGCAGGCGGCGATCGTGGTGGCGCGGGCGTCGTGGATGCCCTGCATGAAGGCGCGCAGGTTGCGCTTCAGGACGCCGTGCCACTGGAAGGTCTGGCGCGTGGTGATGCGCAGGCCGCGCGTGGCGTATTTCCGCGCCAGTTCGTCCAGCGCCAGCCACTGGTCGGGGCTGATCACGCCGCCCGGCAGGCGCGCGCGCACCATGAAGGCGTAGGCCGGCTCCAGCTTCTGCTTGCGCCGCTCGTCGCGGATGTCGCGGTCGTCCTGCATGTAGCTGCCGTGGAATTTCAGCAGCTTGGTGTCGGCTTCGGGGATGGCGCCGGTGACCGGGTTTTCCAGTTCCTTGGCGATGGTGCCGCGCAGGAAACGGCTCGAGGTCTTGATGTCTTCCAGGGGGGAGAGGGGGGAAACGCTCATGTCGGGGATGCGAGGTCGGAAGAAGGGCCGGTCGGGCGGCCCGTGGAAATCGGGACGGCCGGGGCGCGAACCCCGGCCGGGCGGTGTTTCGATGCGGAAGCCCGTATCAGTAGACGTCGCGCGCGTAGCGGCCTTGCGCGGCGAGGTCGTCCAGCCATTGGCGGGCACCTTCCTCGTCCAGGCCGCCGTGGTCGCGGGCGATCTCCAGCAGGGCGGCATGCACGTCGCGGGCCATGCGGTCGGCGTCTCCGCAGACGTAGACGTGGGCGCCCGCCTGGATCCAGTCGTACACGTCCGCGCCCTGGGCCAGCAGCCTGTGCTGGACGTAGACCTTTTCCGACTGGTCGCGGGAGAACGCCAGGTCGATGCGGTCCAGGTGGCCGTCCTTCAGCGCCTGCTGCCATTCGGTCTGGTACAGGAAGTCGCTGGTGAAGCGCGGGTTGCCGAAGAACAGCCAGTTGCGGCCCGGGGCGTCCGCCTCGGCGCGGGCCTGGACGAAGGCGCGGAACGGCGCGACGCCGGTCCCGGCGCCGATCATGATGATGTCGCGGGAAGCGTCCGCCGGCAGGCGGAAGCGCGTGTTCTCCTCGATGAAGACCGGAACCGTGTCGCCCTCGGCGCGTTCGGACAGGAAGTGCGAGGCCACGCCCCAGCGGGATTCGCCTTCCAGCTCGAAGGCGACGTGCCCCAGCGTCAGGTGGACTTCGTCCTCGGCCACCGCCGCGCAGGAGGCGATGGAATACAGGCGCGGGGTCAGCGGGCGCAGGGCCGCCACCAGTTCAGGTCCGGTCCAGCGCGCCGGCCATCGTCTTAGCGCATCGATCAGCTGGTGCGTGCCCAGATAGGCGGCCAGCCGCTCGCGGGCGTCCGGCGCCAGCAGGGCGGTCAGGTCGTCTTGCTGCGCGCGTTCCGCCAGGGCCGTCAGGAAGGGGCGGGTCAGCACCGTGAGTTCGCGGTAGCGGCCCAGCCATTCCCCCAGGGGGCGGCGGACGCCCTGGTGCTCGACGCCATCGGCGGCGTTCAGGCCGGTGGCTTCCAGGACGCGGGCGACCAGGGTGTCGTCCTGCACGGGCCAGACGCCCAGGGCGTCGCCGGGCTCGTATTGCAGCTTGCTGCCTTCCAGGGACAGTTCCAGGTGGCGGATGTCCTTGTCGCTGTCGCGGCCCGTGATGGGCTGGTTCAGCAGGACTTCCGCCTGGAACGGATGGTCGCGGGTGAACTTCTCGGCCTGGGGGCGCAGCGGCGTCACGGTGGCCTGGGCGGCGGCGGGCGCGGCGGCCTTCAGGACCTCGCGCGCCTGTTCCAGGGCCCGGGCCTGCCAGGGCGCGGCGACCGTCTCGATGTCCAGGTCGGCCGCGCCCGCGTCCTGCAGGCGCTGCGCGCCCAGTTCGGCCAGGCGGGCGTCGATCTTCTGCGAAATGCCGCAGAACGAGGGATAGCTGGAATCCCCCAGGCCCAGCACGGCGTATTTCAGCCGCGGCAGCTTCGGCGCGCGCTTGCCCAGCAGGAATTCGACCCAGGCGATGGAATCGTCCGGCGGATCGCCGTCGCCCTGGGTGCTCATGACCACGTAGAGCAGCTGCTCGTCCTTCAATTCCTTGGTCTTGTACTGGTCGGCCCGCACCAGGCGCGCTTCCAGTCCCTGGGCGCGCACCTGTTCGTGCAGCGCGGTGGCGAGGCGCTTGGCGTTGCCCGTCTGGCTGCCGTAGAGGATGGTCAGGCGCCGGGCCGTGTCGGGCGTGGCGACCGCGGCCACCGTCAGCGGAGGCGCGGCCTCCCGCGCGGGCTGGCGCGCCTGGGCGACGCCGGCGAAGTAGCCCGAGAGCCAGTGCAGGCTGGAAGATTCCAAGGAATCGGCCAGTTCGGCGATCAGGGAATGATGGGCTTCGGGCAGGTAATTCGGCGCGAGCATGGCACGGGTCTTGTGGAAATGAAGGAAGCGTCCATTCTGGGACGCTTCCTTCATGCCGTGAACGAACCGATGCTTATGTTTTTATGCGGATATAAGCAAATTGCCTGACGAATAGGAGCGCCTTGCGAGGCGCGGCGTGGACCGGGTTCACGCTTCCCAGTGGAGCCAGCCTTCCGCCAGCCATTCGTCGAGTAGGGCCAGGGTCCCGGGGGCCAGGCGGCGGACCGCGTCGGCCTCCAGCGCGCGCCGGTCGGCCAGCGCCTCCAGGCCGGGTTCGGCCGCCAGGGGCGCGACCTCGCCGTTGATGAAGACCTGCCGGTCGCAGTACATCAGCCGCGTGCAGCGGTCCAGGACCAGGCGGCCCGATGCGGGCACCCCGGCGCTCAGCGCAAGGGGCTCGTCGGCCGGGTCGAACAGGGCGCTGTCGGGCAGGGAGGTCAGCCATTGGCCCAGGAACCGGGCCGCCACCGCGTGGTCCAGGCGGATCCTGGACAGAGTGTCCAGCGTGGCCCGCACCAGCGAGTCGGGCAGGGCCGCCGGGGTGCGCGTGGCGGGCGCGCCGGCGTCGGTGTACAGCGTGGCCAGGTCCGGGCCGGGCAGGCAGGGGTGCCCGTACAGCCCCGGGTCGCCCAGGTGCTGTGCCGAAACCTGGTCGGCGGCGGCTTCCAGCAGGCCCCGGGCCAGGGTGGCCTGGCTGGGGACGCGGAAGCCGATGGACAGCGTCATGCAGTCGTTGCCGATGGCCACGCCGTCGTGGCAGACGTGCGGGGGCAGGTACAGCATGTCGCCCGGCTCCAGGATGTCGTCCGCGTCCGGCTGGAAATCGGCCAGGATCTTCAGCGGCAGCCCCGGCACCAGGGCGCGGTCGGCCTGCCGGCTGGTACGCCAGCGGCGCCGGCCGTGGCCCTGCAGCAGGAACACGTCGTAGCTGTCGAAGTGCGGCCCGACCCCGCCGCCGTCGGTGGCGACGCTGATCATCAGATCGTCCAGCCGGGCGTCGGAAATGAAGCGGAATTGCCGCATCAGCGCGGCCGAGGCATCGTCGTGCAGGTCCACGCTCTGCACCAGCAGCGTCCAGTTCGGCTGCGCGGCGGGCGGCAGCCGGCGGAACGGCCCGCGCTTCAGCGACCAGCCGCGTTCTCCATGGGTGATCAGGCGGGACTCGACCTCTTCCCGGCGGGCCAGCGTCTGCACGTCGCGGATCGTGACCGGCGGCCGGAAGTCCGGGATGGCCTGGCGCACCAGCAGGGGCTTCTTCTGCCAGTAGTCGCGCATGAATTCCTGCGGGGTCAGCCCGCCCAGCAGGGGCGTGGGCCGATCGATGTCGGGGATTGCGAGCTCGGGGATCGGGGAGTGCATGGCGGAGTGTCCTTGGGGTGTCGGGCGGGCCGGCGGGCCGTGCACCGTGGGTGTGGCGGCCCGGGGTCCGGTCCGCCGTGCGTATCCGTATCAGAGGAAGTCGCGGCGCAACTGGTAGATCAGTTCCAGCGCCTCGCGCGGACTGAGGCTGTCCGGTTCCAGCGCCTGCAGGGCGGCGCGCAGCGGCGCGTCCGGGTCGCCGCCGGATTCTTCCTCGGTCTGCTGGAAGAACAGCGCCAGCTGGGAGTCCGCCCGGTTGCGGGCTTCCAGTTCGGCCAGTTCCTTGCGCGCGTGGCGGATCACCACCGGCGGGATGCCCGCGCGCTGGGCCACGTGCAGGCCGTAGCTCTGGCTGGCCGGACCCGGGCGGACCTCGTGCAGGAAGACCACGCCGTCGGGCGCGTCGGCCGCCGCCAGGTGGACGTTGGCCACGCCGTGGGTCTTTTCAGGCAGGCGGGTCATCTCGAAATAGTGCGTCGCGAACAGCGTGAGGGCGCGGTTGTGCGTCAGCAGCCGGTGGGCGATGGCCCAGGCCAGCGCCAGGCCGTCGTAGGTGGACGTGCCCCGGCCGATCTCGTCCATCAGCACCAGGCTGCACGGCGTGGCGGCCCCCAGGATCACGCCCGCCTCCATCATCTCCATCATGAAGGTCGAGCGTCCGCCCGCCAGGTCGTCGGCCGCGCCGATGCGGGTGAAGATGCGGTCCACCGGACCGATCTTCGCCCGCGCGGCCGGCACGTAGCTGCCGGCGCGCGCCAGCAGCGCGATCAGTGCCACCTGGCGCATGTAGGTGGACTTGCCGCCCATGTTCGGCCCCGTGATCAGCAGCATGCGGCGTTCCTCGTCCATGCGGCAGTCGTTCGGGGTGAAGGATTCGATGCTGTGCTCCACCACCGGGTGGCGGCCCGCCTCGATGTCCAGGCGGATGTCGTCGGTCAGTTCCGGCGCGACCCAGCCGTGGGCGCGCGCGTGGTGGGCCAGCCCGGCCAGCGCGTCGATCCGCGCCAGGGCGGCGGCGCTGCGTGCCAGGGCTGCCGCGTGTTCGGCCGCCTGCGCCAGGATCTGTTCGTACAGCAGCTTCTCGCGCGCCAGGCCGCGGTCCCGGGCCGACAGCACCTTGTCCTCCCAGGCCTTCAGCTCGGGCGTGATGTAGCGTTCGGCGTTCTTCAGCGTCTGGCGGCGGCGGTAGTCGTCCGGCACCTTGTCGGCCTGGCCGCGCGTGACCTCGATGAAGAAGCCGTGGACGCGGTTGTATTCCACCCGCAGGTTGGCGATGCCGGTGCGCTCCCGTTCGCGAGCCTCGACTTCCAGCAGGAAGGCGCCGTTGTCGCCCGCCAGCTGGCGCAGTTCGTCCAGTTCGGCGTCGTAGCCCGGGGCGATCACCCCGCCGTCGCGCACCATCGGGGCGGGCTCGGCGGCGATGCCCCGCGCCAGCAGCGCGTGCAGCGCCGGGTCCACGGGCACGTCGCGCAGGCAGTCGGCCAGCAGCCCCCGGGCATCGAAGGCGGATGCGGTGGCCTGCGCCAGCGCGTCCAGCCCAGCCAGCGCCTCGCGCAGGCTGGCGAGTTCGCGCGGGCGGATCGTGCCCAGCGCCAGGCGGGTCGCCATGCGCTCCAGGTCGGGCAGCGGGCGCAGCGCGTCGCGCAGGGCGCGCAGCGCGCCGTCGGCGTCCGGCGCCCGCAGGAACTGCGTGATCACGTCCTGTCGGGCGCGCGCCTGCGGGTTGTCGCGCAGCGGCGCCTGCAGCCAGCGGCGCAGCTGGCGGCTGCCCATGGGCGTGCGGGCGTGGTCCAGCGTGCTGAATAGCGTCGGACCGTCGCCGCCGTTCAGCGTGTCCGTGATTTCCAGGTTGCGCCGCGTGGCCGGGTCCAGCACCACGTAGTCGCCGCCCGCGTCCACCGACAGGCTGTGCACGTGGTTGAGCGCCTGGGCCTGCGTCGCTCCGACGTAGCGCAGCAGCGCGCCCGCCGCCCGCGTCGCCAGCGGCAGATGGTCCAGCCCGAAAGCGCCCACGTCGTTCACGCCGAAATGGCGCAGCAGCGTGTCGCGCGCGCCGTCGGCCTCGAAGTGCCAGTCCGGCACCCGGCTGATCGCCGCGTCCAGCCCGCAGGCCTCCAGCGCCCCGGTGTCCGCCTGCTCCGCGCAGACCAGCTCGGCGGGCGCGATGCGGCCCAGTTCCGCATCCAGCAGTTCCGATGTCGATTCGCAGGCCTTGAAGTCGCCGTTGGCCAGGTTCATCCAGGCCAGGCCCACGGTCTCGCGCCCATGGCCGCGCCCGACGACCCAGGCCGCGATCCGGCGGTCGTCGTCGGCCGGCAGCAGCGCGTCGTCGGTCAGCGTGCCGGGCGTGACCACCCGCACGATCTTGCGCTCGACCGGTCCCTTGCTGGCGCCCGGGTCGCCGATCTGCTCGCAGATGGCGATGGATTCGCCCAGCGCCACCAGCCGCGCCAGGTAGCTTTCCATGGCGTGATGCGGCACGCCCGCCATCGGGATCGGCGCGCCGTTGGACGTGCCGCGCTTGGTCAGCGTCAGGTTCAGCAGCCGCGCCCCGCGTTCCGCGTCGTCGTAGAACATCTCGTAGAAATCGCCCATGCGGTAGAACAGCAGATGCGACCCGGCCTGGGCCTTGAGCTGGAGGTACTGCTGCATCATGGGGGTGTGGCCGGAGAGATCGGGGGTGGACATGGACGGAATGCTGACAGGGGGTGGAACGGGGAGGTACGTATTATCGTTCAATGGGGCGGGGGTGTCAGGGGGAGGGGCGTGTCAGTGAGGGATGGTTCCGGCACGGGGACCCTTTTTCCGCGGACCTGCATGGAAGGCTTGAAAATCAAGGGCTTGGGCGAGCGTTAAAAAATTGGGTTTTGGGGGTTATGGGAGGTGAGTATCATTAGGAATCAGATGGTTAGGGTGTTTTTACTCTAGTTTGCTGCCGCGCAGGCAGCTGAGAAAATCAAGATCCTGTCTCGCTGGACGAACGAACCGTTTGCTGCCGCGCAGGCAGCTGAGAAAATGCGGGCATTCCACGACGACGCCATCGCGTTGTTTGCTGCCGCGCAGGCAGCTGAGAAATCTCGGTCGAAGAGTGGCAAGAAGCTGGGCGCGTTTGCTGCCGCGCAGGCAGCTGAGAAATTGTGATAGCACGGATGAGCCCTGTATCAAGGGTTTGCTGCCGCGCAGGCAGCTGAGAAATTATCGGATAGGGCGTCCCACGCTTCCCGGAACGTTTGCTGCCGCGCAGGCAGCTGAGAAATGCGCCGGCCCAGCCGCCCGGACAAGCCCAGCGTTTGCTGCCGCGCAGGCAGCTGAGAAAACGCACGAGCCGTCGCCAGGTTGTTGTAGCCGGTTTGCTGCCGCGCAGGCAGCTGAGAAACAGGGGATGAAGTCCTCGGGCACGCTGCCGTAGTTTGCTGCCGCGCAGGCAGCTGAGAAAGGCACAACAGCATTGGGATTGATACATGAGCAGTTTGCTGCCGCGCAGGCAGCTGAGAAATGCAAGCCGGGGATGGCGGCGCACCAGATGATGTTTGCTGCCGCGCAGGCAGCTGAGAAATGGGCCGGGCGAGCCGCAGAGTCTTCTTTCTCGTTTGCTGCCGCGCAGGCAGCTGAGAAATGCACGATGGTTGACCTGGCCGCGTCCTGCAGGTTTGCTGCCGCGCAGGCAGCTGAGAAATCAAAATGATTCGGCGGCATCGTCACCAGGTCGTTTGCTGCCGCGCAGGCAGCTGAGAAAACGAAGGCGCGCAGGGCCTCGCCGAACATGTCGTTTGCTGCCGCGCAGGCAGCTGAGAAACCCTGCGAGACGCCATGGACCTGGCCTACCTGAGTTTGCTGCCGCGCAGGCAGCTGAGAAATGCAGATCTCCGACTTGCCTCGGATTCGCAGTGTTTGCTGCCGCGCAGGCAGCTGAGAAAGTCTCGATCACCAGCCGGACCTGGAAATACCGGTTTGCTGCCGCGCAGGCAGCTGAGAAAGCCATCGGCCGGCTTGGCTTCCGAGGCGAAATGTTTGCTGCCGCGCAGGCAGCTGAGAAATGCGCTCCATAGCCGACCCGCGTAGACGAAAAGTTTGCTGCCGCGCAGGCAGCTGAGAAAAGGTTGCGATTGACCAGGCCGGTGCGCAGCCAGTTTGCTGCCGCGCAGGCAGCTGAGAAAAGGTTGCGATTGACCAGGCCGGTGCGCAGCCAGTTTGCTGCCGCGCAGGCAGCTGAGAAAATCAGAAGCTCGGCTTCCAGGCCGGCGACTTGGTTTGCTGCCGCGCAGGCAGCTGAGAAATGCTCGATGACCATGTGGCGCTTGTGAAAGCCGTTTGCTGCCGCGCAGGCAGCTGAGAAAAAGACGATGACCGCCGAGCTGACGAAACAGGGGTTTGCTGCCGCGCAGGCAGCTGAGAAACTTCCGCCGCTGCCCGCATCCCTGCTCGATGTGTTTGCTGCCGCGCAGGCAGCTGAGAAAATGTATGGCGGCAAGGTGATCGAGTTCGGCAAGTTCGCTGCCGCGCAGGCAGCTGAGAAAATTCAAGCTCGTCGCGTGGGCATTCGTCGGCCGTTTTCTGCCGCGCAGGCAGCTGAGAAATGGCCAGGCGACTTCACGCCGCTGATCGCGCCGTTCGATGCCGCACAGGCAGCTGAGAAAACAGGGGGCGCGACAGCGCTGGGGCCGTGGCGGTAATGTGTGCAAGCAGCGAAGGAGTGCCGAACTCAGGCCCTCACTTCAAGCTTCCGCCATTTCTCGCTCGGCTGCTTTTGCCAGGAACGCGGAGCGCGATAAATGCTGGGCCTTGGCCATGGCATCGATGCGATGCACCAGGTTTTCCGGCAGGCTGATGTTCAGGCGAACGGCCTTGGTGTTGACCTTGGACAGGTCGATATCCACCATCATCCAAAAGCCGCCCTCGAAGTCCTCGTGACCTTCCCAGGCTTCGGGTGCGCTGGGCCCGGGGATTGCTTCGGTTTCGCCATGGAAATGCGCCTCGACGGCTTCCTGGGCGGCGCGGGGCAGGTCCTGCAATTCGTCGGCGCCGGCAAAGCAGCCGGGGAAGTCGGGGAAGGACGCGCCGTAGGCGCTGTCGCGGTCCTTGTGCACGTGGATCGGATAGAGCATTGGGGGTTTCTCCTGGCCGGGTCGTTTATCGGAGACCGGCCTGTTTGAGGATGCTGCGTTGTGTCGGTAGGGGCAGGTCCTTCTTGGGGTGGGGCACCGTGACCTTGCCGGGCTTGGTCGGATGCTTGAACTGGTGATGCGACCCAACGGTATGCACCAGATACCAGCCGTCGGCCTTCAGTTGCTTGATAAGGTCTGTGCTGTTCATTTGTGTAATTATACACAACATATAAGAATACACAATGGCGATAGAAACTGGAGAAAGCCGGCATTCGACAAAGATCGGGTGGCGGTTGGAAAGGGCTGTGTCACAGCGGGTCGCTGCGGGTGGATACAATGCGCAGATGTCTGTTTTCCCCCGAGGATCGAACATCATCATGCCCGAGTCGCACGCATCGCTGAAGGAACTCACCCTGCGGGGCGTGGTTCTGGGTGCCTTGATCACCCTGGTGTTCACCGCATCCAACGTCTACCTGGGCCTGAAGGTGGGCCTGACCTTCGCGTCCTCGATCCCGGCGGCGGTGATTTCCATGGCGGTCCTGCGGGCGTTCCGGGACTCCAATATCCTGGAGAACAACATCGTCCAGACGCAGGCGTCCGCGGCGGGCACATTGTCCGCCGTCATTTTCGTGCTGCCGGCGCTGCTGATGATGGGGTACTGGACGGGCTTCCCCCTGATGCAGACCGCCATGATCTGCGCCTGCGGCGGGATCCTGGGCGTGGTGTTCACCGTGCCGCTGCGGCGTGCGCTGGTCGTCAACAGCGATCTGCCGTATCCGGAAGGCGTGGCCGCGGCCGAGATTCTCAAGGTCGGGCAGAATCCGGGCGAGGGCGCGGAAACCCGGCAATCCGGCGGATTGCGCGACATCGTGGCCGGCGGTGTGCTGGCGGGCGGTTTCAGCCTGCTGACGGGCGGCCTGCGGCTGGCCGGCGACAGCGTAGGCTATTGGTTCAGCGTCGGGCGCGCCGTATTCCAGTTGCCCCTGGGCCTGTCCTTCGCCTTGGTCGGCGCGGGGTATCTGGTCGGCATCGTCGGCGGCGTGGCGATGCTGCTGGGCGTGGTGCTGTCCTGGGGCGTCGCCGTCCCCTGGCTGACGTCGCTCGCGCCCATGCCCGACGGCGCCAGCCTGGCAAGCTTCGCCACCGGCATCTGGGTCTCCAAAGTGCGCCTGATCGGCGCCGGCATGATCGCCGTGGCGGCCGTCTGGACCTTGCTGACGCTGATCCGGCCCATGATCGAAGGCATGCGGATTTCGTTGTCGGTGCTGAAGCGCGGGTCGGGCGAATCGGGGCAGGACCGCACCGACGCCGACCTGCCGCCCGGGCTGCTGCTGAAGCTGACGCTGCTCATGATCCTGCTGCTGGGCGCAACGTTCCAGTCTTTCGTGGCGGACTCCGGGCTGCCCACGATGGCCGCCTGGTCCCTGGTGGTGGCCGGCGTCATGCTGGCTTTCGTCTTCGGCTTCCTGGTGGCGGCCGCCTGCGGCTACATGGCGGGCCTGGTGGGCTCATCGGCCAGCCCGATCTCCGGCATCGCCGTGATCGCCATCCTGGCCTCATCCATGCTCTTCATTGGTATCGGCCAGGCCCAGGACCTGCTGGGCAGGCCCGAATCCGTGCGTTTCATGACGGCGCTGGCGTTGTTCTGCACCTCGGTCGTCGTGGCCGTGGCGGCGATTTCCAACGACAACCTGCAGGACCTGAAGACGGGCTGGCTGGTGCGTGCGACCCCGTGGCGGCAACAGACGGCGCTGATCATCGGCTGCGTGATCGGCGCGGTGACGATCCCGCCGGTGCTGGAACTGCTCTACGAGGCCTACGGCTTCATCGGCAGCCTGCCGCGCGAGAGCATGGATCCCGCCCAGGCCCTGGCCGCGCCGCAGGCCTCGCTCATGATCACCATCGCGCAGGGCCTGTTCAGCCACACGCTCGACTGGACGTACATCCGCATCGGTGTGCTGGTGGGGGCGGTGCTGATCGTCTTCGACCGGATCCTGGGCCGATGCAGCCGGTTTCGCGTGCCGCCGCTGGCGGTGGCCATGGGCGTCTACCTGCCTCCCACGGTGGCCACGGCGCTGTTCGTCGGCGCCTTGATCTCGTGGTTCGTGCGGGGCCGCGTCCGCGCCCAGGCGCTGCAGTCCGGTGCGGACCGCGCCCGGTGCGAGCAGGCGAGCGAACGCACGGGCACGCTGTTCGCCTCGGGCCTGATCGTGGGCGAGAGCCTGGTGGGCGTCGTGCTGGCCATCGTGATCGTGGGTTCCATGGCATCCGGCGGCGGCGATGCGCCGCTGGCCGTGGCGGGTCCCGGGTTCGCAGCGACAGCCACCGTCATCGGGCTGCTGGCCTTCGTCCTCATGTGCGCCGTGTTCGTGCGGCGCGTGCTTGCGGCGGCAGGGGCGGCCGGGAAGGGGTGAGATTGCCGAGGTGAGGGCGCCGCGTCGACCTGTGGGTTTCGTGGAAGCTTGCAGGACGGCCTGGTCCTTGGAGTTTTCTACGCGGTCCTCGTCCTTTATGTTACAAAAGGATTCATGGATGATATCGCGGCTTCCGACCTCAAGACGATCCTGCACTCCAAGCGGGCCAATATCTACTATCTGGAGCATTGCCGGGTACTGGTCAATGGAGGCCGCGTCGAGTATGTGACGGACGCGGGCAAGCGTTCCCTGTACTGGAACATACCGATCGCCAACACCACCAGCATTTTGCTGGGAACAGGCACATCCATCACCCAGGCCGCGATGCGGGAACTGGCCAAGGCCGGCGTGCTGGTGGGCTTCTGCGGAGGCGGCGGGACGCCCTTGTTCTCCGCCAACGAAGTCGACGTCGAGGTCGCCTGGCTCAGTCCGCAAAGTGAATACCGGCCGACGGAATACCTGCAGGCATGGGTGGGATTCTGGTTCGATGATGCCCGTCGGCTGGCCGCCGCCAAGGCTCTGCAGCAGGCCCGCATCCGGCGTCTGAACGCAGAGTGGCGCCAGGCGGGCTTGCGGGAGTCCGGCTTCAATGTGAATGTCGAGCGGCTGGATGGCTTGCTGACGCAGAGCGCGCGGCGTGTGGACCAGGCCGGTGAAACAGTCGATCTGCTGACCGAGGAAGCCAGACTGACCAAGGCGCTGTTCAAGCTGGCCGTCGACGCGGTTGGCTATGGCGAAGACTTCACCCGGGCCAAGCGCGGGTCCGGCGTCGATCCCGCCAACCGTTTCCTGGATCATGGCAATTATCTTGCCTACGGGCTGGGCGCCACGGCATGCTGGGTGCTGGGCTTGCCGCATGGCCTGGCGGTCCTGCACGGCAAGACACGTCGCGGCGGGCTGGTGTTCGACGTGGCGGACCTGGTGAAGGACGCCTGCATCCTGCCACAGGCCTTCCTGTCCGCCATGCGGGGTGATGATGAGCAGCAGTTCCGCCGCAACTGCATCGAGGCGCTGACGCGCGACGAGTCCCTGGATTTCATGATCGATACGGTCAAGGAAATCGCCATGACGACCGCCCGCCAGGCCGCCCCTGGCGCTTCGGGCCGGGAAGACAAGACATGAATGTCCTGCTGGTTTCCCAATGCAGCAAGCGGGCTTTGACGGAAACACGCCGGATCCTGGATCAATTTGCCGAGCGGCGGGGCGACCGGACCTGGCAGACCGCGATGACCCGGGCAGGCCTGGATACCCTGAGGAAACTGCTGCGCCAGACGGCGCGCAAGAACACGGCCGTGGCCTGTCACTGGATCCGGGGCCGTGATCATAGCGAACTGCTGTGGATCGTCGGTGATGCCCGGCAGTTCAACGCCGAAGGCGCCGTGCCGACGAACACGACCGCAAGCGACGTCTTGCGGCGCGGCGACGAGAACGATTGGCACAGCCTGCGGACGATCCGCAGAATTGCCGCCCTGGCCGCGCTATTGCACGACCTGGGCAAGGCGACCCAGTCCTTTCAAGATCGTTTGCGGCACGCGGCACCCCGGGAAAAGAACCGCTATCGCCATGAGTGGGTCTCCGTGCGCCTGTTCCAGGCATTTGTCGGCCAGGATGATGACGCAGGGTGGCTGCGGCGCTTGGCCGATGGGGGCGAGGAAAACGCCGACGGAGGGCGTTTCGAGGCCCCCTGGCTGGATCATAGGAAAGGCCGCCTGCTGCGTGACGGCCTGGATGCGGCTGCGCGCGACCACAAGCCGTTCGCTTCATCGGATAAGGGTCTGCCTCCCCTGGCTCAGGCGGTGGCCTGGCTGGTGCTGACGCACCACCGCCTGCCCGCCCTGCCGTACAGCGCAAGCGAGTCCCTCGAGTCGACGCGTTTATGGCATGGCCGATCACCTCGAGGGGTGAATGGCCGGACCCTGGATGCCGTCTTGAGCCAGATCGACGCGGATTGGAACGAGCCGTGGGGCGAACAGCCGGCGATATCCAAAAGGAAGATCGAACCCTATTGGAAATTTCCCCATGGCTTGCCGGTGAGGACCTTGAAATGGCGCAAGCGGGCCGCGCGCATCGCCCGGGATCTGCTGGCGGATCTGCCGGGGATCGAGGGCTGCCTGGGCGATCCCTACGTCATGCATGTATCGCGTCTGGCCTTGATGCTGGGGGATCATCACTATTCCAGCCTGGAAGCGGAAGAGGATCGAACCACGGGAGAGAAGGATTTTCCCTTGTTCGCCAATACCCAACGCAAGACCGGCGCATTGTTGCAGCCGCTGGACGAGCATCTGCTGGGCGTCGAGTTGCATGCGGGCCGGATCGTGCATTCGCTGCCGGTCCTGACGCGGGATCTGCGCCATTTGGCCGGGCACCGGGGGCTGAAAAAACGCAGCCTGAATCCTGCGTTCCGCTGGCAGGACAAGGCGGCTGATCTCGCCGCCGGGGTGCGTTCGCGCGCGGCGGATCAGGGTGCATTCATCGTCAACATGGCATCGACCGGCTGCGGCAAGACACTGGGAAACGCTCGGATCATGAATGCGCTGGCCGATCCCGTGCTGGGTCTGCGCTGCGCATTCGCCGTCGGCCTGCGCACCCTGACCTTGCAGACGGGCCGGGTATTTCAGAAAGACCTGGGCCTGCCGGATGACGAACTGGCCATCCGGGTCGGGGGCGCGGCCAGCCGCGAGCTGTTCGAGTATTACGCGCAGCTTGCCGAAGACAGCGGTTCCGCCTCCCGGCAATCCTTGCTGGACGAGACCACCCATGTCGTCTACGACGGCGATGACCGCCATCCGGTGCTGGATCATCTGGGAAAGGATGCCGGCGTCCGGCGCTTTCTCGCGGCGCCCTTGCTGGTTTGCACCGTCGATCATCTGACACCGGCCACGGAGGGTTTGCGCGGCGGCCGCCAGATCGTGCCCATGCTGCGTTTGATGACGGGGGACCTGGTGCTGGATGAGCCGGACGACTTCGATCTGTCCGACCTGCCGGCGCTGGCTCGTCTCGTGCACTGGGCAGGTTTGCTGGGTGCGCGTGTCCTGGTGTCCTCGGCGACCTTGCCGCCCGCACTGATCCAGGGCTTGTTTATGGCTTACCTGGAGGGCCGCCGTTGGTTCCAGCGCAATCGCGGTGCCCGGCCGTCGGAAGCGCCCTCCGTGTGCTGCCTCTGGATCGATGAATTCGCGCAGACCAACGCGGACTGTCCGGATGCGGAACGGTTCGGTCAGGCGCACCAGGCTTTTGCTGCGGACCGTGCCCGGCGGCTGGGAGAGCAGGCGGTACGTCGCATGGCTCGCCTGCTGCCGTTACCTGGGGAACTGGGCAAGCTGGATCAGGCGGGCCGCCGGAGCGCCTTTGCCGGCCTTCTGCGGGATGCCGCTTTGGACTTGCATGCCTTGCATTGCACCGAAGACCCGCATAGTGGCAAGCGGATCAGCTTCGGCCTGATCCGCATGGCGAATATCGATCCGCTGTTCGAGGTGGCCCTGGCCTTGTTCCGCCTGGGGGCGCCTCCAGGCGTGCACGTCCATCTCTGTGTCTATCATTCACAGTTTCCGTTGTTCCTGCGGTCCCGGATCGAACATTTGTTGGATACCGCCTTGGATCGGCGTCGGGAGGCCGCGGTGTTCGATCTGCCCGACGTGCGGCGGCGCATCGATGCGGTGGAGGCCCGGGATCAATTGTTCGTCGTGCTGGGCTCTCCCGTGACCGAGGTCGGACGGGATCACGACTATGACTGGGCCGTGGTCGAGCCCTCTTCGATGCGGTCGCTGATTCAACTCGCGGGCCGGGTGTGGCGTCATCGCCGTGACAAGGCCGTGTCACAGCCCAATCTGCTGGTGTGCGACAGCAACCTGAAGCATTTCGACAGGCCGGGCCAGCCTGCTTTTTGCCGACCGGGTTTCGAGAGTCCGGACTATCCCCTGCGGCCGCACCGTCTGACGGCGCTGTTGGCGCCCTGGCTGGATGGCGATCAGCGCATGCCCATCGACGCGCGGCCGCGAATCGTTGCGCGCGCCGGATCGGATCGCCAGCCTGCCGGTAATCTGGTCGATCTCGAACATGTCCGGATGGAGCACCAGATGCTGCCGCCGGAGCGGGCGCCTGCATTGAACGCCACCAGTTTCTGGTTGCGGGACCATGCGCGGCTGACCGCTTTCCTGCAGCAGGCGCAGCCGTTCCGTGATCAGCCCCGGCCCGATGTGGAGGTGGTCTGGTTGCCCGATGAGGATGATGTGCTCCGCTTGTGCCGAGTCGAGGAGGGGGAGCGGAAGTTTCAGGAACTTCATGTCCGCATCGATGCCAACCAGCGCCGGGATGTGCCGGACGCGATGGTTCAGGGCGAGGGGATCGGTTGCTGGAGTGTGGAGGAGGATTTCGCGCGCTGCATGGCGGATCAGGCCGAGGCTCTGGGTCTGCCCCTGGGTGCATTCGCCCAGCGCTATGCGCGCGCTACGCTGCCCGCCAGTGAGCAAGGCTGGTTCTGGCATCCGGCGCTGGGGTTTGCGGTGAAGGGGTGAGGGGGAGATGGGATTGGAAGCTGGATCGGCAGGTCGCCGCTTATGCTGGAACGGATTCCATGGGGCGAAGCGTTGCCAGCGCCGTCCGCAACTCTGGGTTCAGTTCCGCGGTTCGCAGATCGAAAGAGGCCTGGAGATTCAGCCAGGATTGCGCGTCACCGCCGAAATAACGGGCCAGGCGCAGCGCGGTATCTGCCGTGATGCCTCGCCGTTCGAGCAGGATGTCGTTGATGCGGGAGGCCGGGACGAGCAGGTGGCGAGCCAGTGCGTTGGCGCTCATCCCCAGGGGGATCAGGTAGTCCTCGCGCAGGACTTCGCCGGGATGTACGGGGCGCATGCCGTTTTTGATCATGTCGGAGTCCTTCTATCGAAGCATTGTTCCATTTCCAGCGAGGTGTCCGGTCAATGGTAGTCCACGATCTCGACTTCAGCCGGGCCTTCGTCTGTCCAGATGAGGATGCTGCCTGTGCGGCAGAAAGGATGACTGTTACGAGAAGGTCTCACGAACAGTTTTCTCAGCTACTTGCTCAGTAGAGTGCTTATTGAAAAGTATCAAGTACAGTGGTAGTGTACATAAAATAGTTCCATGTTGGGGGATTCATGTCGAAAGCACAAGACCTCGCAAGACAAATTCATCACATCCGTGAAGTGATCGCGGCTTTTTTGCAGGAACGCCTGGAAGCCAAGCTCTCAAAAATTCCCACGGACGACCCCAAGCGGGAGGACCTGGTCGCCCAATACCAGCCCGCCGCCTGGCTGGAAGATGCCGCCCGGCGTGTCCGCCAGATCCAGGCGGTAACGCATGCTCTGAAGGCGGTGCATCCCGACGCGCGAGGCACCAACCTGTTCGTGGAGCCATCCAGGATGACGCCTCACGCGGTGGTGGGCAGTCATTTGCTGGGAGCCGGGTTTGCCAGCGACGTGGTCGGCAACGCGGCGGCGCTGGATGTCTATAAATTCCTGAAACTGGAGGTCGATGGCCGTACGCTCCTGGACTGGCTGTCGGAGGATGACCCGGCCGTGTTGCAGGCGCTGAATGATGATGAGACCAAGGCGCGGGAGTGGCAATCGGCGTTTGTGGGGTTGGTGCAAGCCCGCGATGAAGATGTGGCAAGCCATGCCCTGGCCAAGCAGATCTATTGGCTGACGGGTGAAGACGCCGCCGATGATGCGCAATATCACCTGCTGGCCCCGTTGTATGCGACATCCCTGGCTCAGTCCGTTCACGAGATGCTCCAGGAAGACCGGTTTGGCGAAGCCAACAAGGCCGCTCGGGCCGCACGAAGGGAGGGCAGGGAGCACGAGGGTGTCTTCCGTGACTATCCCGCGCTGGCTGTGCGCAAGCTGGGCGGCACGAAGCCCCAGAATATTTCTCAGCTCAACTCCGAGCGTGGCGGGGTCAGCTATCTGCTGGGCTCACTGCCCCCACGTTGGGATCAGAACGTGCCGCGCCAGCTCTGGGGCGTGACCTCCATATTTGGTCCTGTATTCATGCGCTACGGGGATGTCAGAGGAGTCGTTCGGGCATTCCTGCGTTTCCTGCGGAAAGACCCGCCATCCAACATGGAAACCAGAAATCGGGTGGATGCCTATGTGGATCGTCTGATCGATGAACTGGTCGCCATGGCCAGCGAAATCCGGCGCAGCTTGCCCACGGGCTGGACGGCGGATCCTCGGTGCGTGCTGGTCCGTGAGGAGCGGTTCTGGTTCGATCCATGGCGCGCCGAAGAAGACAGCGAGTTTCGCAGCGGCTGGTTGTTCATGGACTGGCCGGCGCAGATCGGCCACCGCTTCGGTAATTGGCTGAACGAACGGCTCAGGGAGCATTTCAAGTACGTCGGAGAAATCGAGCACCGTCATTGGAAAAAAGAGCTGCTGCTCGATGAGGATGAAGCAGGCTGGGCGCGTGCCTTGCATGAACTGCGGACAGACCGGGATGCGCCGCACTACATCCCGACGCGGGAGGGCACCGTATGAATCTGAAAGACCGAGGACCCGACGGCTTGCTGGTTCTGCCGCATGTGCGTGTCCAGAATGCCAATGCGATTTCCAGCCCGTTGACGCATGGCTTCCCATCCATGACGGCCTTTCTGGGTTTCATGTGGGCGCTGGGGCGCAAACTGGCGCAGGCGGATATCCCCCTGAAGCTGGAAAAGATCGGGGTGATCTGCCACTGGCATCAGGAGCAGACCCAGGAGGGTTACGTGCGGACTTTCCGCCTGACTCGTAATCCGGTGGACAAGGATGGCAGCACGGCCGCCATCGTTGAAGAAGGCCGCATCCATCTGGACCTGACCTTGGTATTCCAGCTGGGCGTGGTCGAGCAAGAGGGCGAGACGCATCCCCTGTTTCACAGTGATGGGGCATTGCGCCAGAAAATCGCCTGGGATATTCGGAATCTGGTGGGGGCCATGCGGATTGCCGGCGGGTCGGTGTTGCCGCCAAAACCTGGCCTCGGTATTCGAGTCACGCCGTCGCTGATTGGTTGGCCCGACCAGGAAGCGGAGCGGCAGGTACTGTTCCGGCGCTTGCGTCGCCAGTGGCTGCCGGGATTCGCTCTGGTGGGACGGGATGACTTGCTGCAGCGGCGTCTGGAGCAACTGCGCCTGCAGGATCCGGAGGCCACCGTGCTGGACGCCTGGCTGGATCTGTCCCGTTTCAATTACCGCAGTGGCCGGGACGAGAAAGATCGTGTCATCTGGACCCATGATCGGCCCGAGGGGTCGGGCTGGATCGTGCCCATCCCTGTCGGCTATGCCGCTTTGTCGGATTTGTACGCGGGTGGGCAGGTCGCCAATGCGCGCGACCAGAGCACGCCGTTCCGGTTCGTGGAGGGCGTGTATTCCATCGGCCAGTGGGTCGGCCCGCATCGTCTGCAACGCGTACAGGACCTGCTCTGGTGGGGCGAAGCGCATGACGACGGACTCTACCGCTGCTGCAACGGCTATGAGCCCTTGCTGGAGGAAGATGACGCCGAGTATCCATCCCACCCGCCGATGAGCGCGGAAACCCTTTGATTGCAATCCACTATTCATCAGGAAAGGAAATCTGCCATGTCCTTGAAAACCGCTTCCGTCCTTGCGTTTGAGCGCAAGCTGGACCCGTCCGATGCCTTGTTCGCCGCGGGGCAGTGGGATGATCAGTCCGAAGCCGACCAGTGGCCTGCCGTCGGCATCAAGGAAAAGTCCGTGCGCGGCACGATTTCCAACCGCCTGAAGGCCGCCGAGCAGGATCCCGCCAAGCTGGATGCCGCGATTGAGAACCCGAATCTGCAGACGGTGGACGTGGCCGCCTTGCCGGCCGATGCGGATACGCTGAAGGTGAGCTTCACGCTGCGCGTGCTGCCCGGAACCGGGAAACCTTCCGCCTGCAATAGCGCGGAGTATGAGGCCAAGCTGATGCAGGTGGTGGGTGGTTATGTCGAGGCCAATGGCTTCACCGAACTGGCGCGCCGGTATGCCCATAACCTCGCCAATGGCCGTTTCCTGTGGCGCAACCGGGTCGGTGCCGAAGAAGTGAGCGTGATCGTCTCCCTGCTGGAGCGGGGGAGGGTCACGCAAAGCTGGACCTTCGATGCCTTGTCCTTGGGACTGAGGAATTTCGAGGCGGGCGACGCGCAGGCGGACCGGGATGCCGTGGCGGCCTTGATCGCGGACGGTCTGGCGGGCAAGCGCCATGTCCTGCTGCAAGTTACGGCTTTCGCCCGGATCGGGGCGGGGCAGGAAGTCTTCCCCTCCCAGGAGCTGGTGCTGGAGCGGGGCCGGGGCGACAAGAGCAAGACGCTCTACGATGTGGGTGGCGTGGCCGCGATCCATTCCCAGAAATTGGGCAATGCCATCCGGACCATCGATGATTGGTACAGCGGGGCGGACAGTCTGGGACCCATCGCGGTGGAGCCGTATGGCTCCGTCACGACGCAAGGCAAGGCCTATCGCCAGCCCAAGGTCAAGCCGAGCCTCGACTTCTACAATCTGTTCGATGACTGGGTGCTCAAGGACAAGGTCCCCGATATCGAGCAGCAGCATTTCGTCATGGCGGTGCTGGTGCGGGGCGGCGTGTTCGGCGATGCCGGGAAGTGATGCCCATGAGCACCCACTACATCGACGCTAGGTTGCTGCCTGATCCCGAATTCAGCCAGGCCCACCTGCTGGGAGCCCTGTATGCCAAGTTTCACCGCGCCTTGGTGGGACTGGGTACGGATGCAATCGGAGTCAGTTTCCCTCAGTACAGCATGCAGCCGCGCACCCTGGGGCGGATCATGCGGGTGCATGGCAGCGACAGTGCCTTGAATACCTTGCTGTCCACCGACTGGCTGCGAGGGATGCGTGACCATGTGGAGTTGGGGGCTTTGTCTGCCGTGCCACGGGATGTCCAGCATCGGCGGCTGTTGCGTCGCCAGTTCAAGACCAGCGCGGAGCGTCTGCGTCATCGACGGATGCGCAGAAAAGGGGAAACCTATGAGCAGGCGGTGCAGGCCATCCCCGATGGCGTGGAACGGCAGCCGGATCTCCCCTATGTGCAGCTGCGCAGCGCCAGCACGGGGCAGCGGTTTTGCCTGTTCCTGGCCTTGGGAGACGCGGAACCGCAGCCTGTGGCCGGCGTGTTCAACGCCTATGGCTTGAGCAGCACGGCCACACTGCCCTGGTTCTGACCCTTTTCTGAAGGGGTTTTTAAGACCCTTATAAATCAGTGGGTTACGAAACACCCAGGAATTTGGGTGTTTTGTACTTTCTTGCTGAAGATCTTTAAAAAATCAATAAGTTAGGTTTTTTTGCCTCTAGTTCGCTGCCGCACAGGTAGCTGAGAAATGAAATTGTCACAACAATGTATTGATTTTAAAGTTCGCTGCCGCACAGGTAGCTGAGAAAGAAATCCGCCGCTGGAGCGACGAGCGCAAGGCGTTCGCTGCCGCACAGGTAGCTGAGAAAACGTTCCCGGGTTCGGCCCGGATCAGGCCGTGGTTCGCTGCCGCACAGGTAGCTGAGAAAACAAACTCGCGAAGATCCTCGGTCACAGAGACGTTCGCTGCCGCACAGGTAGCTGAGAAATCGATGACTTCCCAGGTGCCGGTAGCAGGGTCGTTCGCTGCCGCACAGGTAGCTGAGAAAAGGTAGCGCTCCAGGGCCTGGGCGAGGGTGGGGTTCGCTGCCGCACAGGTAGCTGAGAAAGCCACAGCCGGCCATCGCTTTGCCGCCAGCCCGTTCGCTGCCGCACAGGTAGCTGAGAAAATCCAGATCCCCCTGGAAGGGGGGTAGGGGGGGTTCGCTGCCGCACAGGTAGCTGAGAAAAATCAGAAGCAGGCGCCTAAGCGAATCGTGCCGTTCGCTGCCGCACAGGTAGCTGAGAAAAAACCCTTCTTGGGCACAAATTTCCACGAACCGTTCGCTGCCGCGCAGGTAGCTGAGAAAATGATCACCAACAGCGAGGATTTCCAGGCGTAGTTCGCTGCCGCGCAGGTAGCTGAGAAATGGTCGGCGACCTGGACCACCAGGCCTTGCGCGTTCGCTGCCGCGCAGGTAGCTGAGAAACCGACGTTTCGGGTTGTGGCTGGTCAGTGGCTGTTCGCTGCCGCGCAGGTAGCTGAGAAAAAGATCGCGGGCATGGAGCGCGACCAGGCGCGGTTCGCTGCCGCGCAGGTAGCTGAGAAATGAGGAAGCGAATGAAGATGGCTTGCCATGGTGTTCGCTGCCGCGCAGGTAGCTGAGAAAGTGCGGCGAAAGGGGCCGACCATGGCTGAAAAGTTCGCTGCCGCGCAGGTAGCTGAGAAAAGGTCCAGCAGGCTGATGTCCGCCACGCCCTGGTTCGCTGCCGCGCAGGTAGCTGAGAAAGCGTGGCGCGCCTTGAGCGTAATGATGCCGGCGTTCGCTGCCGCGCAGGTAGCTGAGAAATTGCTGCGAATCCTCGGCTGGTGGGAACGTACGTTCGCTGCCGCGCAGGTAGCTGAGAAATCGACCCACGCGGTCGCATCCGGCACGTCAGCGTTCGCTGCCGCGCAGGTAGCTGAGAAATTCGGGCACTGGTCCAGATACAGGACACTGATGTTCGCTGCCGCGCAGGTAGCTGAGAAACTGCCGTCCTACTGCATCAACTACAACGACCAGTTCGCTGCCGCGCAGGTAGCTGAGAAAGACGCATGCCGGTCTCGATGGCCAGTTTCAGGGTTCGCTGCCGCGCAGGTAGCTGAGAAATGGGCTATCCGGATGCCAAGGTCATCCAGTGGGTTCGCTGCCGCGCAGGTAGCTGAGAAAGAGCTTGTAGGGCTTTTCCTTGGGCTTTGCGCGTTCGCTGCCGCGCAGGTAGCTGAGAAATGAACGTACAGGGCAAGGGCTTCCTGGTAGGTGTTCGCTGCCGCGCAGGTAGCTGAGAAACTTCCTTGATCTCGCGGACGGCCTCCAGGCGCGTTCGCTGCCGCGCAGGTAGCTGAGAAATGGTGTCGATGCGCGGCCCGGCCGATGCGGAAGTTCGCTGCCGCGCAGGTAGCTGAGAAATGGTGCTTTGGCCACATGCTGGAACAGGCCGAGTTCGCTGCCGCGCAGGTAGCTGAGAAAGATTCCGAAAGACGCTGGAACGGGCCCTGGGTGTTCGCTGCCGCGCAGGTAGCTGAGAAAATCGCCGCGCATGATCGCCGCGTCGATCTCCACGTTCGCTGCCGCGCAGGTAGCTGAGAAATGCGATGAGGACATGCTCGTCAGGTGGGCACAGTTCGCTGCCGCGCAGGTAGCTGAGAAATGGGGCCCCTACACCCACCCCGACCGGGCGATGTTCGCTGCCGCGCAGGTAGCTGAGAAATGGACGATAGCGGCCAGCGTGGGGCGCTTGATGTTCGCTGCCGCGCAGGTAGCTGAGAAAATTCGGACAGCAGGCACGCCATTTCCACGCTCGTTCGCTGCCGCGCAGGTAGCTGAGAAAACAAGCTCGCCACACAATTCCCGCAAGTGAGCGTTCGCTGCCGCGCAGGCAACTGAGAAACAAGATCTGGCTCATTCTTTGACGTTGCATTTCGTTCGCTGCCGCGCAGGCAGCTGAGAAAAGATTGTCCTGGTGCATGTCTGCATCATCGCTGTTCGCTGCCGCGCAGGCAGCTGAGAAAACCGACTTGCCCACAGCCGCCGTGGATAACCCGTTCGCTGCCGCGCAGGCAGCTGAGAAAAAAACCGCCGCCGCGCCGATGCGGCCGACATGGTTCGCTGCCGCGCAGGCAGCTGAGAAAACATCGTGCCGCCGCTGGTGGCGCAGAAGCTGGTTCGCTGTCGCGCAGGCAGCTGAGAAAATGATCACCGGCGGCAGTGCGGACGCGGCCGGGTTCGCTGCCGCGCAGGCAGCTGAGAAAATGATCCCTCCCTACGATCCCGAGTATCCGGAAGTTCGCTGCCGCACAGGCAGCTGAGGAAAGTCCGCGCCCAGCTTTCCGTATTTCGCCGCCGTTCGCTGCCGCATAAGCAGCTGAGAAATACGAGGAGCCGCTGCGCGACGACCAGGTCAAGCTCGCTGCGAGCACAGATGGTGGAGAAACGGAGTCATGCCGTGTGCGGTCCTTCCGTCTTGCGCACAGGCCGTTGATGACAATCCGGACGATGACGGTACTATCTTGCTGAAGCAAGCTGCCGTACAGGCAGCTCGGAAATCACGGAGATTCACATGCAGATCGGCATGGTAGGTTTGGGCCGCATGGGCGCCGGGATGGCGCGCCGGCTCATGGACAAGGATATTGGTTGCGTCGTCTACGACCCGCAGGAAGACGCCGTCGCGCGGCTGGTCGCGGACGGCGCGGTCGGTGCGGCCTCGCTGGCGGATCTGGTCGAACGGCTGCCGCGCCCCCGGGCCGTCTGGCTGATGGTACCGGCGGGGCTGGTGGACGGCTTGCTGGACCAGATCACCCCCTTGCTCGATGTGGACGACGTCGTCATCGACGGTGGCAATTCCTGCTATCACGACGACATCCGGCGGGCGCGGGCGCTGGCGGCTCGGGGCATCCATTACCTGGACGTCGGCACCAGCGGCGGCGTACACGGCCAGGCCCGGGGCTATTGTCTGATGATCGGCGGCGACGCCGCCGCGGTCGGGCGGCTGGATCCGGTGTTCGCGGCGCTGTCGCCGGGTCGGGACGCCGCCCCGCGCACGCCGGGTCGCGGTGACGGCGCGGGTACGGCGGAACAAGGCTATCTGCATTGCGGGCCGGCGGGGGCGGGGCACTTCGTGAAGATGGTGCACAACGGCATCGAGTACGGGATCATGCAGGCCTACGCCGAAGGCTTCAACCTGCTGCGCCATGCGAACGTGGGCAAGGGCGCTCACGCGGCCGACGCGGAAACGGCGCCGATGCGCGATCCGCAGCACTATCAGTACGACATGGACCTGCCGGAAATCGCGGAGCTCTGGCGCCGGGGCAGCGTGATCGGTTCGTGGCTGCTGGACCTGACGGCGCGGGCGCTCCAGGCCGACCCGGGGCTGGATGGCTTCGCCGGTCGGGTGTCCGATTCCGGCGAGGGGCGCTGGACGCTGCACGCGGCCATCGACGAGGGCGTGCCGGTGCCGGTGCTCAGTGCGGCGCTGTTCGAGCGCTTCCAGTCGCGTGGCAATGCGGAATTCGCCAACAAGGTGCTGTCGGCGATGCGCAAGGGCTTCGGCGGGCACGAGGAGCCGGGGACGGAAATCAACCGTTCAGCGTAACCCTTTGCCCCATCGTTGAAATCAGGGAAAGCCCGAGGTTTGTCCATGGGCTTGTCCACAGATAGGGTGGATAATTTCGCGCGGCCGGTCCTTGTCATGGATCGGTCATTTTTTTGCCCGAGACCTTATCCGTTTGATTCGAAAAGAGGAAAACAAGTCCCCCAGGACTTGTCCATGGGATTGTCCACAATCCCCGTGGATAAAACCGCCATGTCCTGCCGGTAGGCGGCCAGGGAATCCTTCGCTTCGTCGGCCAGGCGTTCCTGCAGGCCGGTGGCGCCGGCGGCCTGCTGCACGAGCCGGGCGTTGTGCCGCGCGGTGGTGGCGCTGCGCTGGGCCAGGGCCCGCACTCGGCCGCTTGGACGGCGGGACATTTCCATCCGCCAAGACCCATCATCACGCGGCTCGAAGACCGGACCGGTCCTGGACGATTTCCGACCGTCGCGCCTAAGCCCTTGTGGCGCAGGGAAAACCCTGGGATGCTCGGGGCTTGTCCATGGATTTGTCCACAGACCGGGTGGATAAATCGGCGCGGCCGGCCGTTTTCATGAAACGGTCATTTTTCTGCCCGATAATCCATCTCTTTGATTTGTAAAGAAGAAGCGAAGTCCCTCAGGACTTGTCCATGGGATTGTCCACAATCCGCGTGGATAAAACGGCCATGGCGCAAGCCGGGCCCGCCAGCCGCCCGAACGGCCGATCGGGGCAGATCCGGGCCGACGTAAAATCGGCGTTCCTTTCGCTTCATTCCCGGAGGTTTCCGCCATGGAACAGTTTCAGGCTTTCTTGTCCCGCCTGCCCGATCTGAGCGGCATTGCGATCCATCTCGGCGTGACCCTGGCGATCCTGGTGGTCGGCTGGACCGTGTCGAATCTGCTGGGGCGCTGGATGCGCCACATCGCGGACCGCTCGCCCCGGATCGATCCGACCATCGTGCCCATGGTGCGCAGCGTCACCGTCTGGGCGGTGCGCATCGTGGTGCTGCTGGCCGTGCTGGCCCGCCTGGGCGTGCAGACCGCCAGCCTGGTCGCGATGCTGGGTGCTTCCGCCCTGGCCATCGGCCTGGCCCTGCAGGGCACGCTGCAGAATTTCGCCGCCGGCATCATGCTGCTGGTGCTGCGGCCGGTGCGCGCGGGGGAATTCGTCGCCATCGGCGGCCAGGGTTCCGGCACGGTGGACGAGATCGGCCTGTTCATGACGCGCTTCGTGCAGGCCGACGGGATTCAGATCCTGCTGCCCAACACGCTGGTCTGGGGCAGCCCGATCACCAACTACAGCCGCAACAAGACCCGTCGCCTGGACATGATGCTGGGGGTGCGCTACGACGACGACCTGGATGCGGCGCTGGGCACGCTGCAGGCGCTGGTGGATCGCCACGACGGCGTCCTGGCCGATCCGGCGCCCCAGGTCATGGTGATGGAATACCGGGACAGCACCATCATGGTGAACATCCGCGTGTGGACCCCGGCGGAAAAGTACTGGGACGTGTATTTCGACCTGCACCGCCGGGCGCCCCAGGCGCTGCGCCAGGCGGGCCTGCGCTCGCCCATCCCCCTGCGCGAGGTCCAGGCGATCCCGGTCCCGGCGGCGGAGGGCAAGGCCGCCAACGCCTGAGCCCGTCCTACTCCACCATTCGGTTCAGCCGCTCCGCGTCGAGCGGGCGCTGGCCGTTCTCGATGCGCTGGCCCAGGTCTTCCAGGGCCGAGCATAGCCGCTGGATGCGCGCGTCCTGTTGGGCGGTGTGGTTGATCAGCTCGTGCAGCACCTTGACCAGCGGATCGTCGTCCGCGCGGCCGACGCCGTAGGGGGCGAAGTCCTCCTGCGGGACCGCGCCGTCGGCGGGCGCGGGGTCGGGCCGGCCGCGCTGCAGCAGTTCCTGCAGGGGCCGGGCGGCCCATTCGGATTGCGAGGGCGGGGTTTCCTCCTGGCAGGGCGACATGGCGGCGCGCGCGGCGGCCGACCCGGAAACGCCCGACCCGGAAACGCCCGACCCGGAAACGCCCGCCCCGGCCTGGGCCGCGGCCGGCGAGGCCGACGATACGGACGAACCCGGCGCATCGCCGGAAGCCGCGGCGGTCGCCTCGTGGTCTTCCGGCAGGATCACCCGCGCCGGATTGCCCACGGCGGTCGCCCCGGCGGGCACGGGTTTGATCACCACCGCGTTGGAGCCGATCCGGGCATGGGCGCCCACGGTGAAGCCGCCCAGGATCTGGGCGCCCGCGCCCACGACCACGCCTTCCTCCAGCGTGGGGTGGCGCTTCTCGCCCTTGTACAGCCGGGTGCCGCCCAGGGTGACGCCCTGGTAGATGGTGCAGTCGTCGCCGATCTCGGCGGTCTCGCCGATCACCACGCCGAAGCCGTGGTCGATGAAGACCCTCCGGCCGATGCGCGCGCCGGGGTGGATTTCGATGCCGGTCAGCAGGCGCCCCAGGTGGGACACGAAGCGGCCTGCCCAGTACCAGCCGCGCCGCCACAGACCGTGCGCCAGGCGGTGGACCAGGATGGCGTGCAGCCCGGGATAACAGGTCAGGATCTCGATGCGGCTGCGGGCCGCCGGATCGCGTTCGTGGATGCAGGCGATGTCTTCGCGAAGCTGGTCAAACATGTCGGTCGGGGCTCGGGGCCTGTTCGTATTCATCGGAAAGATCGTGCCGGACCCGCGCGCCGTCGGGCGCGGCGTGTTCGGCGCTGCGGATCATGGCGGTGCACAGGCCGCGCACCATGTCCACCTCGTCGGCGCTCAACCGGTTCCGGGTCCACATCTGCCGCATGCGCGGCACGAGTTTCTTCGGATGCCGGGGGTCCAGGAACCCCACGGCCACCAGGGCCCGTTCGAAGTGGTCCAGCATGGCCTGGACGCGTTCGCTGCTGGCCGGGTCGGCGCCCGGGTCGTGCCGGGCATGGGTGTCGGGCAGGCGCGCCGTGCCGGCCAGGGGCAGCAGGGCGTAGCGCATCTCCCAGGCGGCCAGCTGCAGCGCCTGGGACACGTTCAGCGAACTGTACGCCGGATTGGCGGGGATGTGGCAGACGCGCTGGCACAGGGTGATGTCCTCGTTGGACAGGCCGGTGCGCTCCGTGCCCAGGACGATGGCGATGCGCGCGTCCGGCCGGGCCAGTTCGGCGGCCGACTGCAGGGCGGCTTCGCGGATGTCGCAGGGCGGGGGGCCGATGGCCCGCGCCCGCGCCGTCAGGGCGAAGGCCAGGGTCGCGGACCCCAGCGCGTCGGCCAGGCCGGCGTGCATGCGGGCCCGCTCCAGGATGTCGCCGGCCCCGCTCGCCAGGGCGAGGGCGTCGGGATGGCGCAGGACGTCCGGGTCGGCGGGGGCCACCAGGCGCAGGTCGTGGAAGCCCATGGTCTTGATCGCCCGGGCGGCCGAACCGACGTTGCCGGGATGGCTGGGGCTGACCATGACGAAGCGCACCCGGTTGAAAATATCCGGGGTGTTGTGGGGCGTGTCGGAGGAAACTGGCGGAGTCATTTAAAATAGGGGTCTGTCACCCGTGATCTTTGGAAACCTATGCACCCGATGCTCAACACCGCCATCAAGGCGGCACGCCGTGCCGGCGCCATCATCAACCGCGCCAGCCTCGACCTGGAACGCCTGAACGTGGCGCGCAAGGGGCCGAAGGACTACGTCACGGAAATCGATCGGGCCGCCGAGGAATCCATCATCGACATTTTACGCACAGCCTATCCCGACCACGGCATCCTGGCCGAGGAATCCGGCCGCCACCAGGCGACGGGCGATCAGGCCGGTGCGGAATTCCAGTGGGTGATCGATCCGCTGGACGGCACCACCAACTTCATCCACGGCTTCGCCCACTATGCCGTGTCCATCGCGCTGATGCATCGCGGCCAGGCCGCGCACGCCGTGGTCTACGACCCCACGCGCAACGAGATGTTCACCGCCAGCCGGGGCAGCGGCGCCTTCCTGAACGACCGCCGGGTGCGGGTGTCCACCTGCGTGCGCTACCACGACGCCCTGCTGGCCTCGCACATTCCCCAGTCCACGGCGCTGCCGGCGACCTCGCCCTTCGTGCCCCTGCTGGCCGAAAGCGCGGCGGCGCGGCGCACGGGCTCCACGGTCCTGGACCTGGCCTGGGTGTCCAGCGGCCGGCTGGACGGCTTCTGCGGCGTCGGGCTCAAGCCCTGGGACATGGCGGCCGGCAGCCTGCTGGTCCTGGAAGCCGGCGGCCTGATGGCCGATTTCCAGGGTGAACAGGGCTGGATGGAAACGGGCAACGTGTTGGCCGCGCCGCCCAAGATATTCGCCCAGATGATGGCCCATCTGCGCGCCTGACGGGATACGACTATGGAATGGTTGCTGGATCCGGCAGCCTGGGTGGGCCTGTTCACCCTGATTGTCCTGGAAATCGTCCTGGGCATCGACAATCTGGTCTTCATCGCCATCCTGGTCGACAAGCTGCCGCCCAAGCAGCGCGACCGGGCACGCGTCCTGGGCCTGAGCCTGGCGCTCATCATGCGCCTGTTCCTGCTGACGCTGATGTCCTGGCTGGTGAAGCTCACCGAGCCGCTGGTGCATCTGGGCGACCTGTCGTTCTCGGGCCGCGACCTGATCCTGATCGTGGGCGGCTTCTTCCTGCTGTTCAAGGGCACCTTCGAACTGCACGACCGCATCGAGGGCCGCACCCAGCACGCCTCCGGGTCGCGCCTGCACGCCGGATTCTGGGTGATCGTCACCCAGATCGTCATCCTGGACGCGGTGTTCTCCGTCGACTCGGTGATCACGGCCGTGGGCATGGTCGATCACCTGGCGATCATGATGGCGGCGGTGGTGATCGCCATGGCGATCATGCTGGTGGCGTCCAAGCCGCTGACCGCCTTCGTCAACGCCCACCAGACCGTGGTGATCCTGTGCCTGGGCTTCCTGCTGACGATCGGTTTCTCGCTGGTGGCCGACGGCTTCAGCTTCCACGTTCCCAAGGGGTACCTGTACGCCGCCATCGTGTTCTCGGTGCTGATCGAGACCCTGAACCAGTGGGCGCGGCGCAACGTGCGCCGGGCCGAGATGCGCCGGCCCCTGCGCGAACGCACCGCCGAGGCCGTGCTGCTGATGCTGGGCCGCAAGCCCATGGACGGCCCCGAACCCGATGACGCCCAGGACGCGCCGGCGCCGGTGGAAGCCTTCGGCGACGAGGAGCGCAACATGGTCAGCGGCGTGCTGACGCTCAGCGACCGCAACGTGCACTCCGTGATGACGCCGCGCACCGACGTGTCCTGGATCAACCTGGACGCGCCGGCGGAAGACCTGCGCGCCCAGCTGATCCGCGAGCCGCACAGCTTCTTTCCGGTGTGCCGCGGCACCCTGGACGAGGTCGTGGGCGTGGGCCGCGCCAAGGACCTGCTGCTGGACCTGCTCGAACATGGCGGCATCCGCGAAACCCGGCTGCGCGAGCCCATCATCGTGCACGAAACCATCCCCATCCTGCAGCTCATGGAAACGCTCAAGCGTTCGCACGGGCTGCTGGTCCTGGTGGCCGACGAGTTCGGCTCCATCGTCGGCGTGGTGACGCCGATCGACATCTTCGAGGCCATCGCCGGCGAATTCCCCGACGAGGACGAGGCGCCCGACATCATCGACCAGGGCAACGGCCGCTGGCGCGTCGATGGCGCCGCCGACCTGCATCACCTGGAGCAGATCCTGCACACCGACGGCCTGGTGGACGAGCACGAGGAATACTCCACCATCGCAGGCTATCTGCTGAGCCGTTTCGGGCGCCTGCCCGCCGTCGGCGACTACTGCGAACTCGCGCGCGGCTACGGCGGTTTCCGCTTCACCGTCGCCGCCCTGGAAGGCCGGCGCATCGCCGCCGTCCAGATCGACAGCCTCGATCCGTTCGACCCCGAGGCCGAGACGCGGGAAGACTGACGGGGCGCGGTCCGCCCCTCGGGGCCGGCGCCGCGTCTGCCACCGGGCCGGAACGCCCGCGGCCGGCGTTTTCCTACAGCCGTTCCAGCCGGATTCCGGCCGCGTCGATCTCGATCCAGCCGCCCCGGGGGGGCGCATCGTGGTCGAATTCCCAGTCGGGCAGCACGTAGCGCCGCGCCGCGCGGCCGTCCAGGTCCAGCGTGTGGACCGCGGGCCGGTGCGTGTGGCCGTGGATCAGGGTGTCGCATCCGGCGGCGCGCAGGGCCTGGGCGACCGCGGCCGGATTCACGTCCATGATCGCCATCGACTTGCTCCGGCGGGCCTGCCGGCTGCGGGCGCGCGCGCGCGCCGCGATCGCCCGCCGCACGCCCAGCGGCAGGGCCAGGAAGACGTGCTGGATCCAGGGCGTGCGGACGATGCGGCGGAAGCGCTGGTAGGCGAGGTCGTCGGTGCAGAATTCGTCGCCGTGGGCCAGCAGAACCAGGCCGGCGTCGGTGTCCAGCACGGCGGGCGCGTCCAGCAGCCGGGCGCCCAGCGCGTCGGCCAGGGCGCGGCCCATCAGGAAATCGCGGTTGCCGCGCGCCAGCCACAGGGGGATGGCGCCGGCGGTGGCGCCCAGTTCGCGCAGGGCGGCGGCCAGCCAGGCCGGCGGTTCGCGCAGGGCGTGGTCGTCGCCGATCCAGGCGTCGAAGAGGTCGCCGCACAGGATCAGGGCGTCGGCCTGGCGCCGGGCCCGATCCAGGAAGTCGTAGAAGGCGCGGGCCGTCTCCGGGACGGCCTCGCCCAGGTGGATGTCCGAGGCGACCCAGACGGTGCCTCGCAATGCCAGTCTATTCAACCAGCGTGGCGCTTTCGATGACGACGTCCTCGGCGGGCACGTCCTGGTGGAAGCCCTTGCTGCCGGTCTTGACCTTCTTGATCTCATCGACGACCTCGGTGCCTTCGATGACGCGGCCGAACACGGCGTAGCCCCAGCCGTTGGAGGTGGGCGCGGTGAAGTTCAGGAAATCGTTGTCGGCCACGTTGATGAAGAACTGGGCCGTGGCCGAATGCGGGTCGGCGGTGCGCGCCATGGCGAGCGTGTAGCGGTCGTTCTTCAGGCCGTTGTTGGCCTCGTTCTCGACGGGGGCGTGGGTCTGCTTCTGCTTCATGCCGGGCTCGAAGCCGCCGCCCTGGATCATGAAGTTGTTGATGACACGGTGGAAGATCGTGCCGTCGTAGAAGCCTTCCTTCACGTAGGAGAGGAAGTTCTCGACTGTCTTGGGGGCTTTTTCGGCGTCCAGTTCGATCAGCAGATCGCCCTTGTTGGTGTGCATTCTGACGTGCGGATGAGTGCTCATGGCTGTGCTTTGGGTAGAGGGGTTGGAATCGGCCTGCGCGGCGGCGGCGCCGCCGCCCGCCAGGACCAGGGCGCAGCCCAGGCTGCAGGCCCGCGTCCAGGACAGGACGCGGGAAAGGAATGGCGAATGGGACATGGATGCGTCCAGGGCAAAAGGCTTATTGTGCCTTAGGGGCGGCGGTTTTGTCGTGCGCGGGCTGGCCGGCGGGCGCGGCGGCCGGCGCGGGGGACGCGCCCGCCGCCCGGGCGCGGTCGAAGGATTCCCGGGCCAGGCGCATCTGCACGTGTCCCAGGTTTTCCAGCGCCGGGGCGAAGGACGGGTCGGACACCAGCGCCATGTCCAGCGCGTCGCGGGCCAGCTGGAGCTGACCCCGGCGGGCGTATTCGATCGCCAGGGCGTTCCAGGGCTCGGGCAGCTCGGGGTAGTCGGTGGTCATCTGGCGCCAGACGGTCATGGCCTCGTCGTGCCGGCCCAGCGCCGCCAGGGCGCGGCCCTGCTGGTAGCGCAGCTGGACGTCGGTGCCCGGCGTGACAGACTCGTCGCGCGCGGCCTGGCGCTTGGCGATGATGTCCAGGGCTTCCTCGGCGCGGCCCGCGTCGATCAGCGCGGCCACGTGGTCGGCGATCTGGGCGGGTGTCAGCGGAATGGCCGTGTCCACCGACGGCGTGGCCTTTTTCAGCAGGTCGGCGAAGGCCTGCCAGCCGCGTTCCGGCGGCGGGACCTCGGTGAACGCCCCGGTCTCGGGGTTGTAGTTCAGGCTTGAAGGGCCCGCGTCGGCGCCGGCGCCCGGCGATGCCGCGAGGGCCGGACCCGCCGCCAGGCAGGCGCACAGGGCCAAAACAGGAAGGAAGGGGCGGGTCACGTCTCGGGGCGCCTATGGGTGGGGTTCTGGGATTGGTCTAAGGAACCGACGTGTTCAGAGGTTCCCTAGGGACGGTATACTTGTCAGTCCATTTTACATCCCCGCGCGCTGCCCGCATGGTCCGGAGCGGCGGGTTTGCTCGTCTCATCCGGTCCGACATGCTCCATATCCACGACACCCTGACACGCCAGAAAATTCCGCTGCGCACGGCGGAGCCCGGGGTGGTGCGCATGTACGTCTGCGGCATGACGGTCTACGACTTCTGCCACCTGGGCCATGCGCGGATGCTGGTCGGCTTCGACGTGGTGCAGCGCTGGCTGCGGGCCTCGGGCTACCGGGTGCGCTACGTGCGCAACATCACCGACATCGACGACAAGATCATCCGCCGCGCCGTCGAGCGCGGCGTGACGATCCGCGCGCTCACGGAATTCTTCATCGACGCCATGCGCGCCGACGAGCGCGCCCTGGGGGTCCAGCCGCCCGACGACGAGCCGCGCGCCACGGAACACGTGGCCGGCATGCTCGACATCATCCGCACGCTCGAATCCAGGGGCCTGGCCTACCAGGGCGCGGACGGCGACGTCAACTTCCCGGTGCGCAAGTTCCCCGGCTACGGCAAGCTGTCGGGCAAGTCGCTCGACGACCTGCGCGCGGGCGAGCGCGTCGCCGTGTCGGCCGGCAAGCAGGATCCGCTGGACTTCGTGCTGTGGAAATCCGCCAAGCCCGACGAACCCGCCGACACCCGCTGGGATTCCCCCTACGGGCCGGGACGCCCGGGCTGGCACATCGAATGCTCGGCCATGAGCCACGCGCTGCTGGGCATGCCGCTGGACATCCACGGCGGTGGCCCGGACCTGAAATTCCCCCATCACGAAAACGAGATCGCCCAGAGCGAGGGCGCTTTCGGCGGCACCCTGGCCACGACCTGGATGCACTGCGGCCCGATGATGGTGGACGCCGAGAAGATGTCCAAGTCCCTGGGCAATTTCCGGCGCATCCGCGACACGGTCGCGCTGGACGCGGCCGACGACCGCGCGGACTACGCCGTCAACCCGCGCGAAGCCGAGATGCTGCGCTTCTTCCTGGTGCGCAGCCACTACCGCAGCGCCCAGAACTACGCGCCCGACAACCTGATGGACGCCCAGAACGCCCTGGACCGGCTCTACCAGACGCTGGCCAGCGTGCCGCCCGCGGACGTCGCCGTCGACTGGGACGATCCGGCCGCGCAGGCCTTCCGCGCCGCCATGGACGACGACTTCAACACGGCCGGCGCCGTGGCCGTGCTGTTCGACCTGGCGGGCCGGGCCAACCGCGAATCCAGCGCCCGGGCCAGCGGCCTGATGCGCGCCCTGGGCGGCATCCTGGGCCTGCTGCAGACCGATCCCGGGGCCTACCTGAAATCCCCCACCCGTTTCCTGGCGGGCGGCGCGCGGGCGGACACGCTGTCCTCCGACGCCATCGAGGCCCTGGTCGCCGAGCGGACCCGGGCCAAGGCCGCGCGCGATTTCGCCCGGGCCGACGCCATCCGCGCCCAATTGCGCGAGCAGGGCGTCGAGCTGGCCGACGCGGCCGGCGGCGCCACCCAATGGCGGCGGGTGTGACCATGGACATGCAGCATCACAGCCCCGCCGCGCTGCGGCCCGTCTACTGGACGCAGGCCTGCGAACACCTGATGCAGCGCGACCGCATCCTGCGCAAGCTGATCCCGGTCTACGGCCACGAGTCCATCCAGGCGCGCCAGAGCCCCTTCCAGACCCTGATCCGCATCATCGTCGGCCAGCAGATCTCCCTGGTCCTGGGGCGCAAGCTCTGGGCCCGGCTGGTCCAGGCCTGCGGCAACGACATGCGGCCCGGCTGCATCGCCCGGTTCTCCGAGGCCGAACTGCGCGAGCTCGGCCTGTCCCTGCGCAAGGCGCAGTACCTGCGCGACGCGGCGGAATTCTTCGCCCAGCCCGACCGCCTGGATCCGGCCTGGTGGGAATCCCGCGACGACGCGGCCGTGATGGCGCTGCTGTGCGACATCCGCGGCGTGGGCCGCTGGACGGCGGAAATGTTCCTGATCTTCTTCCTCGGGCGGCCGGACGTCCTGCCGCTGGACGACACGGCGCTGCTCAAGGCCATCTCCCATCACTACTTCAGCGGCGAGCCGGTCTCGCGCTTCGAGGCCCGCGAAGTCTCCCAGGCCTGGGCGCCGTGGCGCACGGTCGCCAGCTGGTATCTGTGGCGCAGCATGGATGCCGCCGCCGTCGAGTACTGATCGAATCCCGAAATTCCGTCCTAGGACCCCTGCTCCCATGCGAAACACATTTCTTGAATTCGAACAGCCTCTGGCCGAGCTCGACCAAAAGATCGAGGAACTGCGCTACGTGCAGACCGATTCCGCCGTCGACATCTCCGAAGAGGTCAACCGCCTGCAGCAGAAGAGCCAGTCCCTGGCCAAGAGCATCTACGCCAAGCTCACGCCCTGGCAGACCGCGCTGGTGGCCCGCCATCCCCAGCGGCCCTACACCATGGACTACGTCCAGGCGCTGTTCACGGATTTCCACGAACTGCACGGCGACCGCATGTACGCCGACGACCAGTCCATCGTGGGCGGGCTGGCGCGCTTCAACGGCACGCCCTGCATGGTCATCGGCCACCAGAAGGGCCGCGACACCAAGGAACGCGCCCTGCGCAACTTCGGCATGCCGCTGCCGGAAGGCTACCGCAAGGCCCTGCGCCTGATGAAGCTGGCCGAGAAATTCCGCCTGCCGGTGTTCACCTTCGTCGACACCCCGGGCGCCTATCCCGGCGTCGGGGCGGAAGAGCGCGGCCAGTCCGAAGCCATCGGCCACAACCTGTACGCCATGGCCGGCCTGAAAGTGCCCATCATCGTCACCATCATCGGCGAAGGCGGCTCGGGCGGCGCGCTGGCGATCGCCGTGGGCGACACGGTCATGATGCTGCAGTACGCCACCTATGCCGTCATCTCGCCCGAGGGCTGCGCCTCCATCCTGTGGCGCAGCGCCGACAAGGCCTCCGTCGCGGCCGAGGCCCTGGCCATCACCGCGCCGCGCCTGAAGGACCTGGGCCTGATCGACCGCGTGGTCAACGAGCCCGTGGGCGGCGCCCACCGCGATCCGGCCACCATGGCCCGCCAGCTCCAGCGCGCCCTAGCCGACGCCTTGCGCGAGCTCTCCAGCATGGACGTGGACGAGCTGCTGCGCCGCCGCCTCGAACGCGTCTCCGCCTATGGGCGCTTCCAGGAAGCCCGCTAGCCCCGCGACGCGCGCCAGCGGGACGCGGCCGCCGGACGAGCCCGCCCCGCGCCCTCCGAAGCGGCCCGCCGCCGCGTCCGACGATGACTCCGACCCCTGGCGGACGGCGCTCGATCTGGCGCTGCTGCGGGCGGTCGACGCCGCCCTGGCGGCGCTGCCGGCCGGCTCGCCCGCCGGCGTGGCGCTGAGCGCCGGGGCCGATTCCGCCATGCTGGCCCTGCATGCCGCCCACGCGGCCCGGCGCCGCGGCCGGCGCCTGCACTGTTTCCACATTCATCACGGCCTGCAGGCCGGCGCCGACGACTGGCTGGTCCGGGCGCATCGGCTGGCGGGGCTGCTGCAGGCGGACTGCCACAGCCGCCGGGTGGCCGTGGACGTCGACGGGCGGGGCATGGAAGCCGCCGCCCGGGATGCCCGCTACGCCGCCCTGGTCGAGCTGGCCGCCCATGCCGGTGTCGGACACCTGCTGCTGGCCCATCACCAGGACGATCAGGCCGAGACCGTGCTGCTGCGCCTGCTGCGCGGGACCGGGCCGCTGGGCCTCGCGGCCATGCGTCCCGTGACGGAGCGCGACGGCCTGGTCTGGATCCGGCCCTGGCTGGACCAGCCCCGCGCCGCGATCCTGGATTGCGCCCGGCGTTTCGAGGCGCTGAGCGGCTGGCGGCCAGTCAGCGATCCCAGCAACGCCGACGACCGCTATGCCCGGGCCGCCCTGCGCGCCGGGCTGGCCCCGGCGCTGGACGCGCGCTGGCCCGCCTGGCGCCGGACCCTGGCCCGCCATGCCGCCCAGGCGCGGGAACTGTCGGATTGGGTGGACGAGGCCGCCCGCGCCGACTGGCTGGGACTGGATCCCTCGCCCGACGGGCGGGAATTCTCGCTCGCCGCCTGGCGCGCGCTGCCGGCCCCGCGCCAGGCCCCCGCATTGCGCTGCTGGCTGCGCGGCCTGGGCCTGCGGATGCCCACCGAGGCCCGCCTGCGGGCCTGGCTGCGCCAGCTGCGCGAAGTCCACGCCCTGGGGCACGACCGCGCCGTGCGGCTGCGCCACGAGGACGTCTGGATCATGGTGCGGCGCGGCCGCGTCCTCTGCGTTCCGAAAACCCAGGTAGAATAATCCGTTTTGCTGGTTCACCGGGCTTCAACCTTCGTCAGGGCATCATGCTAATCGTCCAGAAATACGGCGGCACCTCGATGGGTTCCGTCGAACGCATTCAGAACGTCGCGCGGCGGGTCGCCAAATGGCACGCCGCCGGCCACCAGGTCGTCGTCGTGCCCTCGGCCATGTCGGGCGAAACCAACCGCCTGCTGGGCCTGGCCAAGGAAATCTCCCCCCAGCCCGACCCGCGCGAACTCGACATGCTGGCCGCCACCGGCGAACAGGCCAGCAGCGCGCTGCTCGCCATCGCCCTGATGCGCCAGGGTGTGGCCGCCCGCAGCTACGCCGGCTGGCAGGTCCCGGTGCGCACCGACAGCGCCTACACCAAGGCCCGCATCCGCTCCATCGACGACACCCGGGTCCGGGCCGACCTGGAATCGGGCCGCGTGGTCATCATCACCGGCTTCCAGGGCATCGACGACGAAGGCCACATCACCACGCTGGGGCGGGGCGGCTCGGACACCTCGGCCGTGGCGGTCGCCGCCGCCATGGGCGCCGACGAATGCCTCATCTTCACCGACGTGGACGGCGTCTACACCACCGACCCGCGCGTCGTCCCCGAAGCCCGCCGCATGAACGTCATTTCCTTCGAGGAAATGCTGGAAATGGCCTCGCTCGGCTCCAAGGTCCTGCAGATCCGTTCCGTCGAATTCGCCGGCAAATACCAGGTGCCGCTGCGGGTCCTGTCCTCGCTGACCGATCCCATGATCCCGGTCGAAGAGGAAATGCACTCGGGCACGCTCATCACTTTCGAGGAAGACCAGAAAATGGAAACCGCCGTTGTCTCCGGCATCGCCTTCAGCCGCGACGAAGCCAAAGTCACCCTGCGCAACGTCCCCGACACCCCGGGCGTGGCCTATTCGATCCTGGGACCCGTCGCCGCCGCCAACATCGACGTGGACATGATCCTGCAGAACATCTCCCAGCAGGGCATGACCGACTTTTCCTTCACGGTCAACCGCAACGACTTCGCCCGCACCCTGGACCTGCTGAAGAACCAGATCGGCCCGGCCGTGGGCGCCGGCGAGATCGTCTCCGACGACAAGGTCGCCAAGGTCTCCATCGTCGGCATCGGCATGCGCAGCCACGTCGGCGTCGCCAGCCTGATGTTCCGCACCCTGGCCGAAGAGGGCATCAACATCCAGATGATCAGCACCTCGGAAATCAAGACCTCCGTGCTGATCAACGACAAGTACATGGAACTGGCCGTGCGCGCCCTGCACAAGGCCTTCGAACTGGACCAGGAATCCGTCCAGGCCGAGGCCTGACCGGGCGCCCCGGGCGCGGTGGCGCCTTGCCGGCTTCCGCCGTGTCCTGTGCTAGAATGCCGGTCTTGCTGGAGACGTGGCCGAGTGGTTGAAGGTACTCCCCTGCTAAGGGAGCATGCGGCTTATACCCGCATCGAGGGTTCGAATCCCTCCGTCTCCGCCAGCAAGATCCCGGCGCCCGCCCGCCGGACCCCATGAAACCCGCCGAACCCTGATTCCGCGGGTTTTTTCTTGGGCGCTCAAGGTTTTTTCCCTGGCCGGCGGCTGACGGCGGCGCGCGTCGGATTCGGGCTCAGTGCCTGGGGAACGAATCTTCCTGGTCGTACATCGGATCCGGTCCTGGATGGAATTTCGTCACCCGGTCGCCGTCGGGGCCCAGGAACACGTACATCAGCGAGTCCCAGACGTGGTCCTGCTTGTAGCGGTAGCTCCAGACGATCTGGCGTACGTCGGGCAGGCCGGCCGTGTCGATGATGGCCGGCGGCCCGAATTCGCAGCGCACCTGGTCCGCCGTCCACTCGCCTTGCTTCAGGACCTGGAAATGCTCGTCGGTCAGGATGGGCTCGATGCCCTGGACGCGGCCCTGGGCGTCCACCGTGCCGCCCCAGGCGTATTGCCCCAGGGGCTGCCGCGACCAGACGACGCGGTCATGGCCCTGGCGGTCGACGCATTGCAGCGTGGGCGCGCCGAATTGCGCCGTCACCTGGGCCAGCGGCGTGCCGGGCGGGGTGGCGGCGATATTGGCGCAGCCCGCCAGCCAGAGGCCCGCGCCCGTCGCCAGGGCGCCTCGGACGAATGTCCGCATGCGTGGGCAGGAAAACATGAAACGCCTCCATGTGCGGTTTTCATCCCCCGATCGGGCATCTTTTGCGGTGATCTCCTACAATCGGAGAAATTCGCCGTCGAGATCCGAAACCCGCCGGCGCGGCCGGCGGGACGAGAACCGCCCATGCAGGGGGAGGAACATGCATTCTAACTTCATGGATGCCGTGCGCGCACGCAGCGACCAGGCCATCGCCTCGGGCGACCTGCAACCCATCGAGGCCGAACAGGTCGTGATCGAGGACCGGGGCCTGCCGTTCATCGTCCGCTGGGTGGCCGCGCTGGCCGCCAAGGACGCGGCGGCCCGGGACGGCGCGGCCGGACAGCCGCGATCCGCGGGAAACCAGGCCATCATCCTGCCGGGCGGGCCGCGCGATCCCGATTTCAATCCCTTCCTGAACCCCGACCCCGCCCTGCTCGTCGGTCCGGTGGGGGAACACCACGCGGCCATCCTCAACAAGTTTCCCGTGTGCTTCCATCACCTGGTGCTGGCCCGGCGGGCGTTCGCCGAGCAGCTCTCGCCGCTGGAAGAAATCGACTTCCAGGCCCTGGCCTTCATCCTGTCGAGGGAAGGCGGCCTGGGCTTCTACAACGGCGGCGCGGCCGCGGGCGCCAGCCAGCGGCACAAGCACGTGCAGTGGATACCCGACGCGCCGGGCAACGCCTCGCTGCGTGCCCTGGGGGCCGGCTTGCCGGCGGACCGGGCGCAGGGCGCCATCGTCCGCCATCCCGCGCTGGACCTGGCGCATTGCTTCGTGCGTGTGGACGCCGGACTGGGCGCCGACGCCGGGGCCAGCGCCCGGGCCATGCTGATCGCTTTCGGACAGGCCTGCGCCGCGCTCGACCTGCGCCCCGGCGCGGATGGCCTGCTCCCGCCTTGCAACATGCTGGTGGGCGACGGCTGGATGCTGGTGCTGCCGCGCAGCCGGGAACACTTCCAGGGCGTGTCCCTGAACGCCCTGTCCTTCGGCGGCACGATCTACGTGCGCGACCCGGCCCAGATCGATGCCATCCGCACCGCCGGCCCGCTGCGGGCGCTGGCCAGCGTCGGGGTGCCGGGGCGGGCTTGATCAGTGCTGGACCGGGATCTTTTCATCCATTGTGAGAATTCCAATCTAGCGCAGGGCTGACCCTTTATCCAGAATGCGAGTTCCAATCTCTGGATATCTATATCCGAACGGATATAATCATGGGTCAGCGCCGCAAACTCCTGTACTGGGAAGGATCCTCGAAGAAGGATTTCAAGACATTTCCCCTGGACGTTCAAAAAGACATGGGTGTGGCGTTGTTCATTGTCCAGATGGGCGGGACGCCGGATTCCGTCAAGCCTTGGAAGGGCTGGGGCCGGGGGTGTACGAGCTGGTGGAGGGTCATCGGGGCGATGCGTTCAGGGCCGTCTATAGCGTCCGATTGGGCGATGCGGTGCATGTGCTCCATGCATTCCAGAAAAAGTCCAAGTCGGGTATTGCCACGCCCCGGCCCGGTGTGGAGCTGATCAGAAAGCGGCTGCAGGCCGTATTGGCCCGTCATGGGGCGGGTGAGAGGACGTCATGAGTTTCGACACGCTTTCCGGGGGCACGGATAATGTTTTGCTGGATCTTGGTTTTGATGATGCGGAAGAGCTCACTGCCAAGGCGGCGCTGGCCCTCAAGCTCAATGCCCTGATCGATCAGCGCGGCCTGAGCCAGGTGGCGGTCGCGGCGGTCACCGGCATGACTCAGTCCAAGGTCTCTCAGGTCCGTCGCTACAAGCTTCAGAACATCTCTTTGGAACGACTGATGCGAGCATTGGTCGCGTTCGACCAGCGGGTCGAGATCGTGGTGCGGCCGGTGCGACGGTCGCATGAACCCGGGATCACGGTCGCAGCCTGACCCTACCCGAAGAACCAATAGCACACGCCGATCGAGGCCAGCACGCCCGCCAGGTCCGCCAGCAGCGCGCAGCCCACGGCGTGGCGCGCGCGCTGGATGCCGACCGCGCCGAAATACACGGCCAGCACGTAGAAGGTCGTCTCGGTGCTGCCCTGGACGGTGGCGGCCAGCAGGGCGGGGAAGCTGTCCGGCCCGCTGTGCTGCATGGTCTCGATCATCAGGGCGCGCGCCGCGCTGCCGGAGAACGGCTTCACCAGGGCGGTCGGCAGCGCGTCGACGAAACGCGCGTCCAGGCCGCCCGCGTGCACCAGCCAGCGGATGCCCTCCAGCAGCGCGTCCAGCGCCCCGGAGGCGCGCAGCACGCCCACCGCGCAGAGCATGGCCACCAGGTAGGGCAGCAGGCCCTTGCAGACGTCGAAGCCGTCCTTGGCGCCTTCGATGAAGCTTTCGTAGACGGGGATGCGTTTCCACGCGCCGGCGGCCAGGAATGCGATGAGGACGCCGAACAGGACCAGATTGCCCAGCAGCGAGGACAGGGCGGCCACGGCGGCCGCGCTCATGGACGCCAGCAGCGCCATGAAGCCGCCCAGCAGCAGCGCGCCGCAGCCCAGCCAGGCCAGGACCACGGGATCATGCAGCCGCAGCCGCTGCATGAAGGCCACCGACAGCAGCCCCACCAGCGTCGAGGCCGAGGTCGCCAGCAGGATCGGCAGGAACACCAGCGTCGGATCGGCCGCGCCCTGCTGCGCCCGGTACATGAAGATCGTCACTGGCAGCAGCGTCAGCGACGAGGAGTTCAGCACCAGGAACAGGATCTGCGCGTTGCTGGCGAACTTGGGTTCCGGGTTCAGCGTCTGCAGCGCGTGCATGGCCCGCAGGCCGATCGGCGTGGCGGCGTTGTCCAGCCCCAGCGCGTTGGCGGCGAAGTTCAGCGTGATCAGCCCCAGGGCCGGGTGCCCGGCCGGCACCTCCGGCATCAGGCGCCGGAACAGCGGCCCCAGCAGCCGCGCCAGGCCGGCCACCAGCCCGGCCGACTCGGCGATCTTCAGGAAGCCCATCCACAGCGTCAGCGTGCCGAACAGCAGCAGCATCAGCTTGACCGACAGGTCCGCCATGTCGAACAGGCTGGCGATCAGGCGGGCGAACACGCCCGGATCGCCCAGGACGAGCCATTGGAACAGCGCCGCGGCCGCCGCGACGAGGAAGAACCCGAGCCAGAGGATGTTCAGCATGCGGCTTCCGGATTCACCAGCACGCGGCGGTCCACGTCCTGGATCCGCGTGCGGCCGCAGAAGGCCATGGACACGTCCAGCTCGTTGGCCATCAGCTCCAGGCAGCGCAGCACTCCGGCTTCGCCGTAGGCGGCCAGGGCGTACAGGAACGCCCGGCCGATCAGCACGCCGCGCGCGCCCAGCGCCAGGGCGCGCAGCGTGTCCTGGCCGCTGCGCACGCCGCCGTCCATCAGCACCTCGATGCGGTCGCCCACGGCCTGGGCGATGGCGGGCAGGGCGGCGATCGACGACGGCGCGCCGTCCAGTTGGCGTCCGCCGTGGTTCGACACCACCAGCGCGTCCGCGCCTGCGTCCACCGCGCGGCGGGCGTCCTGTTCGTCCAGGATGCCCTTCACGATCAGCGTGCCGCCCCAGCGTTCCTTGATCCAGGCCAGGTCGTCCCAGTTCAGCGTGGCGTCGAACTGCTCCGCCGTCCAGGACGCCAGGGAGCGCATGTCCGCCACCCCCTTCGCGTGTCCGACGATGTTGCCGAACGCGCGCCGGGGCGTGCGCAGCATCTCCAGGCACCACTGCGGCTTGAGCGCCAGGTTCGCCAGGTTGGCCAGCGTCGGGCGCGGCGGCGTGGACAGGCCGTTCTTGATGTCCTTGTGCCGCTGCCCCATCACCTGCAGGTCCAGCGTCACCATCAGGGCCGAGCAGCGCGCCGCGCGGGCCCGGTCGATCAGCCGGCCGATGAAGTCCCGGTCGCGCATCACGTACAGCTGGAACCAGAACGGCCGGCTGGTGCGGGCCGCCACGTCCTCGATCGAGCAGATGCTCATCGTCGACAGCGTGAACGGCACGCCGAAACGCTCCGCCGCCCGCGCGGCCAGGATCTCGCCGTCGGCGCGCTGCATGCCTGTCAGCCCGGTCGGCGCCAGGGCCAGCGGCATCGCCACGTCCTCGCCCAGCAGGCGCGCACGCAGGCTGCGCCGGGCGATGTCCACCGCCACCCGCTGGCGGAACTTCAGCGCCTGCAGGTCGGACTCGTTGGCGCGGTAGGTGGACTCGGTCCAGGACCCGGAATCCATGTAGTCGTAGAACATGCGCGGCACACGGCGCCGCGCGATGCGGCGGAAATCCTCGACGCAGGTGATCTTGTTCAGGGCGGGCAAGGGAAGGCTCCGGAAGGCGGGGGGAATGGCCGAGATGATACGACGCGATCAGGGCAGGCGGACATTTCAGTCGTCTGTATGAAGTACGAATGGTCCCCGAGGGACGAGGCCGGCAGGATGAGGGTTGGCCCATGACGGATGATCGGCTGCCGCCACATCACCATGGATGGACGGAGATAATAGATGCACATACAATAAATGAAGGCGATTGAATTCGACCCGGTAAAGGACGCAATCAACGTGCTTAAGCATGGCCTGTCTTTGGCGGATGCCTTGCTGGTGCACGACGCACCAGTAAAAGTCACTATGCCGACCATGCGTGATGGTGAGCATCGCTGGATGGACATTGCGCATGTAGAAAGTGCGGGGGCGTCCTGATGTTGGTGTATGCCGTCCGGGGCGACGCATTGCGACCCATTTCACTGCGGCGTGCCTCAAAGGTCGAGCGGAGGTTATATCGTGAACACACGGAAAGTTGATTCCCGGACGAACTGGAAGCGAGTCCAGGAGGATGTGCGGATGGACAAGCCCGTTGTCTACGATCCAGATGTCGATCCCTACGATCCCAATGATCCGGACGCCGTAGCGGCGTACTGGAATTCGGTGGATGCTGTCGTGCGTCGCCCGGGGCGGCCGCCCGTCGCCGCGCGTCGGCAGGCGCTGACCATGCGGATGGATCCCCGGCTGTTGGCGTATCTGCGCGCGACGGGCAAGGGCTGGCAGTCCCGGCTGCATCGGCTCATCGAGGAAGCCGTCGCCGAAGGCAGGCTCTGACTGAATCCAATCCATACATCCCGATACAACATCAGGGTAATCCCCGACTCAAGTCTTGATCATTCGGACCGATGTTGCGGACATGCAACGGCTTCCTGGGAAACTGGCCGTTTTGTCCCGCCCAACGTGGCGCTCGCTCCGGATTTTTGATGCAATACCTACAACTTCCCATCGCGGAGTTGGAAGAGCAGCAGCAAAGGATGTTGTTGGCCTGCTCTGATTCACACAAATCTACGGAGATTTCTTACATGAAAAAGACTCTGCTCGCTGCTGCTCTGCTGGCCGGCTTTGCCACCGCTGGCGTTGCTCAAGCGGAAACGTCCGTGACGCTGTACGGCATTCTGGACACCGGCTACGGCTACCAGAACTACAAGCTGGATCGTGATGGCGTTGACGCCACCTCCAAGACCTCCGGTCTGCGCAGCGGTACCGTCAACGGCAACCGCTTCGGCCTGAAGGGCTCCGAAGATCTGGGCGACGGCCTGCGCGCCATCTTCCAACTGGAACAAGGCTTTGACCTGGGTACCGGTCAGGGTTCTTCCTCCCGTCAATTCCATCGTCAAGCCTTCGCCGGTCTGTCCAGCGACGCCTGGGGTACCTTCACGATGGGCCGTCAGTACTCCGCCGGTGTGATGGTTGGCGACATGACCGTCAACGGCTGGAACATGGGCGACGTGGACAAGGTCTTTGGTGCCTATGGCTATGCCAACCGCATCGACAACTCCTTCAAGTACGTGACGCCGGATCTGGCTGGCTTCAAGTTCATCGCCCTGTACGGCTCTGAAGGCGACGATACGATTCAGCGCGCGAATGGACAAGGTTGGGCTGCGACCCCGGCTACCTTCGATCCGCTTACCGGTGAGATCACTGACGCCGAAGCTGGTTCCAAGGAGCGCACGTCGCGTGTGTCCCTGGGCGCCACGTACGCCAACGGCCCGATCAGCGCCGGTGCTAGCTATGACCGTAGCGGCCGGACCGCCAACGAAGACGCCATCACCAACTGGACCGTCAACGCCGCCTACGACTTTGAAGTCGTGAAGCTGTCCCTGGCCTATGGCCAAGACCGCCATGGCAAGCTGGGCTGGGCTGGTGCCGCCGGTGATCTGACTGGTATCGATGCCAACCCCGCTCTGGCTAAGGACTTCAAGTCCAACAACTACCACGTCGGCCTGAGCGCTCCTCTGGCTGGTGGTACCCTGTACGCTGGCTGGAACTACTCCACGTCCAACCTGGACGACAGCGACAAGTGGGGTGACAACGCTGACAACATCAGCACCTATCAGGTCAATTACTTCTACCCGCTGTCCAAGCGCACCGGCGTCTACGCCTACGGTTCGTACGGCAAGAACCTGGGTTACGTGCGTGACCTGAAGGGTACCGAAGCCGGTATCGGCCTGAACCACAAGTTCTAATCGCCTCGCGTGGCTCGTCCACGCTTGCGATGCGGCCTGGTTCGCCGGGCCGTCACGAACGACGGGGGCTTCGGCTCCCGATGCAAAAAACCACCCTCCGGGGTGGTTTTTTGCTTTCCGCGAGTGTCTTCCGAGCGCGCTGCGCCGCGCGTATTTTTCGCGGGCCGGATCCGTGCCGCCGCCGGTATTTCCGGCGCATTTTCCCGCTGCGGATTCGGTGGAACCTGTATAATTAGAGAATGATTCTCATTAATATTTGAGATGTCATATATTTCGCGGCAGGCGAGCGGGAGAGCGCCGTGCCGTTTATTGTGTTGATGCCCTGACGATGGGATCCCGCACGCCGCTCACGCATGTCGCCAGGCCTGGAAGGAGTCTTGAACAATGAAGAAAACCTTATTGGTGGCGGCGTTGCTGGCCGGGTTCAGCGGCGCGGCGGGGGCTGAGACCTCCGTCACTCTGTACGGCATCGTGGATGCCGGCTACGGCTACCAGAACTACAAGTACGATCATGGTGGCGCTGATGCCACTTCGAAATCCTCGGGCCTGCGCGATGGGACCCTCAACGGCAGCCGCTTCGGCCTGAAGGGCTCCGAAGACCTGGGCGACGGCCTCCGCGCCGTCTTCCAGCTGGAGCAGGGCTTCGACATCGGCACCGGCCAGGGTTCCAGCGATCGCCAGTTCCATCGCCAGGCCTTCGCCGGCCTGTCCAGCGACGCCTGGGGCACGTTCACCATGGGCCGCCAGTATTCCGCCGGGGTGGACACCTTCCTGGTGGACAACGGCTTCAACATGGGCGATGCCGACAAGGTCTTCGGCTCCATGGGCATGAACGAAGGCAACCGCGTCGACAATTCCTTCAAGTACACGACGCCCAGCCTGTCGGGCTTCCAGGCCATCGTGATGTATGGGACGGGCGACAGCGGCAGGCTGACGGCCGACGGCTACGAGGCTTCGACGACGGTGGGCCGCGCCAATGGCGTGTCGTTCGACGATCGCGGATCCCGCGTCTCGGTCGGCGTGCTCTATGCCAACGGGCCGATCAGCGCGGGCGCCAGCTATGACCGCCAGAGCGTGTACGGCAACGACCTGAACGGGGGTGACGCCAGCGCGGCCACGAACTGGCAGGTCAACGGGGCCTACGATTTCGAAGTCGTGAAGCTGTCGCTGGCCTATGGCCAGGACCGCCACGGCAAGATCGGCTGGGGCGGCAGCGTCGAAGACTTCGCCGACTTCGCGGGCCTGGGCCTGGGGAACTTCTTCGGCACGGACTTCAAGTCGAACAACTATCACGTGGGCCTGAGCGCGCCCGTGGCGGGCGGAACGGTGTATGCGGGCTGGGGCTATTCGACCTCGAACGCCGACGACCTGGCCCCGGGCGGAGCCGCCGGCGACCTCTCCGGCAGCATCAGCACCTACCACCTCAACTACGTGTACCCGCTGTCCAAGCGCACCAGCGTCTATGCCTACGGCACGTACGGCAAGAACCTGGCCTACGTGAAGGACCTGAAGGGCACCGAAGCCGGTGTCGGCCTGAGCCACAGCTTCTGAGTCCTGGCTCGCCGCCGCGCGCGGCGCGCCCACAAGGGTAGCGCCGCGTTGCGCCGCACAGCGCGTCATTGCTCGACATCGCGAGGAGCCCATGCGATTCAGAGCACGGCTTCCAGTCCTTTGCGCTCGATGAGATCAAGCAGCTTTCGCGACGGGCCGCTGGGGCGCTTGTCGCCCACTTCCCATTTTCGGATGGTGGACGGGCTGGTATTGAGGACCGAGGCCAGAACGGCCTGACTCAGTTGCAGGCGCTCACGCAGCGCCTTGATCCTGGCGGCATCGTAGTCCCGCACCGGTTCCAGGCACAGCAGGTCGTACTTCTGCATCTTGCGCTTGTCGATGAACCCCAGACGATGCAGGTCGCGGGCGCCTTCATGCACCGCATCCATGGCGGGGAAATACGGGCTGCGAGGATAGGACGTTTTCATTCCATCGTAGTTTTGCGATCTGGCCGCCCGCCTGCGATCCGGCCATCATGACGCTTCTGACCCCATGCGGGTTTGTTTTGCTTTTGTCTACACAAAGGCGTAAGCTGAAATGAAGATCGCAGGTTTCGATTGGGATGCCGGGAATTGGCCGAAATGCGGCAAGCATGGCGTGTCCCGGGAAGAAATCGAGCAGGTGATGTCCGGAGCGCCTGCCTGCATGCCGGACCCCTGGCCCGACGAGCCGCGCCAGCGGGCAATCGGGAGGACGCGCGCCGGACGGTACGTCTTCCTGGTGTTCGTGCTGCGGACGGCGGGCGGGCAGCTGAAAATACGCCCGATCAGTGCTCGGTACATGCACGAAAAAGAGGTTACGCACTATGAGCGCCAGATTGAAATCGATCCCCACGTTTCGCAGCGATGAGGAGGCAGAGGCGTTTCTCGACCAGGATCTGTCGGAGTACGACCTGTCGCAGTTCAAGCCCATGCGCTTCGAACTCGAACCCAAATCCGCGTCGCTCAACATGCGCCTGCCCGCCGCGCTGCTCGACGCGGTCAAGGCCCGTGCGAAAGCCCGGGGCATTCCCTACACCCGCTACGTGCGCATGCTGCTGGAATCGGACGTCGCGCGCCACGGACGTTCGTAGGCCGTCCCGGCGGTGTCTCGCCCGGGTGACACCTGGCGCCCCGACCGCACACCGGTCACGCCTCGCCGGCGGCTGTGCCCGGCTGCTCGTCCGTCGCGCGTCCCCATCCCGCTTTCCCAGGCGGGATGCGCGTTTTCAGGCGTCTGAAAGGGTTCCTGTGATCTTCTGAATTCTTGATCTCCGATATGTTTCCACCCCGGGTTTTCCCGGCGATCGGGCTTGTCGAAATGCTACAATCCTGTAGTTTGATCTTCTGGAACAGGGGCTGCTCATGAATCTGGCACAGTACTTTCCCGTGCTGCTTTTCATCATCGTCGCCACGCTGATCGGCGCGGCCCTGCTGGGCGCGGGCCGTCTGCTGGGCAGGAACGTGCCGGATCCCGAAAAGCTCTCGGCCTACGAGTGCGGCTTCGAGACCTTCGGCGATTCGCGCATGAAATTCGACGTGCGCTACTACCTGGTGGCCATCCTGTTCATCATGTTCGACCTGGAAATCGCCTTCCTCTTCCCCTGGGCCATGGCCAATGGCACGGTGGGCATGACGGGCTTCTGGGCGGTCGCCATCTTCCTGGGCGTGCTGACGGTCGGCTTCATCTACGAATGGCGGCGCGGCGCGCTGGACTGGGAATAAACGGGGGTACATCATGGCTATCGAAGGTGTCATGGACAAAGGCTTCATCACCACCAGCGCGGACAAGTTCCTGAACTGGGCAAAGACGGGCTCGCTGTGGCCCATGACGTTCGGCCTGGCCTGTTGCGCGGTCGAGATGATGCACGCCGGCGCGGCGCGCTACGACCTGGACCAGTTCGGCATCATCTTCCGCCCCAGCCCGCGCCAGTCCGACCTGATGATCGTGGCCGGCACGCTGTGCAACAAGATGGCCCCGGCCCTGCGCAAGGTCTACGACCAGATGCCCGAGCCCCGCTGGGTGGTGTCCATGGGCTCCTGTGCCAACGGCGGCGGCTACTACCACTATTCCTATTCCGTGGTGCGCGGCTGCGACCGCATCGTGCCGGTGGACGTCTACGTGCCGGGCTGTCCGCCCACGGCCGAGGCCCTGGTCTACGGCCTGCTGCAGATGCAGAACAAGATCCGCCTGACCAACACCATCGCCCGCTAGGCCCCGCCCGGCGCCGTCCAACACCGCTGATACAACCGCTATGACACGGCTACAGACTTTAGACACGAATCTGCGCGCGGTCCTGGGGGCCTCGGCCGATCTGACCGAGGACCGGGGCGAACTCACGCTGCGGGTGCCCGCCGACACCTGGGTGGAAACCTGTCGCGTGCTGCGCGACCACGCCAGCCTGCGCTTCGAGACCTGCATCGACCTCTGCGGGGTCGATTATTCCGCCTGGAAGGCGCCCACCTACGACGCTTCCCACGCTCCGCATCCCCAGCGCTTCGCCGTGGTGATCCACCTGCTGTCGGTGACGCACAACTGGCGCCTGCGGGTGCGGGCGTACACGCCGGACGACGCCTTCCCGGTGATCGCCTCGCTGGTGGACATCTGGCCCTCGGTCAACTGGTACGAGCGCGAAGCCTTCGACCTGTACGGCATCGTCTTCGAAGGCCACCCCGACCTGCGCCGCATCCTGACGGACTACGGCTTCATCGGCCATCCGTTCCGCAAGGACTTTCCGATTTCCGGGCACGTGGAAATGCGCTACGACCCCGAGCAGAAGCGCGTCGTCTACCAGCCCGTCACGATCGAACCGCGCGAAGTCACCCCGCGCGTCGTGCGCGAAGACCACTACGGCATAGAACGGTACTGACATGGCAGAAATCCAGAACTACAACCTGAACTTCGGCCCGCAGCACCCGGCCGCGCACGGGGTGTTGCGCCTGGTGCTCGAACTGGACGGCGAAGTCGTCCAGCGCGCCGACCCGCACATCGGCCTGCTGCACCGCGCCACCGAAAAGCTGGCGGAAACCCGCACCTTCCTGCAGACGCTGCCCTACATGGACCGTCTGGACTACGTGTCCATGATGTGCAACGAGCACGCCTACTGCATGGCCGTGGAAAAGCTGCTGGGCATCGAAATCCCGCTGCGTGCGCAGTACATCCGCGTCATGTTCGACGAGATCACGCGCATCCTGAATCACCTGATGTCGCTGGGCTCGCACGCGCTGGACGTGGGCGCCATGGCGGTGTTCCTGTATGCCTTCCGCGAACGCGAAGACCTGATGGACTGCTACGAGGCGGTCTCGGGCGCGCGCATGCACGCGGCCTACTACCGCCCGGGCGGGGTGTACCGCGACCTGCCCGACACCATGCCGCAATACAAGGGCTCGAAGTACCGCTCCGACAAGGAACTGCGCGCCATGAACGAATCGCGTTCGGGCTCGCTGCTGGACTTCATCGAGGACTTCACCAACCGCTTCCCGGCCTGTGTGGACGAATACGAGGTCCTGCTGACGGACAACCGCATCTGGAAGCAGCGCCTGGTGGACATCGGCGTGGTCTCGCCGGAACGCGCGCTGGCGCTGGGCTTCACCGGCCCCATGCTGCGCGGCTCGGGCATCGAATGGGACCTGCGCAAGCACCAGCCCTACGAAGTCTACGATCGCCTGGAATTCGACATCCCCGTGGGCAAGAACGGCGACTGCTACGACCGCTACCTGTGCCGCATCGCGGAAATGCGCGAATCCAACCGCATCATCCGCCAGTGCGTGGAATGGCTGCGCAACAATCCCGGGCCCGTCATCACCGGCAACCACAAGGTCGCCCCGCCCAAGCGCGAGCGCATGAAGTCGGGCATGGAAGACATGATCCACCATTTCAAGCTCTTCACCGAGGGCATGCACGTCCCCGAAGGCGAAGCCTACGCCGCCGTGGAACACCCCAAGGGCGAGTTCGGCATCTACCTGGTGTCCGACGGGGCCAACAAGCCCTATCGCCTGAAGATCCGCGCGCCGGGCTTCGCCCACCTGCACTCGCTGGAAGAAATGTCCAAGGGCCACATGATCGCCGACGTGGTCACCATCATCGGGACCCAGGACATCGTGTTCGGCGAGATCGATCGCTAGCCGCGCGGACATCACAGGGAATCTGATTATGCTGCTTTCCGAACAAGCCTACCGGAACATCGACCGGGAAATCGCCAAATATCCGGCGGACCAGAAGCAGTCCGCCGTGATGGCGGCGCTGACGATCGCCCAGGGCGAGAAAGGCTGGGTGTCGCCGGACGTGATCCGCGACGTGGCCGCCTACCTGGGCATGCCGCCGGTCGCCGTCCAGGAAGTCGCGACCTTCTACAACATGTACAACACCAAGCCGGTGGGCCGCTACACGCTGACCATCTGCACCAATCTGCCCTGTGCGCTCCAGGGTGGCACGCAGGCGGCCGAACACCTCAAGCGCACGCTGGGCATCGATTTCCATGAAACCACGCCGGACGGCCTGTTCACCCTGATCGAGGGCGAATGCATGGGCGCCTGCGGCGATGCGCCGGTGATGCTGGCCAACGGCACGCACATGTGCTGCCGCATGCAGCCGGAAAAAATCGACGCCCTGATCGGTGAACTGAAGGAATCCGCATGAGCGCTCTGGACGTACTGCAGAAATTCTCCACGGACGCGTTCGCGCCCGATCTGGGCGGGGATCCCGCCCGCAGCATGATCTTCCACGGCCGCCACATCCAGCCGCAGATCCTGGCCGACCTGGACGGGCACAACTGGGGCATCCGCGACTACATGGCGCGCGGCGGCTACGAAGCCCTGAAGAAGGTCCTGTCGGGCATGACGGCCGACGACGTGATCGCCGAACTGAAGGCCTCGAACCTGCGCGGCCGCGGCGGCGCGGGCTTCCCGACGGGCCTGAAGTGGTCCTTCATGCCGCGCAACATTCCCGGCCAGAAATACGTCGTCTGCAACTCGGACGAAGGCGAGCCCGGCACCTTCAAGGACCGCGACATCCTGCGCTACAACCCGCACGCCGTGATCGAAGGCATGATCATCGGCGGCTTCGCGATGGGCGCGTCGGTGGGCTACAACTACATCCACGGCGAGATCTTCCAGATCCACCAGCGCTTCGAGCAGGCCCTGGAAGAAGCCCGCGAGGCCGGCTTCCTGGGCGAGAACATCCTGGGTTCGGGCTTCAGCTTCCAGCTGCACTCGCACCACGGCTTCGGCGCCTACATCTGCGGCGAGGAAACCGCGCTGCTGGAATCCCTGGAAGGCAAGAAGGGCCAGCCGCGCTTCAAGCCGCCGTTCCCGGCCAGCTTCGGCCTGTACGGCAAGCCCACCACGATCAACAACACGGAAACCTTCGCGGCCGTGCCCTGGGTGATCCGCATGGGCGCCCAGGCCTATGCCGAACTCGGCGTCGAGAAGGCGGGTGGCACCAAGATCTTCTCGATCTCGGGCGACGTCGAGCGCCCCGGCAACTACGAAATCCCGCTGGGCACGCCGTTTCCCAAGCTGCTGGAACTGGCGGGCGGGATGCGCGGCGGGCGCAAGCTCAAGGCCGTGATCCCCGGGGGCTCCTCGGCTCCGGTACTGCCGGCCGACATCATGATGCAGACCAACATGGACTACGATTCCATCGCCAAGGCGGGCTCGATGCTGGGCTCGGGCGCGGTCATCGTCATGGACGAGACCCGCTGCATGGTGAAGTCGCTCATGCGCCTGTCGTATTTCTACTTCGAGGAATCCTGCGGCCAGTGCACGCCCTGCCGCGAGGGCACCGGCTGGCTGTACCGCATGATGAACCGCATGGAACATGGCCAGGGCACGATGGAGGACATCGAGACCCTGGATTCCGTGGCGCATAACATGATGGGGCGCACGATCTGCGCCCTGGCCGACGCGGCCGCCATGCCCGTGCGCAGCTTCATCAAGCATTTCCGCGACGAATTCGTGCACCACGTGGACCATAAGGACTGCGTGGTTGCCAAGTATCTGTAGGGTCAGGACACGCCATGGTAGAACTCACCATCGACGGGCTTAAGGTCGAAGCCGCAGAAGGCAGCATGGTCATCCAGGCTGCCCACGCGGCGGGCCTGTACATCCCCCATTTCTGCTATCACAAGAAGCTCAGCATCGCCGCCAATTGCCGGATGTGCCTGGTCGAAGTCGAAAAGGCCCCCAAGGCCCTGCCGGCCTGTGCGACGCCGGTCACCAACGGCATGGTGGTGCACACCCGCTCGCCCAAGGCCATCGACGCTCAGCGCGCGGTCATGGAATTCCTGCTGATCAACCACCCGCTGGATTGCCCGGTCTGCGACCAGGGCGGCGAGTGCCAGCTGCAGGACCTGGCCGTGGGCTATGGCGAATCGGCCTCGCGCTACAAGGAGCCCAAGCGCGTGGTCTTCCACAAGCCCATGGGCCCGCTGATCTCGGCCGAACAGATGCAGCGCTGCATCCACTGCACCCGCTGCATCCGCGTGGGTCAGGAAATCGGCGGCTACATGGAAATCGGCATGCTGAACCGGGGCGAATTCTCCGAAATCACCACCTTCGTGGGCGAGGCCGTGGAATCCGAGCTGTCGGGCAACATGATCGACGTCTGCCCGGTGGGCGCGCTGCTGTCCAAGCCCTTCAGCATGAACGCCCGCACCTGGGAACTGGCCCGGCGCCGTTCGGTCAGCCCGCACGACAGCGTGGGCGCCAACCTGGTGGTGCAGACCAAGATGGACCGCGTGCTGCGCGTGGTGCCCTTCGAGAACGAGCCGGTCAACGAATGCTGGATCAGCGACCGCGACCGCTTCTCCTACGCCGGCCTGTACACCGAGGACCGTCTGCAGCACCCGATGGTGCGCGGCTGCGACGGCCAGTGGCACGAGGCCTCCTGGTCCGACGCCCTGCAGTCCGTGGTCACCGGCTTGAAGCAGGTGCGTGAGGACGGCGGCGGCGCCCAGATCGGCGCCCTGGCCACCGAGACCGCCACGCTCGAAGAGCTCGCCCTGCTGGCGCGCCTGACGCGCGCGCTGGGTTCGGACAACATCGACTTCCGCCTGCGCGGCGACGGCGCGGCCTTCGACGCCGTGCGCACGGGCGCCCCCTGGCTGGGCATGCCGATCGCCGACCTGAACACCCTGGACCGCACCCTGGTGGTCGGCTCCTTCCTGCGCAAGGATCATCCGCTGCTGGCGCAGCGCCTGCGCCAGGCGGCCAAGCACGGCATGCAGCTGTCCCTGGTGGACAGCGTCGCCGCCGATCCCCTGGTGCCGGTCGCCGGTCGCCTGACGGTCAAGCCCTCCGCCCTGGCGTCCGCCCTGGCCGAGATCGCCGTCGCTCTGGCCGGAATCAAATCCCAGCCCGCGCCCGAGGGCCTGTCCGGCGTCCAGCCGGGCGAACAGGCCCGCGCCATCGCCGCCAGCCTCGCCTCCGGCGAGCGGGTGGCGGTGCTGATGGGCAACCTGGCCCTGGCCGATGACCAGGCCGCGCAACTGGCGGCCAACGCCCAGGCCATCGCCGCGCTGGCGGGCGGGCGCTTCGGCTTCCTGACCCCCGGCGGCAACACCGTGGGCGGCTACCTGGCCGGTGCTGTGCCGGCCGACGGCGGCCTGGACGCCCGGCGCATGCTGGGCGGCGAGCCCCTCAAGGCCTACCTGGTGCTGCACGCCGAACCGCGCCTGGACAGCGACCTGGGCGAGCGCGCCGTGCGCGCGCTGCAGGGCTCGGCCATGGCGGTGGCGTTCACGGCCTTCCGCTCGGCGGCCGAGGACTGGGCCGACGTGATGCTGCCGATCGCGCCCTTCACCGAAACGTCCGGCACCTTCGTCAACGCCGAGGGCCGCGTGCAGAGCTTCAAGGGCGTGGCCGCCCCGGTGGGCGACACCCGCCCGGCCTGGAAGGTCCTGCGCGTCCTGGGCAACCTGATGGACCTGCAGGGCTTCGACGACGAGACCTCCGAATCGGTGCGCGACACCGTGATGGTGGGGGGCCTGGACGGCCGCCTGTCCAACGAGATCCGCCTGGCGCCGGCCGTGCCGGCCCCGGCCGACGGCCTGGAACGCGTGGCCGAGCTGCCCATCTACCGCACCGACGCGCTGGTGCGCCGTTCGCAGCCGCTGCAGGAGCACGTCAATTCCGCGCCGCCGCGCGCGGCGATGAACGCCGCCACGCTGCGGGCGCAGGGCCTGTCGGCCGGGGACGCCGTGCGCGTGTCCACGGTCCACGGCTCGGCCGAACTCGAAGCCGCCCTGGACGACACGGTGGCCGACGGGGCCGTGCGCATCGCCGGGGCCTTTGAACAGACCGCCGCCTTGGGCATGGGCTCGGGCGCAATCCAGGTGGAGCGTCGCTAATGGACTGGTTGAACACCCTCAACGCCTTCGGCACGGGCCTGATCGGCGAGACCCCCTGGCTGGTGGTCTGGACGCTGGTGAAGATCGTCGTCATCGCCGTGCCCATCATCCTGTGCGTGGCCTACCTGACGTACTGGGAGCGCAAGATGATCGGCGCCATGCACGTGCGCCTGGGGCCCACCCGGGTGGGCTACCGCGGCCTGCTGCAGCCCTTCGCCGACGTGTTCAAGCTGCTGACCAAGGAACTGATCGTTCCGTCCAAGGCCAACCGCGTGCTGTACATCCTGGCCCCCGTGGTCACGCTGATGCCGGCGCTGGCGGCCTGGGCCGTGATCCCCTTCCAGCCGGAAGTCGTCCTGGCCGACGTCAACGCGGGCCTGCTCTTCATCCTGGCCATCACCTCGATCGAAGTCTACGGCGTCATCATGGCCGGCTGGGCGTCGAACTCGAAGTACGCCCTGCTGGGCGCGTTGCGCGCCTCGGCGCAGATGGTGTCCTACGAGCTGGGCATCGGCTTCGTCATGGTCACGGTGCTGCTGGTGTCGGGCACGCTGAACCTGTCGGGCATCGTCGAGGGCCAGACCGTCGGCCACTTCGCCGGCATGGGCCTGAACTTCCTGTCCTGGAACTGGCTGCCGCTGCTGCCGCTGTTCGTGATCTACGTCGTCTCCTCGGTGGCCGAGACCAACCGCCACCCCTTCGACGTGGTGGAAGGCGAATCGGAAATCGTGGCGGGCCACATGGTGGAATATTCCGGCATGGGCTTCGCGCTGTTCTTCCTGGGCGAATACGCCAACATGATCCTGCTGTCGGCGATGGCCTCGATCATGTTCCTGGGGGGCTGGGCGGCGCCGCTGGACTTCGCGCCCTTCACCTGGGTGCCGGGCTGGCTGTGGCTGGGCCTGAAGACTTTCGTGGTGGTGTCCATGTTCATCTGGTTCCGCGCGACGTTCCCGCGCTACCGCTACGACCAGATCATGCGCCTGGGCTGGAAGGTCTTCATTCCCCTGACGGGGATCTGGCTGGTGGTGGTGGCGATCTGGATGCAGACGCCCTGGAACATCTGGCAGTAAGGGGTACGAGATGGAAGCGATCAAGGATTTCTTCGGCAGCCTGATGCTGAAGGAAATGCTCGAAGGCATGCGCCTGACGGGAAAATACTTCTTCAAGCGCAAGATCACGCTGCGCTATCCGATGGAAAAGACGCCGGCCTCGCCGCGGTTCCGCGGCCTGCACGCGCAGCGCCGCTACGCCAACGGCGAGGAACGCTGCATCGCCTGCAAGCTGTGCGAAGCCGTCTGCCCGGCCCTGGCCATCACGATCGAATCGCACCAGCGCGAGGACGGCACGCGCCGCACCACGCGCTACGACATCGACCTGGCCAAGTGCATCTTCTGCGGCTTCTGCGAGGAAGCCTGTCCCACGGACGCCATCGTGGAGACCCACCTGCACGAATACCACGGTGAAAAGCGCGGCGACCTGTACTACACCAAGGACATGCTGCTGGCCGTGGGCGACCGCTACGAGTCGGAAATCGCGGCCCGCCGCGCCGCCGACGCGCCCTACCGTTGATGCCGGGAACCCGACCATGAGTTTCGATACCGTTCTGTTCTACCTGCTGGCCATCGTGCTGGTCGTGGCGGCGTTCCGCGTCATCACGGCGAGCAGCCCCGTGACCGGGGTGCTGCACCTGATCCTGACCTTCTTCACCGCCTCCATGATGTGGATGCTGATCCAGGCGGAATTCCTGGCGCTGGTGCTGGTGATCGTCTACGTCGGCGCCGTGATGGTGCTGTTCCTGTTCGTCGTCATGATGCTGGACATGCGCACCGAGGGCCTGAAGCAGGGCCTGAAGGTCTACCTGCCGCTGGGCCTGACCATCGGCGGGATCATGGTGCTGGAAATGGCCTTCGTGCTGCTGCGCTCCTGGGGCGGTGCCCCGGCGCTGCCGGTCCCGGCCGATGATTTCGACAACACCCTGGCCCTGGGCACGGCGATGTACACCCAGTACGCCTACGCCGTCGAGATCGGCGGGGTGGTGCTGCTGGTCGGCATGATCTGCGCCATCGCCCTGACCATGCGCAAGCGCGCCGACTACAAGCGCACCGATCCGGGCAAGCAGGTGCGCGTGCGCGCCGCCGACCGGGTGCGCCTGGTGAGCATGCCCGCGCAGGTCGAGACGGCCGACGCGCAATCCGAAGGAGCCGAAAAATGACCATAGGCCTGAGCCATTACCTGATCGTCGGGGCGATCCTGTTCGCCATGGGCGTGTTCGGCTTCTTCCTGAACCGCCGCAACCTGATCGTGCTGCTGATGTCGATCGAACTGATCCTGCTGGCGGCCAACATGAACTTCGTCGCCTTCTCCATCGGGTCGGGCGACCCGGCCGGGCAGATCTTCGTGTTCTTCGTGCTGACCGTGGCCGCCGCCGAGGCCGCCATCGGGCTGGCGATCCTGGTGCTGCTGTTCCGCAATCTCAGCACCATCAACGTCGACAAGCTCGACTCGCTGAAGGGGTAGTCACGCCATGTCCGCACAAAACCTGTATCTCCTGATCGCCCTGGCGCCGCTGGTCACCGCCGTGATCGCCGGCTTCTTCGGCACGGGCTTTCTCGGGTCGTGGCTGGGGCGCCGCGGCTCGCACCTGCTGACCATCCTGGGGGTGGCGGTTTCCTTCGCCGGCTCGCTGCTGGTGCTGCAGCAGGTGCTCGACGGCCAGACCTTCGAAGGCACGGTCTACACCTGGTCCATGATCGGCTCGGTCAAGTTCGAGATCGGCTTCCTGATCGATCCGCTGACGGCGCTGATGATGGTGGTGGTGACCTCGGTGTCGCTGATGGTGCACATCTACACCATCGGCTACATGTCCGACGATCCGGGCTACCAGCGCTTCTTCTCCTACATCTCGCTGTTCACCTTCTCCATGCTGATGCTGGTGATGTCGAACAACATGCTGCAGCTGTTCTTCGGCTGGGAAGCCGTGGGCCTGGTGTCCTACCTGCTGATCGGCTTCTACTACGGCCGTCCGTCGGCGGTGTTCGCCAACCTGAAGGCCTTCATGGTGAACCGCGTGGGCGACTTCGGCTTCGTGCTGGGGATCGGCCTGCTGTACGCCTACACCGGCAGCCTGAACTACGCGGAAGTCTTCGCCCAGGTCGACCGGCTCTCCGGCCTGCTGTTCCCGGGCACCGAATGGCACCTGCTGACCGTGGTCTGCCTGGCGCTGTTCGTGGGCGCCATGGGCAAGTCGGCCCAGGCCCCGCTGCACGTCTGGCTGCCCGACTCCATGGAAGGTCCGACGCCGATCTCCGCCCTGATTCACGCCGCCACCATGGTGACGGCCGGGATCTTCATGGTGGCCCGCTTCTCGCCCGTGTTCGAAATGTCGCCCACGGCGCTGTCGGTCATCATCGTGATCGGTGCCTTCGGCGCGCTGTTCCTGGGCATCCTCGGGGTGGTGCAGAACGACATCAAGCGCGTGGTGGCCTATTCCACGCTGTCGCAGCTGGGCTACATGACGGTGGCGCTGGGCGCCTCGGCCTACCCGGTGGCAATCTTCCACCTGATGACGCACGCCTTCTTCAAGGCGCTGCTGTTCCTGGGCGCGGGTTCGGTGATCCTGGGCATGCACCACGACCAGGACATGCGCCACATGGGCGGCCTGCGCAAGTACATGCCGATCACTTGGATCACCATGCTGATCGGCACGCTGGCCCTGGTGGGCACGCCGTTCTTCTCCGGCTTCTATTCCAAGGAACACATCATCGAGGCCGCCGGCGCGGCCAACGTCTGGGGGGCGAACTTCGCCTACTACGCGACGCTGTGCGGCGTGTTCGTGACCTCGCTGTATTCCTTCCGCCTGTACTTCCTGGTCTTCCACGGCAAGGAACGCTTCGACACCGTGCACGGCCCGGCCCACGTCCATCATGACGAAGGCCGCACCCTGGCGGCCCACGGCCACGATACGCATGCGCATGGCCACGATCACGGTCATGGCCATGACGACCATCATGGCGGCGGCCTGCCCAAGGAATCGCCCTGGGTGGTGACGCTGCCGCTGGTGCTGCTGGCGGTGATGTCGGTGGTGGCCGGGGTCTGGTTCATCGATCCGCTGCTGTTCGACGGCTATTTCGGCAAGGCCATCACGGTGGCTTCCCATCATCCGGCCATGGCCGAACTGGCCCACGAATGGCACGGCTGGGTGGCCTTCGCGCTGCACGGCTTCACTTCGGTGCCGTTCCTGCTGCTGCTGGCCGGCTTCGTGGTCGCCTGGTACTGCTGGCTGGTGAACCCGTCGGTGCCCGCGGCGTTCGCGCGCGGCTTGGCTCCGATCTACCGCCTGCTGGACAACAAGTACTACTTCGACTGGTTCAACGAGAACGTCATCGCCCGCTTCGCCCGCGCCCTGGGGCGCGGCCTGTGGCAGGGCGGCGACCGCGGCCTGATCGACGGCCTGATCATCAACGGCAGCGCGCGGCTGGTGGGGGCCGCGGCCGCCACGGCCCGCCTGCTGCAGTCCGGCTACATCTATCACTACGCCTTCGCCATGATCATCGGCATCATGGTGTTTCTCACTTTCTTCGTCTTGATGGTTCACTGATGGCTAGCGAAATGGCGTCCTCTACACTCCCCTGGCTGACCCTCTCGATCTTCGTCCCGATCTTCTTCGGGTTGCTGGTGCTGCTGGTCGGCCGGGACGACAATCCGGGACCGGCCCGGGTGCTGTCGCTGGTCGGCTCCATCGCCGGGCTGCTGGTGACCATCCCCCTGTACACCGGTTTCAACCCGGACACGGCCGACATGCAGTTCGTCGAAAAGACGCCGTGGATCGAGGCCTTCAACCTCAACTACCACCTGGGGATCGACGGCATCTCGGTGTGGTTCGTGCTGCTGACGGCCTTCATCACCATCATCGTGGTGCTGGCCGGCTGGGAAGTCATCAAGTCCCGCGTGGCCCAGTACATGGCCGCGTTCCTGATCCTGTCGGGCCTGATGATCGGGGTGTTCTGCGCCCTGGACGGCATGCTGTTCTACGTGTTCTTCGAGGCCACCCTGATTCCGATGTACATCATCATCGGCGCCTGGGGCGGCCCGAACCGCGTGTACGCGGCCTTCAAGTTCTTCCTCTACACGCTGATGGGTTCGCTGCTGACCCTGATCGCCTTCATCTACCTGTGGCACGCCTCGGGCGGATCCTTCGACGTGGCGACCTGGCACAAGCTGCCCCTGAGCTACACCGAGCAGGTCTTCATCTTCGTGGCGCTGCTGGCGGCCTTCGCGGTCAAGGTGCCGATGTGGCCGGTGCACACGTGGCTGCCCGACGCCCACGTGGAAGCCCCCACGGGCGGCTCCATCGTGCTGGCGGCGATCATGCTGAAGCTGGGCGCCTACGGTTTCCTGCGCTTCTCGCTGCCGATCGCGCCCGACGCCTCGCACAGCCTGGCCGGACTGATGATCGCGCTGTCGCTGATCGCGGTGATCTACATCGGCCTGGTCGCCATCGTCCAGGACGACATGAAGAAGCTCGTGGCGTATTCGTCCGTGGCTCACATGGGCTTCGTGACCCTGGGCTTCTTCCTGTTCAACGTCACCGGCCTGGAAGGCGCCATCATCCAGATGATCTCGCACGGCTTCGTGTCGGGCGCCATGTTCATGTGCATCGGCGTCATGTACGACCGCCTGCACACGCGCCGCATCGACGCCTACGGCGGGGTGGTGCACCGCATGCCGCGCTTCGTCACGTATTTCGTGCTGTTCTCCATGGCCAACGCGGGCCTGCCGGGCACCAGCGGCTTCATCGGCGAATTCACGGTGATCCTGGGCGCGGTGCAGTACAACTTCTGGATCGGCCTGCTGGCCGCCTCGGCGCTGATCTGGGGCGCGGGCTATTCGCTGTGGATGGTCAAGCGCGTGGCCTTCGGCCCCGTGGCCAACGAGCAGGTCGACGGCATGTCCGACCTGTGCAGCCGCGAATTCCTGATCCTGGGCCTGCTGGCCATCCTGACGCTGTTCATGGGCATCTATCCCAAGCCCTTCACGGACCTGATGCATCCCTCGGTGCAAGCCTTGCTGCAGCACGTGTCCATCTCGAAACTGTAGGCCGGAACCACTATGCAAAATCTTTTCGACTTCGCGCTGGCGACTCCCGAGATCGTGCTGCTGGTGCTGACCGGGGCCGTGCTGCTGATCGACGCCTTCGGCAACGATCCCACGCGGCGCATGACCTTCATGCTGACCATGGGCACGCTGCTGGTCGTCATCCTGGTGTCCTGGGGGCAGTGGGGCGAAGCCACGCAGGGCCGCACCTTCAGCAGCCTGTACGTGGCCGACTCGCTGGGCCATTTCCTGAAGATCCTGTCGGCCATCGCCGTCGGCGTGACGCTGATCTACGGCCGCGCCTACGCCGAAAAGCGCGACATGGTGGCGCGCGGCGGCGAAATGTATTCGCTCGCGCTGCTGACCCTGCTGGGCGAGTTCGTCATGATCTCGGCCGGCAGCATGCTGACGGTGTACCTGGGCGTGGAACTGATGTCCTTCGCCCTGTACGGCCTGGTGGCCCTGCGCCGCGATCACCTGGCCTCGACCGAGGCCGCGATGAAATACTACGTGCTGGGCTGCCTGGCCTCGGGCATCCTGCTCTACGGCATGTCCATGATCTACGGCGCCACCGGCCAGCTCGGCCTGGCCGAGATCGCCCAGGTGATCCGCGAGGGCGGCGCCGACCGCATGCCGCTGGTGTTCGGCGTGGTGTTCATCGTCTCGGGCCTGGCCTTCAAGATGACGGCCGCGCCCTTCCACATGTGGACGCCGGACGTCTACCAGGGCGCGCCGACCACGGTCACGCTGCTGGTGGGCTCGGCCCCGAAGTTCGCCGCCTTCGTCATCACGCTGCGCCTGCTGATCGAGGCCCTGCACGGCATCGCGGTGGACTGGCAGCCGATGCTGCTGATCCTGGCCGTGCTGTCGCTGGCCATCGGCAACATCGTCGCCATCGCCCAGACCAACTTCAAGCGCATGCTGGCCTACTCGACCATCGGCCAGATGGGCTTCGTGTTCCTGGGCCTGATGTCCGGTGTGTACGAAGGCCAGGCCGGCGCCAGCGCCGCGGCCTACGGTTCCTCGCTGTTCTACGTGGTCATCTACGTGCTGACCACGCTGTCCACCTTCGGCCTGATCCTGCTGCTGTCGCGCCAGGGCTTCGAATGCGAGGAAATCTCGGATCTCAAGGGCCTGAACCGCCGCAATCCGCTGCTGGCCGGCGTGCTGCTGCTGTCCATGTTCTCGCTGGCGGGCATCCCGCCGCTGTCGGGCTTCTACGCCAAGCTGGTCGTGCTGCAGGCCGTGGTCGGCGCCGGCCATGTCTGGCTGGCCGTATTCGCGGTGATGTGTTCGCTGATCGGCGCCTTCTACTACCTGCGCGTGGTGAAGACGGCCTACTTCGACGAGCCCGAGGACAGCGTCACGCTGGGTTCCGGCACGCTGGCCACGCGCGGCGTGATGTCCATCAACGGCCTGCTGGTGATCGGCCTGGGGATCCTGCCGGGCGGCCTGATGTCCCTGTGCGTGGACGTCATCCGCCAGTCGCTGGCCTTCTGAACGGGCGCCCGTCTTCATGTCCCTGACGGCGGCGGTCTGGATCGTCATCTTCTGCGCCCTGGTCATGGCCAACCTGCCGTTCCTGCTGGAGCGGCGGCTGGCCCCCTGGCCCTGGGCGCCGGGCGGCACGCTGCCCGGCCTGGCGCGCTGGGGCCTGGGCCTGGCCTTCCTGGCGGGGCTGGCCCTGTGGTCCTGGGGCACGCTGAAACTGGTGGGCGGAGCCTTCGCCGGCGGAGGCGCGACGACGGGGCTGTTCCTCCTGAAACTGCTGGCGAGCCTGCTGGTGGCCGGCCTGCTGCTGGCGCTGCCGGGCTGGCGCCGGACGGCGGCGGACTCGTCCGAAAACGCGGCGGCTGGCGCCGCCGCGGCGCGCCATTCGGGCGCCCGGCCGCGCGGCGCGGGCGTCAAGTCCTTCTTCGACCGCCTGCTGGAAGTCCTGGTGGGCTACGTGCTGGTCGGCACGCTGGGCTTCGCCCTGGAACTGAACCTGGGCAACGCCTTTCCGCAGCGCTGGGAATTCTATGCCGTGACCCTGGCCCTGTTCCTGGTGCTGGGCTATCCCGGCTTCGTCTGGCGCTACATGCTGCGCCGCCATCCGCGCTGATCGCCTGAGTCACATCGCCCGATCGGGCCCGGCGCGCGGGGCGCGCCCACGCGCGAACCGCTCCGGACCGTCCTGTTGAATCGCCGGCGCCCGAAAGGGTTGCCGGCTTTTTTTTCATGGACGGCCCGCCGGCGGGGCGCCGTATCCCGATGCCGGCAAGCGCTTGATCCATGTCGGCCGGACCCGCCGAATCGGAATCCTCCTATCGAATACGTCGAATCCATCGCCTAGCCTCTCATGGGTGCCGGACCCGGCCTGCGCATCGCGGTTCCTTGCGGATCGCAGCCTCCGGGATCCGCGTTTCCCGCGAGAGCCCGATGAAACTAAAAGACAAACTCCTTCTTTCCGCTTCCGTGCCGGCCGGAATCCTTCTGCTGTCGGGCCCGGCCCTTTCCGCCCAGTTGTCGAAGACCGATGGCGGCAGCTCGTCCGCCAGCAGCGGCAGTTTTTCCTCCGTGTCGAACCTGCCGTCCGGCTCGGCCGTCTTTGCGAGCGGTGGCAGCACGATCACCGGCGCAAACCTGGACATCACCGATGGCGGGTACGATTCCGGCACTCCGGTCCATGCCATGTCCGGCGGAAAGATCCACCTCGGCGGCGATACCACGGTTTCCGGCGCCAACGGATTGCGCGCCCAGGGCGCCGGCAGCGAGATCGGCATGGTGGGCGGGACGATCAATGCCTCGCGGCAGGCCGTCTACGCCCACGGCGGCGGCCAGGTGACGCTGGATGGCGTCGCCATGGTCAGCAGCGGCACCTCTTTCCAGACAGTGCTCGCATACGACAATGGCACCATCAATTTCCTGGGTGGTTCGACCCTCACGTCGTCCGGGCTCGGTGTCAGCGCCCAATCGGGCGGAAAGATCCATGCCGATGGCGTGGCGATCAACTCGGTGGGCACGGCGGTGCACAATCTGCAGGGATATGTCGACCTCAAGAATTTCTCGCTCGATACGACCGGAGCCAGCGCCTATGGCGTCAATGCCAACGTAGGCAGCACCACGTACCTGGAAAACGGCACCATCACCACGCGCGGAACCTATGCCTCGGGCATCTGGGCCGCGGGCTCGTCATCCGGCGGCGCGGCGGTGGTGAAGGGGGATCGGCTCGCCATCAAGACCTCCGGCCTGAATGCCCATGGCGTCTATGCCACCGCCACTTCCAGCGCCATGGTGGCGAGTGTCGACCTGACCAATACCCGGGTCGAAACCGATGTCGCCTTCGGCCTGTATGCGGACCAGGGCGGCAGGATCTCCCTGACGAATGGCGCCGTCGAGACGACGGGCGATGGCGCTACCGCCATCATGACGTCGATGCCGAGATCGTCGATCGCTCTCGATGGGGTCGGCGTCAAGACCCTCGGCCAATCGGCTTTCGGTTTGCGCACCTATGGCGGTTCCACGATTTCGATGCGCAACGGCACCATCGAGACCCACGGTACCGATGGGTATGCCGTCGTCGCCAGCTACGGCGGCGGCATCACGCTCGAGAACGTCGATGCGACGACGAGCGGGGCGGGCGGCCGCCTGCTGGTTCTGCTCGGCAACGCGGGCCAGGTCAATACCATCGACGTCGCCGGCGGCGTGCTCCGGGCCGCCGATGCGCCGGCGATCTCCGCGCGCGGCGCCGACAATACGCTGACCCTGGCGGGCACGACGATTTCCGGCAACGGGACCCTGTTCGATGTCGCCGAAGGGGGCTCCGTCGTCAACCCGGCCTTCTTCAGGATGAGGGCCGATGCCTCCAGGCTCACCGGCGGGGCGCGTGTCGATGCGGTGTCGCGGTCCGACGTCGAATTGCGCAACGGCACGCTGTGGACCCTGACCGCGGCGGCGGACGGGTCGGTGGAATCGGCGGTGTCGAACCTGACGGTCGATCACAGCGCCATCGCCTTCGCCGGGCCCGCGGCCGGCGCCTTCCAGACCCTGACGGTAGGCGGCGGGAACACGGGCGGCACGGCGCAATACATCGCCAACGGCGCGACGTTGCGGATGAACACCTGGCTCAACGAGGGCGGCGCATTGTCCAACCAGCGGACCGACCGCCTGCTGATCAATGGCGATGTGGCCGGCACGACCCAGGTCGAGGTGAACGGCGTGGCCGGCAGCCCGGGCGGCGCGACGTCCCCCGACGGCGGCAACCGCGCCGACGAGGGCATCTCCCTGATCCAGGTGGCCGGCAACGCCACCGCCACGTCGTTCCGGCTGCGCGGCGATTACGTCGCCCTGGACGGCATGCCCTACCAGTACAGGCTCTACGCCTACGGGCCCGGTTCGGAGCACGGGGCCGCCGATGACGGCCAGCGGCTGGTGGCGGGCACCTCGCCCTACTGGGACTATCGCCTGCAAAGCGCCTTCACGGGCGAGCACACCCGGGAGGTCGCGCCGCAGGTGCCGGCCTACATCGTTGCGCCGACGGCGTTGTTCGATGCCGGCCTGCAGGATGTCTCTAACCTGCACAGCCGCCTGGGAGAGATCCGCCGGGGCGCCCCGGCCGGGAGCGGCGCGGACACTGGCGAGTTCTTCCTGCGGGCCTACGGCGGCCGGCACGATTATTCATCGAACCGCGGCGCGGCCGACTATGGCTACGATGCGGACTTCGATTATTCCGCCGCGCAGATGGGCGGCAACCTGTTCGCTTTCGGGAACGACGCCGGCATCGCGCGCTTCGGCATCGCCGGCACGATCGGCTCGCTGTCCTACCGCCCGAAGCATGTCCAGGGCGCGGGGTCGGGGGATTTCGATACCTGGTCGGTGGCCGCCTATGCGACCTGGCTGCATGCCGGCGGAGGGTATGTCGATGGCATCGTCTCGGCGGGCGCTTTCGACGGCGACGTCTCGACCAGCCTGCGCGGGCGCACCGCGAGCCTGAAGGGTACGAGCCTCGCCGCTTCGCTCGAGGCCGGCTATCCGGTCCGGCTGGGCGGCGGCTTCGTGCTCGAACCGCAGGCGCAGCTCGTCTACCAGCGGCTGATGTTCGATCGCCAATCCGATGTCGATGGCTTCGTGGTCGATCTCGGTAATCAGGACCAGTGGACCGGCCGTCTCGGGGCCCGGCTGTCGCGCGATTTCGCGGCCGGCCGCGGCGGCCTCGTCACCGCGTATGCCAAGGCGGACGTGCTGCATGGCTTGAGCGGCGGCGGCAGGATTTTCCTGGGCGACGCTTTCCAGCTCGGCCACTACGGCACGTCGCTCGAAGGCCGGCTCGGGATCGATGCGAAGACCTCGGACAGGCTGTCGTTCCATGCCAGCGTCGCGTACCGGCACGAGATCGGGGGCAATGGGGTCGGCGGCGCTTCGATCAACGGCGGACTGCGCTATGCCTTTTAGGTTTCAATAGAGCACGCCCGCGTCCACATCGGCCAGCGTGCGGCAGCCCGTCAGGGCCATCGCCACTTCCAGTTCCCCGCGCAGCACCTGGATCAGGTGCGCCAGGGCGGGCGCGCCGCCCGCCGCCAGGGCGTGCAGCACGGGTCGGCCGATCAGCACGCCCCGGGCGCCCAGCGCCAGCGCCTTGAGGATGTCCGTGCCGCGCCGGATGCCGCCGTCGGCCAGGATGGGGATGCGGCCCGCCACGGCCCGCGCCACGGCCGGCAGGGCCTCGCAGGTGGACGGCAGGGTGTCCAGGCAGCGGCCCCCATGGTTGGACACGATCAGGCCGTCGATGCCGTGCGCCAGGGCCAGGCGCGCGTCCTCCGGATCCAGGATGCCCTTGAGCCACAGGGAGGTGCCGGCGGGCAGGTTTTCCCGCAGCCAGGCCACGTCGTCCCATGTCGGCGCGGATTCCAGCAGGCCGCTGCCGAACAGGGGGCTGCCGCCCGCGGGCGCGGGCCGGGCGGCGGGTGGCGACAGGCCTTCCAGGTGGACGGAGCGGATCGTGTCCGGCACGCGGAAGCCGCCGCGCTGCTCGGCGTTGCGCACGCCGTTGACGGGCGCGTCCACGGTCAGCACCAGGACGCGGGCGCCGGCCCGCAGGGCGCGGGCCGCCAGGGCCAGGGTGTCCCCGCGGCGGGCCTGGGCGTAGAGCTGGAACCACAGCAGGGGCGGCTCGGGCAGGGTGGCCAGGGTCTCGATGGCCGTGCCCGACTGGGCGCTCAGGACGTAGGGCGTGCCGGTGGCGGCGGCGGCCAGGGCGGTGGCGGTCTCGCCGTCCTGGTGGACCAGGCCGTGCCAGGCGGTGGGGGCGATCAGGATCGGGTGCGCCAGGGCCTGGCCGCCCAGTTCCAGGCGGGTATGGGCGCCGGCCAGCGGCCGCAGCGCGCGGCCGCGCAGCCGCAGGGCCGGCCAGGCGTCGAGATTGGCCCGGGCCGTGAGCTCGTCCGCGCCGCCGGATTCCAGCCAGGCCCAGGTCGCCGGGTCCAGGCGCGCGCGGGCCAGATCGGCGTAGTCCTGGGCGCAGAGGGGGGCGGTCATGGGCGGTTCCGGATCGTGGAGTGAAAAACGAAGGATGCCACAGAGTCGCCGGGACGGGGCGCGCAACGGCGCCGCCCGCGTCCCCGCGTCCCCGCGCGTCGGGCGGGCGCGAGGCGGGCCGCCGGCAGACGGTAAAATGGCCGCGCTGAATCCCGAGGACTTTCCACATGGCACACATCATCCTGCAGGCCCCGCGCCTGATGGCGGCGGATATCGAACGGCTCGCGGCCGTGGCCTGCGCGGGCGGGGTCCAGGAACTGGGACCGACTGCCGTGCGCCTGCTGGACGTGGATCCGGACTGCCGGGACGAGGCCCTGGCCCAGGCCGCCGCCGCGCGCATGGACGCGGCCTGGCTGGACACGGTGCATCGCCTGGCGGACTGCCGGGTGCTGGCCATGGACATGGATTCCACCCTGGTCAACATCGAGTGCATCGACGAGATCGCCGACGCGGTGGGTCGCAAGGCCGAGGTCGCCGCCATCACCGAGGCGTCCATGCGCGGCGAGATCAAGGATTTCTCCGAGAGCCTGCGCCGCCGCGTGGCCCTGCTGCGCGGCGTGCCGGAAACCGCGCTGGAGCGGGTCTTCACCGAACGCCTGCGGCTGAACCCGGGCGCCGAGCGCCTGATCGAGGTCGCGCGCGCGCATGGCCTGAAGACGATCCTGGTGTCCGGGGGCTTCACCTTCTTCACCGAGCGCCTGCGCCGGGGGCTGGCGCTGGACGAGGCCCACGCGAACACCCTGGAGGTCGAGGACGGCGTGCTGACGGGCCGGGTGCTGGGCGACATCGTCGACGGTGCGGGCAAGGCGCGTCACGTGCGCGCGCTGGCCGAAGCGACGGGCGCGGCGCCGGAACAGATCATCGTGCTGGGGGACGGGTCCAACGACCTGCCGATGATGGCGCAGGCGTTCTATTCAGTGGCCTACCGGGCCAAGCCCGTGGTGCGCGCGCAGGCGCGCTTCGCCCTGGACCACAGTCCGCTGGACGCGGTGCTGAACTGGTTCAGGTTGCGGCATTAGGCGTCCAGCAGCGAGGTCCGGGTCGGTTTGCTTGGGGGGCGATTCAGTGCGCTGCCCAGTATTCTGGCGACCCATTGATTCAGGCTTTCTCCATGCGCGGCTGCCGCCAGGGTTGCGGCTTCGTGTGTATCGGCCGGGAGCCGGAGCACGAACCGGCCCGAGAAGCGCTTTCGCGGCTCGATTCCGCGCCGACGGCATTCTTCCAGGAATATCTCGAGCGATTGCTCGCCTTCGTGCCGCAATCCGACGATGTCGCTGGCATAGAAGTCAGCGCCGCCATTGAGCCCGATAAATTCTCCCCGGAACATTTCCAGGTCGGGATCGTAGTTGATGACGGCGTGATGGCCGTTGATCGTCATGATGTTCTTCATGGCTGTACTCCGTGCTCTTCGAGCCAGCGCCGTAGTGAGGCGATGGCGCCCTTGTCCATGTCTCGAGAGGGGTGCGGCCGGTGCATGACCTTCACTTGCCCGTACAAGAAGATCGCGACGCGGGACCCTTCGCGTTCGGTCAGGTCGGCACCCAACTCGGTCAGCGGTGCGCAGGCGTTGGCCCATTTCACACCGGCTGGGGTGGGCTTGGAGAAGATGAGCGCTAATGTCTTGCGATGTCTGCTTTTCATTTAAATGATACCAAAAAATAGTATCTATCAAAAGCATAGATGTGACAGATCATGCCGCGTCAACTGCGGCATGGCGTGGGCTGGAGGTGGGCCAAGAGGCTGGGTCTTCGCTCTGAATTGGCGTGAGCGAAGTTAGTATGCCCGTCCCCGTTGGCGCATGCGCGCCGTCGGCACGGAAATGTCCGTGCGGGGAACTACGAAGGTCATGTAGCGGCGTGTTGCTCTACAGCTCCGACCACATGCGCAGCAGGTTGTGATAGACGCCGGTGAGCTGGGCGATGGTTTCGGGGTCGGCGCCGGCCTGGATCAGGCGCTGGATGGCGACGTCCTGTTGCAGCAGCAGGGCACGGCGGCCGTCGTCGCGCACCAGGCTCTGGGTCCAGAAGAACGAGCCGTAGCGCACGCCCCGGGTGACGGGGGTGACGCGGTGCAGGCTGGTGCCGGGGTAGATCACGGCGTGGCCGGCGGGCAGCTTGATGCGCTGTTCGCCGTAGGTGTCCTGGATGACCAGTTCGCCGCCCTCGTATTCGTCCGGGTCGCTGAAGAATACCGTGGTGGACACGTCGGTGCGGATGCGTTCCGGTTCGCCGGGCACCTGGAAGATGGCGTTGTCGATGTGGAAACCGTAGTGCTCGCCGCCTTCGTAGCGATTGAAGCGCGGCGGCAGGATGCGGGCGGGCAGGGCGGCGGACTGGAAGACGGGGTGCCGGCTTAGCGCCTGGACGATGCGTTCGCCGATCCGCCGGGCCATGGGGTCGTCCAGGGCCAGTTGGCGATTAGCCTTGATGTGGGCCGCGACATGGCCCGCCGTCCGGCGGCCGTCCGTCCACGGCGCGGCCTCCAGGGCGGCGCGGCATTGCCGCACTTCGTCGGGGGTCAGCAGGTCGGGGATGGAAATCAGCATGACGGTGTTCGGGTCGGGTGTTCGGCGCGGGCGGCAAAAGTCAGGCCCGCAGGCCGGCGATCTCCGCTCCGGGCGGAGGCGTGCCCGGATGCTGCTCGTAGATCCGGATCAGGCGCCGGATCGAATCGGCGGTTTCGGGAGCGGGTGCCGGCGCGGTCCGGTCTTCGGGTTCGATCCAGGATCGCAGCCAAGTGGCGGCTTTGCGCAGAAAGGCCGGGGTGGCGGTTTCCGGGACCCGGTCCAGCCAGGGCATGGCCTCGTCCAGCCGGCCGCACGCGATGAGCAGCCGGGCGGCGTTGAACCTCCCCCTGAAGTCGCCGCCCGCGGCGGCCCGCAGATAGTGCTCCAGGGCGGCGTCCTCGTCCCGCTCCACGACCCAGCCGTCCTCGTAGAAACCGCCGATCATGTTGCTGGATTTGGCGTGGCCCAGCGCGGCGGCCTTGCGGAACCAGTCCAGGGCGGTGGCGTGGTCCCGCTCCACCCCTTGGCCCAGAGCCAGCGCGGTGGCGTAGTTGTACATGCCCCAGTCCAGGCCGCCCTGGGCCGCCAGACGGAACCAGTACGCGGCCAGCAGGGGATTGGCCGGCATGCCCCAGCCATGGGCGTGGCACTGGCCCAGCATGTTCAGGGCCATCGGTTCGCCTTCGCGGGCGGCGTGGTGGAACCACTGGACAGCCTGGGCCGGGTCGCAGGCGACGCCCCGGCCGTCCAGCAGCCATTGGCCGTAGACCAGCTGCGCCTGCACGACACCGCCCTCGGCGGCGGCGCGCAGCGTAGCGGCCGCCTGTTCGGGCGGACCGGCCAGGATGCGCTGCAGGCTGGCGGCCAGGGCCTCGGGAGAGGTCCGATTGATGGCGTGGCTGTCCAGCACACAGGCCGAAGGCGGTGCGCCTTCGGCCTGTGCGTGCGATGAGGCGTCCGCCGGAGACGGCGCCCCGGCCGGGGCCGGGGGCCGGGGCGGATGGCCCGCCCCGGGTGCCTGTGCGGGTGATGCGAGGCTGCTCACGGTCAGAAGTGTAGGTTCACCGTGGCGACGGCCGAGCGTCCCGGAGCGATGGACGCATAATGAGACGGATAGGCCTTGTCGTAGTAGGTCTTGTTGAACAGGTTGTTCACGTTGATCTGCAGGTCGACGGTCTTGTTGAACTTGTAGCTGGCCATGGCATCGAAACGCCAGTAGGACGGAATGCTGATGGTGTTGGCCTCGTTGCCGTACTGCTTGTCCACATAGTAGGCGCCGACACCGGCCGTGAATTGCGGCGTGAAGGCGTAGGTGTTCCACAGGCTGAAGCTGCTTTTCGGCGTATTGGGGAAGACATTGCCTTCGTACGTGCTGTTCTTGCCGCTGTCGCCGATACGGCTCTTCAGGTAGGTATAGCCCGCATAGACCTGCCATTCCGGCGTGATGTTGCCGGACGCACCCAGTTCAAAGCCGTCCACGCGCTTGTCGCCCGCCATGGCGTAGGTGTTGTCGGGCAGGGTAATGCGCGCATTGGTCGTCTCGACGCGGAACACGGCGGCGGTCAGGCCCAGGCGCCCATCCAGAAAGTCCCATTTGGTGCCCACTTCCATGGTGCGGTTCTTTTCCGGCGCCAGATCGGCGGCGTTCGGGCCTACGCCGCCACGTCCCGGCGTCAGGCCCTGCGTTTCGCTGCCTTCGCCCATGGTGGCGCCGGCCGGTGTCGACGAGGTGCCGTAGGACACGTAAATACTACCGTTGGGGGCCGGCTTGTAGACCAGGCCGAGTTGATAGTTGAACAGGGTGTCGTGGCGGTCGACGCGATCTCCACCGGTGGGGTCCCGATGCGTGGCGTAGTCATCCACGCGCAGCCCCAGCGTCGTTTGCCAATGCTCGTTGAACTCGATCGTATCGAAGCCGTAGATCGACTTGGTCAGGGTGCGGGTGTAGGTAGGTGCGCCCTTGGGGCCGCCATTCAGCGGATTGACCCAGGGATCGCTGGGGTTCGGGTCATAGAGGCTGGTGCAGGTGTAGTTTCCGGCCGCGCCGATGCCGGCGGGGCACTTGCTGTTGCCACGGTCCACGTTCAGGCTGTCCGAACGTGCGTCTTCCACCGACAGTTCGAGCCCTGTCAGGAAACGATGCTTTAACTGCCCGGTCTGGAATTCACCCTGCAGTTCCGTCTGGTTGGCCCAGGTACTGATGCGGCTGTCGCGCGTATTGGTGCGGCGCCAGACCATGCCCTTGTTCACATTGCCCTGGCTGTCGTCCGGCTGCGTCCAGACATACCGTTGCGTGCTGCGTGTATAGCGGGTGCGGTTGCGCAGGGTCAGGTGGTCCGTGAAGTCGTGTTCGACCAGCAGCGTGCCCATGTCGTTGCGCGTGCGGCGGTAGTCGCTGTCCAGACCATAGAAGTTGTCGCGATCCACGCTGGTGATCGGGCTGCGATGGAAATCCGGATCGTTGGAACCCTTGGGTGAAATCGTGTACGGAATTCCACCGTCCGGAGTGTCGTCCGATTCCATGTGGAAATAGCTCAGCGTCACGCGGGTGGGTGTGCCCAGCCCGAAGGAGATGGTCGGCGCCACGCCCCAGCGCTTGTAGTCCACGGCATCCCGGCCGTCCACGTCCTGGCTGTGGTTCATGGCGTTCAGGCGAAAGGCGGTGGATTCGCCCAGCTGCCAGTTGCTGTCCACGGTCTGGCGGAAATACTTGGCGGTGCCGAATCCGGCCGACACGTCGGTGAAGTCGCGCAGTTTGGCGGTCTTGCTGATCAGGTCGATGCTGCCGCCCGCGCCGCCGCGGCCCGCGTAGGCGCCGTCCGCGCCCTTGATGACTTCGACCTGTTCCAGGTTGAAGACCTCGCGGGAAGTCGCGCCGATGTCGCGCATGCCGTCGACGAAGGTGCTGGACTGGGCGTCGTAGCCGCGGATGAAGGGGCGGTCGCCCAGGGGATTGCCGCCTTCGCCGGCACCGAAGGTGATGCCCGGGGAATTGCGCAGCACGTCGGTCAGTGTGGTGGCAGCCTGGCTCTGGATCAGTTCTTTCGGGATGATCTGCAGGGATTTGGCCGTGTCCAGGACGGGGGCGGTGAACTTGGGCGAGGCCGACTCATTGACCAGGAAGGGCGCGGGCCGTTCGCCCTGGACCTTGATGGGGCTGAGCTGGGCCGGGTCCGTGTTCTGGGCCTGGGCGGCGGCTTGCGGCAGCAGGAACAGGCCGGGGGTGGCCAGCGCCGTGGCCAGGCCGCCGGCCAGCTTGCCCGTCCGGGACTCTAGAGTGTCTTCCACGCAAATTCTCCCTGAAATGATAAATGTCATGAAAATCATTCTCAATTAGGGATGGAATTCTAAACAAGAATTGTTCGTAGTTCAAATTGTGTAGGAATTATGAAAGAATGATACGGTTCAGGGTGGGTTGCGCGGGCCGAATGGCGGGCCGATGCCCCTGCCATGCCGGGCCGCCCGGCGAGATTCAGTCTTCAGATCATGCCCTCTGTCCCATCACACGGTTTGGCCACTCCCTGGCCCGTGATCACTCCCCCCATCGCGCCCCGCGAACCCCATGAAATCAGGCAGCTCGGACGCGCGCGCGTCGATGCCTACGCCTGGATGCGGTTCATCCCTCCGTCCGGCACGCGCACGCTGGACAATCTGCCGCCGCGGCTGCGCGGGCACCTGGATGCCGAGACGCGGTATGCGCGGGACCTCCTGGGTCCCCTGGAGCCCGCCGCGCGGTGGTTCCGCGAACGCCTGGCGGCAGGCGCTCCGGATGTCCGCGAGCCGGCGGCCGGAGCATCCGGGGGCTGGCGCTACCACGCCGGACTGCCCGAGGGCGGTTCGCACCGCGTCTTTTCCCGCACCGGCGCGGACGGGCGGACCCAGCGCCTGCTCGACGAGGCCGTGCGCGCCGAGGGCCATGCCTACTATCGCGCCACGGACCATCAGCCCAGCCCGGACGGCCGCTATTTCGCCTGGGCGGAAGACGTGATCGGCGACGACCGCCACCGGATCTGCCTGCTCGACATCGACAGCGGCGCCATCCGCATCCTGGTGGCGTCCGATGCGTTCGGCTATGGCGGCTTCACCTTTTCGCCCTCGTCCCGTCATTTGTTCTGGATCTGGCGCGACGAGCACAGCCGTCCGACCCGCCTGTACCGTTCTCCGGTCGAGGGCGGCGAGCCGGTGCTGGTCCACGAGGAGCGCGATTCCGCAATCTTCATGCGGGTGGCGCGCACGGCCGCCGATCGTTTCGTGACGCTGACGCTGGCCGGTCCGGATACCGGCGAGGTCCGCCTGATCCCCGCCGGTGCCGAGACGGATCCGCCCCGGACGGTGCGGCCGCGCCGGCGGGGCGTGCGCTATGAAGTGGATGAGTGGAATGGCGCCCTGCTGATGCTGACCGATGCGGACGGGGCGATCGACCGCAAGCTGCTGCGCCTCGATCCCGTCAGCTTCACGGTCCGGGACGAACTGGTGCCCCACCGCGCTGGCGTGCCCATCATCGCGGTCCGGCCCTTCGCCGAGGCGCTGGTCCGGCTGGAGCGCGCGCAGGGCCTGCATCGTCTCGTGCTGACGCATGCCGACGGGCGGGAAACCCGGATCGGTTTCGACGAGCCCGCCTATTGCATCGAGCTTGCCGCTTCCCAGCCATATGGCGCAAGGCGGGTGCGCATCACGCACCAGACGCCGGCCAGCCCGCCGCGCTGGGTGGACGTGGACCTGGCGAGCGGCCGGCGGCATGTGGCGGGACGAGCCGATCCGCGCGGTTTCGATCCCGGCGCGTACCGCGTCGAGCGCCTGGAGGCGCGGGCGCCCGACGGGGCAATGGTTCCCGTTACCGTGCTGTCCCGCAAGGATGCGAAGGGGCCCCGGCCCCTGCTGCTGACGGGCTACGGCGCCTACGGCATCGCCCGGGAACCGGATTTCTCCTGGCCGGCGGCCGTGCTGGTCGATGCCGGGTTCCGGTACGCCATCGCGCACGTGCGCGGCGGATCCGAGAAGGGCGCGCGCTGGTACCAGGACGGATGCCGCGGGCGCAAGCGCAATTCCATGACCGATTTCATCGCGTGCGCGCGCCATCTGGTGGAGACCGGCCATGCGGAACCCGGCCGGATCGTGGCCCACGGCGTGTCGGCCGGTGGGCTGCTGGTGTGCGGCGCGATGAATAGCGCGCCGGAGCTCTGGGCGGGCGTGATCGCCCAGGTGCCTTTCGTCGACATGCTCAACACCATGAGCGACGCCGACCACCCGCTGGTGCCGCTGCTGCGTCCGGACTGGGGCGACCCCCTGGCCGACCCCGAGGCCTACGACTGGATCGCAGCGATCTCGCCTTACGAGAACGTGAGACGGGTCGCCTATCCGCCCCTGCTGTGCACGGCCGGATTGAAGGACGACCGCGTGCCTTACTGGGAACCGGCCAAACTGGTGGCGAACATCCGCCATCGGGGAACGGGCGACCGGCCGGCGATCCTGGTCCTGGACCCGGACAGCGGCCACCAGGGCAGCGACGACCGGGACCGGGCATTCGAGCAGGCGGCGCTGTTCTGGGCCTTCGCCTGCCAGTGCGTGGGTGTGCCGGTGCCGCCGGATGGGGCGGGGTGCTCCTAGGCGGGGCTTTCCGCCGCCAGCCGCCGTTCCCTGAGCGTCCGCAGGACGGATCGCAGGGCGCAGGCGGCCGATACGGTCAGCGCCGGCACGGCGACGGCGGCGACGGCGTTCAGCAGGTGCTTTTCGAACAGCCGGTCCGAGAACGTGCCGGCCAGCAGCGGACCCGCGGCGCCGAACAGCGAGACGATGAAGCTCCAGAGGGCGAAGCAGCGCGCCCTGAGGGACGCGGGCGCCAGGTCCTGCAGCATGGTGGGCACCAGGGCGTTGGCCGTGCAGGTCATGAACAGGAACAGTCCCACGGCGATGAAGGCGTGATCGAGCGTGCGCATGGCCGTCAGCAGCAGGAGCACCGGCATGGCGATGAGCACCGACGCGCCCATGATCAGGGGGCGCGCCGCCTGGCCGATGCGCCGGGCCAGGGCGCGGTCCAGCAGCCCGGCCACCGGCAGGCAGCCGATGCTCGTGACCAGGATGATCAGCCCCATGGCGTGGCCGATGTCGCCGGGGGCGGCGTCGAAGCGGCGCTCCAGCGACAGCGCGATCAGCTGGTTGAGCGCCTGCACCGCGGTGATCAGGCAGCCGGCCGTGCCGACGAACAGGCCGACGGCCCGCCAGCGCAGCCGCAGGAAGGCCCGCAGCGATCCATGGGCCGCGCGGTCGTCCGCGCCGAGGTGCCGGACGGGATCGGCCGTCAGGGCGCCGAGCAGCAGCAGGGGCAGGCCGGCCGTGCCCAGCAGCAGGAAGGCCTTGCGCCAGGGTTCCGCGTGCCAGGCGAACAGCGTGTCCGCCGTGGACAGGATGGCGCCGCTGAAATAGAAGCCGCCGCTCGCCCCGGCCGCCATCAGGGCCGCGAAGCCGAGATTGGCCGCCACCCGGTGCCGTTCCGGCGCCAGGTCGGGAATCATGGAGTAGACCAGCGGGACCATGGCGAATTCGGTGATGCCCGCGGCCGAACGGCCGATGAAGAAGAGCGGAAACGTGTGCGCGATGGCGCTCAGCCCCATCAGGGCGGATGAGGCCGCGATCAGGCACAGCAGCACCCGTTTGCGCGAGTAGCGGTCCGCGAAGCGCGCCAGCGGGATCGCCAGCGCGCTGGCGATCAGGATGCCCGCCAGGCCCTGCAGTGCGCCCAGGGCCGCATCGCCGACGCCGAAGCTTTTCTGGATGGCGGACAGGGACACGGCCTGCAGGCCGACGTCGGCCATCTGCAGGCCGGCGGCGATGCCCAGGAAGGCGACCGTGAAAATGCCCTGGACAGTCCAGGCGGACTGTCCAGGGCAGGCGGCGTCCCGGGATGGATCCGGGGTCAGGGTCATTGATTCAGCGCCATTGAACTCAGTGCCATTGGTATTGCAGCTGCATGTCGATGGTGCGTTCGCCGCCGTAGTAGCAGTAGAAGTCGCAGCCGCTGACGTAGGTCTTGTCGGTCAGGTTGCGCGCGTTCAGCTGCACGGCCCAGTTGCGGTCGATCTGGTAGCGCGCCATCAGGTCGAATAGGGTGTAGCTGGGGATGATATCGCCTGGGTAATAGTGTTGATCTTCGGTCGAGCCGTTGTAGCGCACGCCAGCGGCAACCGTCAGCGCGCCGCTATTGGGCAGGTCGAATCGATGATCGACCCAAAGGCTGGCCTGGTGGCGGGGGATCAGAGGAGCGCGGATCGTTTGTGCTTCACCGATGTCCTGACGGGCATGGCTGTAGGTATAGGTGACTTTCACGCCGGTGCGTGGCGTGATCCGGAAGTCGCCTTGCAGTTCCACGCCCTTGTTGGTGCGCTTGCCGCCTTGCACCTGGATGTTGGACGCGTCCGCGATCAGGGCGTTCTTTTCCTCGATGTCGAAATAGGCCAGCGTCAGCGTGCCGTTCAGCCAGTCCGGCTCGAACTTGACCCCGACTTCCTTCTGTTTGCCGATGTAGGGTTGATAGGTACGGCCATAGCCATCGACGCCGACGATGGGCTTGAAGGACTCGGAATAGCTGACGTAGGGCGAAACGCCGTAGTCGCTGATGTACATGGCGCCGACGTTCACGCTGTTGTGGCTGATGTCGTAGCCGGAGGTCGTGCCGGCGATCGTGCCGTCGCTTCTGGCGCGGTCGTGGCGGATGCCGGCATTAAAGTTCCAGCGCGATCCGACGCGTGCCTGGGCGGAGGCGTACAGGCCCAATTGGTTGGAGCTCAGGTCGTAGGGTGTCGCGGTGACTGCGAAGGGCTGACCGTAGACTGGATCGAACATGTCCAGGGTTGGAGCTCCCCCGAAGCCGTTGTTGCGGCCGGAGGTGCTGGACTTCAGGTAGTCGACGCCGAAGATGGGCAGGATCTCCACCGAGTCGCCCAGGCGCACGCGGCCCTTGATGCGGTGATCGATGTAGTGGTTGCGGGTGCTGCCGTCGGTGAGCGAATAGCCGCGCAGCAGTTCGCGGTTGCCGTCGGAGCCGTAGGCGAACACGTTGCGCTGGTCGAGGTCCAGGTACGAGAACTTGTAGTTCTGCGTGAAGGTCCAGTCGGGGTTGAACTTGTGGCTGAACAGCCAGCCGGCGCTCGCCTGGGTGCGTTTCAGGTGGTCGAAGCCGGGCTCGCCCGCGTTCAGGCGCCGGTCGATCTTGCCGTAGGGGGTGTCGATGAGGGTGCCGTAGGCCGGCAGGAATCCGTTGGTCGGGCGGCCGTCCTCGCGCTGGATGCTGGTCAGCAGCGTCAGGGAGGTGTGGTCGCTGAAGTCCATCGTCAGGCTGGGCGCCAGATAATAGCTCTTCATGTCCGTGTCCCGCTGCGTGCCGTCCGCGCGGCGGGCCTGCGCGACGATGCGGTAGTACACGTTGCCCTCGTCGTTGGCGATCCCGTTGTAGTCGATGCCCAGGCCCAGACGGCCGCGATGGCCCGCCTCGGCGTTCATCAGCAGGGATTTTTCCTTGTGGGGCCGCTTGGTGACCAGATTGACCACGCCGCCTGTATCGGATGCGCCGAATTCCAGGGCGCTCGGGCCTTTCAGCACTTCGACCTGTTCGACGCCGAAGATTTCGGGCTTCCAGACGAAGAATCCGTTCGGGGTCGTCGGCGTGCCGTCCAGCGAGGTGGAGGCGTCGAAGCCGCGGATCTTGAACCATTCAACCTTGTTGTCCGCGCCGAAGGGTTCGCTGAGGATGCCCGCCTGGTACTGCAGGGCTTCGTCGAGCTTGCGCGCGCCTTGGGCCTCGATGTCCTTGGCGCTGATCACGGCGCTGGAATTGGGCGCATAGAAGTCCAGGCTCTGCAGGTCGCCGACGGAGCCGGTCACGGTGACGGCGCCGAGCTCCTTGACGGGCTGGCCGTCCGTACCGGCGGGTGCCGCCGTGGTGCCGGCGGTGCCCGTGTTCGTCTCGGTGTTCTGCGCATGGCCGGGGGCCGATGCCAGCGCGAGGCACCCGGTCGCGGCGAGCGCCGCCCAGGTTTTCTTGGGGGTATGAATGGAGTTCCGCATGTCTTTCCTGGCCGGTGGACGATGAAGGGAGCGGAAAGGGTGTGAACGCCCCACGGGTGTTCTGGACCCGCCGCAGGCTTCGCGCGAATTTCCCCTCTCTGGATCAGGCGTGCCTTGTAGCTCCACCATGAATGAGAGGCAAATTCTAAACAATAATAATTATCAGTTCAAATGTTAAGTAAATTGTCAGATCGGCGAGCCTGGCGGCGGTGCGCCTGTCTTTCGAGCTGGCGGTACGTGATCTCAGCCGCCATCCGGCCGCTTGCGTGGTCGCCCGCCCTTGAGACCGTTGGCGCGTGCGGCCCGGGTCTTGGCTTCGGAGCGAGCCCGTCCGCCGGCTTGGCCCAGCAGGCTCGCCATCCAGCGGCGCGTGCCGAACAGCCCCTGGATCAGGGCGGGCACATATAAATCCACGTCCAGATCCGGCCAGTGCAGTCCGGTGCCTTCGGGGCTGATGTCGATCCTGTCCAGGGAAGCCGGCGGCGCGTCCGCCAGTCCTTGCAGCAGATGGACCGGGATGGCCAGCTCGAGGCCGTGGCGCAGCGTGATGACGATCCGCCGCGAAGCGGGGTCGTAGTGCGCGGCTTCGGCGTAGCCGGTGTCCGGGATGGGATCGTCGTCCGGAGGAGGCGCGGGGAGGGCATCAGGTGTCGTCATGGATCATGCTCCAGTGCAGGCACAGCAGATGGGTGTGCGATTCCAGTCGTTTGCGTATTTGCGTCAGCGCATGGTGCGCCAACCCTGCGATTCGGACCGGTTCAGGCGGCCCGTGCGGGCAGTTCAGTCGGAAGACGGCTTCCGCGTCGTTGCCGATCACATGGACGTGGGGCGGGCGGTGATCATTGGCGTAGATCACGACGCGCCAGCCGTCGAATCGCAGGATGGTTGCCATAGTATATATAAACCCAAGCGGTTTGGATAGAAGACGAGATACCAAACCGACAGCATGACCCGGCGCATGCTGAATGGGATGCCGATGGCACACGTTTTGTCCGCTGGGGAAATCCTGGATGGGCGGAGAAATCCCGGCGCACGCCTACGCCGCCGCGCCCGCCAGCCTTTGCAGCAAGCCGCGCAGTTTCTGCACGCGGCCGGGTACGTCCACGGTGCCGCCGAAGGTGATCTTCAGGCGGTCGGGGCCGTTCAGGCGGACCTGCCGGTCCTGCTGCACCAGCTCGATGATGCGGATCGGATCCACGTTGGGCTGGGCGGAGAACTGGATCGAGGCCTGGGTCTCGCCGGCATCGATCTTGATTACGCCCAGCGGTTCGGCCAGCAGCCGCAGGCGGTGCAGCGACAGCAGGGTCTGGCCGGCCTCGGGCAGCTTGCCGTAGCGGTCGATCAGCTCTTCCTGCAGCAGGGTGAGCGCGTCGGCGTCGGCGGCGTGCGCCAGGCGCTTGTACAGGCCCAGCCGGGCCTGTACGTCGGCGCAGTAGTCGGAGGGCAGCAGCGCCGGGGCGTGCAGGTTGACCTCGCACTGGCTGCCGAAGGGCGATTCCAGGTCGGGCTCCTCGCCGGACTTCAGGGCGCGCACGGCGGCGGCCAGCATGTCGTTGTACAGGCTGTAGCCGATCTCCTGGATGTTGCCGGACTGCGATTCGCCCAGCACTTCGCCGCTGCCGCGGATCTCCAGGTCGTGCATGGCGAGGAAGAAGCCGGCGCCCAGCTCTTCCATGGACTGGATGGCCTCCAGGCGCTTCTTGGCGTTGGCGGTCATGGCGTCCTCGCCCGGGGTCAGCAGGTAGGCGTAGGCCTGGTGGTGGGACCGGCCCACCCGGCCGCGCAGCTGGTGCAGCTGCGCCAGGCCGAGCTTGTCGGCGCGGTGGATGAGGATGGTGTTGGCCGAGGGCACGTCGATGCCGGTCTCGATGATGGTGGTGCACAGCAGCACGTTGAAGCGCTGCTGGTAAAAGCCCTTCATGACCTCTTCCAGCTCGCGCTCGGCCATCTGGCCGTGGGCGACGGCGATGCGGGCCTCGGGGACGAGTTCCTCCAGCCGCGCGCGGCGGTTGTGGATGGTCTCGACCTCGTTGTGCAGGAAGTAGACCTGGCCGCCGCGCTTGAGCTCGCGCAGGATGGCCTCGCGGATGGTGCTGCCGTCCTCGCGGCGCACGAAGGTCTTGATCGCCAGGCGCTTCTGGGGCGCGGTGGCGATGACGGAGAAGTCGCGGATGCCTTCCAGGGACATGCCCAGGGTGCGCGGGATGGGCGTGGCGGTCAGGGTCAGCACGTCGACCTCGGCGCGCAGGGCCTTCAGGGCCTCCTTCTGGCGCACGCCGAAGCGGTGCTCCTCGTCGATGATGACCAGGCCCAGGTGCTTGTAGCGTACGTCCTTGGAGAGGATCTTGTGCGTGCCGATGACGATGTCCACCGAGCCTTCGGCCAGGCCGGCGATGGCCTTGGCCGTTTCCTTGCTCGTGCGGAAGCGCGAGAGTTCGGCGATGCGCACCGGCCAGTCGGCGAAGCGGGTGGCGAAGTTCTGGGCGTGCTGCTCGGCCAGCAGGGTGGTGGGACACAGCAGCGCCACCTGGCGGCCGTTCATGACGGCCAGGAAGGCGGCGCGCAGGGCGACCTCTGTCTTGCCGAAGCCCACGTCGCCGCAGACCAGGCGGTCCATGGGGCGTCCGGAGGTCATGTCCTGGATCACCGCCGTGATGGCGGCGGCCTGGTCGGGGGTTTCCTCGAAGCCGAAGCCTTCGGCGAAGGCCTGGTAGTCGCGGGCGGGGAACTTGAAGCGCAGACCTTCGCGGGCGGCGCGCCGGGCGTACAGGGCCAGCAGTTCGGCGGCCGTGTCGCGCGCCTGGCGGGCGGCCTTGCGGCGGGCCTTTTCCCACTGGCCGGAACCCAGCGGGTGCAGCGGCGCCTGGTCCGGATCGGCGCCGCTGTAGCGGGCGATCAGGTGCAGCTGCGAGACCGGGACGTACAGGGTGGCGTCGCGGGCGTATTCCAGGTGCAGCAGCTCGATGGGGCCTTCGCCCAGGTCCATGCTGACCAGGCCGCGGTAGCGGCCGATGCCGTGCTGCACGTGCACCACCGGGTCGCCCACGTGGAGCTCGGCCAGGTCGCGCACCATGGCGTCGACGTCGCTGCTCTGTTCGTGGCGGCGGCGCGTGCGCGCGGGGCGGCCGGCCTGGGCGGGATAGAGGTCGTTTTCCGTCAGCACCGCCAGCCCGGCGGGCGGCGCCTGGAAGCCGCCTGTCAGCGGTGCGACGACCAGGGAAAATCGCTCATCTCCCCGCACGCAGTCTTGCCAAGTATCGAAGATGGCGTCGGGCTTCAGATGGTAGTCGGCCAGCAGTTCGGCGATGGTCTCGCGCCGGCCGGCGGAGTCCACGCACAGGGCCGTGCGCAGCGGGGTCGCGGCCAGGTGGCGGCGCAGGTCGGCCAGGGGGTCGTCGGCGCGGCGGTTGACGGCCGCGGGCGGGCAGGGGGCGAAGTCCGGATGCGCGCCTTCGTCGGTCAGCGCCAGGCGGGCCAGGCCGCGCAGGCGGGCGTGGAAGGCCTCGTCGTCCAGGAACAGGGTGTCGGGCGGCAGGACCGGGCGTTCCGGGTCGGACTTCAGGAACTGCCAGCGGTTGCGCGCGTCCTGGGAGAACCGTGCGATGGCCGCCGGGGCGTCGCCCAGCGTGATGGCGATGGTGTCGGGCGGCAGGTAGTCGAACAGCGTGGCCGTCTGCTCGAAGAACAGCGGCAGGTAGTATTCGATGCCGGCGAAGGCGATGCCGTTGCCGATGTCCTTGTAGGGCAGGGCGCGCGACGGATCGCCCTCGAAGACTTCGCGGAAGCGCGCGCGGAAGCGGTTGCGCGCGGCCTCGTCCATGGGGAATTCGCGGCCCGGGAGCAGTTCGATCTCGCGCACCGGGTACAGGCTGCGCTGGGTGTCGCCGTCGAAACTGCGAATGGACTCGATCTCGCGGTCGAACAGGTCGATGCGGTAGGGCAGGGCCGACCCCATGGGGAACAGGTCGATCAGGCCGCCGCGGATGCAGAACTCGCCGGGCGCGCCGACCTGGGTGACGTGGCTGTAGTTGGCCAGGGTCAGCTGGGTGCGCAGGCGTTCTTCGTCCAGGGCGTCGCCCTGGCGGAAATGGAAGGTGTAGGCCGCCAGGAAGGCGGGCGGGGCCAGCCGGACCAGGGCGGTGGTGACCGGCACCACCAGGATGTCCACGGCGCCCTGGCTCAGGGCGTGCAGGGTGCGCAGGCGTTCGGAGATCAGGTCCTGGTGCGGGGAAAAGCTGTCATAGGGCAGAGTTTCCCAGTCGGGCAGGAAGCGCACGCGCAGGTCCGGGTCGAACAGGGCGATCTCGTCGGCCAGGCGCCGGGCGGCCAGCGGGTCGGCGCAGAAGGCGGCCAGGGGGTGCCGGGCCTCGCGGGCCAGGGCGGCCAGCAGCAGGGCGTCGCCGGAGCCCGGCGGGCGCGGCTGGGCGTAGCGCTGGCCGGGCCGCAGGGCGGCCAGGGTGGGGCCGATCGAGGGCAGGGACAAGGGGGTGCTCGAGGAATCCATGAGGTGTTCGGGAGTTACGGCCGGCGTTTGCCGATCAGGCTTTTCTTGGTCTTTTCCAGCACCCGGCTGGCCTGGTCGCCGCGCCGCAGGGCCACGCCCAGGGCCAGCACGTCGATGATCGCCAGGTGCGCCAGCCGCGAGAGCATGGGGCTGTAGAGCGCGGTGTCTTCCTGGGTGTCGGCGCGCAGGTGCAGCGTCGCCAGTTCGGCCAGGGGCGTGCCGGAGGCGGTGACGGCGATGAGGGGGCAGCCGTTGGCTCGCGCCAGGCCGACCGCTTCGAGCAGTTCGCGCGAGCGGCCCGAGTGCGAGATGGCGACCAGCGCGTCGGCCGGGCCCAGCAGCGAGGCCGCCATGGCCTGGACGTGGCTGTCGGAATAGGCGGCGACCGCCAGGTCGTAGCGGAAGAACTTGTGCTGTGCGTCGGCGGCGACGATGCCGGAATTGCCCACGCCGTAGAACTCGATGCGGCGGGCCCGCGCCAGCAGGTCGATGGCCGATTCGACCGCGGCGGGGTCGAGCGCGTCGCGCACGCGCAGCAGTGCCGAGACGGCGTTGTCGAAGACCTTGCCGGTCAGGCCGGCCACGCTTTCGTCGGGCCGCAGCGAGGAATGCACGTAGGGCACCCCGGCCATGAGGCTGGCGGCCAGCCGGACCTTGAAATCGGGCCATCCCGCGTGGCCCAGCGCGCGGCAGAAGCGGATGACCGTGGGCTCGCTGACTTCGGCCGCCCGGGCGATCTCGCCGATGGTCATGCGCGCGACGTCGCCGGGATGGGCGATGGCCAGGCGCGCGACGCGGGCGGCGGCGCGGCTCAGCCTGGGCAGACGGGCGCGCAGCTCGGGCAGGATGGATGTATTCATGAGGGCACCAGTATAAAGGCGGGATGAGATCGGACATGGAATGGTCCCTGCGGACCATTCCATGCCTATCGAATCCGGTCGGATCCGGCGGTATAAGTAATCAAATTACATATAAATCATAAAGATTGCTTATATGCATAAAAAATGTAGTTTCAATAAAAAATCAGCCTATACTGAAGCCCTGTCCACTCCCGTCCTTCGGAGGCTGTCGTGATCCTTCATCCCGTCGTCCGGTCCGTGACCGAGCGCATCGCCGCCCGCAGCCGCGCCACGCGCGAACGCTATCTGGCGCGCAGCCGCGCCGCCTACGGGACGAAGACGCGGCGCGCCGGGCTGGCGTGCGCCAACCTGGCCCACGCCCTGGCGGCCGAGCCCGATGCCGCCAAGGCGCGCCTGGCGGGCTCCGAACGGCCCAACCTGGCCATCGTATCGGCCTACAACGACATGCTGTCGGCGCACCAGCCGCTGGGCCGCTATCCGGCCTGGATCCGCCAGGCCGCGTTCGCTGCCGGCGGCAGCGCCCAGTTCGCGGGCGGGGTGCCCGCCATGTGCGACGGCATCACCCAGGGCCAGGCGGGCATGGAACTCAGCCTGTTTTCCCGCGACGTGATCGCTATGGCCACGGCGATCGCGCTCAGCCACCAGATGTTCGACGCGGCGGTCTGCCTGGGGGTGTGCGACAAGATCGTGCCGGGCATGCTGATCGGCGCGCTCAGCTTCGGCCACCTGCCGGTGGTTTTCGTGCCGGCGGGGCCGATGCCTTCGGGCCTCTCCAACGAAGAGAAATCCCGGGTGCGGCAGCTCCATGCGCGGGGAGAGGTGGGCCGCGACGCCCTGCTGGCCTCGGAAATGGCCGCCTATCACGCGCCCGGCACCTGCACCTTCTACGGCACGGCCAATTCCAACCAGATGCTGATGGAAATCATGGGCTTGCACCTGCCGGGGGCGTCCTTCGTGCCGCCGGGCACCGCCCTGCGCGAGGCCCTGACGCACGAGGCCGCGCGCCACGCGCTCGGGCTGGCCGCCGGAGGCGGGCGCTTCACGCCGGTGGCCGAGGTCGTCGACGAGCGCGCGCTGGTCAACGGCATCGTCGGCCTGCTGGCCACCGGCGGCTCCACCAACCACACCTTGCACCTGGTGGCCGTCGCCCGCGCGGCGGGCATCGCCATCGACTGGGACGATTTTTCCGAGCTGTCGGCGGTGGTGCCGCTGCTGGCGCGCGTTTATCCGAACGGCGGGGCGGACGTGAACCAGTTCCAGGCGGCGGGCGGCATGGCCTTCCTGATCCGCGCCCTGCGCGAGGCCGGGCTGGTGCATGACGATGTGACCACCATCATGGGCCGGGGGCTGGAGGCCTATACGCGCCGCCCGGCGCTGCGCGACGGCGCCCTGGTCTGGGAAGAAGGCCCGCGCGCCTCGGCGGACGAGTCGGTGCTGCGCGGGGCGGACGCTCCCTTCAGCCCGGACGGCGGATTGAAGCTGCTGCGCGGCAACCTGGGGCGCGCGGTGATCAAGGTGTCCGCCGTCGCGCCCGAGCACCGCGTGGTCGAGGCCCCCGCGCGGATCTTCGAGAGCCAGGCGGCGCTGCTCCAGGCCTTCGGGCGCGGCGAGCTGGAGCGCGACCTGGTGGCGGTGCTGCGCTTCCAGGGACCGCGCGCCAACGGCATGCCCGAACTGCACCAGTTGACGCCCGCGCTGTCCGTGCTGCAGGCCCGGGGCCATCGGGTGGCCCTGGTCACCGACGGCCGGATGTCGGGCGCCTCGGGCAAGGTGCCCGCCGCGATCCACGTCACGCCCGAGGCCTGCGCGGGCGGTCCGCTGGCGCGCCTGCGCGACGGGGATCTCGTGCGGCTGGACGCCGTTGCCGGCACGCTGGAAGTGCGGGAAGACGCGGCCTGGCTGGCGCGCGAGCCGGCGGGTTTCGACCCGGAGGCGTCCGCGCAGGGGATCGGCCGGGACCTGTTCGGCGTGGCCCGCGCCCACGCGGACGGGGCCGAGCAGGGCGCCTGTTTCTTCCAATGGCCGCAGTGGGCGGGGCGCTGAGCGCGCGGCGCCGCCCGCCGGACGGATAAAATGAGGCGTTCCGCAATTTCCGCACAGGCGCCCGGATCGAGCCGCCGTCCGGCGCGTTCGCATGCGCCGGGCCCAGCGCGCGAACCCGGCGGACCGAACCTTCCATCCGGACCTTTCCGCTCATGAGCAATCACCCGCCGCGCAGCACGATCGCCGACGTGGCCCGTCACGCCGGGGTTTCCAAGGCCACGGTGTCGCGGTTCCTCAACCACCGCGACACCCTGCTGTCGCCGGAAATCGCCCGGCGGGTCGAGGCCGCGGTCGAGGCCCTGTCCTACACGCCCAGCCCGATGGCCCGGGCGCTCAAGCGCGGCCGCTCGCGGCTGATCGGCCTGGTGGTGGCCGACATCACCAATCCTTATTCCGTCGCCGTGCTCAGCGGGGCCGAGCAGGCCTGCCGCCAGGCGGGCTACCTGATGATGCTGTTCAACCTGGGCAACGAACGCGAGCGCGAAAGCGTGGGCCTGCAGGTGCTGTCCACCTACCAGGTCGAGGGTTTCATCCTGAACACCATGGGCCTGGAGCAGGGCGCGGTGCTGACGCCGGCCTTGCGCGGCCGGCCGGTGGTGCTGGTCGATCGCCTGCATCAGGGCCTGGAGGTCGACTTCGTGTCGCTGGACAACGTCCAGGCCGTCGATGCCTGTCTCGACCACTTGATGGCGGCGGGCTATCGTGATTTCCTGTTCGTCAGCGAGCCGCTGGGCGCGGTCAGTTCCCGCATCGAGCGCATCCGCGCCTACGAGACGCGGCTGGCGGCCCTGGGGGCGCCGGCCACCGGCTGGTGGATCGAGGCGGGCGCCGGCGACCCGGCCGGCCTGGCGCGGGCCTTGCGGGATCTGCGCGCCGGCGCGCGCCGCCCGCCCGCCGTGATCGCGGGCAACGGGGTCGTGACCATGCGCATCGTGGCCGCCGTGGCGGAACTGGGCTGGCGCCTGGGGCCGGACATCGGCCTGATCGGCATCGACGACACGCCCTGGGCGCCGTACGTCGGGCCGGGCATCAGCGCGGTGGCCCAGCCGACCGACGCCCTGGGCAGCTTGGCGGCGCAGTGCCTGATCGAGCGCATCGGCGGGCTGGCCGTCCCCGCCCGCGCGATCCGCCTGCCCGGGACGCTGATGGCGCGGGGCTCGACGCGGCTGGATCCGTAGGCGGTCCGGCTCCGGGATTCCAGGGTTAGCACCGATTTTCAAAGCCCGCGTGCTTCAGTACAATGAAACCGGTTTCATCGATGCGGATTTCCCGGCGATCCCCATGAATTACACCTTCCAGTTCGGTCCGGTATTCCAGGCGTGGCCGCTGCTGCTGCACGGCACTTGGATGACGATCCAGCTCTCCGGCCTGGCGATGCTGTTCGGCCTGGCGGTGGCGGTGCTGTGCGCCTGGGGCAAGACGTCCGGGCCGGCGCCGCTGCGCGCGCTGATCCAGGTCTACATCGAGCTCATCCGCAACACGCCGTTCCTGGTGCAGCTGTTTTTCTTCTTCTTCGCCCTGCCGGCCGTCGGCGTGCGCTGGTCGCCCTACACGGCGGCGCTGGTGGCCATGACGGTCAACCTGGGCGCCTACGCCACGGAGATCGTGCGCGCCGGGATCGAATCCATTCCCCGCGGGCAGATCGAGGCCGGCCTGGCCCTGAACCTGACGCGGGTCGAGATCTTCCGCTTCGTCGTGCTGAAACCCGCGCTGCGCGCCATCTATCCGGCGCTCACCAGTCAGTTCATCCTGCTGATGCTGGCCTCCAGCGTGGTGTCGGTGATCTCGGCCGACGACCTGACCTCGGTGGCCGCCACCCTGCAGTCCGAAACCTTCCGCAGTTTCGAGATCTACATCGTCATCACGCTGATCTACCTGGCGCTGACGCTGTGCTTCTCCTACGCCTTCCGCCGGATCCACGACCGGTATCTCGGCTATCCGGACGGCCGCTCATGAGAACCTTCGGATCCTCCGATTTCTGGTACATCCTGCAGGCCGCCCAGTGGACGGTGCTGCTGTCGATCATCGCCTTCATCGGCGGCGGCCTGGTCGGGCTGGCGGTGGCCCTGGCGCGCACCGGCGCGAACCGCGCCGCGCGGGCGCTGGCCACGGGATTCATCAAGGTGTTCCAGGGAACGCCGCTGCTGCTGCAGCTGTTCCTGGTGTTCTTCGGCGCGCCGGTGATCGGCTTCGAGGTCGATCCCTGGACCGCCGCGGCCGTGGCGCTGACGCTGAACGCGGGCTCGTTCCTGGGCGAAATCTGGCGCGGCTGCATCGAGGCCGTTCCGCGCGGCCAGTGGGAAGCCGCCGCCGCCCTGGGGCTGAACTACCGCGACCGTCTGCGCGACGTGATCCTGCCGCAGGCGCTGAAGATCGCCGTGCCGCCCACGGTCGGCTACCTGGTCCAGGTCATCAAGGGCACGTCGCTGGCGGCCATCATCGGCTTCACCGAACTGACCCGCGCGGGGCAGATCGTGAACAACGCCACGTTCGAGCCCATGGTGGTGTTCTCCATCGTGGCGGCCCTGTATTTCCTGCTGTGCTGGCCGCTGTCGCTGCTGGCGGGGCGGATGGAACGGCGCCTGTCGCTGGCCCAGGCGCGCTGACAGGCGGACGGAAGATTCCGGGGCGCGTCCGGCCCCATTGCTGTGTCAACAGGCCCCAGGCCGACAACCTCACGGAGACGTATTATGTTCAAGAATCACACCTTGCGCGGCATGCTGGGGGGCACCCTGCTGGCCGCCTGCGCCACCCTGGCCGTCGGCCTGGCGCCCGCGGCCTCGGCCGAGACCATCGACCAGGTCAGGCAGAAGGGCGAGCTGACGGTCGGCATGCTGGTCGATTTCCCGCCCTACGGCATCATGAACACCCAGAACCAGCCCGACGGCTATGACGCCGACGTGGCCAAGCTCCTGGCCAAGGACCTGGGCGTGAAGGTGAAGATCGTGCCGGTCACCGGCCCCAACCGCATCCCCTACCTGCTGACCGACAAGGTCGACGTGCTGGTGGCCTCGCTGGCGATCACGCCGGAACGGGCCAAGCAGGTGCAGTTCTCGCATCCGTATTCCGCCGCGCAGATCGTGGTGTTCGGCGGCAAGGACCTGAAGATCTCCGGTCCGGAAGGCCTGTCGGGCAAGAAGATCGGGGTGGCGCGCGCCAGCACCCAGGACATCGCGGTCAGCAAGATCGCCCCGAAGGACGCCGACGTCCGCCGCTTCGACGACGACGCCTCGGCCATGCAGGCCCTGCTGTCGGGCCAGGTCGACGCGATCGGCTGCTCCACCACGGTGGCCGCCGGCATCGCCAAGCGCGCTCCGGACCGCTTCGACAACAAGTTCGTGCTGTTGCAGCAGGAAATGGCGGTGGCCATGCGCCCGGGCCAGCCGGAAACGCTCAAGGCCGTCAACGAGCTGATCGACCGCAACATCCAGAACGGCGAATTCAGCAAGCTCTACCAGAAGTGGCTGGGCACGCCGCTGCCCCAATTGAAGCAATCCTGATCGACTCCCGACCCGCCGCCATGACCGAGACCCCGACCCGCGATGCGCCCTCCGGCGCCCCGATCATCCAGATCGAGAAGCTCAACAAATGGTATGGGCAGTTCCATGCCTTGACCGACATCGACCTGACGGTGGCGGCGGGCGAGCGCATCGTGATCTGCGGGCCTTCGGGTTCGGGCAAGTCCACCCTGATCCGCTGCATCAACGGCCTGGAGGCCATCCGGGACGGGCGCATCGTGGTGGACGGCATCGCCCTGGGCGCCGACGGGCGCGGGGTCGATGCCGTGCGGCAGGAAGTCGGGATGGTGTTCCAGCAGTTCAACCTGTTCCCGCACATGACGGTGCTGCGCAACTGCATGCTGGCGCCGATGCGCTCGCGCGGGCTGAAGGCCGGCCAGGCCGAGGCCCTGGCGATGGAATACCTGTCGCGCGTGCGGATCGCCGAGCAGGCGCACAAGTACCCCAGCCAGCTCTCCGGGGGGCAGCAGCAGCGCGTGGCCATCGCCCGCGCCCTGTGCATGACCCCCAAGGTCATGCTGTTCGACGAGCCCACGTCCGCCCTGGATCCGGAAATGGTCAAGGAAGTCCTGGACACCATGATCGGCCTGGCCCGCGACGGCATGACCATGCTGTGCGTGACCCACGAGATGGGCTTCGCCCGCAGCGTGGCCGACCGGGTGATCTTCATGGCCGACGGCCGGATCATCGAGCAGGCGCCGCCGGACCAGTTCTTCGAGGCCCCGCGCCACGAGAAGACGCGCGGCTTCCTCGGCCAGATCCTGAATCACTGAGGATCCCGGCCATGCACGCATCCATTCCGGCGCGCGGCGCGCTGGTTTCCCTGACGGCGTTCGGCGCCGACGAAGTCCGGCGCCATGGCCAGGCCTGGTTCGCGCGCCTGGCGCGCGCGGCCGGCGCCGACGGCGTCGAGGTGCGCGGCGAGCTGCTGCGCGAGGATGCCGGGGGCGAGCTCGACGCGCTGGCGGCGCTGGCCGCCGAGGTGGGCCTGGCCCGCGTCTATTCCAGCCCGCGGGGCATGTGGGACGCGGCCGGCCGCCTCGACGAGGCGGCGGTCCGCGAAGGCCTGGACCGCGCGGCCCGGCTGGGCGCCGGCTGGCTGAAGATGTCGATCGGCGGCTTCGCGCCGCGCGCGCCGGCGGGCCTGGCCGCCCTGCGCACCCTGCTGGCCGGCCATCCGGTCGAACTGCTGGTGGAGAACGACCAGACGGAATCGGCGGGCACCGTGCCGGTCCTGGCGGCCTTCTTCCGCGCGGCCGACGACGCCGGGATGCCGCTGGGCATGACTTTCGACATGGGCAACTGGCACTGGGTGGGCGAATGCCCCCTGCGGGCGGCCGGCGCGTTCGCGTCCCGGGTCCGCTACGTGCATTGCAAGGGAGTGCTGCGGCGCCCCGACCGCTGGGTGGCCGTGCCGCTGGAATCGTCCGCCGCGCCCTGGCGCGCGGTGCTGCGGGCGCTGCCCGCCGCCCCCCGGGCCATCGAATATCCCTTGACCGGCGCGGATCTCGGCCGGGTCACCGGCCAGGCGCTGGACGCGCTGCGCCGACTGGAGCAATCTTCCAATGGCAATGAATGAACCGCTCGACGTCGTCACGCTGGGCGAGGCGATGGTGATGCTGGTGGCCGGGCGGCCCGGGCCGCTGGAACAGGTGGAAATTTTCCACAAGCGCACGGCCGGCGCCGAAACCAACGTGGCCATCGGCCTGGCCCGCCTGGGCCTGCGGGTCGGCTGGGGCAGCCGGCTGGGCCAGGATTCCCTGGGCCGCTACCTGCTCGACAGCCTGCGCGGCGAAGGCGTGGACTGCTCCCGCGTGATCCTGGCGCCGGGCGAGCGCACCGGCCTGCTGTTCAAGAGCCGGGTCACGGACGGCAGCGATCCCCTGGTCGAATACCACCGCGCCGGTTCGGCCGCCAGCCGCATGCGCCCGGATGACGTGGACCGGGACTGGCTGCTGTCCGCCCGCCACCTGCACGCCACCGGGGTGTTCGCGGCGGTGTCGGCCGACAGCTTCGAAGTCACGCGGCGGACCATGCGCCTGATGCGCGAGGCCGGCCGGACCGTGTCCTTCGACACCAACCTGCGCCCCACGCTGTGGCCCTCGACCCAGACCATGCGCGAGGGCGTCAACGAATTGGCCGCCCTGGCGGACTGGGTGCTCCCCGGCATCGAGGAAGGCCGCCTGCTGACCGGCGAGCGCGAACCCGCGGCCATCGCGCGTTTCTACCTGGATCGGGGCGCGCGGCTGGTGGTCGTCAAGCTCGGCCCCGACGGGGCGTATTACGATGACGGTGCGCGCAGCGGCCACGTGCCGGCCAGTCCGGTGGAGCGGGTCGTCGATACCGTGGGCGCGGGCGACGGCTTCGCCGTGGGGGTGATCAGCGGCCTGCTCGAAGGCCTGTCCCTGGAACGCGCCGTGGCGCGCGGGGCCTGGATCGGCGCCCGCGCGGTGCAGGTGCCGGGCGACACCGAGGGCCTGCCCACGCGGACCGTGCTGCGGCTGGCGGGGCTGTGATGACACGCCAAACCGTCCTCGTCTACCGTGATCTGCCCGAGCCGCAACTGGCGCGGATCCGTGCGGAGCACGAGGTCATCCAGGCCGATCCCCGGCGCGAGGACCAGCGCGAGGCGTTCTTCCAGGCGCTGGGCCGGGCCCGGGGCATGATCGGCTCCAGCTTCCGCCTGGACGCGGCGATGCTGGACCGGGCGCCGGCCTTGCGGGTGGTGTCCAGCATTTCGGTGGGCGTCGACGCCTATCCGCTGGCCGCGCTGCGCGAGCGCGGCATCGTGCTGTGCCACACTCCCGGCGTGCTGACGGAATCGGTGGCGGACCTGTTGTTCGGGATGGTGCTGGCCACCAGCCGCCGGCTGTGCGACATGGCGAACCTGGTGCGCGATGGACGGTGGGTGCGCAACGTCGGCCCCGAGGAATACGGCTGGGACGTGCACGGCAAGACCTTGGGCATCGTCGGCTACGGCCGCATCGGTCAGGCGCTGGCCCGACGGGCGGCCCTGGGTTTCGGCATGCCGGTGGTCTATCACGCCCGGCGCCCGGTCGACAGCGGCCTGCCGCCCGGCAAGGCGCGCGCCGCCGGGCTGGACGAGCTGCTGGAGACGGCCGATTTCGTGGTGCTGGTCCTGCCGCTGACCGAGGCCACGCGCGGCCTGATCGGGCCGGAAGCCTTCGCCCGCATGAAACCCGGCGCGATCCTGATCAACGGCGCGCGCGGCCCCATCGTCCAGGAACGCGCCCTGCTGGATGCGCTGGAGGGCGGGCGCTTGCGCGCGGCCGGGCTGGACGTGTTCGACGTCGAGCCGCTGCCGCCGGATTCGCCGCTGCGCGGCCATCCGCGCATCCTGGCGCTGCCTCACATCGGTTCGGCCACGCACGAGACGCGCACGGCCATGGCCGCCATGGCGGTCGACAATCTGCTGATGGTGTTGCGCGGCGAGGCCCCGCGCGCGGCGTATCCGCTCGCCTGACGGGTTCAGGCGAACGCGCGATCGGTCATCTTGCCGCGAGCGCGCAGGCCTCGCGGGCCAGCGCCGTGACGGCGTCCCATTGACGGGCATCGACGGCGGCGGCGGGCGTCAGCCAGGAGCCGCCGACGCAGCCGACGTTGGGCAGGGCCAGGTATCGGGCGGCGTTGCCCGCATGGATGCCCCCCGTGGGGCAGAAGATCAGGTCGGGCAAGGGGCCGTGCCAGGCCTTCAGCAGCGCCGCGCCCCCCACGGCCTCGGCCGGGAACAGCTTCTGCACCAGGAACCCCAGTTCGGCCGCGCGCATGGCTTCCGAAGCCGTGGAGACACCCGGCAGGAAAGGGATGCCCGAGGCGCGCGCGGCGAGGGCCAGGTCTTCGGTCAGGCCCGGGCTGACGCCGAAGCGGGCGCCGGCGTGCACGGCGGCGTCCAGCTGCTGCGGCGTGCGCACGGTGCCCACGCCGACCACGGCGTCGGGCACCCGGTCCCGGATGGCGGCGATCGCGTCCAGCGCGGCCGCCGAGCGCAGCGTGATTTCCAGCGTGCGGACGCCGCCCGCGACCAGCGCGCGGGCCAGCTCCACGGCCGTGTCCGGATCGCGGACCACGATGACCGGCATGACGGGGCTGAGTTCGAACAGTTCGAGAGCATTCATGGGCATGGGAGGCGGGGCGCCGAAACGGTGAATGTAGTCATTCTACATGTGAAAGGAAATGCCTTCGTAATTTTCATGATCATGATATTCCAGCTACTTTTCCGGCCGGACCGGATCCCGGGACCGCCGCGCGCCGTGGGCTAAAATCGCTCCTCATGAACGCATCCTTCCGCCCGCCCGCCGCGGCACGGCCCACGACCCCGCCCGGCATGGACGGGAGGCCTTCCCGATGAGCGGAACCCTGATCGCCCTGGTGCCGGCCGCTGGCGTCGGCGTGCGCGCCGGCGGCCCCGGCGGCCGGCCGAAGCAATACCGCGCCCTGGGCGGCGAGCCCATGCTGCGCCATGCCGTGCGCGCGCTGCTGGCCGATCCCCGCATCGCCCAGGTCCGGGTGGCGGTGGCGCCCGGCGACCCCTGGGCGGACGAGGCGCTCGCCGGCCTGCCGCGCACGGTCTGGCGCCCCTGCGGCGGTCCCACGCGGGCCGAGACCGTGCGCGCCGCCCTGCGGGACGCGGGGCTGGACGATACGGCCTGGGTGCTGGTGCACGACGCGGCCCGGCCGGGCCTGCCGACCGACGCCCTGGGGCGTCTGATCGACGCCTGCCTGTCGCTGGACCGGGGCGGGCTGCTGGCCCTGCCGGTGGCCGACACGGTCAAGCGGGCCGGGGACGCGCCCGGCGGCCCCGCCCGGGTGGCGCGGACCCTGCCGCGCGAGGGCCTGTGGCTGGCGCAGACGCCGCAGATGTTCCGCGCCGGGGAATTGCGGGCGGCGCTGGATGCGTGCGCCGGCGATCCCCGGGTGACCGACGAGGCCTCGGCGGTGGAACTGGCTTGCGCGCCGGACCGCGCCCCGCTGCTGGTGCGCGGCGCGCGGGCCAACGACAAGCTGACCTGGCCGGAAGATTTCGACTGGTTCGAGGACCGGCTCGCGGCGCGCCGCGAGCCGCGCGTCCGCTGAACGGCATCCCACTGGAGCACGCATCCCATGACGTCCCCCTTTCCTTTCCGCGTCGGCCAGGGCCACGACCTGCACGTCCTGGCCGAGGGCCGGCCGCTCATCATCGGCGGCGTGCGCATCCCCTACGAACGCGGCCTGGCCGGCCACTCGGACGCCGACGTGCTGCTGCACGCGGTGACCGACGCGGTGCTGGGAGCGGCGGGGCTGGGGGACATCGGCCGCCATTTCTCCGACCGCGATCCGCGCTGGGCCGGGGCCGACAGCCGCCTGTTCCTGCGCGAGGCCGCGCGCCTGGCCCGCGAGGCGGGCTGGGCCGTGGTCAACGTGGACGCCACGGTGCACGCCCAGGCGCCGAAGATCGCGCCGCACGCCCCGGCCATGGCCGCCTGCATCGCCGGCGACCTGGGGGTCGATCCGGCGATGGTCAACGTCAAGGCCAAGACCAACGAGGGCCTGGGCTACCTGGGACGGGGCGAGGGCATCGCGGCCAGCGCCGTGGCGCTGCTGGCCCAGGTCTAGGAGGCTACAGCGTGCCGCCCCCGATGGGGCGGTTGCAGGCGCACAGGCCGTCGGTCAGCAGCGCGTCCAGGACGCGCAGGGTTTCCTCGGGGCTGCGGCCGACGTTGAAATTGTTGACCGCCACGTGCTGGATGATGTTGTCCGGATCGACGATGAAGGTGGCCCGCAGGGCGACGCCTTCGGACTTGTCGCGGATGCCCAGCGGATCGACCAGCGCGCCCGCCGTGTCGCTGAACTGGTAGTGGTTGAGCTTGCCCAGTTCGGGACTGGCGCGCCGCCAGGCGAGCTTGACGTATTCGTTGTCGGTCGAACCGCCCATGAGGACCGCGCCGCGTTCCTCGAATTCGTCGGCCAGGGCGTTGAAGCCGACGATCTCGGTGGGGCAGACCTGGGTGAAGTCCTTGGGGTAGAAGTAGATCACCTTCCATTTGCCGGGGAAGGACGATTCCGTGATGTCCTCGAAGGCCGAGACGCCGTTTTCCTCGTGCTGGTTGAATCCGGGCTTGACGCCGGTGACGCGGAAGGCCTCGAGCTTGTCGCCTATGGTTTTCATCGGGGCTCCTGAGATGATGGACGGCCATCGCGGCCGCCACCCCATTCTACGCCATGGCCCCGCCCGCGCGGGGTCCGGGCGCCGCGCTCCTAGGCCTTTGCCTGGGCCTTGGCCTTGGGGATCTCGATGCGCGCCAGCAGGCCCTGGGGAGGATTGGGCGCCAGGGTGAACTTCCCGCCCACCTGGCCCAGCAGCCGTTCGACGATGGACAGGCCCAGGCCGGCGCCGCTGACTCCGGTGCGGGCGGATTCGCCGCGCGCGAAGGGCCGCAGCAGCCGCTGGATGTCGGTCTGGGGGATGCCGACGCCCTGGTCGCGGACCTCGATGGTCAGCTGGTTGCCGCTCTGGTAGGCGACCAGGCGGATGTGGGCGCGCCCGTCGCTGGCGCTGCGGCCGTAGCGGCGGGCGTTCTCGATCAGGTTGCTGACGATGCGCTTGAGGTCGTTGGCGCTGATCCGCGCCTGCAGGCCGGGCTGGATGGAGGCGTCCAGCTCGCCGCCCAGGGATTCGGTGTGGCTGCGCTCGCGTTCGAACAGGTCCTGCAGCACGCGGGACACGTCGATGCCGGCCTCGGGCACCTGGCCGGCCGGGCGCGCGTATTCCATCAGCTGGCCGATGCTGTGGTTGATCTGGGCCAGGTCCTCGTCGATGGCCTGGCGGGCCTCGTCGGTCATGTGGCTCATCTCGATTTCCAGGCGGATCCGCGCCAGGGGCGTGCGCAGGTCGTGGGAAATCCCCGCCAGCATGATTTCCCGGTCGGCCTCGTTCTGCCGCAGGTCGCGCGCCATGCGGTTGAAGGCGATGTTCATGTCGCGGATCTCGACCGGCCCCTTTTCGGGCAGGGGCGTGGGCGTTTCGCCGCGCGCGAGCTGCTGGGCGACCTTGGCCAGCTGGGCCAGGGGCTGGTTGATGAAGCGCACGCTGATGGCCGCCCCCAGCAGCGCCAGCATCAGGGACGCCGCCACCCAGCCCAGCCATTCGCGGCCGGTGGTCAGGCGCAGCTGGTCGCGGTCGAAGACCAGCCAGTACAGGTCGTCATTGATGTTGAAGCTGATCCAGATGCCGGGGACCTGGTTCACGGACCACATGATGGCCGTCTGGCTGCCCAGGCGGTTGCGGATCTCGCCGGACACGTTGGTCCAGTAGTCGGTGTGGGGCAGGGGCTCCAGCACGTCGGACCGGTCGCGTGGCTGGACGCGCAGGCTTTCCTGGGTGGCCAGGTCCAGCAGCAGGGAAGGGCGCACGGGCGGCGGCGCGTACACCAGGGCCGAGCGCGTGATGCTGACCGTGGTGGCGATCCGCTGCGCCAGCTGGGCGGCCCGGGGGCCTTCCTCGATGTTGAAGACGATCTGCAGCCACGCGCCCAGGCTGACCAGCATCAGGCAGGCGATCAGCAGGAAGGAACGGCTGAACAGCCCCAGCCGCAGCCGGGGACGGATGCCGTGCCGGAGCCGCCTCAGGAAAGTCATGGGATGATACGGGCGCGCGGCCCGTGGTCGGAAAAGGATGGCTTACTGGCCGCCGTCGGGCACGAAGACGTAGCCCAGGCCCCAGACCGTCTGGATGAAGACCGGCTTGGAGGGATTGGGTTCGATCAGCTTGCGCAGGCGCGAGATCTGGACGTCCAGGCTGCGGTCGAAGGCTTCGTATTCGCGGCCCCGGGCCAGTTCCATGAGCTTGTCGCGCGACAGCGGGACCTTGGGGTGGCGGGCGAAGACCTTGAGCACGGAGAATTCGCCGGTGGTGATGGGCACGGCCTCGCCGTTGCGCGTCAGGGTGCGCGTGGACAGGTTCAGCACGTAGGGGCCGAATTCCACGGATTCGTTTTCCTGGCTGGGGGCGCCGGGGTGTTCCTCCGTGCCGCGGCGGCGCAGGATGGCGTTGACGCGGGCCAGCAGTTCGCGCGGGTTGAAGGGCTTGGTGAGGTAGTCGTCGGCGCCCATTTCCAGGCCGACGATGCGGTCGATTTCCTCGGCCTTGGCGGTCAGCATGATGATGGGCGTGTTGTCGTGGCTGCCCCGCAGGCGGCGGCAGATGGACAGGCCGTCCTCTCCGGGCAGCATCAGATCCAGCACCAGGAGATCGAAGTGCTCCCGCTGCCAGAGCTTGGCCATTTCCTTGGCGTCCTCGGCGACGTAGACGTTGAAGCCCTGCTCGGACAGATAACGGCGCAGCAGATCGCGCAGCCTGGGATCGTCGTCGACGATGAGGATCTTGCGGGTGAGGGTCTGTGTTTGCGTGTTCATGCGGAAAATGTAACAGGGTCGGGAAAGGGGTTCCAGCGCTTATCACAACAAATTACACAATAAGCGTTTGGTCTTTGTTTCGGAAATAAGCGGCGCCCTTCGGCCTCTCCTTTAAAATGTCCGGGCAATGGACGATTTTCACATTCTCGCGTTTGAAACATCAAGCACTTTGTGCGGTGTCGCGCTGCTGTCCCGGGCGGACGGCCGGACACGGCTGCGCACGGCCCAGCATGACCAGGGCCGCGGCGCGCACGCCGAGCGCATCCTGCCCATGGCGCGGGACCTGCTGGACCAGGCCGGCCTGGCGCGGCGCGACCTGTCGGCGATCGCCTTCGGCCAGGGGCCGGGCGGGTTCACGGGGCTGCGCGTGGCCTGCGGGGTCGCCCAGGGGCTGGCCGTGGCGCTGGACATCCCCGTGCTGCCGGTGGATTCCCTGTGCGCCGTGGCGCTGCAGGGGGCCGGCGACGATCCGGCCGGGGTCCATGTGGTGCTGCAGGACGCGCGCATGAACGAGGTCTATGCCGCCGCCTACCGGGCGGGCGGCGCGGACTGGGCCACGCTGCAGGCGCCGGCCCTGCTGGCCCGCGCCGACGTGGCGGACTGGGCGGCCCGCGAATCGGCCGGCTGGGACATGCGGGCGGGGGGCGGCTGGACGGCGCATGGCGACGCGCTCGGCGTCTTTCCCGGCCTGGACCGCGAACTCGAGGCCCTGGGCGCGCGCCTCGCGCCCGCGGCGCCGGACGGCGCCCGCGCCCAGGCCGGCACCATCGCCCGCCTGGCGGAACAGGCCTGGCGGCAAGGGCGGGCGGTGGACGCCGCCCTGGCGTCGCCCGCCTACGTGCGCGACAAGGTCGCCTACACCACGGTCGAGCGCGCCGGCGGGCTGGGCGGCAATCCCCAGGTCGACGCGGCGACCCTGACCCTGCACGACATGACGGCCGCCGACGTCGACGAGGTCGCCGCCATCGAGGGCCGGGTGCAGTCCTTTCCCTGGACCCGCAAGAATTTCGCCGACGGCCTGGCCGCCGGCTATCGCGGCTGGGTGGTGCGCCGCATGGGGGCGATGCTCGGCTTCGCCCTGGTGATGGACGCGCCGGACATGGCGCATCTGCTGGTCATCGGGGTGCGCCCGGACGCCCAGCGCCAGGGCGTGGGCGCGCGGCTGCTGCGCCGTTGCGTCGACCACTGCCGGCAGGCCGGCCTGCCGGCCCTGACGCTCGAAGTCCGCCCCAGCAACGAGCGCGCCATCGCCTTCTATCACCGGTACGGCTTCGCCCAGGTCGGGTTGCGGCGGGGCTATTACCCGGCGTTCCAGGGCCGCGAGGACGCCTGGATCATGACATTGTCCCTGGCGGCGGACGCCGCTCAAGGAACCGCCGGGCCGTCCCCGGTTTCCTCGACTCCCGCGGGGAGAGGGCTGGGCATCGCCCGGCCCTGGGGGCGCTCATGATGCCGCGCGCCCTGCTGCGCCCGGGCCAGATCGCCTGGCTGGCCGAGATCGGGCTGGACACCCATTGGCTGGCGGCGCGTCCGGAGGCGGCGTCCGCGGCCCGGGCGTCCACTGCCGCCGCCTTGTCCGCCGCTCCGGCCGCCGATGTCTTGTCCGCGGTTTCGCCCGCTGCGGCCTTCCCGGCCGCCGAGGCCGCCACGGAGGCCCGTCCCGATGCCGGGGCGGGGTCCCGTGCTCCGTCGGCGCGGGCGCCGGCCCCGGGCCTGACGCGCGTCCGCGCCCCGGTCGGGCTCGTCGCCCCGTCGGCGCCGGTACCCGATGCCGCCGCGCCGGCGGATTGCCCGGACCTGGCCGCGCTGGACGCGGCGGTGTCGGCCTGCGGCCGGTGCGAGCGGCATGCCCAGCGCGTCCGGGCGGTGCCCGGGGCGGGCGAGGCGATCCGGCCGTACTACCTGGTCGTCGGTGAACAGCCCGGCATCGAGGACGACGCCAGCGGACGGCCGTTCCAGGGCGACCAGGGCCGCCTGCTGGCGGCCATGCTGGCGGCCGCGCGCCTGCCGCGCGGCGAATCGGCCTATCTGACCCACGTCGTGAAATGCCGCGCCGTCGGCGGCCGGGAACCGTCCCCCCGGGACATCGCGGCCTGCCAGCCCTGGCTGCGCCGCCAGATCGCCCTGCTGCGGCCGCACTGGATCCTGGCGCTGGGCCGGGTGGCCGCGCAGGCGGTGATCGGGGCGGACGGGGATCTGGACGAACTGCGCGGCGGCCCGCACCGGCACGTGCCCGACCAGGGCGAGCCGATTCCGGTCTGGGTCACGCACCAGCCCTCGTCGCTGCTGGTGCGCTCCGCCTGGAAGGCCGAGGCCTGGCGCGATCTGGCCGGCCTGGCCGCCGCCGTTCGCGAGACGGAAGCGGCCGCCCCCCGGGCCGAGGGCTGATCGAGTTTCTTCGGGACGGCGGCCGGGGCCTCTTCGGGGCCGGAGGCTTCGGATCAGTTCAGCGCCGTGCCGTGGCCCGTCTGGCCGATGAGCTGGCTCAGTTCGGGATGAGCGCGGTGGTTGAGCCGGTTCCAGTGGATGAAGACCAGCATCAGGCAGGCCACCAGGATGCCGAACAGGGCGATGATCAGGTTGATCGACAGGCCCAGCCACAGCATCAGGCTGTACATGGCCAGCATCAGCAGGATGTTCAACTGCTCGTTGAAGTTCTGCACGGCGATCGAATGGCCGGCCGACAGCAGCACGTGGCCGCGATGCTGCAGCAGGGCGTTCATGGGGACCACGAAGAAGCCCGACAGGCCGCCGATCAGCAGCAGCAGGCAGTACACCGTCCAGGTGGTGTAGACGGCCGGCATCAGCAGCACCACCAGGCCCATGGCCACGCCCACCGGCAGGACCGCCAGCGCGCGGCGCAGCGGCACCCGCCCGGCGCAGATCGCGCCGATCACGGTGCCGAAGGCCGCCACGCCCATCAGCACGGAGGCCTGGTCCAGGCGGTAGCCCAGGTGCTGGGCGCCCCATTCGATGACGATGAACTGCAGGGTCGCGCCCGCGCCCCAGAACAGGGTCGTGACCGCCAGCGAGATCTGGCCGAGCTTGTCGGACCACAGGATGCGGACGTAGCGGGTGAAGTTGCGGATCAGGGCCGCCGGGTGGGTCTGCTGGCGGGGGTAGAAGGCGTGGGTGTCGGGGATCAGCAGATTGCAGAGGGCGGCGGCGATGTAGACCAGGCCGATGATCAGGATGGCGCTCTGGGCGGCGTTGTCAGCCAGGCGGTCCACCCAGTCGAAGGCCATCAGCCAGGCCGAGACCGCCGGGCTGATGAGCAGCCCGCCCAGCACGGTGCCGACGATGACCGACAGCACGGTCAGGCCTTCGATCCAGCTGTTGCCCTTGACCAGCAGTTCGGGCGGCAGCATTTCGGTGACGATGCCGTACTTGGCCGGGGAATAGGCGGCGGCGCCGATGCCGACGACGGTGTAGGCCACGAAGATCAGGACCAGCTGGTGCTCATGGCCGAGCCCGAACGCGCCGTAGCTGAACATCAGCAGGCAGCCGCAGGTCTTGAGCGCGTTGGTGGCGAACATGACCCGGCCCTTGGGGAAGGCGTCGGCGAAGGCGCCGACGAAGGCCGCCAGCACCACGTAGGCCAGGGCGAACCACCACTTCATCATGGGGGCCATCCAGTCCGGGCCGCTGAGATCGGCGATCAGCCCGATCGCGGCGATGAGCAGGGCGTTGTCCGCGACGGACGAGAGCGCCTGCGCGGCCATGACCATGTAAAAGCCCTTGTTCAATCGCGGACCCCGAAGTGGTTGACGAAGGGGGCGGCTGCCGCGAGGCGCGCCCGTAAAAAAGAGTTGCAGTATAGCGGGTTGCCGCCTGGGCGCCCGCGCCGCGCACGGGCCGTCGCCCGGAGCCGGTGCGTTATCATACGCTGTCATCCACGCACCTCGATTTTCCTTCAGCCCGAGCACCGTGCGCCTCACGCAGATCAAACTTGCCGGATTCAAGTCCTTCGTGGATCCGACCGTGATTCCCACGCCCAGCGAGCTGGTCGGCGTGGTGGGTCCCAACGGCTGCGGCAAATCCAACATCATCGACGCCGTGCGCTGGGTGCTGGGCGAGACCAAGGCGTCCGAATTGCGCGGATCCTCGATGCAGGACGTGATCTTCAACGGCTCGGGCCAGCGCAAGCCGGCGGCGCGCGCCTCGGTCGAACTGGTGTTCGACAACAGCCAGGGCCGGGCGGCGGGCCAGTGGTCCGCCTTCGCGGAAATCGCCGTGCGCCGGGTGCTCACCCGCGACGGCGCCAGCAGTTACTTCATCAACAACCAGCCGGTGCGCCGCCGCGACATCCACGACATCTTCCTGGGGACCGGCCTGGGCGCGCGCGGCTACGCCATCATCGGCCAGGGGATGATCAACCGCCTGATCGAGGCCCGCCCCGAGGAACTGCGCGTCTATCTCGAAGAGGCGGCCGGCGTGTCGCGCTACAAGGAACGCCGCCGCGAAACCGAGAACCGCCTGGGCGACACGCGCGAAAACCTGACTCGCCTGGAAGACATCCTGCGCGAACTCGCCGGCCAGCTCGAAAAGCTGGAATCCCAGGCCCGGGTGGCGGCCGACTACCGGGCGCTGCAGGCCGAAGGCGAACTCAAGCAGCACGCCCTGTGGCTGCTGCGCGAGCAGGCCGCGCGCGAAAGCCGCCAATCCCTGGCCGTGGAAACCGAACGGGCCCAGGCCGAACTGGAATCGGCCGTGGCCGGGCTGCGCGCCCTGGAATCGGACCTGGAAGCCCGCCGCGGCGCGCACTTCGAGGCCAGCGAGCGGGTCCACCAGACGCAGGGCCGACTGTTCGAGGCCGGCGCCCAGGTCAGCCGCCTGGAAGCCGAAATCCGCCACGTGGTCGATTCGCGCAACCGGCTGCAGGTCCGGCGCGCGCAATTGCAGGCCCAGCAGCAGGAATGGGGCGACCAGCGCGCCCACAGCCAGGCCTCGATCGAGGACACCCAGGCGCGGATCGAGGAAGCCGAGGCCCGCGCGGAACAGCTGTCCGAGCAGGCGCGCAGCGCCCAGGACGGCCTGCCGGAACTCGACGCGCGGCTGCGCGACCTGGCGGCCCAAAGGGACGAATGGCGGCGCGCCCTGGCGCGCACCGAACAGGACCTGGCGCTGGCCGCGCAGTCCCAGCGGGACGCCGACGGCCAGTGGCGCGCCCTGGAGGACCGCCGCGCGCGCCTCGAGGACGAGCGTGCCGCTCTGGGCGCGCCGGATCCGGCCGAGCTGCAGCGCTGGGCGGGGGAATGCGCGGTCGCCGAGGAACGCCTGGAAGAAGCCCAGGCGCGCCTGCTGGAACTCGAATCCCGCCTGCCGGACCTGGAAGCCGCCCGGGCCGAGGCGCTGCAGGCCAGCCAGGCGGCCCGGCTGGATCTCGAAAGGCTCGACGCCCGCCGCCAGGCCCTGATCGCATTGCAGGAAAAGATCCAGTCCGAGGATGCGCTGGAACCCTGGCTGCGGCGCCAGGAACTGGGCGGCCTGCCCCGCCTGTGGCAGCAGCTGCGGGTCGACGCGGGCTGGGAAACCGCCCTGGAGGCCGTGCTGCACGAACGCATGAACGCCCTGGGCCTGCGCACGCTGGATCACGTGCGCGCCTTCGCCCAGGACGCCCCGCCCGCGCGGCTGGCCTTCTACCAGGTGCCCGGCGACGCCGGGCCGCCTTCGGCGGCGGGGCCGGACGCGCCGCGCCTGCTGGATTTCGTGCATGCGCGCGAACCCGCCCTGCGGCCGCTGCTGGCCGTGTGGCTGCGCGACGCGTGGGTGGCCGACGACCTGGGCGCCGCCCTCGCGCGGCGCGGCGAGCTGCCGCCGGGCGGGGTCTGGGTGCTGCGCGATGGCCATCGGGTCGATGCCTGTGGCGTGCGCTTCTACGCGGCCGACTCGGAACAGGCCGGCCAGCTGGCGCGCCGCCAGCAGATCGACAACCTAGCCCTGGAAATCCGCGCGGCGCAACTGATCGCCGACCAGGCCCTGGACGCCCACGCCCAGGCCGACGCCGCCTGCCGCAATCTGAGCCAGGCGCTCCAGCCCGCGCGCCAGCAGATCGCCGAGCGCATGCGGGCGCAGCACGACGCGCAGATCCGCCACCAGCAGCTCAGCCAGCAGGCGGCGCGGTCCGACGAGCAGGCCCGCCGCCTGGCCCGCGACCTGGAGGAACTGGCCGGGCAGCAGGCTGCGCTGGACGCCCGGCGGGCCGAGGCCGAAGCTCGCTTCGAATCGCTGGACCAGGTCCTGGCCGAACAGCAGGAACGCCTGGCGGAGCTGGACCTGCAGGCCGAGGACCTGTCCAGCCAGGCCGAGCAGGCCCGCCAGCGGGGCCGCGACCAGGAACGCGCCGCCCAGGAGGCCGAATACGCCGTGCGCACCCTGCGCCACCGGCTGGACGAACTGCGCCGCACCCTGCAATTGGCCGAGGACCAGGCCCGCCGTTCGGGGGCCGAGCTCGAATCCCTGCAGGGCGAGCTCTTCGAACTGGACGAATCCATGGCCCAGGCCGGCCTGCAGGACGCGCTGGAATCCCGCGCCGCGTGCGAAGAGGCCCTGCGCGAGGCGCGGCTGGAGCAGGACCGGGCGGCGGCCGCCCTGCGCGAGGCCGACGAGGGCCGGCTGACGCTGGAACGCGGCCTGGATCCCCTGCGGGCGCGCATCACCGAACTGCAACTGAAGGAACAGGCCTCGCGCCTGTCGGTCGAGCAGTTCGCCGAGCAGCTCGACGCCCGCCAGGTGGATCGCGACGCCCTGCGCCGCCACCTGGACGAGCAGCCGCCCCAGTGGCGGCGCCTGGACTGGCTGCAGTCCGAGGTCCAGCGCATCACGCGGAACATCGAATCGCTGGGCGCCGTGAACCTGGCGGCGCTGGACGAACTGACGGCCGCGCGGGAACGCAAGAACTTCCTGGACGCCCAGCACGCCGACCTGCTGGCGGCCATCGACACCCTGGAAAACGCGATCCGCCGCATCGACCGCGAGACCCGCGAACTGCTGTCGCAGACCTTCGAGACGGTCAACGGCCATTTCGGCGAGCTGTTCCCGCGCCTGTTCGGCGGCGGCGAGGCCCGCCTGACCATGACCGGCGAGGAGATCCTGGACGCCGGCGTGCAGGTCATGGCCCAGCCGCCGGGCAAGCGCAACAGCACCATCCACCTGCTGTCGGGCGGCGAGAAGGCCCTGACGGCGACGGCCCTGGTGTTCGCCTTGTTCAAGCTCAATCCGGCGCCGTTCTGCCTGCTCGACGAGGTCGACGCGCCGCTGGACGACGCCAATACCGAACGGTACGCGAACCTGGTGCGCGGCATGAGCGACCAGACGCAGTTCCTGTTCATTTCACACAACAAAATCGCCATGCAGATGGCCCGGCAACTGATCGGGGTGACCATGCAGGAACAGGGCGTGTCGCGGATCGTGGCCGTGGACATGGACTCGGCCCTGCAATGGGCGGCCGAGGCGGCCTGATCCGGATGAAGAGGGTTCTATGAGCGACTTGCAGATCTTGCTGATTTCGATCGGGGTGGCGCTGATCGTCGTCGTCCTGCTGTACAACGCGTGGCAGGACTGGCGGGCGCGGCGCAGCATGCGCCAGTCGCTGCCGGAGGCCGGCCACGACGTGCTGATGCGCGATACCGGGCCCCGGCGCGAGCCGGGCCTGTGGCAGGCCGGCCGCCCCGCGGCCGACGACGGCGCGGAAGCCGATCCCGCCTGCGAGGCGGTCATCGACATCGCCCTGGCCCATCCCGTGGCGGGCGAGGCCCTGGCCGAGGCCTTGCGGGCCATCGGCCGCGTCGGCAAGAAGCCCGTGCGCGTGTTCGCGGAACGCGAAGGCGGCGGCCACCGCGCCGAGGCCCTGCCGGGCGAATCCTACGTGTCGCTGCAGCTGGCGGTGGTGCTGGCCAACCGCAGCGGTCCGCTGACGGCCATCGAATGGTCCAACCTCTGGACCCTGGCGCAGAATCTGGCGGAACGCTTCGAGGGCCTGATCGAGGCCCCGGACCAGGACGTGGTCCTGCGCCAGGCGGCGGACCTGGACGCGCGCTGCGCCGCCATGGACGCCCAGGTCGGGCTGATCCTGCAACTGGCCCAGCCGCGCCCGGTGGCGGCGATCGTCCAGGCGGCCGCCGAGGCGGGCTTCGTCCAGTCGCGCGGGCAGTGGGCCTGGATGGCGGAAAACGGCCTGCCGCGTTTCGCCCTGCAGGTCGAGGCCCAGGACGGCGAATCCACGCACCGCGTCGACCTAGTTCTGGACGTGCCCAACAGCCTGCCCGACGACCAGGCCTTCAGCCGCATGGTGACCGTGGGCCGCGACCTGGCCGCGCGCCTGGACGCCCACGTGCTGGACGACCAGGGCCGCACCTTCCAGGACAGCTCCTCGCCCGCCATCGACCGGCAGATCAGCGCCCTGTACGATCAGCTCGACCAGGCGGGGTTCCTGGCCGGCACGGACCGCGCGGCACGGGTGTTTTCGTGACCGCGCGCCCCGACGCGGGCGCCGCCGGACAGGACGGCGCGCGGCCGGATACGGCGGCGCCGGGCGGCGCGACCGCCGAAGCCCGCGAGGCGGCCGACCGGCGCCGCCTGGAGGCCCTGCGCGCCGAGATCGAGGCCCACAATCGCCGCTATTACGTCGAGGACGCGCCCTCCGTCTCGGATGCGCAGTACGACCGGCTGATGGCCGACCTCCAGGCCATCGAGCGCGACCACCCCGACTGGGTGACGCCCGACTCCCCCACGCAGCGGGTCGGCGCGGCGCCGCTGGATCATTTCGCCACCGTGCGGCATGCCGTGCGCATGCTGTCGCTGGGCAACGCCTTCGAGGCCGAGGACATTGTCGCCTTCGACGAGCGGATCGTGTCCACCCTGATCGGATCCGGCCTGCTGGCCGGCGCGGGCACCGCCCAGGAGGCCGCCCGGGGCGCCATTCAGGGCGCGCTGCCGCTGAGCGAGGACCCGCCTGCCGAACGGGCCGCCGCGCCGGGTCCCGGCGTGGCCTACGTCGCCGAATACAAGTTCGACGGCCTGGCCGTCAGCCTGCGCTATGAACGGGGCCGCCTGGTCCAGGCGGCGACCCGGGGCGACGGTGCCCGGGGCGAGGACATCACCGCCAACATCCGCACGCTGCGCTCGGTGCCCCTGCGCCTGCGGGGCGACGCGCCCGCCGTGCTCGAGGTGCGCGGCGAGGTCCTGATGACGCGGGCGGATTTCGCGCGGCTGAACGAGGCCCAGGTCGCCCGGGGCGACAAGCCCTTCGTCAACCCGCGCAACGCGGCGGCCGGCAGCCTGCGCCAGCTGGATCCGCGCGTGACGGCGACCCGTCCGCTGCGGTTCTACGCCTATGGCTGGGGGCAGATCCTGGACGAGCACGGTGCCGAGCTGCGGCCGCGCGCGACCCATTCCGGCATGCTGGACTGGCTGGCGGGCTTCGGCTTCGCCGTCAGCCCCGGTCGCGCGTCGTGCCGGGGAGCAGCCGGACTGCTGCGCTTCTACGAGACCGTGGGGGCGTCCCGCGCGGACCTGCCCTACGAGATCGACGGGGTGGTCTACAAGGTCGACGACCTGCGCGCCCAGGACGTCCTGGGCTTCGTCGCGCGCGCGCCGCGCTTCGCCATCGCGCACAAGTTCCCCGCCCAGGAGGAAACCACCCGGCTGATCGGCATCGACGTCCAGGTGGGCCGCACCGGGGCGCTGACGCCGGTGGCGCGGCTGCAGCCGGTCTTCGTCGGCGGCGTGACGGTCACCAACGCCACGCTGCACAACGAGGACGAGATCCGCCGCAAGGACGTGCGCATCGGTGACACCGTGGTGGTGCGCCGCGCGGGCGACGTCATCCCGGAGGTCGTCGGGCCGGTGCTGTCGCTGCGCCCGGCCGGTGCGCCGGTCTTCGACCTGCTGGCCGCCTGTCCGGTGTGCCCGGTGTGCGGCTCGGCGGTCGAGCGCCCGGAGGGCGAGGCGATCACGCGCTGCACCGGCGGGCTGTTCTGTCCCGCGCAGCGCAAGCAGACCCTGTGGCACGCCGCCAGCCGCAAGGCCCTGGACATCGACGGCCTGGGCGACAAGCTGATCGAGCAACTGGTGGACAGCGGGCGCGTGCGCACCCTGGCGGACCTGTACGGCCTGCAGGAGCTGGAGCTGTCCACCTATCCCCGCATGGGACGCAAGTCGGCGCAGAACCTGGTGGCCGCCATCGACAGGAGCCGCCGCCCGGCCTTGTCGCGCCTGCTGTACGCACTGGGCATCCGCCACGTGGGCGAGACCACGGCGCGCGACGTGGCGCGGCATTTCGGCTCCATCGAGGCCATCATGGACGCGTCCGAGGAAGCGCTGCTGCAGGTCCCGGACGTCGGCCCGGTGGTGGCGGCCTCGATCCGGCGCTTCTTCGCCGAGGCGCACAACCGCGAGGTCATCGCCGCGCTGCGGGACGCCGGGGTCGAGCCCCAGGCCGACGCCGCGCCGGCGGGCGAAAAGCCCCTGGCGGGCAAGACCCTGGTGCTGACGGGCACCCTGCCGACCCTGAGCCGCGACGAGGCCACACGCCTGGTCCTGGCCGCCGGCGGCAAGGTCAGCGGCTCGGTGTCGCGCAAGACCGCCTGGGTGGTGGCCGGCGAGGAGGCCGGCAGCAAGCTCGCCAAGGCCGCCGAACTGGGCGTGCCCGTGATCGACGAGGCCGGGCTGCTGGCGCTGCTGGGGCAGGGCTGAATCCCTGATCCAATGAAAACGGCCTCCCGGAGGGAGGCCGTCGAGGACAGCGGGCGGCCGCAGGCCGCGCGGGGCCTTTACTTTTCAGCCTTGTCCACGATCTTGGCGTCCTTCACCAGGCTCTTCTGGTAGTCGGCCAGGGCCTGCTGGCGCATCATTTCCTCCAGTTGCGGCTTGGCTTCCTCGAAGGAGGGGAAGGCGATCGGGCGCACGTCCTCGACCTGGATCACGTGCCAGCCGAACTGCGTCTGCACGGGCTGGGCGCTGAGGTCGCCCTTCTTCATGCTTTCCACGGCCTGGGCGAATTCGGGCACGTAGTTGCTGGTCGGGCCCCAGCCCAGTTCGCCGCCGTTCTTGCCGCTGCCGGTGTCGATCGAGTCCTTCTTCGCGGCGGCCTCGAACGTGGTCTTCTTCGCCTTGATCGACTTGATCAGGTCCTTGGCCTTGGCTTCGTCCTTGACCAGGATGTGGCGCAGCTTGTATTCCTGGCGCGAGGCCTGTTCGGCCTTGATCGTGTCGTATTCCTTCTTCAGGTCGGCTTCGCTGACGGGGTGGTCCTTCAGGTAGCGGGCCATCAGGGCGCGCACCAGGATGCTCTGCGTGGCCAGCTCGGTTTCCTGCTGGACGGCGGGATCCTTCTGCAGGCCGGCCTTCTCGGCGGCCTGGACCGCGACCAGGCGGTTGATCATTTCCTGCTTGACCTGGTCGCGCAGTTGCGGCGTATCCTGGGCGCCCTGGGTGACCAGCATGCTGACGAACTGGTCGAATTTGGCCTGGGAGATGCCCTGGCCGTTGACGGTGGCGATGTCCTTGGCCCAGACCGGCAGCGTCAGGGAGCAGGCCAGGGCGACAGCAGCGATACGTTTCATGAAAATCCTTCGATGGGAGGGGTGCCGGCCTCGATGGCCAGGGCGTGGATCGGATGGGGCATCAGATCCCGCACGCAATCATACACAAGACGATGGCGGGCGAGGGTGCCGAGCCCCTGGAATTGATTGGACACGATGCGGACGCGAAAGTGCCGCGCGCCGCCCCGGGCGCCGGCATGGCCGGCGTGCAGGTGGGATTCGTCGACGAGTTCCAGCCGCGCGGGCTCGAGCGCGGCCAGGCGCTCGGCCAGCACGGCCTTCAGGTCGGTCTCGGCGGGGTTCATGGGCGGCCTTCCGGGGCCGCGCCGGCGGCGTGCGGGCTCATCCGCGCGGCTCGCCGTCGGGCGCGTCGGCCCGGGGCGCGGCGGATTCGGCCTGGATGTGCCGGCCCAGCCACAGGGATTGCGCCACCACGAACAGCAGCAGCAGGATCATCAGGCCGAAGACCTTGAAATTCACCCACTGCGCCTCGGTGAAGCGGCCGGAGAAGGCCACGTACAGGTTCAGGGCGCCCGAGGCGACGAAGAACCCGGCCCAGCTGTCGTTCAGGCGGTTCCAGGCGCGTTCGGGCAGGGCGACCTTGTCGCCCATCAGGCGGCGCATCAGGTTGCGCCCGGCGAACAGGCGCGCGCCCATCAGGATGGCGGCGAACAGCCAGTACAGGACCGTGGGCTTCCACTTGATGAAGGTGTCGTCGTGGAACAGCAGGGTCGCGCCGCCGAACACGACGATCACCGTCAGGTTGATCCAGTGCGTGGGCTCGATCGCGCGACCGGTCAGGCGCAGCCACAGGATCTGCAGCACGGCCGCCGCCATGGCCGTTCCGGTGGCGACGTAGATGTCGGCGAAGCGGAACGCCAGGAAGAACAGGATCAGCGGAAAGAGGTCGAAGAGGAATTTTTTCACAGGCGGTTTTTCATTCGGCCGGGATGAACTTCAGGGACAGCGAATTGATGCAGTAGCGCAGCCCCGTGGGGGGCGGGCCGTCGGGGAACACGTGGCCCAGGTGGGCGTCGCAGACGGCGCACACGATTTCCGTGCGGATCATGCCGTGGCTGGTGTCGCGCAGTTCGCGCACGCGGTCCGGGGCCACCGGCTGGAAATAGCTGGGCCAGCCGCAGCCCGCGTCGAATTTCGTGTCCGAGGCGAACAGCGGGGTGCCGCAGCAGACGCAGAGATAGGTACCCGCCTGGGTGGTGTCCCAGTATCGCCCCGTGAAGGGGCGCTCGGTGTGCTTCAGCCGCGTGACCGCGAATTCGTCGGGGGAAAGCTGCGCGCGCCATTCGGCGTCTGTCTTGTCCACGAGGAACCTGTCCGGAATTTCACTTCAATCCTCCATCTTAATCGACTTTCACCCCGGTGGAAGCGGGCGCCGGGCAGGGCCGCCCGGCGCGCCGCCGCGAAGGATTGCCCGTCGCGTGGCAGCAAATTGCGCCGGGCTGCGATAATATGACGCCCGTTCATGTGTTTATGCCTCGGCCCGCCGGGTTCGTGGCCATGAATTGCACGGTCCGTCAAAAACATTCGGAGACAAACATGACATTTCCGGTTTCCATGCGGCTCACCCTGGGCGCGGCCGCGCTGCTGGCCGCGTTGCCCCTGGCCGCCACGGCTCAAATCAAGGTCGGCGTGACGGTGTCGTCCACCGGGCCGGCCGCTTCCCTGGGCATTCCCGAACGCGACACCGTGGCCCTGCTGCCTACGGAAATCGGCGGCCAGACCGTGCAGTACATCGTGCTGGACGACGCCACCGACACCACCCAGGCGGTGAAGAACATCCGCAAGCTCACGGCCGACGACCACGTCGACGTGGTGCTGGGCACTTCCGTGACGCCGGGCTCGCTGGCCATGTCGGACGTGGCCGCCGAGACCGGCACGCCCATGATCAGCGTGGCCGCCAACGCCAAGCTCGTCGAGCCGGTGGACGGTCCGCGCAAGTGGGTCTACAAGACGCCGCAGAACGACGCGCTGATGGCCGCGGCCCTGGCGGACGCGATGGTCAAGCAGAACGTCAAGACCCTGGGCTTCATCGGCTTCAGCGACGCCTACGGCGACGGCTGGCTGCAGGAAATGAAGGCCGCCGCCGAGGCCAAGGGCATCAAGATCGTGGCGGCGGAACGCTTCGCCCGGCCCGACACCAGCGTCACCGGCCAGGTCCTGAAGCTGCTGTCGGCCAAGCCCGACGGCATCCTGATCGGCGCCTCGGGCACGCCGGTGGCCCTGCCGCAGCGCGAGCTGGTCGAGCGCGGCTACAAGGGCCGCATCTACCAGACCCACGGCGCGGCCAACAACGACGTGCTGCGGGTCTGCGGCAAGGCCTGCGAAGGCATGATCCTGCCCGCCGGCCCGCTGCTGGTGGCGGACCAGCTGCCCGACAGCAATCCGGCCAAGGCCAGCGCCCTGGTGTACGTCAAGGCCTACGAGGCCAAGTACGGCGCGGGCACGACCAACACCTTCGGCGGCCACATGTGGGACGCCGGCCAACTGATCAACGATGCCATCCCCCGCGCCCTGAAGACCGGCGCCAAGCCGGGCACGCCGGAATTCCGCGCGGCCCTGCGCGACGCGCTGGAACAGGTCAAGGAACTGCCCGCTTCCCAGGGCGTCTTCACCATGAGTCCGACCGATCACGCCGGCCTGGACGAGCGCGGCCGCGTCATGGTGCAGGTCGTGAACGGCACGTGGACCTACCAGCCGGACCTGTGATGATGCTGCCTGGCGCCTCCCTTCCCGTGTTCCGGGCCGGTTTCCGGCATGCCGCGGCCGCCGGCGCGCGCACCGGCGGAGGGGCGCCGTGGATCTGACCATCGCGCTGATCCTGCTGCAGGACGGCATCCTGAACGGCGCCATCTACGCCTTGCTGGGCCTGGCGCTGGTGCTGGTGTTCGTGGTGACGCGGGTGATCCTGATTCCCCAGGGGGAATTCGTCACCTTCGGCGCCCTGTCCCTGGCGTTCCTGGCCAACGGCCGGGTGCCCGGGACGGCGCACCTGCTGGTGCTGATGGGCGTGCTGGTGTGCCTGGCCGAGGCGGTCTCGTGCTGGCGCGCGCGCCAGTGGCGCGGCTACGGCCGCACCCTGGGCTGGGCGCTGGTCCTGCCCCTGGCGCTGGAGGCCCTGGCGCCGCTGGCGGCCGGGCCGGACGTGCCGCTGGCCCTGCGGGTGCTGTTCGCGCTGGCGCTGGTGGTGCCCATGGGGCCGATGATCTACCGCCTGGTGTACCAGCCGGTGGAGCAGGCCAGCGTGCTGGTGCTGCTGATCGTGTCGGTCGCCGTGCATTTCGCCCTGACCGGCCTGGGACTGCTGTTCTTCGGCGCGGAAGGCTGGCGCACCCCGGCCCTGGTCGAGGGCACGGTGCAGATCGGGCCGGTGGCCTGGACCGCGCAGACCTTCGCGGTGCTGGCCACCTGCGCCGTACTGATCGGCGGGCTATGGCTGTTCTTCAGCCGCACCCTGTACGGCAGCGCCCTGCGGGCCACCGCCGTCAACCGGCGCGGCGCGCGGCTGGTGGGCATCAGCACGCGGGTGGCGGGCAGCCTGACCTTCACCCTGGCGGCGGCCATCGGCGCGCTGTCGGGCATGCTGATCGCCGCCATCACCACCATCTATTACGACACGGGCTTCCTGATCGGCCTGAAGGGCTTCGTGGCGGCCATCTTCGGCGGCCTGGTCAGCTACCCGGCCGCGGCGGCGGGCGCCCTGTTCGTCGGCGTCCTCGAAGCCTTTTCCTCCTTCTGGGCCAGTCCCTTCAAGGAGGCCATCGTCTTCACCCTGATCATCCCGGTGCTACTGTGGCGCTCCTTCGGCAGCGTTCACCTGGACGAGGAGGACTGATGCGCCCGCGCCACGCCCTGATGATCCTGGTCCCGATTCTGGCGCTGCTGCCCTGGCTGCCGGGCGTGCCCGCCTTCTGGATCACCCAGATGAACTACATCGGGCTCTACAGCCTGGTGGTGCTGGGGCTGGTCCTGCTGACCGGCGTCGGCGGGCTGACGTCCTTCGGCCAGTCGGCCTTTGTCGGCCTGGGGGCCTACACCACGGCCTGGCTGACGACGGCGGGCGGCGCGTCGCCCTGGCTGGGGCTGGCCGCGGGCCTGCTGCTGACCTGCCTGGTGGCCTACGCGCTGGGAGCCATCACGCTGCGCCTGTCCGGCCACTACCTGCCCCTGTGCACCCTGGCCTGGTGCCTGGCGCTGTACTACCTGTACGGCAACCTGGATTTCCTGGGCCGCTACGACGGCATCGCCGGCATCCCGCCGCTGTCGATCGGCGGCTGGTCCCTGGGGACCGGGCCGCGCATGTACCTGCTGATCTGGCTGATCCTGCTGCTGGCCCTGTGGGCCACGCACAATCTGCTGGACTCGCGCGCGGGGCGGGCCATCCGCGCCCTGCGCAGCGGCTCCATGGCCGAATCCTTCGGCGTGGACCTGGCGCACTACAAGGTCGTGATCTTCGTCTACGCGGCCCTCCTGGGCTGCGTGTCGGGCTGGCTGTACGCGCACATGCAGCGCGCCGTCAGCCCCAGCCCCTTCGGCCTGGGCTACGGCATCGAATACCTGTTCATGGCCGTGGTGGGCGGCTCGGGCAGCGTCTGGGGCGCGGTGGCGGGCGCCGCCGCCATCCTGATCGTCAAGGACCAGCTGCAGAACGTCCTGCCCGGCCTGGTGGGCACCACCGCCAACCTGGAGCTGCTCGCCTTCGGCGTGCTGATGATCCTGGTGCTGCAGTTCGCCCGCGACGGCCTGTGGCCCGTGCTGGCCCGGCTGTGGCGGCGACTGGGCGGGCGCGCCGAGTCCGATGGCCACGATCCGGCGCGCCTGGCCGCCGCGCCCGAGCTGCCGCGCCGTCCGGCGCCCGCGGCCGGCGACCTGGTGCTGGAAGTCGACCATGCGCGCAAGGAATTCGGCGGCCTGGTGGCGGTCAACGACATCGGCTTTCGCCTGCGGGCGGGCGAGATCATGGGGCTGATCGGCCCCAACGGGGCGGGCAAGAGCACCACCTTCAACCTCATCAGCGGCGTGGCGCCCCTGTCCGGCGGCGCGGTGCGCTTCATGGGGGACCGCATCGACGGCCTGCCGGCGCGCGAGATCGCCCGCCGGGGGATGGCGCGCAGCTTCCAGCACGTGCAGCTGCTGCCGGACATGAGCGTGCTGGAAAACGTCGCCCTGGGCGCCCACCTGCGCAGCCGCGCCGGCGCGGTGTCGGCCGCGCTTCGCCTGGACCGGACCGCCGAGGCGTCCCTGCTGCGCGAGGCCGCGCGCCAGATCGGGCGGGTGGGCCTGGGCGACGTGATCGACCAGCCCGCCGGCAGCCTGCCGCTGGGCCGCCAGCGCATCGTGGAGATCGCCCGGGCGCTGTGCTGCGACCCCATCCTGCTGCTGCTCGACGAGCCGGCGGCCGGTCTGCGCTACCAGGAGAAGCAGGCGCTGGCGGCGGTGCTGGACCAGTTGCGCCGCGAGGGCATGAGCCTGCTGCTGGTCGAGCACGACATGGATTTCGTGATGAACCTCACCGATCACCTGCTGGTGATGGATTTCGGCACGATGCTGGCCGAGGGCGTCCCGGCGGACATCCAGCGCAATCCGGCCGTGCTGGAGGCCTACCTGGGCGGCCTCGACGAGACCTGGGGCGTGCCTGATGCCGCGCCGCAACCCGTCGCCGCCCGCGCCACGCCACAGGAGAGCGCCCCATGAGCACCGGACACCATGCCGCCGCCGGGACGGGCATGTCCGCGCCCGTCGCCGCCCCCGTCCTGTCGGTCCGGGGCCTGTCGGCGCATTACGGCAAGGTGGCCGCCCTGGATCCCATCGACCTGACGGTGAGCCGGGGCGAGATCGTGACCGTCATCGGCGCCAACGGCGCCGGGAAATCGACGCTGCTGGGCGCCATCATGGGGGCGCTGCCCCTGCGGGGGCACAGCCGGGGCTCGGTCGTGTTCCAGGGCACCGAAGTGCAGGGCTGGGACATCGAGCGCCGCGTCGGCCAGGGCCTGTCGCTGGTGCCGGAACGCCGGGAACTGTTCGCCAGCATGTCCGTGCGCGACAACCTGCTGCTGGGGGGCTTTCGCCTGTACCGCGCCGGCGTGCGCGGCTGGCGCGACACCCTGGACGAGGTCTACGCGCTGTTTCCGCGTCTGCGGGAGCGCGCCGGCCAGGCGGCGGGGACGCTGTCGGGCGGCGAGCGCCAGATGCTGGCGCTGGGCCGCGCCCTGATGGCGCGCCCGGCGCTGCTGATGCTCGACGAGCCCAGCCTGGGCCTGGCGCCCCGGGTGGTCCGCGAGATCTTCCAGACCATTGCCCAGCTGCGCAGCACCGGCGTGTCCATCCTGCTGGTGGAACAGAACGCCCGCGCGGCCCTGCACGTGGCCGACCGCGGCTATGTCCTGGAAACCGGCGCCGTCGTCCTGGAAGGCGAATCGCGCATGCTGGCCGGCCACCCCCGCGTCATCGAGAGCTATCTGGGGCTTGCCGGCGCTCAGCCGCGTTCTTGAGAGCGCATCCCCCAACAAAAATGGCCCGTCAGGGCCATTTTTGTTGACTGCATCGACCGGATGACGGATCAGCCGGCCCTCTGCCGCCAGGCCAGCCACTCGCCGACGATGCCGCGGCGGAAGGCCAGCACGCAGACGATGAAGATCAGGCCGATGACGATGGTGACCGATTCGCCCAGGACGCGGAACCATTCGATGCCGGTCTGGTGCATCAGGAAGCGGCCGAACTCGCCGACCTTGTTTTCCAGCGCCACCACGATGATCGCGCCCAGCACCGGGCCGGTGAGCGTGCCCATGCCGCCGATCAGCGTCATCAGGATCACCATGCCCGACATCTGCCAGGTGGCGTCCGACAGCGTGGCCGAGACGAACACCAGCGACTTGGTGGCTCCGGCCAGCCCGGCCAGGGTGGCCGAGAGCACGAAGGCCAGCAGCTTGAAGCGGTCCACGTCGTAGCCCAGCGAGATCATGCGCGGCTCGTTCTCGCGGATGGCCTTCAGGACCTGGCCGAAGGGCGAGTGCACGGTGCGCCAGATCAGGGCGTAGCCCAGCACGAAGATCACCAGCACCACGTAGTACAGGTTGATGTCCTGGCTCAGATCCAGCCCCAGGATGCTGCCGCGCGGGATGCCCTGCAGGCCGTCCTCGCCGCCGGTGAACGGCGCCTGCAGGAAGTAGAAGAACTGCATCTGGGCCAGCGCCAGGGTGATCATGGCGAAATAGATGCCGCTGCGCCGGATGGACAGCAGCCCGAACACCAGGCCCAGCACGGCGGCGGCCGCCGTGCCGAAGATCAGCCCCGCCAGCGTGGGCCAGCCCCAGGCGGTCAGCGACTGGCCGCAGGCGTAGGCGGCCAGCCCCAGGAAGGCGGCGTGGCCGAAGGACAGCAGCCCGGTGTAGCCCAGCAGTAGGTTGAATGCGCAGGCGAACAGGGCGTAGCACATGACCTTCATGATGAAGATCGGATAGCCGCCCAGCGCGGGCAGCGCCGCCAGCAGGACGATGGCGGCCAGATAGGCGATCAGTTGTCGATTCATGATTCTTTCCCGAACAGCCCGGCCGGGCGAGTCAGCAGCACGATCACCATGATGATGAACACCACGGTGCTGGAGGCCTCGGGCCAGAAGACCTTGGTGAAGCCTTCGATGACGCCCAGCCCCAGGCCGGTGACGATCGAGCCCAGGATCGAGCCCATGCCGCCGATGACCACCACGGCGAAGACGACGATGATCAGGTTCGAGCCCATCAGCGGGGAGACCTGCAGGATGGGGGCGGCGAGCACGCCGGCGAAACCCGCCAGGCCGACGCCGAAGCCGAAGGTGAGCGAGATCATCAGCGGCACGTTCACGCCGAAGGCCTCGACCAGCTTGGGATTTTCGGTACCGGCGCGCAGCAGCGCGCCCAGGCGGGTCTTTTCGATGACGAACCAGGTCAGCAGGCAGGCCAGGATGGAGGCCACGACGACCCAGGCGCGGTAGATGGGCAGGAACATGAAGCCCAGGTTCACGCCGCCCTGCAGCAGGGCGGGGGTGCTGTAGGGCTGGCCCGAGACGCCGTAGAAGCTGCGGAACAGCCCTTCGATGAGCAGCGTCAGGCCGAAGGTGAGCAGCAGGCCGTAGAGCGGATCGAGCTTGTAGAGGCGGCGCAGCAGCAGGCGTTCGAGGACGATGCCGAACAGGCCCACGACCACGGGGGCGGCGGCCAGCATGACCCAGTAGTTCAGTCCGAGGTATTGCAGGCCCATCCAGGCGACGAAGGCGCCCAGCATGTAGAGCGCGCCGTGGGCGAAATTGATGATGTTGAGCAGGCCGAAGATGACGGCCAGCCCCAGCGAGAGCACGGCGTAGAACGAGCCGTTGACCAGGCCGAGCAGGAGCTGGCCGAGCAGGGCCTGGATGGGAACACCGAAAAGTTGTGTCATAGGGCTGCGGCGGAATCGGGCGGAAGGGGTGTCGCGGATCGCGGATTCCCGCCCGAAGGCGGGAATCCGGAGCTCATGCGCCGCTTATTGCTTGAGCAGGGCGCAGGTGGAGGTCGATTCCGCGCCGTAGACCGACTCGGCCGGCAGGGTGCGCACGATGTTGTAGTAGTCCCAGGCCGCCTTGGACTGGTCGGGCTTCTTCACCTGGGCCAGGTACATGTCGTGCATCGTCAGGCCGTCCTTGCGGACGTAGCCGTTCTTGATGAACATGTCGTTGATCTTGACGCTCTTGAGCTGCTTCATGATGGCGTCGCCGTCGTCGGTGCCGGTGGCCTTGACGGCTTCCAGGTAGGTCTTGGCGGCGGAATAGTCGCCCGCCTGCAGGAAGGACGGCGCCCGGTTGTGCTTCTCGAAGAAGCGCTTGGACCAGGCGCGCGAGGCGTCGTCCTGGTTCCAGTACCAGGCGGTCGTCAGGTACAGCCCGGCGGTGTTCTCCAGGCCCAGGGCGTGGACGTCGTTGATGAACACCAGCAGGCCGGCCAGCTTCATGGTGTTGGTGATGCCGAATTCCTTGGCGGCCTTGACGGAATTGATGAAGTCGCCGCCCGCGTTGGCCAGGCCCAGGACCTGGGCGCCCGAGCTCTGCGCCTGCAGCAGGAAGGAGGAGAAGTCCGTCGTGGCCAGCGGCGCGCGCACGGCGCCCAGGTTCTTGCCGCCGGATTTTTCCACGACCTTCATCGTGTCCTGTTCCAGGGAATGGCCGAAGGCGTAGTCGGCCGTCAGGTAGAACCAGGTCTTGCCGCCTTCGCGCACCACGGCCGAACCCGTGCCGTTGGCCAGGGCGACGGTGTTGTACGCGTAGTGGACGGTGTAGGGCGTGCATTGCGCGTTGGTCAGCGCCGAGGAACCGGCCCCCACCACCAGGAAGGGTTTCTTCTTTTCGGCCGCGACGGCGGCCATGGCCAGCGCGGTGGCGGAGTTGGTGCCGCCGATCAGCATGTCCAGGTGCTGCTGGTCGAACCATTCGCGGGCCCGGGCCGAGGCGATGTCGGCCTTGTTCTGGTGGTCGGCGGTGAGCAGTTCGATCTTCTTCCCGTTGATCTCGCCCCCCATGTCGGCGATCGCCATGCGGATGGCGTCGGCCCCGGCATTGCCATCGATGTCCGCATACACGCCGGACATGTCGGCGATGAAGCCGATGCGGATCACGTCGTCGGAAATCCCCGCGGCTTGGGCCGATAGGCCGAAGCCCAGGCCGGCAACGGCCAGCGCGGCGGATAGGGTACGCAGTTTCATGGGAAGTCTCCTGTATGTGCCGGTTGTGCCGGCGGATCGGTGAGAAAGGGGCGGGTGTCGGTCAGACGCCCAGCAGGCTGTCGAGGGTGGACTGCTTTTCCTGGAGCTGGCTGGCGGGGAACTGTTCCACGATCTGGCCATGTTCCATGACGTAGAAGTGGTCGGCCAGGGGCGCGGCGAAGCGGAAGTTCTGCTCGACCATGACGATGGTGTAGCCCTTGGACTTGAGGGTGCGGATCATGCGGTCCAGCGCCTGCACGATCACCGGCGCCAGGCCTTCGGAGATCTCGTCGAGCAGCAGCAGGTTGGCCCCGGTGCGCAGGATGCGGGCGACGGCCAGCATCTGCTGCTCGCCCCCGGACAGGCGGGTGCCCGGCGAGTGGCGCCGTTCGAGCAGGTTGGGGAACATGTCGTAGATCTCGGCCAGCGACATGCCCCCGCCCAGGGTGTCGCCCACGGTGGGCGGCAGCAGCAGGTTTTCCTCGCAGGACAGCGAGGCGAAGATGCCGCGTTCCTCCGGGCAGTAGCCGATGCCCAGGTGCGCGATGCGGTAGGTGGGCAGGTGGATGGATTCGGTGCCCTGGATGCGGATCGAGCCGGTGCGCCGGCTGGTCAGGCCCAGCAGCGCGCGCAGCGTGGTGGTGCGCCCGGCGCCGTTGCGCCCCAGCAGGGTGACGACCTGGCCGGGTTCGACGCGCATGTCCACGCCGTGCAGCACGTGCGATTCGCCATACCAGGCGTGCAGATCGGAGATTTCGAGTGCCAGGCTCATGCATGGGCCCCTTCGAGTTCGCCCTGGGTGGTGCCCATGTAGGCTTCCATCACGGCGGGGTTGTTCGAGACGGCGGCGTAGTCGCCTTCGGCCAGCACGGCGCCGCGTGCCAGCACGGTGATGCGGTCGGCGATGGAGGAGACCACCTTCATGTTGTGTTCCACCATCAGGATGGTGCGCCCGGCGCTGACCTGCTTGATGAGCCGGGTGACGCGGTCGACGTCCTCGTGGCCCATGCCCTGGGTGGGCTCGTCGAGCAGCATCAGGCTGGGTTCCATGGCCAGGGTGGTGGCGATTTCCAGGGCGCGCTTGCGGCCGTAGGGCAGGTTCACGGTCATCTGGGAGGCGAAGTCGGCCAGGTCGACCTCGGCGAGCAGTTCCATGGCCCGGCCGTCCAGGTGGCGCAGGCTGGTTTCGCTGCGCCAGAAGTGAAAGGAGGTGCCGGTGGCGCGCTGCAGGGCGATGCGCACGTTGTCGAGCACCGTGAGCTGGGGGAAGACGGCGGAGATCTGGAAGGAGCGGATGATGCCCTTGCGGGCGATTTCGGCCGGCTTGTCGCCGGTGATTTCCTGGCCGTCGAAGAAGATCTGGCCCTGGCTGGGCACGAGGAACTTGGTGAGCAGGTTGAAGCAGGTGGTCTTGCCGGCGCCGTTGGGGCCGATCAGCGCGTGGATGTGGCCGCGCTGGATCTTCAGATCCACGTTGTCCACGGCGGTGAAGCCGAGGAAGGTTTTTGAAAGTCGGCGGGTTTCGAGAATGATGCTGGGTTCTGTGCCCATGATGCCCTGTGTCCCATGTCGCAGTGCGGCGCCCGTTGGCGGAATGCTTCAAGTATGGAACGGTCCGGGCCGTGACTCCATAGGGGTTTTACAGAGTTGCCGCGGCATTGGCCGGATATTGCGGTGCAGTAACGGCGCCCAGACGGCCCGGCGGACCCGGGCGGCGGGGCGGTTCAGGTGCCGTCCGGGCGGGTCTTGTCCGGGTACTCGCACAGGTCCGCGATCGGGCATTGGGGGCATTTCGGCTTGCGGGCCACGCAGACGTAGCGGCCGTGCAGGATCAGCCAGTGGTGGGCGTCCAGCAGGTATTCCTTGGGCACCCGGCGCAGCAGCGCCTGCTCGACGGCCAGCACGGTCTTGCCCGGGGCGATGCCGGTCCGGTTCGATACGCGGAAGATGTGCGTGTCCACGGCCATGACGGGCTGGCGGAAGGCCGTGTTCAGCACCACGTTGGCGGTCTTGCGGCCGACGCCGGGCAGGGCCTCCAGGTCTTCGCGGCGGTCGGGGACCTGGCCGCCGTGCCGTTCCAGCAGCAGTTCGCAGGTGCGGATGACGTTGCGCGCCTTGGTCTTGTACAGGCCGATGGTGCGGATCGCCTCGGCCAGTCCCGGCTCGCCCAGCGCCAGCAGGCCTTCTGGCGTGCCGTGCCCGGGAAAGAAGCCGCGGGTGGCCAGGTTCACGGAACGGTCGGTCGCCTGGGCCGAGAGCATGACGGCCACCAGCAGCTGGAAGACGCTGCCGTATTCCAGTTCGGTCCTGGGCTCGGGGTTGGCTTCGCGCAGGCGGCGGAAGCATTCTTCGATGGCGGCGCGTTTCATGGGCGTCGGGCGCGCGCCCGGGCCAGGGCCTGGGCGATGCGATCCTGTTTGTCGTGAGGGTCGGGGGCGGCCAGGACGGGCTTGTTGGCCAGGGTGCGCGCGGCGGGGCCCGCGGCCTCGTCGTGGCGCGCCCGCAGGCGGGCGTTGCGGGCCTGGTAGCGCTGGCGGGCGGCGTCGGCGTCGTCCGGGGTCCAGTCGCGGCCCGCGGGGACCATGGCGATGCAGTCCACCGGACAGGGCGCCACGCAGCGTTCGCAGCCGGTGCAGTCGGCCTCGATGACGGTGTGCATGCACTGGTTGGCCCCGAGGATGGCATCCACCGGGCAGGCCTGGATGCACAGGGTGCAGCCGATGCAATGCGCCTCGTCGATGAGCGCCACCCGGAAAGGCTGGTGCGTGCCGCGGGCGGGGTCCAGGGGCCGCGCCGGGCGGCCGAGCGCCCGCGACAGGGCCTCGATCACGCGCGGGCCGCCGGGCGGGCAGCGGTTGAGGTCGGCCAGGCCCTCGGCCATGGCCTGGGCGTAGGGACGGCAGCCGTCGTAGCCGCATTGCGTGCATTGGGTCTGCGGCAGCAGGGCGTCGAGGGTGTCGGTCAGTGTAGGCACGGCAGTGGAAATGCACGGGGGACGGCGCGAGCCGTCCCCCGGAGATAAACGGCCAGTCGCGCTTAGGCGTGGGCGCGGATAAAGGAAGAAATTTTAGGACAGATCTGCTGGCGCCAGCGGCGTCCGGAGAAGATGCCGTAGTGGCCGCAGTCGGCGGCGGTGTGGATTTCCCGCATGGACGGGGACAGGTTGGCGCACAGATGATGGGCGGCGTGCGTCTGGCCCTGGCCGGAGATGTCGTCCAGTTCGCCCTCGATGGTCATCAGGGCGGTCTTGCGGATGGCGGAGGGATCGACCCGTTCGCCGTCGATGGTCCAGGTGCCGCACGGCAGGCGGAATTCCTGGAAGACGATGCGGATGGTGTCCAGGTAGAAGCGGGCCGGCATGTCCAGCACGGCGTTGTATTCGTCGTAGAAGCGGCGGTGGGCTTCCGCGTCGCTGTCGTCGCCGCGCAGCAGGTGCAGGTAGAAGTCGTAATGGGACTTCAGGTGCCGGTCCGGGTTCATGGCGACGAAGCCGGCGTGCTGCAGGAACCCGGGGTAGACCAGCCGGCCGGCGCCCGGGTAGCGCGGCGGCACCCGGTGGATCAGGTTGTCCTCGAACCATTCGTAGGGCTTGGTCGTGGCCAGGCGGTTGACCTGGGTGGGCGATTTGCGCGTGTCGATGGGGCCGCCCATCATGACCATGCTGCGCGGCTGACAGGAATCGCCGGCGGCGGCCAGCAGGGAGATCGCGGCCAGGACCGGCACCGTGGGCTGGCAGACCGAGATCACATGGGTGTCGGGACCCAGGTGGCGCAGGAAGGCCTGCACGTAGCGGACATAGTCGTCCAGGCCGAAGGTGCCTTCGTCCGCCGGCACCATGCGGGCGTCGATCCAGTCGGTGACGTAGACCTCGTGGTTGGGCAGCAGGGTGCGCGCCGTGTCGCGCAGCAGGGTGGCGTGGTGCCCGGACAGGGGCGCCACCAGCAGCACGCGCGGATCGTGGCGGCGGGTGTCGCGGCGGAAATGCACCAGGCGGCAGAAGGGCAGGGCCAGGGCGGTGTCCTCGTGCACGGCGACCTCGCGCCCGCCGATCTGGGTGGAGGCCAGGTTCCAGGCCGGCTTTTCGTAGTCCTTGCCCACGCGGTGGGCCAGTTCGTAGGCGGCGGCGAACTGCCGCGACAGCGGGGTGTAGGCCAGCGGACTGTAGGGGTTGGAAAACAGGTGTGAACCGGTTTCAGTGAAAGCCGTGAAGGGGGCGAGGATCGAGCGTTGGAGCTCGTGCAGGTCGTACAGCATGAGTAGGCGTTCCCGTCAGTCTGGTCCGGAGCGGATCGCGCGCCGGAGTATCGGTCATCCGGACCTAAAGTACCGGGAATCGTGACAGGGCGCTACCGGAATTTCCCGTATATGAACCATATACGGCCCGAATGTGGGGTTTTGCAGACGGAACGGCCGGCGGCGTGCGCCGGCCGCGGGCGGAACTCAGGGACGTTCCAGGTACTTGAGCTTGTCGGCGACGCCGTTCCAGTCGTCGGCGCGGTCCAGCGGGCTGACGGAGCGGTTGATGGGCTTGAAGGTGGGCGACAGTTCGGCGTTCAGGGGGATGTAGTCGAGCTGGTCCTGGGGGACGTCTTCCTCGGCGAAGATGGCGTTGGCCGGGCATTCGGGCACACAGACGGCGCAGTCGATGCATTCCTCGGGGTCGATGACCAGGAAATTGGGCCCCTCGCGGAAACAGTCCACGGGACAGACATCGACGCAGTCGGTGTATTTGCACTTGATACAGTTTTCGGTGACGACGTGGGTCATGAGGGTGCTCCGGGCTTGCAGACGGGTGCCTTGAAACGGGCCTGTCGGGATTTTACCGAATTTATCAGGGAGAACCCGAAGATCCCGCGCGCCGGGTAGTGCGAACGGTCAGAGCAGCAGGGCGGCCAGGGTGCCGCCCAGCTCGGCGCCGCGCGCCAGCCAGTCGTCGGGCACGGTCTTGGGCGCCAGGATGGCCTCGGGCGTCTGGGCCCGCATGGGCACGATCAGGGTCGGGGCGACGGCCTTCAGGCGCCATCCGGTGCAGATGCGCTCGAGCTGCCGGCGGGCGCCGTCGCCGTCGGAGCCGGCGGTGATCAGGGCGCCGTAGGGCCGGCCGTTGATCCGGTCCAGCACGTGGTAGTAGTTGCGGTCCAGGCATTCCTTCATGGCGCCGCTGAGCGCCGCCAGGTTTTCCGGGGCGGCGAACAGGTAGCCGTCGGCGGC
>NZ_JBHSEZ010000001.1:0-347720 GCF_042653765.1 Castellaniella denitrificans | reverse complement strand
CCGCCCGGGCCATCTGCCGCGCGGCGCCGGTGCGGGAATGCCAGATGATCAGCAACTGGGTCGTCATGGGTGTGCCTGCGGGTCCGGACTCACTCAAGTAGTATAGAGGCTCCGAGTCTGAAGGCCTGGTTCGAAGGCTCCGTTTTCCCTGGTCCGGCGTCATGAGTGTCCCCCCGCAATCCGCTTCCGCAGATCCCTTCGGCCCCGAGTGGTTCCAGGCCGCCCGCGGCGGGCTGGACGACGCGGACGCGGCGGTCCTGCGCCAGGCGGCCGACTGGGTGCGCGAATCCCTGGGCGGCGCGCGGGCCAGCACCGGCGAGGCCCTGGACGCGCACGCCGCCGCCGTGGTCCTGATCCTGCGCGACCTGGATTCGGACGCGGCCACCCGCGCGGCGGCCTTGCTGGCGGTGCAGCCGGTGCCGGCGGGCGAGCTGTCGCGCGCCGATCCGCTGCGCAAGGCCTTCGGCCCCGAGATCACCACCCTGGTCCAGGGCGTGCGCGCCCTGCTGCGCCTGGGCGCCGTCGCGGGCCGGGCCGGCGACGTGTCCGGCACCGACCAGAAGGAAATGCAGCGCAAGATGCTGCTGGCCATGGCGGCGGACCTGCGCATCGTGCTGATGCGGCTCGCCTCGCGCCTGCAGTCGCTGCGCTGGCATGCGGCCAGCCGCACGCCCTGCCCGCCGGAATTCGCCCGGGAAACCATGGCGCTGTACACGCCGCTGGCCAACCGCCTCGGGATCTGGCAGCTGAAATGGGAAATGGAGGACCTGTCCTTCCGCTTCCTGCAGCCGGACACCTACAAGGCCATCGCCCGCCAGCTCGAGGAAAAGCGCGCCGAGCGCGAGAGCTTCATCGCGGACGTGATGGCGCGCCTGCGGGCGGCGCTGGACGAAGCCGGCATCCGGGCCGAGATCAGCGGCCGGCCCAAGCACATCTACAGCATCTGGAACAAGATGCGCATCAAGCACCTGGAATTCCGCCAGCTGTTCGACCTGCGCGCCCTGCGGGTCATCGTCGACGACGAGCGGGCCTGCTACGCCGCGCTGGCCCTGGTGCATGCCCTGTGGACGCCGGTGCCCGAGGAGTTCGACGACTACATCGCCCGTCCCAAGCCCAACGGCTACCGCTCCCTGCACACCGTGGTGGCCGACGCCGGGGGCAGGGCATTCGAGATCCAGATCCGCACCCGCGACATGCATCATTTCGCCGAATACGGGATGGCGGCCCACTGGCGCTACAAGGAAGCCGGCGCCCGGGGCGGCCAGGTGTCCGCCGCCGGGGAATACGACCAGAAGATCGCCTGGATGCGGCAGCTGCTGTCCTGGAAGGAAGAGGGCGGGGCCTCGCCCGCGCCCGGCGCGCGGCCCGACGAGCGCATCTACGTCATGACGCCCCAGGCGCGCGTGCTGGAGCTGCCCGCCGGCTCCACGCCGGTGGACTTCGCCTATCTGCTGCATACCGACCTGGGCCACCGCTGCCGGGGCGCCCGGGTCGACGGCCAGATCGTGCCCCTGTCCACGCCCCTGCGCACGGGGCAGACCGTGGAGATCACCGCCGCCAAGTCCGGCGGCCCCTCGCGCGACTGGCTCAACCCCCAGCTGGGCTACCTGGCCAGCCCGCGCGCGCGCGCCAAGGTCCGGGCCTGGTTCAACGCGGTCGAGCTGCAGCAGCGCATCGCCCAGGGCCAGGCGTTGGTCGAAAAAGAGCTGCAGCGCCTGGGCCGCACCGCCGTCAACCAGGAACACCTGGCCCAGCAGCTGGGCTTCGCCCGCGCCGACGACCTGTACGTCGCGGCGGCCAAGGAAGAATTCAGCCTGCGGCAGATCGACCACGTCCTGCGCGAGCCCGAGCCGGCCCGCGAGCAACCCGACGAGGCCCGCGTCTACGCCAGCGACGCCGGCAGCGTCGCCCGCACGGGCAAGAGCGGGGTGCTGGTGGTGGGGGTCGATTCCCTGATGACGCAGCTGGCGCGCTGCTGCCGGCCCGTGCCGCCCGACGCCATCGAAGGCTTCGTCACGCGCGGCCGGGGGGTGTCCATCCACCGCCGCGACTGCCCGTCCTGGGCGGCCCTGGCGCAGCGCCACCCGGAACGCTGCATCGAGGTTGCCTGGGGCCAGACCGGCCAGGCCATGTATCCCGTGGACCTGAGCATCCACGCCCAGGACCGGCCCAACCTGCTGCGCGACCTGTCCGAGGTCTTCGCGCGCCTGCGGCTGCGGGTGGTGCGCGTCACGACCCACAGCCGCCGCTCGCTGGCGCACATGGTCTTCACCGTCGAGGTGCGCGACGGCGATCAGATCCGCCAGGCGCTGGCCGCCGTCAACGAGCTGCCCGGGGTCCAGGCCGGGAGGCAATGAGCGGGCCGCGAGGCGGGCGGCGCGCACCGCCACCCGGGCGGGGAGCGGCGGCCGGGGGGCACCGGGCCGGACGGGGCTGCTAAAATGCCCGTTTGGCCCGTGCCCGTCCGGGGATTCCGGCGGCGCCTTTGATGCGAGACTGGACTTGAAACCCTATCACCTGCCGGATGCCCAGGGGCATTTCGGGAAGTTCGGCGGTTCGTTCGTCGCCGAAACGCTCGTGCACGCCCTGGACGCGCTGCGCGAGGCGTATGCGCGCTACAGAGACGACCCCGAATTCCAGCGCGAATTCGCCTACGAACTGGAGCACTTCGTCGGCCGGCCCAGCCCGGTCTACCATGCCCGGCGCTGGTCCGAGCAACTGGGCGGCGCGCAGATCTGGTTCAAGCGCGAAGACCTGAACCACACCGGTGCCCACAAGGTCAACAACTGCATCGGCCAGGCCCTGCTCGCCAGGCGCATGGGCAAGCCGCGCGTGATCGCCGAGACCGGCGCGGGCCAGCACGGCGTGGCCACGGCCACCGTGGCGGCGCGCTACGGCATGGAATGCGTGGTCTACATGGGCAGCGAGGACGTCCGCCGCCAGGCGTCGAACGTCTACCGCATGAAGCTGCTGGGCGCCCGGGTGGTGCCCGTCGAATCCGGCTCGCGCACCCTGAAGGACGCCCTGAACGAGGCCATGCGCGACTGGGTCACCAACGTGGAAGACACCTTCTACATCATCGGCACCGTCGCCGGGCCCGATCCCTATCCCCGGATGGTGCGCGACTTCCAGACCATCATCGGCCGCGAATGCCGCGAGCAGATGCCGCGCGACGCGGGCCGCCAGCCCGACTACGTGATCGCCGCCGTGGGCGGCGGGTCCAACGCCATCGGCATCTTCCATCCCTACATCGAGGACGAGTCGGTGCGGCTGATCGGCGTCGAGGCCGCCGGCGAGGGCCTGGACACGGGCCGCCACGCCGCCTCGCTGAACCGGGGCGTGGTCGGGGTGCTGCACGGCAACCGCACCTACCTGCTGCAGGACGAGCACGGCCAGATCACCGAGACCCACTCCGTGTCCGCCGGCCTGGACTATCCCGGCGTCGGGCCGGAACACGCCTGGCTGCACGACAGCGGGCGCGCGCAGTACGTCGGCATCACCGACCAGGAAGCCCTGGCCGCCTTCCACGACTGCTGCCGCATCGAAGGCATCATGCCCGCCCTGGAGTCCTCGCACGCCATCGCCCAGGCGGTGAAGCTCGCCCCGACCCTGCCGCGCGACCGGATCATCCTGGTCAACCTGTCCGGCCGGGGCGACAAGGACATGCACACCGTGGCCGAATATAGCGGCATCACGCTCTAAGGCTCAGGATCCAAGGCCCAGGAATGACCAAGACTTCTTCGAATGCCCGCCTGGCGGCCCGCTTCGCCTCCCTGGAGGGGCGGGCGGCCCTGATTCCGTACGTGACGGCGGGCGATCCCCTGGTGGCGTCCACCCCCGCGCTGATGCACGCCCTGGCGGCGGCCGGCGCCGACGTGATCGAGCTCGGCGTGCCGTTCTCCGACCCCATGGCCGACGGCCCGGTGATCCAGCAGGCCGGCGAACGCGCCATCGCGGCGGGCGTCAGCCTGGACGCCGTGCTGGACATCGTCGCCGAATTCCGCCGCCAGGACGCCGAAACGCCGGTCGTCCTGATGGGCTACGCCAATCCCATCGAATGCATGGGCCAGGAAGCCTTCGCGCAGCGGGCCGCCCGGGCGGGCGTGGACGGCGTGCTGACCGTGGACTATACGCCCGAGGAATCCGCCGAATTCGCCGCCCTGCTGGGGCGGGCCGGCCTGGATCCCATTTATCTGCTGGCACCGACCTCCGTCGAATCGCGCATCCGCGACGTCGCCCGCCTGGCCCGGGGCTACGTCTATTACGTCTCGCTCAAGGGCGTGACCGGCGCCGGCCACCTGGACACCGACGACGTGGCGCGCCGCCTGGCGGAGATCCGCCGCCACGTCAGCATCCCCGTGGGCGTGGGCTTCGGCATCCGCGACGCCGACAGCGCCGCGCGCGTGGCGCGGCATGCCGACGCCGTGGTGATCGGCAGCAAACTCATACAGATCATCGAGGAAGCGTCCCTGCGCGACGGCCCGCAGGCCGCCATCGGCGCGGCGGCCCAGTGGCTGGCCCAGGTGCGCCAGGCCATCGAACCCATCCGGAAAGAAGGTTGACCATGAGCTGGTTTGAAAAGATCCTCCCCCCGCGTATCAACCGCAGCGGCGATTCGGCCTCCAAGCGCGTGCCCGAAGGCCTGTGGGTCAAGTGCCCGTCCTGCGAGTCGGTCCTGTACAAGGAAGACCTGCAGGCGACCCTGAACGTCTGCCCCAAGTGCAGCCACCACATGCGCATCGGCGCCCGGGCGCGCATCGACGCGCTGCTGGACCCGGAGGGCCGCGTGGAAATCGGCGCCCAGACGCGCCCCATGGACCCGCTGAAATTCAAGGATTCGCGCAAATACCCGGAACGCGTGGCCGAAGCCGTCAAGCAGACCGGCGAGACCGAGGCGATGGTGGTGATGAGCGGCACGGTGCTGTCGGTGCCGACGGTGCTGGCGTGCTTCGAATTCGCCTTCATGGGGGGCTCGATGGGCTCGGTGGTGGGCGAGCGCTTCGCCCGCGGCGTCCGGGAATCCATCGACCGGCGGCTGCCCTTCGTCTGCGTGTCGTCCTCGGGCGGCGCGCGCATGCAGGAATCCCTGTTCTCGCTGATGCAGATGGCCAAGACCACCGCCATGCTGCACCAGCTGGCCGAAGCCGGCCTGCCGTTCGTCAGCGTCCTGACCGACCCGACGATGGGCGGGGTGTCGGCCTCCTTCGCCTTCATGGGTGACGTGGTCCTGGCCGAGCCCAACGCCCTGATCGGCTTCGCCGGCCCGCGCGTGATCGAGCAGACCGTGCGCGAAAAGCTGCCGGAAGGCTTCCAGCGCGCCGAATTCCTGCTGGAAAAGGGCGCCATCGACCGCGTGGTCGACCGCCGCGAGATGCGGGCCGAGCTGGCCCATCTGCTGGCGCTGTTCACCCGCCAGCCGATCGAGGTCGTGAAGGCGGCCTGACGGCGGTGCGGCCGCCGTGGCGGCCGCTTGGTGGCGGCGTGCCGTGCCGGGCTCCCGCCATCCGCTCCTGAAGCGGCCCCTCAGGTCCGCGCCACGAAATGGTCGCCCGCGTTGTCGGGCAGCCGCAGGGTGTCGAACAGTCCGGCCAGGGCGGTCACGGCCGCGATCATGAATGCGACCCGGTAGGGAAACGCCGCTCCGGCGATGTCCAGCGCGCCGGCCAGCGTTTCGCCCAGCCGGACCGCCAGGGCGCCCAGCGTGATGCCGGCGGCCATGCTCAGCCGTGTGATGACGTTGAACAGCCCGTTGGCATCGGCCATGCGGCCCTCGGGCACGTCGGCGAAGGCCAGCGTGCCCAGGCAGGTGAACTGCATCGAGCGGGCCATGCCGTGGATGAACAGGATCGGCAGCAGCGCGGCCAGCGGCATGGATCGGGTCAACAGCGCACAGGCGGCCAGGCTGGCGGCCGCCAGCAGCCCGTTCCACAACATCACCTGACGGTAGCCGAAACGGCGCAAAATGGGCGTGGTCACCGCCTTCATCCCCAGGTTGCCGGCGAACACCACCAACAGCAGCAAACCCGCCTGGAAGGCGTCCAGGCCGAAGCCGAGCTGGAACATCAGCGGCAGCAGGAACGGCAGGCTGCTGATCGCGATCCGCGTGGCTGAGCCGCCCAGCATCACGACGCGGAAGGTGGCGATGCGCATGGGCGTCAGGCTCAGCATCGGAGTGGCCGCGCGGCGCAGGTGCCGCAGCGCGGCCAGGAGCAGGACGATGCCGCAGGCGAGCAAGGCGAGACTGGCGGCATTGATCGAAGTGGCCAGCCATTCCAGCGCGCCCAGCAATGCGAAGATGCCCAGGCCGCACAGGATGAAACCGGTCCAGTCGAAGGGCTGGCGCGGCGCGGACTCCAGGGTCGGGATCAGCCACAGCGCCAGACCCAGGCCCAGGATGCCCAGGGGCACGTTGAGAAAGAAGATCCAGTGCCAGTGCAGATGACTGGCGATGAAGCCGCCCAGCGGCGGCGCGATCACCGGCGCCACCAGGGCCGGCCAGACCAGATTGGACATCGCCACCATGCGCCGCGCCGGCGGTGTGTAGCGCAGCACCAGCAGCCGGCCCACGGGTACCATCAGTGCGCCGCTGACACCTTGCAGCACGCGCAGGGCGACAAAGGCCTCCAGGCTGTCAACCAGGCCGCAGCCCAGGGAGCTCAGCGTGAAGCCGGCGATGGCGCCGGCGAATACCCGGCGCGGGCCGTAGCGGTCGGTCATCCAGCCGCTGACCGGAATGAAGGCGCCCAGCGCCAGCAGGTAGGCGCTGATGGCGACGTTCAGCCGGACCGCGTCGACGCCGAACGAACGGCTCATGTCGGGCAGGGCGGTGGCGATGATGTTGCCGTCCAGCACCTCCATGAACATGGCGCCGGTGACGAGGAACATCACCAGCCGCAGGCGCGTGTCCTGGAGCGCGCTCATGCCGTGTGTCCGCCCCGCGCGGCGGGGGTGCGAAAGAGACTGGGTGCCCGGTCGTTTCTCATGGCTTGGCTGGCGATGTCGAAAAAAATGCCCGAAACCGGAGTTTCGGGCATTTTCCCTGGCGTTGCCTCAGTTGGAGGTTTCCACCTGCTGCAGCGGTTCGTCCTGCGCCACCGCGACCGGCTTGCGGGCGCGGCCCAGGGGCTTGGGCGGCGCGGGCGGCACGTAGGGCGCGCTGGACCGGGTCTCGACCATCTGCATGCCGGCGGCCTGCAGGGTATCGTCCAGCGAGGGCAGGGCGATCGGGCGGTGGGACGACGTGTCCGGCGCCGCCGGGACGGCCACGGGAGTCGGCGCCGCGGCCACGGGCGCGGTTTCTTCCTTCGCCGGCGCGGCCTGGGCGGCGGCGGGCGCTTCCTGAGCCGCGACCGGGGCGTTCGCGCGGGCCTCGGCCTCGTCCTCGGCGGGTTCCGCCGCGGGAGCGGGTTCCGCCGCCGGAGCGGGGGCGGCGGCCGGGGCCGCTTCGGCCGGAGCCTCGGTGCGCGGTTCCTCGACCGCGGGGGCCGGGGGCGCGGCTTCGGCAGGCACGGACTCGGCCGCTTCGTCGGCGGACGCGGGCAGGGCGGCCGGCGCGTCGGCCGCGGCGGGTTCTTCGGTCGCCAGGACTTCGGGGTCGAAGCGCGGCGTTTCGTGCGTTTCGATGGCCGGTGCGTCGCTGTCGGCCGGGACGTCCTCGACGGAGGCCGTATCGGCGGCATCGCCACCGCGGCGGCCGCGGCGGCCGCGACGGCGGCGGCGCTTGCGTTCCGGATCCGGGCTGTCCAGATCGGTGTCGGTTTCGGCGTCCACGGCCGGGCCGGCGACGAGCGCGTCGTCGTCGTTCTGCTGGTCGACGTCGTGCATGCCCAGCGGCGCGTCGGGCAGGCCGTAGGGGTTGGCGCCGGCCTGGGCCGGAGCCGTCCGGGCGGCCGCCGCGTCATCGGCCTGGGCCGCGGTCATTTCGTCGGCCTGAACGGCGATCGCTTCGCCGGTCTGGACGGCCGATTCTTCCGGGCGGTTGCGGCTGCGGCCGCGACGGTTGCGGCCGCGGCGCGGCTCGGCGGCGTCGTCCCGGGTTTCGGTGGCGACGACGGCCTCGTCCTGGACCGGCAGGGCGGGGTCGGCGACCGGACGCTCGCGGCGGGAGGCCGGGCGGCCTTCCGGCCGTTCGGCACGCTCCGTGCGCTCGGTGCGATCCGGACGTTCACCGCGTTCGGTGCGTTCACCGCGTTCGGCACGGCCGGCGCGTTCGCCCCGGGGGGCGTCCGAGCGGCGTTCGCCCCGGCGGCCGCCGTTGCGGCCGGTTGCGCCGCGCCGGCGGCCGTCGCCGGATTCACGGGACGGGGCGGGAGCGGCCGGTTCCACGGCGGGGGCGGCGGTTTCGGCGGCCGAGCCCGTGATCCAGCCGAACAGGCGTTTCAGCAGGCCACCCTGTGGGACGGCCGGCGCCGCGGCCGCGGGGGCGGCGGCGGTTTCGGCCGCGCGAGGCGCGCGTTCCACATGGGTCGGGGCCGGCTGCGCGGGCTGGATGCCCTTGACCAGGGCTTCCGGACGGGCCTTGGCTTCCTGGGCCTGGTTCGGCTGCCAGACGAGCTTGTCCTCGGGTTCCTGCGCGAGTTCGAAGCTGGTCTTGTTCTCGTCCAGGCGCGGGTCGTCGTGGCGCAGGCGCTCGATGTGATGGTGCGGGGTTTCCAGGGACTTGTTGGGGATCAGGACCAGGTTGACCTTCAGGCGGGACTCGATCTGGCTGATGTCGCGGCGCTTTTCGTTGAGCAGGAAGGTGGCGACGTCGACCGGCACCTGGGCGTGCAGGGCGGCCGTGCCTTCCTTCATGGCTTCTTCCTGGAGCAGGCGCAGCACGTGCAGGGCGCTGGATTCGGCGTCGCGGATCACGCCGGTGCCGGTGCAGCGCGGGCAGGTGACGTGCGAGCCTTCGTTCAGGGCCGGACGCAGGCGCTGGCGGGACAGTTCCATCAGGCCGAAGCGGGAGATCTTGCCCATCTGCACGCGGGCGCGGTCGAAATGCAGGGCGTCGCGCAGGCGCTGTTCGACGGCGCGCTGGTTCTTGCTGTCCTCCATGTCGATGAAGTCGATCACGATCAGGCCGCCCAGGTCGCGCAGGCGCAGCTGGCGGGCGACTTCGTCGGCGGCCTCCTGGTTGGTGCGCAGGGCGGTTTCCTCGATGTCGGCGCCGCGCGTCGAGCGCGCGGAGTTGACGTCCACCGCCACCAGGGCTTCGGTGTGGTCGATCACGATGGCGCCACCCGAGGGCAGCGTGACCGTGCGCGAGTAGGCGGTCTCGATCTGGTGTTCGATCTGGAAGCGGGAGAACAGGGGCACGTCGTCGCGGTAGCGTTTCACGCGGTTGACGTTGTCGGGCATGACCACGCTCATGAAGGCGGTCGCCTGGTCGTGGATGTCGTCCGTGTCGATCAGGATTTCGCCGATTTCAGGCGAGAAATAGTCGCGGATGGCGCGGATGACCAGGCTGGATTCCAGGTAGATCAGGATCGGCGCCTTGTTCTCGCGGGCGGCGGCATCGATGGCGGTCCAGAGCTGCAGCAGGTAGTTCAGGTCCCATTGCAGTTCCTCGACGCCGCGGCCGATGCCGGCGGTGCGGGCGATCATGCTCATGCCGGCCGGGATTTCCAGCTGGTCCATGGTCTCGCGCAGTTCCTGGCGGTCCTCGCCCTCGACCCGGCGCGACACGCCGCCGCCGCGCGGATTGTTGGGCATCAGCACCAGGTAGCGGCCGGCCAGGGAGATGAAGGTGGTCAGGGCCGCGCCCTTGTTGCCGCGCTCTTCCTTTTCGACCTGGATGATGAGTTCCTGGCCTTCGGACAGGGCGTCCTGGATGCGGGCGCTGCGCACGTCCACGCCTTCCTTGAAGTAGCTGCGGGCGACTTCCTTGAAGGGCAGGAAGCCGTGGCGGTCTTCCCCGTAGTTGACGAAGCAGGCTTCCAAGCCCGGTTCGATCCGGGTGATGACGCCCTTGTAGATGTTGCCTTTGCGCTGCTCGCGCCCGGCGGTCTCGATGTCCAGATCGATCAGCTTCTGGCCATCGACAATCGCGACGCGTAGTTCTTCTTGGTGCGTCGCATTGAACAGCATGCGTTTCATGAGTGGGTTTCTCCGTAGTCAGGGCGCGCCGGATTCGGCGCACGGCCACGGGTCACTCGGTGTGCGATGCGGCAGTCTGCGAGGAGGTCGGTGCGCTGACGAGGTCAGACCGCGCCGGTCTCCTGGGGAGGGGGCACGGTGCGCCGGTAGGCGCGGGGTTCTGTCAGCAGGAAGGTCAAGGGCACGATGCGTGATTGACGAAATGATTGCTGGGAACGGCGAACGCGGGCTTTGGGACGCGTCCGGTGCGGAAGAGCGAGCAGAATCTGCGGCGTCGCACGCGGCCTGACGTCGATTCCAGCGCCCGGCGGCAGCGCGCGGGGGAGAGAACCGGGACGGAGCCGGCGACCAAGGACCTGGAGGCTGGAAGTGTGGCAGTACAATGGGGTCCCTGCTGCCCGACGGAGATGCATCCATTGCGTCTCTACGCCAGGCGGTTTCCAGCCTCTATGGGCTGTTGCGATTATATGCCGCTTTTCCCTATGCGCAAAATAGTTGATCCGTCCGCCGTCCCGCCGGCCGTCCGCCAGGTGGTCGTGGGGGCCGAGCACGAAGGGCAGCGGCTGGACAATTTCCTGCTGAGAATCTGCAAGGGCGTGCCCAAGAGCCACGTCTACAAGGCCATCCGCGACGGCCAGGTCCGGATCAACAAGGGCCGCTGCCGGGCGGAAACCCGCCTGGCGCCCGGCGACACGGTGCGCATCCCGCCGCTGCGCCTGCCCGCCCCCGGCGCCGCGGCGCCGGCGCCGCCGGCCGCCTTTCCGGTGCTGTACGAGGACGCCCACCTGCTGGTGATCGACAAGCCCGCCGGCGTGGCCGTGCACGGCGGCAGCGGCGTGGCCTTCGGTGTGATCGAACAGTTGCGCGCGGCGCGCCCGGACGAGCGCATGCTGGAACTGGCGCACCGCCTGGACCGGGAAACGTCCGGCGCGCTGATGGTGGCGCGCAGCCGCAAGGCCCTGGTGGCCCTGCACGACATGATGCGCCAGAGCCAGGGGCGCAAGCACTATCTGGCGCTGGTCGTGGGCGACTGGGTCAACGACCGCCAGCACATCCGCCTGCCCCTGCTCAAATACCTGACCCCGGACGGCGAGCGCCGGGTGCGCGTCGACGCCCTGGGCAAGCCCGCCCACACCATCGTCACGCTGCGGCGCCGCTACGCCGGACGCTATTCCCTGGTGGGGGCCGAACTGCGCACCGGGCGCACCCACCAGATCCGGGTGCACCTGGCGGCCCAGGGGCATCCGATCGCCGGCGACGAGAAATACGGGCCGGACGCGATCCGCGCCGCCCTGGCCGCCCAGGGCTTCCGGCGCATGTTCCTGCATGCGCACCGGCTGGAAATCCCCCATCCGGTTTCCGGCGAGCCCCTGGTCTTCGAATCCCCGCTGCCGCCCGCCTGCCGGGCGCTGCTGGATCAACTGGAGCATGCCCGCCCATGAACGCCCCCGATCCGACGGCGATCCACCCGGCACCGGTTCCGGGCCTCGACGCGCCGGTCAAACGGTATCGCGCCGTGATCTTCGACTGGGACGGCACCCTGCTGGATTCCACGTACCACATCGTCGAGGCGCTGCTGGGCGCCTGCCGCGACCTGGAACTGCGCGTGCCGTCCCGCGAGGAGGCCGGCTGGGTGATCGGGCTGTCGCTGCAGGCGGCCCTGTACCGCCTGGTGCCGGAATTGGGAGCCGACCGCGCGGATGCGTTCGTCGACCGCTATCGTGCGCATTTCATGGCGCTGCAGCACGAAATGCATCTGTTCGAAGGCCAGGCGGGGCTGTTGCGCGATCTGCATGCGGGTGGCGCGGTGCTGGGCGTGGCCACGGGCAAGAGCCGGCGCGGCCTGGATGCTTCGATCGAACGGCTGGATCTGCGGGGCCTGTTCCGCGCCACGCGCACGGCGGACGAGGCGCGCGGCAAGCCGGACCCGGACATGCTGCTGCAACTGCTGGCCGAACTGGACCTGGATCCGGAGTCGGTGCTGATGGTGGGCGACACCACCCACGACGTGCTGATGGCGCGGGCCGCCGGGGTGGACAGCCTGGCGGTCGCCTACGGGGCGCATGCGCCGTCCCTGCTGGAATCGGCACGGCCGACGGCGCTGGCGGCCACGGTGCCGGACATGCAGGCCTGGATCCGGGCGCGCGCGGGCTGATTTTCGGCGCATGGCCTCGCCTGGCAAGCCCATGCATCCGAAACGGGGCGTTCAGACCGGAAAGCAATCCGCTGCCGGGCGGGGAACCTTTCTGCACGATTGAGGCCTAAACTGGATTGTCTTCCGACCGGTGGATCATCATGCGCGCACCCTGGGAAATCGGCATCCGGCCTTCCGAAATCACGCCCGAGCCCGTCTGGCTGGGGCGGCGGCGCTGGCTGCGGCAGGCGGCCCTGGGCTCGCTGGCGCTGGGCGCGGCCGGCCTGGCGCGGGCCGCGGACGGGCCCGAAGGCCCCGTCCTGGCCGCGCCGCGCGACGCCCGCTGGTCCACCGACGAGCCGCTCAACGCCTGGCGGGACATCACCACCTACAACAATTTCTACGAGTTCGGCGTCGGCAAGGGCGATCCGGCCGAATACGCGGGGCGGATGCGGCTGGAGCCCTGGACGGTCCGGATCGACGGCGCCGTGCGCAAGCCCCTGACCCTGGACCTGGATGCCCTGCGGCGGCTGGCGCCCCTGGAGGAGCGCGTTTACCGGCTGCGCTGCGTCGAGGCCTGGTCCATGGTGATCCCCTGGACCGGTTATTCGCTGTCCCATCTGCTGCGGCACGCGGAGCCGACGGCGGACGCCCGCTACGTGGTGTTCACCACGGCCCTGCAGCCCGACGCCATGCCGGGCGTGGCGGCCGGCATCCTGGACTGGCCCTACGTGGAAGGCCTGCGCCTGGACGAGGCCATGCATCCGCTGGCGCTGCTCGCCTTCGGCGTCTACGGCCGCGCCCTGCCGCCGCAGAACGGCGCGCCCCTGCGGGTGGTGGTGCCCTGGAAATACGGCTTCAAGTCGGCCAAGTCGCTGGTCGGCATCCGCCTGCAGGCGGAACCGCCGGTCACCAGCTGGATGCGCGCCGCGCCCCGGGAATACGGCTTCTACGCCAACGTGAACCCGGCGGTGCCGCATCCCCGCTGGAGCCAGGAAACCGAACGCCGCATCGGCACCGGGTTCTTCGCGCCCCGCCTGCCCACCCGGCCCTTCAACGGCTACGCCGAGGCGGTGGCCGGGCTGTATTCGGGCATGGACCTGGCGCGCAACTTCTGATGGGCGCGCGCGCGGATGGGGCCCGTCCCGCGGCTTCGGTCCCGGCCGCCGCCGCGCGCCGGCCGCGGCCGGGCGGCGGATGGGTCCTGGGCGCCTGCGTCCATGCCTGCGGCCTGTTTCCCCTGCTGCGCTGGATCGCGCTGGGCATGACCGGGGGCCTGGGGGCCAATCCGCAGGAATTCCTGATCCGTTCCTCCGGCCTCTGGGCGCTGGCGCTGCTGTGGGCCACCCTGGCGGTGACGCCGGCGCGCCGGCTGGGCTGGTCCGGCCTGCTGCGCCACCGGCGCAAGCTGGGCCTGTATGCCTTCTTCTATACCGTGCTGCACGTCCTGGCCTGGGCGGTCTGGGACCGGGGCGGGGTGCCCGCCTCGATGTGGACGGACCTCTGGCGGCGCGATTTCATCGGCGTGGGCGCGCTGGCCGTGCTGTGCCTGATCCCGCTGGCGGCGACCTCCACCCAGGGCTGGATGCGGCGGCTGGGACGCGGCTGGAAGCGCCTGCATGCGCTGGTCTATCCGGCCGCCATCCTGTCGGCGCTGCATTTCGACTGGATGCGGGCGGGCAAGAACGATTTCCTGGAACCGCGCCTGTACGCCCTGGTCCTGGCCCTGCTGCTGGCCGCGCGCCTGCCGGGATGGTGGCGCGGCCGGCGCGCGGCGCGGTAATCGGCCTGTTTTGCCGCCGGGCCGCCCCAAGGCAAAACGCGCCCCCTCGGGGTGCAGCAAGCAGCCAAAGGCTGCGCAGCGTGGGGGCCCTTTACTCCGCCAGGTACAGGAACAGCGTCGGCTTGCGTTCGAAGTCCGGCGGCCCGGCCTTGCGCCACTGGGCGATGGTGCGCGTGGCGATGGCCTCGTCATCGCAGGTCAATGCGCTGGCGACACACAGCCGGGTCGTGTCGCGCAGGATGCGCAGCAGGGCCTCGAACAGCGCGGCGTTGCGGTAGGGGGTTTCGATCAGGATCTGGGTCTGCCGCTGCTTGTGGGACGCCGATTCCCAGGCGCGCAGCTGGGCGTCGCGCTCGTGCGCCTTGACCGGCGCGTAGCCGTGGAAGGCGAAGCGCTGGCCCTGCAGACCGCTGGCCATCAGGCCCAGCATGATGGACGAAGGCCCCGTCCAGGGCACGACCCGGATGCCGGCGGCATGCGCCTGGGCCACGACCAGCGCGCCGGGGTCCGCGACCGCCGGACAGCCCGCCTCGGATACCAGGCCGACATCCTGTCCGGCGGGCACGGCGGCCAGCCAGGCGCGGATTTCACCCGCCTGCGTGTCCGGCTTCAGGGTGTGGATGACGATCTCCTGCAGCGGCACGGCGGTTCCGATCAGCTTCAGGAAGGCGCGCGCGGATTTCGCGTTTTCTGCGATGAAGCAGCGCAACGTGGCGGCGATCTCGCGCGCGGTCCGGGGCAGCCAGCGCTCCGGGTCCGCCTGGCCCAGGCCGACGGGGATCAGGTGCAGGGTGGTCATGGTTCGATCTCGGGATGGGGGGCCAGGGGTTCCAGGCCGAAGGCCCGCAGCATGCGGCACAGGGCGATCAGGGGCAGGCCGATCAGGGCGGTGGGGTCGTCGCTGCGCATCCGTTCCATCAGCGCGACGCCCAGCTGCTCGGCCTTGGCGCTGCCGGCCGTATCGAAAGGCCGCTCGACGCGCAGGTAGTATTCGATCCGGGCGTCGTCCAGGGCCAGGAAGCGGCATTCGGTCGGCACCTGCTCCAGCAGCTGCCGGCGTCCGTCGGTGACGCACAGGGCGGTGTGGAACAGGACGTCGTGGCCGCCGAAGCGGCGCAACTGGTCGCGGGCGGCCTCGAAGGATCCGGGCTTGCCGATGGGTTCGCCCTGGAACACGGCGACCTGGTCCGAGCCGATCACCAGGGCGTCGGGGTGGCGCGCGGCGATCGCGGCGGCCTTTTCGCGCGCCAGGCGCAGCGACAGGTCGAGCGGCGATTCGCCCGGGCGCGGGCTTTCGTCGATGTCCGGCGACTGGACGGAAAAAGGCAGGTTCAGCCGCCGCAGCAGGGCGCGGCGGTAGGGCGAGCTGGAAGCCAGTATGAGCGGCATGTGAAAATCCTGGTGAACGCCCGCCAGTTTACCGTGGGCGGGGAGCCGGGATAGGATGCGGCGGGCGATGCGCGCCGGACACGGGCGCATTGACCTCATGCCCCCTGATCAGGTATCATCTAGAGTTTTCCCGAGCAACAAATTTCATGGTCATCGATGCGGCCGGGTTCGCACGGGCCGGGCAGGCCCTGGATGGCAGGATCGGTACTGCGGAATTGACGCGCCTGTGCCAGGATCTGCCTGAACCCCAGGACGGCGAAATCCGCTGGCAAGTGCGCGGGCGGTTTGATGCGCCGTCCGGGCTCGCCTGGCTGGATGTCGAGGCCGAGGGGCCGGTGCGGGTCATCTGCCAGCGCTGCCTGGAAGCCTTCAGCCTGACGCTGCGGGTGTCCAGCACGCTGGGCCTGGTGGAAACCCAGGCGCAGCTGGATGCCATGGACGCGCTCGAAGCCGAAGGCAACGGCCCCGAGACCGAATATCTCGTGGCCGATCAGCGCCTGGACGTTCTGGGCCTGGTCGAGGACGAGCTGATCCTGGCGCTGCCCTACGCCCCCCGCCACGATGTGTGTCCGGGAGACGGAGACGTGCCGGAACCGCCCCGGCGGCCCTCGCCGTTCGCGGTCCTGGAACGGCTCGGGAAAGACTGAATTTTCGTTCAACACACGGGCTCGTGCTTACCTTAAAATGAGCGGCCCCGATCACAGGAGTCATCATGGCTGTCCAGCAAAACAAAAAGAGCCCGTCCAAGCGCGGCATGCACCGCTCGCACGATTTCCTCACGGCTCCCGCCACGGCCATCGAGCCGACCACCGGCGAACTGCACCTGCGCCACCACATCAGCCCGAACGGCATCTATCGCGGCCGCAAGGTCCTGAAGACCAAGAACGACGAATAAGCCATCCGCGCTCCGGTTCTTCCACGCGCCGATGTCCCATTCCAATCCGACCATCGCCATCGATTGCATGGGCGGCGACCATGGCTTGCCGGTCACCGTGCCGGCGGCGATGGCCTTCGCCCAGTCGCATCCTGATACCCGGTGCCTGCTGGTCGGCGACGAGGCCCTGATCCGCCAGGCCCTGCAGCAGAACGCGGCGTCCGCCGGCCAGTTCGAGATCCTGCACGCCTCCGAAGTCGTCACCATGCACGATTCGGTGGAAGTCGCCCTGCGCCGCAAGAAAGACTCCTCGATGCGGGTGGCGGCCCAGGCCGTGAAGGACGGCCGCGCCGACGCCGCCGTATCGGCCGGCAACACCGGCGCCTGGATGGCGATCTCCCGCTACGTGCTGAAGACGCTGGACGGCATCGACCGCCCGGCCATCGCCACCGCGCTGCCCAACCAGAAGGGCGGCTCCACCACGGTGCTGGACCTGGGGGCCAACGTGGACTGCACGGCGGAACACCTGCTGCAGTTCGGCCTCATGGGGGCCGCGCTGGTGTCCGCCGTGGACCGCCGCGCGCAGCCCTCCGTCGGCCTGCTGAACATCGGCGAGGAGCTCATCAAGGGCAACGAGGTCGTCAAGCAGGCGGCCGACCTGCTGCGCGGCAGCGGCCTGAACTTCTACGGCAACGTCGAGGGCGACGACATCTTCAAGGGCACGGTGGACGTGGTCGTCTGCGACGGCTTCGTCGGCAACGTGGTCCTCAAGTCCATCGAGGGCCTGGCGCGCATGATCGGCGCCATGATGCGCGAGGAATTCCGCCGCAATCCCTTCACCATGGCGGCGGGCCTGGTGGCCACGCCCGTCCTGCAGCGCTTCCGCGCCCGCGTGGACAATCGCCGCTACAATGGGGCGGCCCTGCTGGGCCTGCGCGGCATCGTCATCAAGAGCCACGGCTCGGCCGACGCCTATGCCTACGGGCAGGCGCTGCAGCGCGCCCGCGAAGCCGTGCTCAACGGCCTCCTCGAAGGCACCATCCAGCGCCTCGACGCCCTGCGCGGCCGACCGCAAGCCCCCGCGGCCGGCGACCCGGCCCCGACGGCCTAGTCCTTCTTTTTCCGGAATCGATATGCCTTACGCCAGGATCACAGGAACGGGCGGCTATCTGCCCCCACGCGTCGTCAGCAACGATGATCTGGCCGCCGATCTGGCCACGCGCGGCATCGAGACCTCCGATGCGTGGATCACGGAACGCACCGGCATCCGCCAGCGCCACATCGCCGAACCGGGCACCAAGACCAGCGCCCTGGCCACGGCGGCCGCGCGCGCGGCCCTGGACAACGCCGGACTGACGGCCGACCAGCTCGACCTGATCATCGTCGCCACCTCCACGCCGGACTTCATCTTCCCCAGCACCGCCTGCCTGGTGCAGGCCAACCTGGGCGTGGGCGGCGCCGCCGCCTTCGACATCCAGGCCGTGTGCAGCGGCTTCGTCTACGCGCTGGCCACCGCGGACGCCTTCGTGCGGGCCGGCCGCGCGCGCCACGCCCTGGTGATCGGCGCCGAAGTCTTTTCCGGCATCCTCGACTGGAACGACCGCCGCACCTGCGTGCTGTTCGGCGACGGGGCGGGGGCCGTGGTCCTCAGCGCCGCCGACGAACCCGGCATCCTGGCCGCCCGGCTCAACGCCGACGGGCGCCAGCAGCACATCCTGTGCGCCGCCGGCAACGTCGTGGGCGGGCAGGTCACGGGCGACCCCTTCCTGCGCATGGACGGCCAGGCCGTGTTCAAGCTGGCCGTCAATTCCCTGACGCGCTCCGCGCACGAGGTCTGCGACGAGGCCGGCATCGACGTGTCCGAGCTCGACTGGATGGTGCCGCACCAGGCCAACATCCGCATCCTGAATTTCATCGGCCGCAAGCTCGGCCTGCCCGAGGAAAAGCTCATCGTCACCCTGGACCGCCACGCCAACACCTCGGCGGCCAGCGTGCCGCTGGCGCTGGACGTCGCCTGGCGCGACGGCCGCATCCGCGCCGGTCAGACCGTGCTGCTCCAAGGGGTGGGCGGCGGCTTCACCTGGGGCTCCGTCCTCGTGAAAATCTGAAGACCAACACCATGAAGATCGCATTCGTATTTCCCGGCCAGGGCTCGCAGACCGTCGGCATGATGGACGCCTGGGCCGAGGACGCCGGAGTCCAGGCCACGCTGCGGGCCGGCGACGAGGCGCTGGGCGAGGACCTCTCCGGCCTGATCGCCCGGGGTCCCGCCGAAACCCTGAACCTGACGGCCCATACCCAGCCGGCCATGCTGCTGTGCTCCGTCGCGATGTACCGCGCCTGGCGGCAGGCGGGCGGCACCGCGCCCGCCCTGGTGGCCGGCCACAGCCTGGGCGAATATTCCGCCCTGGTGGCCGCCGGCGCCCTGGACCTGGCCGACGCGGTGCGCACCGTGCGCGTGCGGGCCGAGGCCATGCAGTCCGCCGTGCCGGTGGGCGAGGGCGGCATGGCCGCCATCCTGGGGCTGGACGACGAGGCCGTGCGCCAGGCCTGCGCCCAGGCCGCCGAAGGCCAGGTCGTCGAGGCCGTCAACTACAACGCCCCGGCCCAGGTCGTGATCGCCGGCCACACGGCCGCGGTCGAGCGCGCCTGCGAGCGCGCGCGCGCGGCCGGCGCCAAGCGCGCCGTGGCCCTGCCGGTGTCGGCGCCCTTCCATTCGCGCCTGCTGGAGCCGGCCGCCGCCGTGCTCGCCCGTGCGCTGGCCGGAGTGGCCGTGGCGTCCCCGGCCATTCCCCTGATCAACAACGTCGACGTCGCCTGTCCGTCCGATCCGGACGCCATCCGCGACGCGCTGGTGCGCCAGGCCTGGCATCCGGTCCGCTGGGTGGAGACCATCCAGGCCATGAAGCGCGACGGCGTCACCCACATCGTCGAATGCGGGCCGGGCAAGGTCCTGTCGGGCCTGGCCAAGCGCATCGACCGCGAACTCAACACGTTCAACATCACCGATCCGGCGTCCCTGCAAGCGACGCTGGAAGCTCTGGGAGGCTGACATGTCGGAACCTGTGCTGGCGGGCAAGATCGCCCTCGTGACGGGCGCATCGCGCGGCATCGGCCGCGCCATCGCCCTTGAACTGGCGGCCGCGGGCGCCACGGTCGTGGGGACGGCGACGTCCGAGGCCGGCGCCCAGGCCATCACCGAAGCCCTGGCGCCGCAAGGCGGCCGCGGCGCGGTGCTCGAAGTCAACGACGCGGCGGCCTGCGACGCCCTGCTGGCCGAACTGGCCGGCCAGGGCGGGCCGCACATCCTGGTCAACAACGCCGGGATCACCCGCGACGGCCTCATCCTGCGCATGAAGGACGAGGACTGGGCCGCGGTGCTGAACACCAACCTGTCGTCCGTGTTCCGCCTGTCGCGCGGCGTGGCCAAGACCATGATGAAGGCCCGCTGGGGCCGCATCGTCAACATCACGTCCGTGGTGGGCTACAGCGGCAACGCGGGCCAGGCCAACTACGCCGCCGCCAAGGCCGGCGTGGCCGGCCTGTCGCGCGCCCTGGCGATCGAACTCGGCAGCCGCGGCATCACGGTCAACTGCGTGGCCCCGGGCTTCATCGACACCGACATGACCCGCGCCCTGAACGAGAACCAGACCGCCGCCATCCTGGGGCAGATTCCCCTGGGCCGGCTGGGCTCGGCGGCGGAAATCGCCCACGCGGTCGCCTACCTGGCCAGCCCCCAGGCCGGCTACGTAACAGGGACGACGCTGCACGTCAATGGTGGTATGTACATGTAGGCGTCGGGAACGGAGCCGGCCCGTCTAAGGTAAAATCCGTTCAACCTCAGCAGGCAGGCCCGGGTGCGACCGCGCTTCCTCCACGGAAGCCGTCCGACGGCCGGGACTGTTTTTTTTGACACAAACCCGCAGCCCCGTTGGCCTCATTTGGCTATAATTCGCGGGATTTTTCCTAACTGGAGATATGCATGGAAAGCATCGAACAGCGCGTCAAGAAGATCGTCGCTGAGCAACTCGGCGTCAACGAAGCCGAGATCAAGAACGAATCTTCCTTCCTTGACGACCTCGGTGCCGATTCGCTCGATATGGTCGAGCTCGTGATGGCCCTCGAAGACGAATTCGAAACCGAGATTCCCGACGAGGAAGCCGAGAAGATCACGACGGTCCAGCAGGCGGTCGACTACATCACCTCGCACAGCAAGCAGTAATCATCACCACCCTGTTGCGGCTTGCCGCGCCAGGGTCGACGGCCTGTCGCACCGAGCCGGACAGGCTGCCGGGGCGGTTCGTGGCGGGCGCCATCGGCGGGCTGAAGCAGCCCGTCCTGCCTGGTCCGCCGCGGACCGCCTTTTTCATCGCAGGGCCGCCCCGGGATGAAAGCCCCTTCCCCAGGGGGCGGCAAGCAGGCGCAGCCTGCGCGGCGTGGGGCCCTTTTTGATTTCGAATTTCGGGAGCCGAGTCAGTGAAACGACGTGTCGTCATAACCGGATTGGGCATCGTGTCGCCCGTGGGCAACGATGTCCAGACAGCCTGGGACAACCTCGTCCATGGGCGTTCGGGCATCGGCCGGGTGACGCGTTTCGACGCTTCGGTGCTCAACAGCCAGATCGCGGGCGAGGTCAAGGGCTTCGACGTGACCGACTACATGGGCGCCAAGGAAGCCAAGCAGATGGATAGCTTCATCCATTACGGCGTGGCGGCCGGCATCCAGGCCTGGCGCGATTCGGGGATGGACATCTCCCGCGAGGACGCCGACCGGATCGGCACCATCATCGGCTCGGGCATCGGCGGCCTGCCGCGCATCGAGGAAACCCAGATCGAATACCTGCAGCGCGGCGCGCGGCGCATCTCGCCGTTCTTCGTGCCGGCCTCGCTGATCAACCTGATCTCGGGCCAGCTGTCCATCATGCTGGGCCTGAAAGGCCCCAGCTACGCCGTGGTCTCGGCCTGCACGACCGGCCTGCACTGCATCGGCGACGCCGCGCGCCTGATCGAATACGGCGACGCCGACGTCATGGTGGCGGGCGGCGCCGAAAGCTCCGTGTCGCCCCTGGGCATGGGCGGCTTCGCCGCCATGCGCGCGCTGTCCACCCGCAACGACGATCCCGAGACCGCCTCGCGTCCCTGGGACCGCGACCGCGACGGCTTCGTCCTGGGCGAGGGCGCCGGCGTGCTGGTCCTGGAAGAATACGAGCACGCGCGCCGCCGCGGCGCCCGGATCTACGCCGAATTCCTGGGCTTCGGCATGAGTTCCGACGCGCACCACATCACCAGCCCGGACCAGGACGGTCCGCGCCGGGGCATCCTGCACGCGCTGCGCAACAGCGGCGTGAATGCCGACCAGATCAGCTACGTGAACGCCCACGGCACGTCCACCCCCCTGGGCGACAAGAACGAAACGGCGGCGCTCAAGCTCGCGTTCGGCGACCATGCGTACAAGCTGGTGGTGAACTCCACCAAGTCCATGACCGGGCACCTGCTGGGCGCGGCGGGCGGCATCGAGGCGGTCTTCACGACCCTGGCCGTGCACAACCAGGTCTCGCCCCCGACCATCAATCTGTTCAACCAGGATCCCGAATGCGACCTGGACTATTGCGCCAACCAGGCGCGCGACCTGAAGATCGACGTGGCGCTGTCCAATTCCTTCGGTTTTGGCGGCACCAACGGCTCGATGCTGGTGGGGCGCCTCTGACCGCGCGCGGCGCCGCGAGGGCATGGCATGAGTGAGCGCGAGGTCGATCTCGCGCTGGTCGAGCGCGTCAGGCGCGGCGAGCGCCACGCCTTCGACCTGCTGGTGATCAAATACCAGCGCAAGATCATGCGGCTGCTGTCGCGCATGATCCACGACCCCGCCGAGATCGAGGACGTCGCCCAGGAAGCGTTCATCAAGGCCTATCGCGCCCTGCCCCAGTTCCGGGGCGAGAGCGCCTTCTACACCTGGCTCTACCGCATCGCCCTGAACACCGCCCGCAACTGGCAGGCGGCCAGCTTTCGCCGCCCCGCCACCGTGACGCCCCTGGAAAACGAGGACGGTGAAACTTTTGACCAGATCGATGGCCTAAGTGATCACAGCACCCCCGAATCGCTGATGGCCAGCCGGCAGGTCGCCCAGGCCGTCAACGAGGCCATCGACGAACTGCCGGACGATCTGCGCGCCGCGATCGTGCTGCGGGAAATCGAAGGGATGAGTTATGAAGAGATCGCCAGCACCATGCAATGTCCCATCGGCACCGTCCGTTCGCGCATCTACCGCGCCCGCGAGGCCATCGCGGCCCGCCTGCGGCCGGTCATGGAGCGCGATTCGGAACGCCGCTGGTAAGGAGCCGTCATGAACGCCAAACCCGATTCCATTGCGACCGAACGCGCCTGGGAGGCCTCGGTGTCCTCCTGGGTGGACGGCGAGGCCGACATCCGTTCCGAAGAGCTCGACACGCCCTATGGGCGCCAGCTCTGGGATACCTATCACCTGATCGGCGACGTCATGCGCAGCCCGGACCTGGCGATCCGCCCGTCCGACCGCTTCTACGTGCGCGTGTCGGCCGCCCTCGAGGCCGAACCCCCGATCGTGGCGCCGTCCCCGCTGGCCCGGCGCCACCTGGTGCGCAACGGCCTGTCGGGCCTGGCGGTCGCGGCGGCCGTGGCGTCCGTCGTCTGGATGGCCCGTCCCTTCTTCTTCGCGCCGGACGCGCCGCCCGCCTCCGCGCCGGTCGTGGCCCAGGCCGACGAGCCGGACATCGCCGATCCGGGGCTGGCCGACTACATGGCCGCGCACCAGTCGATGGCGGGCGCCGGCGCGGTGCGCCAGGTTTCCTACGACGGGATGGGGGCGCGCTGATGCAGGCCTGGGCGCGGGGGGCGGGACGCCGGGCGGGGCTGTGCCTGGGCCTGGCCCTGTCATGGGCGGCGGCCGCCGGCGCGGCCGAGGCCGACCCGCTGGCCTTCCTGCGCCAGGTCCAGACCGCCGCCCGCACCCTGGACTATGCCGGCGTCACCGTCTACCAGCAGGGCCGCATGCTGCAGGCCACGCACCTGGTCCATCAGGTCGACGGCACCGGCGAACGGGAACGCCAGGAAGTCCTGGACGGCACCCCCCAGGAATGCCTGCGGCAGAACGGCATGGAACAGTGCCTGCTGCCGGAGCACCGGCTCGTGGTCATGCGGCCCGCGCACAGCGATCATTTCCCGGCGCTGCTGCTGGGCGAGGGCGCGGCCATCGCACAGCACTACGACTGGAAGTCCCTGGACCGCACGTACCGCGTGGCCGGGCGCGAATGCGCCGTGTCGGAACTGCGGGCGCGAGACGCCCTGCGCTACAGCTACCGGATCTGCACCGACCTGAAGAACCATTTGCTGCTCAAGAGCCAGACCCTGGACGCCCAGGGCCGCCTGGTGGACCAGGTGGCCTTCAGCAGCGTCCATTTCGGCGCCGAAATCCCGCCCGGGGCGCTGGCCTCGCGCTGGAACACGCGCGACTGGCGGCTGCACACCGAATCCAGCCAGCCGGCCAACCTGGCCGCGCAGGGCTGGCGGTTCGCGCCGCCCGCCGGATTCCAGCCCATCGCCGAACTGACGCGCCAGATGGGGCCGGACCACACGGTGGACCAACTGGTGCTGTCCGACGGATTGGCGGCAATTTCGATCTTTATTGAAACCTTTGATCCGAAACGCGATCAAAGCATCAGACAGGGCGGCCTGCGACAGGGCGCGATGAGCATCTACCGAATGCGGCTGGCTTCCTTCTGGCTGACCGCCGTCGGCGAAGTGCCCGCGCAGACCGTGCGTGACCTGGCTCACGCGGTGCAATACCTGCCCCAGGCCGCCCACTGATCCTCATAGAGCTTCCAAGGAGAATTCCATGGCTTTTCATCTGCCGTATGCCGCCTCCGTGACGCGCGCGGCGGCGAGCGCCGCCGCCTGCCTGGCGCTGGCGACCGCCCTGCCCATCGGCGCCGCCCAGGCGCAGGCGGTGGCCGCCCCCAGCGCGGCGTTGCCCGATTTCACCCAGGTGGTGGCCGAGACCGAAGGCTCGGTGGTCAACATCCGCACCACCGAGGCCGTGCCGGTGCGCCGCTCGCCCATGATGCCCGGGGACGGCGATCCTTCCGAGCTGTTCCGCTGGTTCTTCGGGCCCGACTTCATGCCTCCCGGCTTCGGCCAGCAGAATCCGCAGAACCCGCAGGGCCCGCGCGCCCGGCCCAAGCAGCCGCCCCAGGCCCAGGGCGAGCGCACGGTGCCGCGCGGCATCGGCTCGGGCTTCGTGATCTCCGCCGACGGCTACATCCTGACGAACAACCACGTCGTGGACAATTCCAACGGCATTTTCGTCACCATGACCAACGGCAAGGAATACAAGGCCAAGGTCATCGGCACCGACGCGCGCACCGACATCGCCCTGATCAAGATCGACGCCTCCGGCCTCAAGCCGATCCCCATCGGCGATTCGGACAAGCTGCGCAAGGGCCAATGGGTGCTGGCGATCGGCTCGCCCTTCGGCCTGGACTCGACCGTCACGGCCGGCATCGTCAGCGCGATCAACCGCGACACGGGCGACTACCTGCCGTTCATCCAGACCGACGTGGCCGTCAATCCCGGCAACTCCGGCGGCCCGCTGATCAACCTGCAGGGCCAGGTGGTCGGCATCAATTCCCAGATCATCTCGCGCAGTGGCGGCTTCATGGGCATTTCCCTGGCCATCCCCATCGACGAGGTCATGCGCGTGGTCGAGCAGCTCAAGGCCCACGGCAAGGTCACGCGCGGGCGCATCGGCGTGCAGATCACCGAGGTCCAGGACGACGTCGCCAAGGCCCTGGGGCTGGAAAAGGGCCAGGGCGCCCTGGTCAGCAGCGTCGAAGCCGGCGGCCCGGCCGCCAAGGCGGGCGTGCATCCGGGCGACGTGATCACGGCCTTCAACGGCCAGGCCATCAAGCACATGACCGACCTGCCGCGCCTGGTGGGGGCGACCCGTCCGGGCACGAGCGCCACGGTCCAGGTCTGGCGCAAGGGCAAGTCGCTGGAGCTCAAGGCCACAGTCGCCGAGCTCGACGACAAGGCCGCGGCCCGGAACGACGAGGGGCCGGCCGCCGGTGACGGGGCGGATCGCCTGGGCCTGAAGGTCAAGGCCCTGCCGGCCGACGCCGGCGACCAGGGCGTGCTGGTCGACCAGGCCGAAGGCGCCGCGGCGGAAGCCGGGATCGAGCCGGGCGACGTGATCCTGCGGATCAACGACACCGACATCTCCAGCCCGAAGCAGTACGCCCAGATCGTCAAGGGACTGGACAAATCCCGCCCGGCCGTGCTGCTGGTCAGCCGCGATCAGCAGTCCCAGTGGGTGATCATCAAGCCGCAATGATGCCCCGCCCGGGAAAAAGCTAAAATACGGCCTGAACGAGAAGGGGACGCCCTGCGGCGTTCCCTTTTCCATTTTTTCTTCTATCTCCCTATGGACCACATCCGCAACTTTTCCATCATTGCGCACATCGATCATGGCAAATCGACCCTGGCCGACCGCCTGATCCAGCGTTGCGGGGGCCTGCAGGACCGCGAAATGGAAGCGCAGGTCCTGGATTCGATGGACATCGAGCGCGAGCGCGGCATCACCATCAAGGCCCAGACGGCGGCGCTGAGCTACACGGCGGCCGACGGCCGCGTCTACGCCCTGAACCTGATCGACACCCCGGGCCACGTGGACTTCTCCTACGAGGTCAGCCGTTCGCTGTCGGCCTGCGAGGGCGCGCTGCTGGTGGTGGACTCCACCCAGGGGGTCGAGGCCCAGACCGTGGCCAACTGCTACACCGCGATCGAACTGGGCGTCGAGGTCGTGCCGGTCCTGAACAAGATGGACCTGCCCTCGGCCGACCCGGACGCGGCCGCCGCCGAGATCGAGGACGTGATCGGCATCGACGCCACCGACGCCATCCAGGCCAGCGCCAAGACCGGCCTGGGCATCGACGAGATCCTCGAGGCCGTCGTGGCGCGGATCCCTCCGCCCCAGGGCGATCCCGACGCGCCGCTGCAGGCCCTGATCATCGATTCCTGGTTCGACAACTACGTCGGCGTGGTGATGCTGGTGCGCATCGTCAACGGCACCCTGCGGCCCAAGGACAAGATCCTGCTGATGGCGACCGGCGCCACCCACCTGTGCGAGCAGTTGGGCGTCTTCACGCCCAAGTCCCAGCCGCGCGACCGGCTGTCGGCCGGCGAGGTCGGCTTCATCATCGCCGGCATCAAGGAACTGGAGCACGCCAAGGTCGGCGACACCCTGACGCTGGCCGGCAAGCCGGCCGCCGCGCCCCTGCCGGGCTTCAAGGAAGTCAAGCCCCAGGTGTTCGCCGGGGTCTATCCGGTCGAATCCAGCGAATACGACCAGCTGCGCGATTCCCTGGAAAAGCTGAAGCTCAACGATTCCTCGCTGATGTTCGAGCCGGAAGTCTCCCAGGCGCTGGGCTTCGGCTTCCGCTGCGGATTCCTGGGCCTGCTGCACATGGACATCGTCCAGGAGCGGCTGGAGCGCGAGTTCGACATGGACATCATCACCACCGCGCCGTCGGTGGTCTACGAAGTCCTGCACCGCGACGGCACGCTGCTGATGGTGGACAGCCCCTCGCGCATGCCCGAGGTCGGCCACATCCAGGAAATCCGCGAACCCATCATGACCGTGACGCTGTTCATGCCCCAGGAATACGTCGGGCCGGTCATGTCGCTGTGCACGGCCAAGCGCGGCGTGCAGCTGGACATGAGCTACCACGGGCGCCAGGTGCACCTGCGCTACGAGATCCCGCTGGCGGAAATCGTGCTGGACTTCTTCGACCGCCTGAAGTCCGTGTCGCGCGGCTACGCGTCCATGGACTACGAGTTCAAGGAATACCGCGTGGCCGACGTGGTGCGCGTGGACCTGCTGATCAACGGCGACCGGGTCGACGCCCTGTCCATGATCGTGCACCGCGCCAATGCCCGCCACCGGGGGCGGGACGTGGTCACGCGCATGCGCGGCCTGATCCCGCGCCAGATGTTCGACATCGCCATCCAGGCCGCCATCGGGGCCGAGGTCGTCGCCCGCGAGAACGTCAAGGCCCTGCGCAAGAACGTGCTGGCCAAATGCTACGGCGGCGACATCACGCGCAAGAAGAAGCTGCTCGAAAAGCAGAAGGCCGGCAAGAAGCGCATGAAGCAGGTCGGCAACGTGGAAATCCCGCAGGAAGCCTTCCTGGCCGTCCTGCAGGTCGAGGATAAATGAGAAAGGACGCCGCATGAGCTGGGATTTCGCCCTGTTGCTGTTCGTCGCGCTGGTCGTGACGGGCCTGGTCTGGCTGCTGGACGTCGGGGTCCTGCGCGCCCGGCGCCGCGCCCGCGCCGAGGCGGCCGCGCAGGCCTGCCGCAACAACGCCGCCGGGCTCGACCCCGACGCCCTGCGGGTCGAATGCGACCAGGTCTACGAGCGGGCCAGCCGCCCGTCCTGGTGGGTGGAATACTGCGTCAGCTTCTTCCCGGTGATCCTGTTCGTGTTCGTGCTGCGCTCCTTCGTGGTCGAGCCCTTCAGGATCCCGTCGGGCTCCATGCTGCCGACCCTGGAAAACGGCGACCTGATCCTGGTGAACAAGTACGAATACGGCATCCGGCTGCCGGTGATCGACCGCAAGATCCTCGACGTGGGCTCGCCCCGGCGCGGCGACGTGGTCGTGTTCCGCTACCCGGTCGATCCCTCGGTGGACTACATCAAGCGGGTGGTCGGGCTGCCGGGCGACGTGGTCGAATACCGCGACAAGGTCCTGTCGATCAACGGCGAACCGGTCAAGCGCGTCCGCGACGGCGACTACTACGAGCCCGACCGCGCGGTCTACGTGGGGCAGTACCGGGAACAGCTGGGCGACGTGTCGCACCGTATCCTGCTCAACGTCCAGGCGCCGCAGGACCTGATGCCGATCACCCGCTTCCCGGACTTCCAGGCCTGTTCCTACCTGCCCGACGGCGTGCGCTGCACGGTGCCGGCCGGCCATTACTTCATGATGGGCGACAACCGCGACAACAGCCTGGACAGCCGCTATTGGGGCTTCGTCCCGGACCGCAACATCGTCGGGCGCGCCTTCTTCATCTGGATGAACTTCGGTTCGCCCAGCCGGATCGGCGGATTCGAGTGATGGCCTCCCTGGATTCCCTGCAGTCCGCCCTGGACTACCGCTTTCGGGACGCGGGCCTGCTGGAGCGGGCGCTGACCCACCGCAGCCATGGCATGCCGCACAACGAGCGCCTGGAATTCCTGGGGGATTCCGTGCTGAATTTCGTCGTCTCCACGCTGCTGTTCGCCGAGCACGCCGAAATGGACGAGGGCGACCTGTCGCGGGTGCGCTCGAACCTGGTCAAGCAGTCCGCCCTGGCCGACATCGCCCAGACCCTGTCCCTGTCGGCCCACCTGCGCCTGGGCGAGGGCGAACTGAAAAGCGGGGGCTTTCGCCGGCCCTCGATCCTGGCCGACGCGCTGGAAGCGATCTTCGGCGCCGTCTACCTGGACGGCGGCTATCCGGAAATCAGCCGCGTCATCGAGCGCCTGTACCGCCCGGTCCTGGCCCACATCGACCTGCGCACCTTCGGCAAGGATCCCAAGACCCTGCTGCAGGAGCTCGTCCAGGGGCGCGGCCATCCCCTGCCGCACTACGAGGTCGTCGCCACGCGGGGGGCGGCCCACGACCAGATGTTCGACGTGGTGTGCGAAATCCCTCCGCTCGGCATCCGGGTGCAGGCCTCCGGCAGCAGCCGGCGGGCGGCCGAGCAGGCCGCCGCCGGCCAGGCGATCGCCGCCATCGAATCCCTGGGGCCGCCGCGCCGGGCGGCGCGCCGCCGCAAGCCGGCCCAGCTGTCCCTGCCCGTGGCCGTGGCGCAGGACAAACCCCAGGACAAGACCCAGGACAAGAAATGAACGCTCCCAGCCCCAGCCGTTGCGGCTTCGTCGCCATCGTGGGCCGCCCCAACGTGGGCAAGTCCACGCTGGGCAATGCCCTGGTCGGGGCCAAGCTGTCCATTGTCTCGCGCAAGGCCCAGACCACCCGCCACCGCATCCACGGCGTGCTGACGCGCGATCAGGACCAATTCGTCTTCGTCGACACTCCCGGTTTCCAGACGCGGCATGGCGGGGCCATGAACCGCATGATGAACCGGGTGGTCACCCAGGCGCTGGCGGAAGTGGACGTCGTGGTGCACGTCGTCGAAGCCGGGAAATGGTCGGCGGGCGACGCCGGCGTGGTGCCCCTGCTGCCGAAGAACCGCCCGGTGATCCTGGCGGTCAACAAGGTCGACGCGATCAAGGACAAGAACGCCCTGTTCGCCTATGTGTCGCGCCTGATGGAACAATTTCCCTACGCGGCCGTGGTGCCGGTCAGCGCGCTGCGCGACGTGCAACTGGAAGTCCTGGTCCAGGAAATCGCCCGCCACCTGCCCGAGGGCGAGCACCTGTTCGAGGCCGATACCCTGACGGACCGGCCGCTGCGCTTCCTGGCGGCCGAACTGATCCGGGAAAAGATCTTCCGCCTGGTGGGCGACGAGCTGCCCTACGGCTGCACCGTGGTCATCGAGCAGTGGGAAGAAAACGCCGAGGGCGCGCGCATCGCGGCCTGCATCGTGATCGAGCGCGACAGCCACCGGCCCATCCTGCTGGGGGCGGGCGGCCAGCACATGAAGCGCATCGCCACCGAGGCCCGCCAGGACATCGTCAAGCTGCTCGAAAAGCCGGTCTTCCTGGACGTCTACATCAAGGTCCGCAAGGGCTGGTCGGATCGCGAGGCGGCCCTGCGGGAACTGGGCTATGAGTAGACGCGGCCAGCGCATCCTGGATGCGCGCGGCTACGTGCTGCATGCCAGTCCCTGGCGTGAAACTTCCCTCGTGGTCCAGGCCTTCACCCGCGACCATGGCTGCGTCGCGCTGGCGGCCAAGGGCGCCAAGCGTCCCTATTCGGCGCTGCGCCCGGTGCTGGTCGGCTTCCAGCCGCTCTGGCTGTCCTGGACCGGTTCGGCCGAGGTCCACACCCTGACGCGCGCCGAATCCGGTCCGGTGCGGCTGCTCGACGGCCGGGCGATGATGTCGGGCTGGTACATGAACGAGCTGATCCTGCGCCTGCTGGCGCGCGAGGACCCCCACCCGGGCGTGTTCGACGCCTACGAGGCCGCGCTGGATTTCCTGGCCGATGCGCGGGAACGCCCCCATGGCGCCGTGCTGCGCCGCTTCGAGTGGCTGCTGCTGGAGCAGGCCGGCTACGGGCTGGACGCCCCGATGCCGGATTTCGAGCAGGCGGGCGCCGAGCCGGGCTTGCGCCAGGCGCTGCGGGAACGCCTGGACCAGCTGCTGGACGCGCCCCTGCGCACGCGCCAGGTGCTGATGGACTTGCAGCGCTACTGAATCCGCCACGAACGACCGCATGAAAAAAGGCATCCTCCTGTCGGTGGCGTCCTCCACGCTGTTCGCCGCCATGTATTACTACGCGACGCTGATGCGGCCCTTCGACGGCGACATCGTGTTCGCCTGGCGGATCCTGATGGGGCTGCCGATGCTGGCGCTGGTGGTGCAGCGGGCGCGCGGCTGGGGGGCGGTGCGCCAGGCCGCCCGGGACTTTTCCCGGGGCCGATTCCTGGCGGCCATGATCGTGTGCTCGCTCCTGCTGGGGGTGCAGCTCTGGCTGTTCGTGTGGGCGCCGCTGCACGGCCACGCGCTGAACGTATCCATGGGCTACTTCCTGCTGCCGCTGGTGATGGTGCTGGTCGGGCGGCTGTTCTATCGCGAACGGCTCAGCGCCTGGCAAGTGTGGGCGGTGGCGTTCGCCGCGCTGGGCGTCGGGCACGAGTGGTGGCGGCTGGGGACGGTGTCCTGGACCACGCTGCTGGTCGCGCTGGGCTATCCGCCGTACTTCATGCTGCGCCGCCGGCTGCGGGTGGACGCGCTGACCAGCCTGTGGTTCGACATGTTCTTCCTGCTGCCGGCGGCCGTCCTGGTCCTGCAGGCCCAGGGGGCCGAGGTCGTGCGCCTGTTCGCCGCCCATCCGCGCCTGATCCTGCAGGTGCCGGTGCTGGGCCTGCTGAGCGCGGTGTCGCTGGCCATGTATCTGGCGGCCAGCCGGATGCTGCCGCTGTCCTTGTTCGGGCTGCTGAGCTACGTCGAGCCCGTGCTGCTGTTCTGGGTGGCGTTCCTGCTGATGGGCGAGCCCGTGGCCCCGGCGCAGTGGCTGACCTACGTGCCGATCTGGATCGCGGTGGGCCTGGTGGCCGCGGAGGGGATCAGAAAATTGAAGGCCGCGCCGCCTGCGGGGGGCGGCGCGGCCTGAACCGGCCGTGCGGGCCGGGGCCCGCTTGGGGTGGTTGGATGCTATTCGCGGTTGCCGCCGAAGATGCCCAGCAGCATCAGCAGGTTGGCGAAGATGTTGTACAGGTCCAGGTAGACCGCCAGGGTGGCGGACACGTAGTTGGTTTCGCCGCCCTGGACGATGCGCTGCAGGTCGACCAGCAGGAAGGCCGAGAAGATGCCGATGGCGAGCACCGACAGGGTCAGCATCAGGGCCGGGATCTGGAAGAACATGTTGGCCAGCGAGGCCACGATCAGCAGCACCACGCCCACGAACAGGAATTTCTGCAGGTGGGTGAAGTCGCGCTTGGTCGTGGTGGCGACGGCAGCCATGACGCCGAAGACGGCCGCCGTGCCGCCGAAGGCCAGCATGATGAGCTGGGCGCCGTTGCCCATGCCCAGGACGTGGCCCAGCAGGCGCGACAGCATCAGGCCCATGAAGAACGTGAACCCCAGCAGCAGGGCGACGCCCAGCGAGGAATTCTTGTTGCGCTCGATCATGAACATCAGGCCGATGGCGCCCACCAGGAACACCAGCGTGCTGACGCCGGGGCTGGTGGCCATGACCTGGTTCATGCCGAAGGACAGGCCGACGGCGGCCCCCAGGACCGTGGGAATCAGCGACAGCGCGAGCAGCCAGTAGGTGTTGCGCAGGACGCGGTTGCGCGCGGCGGCCGGGGCGGCGTAGGCGCCGGCGTCGGGAAGAGTATGGCGGAAGTCGGACATGGCGGTTTCCTGTGGTGCGTGGGGCCGGTGCGCGAGCAGCGGCCGGAATGGTTCAATCTTACAACAAGCTGAACGATGCCGTCCATATTGAGGGGGACATCGCTCGGGGTCCTCCGGGGGCGGATGCGGGAGGACGGTTCAACCCCTTGGACACTCAGGCGCCGCGATGGTTCCCGGCGGCGGGGTGGTCGGCCGGCAGGCGGTGGCCCCGGACGTCGTGGCCGGCCTGCTGGTACAGGGTCCAGCGCCTGCGGGCGGCCTGGACGTCGGCTTCGTGGCCGGAGACGATTTCCAGGATGCGTTCGAAGCGCTCGGCCCGCGGCGGGCAGTCCAGGTCCAGGTTCAGCAGCCAGCCCGGGGACGGCATGCCGGCCAGGGTCTCGGCGTCGGCGACCAGGATCACGTCGGCCTGGCCGGCCAGGGGATCGCCGGCCAGGGCGTGCGGGATGAAGCTGGCCGGTTCGAATTCCCAGAGCAGGGCGTCGAAGCGCCGCAGGCGGCGCTCGTCGGTGCAGTACACCAGCAGCCGGCGGCCCGCGCCGACGTGGCGCGCCGCGGTGCGGCAGGCCATGCGCAGCCGGTGGGCCGCGCCGTAGGCGAAATCCACCCGGCTCATGGAGCGACGCGCCGCGTGTTCACCGGGCACATTGGCCCAGCAGGTAGCTCACCAGCAGGGGCACGGGGCGGCCGGTGGCGCCCTTCTGCTTGCCTTCGAGCCAGGCCGTGCCGGCGATGTCCAGGTGCGCCCAGGGATACTTGCCGGTGAAGCGCGACAGGAAGCAGGCGGCGGTCACCGATCCGGCGGGCCGGCCGCCGATGTTGGCCATGTCGGCGAAATTGGATTTCAGGAGATCCTGGTAGGCGTCTTCCAGGGGCATGCGCCAGGCCGGGTCCAGCGCCTGTCGACCGGCGGCGAGCAGGTCCGCCGCCAGCGTTTCGTCCTGGGTGAACAGGCCGCTGTTGACGTGGCCCAGGGCGATCACGCAGGCGCCGGTCAGGGTGGCGACGTCGATCACGGCGGCGGGCTTGAAGCGTTCCGCGTAGGTCAGGGCGTCGCACAGGATCAGGCGGCCCTCGGCGTCGGTGTTGAGGATCTCGATGGTGCGGCCCGACATGCTGGTGACGATGTCGCCGGGCTTGTTGGCCGTGCCGCTGGGCAGGTTTTCGCAACTGGGGACGATGCCGATGACCTCGCGCGGCAGGTTCAGCTCCGCCACGGCGCGCATCGTGCCCAGCACGCTGGCGGCGCCGCACATGTCGAACTTCATTTCGTCCATGCCCGGGCCGGGCTTGAGCGAGATGCCGCCGGCGTCGAAGGTGATGCCCTTGCCGACCAGCACGATGGGGGCGGCCTTGCGGGCGGCGGCCTCGGCCGGGGTGTGGCGCAGGACGATGAAGGCCGGCGGCTCGGCCGAGCCGCGCGCCACCGACAGGAAAGAGCCCATCTTCAGGGCCTCGATCTTTTTCTGGTCCAGGACTTCGGCCTTCAGGGTCTTGAACTGCCTGGCCAGGCCGCGCGCCGTGTTGCCCAGGTAGGCGGGGGTGCAGACGTTGGGGGGCAGGTCGCCCAGCAGGCGGGCCAGGTTCATGCCCGCGCCGATGGCCGCGCCCTGGTCCAGGCCCGCGCGTGCGCGCGCGGCCTGGGCGCGGCCCAGGTGCAGGACGAAGGCGCGCAGCTTGGCGGCGGGCTTGGACTGGCTGAAGGTGGCGTCGTAGCGGTAGGTGGCGGCGCTCACCAGGCGGGCGGCCGCGCGGGCGCAATCGGCGACGTCGGCGTCCGCGCAGGGCAGGGCGCACAGGGTGGAGACCGCGTGGCCCACCCCGGCGCGCACGCAGTAGGCCGCCAGGGTCTCGTGGGCGCGCGCCAGCGTCGCGGCCGGGAGGCGGTCCTGGGCGCCCAGGCCGAGTAAAATGACGCGTTCGGCGGCGATGCCGGCGGGGGCGTGCAGCGTCAGGATGCCGCCGGGGGCGGCGTCGAATTCCGCCTTGACGACGGCGCGGATCGCGCCGTTGGACGCCTGGTCCAGGGCGTCGGCCGCGGGGCTCAGGACGCCGTCCTGGAACACGCCCACGGCCAGGGCCTGGGTCTTCAGCGTGTGCAGGGATGCCGACGTCGTTGTGCTAAATTCCATTCGTTTTCCTTGGGTCCGGTGGATTCGAGAGCAGACGGTCCATTATTCCGCATTTTCCCATGTCATTGTTCAAGCGCGCCGTCTTTTCCGAAATCACCAGCCACGCGGGCATCGTGTTTTCCACGCTGCTGGTGGTGTGGCTGAGCGTGCTGATCGTGCGCCTGCTGGGCGACGCCGCCAACGGCGACATCGGCGCCAACGTGGTGCTGGGCCTGGCGGCCTTTTCCAGCATTACCGCGCTGCCGGTGATCCTGTCCGTGACCCTGTTCGTGGCGGTGCTGACCACCGTCACGCGCAGCTACCGGGAATCGGAGATGTCCGTCTGGTTCGCCAGCGGCCTGTCGCTGGGCCAGTGGCTGCGGCCGGTGATGCGCTTCGCCCTGCCGGTCGCGGCCGTGGTGGCGGTGCTGACCCTGTCGGCCTCGCCCTGGGCCTACGGCCAGATCGCCGAATACCGCCAGCGCTTCGAGCAGCGCTCCGACCTGTCCAAGGTCTCGGCCGGCCAGTTCATCGAGACCGACGACGGACGGCGGGTCTTCTTTGCCGAATCGCCCACCCGGCCGGGCGACGAACTGGGCCGCGTGGTGGCCCGCATCATCGAGCCCGACTGGCTCAGCGTGGTCACGGCCGAAAGCGCCGCGATCCGCACCGAGGCCAACGGCGACCGCTTCCTGGTGCTGGGTCCGGGACATCGCTACGACCTGAAACCGGGCTCGCCCGAAATGCGCCTGCTGGATTTCGACCATTACGGCGTGCGCATCGAAAGCCGCAGCGATCCCGGGGCGCTGGAAGCCAAGCGCCAGGAAGCCCTGCAGCAGATCAAGGCGCGTCCGACCCTGGACCTGATCGTCCGGGGCGACCCCGAATCCCTGTCCCAGCTGATGTGGCGGCTGTCGCTGCCGCTGGCGGTCCTGAACCTGGCGCTCATCGCCCTGCCGCTGGGAGCGGTGAATCCGCGCCTGGGGCGCTCGGGCGACCTGCTGATCGCCGGCCTGCTGGCGCTGCTGTACATGAACCTGATCAATCTGTCGCGCGGCTGGATCGCCAATGGCGCGCTGTCCTTCGGCGTCGGCCTGTGGCTGGTGCACGCCGCCTTCCTGGCCCTGGGCCTGGGGCTGATGTGGCGGCGGGTGCGCATGCCCAAGCCCAGGCGGCGCAAGGTCCGGACGGCCTGAATCCCGCTCAGGGCGCCGCCGGTTCCGCGCGGTCCCCGCCGGCCGCCGGGCGCCGGGGCGCGTAGGACGGCGTCCAGTCCCCGGCCGGGGTGCGCAGCCCCCGGGCGCGGCCGTGCAGCAGGTCGCGGTTCAGCGCCACGGCCTGCTTCAGGTAGTCCCACAGGGCCATCACGCGGCGCGTGCGGCGCAGGTCCTCGTGGCAGTACATCCAGAAACTGCGCGTGACCAGGATCGAGTCGGCCAGCACCGGCTCCAGGCGCTCGTCCTGGGCCGCGAGGAAGCAGGGCAGGATCGCCAGCGCCTGGCCTCCCAGGGCCGCCTGGTACTGGGCCAGCACGCTGGTGCTGCGGAACACCACGCGCGAGGGCTGCACCAGGTCGTCCAGGTAGCGCAGCCGGTCGCTGAACAGCAGCTCGTCCACATAGCCGATGAAGGTGTGCCGGCCCAGGTCGGCCTGGCGCCGGATCGGCGCGTGGCGGGCCAGGTAGTCGCGGGTACCGTACAGCCGCAGGCTGTAGTCGGCCAGCTTGGTGCACAGGTAGGGGCCGCGCTGGGGGCGTTCGAGCGCGATGGCGATGTCGGCCTCGCGCTTGGACAGGCTGATGAAGCGCGGCACCGGCATGATGTCCAGCGTCATCGCCGGATGGCGGCGCTGGAAATCCACCATCAGGGGAGTCAGGACCGTGCTGCCGAAGCCTTCCGTGGAACCGATGCGCAGGTGGCCGGAGGGCATCTGGGCCGCGCCCGACAGGGATTCGCGGGCCGCCAGCAGGGTGCTCTCCACCTGTTCGGCGTGGGCGAAGAAGCGCAGGCCTTCCTCGGTCGGAGTGAAGCCGCTGGTGCGGGACTTCTCGAACAGCGTCACGCCCAGGTCCTGTTCGAGCGCGCGGATGCGCCGCGTGACGGTGCTGTGCCGCACCCCCAGGCGCTGGGCGGCTGCGCTGGCCCGCTGCGTGCGGGCGACTTCCAGAAAATAGCGGATCGCGTCCCAGTCGGCCATGAGCTGTCCCCGTGCACGTTTTCTTGTGCAAATATCGTCAATGAATGTGCAAATATTTTGATGGTAATAAGTTTTTTACACAACTAAACTGGGTCGGGGAGCAAGGACTCCCGATCCCGCCGCGCAGACGGCGGACCTGAGGATCCCCCGAACGAGCCGGGCCTGCGCGCGGCGCACGGGCTGGTTCATGGGATCCCTAATGACAACGGAGACAAGACCATGCAGAAATTCACGCCGACCCTGGCGGCCGCCCTGTGCGCCACCGCCTTGTCCATGTCCGTTTCGCAGGCGGCGACCCCGCCCGTCAAGATCGGGATCCTGACCGACATGTCGGGCACCTACGCGTCCATGGGCGGCATGGGGTCGGTGGCGGCCGCGCAGCTGGCCATCGACGACTGCCTGAAGGCCGAATGCAAGGGCATGAAGATCGACCTGGTGTCGGCCGACAACCAGAACAAGGCGGACGTCGGGGCGGCGCGCGCCCGCGAATGGTTCGACCGCGACGGGGTGACGGCGATCGCCGACCTGACCAATTCCGCGGTGGCCCTGGCGGTGCAGAACATCGCCCGCGAAAAGGACAAGGTTGTGATGTTCTCCGGCCCGGCCACCACGGACCTGACCAACAAGAACTGCTCCCCGGTGGGCTTCCACTGGATGTTCGACGTGTATTCCCAGTCGATCGGCGGCGTCAAGGCCATGTTCGACAAGGGTGGCAAGTCCTGGTTCTTCATCACGGTGGACTACGCCTTCGGCCATTCCCTGGAAAAGGGCGCGTCCGACATGGTCAAGGCCCTGGGCGGCACGGTCAAGGGCTCCGTCCCGCATCCGCTGAACGCGCCCGACTTCGCCTCCTACCTGCTGCAGGCGCAGAGCTCCGGCGCCCAGGTCGTGGCCCTGGCCAACGGCGGCCAGGACACCGTCAACGCGGTCAAGCAGGCGCGCGAATTCGGCATCGTCAAGGGCGGCCAGCGCCTGGCGTCCCTGCTGGTGTTCCTGTCCGACCTGCGCGCGCTGGGCCTGGAAAACGCCCAGGGCCTGAGCTACGTGGACGGCTTCTACTGGGACTTCGACGACGCCTCGCGCGCCTGGTCCGACCGCTTCGCCAAGGCCTACCAGGGCAAGAAGCCCACCATGACGCAGGCCGGCGTGTATTCCAGCGTGCTGCATTACCTGAAGGCCGTGGCGGCCACCGGCTCCACGCAGGGCGACAAGGTGGCGGCGAAGATGCGCGAGATCCCCATCCAGGATCCGATCATGCACAATGCTTCCATCCGTCCCGACGGCCGGGTGATCCACGACATGTACCTGTACGAGGTCAAGACCCCCGCCGAGTCCAAGGGCGAATGGGACCTGTCCAAGTTGGTCGCCACGATTCCGGCCAAGGACGCCTTCCAGCCCCTGTCGGCCTCGACCTGCCCGCTGGTCAAGCACTGACGCCGGCACCGATTTCCGCTTTCACCGAATTTACCCAGGAGGTTTGAATGAGCGACATCCCACGCGTCCCGCTGCTGATCGGCGGGGAACTCGTCCAGTCCGAAACCAAGGAGTGGCGCGACATCATCAACCCGGCGACCCAGGAAGTGGTCGCCCGGGTGCCCTTTGCCACGCCGGCCGAAGTCGAGCGGGCGGTGGCCAATTCCAAGGAAGCCTTCAAGACCTGGCGCAACACCAGCCAGGCCAAGCGCCGCCAGATCATGGTGGATTTCGCCCAGCTGCTGCGGGAACACACCCCGAAGATCGCCGAGGCCATTTCCCGCGAGCACGGCAAGACCCTGCCGGACGCCGAGGGCGAGGTCGCGCGCGGCCTCGAAGGCGTCGATCACGCCGCGTCGGCCCACACCCTGCAGCTGGGCGACTATGCCGAAAACGCCGCCACCGGCATCGACGTCTATTCGGTCATTCAGCCCCTGGGAGTATGCGCCGGGATCACGGCCTTCAACTTCCCCGTGATGCTGCCGTGCTGGATGTTCCCCATCGCCGTCACCTGCGGCAACACCTTCGTCTACAAGCCGTCCGAGCAGGATCCCACGGCCTCGCTGATGGTGGCCCAGCTGGCCCTGGAAGCCGGCCTGCCCCCGGGCGTGCTGAACGTGGTGCACGGCGGCCCGGACGTCGCCAACGCCCTGTGCGACCATCCCGACATCAAGGCCGTGTCCTTCATCGGCTCGACCCGCGTCGGCACGGAGATCTATCGCCGCTCCTCGAACGCGGGCAAGCGCTGCCAGGCCATGATGGGCGCCAAGAACCACAGCGTCATCATGCCCGACGCCGACCGCGAGGCCGCCCTGAACTCGATGCTGGGCGCCGCCTTCGGCGCGGCCGGCGAGCGCTGCATGGCGATTTCCGTGCTGGTGCTGGTGGGCGAGGCGCGGAAGTGGCTGCCCGACTTCGTCGAGCGCGCGCGCAAGCTGAAGGTCAACATCGGCACCGACCGCCAGGCGGACCTGGGCCCGCTGATCTCGCCCGCCGCCAGGCAGCGCGTCGAGGGCCTGATCCAGAAGGGCGTGGACGAGGGCGCCGAACTGCTGCTCGATGGCCGAGGCATCCAGGTGCCCGGCTACGAAAAGGGCAATTTCGTCGGGCCGACGGTGTTCAGCGGCGTGAAGGCCGGCATGAGCATCTACCGCGAGGAAATCTTCGGACCGGTGCTGTCGGTGGTGCTGGTGGACACGCTGGAAGAGGCGGTGGAATTCATCAACGCCAACCCCAACGGCAACGGCACCTCGATCTTCACGCAGGATGGCGGCCATGCACGCTATTTCCAGAACAACATCGACGTCGGCCAGGTAGGGATCAACATTCCCATCCCGGTGCCGGTGGCCTGGTTCAGCTTCACGGGCTCGCGGGCCTCGAAGCTGGGCGACCTGGGTCCCAACGGCCGCCAGTCGGTCTACTTCTGGACCCAGACCAAGACCGTGACCGCCCGCTGGCAGGCCCATCCGCGCGAGATCAACACCACGATCTCGATGAAATAGGCCCGCGCCGCGCGCCCGCCCCGCCGTCCGGGGCGGGCGCGCCCATCGGGGCGCTCCCGATCCCAGGACCTAAACAAATAACAAAAAATCATATAAACCAGGTTCTATATTACATATAATGGCTCTTCCTATAGGGCCATCGTCATGAACCTGCAGCAATTCCGCTTTGTCCGCGAAACGATCCGGCGCAACTTCAATCTCACCGAAGCCGCCCGTTCGCTGTACACGTCCCAGCCGGGGGTGTCCAAGGCCATCATCGAATTCGAGGACGAGCTCGGCGTGCGGATCTTCGAGCGCCACGGCAAGCGCCTCAAGGGCCTGACCAAGCCGGGCCAGGCCGTGTCGGCGGTGATCGACCGCATCATGCGCGAAGTCGACAACCTGAAGAAGGTCAGCGACGAATTCGCCCAGCGCGACGAAGGCTCCCTGGTCATCGCCTGCACCCACACCCAGGCCCGCTACCTGCTGCCGCGCGTGATTCCGGCGTTCCGCGCGCGCTTTCCCAAGGTCCACGTGTCGCTGGCCGAAGGCAATCCCGAGCACCTGGCCAGGCTGGTCCTGCACGAGCAGGCGGACCTGGCGATCGCCACCGAGACCCTGGCCCAGACTCCGGGCCTGGTGGCCCTGCCGGTGTACGCCTGGGAGCACACCCTGGTGGTGCCGCCCGACCATCCCCTGACGGAACTGACCTCCAGCGCCGCGCGCAACCTGTCGCTGGAGCACCTGGCCCAGTACCCCATCGTGACCTACGACCGGGCGTTCTCGGGGCGGCGCGCCATCGACGCGGCCTTCGAGAAGGCCGGAATCGAGCCCGACATCGTGCTGGAAGCCATCGACGCCGACGTGATCAAGACCTATGCCGACATCGGCCTGGGAATCGGCATCATCGCCGGCATGGCCTTCGACCCGCGCCGCGACAAGGGCCTGGTCGGCCTGCCCGCCGGGCACCTGTTCGGCCGGCACACCACCAGCGTGGCGATCAAGCGCGGGGTGTTCCTGCGCGATTTCGTCTACGTACTGATGGAGATGCTGGCACCCGAACTGTCGCGCGACGTGGTGGCCGAGGCCGTCGCCCAGCCGGCTCCCGCCGTGCGGGATGCCGCCTGATCCCGATCCCGGTCCGGGCCCGGAGGCCTAGACCCCCAGATAGGCCCGCTTCAGTTCCGGATCCTCGATCAGGTCGCGGGCCGGTCCTTCGCGCACGACGCGGCCGGTTTCCAGCACGTAGGCCCGGTCGGCCGCCGCCAGCGCCAGGTGGATGTCCTGCTCGACCAGCAGGATGGTGACCCCCTGGTCGCGGATGGCCGTCAGGTTGTCCATCAACTGATCCACTATGATCGGGGCCAGCCCCAGGCTCATCTCGTCGACCAGCAGCAGGCGCGGCCGGGCCATCAGGGCGCGCGCCATGGCGCACATCTGCTGTTCGCCGCCCGACATGCTGCCGGCGAGCTGGCGCCGCCGCTCGGCCATGCGGGGAAACAGGCCGTAGACCTTCTCCAGGTCCGCGTGCACGCCCGCCTTGTCGTCGCGCCGGTAGGCGCCCATCAGCAGATTGTCCTGCACCGACATGCGGGGAAAGAGCTGGCGGCCCTCGGGCACCTGCACGATGCCCAGGCGGAAGATCGCGTCGGGCGTGAGCCCGCCGATGGACCGGCCTTCCCATTCGATGGTGCCCGACTGGACCGGCAGCAGGCCGGAGAGCGTGCGCAGCAGGGTGGTCTTGCCCGCGCCGTTGCTGCCCACCAGCGCCAGGAATTCGGCCGGCCGGACGTCCAGGGAGATCGATTGCAGCACCTGGACCAGACCGTAGCCGGCCGACAGGCCGCGGATCCGCAGCAGCGCATCCTGCGAGGAGGGCGTGGTGGCGTTCATGAGCGCTTCTTCCCGAGATAGGCTTCGACGACGCGGCTGTCGGTGAGCACGCTGTCGGGCGCGCCGTCGGCGATCTTCTCGCCGTGGTGCAGCACCATGATGCGGTCCGACAGGGTGCGGATCGCCTTGATGACGTGTTCGATGACGATGATGCTGATGCCGGTGTCGCGCACCTTGCGGATGATGTCGATGACTTCGTCGATCTCCACCAGGTTCAGGCCGGCCATGACCTCGTCGCACAGCAGCACGCGCGGCTGCATGGCCAGGGCCTTGGCCAGCTCCAGGCGCTTGCGGTCGGGGCCGCCCAGGTCCTCGGCGCGGTGGTCGGCGTGCCTGCCCAGCCCGACGAAGTCCAGGCATTCGCGGGCGCTTTCGCGCGCCAGCGCCAGCTTGGCCTGGCCCTGGCCGCGGCCGAACAGGGCGCCGACCGCCACGTTGTCCAGCACCGACAGGCCCGGAAAGGGCTGCATGATCTGGAAGGTGCGGCCGATGCCCAGGCGCGCCCGGCGGAAGGCGGCCAGGCGGTCGATGCGCCGGCCGTCGAACCAGACCTCGCCCTCGGTGGGGTCCAGGGTGCCGCTCAGCAGGCTGATCAGCGTGGTCTTGCCCGCGCCGTTGGGGCCGATGAAGCCCAGGATCTCGCCGGGCGACAGCGAGAAGCTGACGTCGTGCACGGCCACCAGTCCGGCAAAGCGGCGCGTCAGGCCGCGCGCCTCGAGGATCGCGCTTGAGCTCATAGCCGATGCATCCGGATGTTTTCGATGAAGTAGCGCCAGCCCGCCTGGCGGTAGCGCCGGGCGACGTCGGCCAGGCCGCGCGGCATCAGCACCACGGCGACGACGATGACGACGCCGAAGAACAGGCCGGCGATGCTGGTGACCTCGCTGGACAGGAATTCGGAGATCGCCGACAGGATGAGCGAGCCGACCAGCGGCCCCAGGACCGTGCCCGGGCCGCCGAAGACCGCCATGATGATCATCTTCACGTTCAGCGTGATGTCGAAGGCGCTTTCCGGATCCAGGAAGGTGATCCAGTAGGCGTGGATGCCGCCGGCCAGGGCGCTGAACACGCCCGCCAGGGCGAAGGCCAGGACCTTGTAGCGCGTCGTGTCCACGCCCATCACGACCGCGCCTTCCTCGTTCTCGCGGATCGCGATCAGGCCGAAGCCGAAGCGGCTGCGCGTCAGCCACCAGACCGTCAGGGTGGCCGCGACGAGCAGGCCCAGGGACAGCTCATAGAACAGGGTGTCGTCGTTCAGCGGCGGCAGCACCAGGCCGATGTTCTGGCCGGCCAGCTCCACGTTGGAGACGATGGCCGCCATGACCTGGGCCAGGGCCAGGGTGGCGATGGCGAAATAGTGGCCCTTCAGGCGCAGCACCGGGATGCCCAGGCAGATGGCGAAGACCACGGCCAGGATCACGCCGAAGGCCAGGCCGGCGGCGAAGGGCAGTTGCCACTGCACCATGGCGATGCCCACGCCATAGGCGCCCAGGCCGTAGAACGTGGAGTTGCCGAAGGACGGGTAGCCGGCGTAGCCGCCGATGATGTTCCAGCCCTGGGCCAGCACCGCCAGCAGCAGGGTGCTGATGCCGAACTGGATGACGGTGTCCGAGCCGTAGAGCGGCAGCAGCGCGAGGGCGGCCAGGATCGCCAGGATGATGGGGATGCGCAGGGCTTTCATGCCGTCCTCCCCAGCAGGCCGCTGGGCCGCACGATGAGCACCAGCACCAGCACGCCGAAGCTGGCGACGTCGGCGAAGGTCGGGCCGATGTACAGGGTGGCCAGGGCCTCGATCAGGCCCAGCACCAGGCCACCGGCGATGACGCCCAGGGGCGTGTCCAGCCCGCCGATGATGGCGATGGCGAAGGACTTGGCGGTCAGGGTCGCGCCGATGTAGGGGTTGATCTGGGACACGGTGCCGTACAGGCCGCCGGCCGCGCCGGCCAGGGCCAGGCCCAGGCCGAAGGTCACGGCGTACAGGTGGCGCGGCTCGACCCCGTGCAGGCGCGCCGCCGGCAGGTTCTGTGCGGTCGCGCGGATCGCCCGGCCCAGCCGCGTGTGCAGCAGGAAGCGCCACATGGCCAGCGTCAGCAGGATGGCCAGGCCCGACGCCGCCAGGCGGACCACCGGGATGGTCAGGCCCAGGACGTCGATGTTCCGGCCGGAGTAGGAGGGGTTGATGGTGCGGAAGTCGGCCGAGAACACCAGCTGCGCCAGGTAGGTCAGGACGACCTCCAGGCCGAAGGTGATCAGCAGCGTGTTGAACATGGGCGCCCGGGCGACCAGGTTCAGGATGCCGCGCTGCACGGCGTAGCCGACGCCGAACATCAGGACCGCCGTGAGGGGCAGCCCGAGGAAGGGATCCAGGCCCAGCCAGGTGAAGCTGTACCAGGAGATGTAGGCGCCCAGCATGATGAAGGCGCCGTGGGCCAGGTTGACGATGTTGAGCACCCCCCAGACCAGGGCCAGGCCGAGCGCCATGATGGCGTACAGCCCGCCCTGCAGGATGCCGTTGACGAGGACTTGCAGCAGAAGGTCCAAGGCGGGCTCTCTCGGGAACGTGGCGGGGGGATCAGCGCTTCGACCAGTCGGGCATCGGGTATTTCGCGTCGCGCAGGAACTTGCTGCCGTCGAACACGGCCGCGGGCTTGCCGTCCTGCACCTGGATCACGACTTGGTCGAGGTTGATCTGGCCGTTGTCGGCGAAGGCGACGTGCCCGTAGAGGCTCTGGAAGTCGCTGGCGGCCAGGGCGTCGCGCACGGCCTTGGGGTCGAGCGATCCGGCCTTCTCGATGGCCTTGACGATCGCCTCGACGTCGGCCACGCCCGAAGCGGCGTGGTAGTCGGGCTCGTAGCGGTACTGGGCGCCCCAGGCCTTGGCGAACTGGGCGGCGTCGCCGAACCAGTCGTCCTTCAGCGTCTCGCTGGGCAGCCAGGCGGTCATGCCGAAGGCGTATTCGGCGTCCGCGCCCAGGGCCTTGCGGAAGTCCTCGCTGGGCACGCCCACGGTGAAGGAATAGAGCTTGGGCGAGACGTCCAGGCTCTTGGCCTGGCGGATGAAGTTCAGGATCTCGGTCTCGTGGCCCGCCACCAGCACGGCGTCGGCCTGCTTGGACTTGATCTGCGACAGCAGGGTGTTGAAGTCGCTGGCGTTGCTGCTGTAGCGCTCGTCGATCACGGTCTTCAGGCCCGCCCGCTCCAGCAGCGGGCGCGTGCCCTTGGCCACCGACACGTCGAAGGCGTCGTCCGCGTAGAGCAGGGCGATCTGGGCGGGCGCGGGCTTGAGCTGCTTCAGCATGGCGATGGTGCTGCCGAAGTAGTTGCTGGCCGGCGCGAGGGTGCCGAAGACGTACTTGAAGCCGCGCGAGAAGATCTGGTCCGAGGCGCCGCCGCCCTGGACCATGGGGACCTGGTACTTTTCCGAGACGGCGGAATCGGCCAGGGCGAAGTTGCTGGCGAAGGGTCCGAGCAGGAAGTTCACCTTGTCCTTGGAGACCAGTTGCGTGTACTGGCGCACGCTCAGGTTCACGTCGGACTGGTTGTCGTAGATCTTCAGCGCCAGCGTGTATTTCTTGCCGCCGACCTGGACCCCGCCCTTGCGGTTGATCTGGTCGACCGCAAGCTGGTAGGCGTCCTTGTAATAGCGCCCGGTGTTGGCCACGGGTCCGGTCAGCTGGACCGATGCGCCCAGGACGATCTCGTTGTCGGCCGCCTGGCTGGTGGGGCAGCCCAGGCTCAGGGCCAGGGCCAGGGCCGCGCAGGGCAGCCCGTCGCGCAACAGGGTGTGCATGATGTGTCTCCGGTTGGAAGGATTCCTTTCCGGGGATTGTGCGCTGCGTCCGGTAACAAATTTCTGAACGCAAGTTGACTGGATGCTGAACGTCCCTGGGAGACGGCGGGGTGGACTCAGGGTAAATCCGGGGGCTGACGAGAAGGCTTGTTACACCAAACGGAATTGCGTTTGTTAATAGGAATGATTATCATTAACTATCAAAACCACGATGACGAGCCGGTCATGTCGCACCGGCCCACCTCCAGGAGTCCATCCCATGGCGCAATCCCAAGTCAGTGCATTGATCGTCGGCGCGGACCGGCTGGGCAACATCCCGGACCTGCTGCGCGACCACAACATCGCCATCCGCCATCACATCAGCGGCCGCGATCCCTCGCATCAGAAAAAGGCGCCCGCGCTGCCCTCCGGAACGGATCTGGTCATCCTGCTGACGGATTTCCTGGGGCACAACGTGATGAAGACCTTCCGCCTGGCGGCGCAGCGCGCCGGCATTCGCGTGCTGGCCTGCCGGCGGTCCGTGTGCAGCATGCAGCAGGCGCTGGATCAGTGCGGGTACTGTAAAGCGTGCCCGCTGCGCGAGGAAAACACGGCTCATCCTGCGGCGGCGCGCGCGTCGTGCAAGCGGCGGGGCGGGCAGGGCGGGCTGGCCTTGCAGGCGTAGACGCGAACCCGGCGTGAAAAAGCCCCGGCAAGTCGCCGGAGCTTCGTTCTTTGGGGGGGGACGTCTCAGCGCTTGGCGGCCACGCGCTTGGTGGTGGTCGTGTGCTTCGCGGTCGCGGATTTGGCCGATGTGGATTTGGCCGACGCGGACTTGGCGGCCGTATGCCTGGCGGTCGCGGACTTGGTGGCCGTGCGCCTGGCGGTCGCATGCTTGGTGGTCGCATGCTTGCGGGCCGCGGGTTCGACGGCGGCGGGTTCGAGGGCCATGGGCTGGCCGGTATCGGACTGCGCCTGGAGGCGCCGGGCGCCGTTGTAGCGCTTGCGCCAGTAGGCCATGTCCATGCTGTCGACGCGGATGCTGGCGCCGGTGCGCGGCGCATGCAGGAACTTGTGGTCGCCCAGGTAGATGCCCACGTGGGAGAACCGGCTGCCCAGGGTATTGAAGAACACCAGATCGCCGCGCCGCAGTTCGTCGCGGTCCACGGAAATGCCCTGCTGGGCCTGTTCGCGCGCCCGGCGGGGGAGCTTCAGGCCCAGGGACTTCTCGGCCGCGTAGGCGACCAGGCCGCTGCAATCGAAGCCTTCGCCGGGGGCGTCGCCCCCGTAGCGGTACTTGACGCCCAGGAACTTCATGGCGGTGGACGCCAGCGTCTTGGGCGCCTGGCTGGAGCCGTAGGGTTCGGATTCGGGGTAGTCGATGGCCAGGCTGCGCTTGTTGTCCAGCCAGGCGCCCAGCGGATCGGACTGGGTGCTGAGCAGGTAGCTGTCGCGCAGCAGGTGATTGGAATTGAGGTCGGCGTCGGCCGTCTTGCGGGGCTGGGTCGCGCAGCCGGCCAGCGCCACGAGGCCTGCGCACAGCAGCAGTTTCAGGGAACGGACCGCCAGGGGGCGGGGCGGGTTCGGCTGATCTGGGGCGGAATGAGGCGGTGGCATGGGCGGATCTTCGGATGTCGTCGTCCGCAGCCGTCCCGCGTGGCCGCGGCGCCCTGAACGAGCGCGACACGGGTCGCAGACTGGCCGGATACCGGACGCCGGGTTGATCTTGTGGGTTGCCCGCCCTGCGGACAACTCTCCGAGTGTAGTGGATTGAGGAAGCCGAGTAAAGCGTCCCCCTGCCGTGCGGGTTTGCGCCCGCCGGCGTCCGCCTCGCGGCCTTCCCGGCCGCCAGGCTGGCGGGCCGCCACCGCTCGTCAGTCTCGTGTCAGACTGGCATTGTAATTTCCGGCCAGGGTGTAGCATGTTACCCATTCCATCCCCCATAGAAACACCCGCGGTCCGCATGGGCCGCAGGGTGGCACCGGAGACGACCCCATGCAGAAAATCCGCGAGTTCCATCGACAGTCGATCCAGGACCGGGAGGCCTTCTGGGCGCGCGAAGCCCAACGCATCCACTGGGAAACCCCCTTCACCCGGGTCCTGGACTATTCCCGGCCGCCGTTCGCGCGCTGGTTCGTCGGCGGGCGCACCAACCTGTGCTACAACGCGGTCGACCGCTGGCTCGACACCCAGGGCGACCAGCCCGCCCTGATCTGGGTGTCCACGGAAGTCGACCAGGAAATCGTCTATACCCGCGCCGACCTCGCGCGCGAGGTCAACGCCGCCGCCGCCACTCTGCAGGAACTCGGGGTCGTCCAGGGCGACCGCGTGCTGATCTACCTGCCCATGATTCCCCAGGCGGCCTTCTTCATGCTGGCCTGCGCCCGGCTCGGCGCCGTCCATTCCGTCGTGTTCGGCGGCTTCGCCGCGCACAACCTGGCCCAGCGCATCGACGACGCCCAGCCGCGGGTGATCGTGTCCACCGACGCCGGCTCTCGCGGCGGGCGGCCGATCGCCTACAAGCCGCTGCTGGATCAGGCGATCGCCCAGTCGTCCCACGCGCCGGAACGCGTCGTGCTGGTGAACCGGGGCCTGGCGCCCATGGACCTGACGGCGGACCGCGACCTGGAATACGCGCCGCTGCGGGCGCGCCACCTGGACGCCCAGGTGCCGGTCGTCTGGCTGGAATCCAACGAGCCCAGCTACATCCTGTACACCTCGGGCACGACCGGCAACCCCAAGGGCGTCCAGCGCGACGTCGGCGGCTACGCGGTGGCGCTGTGCGCGTCCATGGAATACATCTATGGCGGCAAGCCGGGCGACGTCTACTTTTCCAGCAGCGACGTGGGCTGGGTGGTGGGGCACTCCTACGTGGTCTACGGGCCGCTGCTCAACGGCCAGGCGACCGTCATGTACGAAGGCACGCCGGTGCGCCCCGACGCCGCCATCCTCTGGCGCATCGTCGAGACCTACCGCGTCAACGTGCTGTTCTCCGCGCCGACGGCGATCCGCGTCCTGAAGAAGCACGATCCGGCCCTGCTGCGCCGCCACGACCTGTCCAGCCTCGAACGCATCTACCTGGCGGGCGAGCCGCTCGACGAGCTCACCGGCCAGTGGCTGTCCGAGGCCCTGGGCAAGCCGGTGATCGACAATTACTGGCAGACCGAGACCGGCTGGCCGATCCTGTCGGCCCAGCCCGGGGTCGAGGAAGTCCCCACCCGCTTCGGCAGCCCGTCCTTCCCGGTCTACGGCTACGACGCGCGGGTGATCGACGAGGCCACCGGCCAGGACTGCGGTCCGAACCAGAAGGGCGTGGTGGCGATCGAGCCGCCGCTGCCGCCCGGGGCGATGAGCACGATCTGGGGCAACGACGAGCGCTTCGTGCGCACCTATTTCCAGTCCTTCCCCGGCCGCCTCTGCTATTCGACCTCCGACTGGGGGCTGGTGGACGGCGACGGCTATTGGTACATCCTGGGCCGCACCGACGACGTGATCAACGTCGCCGGGCACCGCCTGGGCACGCGCGAGATCGAGGAATCGGTCAACACGCACCCGGCCGTGGCCGAATCGGCCGTGGTGGGGGTCGCCGACCAGCTCAAGGGCCAGGAGGCCATGGCCTTCGCCGTCCTGCGCAATCCCGCCGCGCTGGACGAGCCCGGCGCCCGCGACCGCCTGGAAGCCGAGATCAAGCGCGTCATCGAGCAGCGCAACGGCGCCGTGGCCCGCCCGGCGCGCATCCTGTTCGTCAACACCCTGCCCAAGACGCGTTCGGGCAAGGTCCTGCGCCGGGCCATCGTGGCGCTGTGCGAAGGCCGCGATCCGGGCGACCTGACGACGATCGAGGATCCGGGCGCGCTCGACCAGATCCGCACCGCGCTGTGAGCGGGGGCCGGGGCGCGTCCGGCACCGGGGCCGGGGGCCGCGCGGGCCCGCCGGAAGACAACCGGTCCGCCGCGCGCGCCGTCTCTCCGCTCAGGCCGGGGGTGGGCCGGCGCGAAGTCTGGTCCTGGGCGATGTACGACTTCGCCAATTCCGGCTACACCACCGTGGTGCTGACGACGGTGTTCAACGCCTATTTCGTGGGCGTGGTGGCGGCCGGAAAAAGCTGGGGCACCCTGGCGCTGACGGCGGCCCTGTCCCTGTCCTACCTGACGGTGATGCTGTGGATGCCGGGCCTGGGCGCACGGGCGGACGCCCGCGCCGGCCACCGCCGGCTGCTGTTCGCCAGCACCGCCGGGTGCGTGCTGGCCACGGCGGCGCTGGCCAGCGTGGGGCCGGGCGACATCGCCTGGGGCCTGCTGTGGCTGGCGCTGTCGAACGTCTGCTATTGCATCGGCGAATCGACGGTGGCGTCATTCCTGCCGGGGCTGGCCCGGCCCGAGGCCATGGGGCGGGTGTCCGGCTGGGGCTGGAGCTTCGGTTATTTCGGCGGCATGCTGGCCCTGGGCCTGGCGCTGTGGGTGGCGGCCGCGGCGGAATCCGGCGGCCTGCGGGCCCAGACCTACGTCCCCTGGATCATGGGGCTGACGGCCGCCCTGTTCGCGGCGGCGGCGCTGCCGTCGTTCCTGTGGCTGCGCGAACCCGGCGCCGGCGCCGGCCGGGAACCGGTCGCGATGCTGGCCCAGCTGCGGGCGGCGTGGCGCGAGACCCGCCGCGATTTCCCCGACTTCCGCCGCCTCCTGCTGTGCATCGCCTGCTACCAGGCGGGGATCACGGTGGTGATCACGCTGTCGGCCGTCTATGCCACCGAGGTCATGGGCTTCGGCATGCGCCAGACCATGCTGCTGGTGTTCCTGGTGAACATCTGCGCCGCCGCCGGGGCCTTCGGCTTCGGCTACCTGCAGGACCGCATCGGGCACCGCAGGGCCCTGGCCCTGACCCTGCTGGGCTGGATCGCCATGGTGCTGCTCGCGGCCTCGGCCCGATCGCTGCCGGTGTTCTGGTCGGCCGCCGCGCTGGCCGGGCTGTGCATGGGGACCAGCCAGAGCGCGGGCCGGGCCATGGTCGGGGTGCTGGCGCCGGCCAGCCGCCCGGCGGAATTCTTCGCCCTGTGGACCTTCGCCGTGCAACTGGCGGCCGTCATCGGGCCGCTGTCCTACGGCGTGCTCGTCTGGACCACGGAGGGCAATCACCGCGCCGCCCTGCTGGCGACCGGCCTGTTCTTCCTGGCGGGGCTGGCGCTGCTGGGGCGCCTGGATTTCGAACGCGGCATGCGCGCCCGTGACGCGGGCGCGCCCCCGGCACCCACCGGAGAGGGCGGGTAGCATTTGTCAGTGTCGAGTAAGTATCGTGCGGTACGGTTGCAAAATTCAAACATAAAGTGAACGCATCACTAAACTCAGGAGCGAGCCATGACCACGGAGATTGAATCCATATTGGTGGAAAACCGGGTGTTTCCGCCGCCTGCGGACCTCGTCAAGCAGGCCAATGTGTCGGGGATGGAGGGCTACCAGGCCCTGTGCGACGAAGCCAAGCGCGATCCCGACGCCTTCTGGGCCAGGCTGGCCAACGAAAACCTGGTCTGGGCCAAGCCATTCACCCAGGTGCTGGACGAATCCAAGGCGCCGTTCTACAAGTGGTATCCCGACGGCCAGATGAACGTCTCGGCCAACTGCCTGGACAAGCACCTGGGCACCCCGACTGAGAACCGCACCGCCATCATCTTCGAGGCCGACGACGGCAAGGTCACCAAGGTCACCTACAAGGAACTGCACGCGCGGGTTTCGCAATTCGCCAACGCCCTGAAGTCCCTGGGCTACCAGGCCGGCGAGCGCGCCATCATCTACCTGCCCATGTCGATCGAGGCCGTGGTCGCCATGCAGGCCTGCGCCCGCCTGGGCATCATCCATTCCGTGGTGTTCGGCGGCTTCTCGTCCAAGAGCATCCATGAGCGCACCGTCGACGTCGGCGCTTCGCTGGTGATCACCGCCGACGCGCAGTTCCGCGGCGGCAAGGCCATCGCGCTGAAGGACGCCGTGGACGAGGCCCTCGCCATGGGCGGCTGCGATGCCGTGCGCAAGGTCATCACCTACAAGCGCGCCGGCACCAGCGTCCAGTGGAACGCCGACCGCGACCTGTGGTGGCACGACGTCGTCCAGGGCCAGTCCGCCGACTGCCCGCCGGTGCCGGTCGACTCCGACCATCCGCTGTTCATCCTGTACACGTCCGGCTCCACCGGCAAGCCCAAGGGCGTGCAGCATTCCAGCGCCGGCTTCCTGCTGTGGTCGCTGATGACCATGAAATGGACCTTCGATGCCAAGCCGACGGACGTGTTCTGGTGCACGGCCGACGTGGGCTGGGTGACGGGCCACTCCTACGTCACCTACGGCCCGCTGGCGGCCGGCGTGACCCAGGTGGTCTTCGAGGGCGTGCCGACCTATCCGGACGCCGGGCGCTTCTGGAAGATGATCCAGGAACACAAGGTCACGGTCTTCTATACGGCGCCGACGGCCATCCGTTCGCTGACCAAGCTGTCCGAGGCCGATCCCAAGGTCCATCCCAAGTCCTTCGACCTGAGCACCCTGCGCATCATCGGCTCGGTGGGCGAGCCCATCAACCCCGAGGCCTGGGTCTGGTACTACAACAACGTCGGCGGCCAGCGCTGCCCGGTGATCGACACCTGGTGGCAGACGGAAACCGGCGCGCACATGATCACGCCGCTGCCGGGCGTCACCCCGCTGAAGCCGGGCTCCTGCACGCTGCCGCTGCCGGGCATCGACGCCGCCATCGTCGACGAGACCGGCGAGGAGGTCGAGCGCGGCAGGGGTGGCTTCCTGGTGATCCGCCGTCCGTGGCCCTCGATGATCCGCACCATCTGGGGCGATCCGGAACGCTTCAAGAAGACCTACTTCCCGGAGGAGCTCAAGGGCTACTACCTGGCGGGCGACGGCGCGCAGCGCGACAAGGACGGCTATTTCTGGATCATGGGCCGCATCGACGACGTGCTGAACGTCTCGGGCCACCGCCTGGGTACGATGGAGGTCGAATCGGCCCTGGTGGCGCACGAGATGGTGGCCGAGGCCGCAGTGGTCGGCCGCCCGGACGACACGACCGGCGAGGCCGTAGTGGCCTTCGTGGTGCTCAACGGCCCGCTGCCCCAGGGCGACCAGGCCGCCGCCGTGGCCAAGCAGCTGCGCGACTGGGTGGCCAAGGAAATCGGCCCCATCGCCAAGCCGCGCGAGATCCGCTTCGGCGAAAACCTGCCCAAGACGCGCTCGGGCAAGATCATGCGCCGCCTGCTGCGCGTGGTCGCCAAGGGCGAACCCATCACCCAGGACGTCTCCACGCTGGAGAATCCCGGCATCCTGGACCAGTTGTCCCAGGTGAGGTAAAGCGTGTTGAAAGGCGCCCTGTGATCCAGAGCGCCGGACACAGCCGAAGGGGCGGGAATGCATTCCCGCCCCTTTTTTGCCGCCGGGCCGTCCCAAGGCAAAAAGCGCCCCCTTGGGGGGCAGCAAGCCGAAGGCGCGGCGTGGGGGCTTTTTTTGCCGCCGGGCCGTCCCAAGGCAAAAAGCGCCCCCTTGGGGGGCAGCAAGCCGAAGGCGCGGCGTGGGGGCCTTTTTTGCCGCCGGGCCGTTCCCGGTGTCCGGGATGAGACAATGCAATATGATGCTTCGGCGGCGCGCGGCCACTGGCCGCAGGCGCCGGTTGTTCAAGACGACGGAACGATGGAATGAATCAAATGCTCGAATCGAACGCTTCCGGCCCGGACGGCGGGATCCGGGTGCGGGACGCGGCCAGGGAAGACATCGCGGTCATCCAGGCCATTTACGCGCACCACGTGCTCAACGGGATCTCGACGTTCGAGGAAATCCCGCCCTCGGCCGGTGAAATGGCGGACCGGCGAGACGCGGTCATCCGGAGCGGCCTGCCCTATCTGGTGGCCGAAGTGGGCGGCAGGGTGGTGGGCTACTGCTGCGCGACGGCCTACCGCGCGCGTCCCGCCTATCGGTACGCCATCGAAAATTCCGTCTATGTCGAAGACGGCATGGATGGCAAAGGCGTGGGAAGCGCGCTGCTGCGCGCCCTGATCGCGCGGTGCGAAGCCGGGCCGTGGCGCCAGATGATCGCGGTGATCGGCGACCGCGCCAATACCAGTTCGATCATCCTCCACCAGAACTGCGGGTTCCGCCACGTCGGGATCCTGACCGGGGTCGGCTTCAAGCTGGGCCAGTGGGTGGATACGGTGCTGATGCAGCGCGCCTTGGGCGGCGGCACCGGGACGCCGCCTGCGGCTTAGCGCGCGCCGGTCCCGGCGCGGGCCCTAGTGCGCCAGCCCCGGCAGCATCGCCTTGGCGCCCGCGAAGGTCATTTCCACGGCGATGGCCGCCAGGATCATGCCCATCACGCGGGCCATGATGACGCGCATCTTGGTCGAAAGCAGCTTGCCGATCGAGGCGGCGAAATACAGCACCACGAACAGCGAGGCCAGCACCGCCACCAGCACGATGCCGAACCCCAGGTATTGCGCCGACTGGCGCGCCTGGGCCCCGTAGATGATCAGCGTGGCGATGGTGCCGGGGCCGACGATCATGGGAAAGGTCAGGGGATAGAACGCGGGGTTGTCCTCGACCTCGGCGCGGGCGGCCAGGCCGCCGACGTTCTTTTCCTGGGTGGCGCGCTCGTGGGATGTGATCGGCTGGCCGTTGAGCATGGACAGCGCGATGCCGCTCAGCACCAGGCCGCCGGCGACGCGGAAGGAATCCAGGCTGACGCCGAAGAAGCGGATGATGTGGCTGCCCGCCAGCGAGATGACGATGCACATCGCCGCAGTGTAGATCACGATCGCCACCGCCTGGCTGCGCTGTTCGGCCACGGTCTTGGTGGCCGTGACCGCCAGGAACAGCGGCAGGGTGATGAACGGGTTCATGATGGCGAACAGGGCGCCCAGGAACTTGGTGGCGAAAGTGATATCCATCGGCGATGGGCTCCCGCCCGGCGGGCCTGCGTGATCGGAACCGGGCGCCGCGCGGCGGCGCCCGGAGCGCATTTTACATGCCGTTGTAGACCGGCCCCTCGCCGCCCTGGGGTGTCACCCAGACGATGTTCTGCGTCGGGTCCTTGATGTCGCAGGTCTTGCAGTGGACGCAGTTCTGGGCGTTGATCTGCAGGCGGTCCTCGCCGGTCTCGGTCTTGACGAACTCGTACACCCCGGCGGGGCAGAAGCGCGCCTCCGGGCCGCCGAATTTCGCCAGGTTGACCTTCACCGGCACCGTGTCGTCCTTCAGCGTCAGGTGGACGGGCTCGTTCTCGTCGTGGTTGGTGTTGGAGATGAACACCGAGCTGAGGCGGTCGAAGGTCAGCTTGCCGTCGGGCTTCGGGTAGTCGATGCGCGCGCATTCGGCCGCCGGCTGCAGACAGGCGTGGTCGGGTTTGGTGCGGTGGATGGTCCAGGGCATCCTGCCCTTGAACAGCCATTGCTCGATGCCGGTCATCAGCGTGCCGACGGTGCGGCCCTTTTTGAACCACTGCTTGAAGTTGCGCGACTTGTTCAGCTCGGCGTGCAGCCAGGAACGCTCGAAGGCGGCCGGGTAGGCGGTCAGTTCGTCGTGGCCGCGGCCCGCGGCCAGGGCGTCGAAGGCGGCCTCGGCGGCCAGGGCGCCGGACTTGATGGCCGAATGGCTGCCCTTGATGCGGGATGCGTTCAGCATGCCGGCCTCGCAGCCCACCAGCGCGCCGCCGGGGAAGCAGAGCTTGGGCAGCGACAGCAGGCCGCCGGCCGTCAGCGAACGCGCGCCATAGGCGATGCGCTTGCCGCCCTCGAAGGTGGCGCGGATCGCCGGATGGGTCTTGTAGCGCTGGAATTCCTCGAAGGGAGAGAGCCATGGATTGGCGTAGTCCAGGCCCACGACCAGGCCCACGGCCACCAGGTTGTCATTCAGGTGATACAGGAAGGAGCCGCCGTAGGTGTCCGAATCCAGCGGCCAGCCGGCGGTGTGCATGACCATGCCGGGGCGCGACTGCGCCGGATCGACTTCCCACAGTTCCTTGATGCCGATGGCGTAGCTCTGCGGGTCGCGGCCGGCGTCCAGGCGGTACTTTTCGATCAGTTGGCGGCCCAGGTGGCCGCGCGAGCCCTCGGCGAAGATCGTGTAGCGCGCCAGCAGCTCCATGCCGGGCTGGTAGGCGTCGGTGTGGCTGCCGTCGCGCGCCACGCCCATGTCGCCGGTCAGCACGCCGCGCACGGCGCCGGATTCCGTGTAGAGGATCTGCGCGGCGGCGAAGCCGGGGAACACGTCCACGCCCAGGGCCTCGGCCTGCTCGCCCAGCCAGCGGGTGACGTGGCCCAGTCGCACGATGTAGTTGCCGTGGTTCTTGAAACAGTCCGGCAGCAGCCAGGCCGGGGTGGCGCGCGCGCCCGATTCGGTCAGAAACAGGAACCGGTCGTCCGAGACGGCCACGTCCAGCGGGGCGCCGCGTTCCTTCCAGTCGGGGATGAGCTCGTTCAGGGCCTGGGGATCCATCACGGCGCCCGACAGGATATGGGCGCCGATCTCGGCGGCCTTTTCCAGTACGCAGACGCTGACGTCCTGGCCGCGTTCGGCGGCCAGCTGCTTCAGGCGGATCGCCGCCGAAAGCCCGGCCGGCCCGCCTCCGACGACGACGACGTCGTATTCCATCGATTCACGTTCAGTCATGGGTGCATCCCCGTTGCTTGATGAGCGTTGAGATACTCTGGACAAGTCCCCGCGGCGCCCGCTTTCCGCTCGACTTGTTCAGAATATCCTGGCGAGGCCGGACCCCGCCATGTTGCGGGCCATTGTATTGCAGAACCCGCCGCGTTCAGCGCCGGTGATCCGCCATGTTCCGGGAAAAGAGGGTGCAGCACCAGATTTCGCTGACGATGCGCGCCGCGTCGTCCACCGGCAGCATGTCCGCCGCGGTGTCGGGATGCGCGTACCAGACGTAGGCGGACTGTTCCGTCATCGAGGCCAGGGCCTCCAGGGAAGTGCGCGCCGGCATGCCGTTGATCTCGGTGATGCCGTGGTCGCGCTCCAGCGCCGTGGCGACGCGGACGATGTGGCGCTCGCGCATGTACCACCACATGTCGTCGTAGCGCTGGTCCACCATGGTCGCCTCGATGAATGCCCGCATCACCTTGCGGTGGTTGCGGTAGTGGCCCAGGTAGCCGCGGTTGGATTCGAGGATCGCCTCGCCGGGGCGGTCGCGGAAGATCTGGCGTTCGCCGGGCCGGCTGGCGGCGTACAGCTCGTTGTGGATGTCGTGGATGATCGCCAGGAAGACGTCGTCCTTGTTGTCGAAATAGCGGTACAGGGCGCCCATCGACAGCCGGGCCCTTTCCGCCAGATCGCTCATGCGCATCGAGACGTAGCCGGCTTCGCCGAAGATTTCTCTTCCGCTCGACAGGATGCGGGCCAGGGTCGCCCGCCCCTTCGGGGTCGTGGGCTGGGGGAGGTTCGGTTCCGGGGCTTTTTTCAGCATTTCCTGTTTTTTAAAAAAAGTGACGTCACTATTGCTTTTTAGCGCAGCGTCACTTAGAGTATGGACATACAAGAAAAAATTCGGCTAGCAAGGATGGAGACATGGTACATCAATCAAGTGGGTTGTCGGATACGAATTTCCGCTACGAGGGCCAGGTCGCGATCGTGACCGGCGCGGGCAGCGGGCTGGGCCGGGCGTACGCCAGGCTGCTGGCCGCGCGGGGCGCCCGGGTCGTGGTGAACGACATCGGCATGCGGCAGGGGCCCGACGGCGCGCCTGTCAGTTCGGCGGAACTCACCGCCCGGGAAATCCGCGAGCAGGGGGGCGAGGCCGTGGCGGACACCTCCTCGGTCGCCACGCGCGAAGGGGGGCAGGCGATCGCCGACCTGGCCCTGTCCACGTACGGGCGCATCGACATCCTCGTCAACAACGCCGGGAACATCTCGCTCACGTCGTTCAACAAGCTCGACCTCGCCGATGCCGCGCCGATCTTCGACGTGCACGTGTGGGGGGCCTTCAACGTGACGCAGCCGTGCTATCAGCAGATGGTCCGGCAGCAGTACGGCCGGATCGTGTTCACCACGTCCGGGGTGGCGCTCTTCGGCAACGGGGGCATCGCGCCCTACGCGGCCGCCAAGGGCGGCGTGTTCGGACTCCTGCAGGTGCTCAAGCTCGAAGGCGCCAGGCACGGCATCCGGGTGAACGCCGTCGCCCCCATGGCTTCCACGCAGCTCACCGAGGACGTCGAGATGCCCCAGTACCACCAGGTCAGCGAGGACATGGTCGTCCCCGAGCTGGTGGCGCCCGTGGTGGGCTATTTCGCGGCGCGCGAATGCCCCTGGTCCGGCGAGACCTGGTCGGCCGGCTCCGGTTCGGTCGCCCGGATCTTCGTCGGGCGCACCCCGGGCTTCTTCAAGCATCCCGTCGATCAGGGCGCCCTGACGGTCGAGGACGTGGCGAGCCACGTCGACCGCATCCGCAGCGAAGCGGACTACACGACGCCGGAAAGCTGGCCCGCGGAATGGGCGCTTCTGGTCGATCTTCTGACGGACCGCAAGTGATCGCCGGGGTGAAACGTGAACCGTACGGAAATCAATGAATTCCTGAAGACCCTGGATTTCGGGAGCGCGGGGAAGCTGACCCTGCCGGAGCTCCTCGAAAAGCGGGCCCAGGCGACGCCGGATGCGATCGCCGTCAGGTCGCCCGTGGGCAGCCTGAGCTTCGGGGAATGGCTGGCCGACGCCCGGGCCGTCGCCGCGCTGATCCGGCGATCCGGCGCCTATCGGCCCAATACCCCGGTCCTGGTCTGGGTCGATACGGCCGATGCCCGCAAGGTGGTCGCCGCGCAGCACGGGGTCCTGGACAGCGGCTGCATCGTCGCTCCGCTGGACGACCGGCTCAGCGTGGCGGAAGTCAGGCGGTTCGCCCAGGATGTCGCGGCGACCGCCGTGATCGTCAGCCGGGGGCTGCTGTCGTCCCGCAAGGACGAGGAATTGCGTGAATTCGTCCCGGATGGCCTGCCGGCGGGGGGCGATCCTCTGGACTTGCTGCTGTTCGCCGCCCAGGGAGATGCTTTCGGCCTCGTCGCTTCCGTGGAGGACGGGAAGGACCGTCCCGCGGCTGCGGTCCCGTCCGGCGGCGCGCGTCCCGGGCCGGACGATTGCGCGCTGCTCGCCTTCACGTCCGGAACGACCGGGCGCCCGAAGGCCGCGATGATCACGCACGGCGGCTGCGTCCAGCTGGCCGAAAGAATGGTCAACGGCGTGTTCGCCGCGCCCCGCGGCGGGCGGCCCGTGGGGCCGGACGACGCGATCCAGTCGCCCGTGCCCGCCTATCTGCCCACCAGCATCGTCAACACGCTGTACGCGGCGGTGCTGGCCGGATGCCCCCTGAGCTACCGGGGCCGCCGGTTCGACCCCGAGGCCGAGGAAAGGGAAATGGCGCTCGCCGGCACGACGATCTACGCGGGCGCCCCGGCCCACTACGCCATGATGTGCCAGCGTCCGGCGAGCGACGATTCCAGGAACGCCCGGGTCCAGGTCATGACCGCGAGCGGCGCGCCCATGACCGCGGCGCTCTACCGGTCGATGCGGGAGCGCTGGCCGCGCGCCGCCGTCGCCAACTGGTACGCCTTGAATGAAACGATGGTCGGGCAGACGCTCAATTTCGGCCGGGACATGGACCTCGACCCCACGGCCATCGGCAAACCGGTCTGGCCGACCGAGCTCGCCGTCGTCGACGAGAGCGGCAAGCCGTGCGCGCCCGGGGAATCCGGCGAGGTGCTCCTGCGGGCTCCGGGACAGATGGTGGGCTACTACCTGAACGAGGCGGAGACGGCCAGGCGCATCGACGCGGATGGCTGGGTGCACACCGAGGACATCGGCTTCGTGGGCGAGGAAGACGGCCTGCTGCGGATCACCGGCCGCAAGAGCGATCGCATCAACCGGGGCGGATTCAAGTTCTATCCGGCCGAGGTCGAAGAAGTGCTCCTGGGCCACGAGGACCTGGCCGACGCGGCGGTCCTGGCCATTCCGGATCCGATCCTGGGCCAGGACCTGGTGGCGATGGTGGTGGCGGCCGATGGCGGGCGGGCGCCCGCCGAAGCGGACGTCCGGGCGTTCTGCCAGAGCCGGCTTTCGCGCAACAAGGTGCCCAGCCGGGTGTATTTCGTCGATCGGCTGCCCAGAAGCGGCTTCGGCAAGGTCGTGAAAAAAGAATTGATCGCGCTCTGGGAAGCCATCGAGTCCCGCGGCGCCGGTCGCTGAACGAGTTCTATCTTGATACCAACCCGAGAGAATAGGGAGACAGTGATGAAGCCGTTGTTCTACAGCATGCAGGAAATCGTCATCGCCGTGAAGGACCTGGACAAGGCGACCGACAGGCTCAGCGAAATCTTCGCTGCGCCCGCGGACGGCCTGGCCTCCGAGCCCCTGGAAGGCATCGAGCTGATCCAGCGGGGGGTCTGGATCGGCAATGAACGGATCGCCATCGTCGCCGACTCCACCGGCACCGGCCCCCTGTCCCAGGCGATCGAGAAGCGCGGCGAGGGCATCCACGAAATCTGCGTGAGGACCCGCAACCTGGAAGAGGCGATCGCGCATTTCAAGGCCAAGGGCGTCCGGCTCACGCGCGACGAACCCTACGTTCTGAAGAACTACGAATACCACGGGGAAGTCTTCTCCGAGGTGAGGATCGTGTTCATCCATCCGGCGAGCTGCTACGGCGTGCTCGTCGAAGTCCAGGAATGGGTCAAGTAGCGTCCGGCCCCGGACGATCCCGCGCAAAGCCACCGGAAACAGCCATGCCCAACGATCTTGCTCAATTGGCCGGGAAGGACCTCGGCGCCCACGTGTCTGCGTACGACGCGAACAAGGCGATCCTGTACGCGCTCGCCGTGGGGGCGGCCGCCTCGGAGCTCGACCTGGTCTACGAACGCGACCTGCGCGTCCTGCCGACGTTCGGCTGCGCGCTGGGGCTGTGGGCCGTCGAGTCCGCCGGCCGGCTCGGCGCCTACGATCCCAAGGCGTCCCTGCACGTGGCCCAGAAGATCCACGTCCATCGGCCGCTGCCGGCATCCGGAAACATCGAGATGCACGGCGGGGTGGCCCGCGTCTTCGACAAGGGCAAGGCGGCCCTGATCGAGGTCGAGGTCGACTCGGAATTCTTCACCGCGACCTACACCATCTTCCTGCCCGGCATGGGCGGCTGGGGCGGGGACCGGGGGCCGTCGGCCCCCGCGGCGGCGGACGAGGCGTTCACGCAGGCCACGGAAACGGGGACGAGCCCCGAATTGGCGGCCCTGTACCGCCTGACGGGCGACCTGCATCCCGTCCACATCGACCCCGAGGTCGCCCGCGCCAACGGGTTCCCCCGGCCGATCCTGCATGGCCTGTGCACCCTCGGGATCTCGGCGCGCGTCGTCGCCCGCCAGCATGGCGTCCATCCGGCCGATCTCCGCTACCTGGAGGCCCGGCTCACGGCGCCGGTGCTGCCCGGGGATTCCCTGGCGGTGGCGTCCGGACGGCGGGACGACGGGATCCACTTCCGGACCCTTTCCAAGGGCGCGGTGGTCCTGGGCGGCGGCAAGGCTGTGTTCGGCTGAGAAGAGGCCATGAAAATGAATCGGGCGATCATCAACGACATCGACGTGGCGTACACCGTGGAAGGGGCCGGGGATCCGGTCGTGTTCATCCACGGCCTGGCCGAAGATCTCCACACCTGGCGTGCGCAGCAGCGGGCCCTCGGCGGCCGGTACCGGAGTTTCGCCTGCGACCTGCGCGGGCACGGCATGACGACCCTCGGGCAGTGCGACGGCACGCTGGCGCAGCTTGGGAACGACCTGCTGGCCTTCATCGGGCAGGTCTCCGGGCCCGCCACCGTCGTCGGGTTCTCGCTGGGAGGCGCCATCGCGCTCTGGGCGGCCGCCGAGCGTCCGGACCTGGTGAGGAAATCGGTCGTGCTGGGGACCTCGTCGGTTGTCGGGCGCCTGGCCGTCCAGTTCTACGAGGAACGGATCGCGCAGGCCGCCGACACCGGCTCGGCCGCGTTCAGGGACGCCATGCGCGCCGATACCGAGGCGGGGCTTTTCCGGGCACGGGATTCCCTGGACCGGATCGTCGCCGCGCGCCTCGCGGCCGTCGGGGACGGCCGGGGCTACGTCAATGCCGCCAGGGCCATGATGGGCCTGCACGCCGAGCCGCTGACGCCGCGCCTGTCGCGGATCGAGACGCCCGTCGTGGTGATCGGCGCCGAACACGACAGGTTCTGCCCGCAAAAGGCGGCGACGATCCTCCTGGAAGCCTTGCCGGGCGCCGAATTCATGGCGATACCCGACGCCGGGCACTTGATGAACGTGGACAACCCCGACGCGGTGACGCGGGCCCTGCGCCAGGCCCTGGCCGATTGAAGCCACGGGCGGCTCTTTCTCTTTCCATGCGGGCATGGCGATCGGGACTCCCGGCCGTTGCGCACGAAAACGGTTCGATCTCAAGGAGATGATGAAATGGTTGAAAGCAAGGTGGCATTCATAACCGCCGCGTCCGGCGCGGGCATCGGCAGCGCGATCGCCCGGCAGCTCGCGGACGATGGCTACGACGTGGTGATCACGGATGCGCACGAGCGCCGCTGCCGCGAGTTCGCGCAGCAGCTCTCGGAGCAATACGGGCGTCCGTTCCTGGCCGTTCCCCTCGACGTCGGCGACGCCGACATGGTCGAGCGGTGCGTCGCGCAAGTGCTGGACGAGAAGGGCCGCATCGACGCGCTGGTCAACAACGCCGGCTGGTCCACCATCGCGCCCGTGGCGGAACTGGCGCTGGCGGACTGGCGGCGCTGCCTGGACATCGACCTGACGGGGACGTTCCTGACGATGCGCCACATCCTGCCCGCGATGATCGAGCGGAGCGGCGGGGCGATCGTGAACATCAGCTCGATCGCGGCCTACGAAACGTCGACCGAGCACGGCGCGGCCTATTCCGCCGCCAAGGCGGGCGTGCTGGCCCTGACGCGCGTCGCCGCGGCCGAGAACGGCCGGCACGGCATCCGCGTCAACGCCATCACGCCGGGCCTGATCTACAACGATTTCCTGCGCAAGATCTATCCGGCCGAATTCTTCGACGGCTATGCCGAGAACCGGTCCCTCGTGGGCCGGGTCGGGCGGCCCGAGGATGTGGCCTCGCTGGTGTCGTTCCTCCTGTCGGACAAGGCCGGGTACATCACGGGCGAGGTCTACGGCATCAGCGGCGGAGTCCATCCTCATGGCTAAGGACGTCAGCCTGCTCTCGATCGCGGAACTGGCCGGGTCGTACCGGGACCGCTCGCTGAGCCCGGTCGAGGTGGCCGAGGCCTTCTTCGAGCGCATCGAGCGGCACGACGGCGCATTGCATGCCTACGTCGAGACCACCCGCGACCTGGCGCTCGAACAGGCGAGAGAGGCCGAGCGCGCCTACGCGTCGGGGAAGGCGGACGCCGCGCTGGCCGGCATTCCGGTCGCCATCAAGGACGCCTTCCACGTCGCGGGGGTCCGGACCACCCTGGGCTCGGACGTGTACCGGGGCCTGGTCGCCAAGGGCGATTCCGGCCTGGTGCGCCGCCTGCGCGCCGCCGGCGCCGTCTTCCTGGGCAAGACCAATACGGCGGAATTCGGCCAGTCCGCGACGACCGACAATCTGCTGGGGCCGGATACCGCGACCCCCTGGGACCTCGCCCGGACCGCCGGGGGTTCGAGCGGCGGGTCGGCGGCCGCGGTCGCGGCCCGGCTCGCCACGGTCGCCGTGGGGTCCGACGGCGGCGGGTCGGTGCGCATTCCCGCGGCCTTCTCGGGGATTTTCGGCCTCAAGCCGTCGCCCGGCCTGTGCGGGGACGAACACGGCTTTCGCGGCATGACGGAATTCGTCAGCGCCGGGCCGATGGCCCGGTCCGTGGCCGATGCGCGGATCCTCCTGGGCGTGCTGGCCGACGCCCGCTTCGAGCGCGGGGCGGATACACGGCCCCTGCGCGTCTGCTACTGCCCGGCGCCCGAGAACCGGCCGGTCGATCCGGGCGTGGCGGCCGTGGTGGAACGCGCCGCCAGGGTTTTCGAGGAGCTGGGACATTCCCTTGAGGAAGATCATCCTCCGATCCAGGGCTGGGGTGATATTTTCGGACCATTGGTCCTCGAAGAGGAACATCGCGAACGGGGGCATCTCCTGAAGCTCTGTCCGGAAAGGCTCACCCGCTACGAGCGATCCGCTCTCGAGGCCGCCGTCGCGCTGGACCCCGACGACGTCCGGCGCGCCCGCGCGCTGCTGCTGGAATTCCGCGCCCGCCTCGCCGCGTTCTTCGACCGCTACGACATCGTGCTGACCCCCGCGACGGCCGTGCCGCCCTTTCCGCTGGGGGAACGGCCGAAGTTCATCCGCGGCGTCGCCGTGGACCGGCTGTGGGGGGCGTTCCCGTTCACCGCGCCGTTCAACGTGGGCGGGGTCGCGGCGGCGGCGGTGCCGTGCGGCCTGTCCGGCGGCCTGCCGGTGAGCGCGCAGATCGTGGCCAGGGCCGGAGAGGAGCGGCTGCTGCTGGATGCCGCGCAGGACTTGGAGGAAGCGGTCGGATTCGATCGCGGCCCGCTGGATTCGATGTGGACCTGAGACCCCTGGGGCAAGCTCATGCGCGCAAATCTCGTTGAAAGAACGGTCCGGGGAACGGTCCTGGTGCTGGAGATGAACGATCCCGCATCCAGGAACGCCTTGTCCCGCGGCATGCTGGCCGGCCTGTCCGAGGCCATCGGGCATGTCGACGCGAACGTGCTGGGCATCGTGCTGACGGGCGGCGCGGACTGCTTCAGCGCGGGGGGGGATTTCCGCGAGCTGAAGGGCACGAGCGAGGATCTCGGCTACGACGAGGCGGTGTCCGCCGTCGTCGCCGCGATCCTGGCCTCGGACCGGATCGTCGTCGCCGCGATCGAGGGGCCGTGCATGGGCGCCGCCGCCGACATCGCGCTGGCGTGCGACTACCGGATCGCGGGCGCCGGCGGCTTCGTGCAGATCCCCGCCGTGCGCCTGGGGATCCTTTACAACCCGGCGGCGGTCGAGCGTATCGGACGGTCCTATCCGCGCGACACCGTCCGGCGCCTGCTGCTGGCGGGCGAGCGGTTCGACGATCACGAGGCCCGCCGCGCCGGCCTGTTTTCCAGGGTCGTGCCCAAGGGCGAATCCGTCGGCGCGGCGCTGCGGGACCTGGAACGGCTCGATGCGGGGCAGGCGGACGCCGTCCGGGCGACGAAGCGGCTCCTGGCGGACCTGGAGGCGGGGCGGGCCGATCGGGCGCACTGGGAACGGCGGCGCGCCGAGCTGCTGGACTCGGAGCAGAGAGGGGCCGCCATCCGGCGGGCGCATGCGCGTTTTATCGACAAACCGGGAACGCGCCGGTGAGCCGCCTCGCGGCGCGCGGCATCGAGCGGTTCCCCGAACGAGGATGGAGATGAGCAAATGGCACAGAACATGAAGGCGGCGGTCATGCGCCAGCACGGCGGCCCCGAGGCGCTGTCGGTGGAAGAAGTGGCCCGGCCGGTTCCCGGCGCGGGCGAGGTCCTGGTCAAGGTCGCGGCGTGCTCGCTCAGCCGGCTGGACATCTTCATCCGCGACGGGATGCCGGGCCGCGTCATCCGGATGCCGCACGTCGGCGGGTGCGACGTGGCGGGCTGGATCGAGGCGATCGGGCCCGAGGTGTCCGGCCTGCGGACGGGGGCGCCGGTCCTGATCGACCCGTTCTGGAACGGCGAGATGCTGGGCGAGGCCTACTGGGGCGGATTTTCCGAATACGTCGTCGTATCGGAGAAAGGCCTGCTGCCGCTGCCGGAAGCCGCGCGCTTCGTCGAATATTCCTGCCTGCCCACGGCCTACGGCACGGCCTACCGCATGCTCCACAGCCGGGGGCGGCTGCAGGCTGGCGAGTCGCTGGTGGTCGTGGGCGCCAGCGGCGGGGTCGGGGTCGCCTGCGTCCAATTGGGCGCGCGGGCCGGCGCGCACGTCATCGCCTGCACCAGCAGCGAGGACAAGGCCGCGCGCCTGAGGACGATCGGCGCCGACGAGTGTGTGGTCGCACCGGACGGGCAATTCGGCAAGCAGGTCTGGAACCTGACCGGCAAGCAGGGGGCCGACATGGTGGTCGATTTCACCGGAACCGCCACCTGGACCCAGTCCCTGCGGTCCGTGAAGCATGGCGGGCGGCTGATGTGCTGCGGCGCGACCACCGGCTTCGAGGCGGCTACCGACCTGCGGTATCTGTGGACGCGCGAAATGGACATCCGGGGGTCGGACGGATGGAAGACCGAAGACCTGCGGCAGTTGCTGGGGATCATGGCCGGCGCCGAGTTCGCGCCGGTGATCCATGCCGTATTTCCGCTGAGCAGGATACAGGATGCCATGCGCGAGCTGGAGGGACGCTCATGCTTCGGAAAGATCGTCGTCGTGCCGGACGGCGTGCAGGCTGCGTGATGTAGATGCAGAAGACATGCGCCGACCCGGCGCCCCGGCGCGCGAACCATGATTCCATTATCAATAGACAGGAGACAAATCATGAAAACCAGGCCGCTTTTCCTTGCCCTTGCATTGACGTTTTCCGCGAGCGGTTTCGCCGCGGAACCTTCTCTCGTGTTCACTTCGTGGGGCGGCACCACGCAGGACGCCCAGAAGAGCATCTGGGCCGACGGCTTTTCCAAGGCCCAGCACATCTCCGTCCTGCAGGACGGCCCCACCGACTACGGCAAGATCAAGGCCATGGTCGAATCCGGCAACGTGTCCTGGGACGTGGTGGACGTCGAAGGCGATTACGCGGTCCGGGCCGGCATGGAGGGCATGCTGGAAAAACTGGACTTCTCCGTGATCGACAAGAGCCGCCTGGACCCGCGCTTCGTCACCGATTACGCGGTCGGGAGCTTCTACTATTCCTTCGTCATCGGCTGCAACAAGGATGCCGTCAAGGCATGCCCGAAGACCTGGGCCGACCTGTTCGACCTGGCGAAATTCCCCGGCAAGCGGACGTTCTACAAGTGGTCCGCCCCGGGCGTCATCGAGGCCGCGCTGCTGGCCGACGGCGTCCCCGCCGACAAGCTCTATCCGCTGGACCTGGACCGGGCCTTCAAGAAACTGGACACCATCAAGTCCAGCATCGTCTGGTGGAGCAGCGGGGCGCAATCCCAGCAGCTGCTCGCCTCGGCCGAGACGCCCTACGGGTTCTTCTGGAACGGCCGCCTGACCGCGCTGACGAAGACGGGCGTCAACGTCGAGACGTCCTGGGACCAGAACATCACGGCCGCCGACATGCTGGTCGTGCCCAAGGGGGCCAAGAACAAGGCGGCGGCGATGAAATACATCGCCTTCGCCACCAGCGCGGCCTCGCAGGCGAAATTCGCCGAGCTCACCGGCTACGCGCCGATCAATCTGGTCTCGCCCACGCTGATGCCCAAGGAGGTCCGCGACACCCTGCCGGACAAGCAGGCCGCCACGCAGGTCAACGCGAACCTGGGGTACTGGGCCATGCATCGCGACGACATCGGGACGCGCTGGTACGCCTGGCAGGCGCAATGACGGGATCGGCATGACATTTGGATCCGGGCCGCCGCGGCGGCCCGGATCCGGGGGCAGGGATACGCCATATGGTTTCTTCGATTTCGACGGGCGGGGCCGGCGGGCGGGGAGCGGGGAAAAGACCGCTTCCTTCTGGCCCCATCGCCTACATTGCGCCGGCCCTCGTGCTGATCGCGCTGTTCTTCATCGTTCCGGTCCTGATGCTGCTGGTGCGCAGCGTCCTCGAACCGGCCCCGGGGCTGGAGAACTACGCGACGCTCTTCGGTTCGACCACCTACCTCAAGGTGTTCTCCAACACTTTCCTGGTGGCCTCGCTCGTGACGATCGTGTCCGTCGTCGTCGGCTTTCCGGTCGCCTGGGCGCTGGCGATCCTGCCCAGGCGATGGGCGGTCTTCCTGCTCGCGGTCATCGTCCTTTCGATGTGGACGAACCTGCTGGCGCGGACCTACGCCTGGATGGTGCTGCTGCAGCGCACCGGCATCATCAACAAGATCCTCATGAATCTGGGCATCATCGACAGTCCGCTGGCGCTGGTGAACAACATCACGGGCGTGACGATCGGCATGGTCTACATCATGCTGCCGTTCATCATCCTGCCGCTCATGGGGGTGATCTCGTCGATCGACGCTTCGATCCTGCGCGCCGCCGCGCTGTGCGGGGCCGGCAAGTGGCAGAGCTTCACGCGCGTGCTGCTGCCGCTTTCGCTGCCGGGCATCGCCGCCGGGGCGCTGATGGTCTTCGTGATGTCCCTGGGCTACTTCGTCACTCCGGCGCTGCTGGGCGGCGCGTCGAGCATGATGCTCGCCGAACTCATCGCCCAGCTGGTCCAGTCGCTGGTCAAGTGGGGGCTGGGCGGCGCCGCGGCGTTCGTCCTGCTGGTCGTGACCCTGGGGCTGTACTTCCTGCAGCTGCGTTACCTGAAGGTCGACAAGAGGAGCTAGACATGCTGCTGGATTTCAACCGCCTGGGGGGCCTGCGCTATTTCCTGATCCTCGTCACGGGACTGGTGCTGCTGTTCCTGATCCTGCCCATCGTCTTCATCGCCGCGCTTTCGTTCGGTTCCTCGCAGTGGCTGATCTTTCCGCCGCCCTCGTGGACCTTGAAATGGTATTACGAGCTGTTCTCGGATCCGCGATGGCTGTATACCGCCCTGACGAGCCTGAAGATCGCGGTCATCGTCACCGTGCTTTCCGTCGTCCTGGGCTTCCTGGCGTCCCTGGGCCTGAACCGGGGCGAGTTCGCGGGCAGGGAACAGATCCGCGCGTTGTTCCTGACGCCCATGATCCTGCCCGTGATCGTGCTGGCCGTGGCGCTCTACGCCCTGTTCCTGAAGCTGGGCCTGGCCGGCACCACCATCGGTTTCGTCATCGCGCACCTGCTCGTCGCCTTGCCCTTTTCCATCATCTCGATCAGCGGCGCGCTGGACGGGTTCGACAAATCCATCGAGGACGCCGCCATCCTGTGCGGCGCCTCGCCCTGGGAGGCGCGGCTCAAGATCACGGTCCCGTCCATCCGGCACGGCCTGTTCACGGCCGCCGTCTTCTCCTTCCTGGCCTCCTGGGACGAGGTGGTCCTGGCGATCTTCATGTCCAGCCCGACCCTGCAGACGCTGCCCGTGAAGATATGGACCACCCTGAGGCAGGACCTGACCCCCGTGGTCGCCGCCGTCTCGACCATCCTGGTGGCGCTCACCTCCGTGCTGATTTTCGCACCGCTTGTGTTTCGCAAGAGGCAAAAAGATGACTAGACCTTTCTTGAGCATTCAGGGCATCCGCAAGGATTACGGGGGCTTCACCGCCATCAGGGACGTGACGCTCGACATCGCCCGGGGCGAGTTCATGACGTTCCTGGGCCCCTCGGGGTCCGGCAAGTCGACCACCCTGTACATCCTGGCCGGATTCCAGGACCCCACCGAGGGCGACATCCTGCTCGACGGCGAGAGCCTGCTCCCGGTGCCTTCCCACAAGCGCAACATCGGCATGGTGTTCCAGCGGTACACGCTGTTCCCGCACCTGAGCGTCGGGGAAAACGTGGCCTTTCCCCTGCGGGTGCGCCGCTGCGCGAAATCCGAGATCGAGGACCGGGTCCACGCGGCGCTCAAGCTCGTCCACCTCGAGGATTTCGCCGGCCGCAAGCCCGCGCTGATGTCCGGCGGCCAGCAGCAGCGCGTGGCGCTGGCGCGGGCGCTGGTCTACGACCCGCCGCTGCTGCTGATGGACGAGCCGCTTTCGGCCCTGGACAAGAAGCTGCGCGAGGAGCTTCAGTTCGAGATCCGGCGGATCCACCAGGAAACGGGCGTCACGATCCTCTACGTCACCCACGACCAGGAGGAAGCCCTGCGCCTGTCCGATCGCATTTCCGTCTTCAGCCAGGGCAGGATCGAGCAGATCGGAACCGGCCAGGAGCTCTATGCGGAGCCCGCGACCCGCTTCGTGGCGGGCTTCATCGGCGACAGCAATTTCCTGGCGGCCGACATCCTTTCCGTGGCGGCGGACAAGGCGAAGCTGTCCATCTGCGACGGCATCGTCATCGACGGCGTCCCGGTCCAGGGGCGTTCCGCGGACTCGGACCGCCCGTCGCTGCTGCTGCGGCCGGAACGGATCTCCGTCTCGCTCTCGCGGCAGGAATGCGGCGTGCCCGTGACGATCCGGGACCTGACCTTCCTGGGCAACATGGTCGAAGTGAGCTCCGTCACGGATCGGGACGAGCCCGTCAAGATCCGGATTCCCTTCGGCAACCGGATCGTTTCGGAACTGGCCGCGGGGGACCGCGTCTGGGCGAATTTCGATCCTGGCTCGCTGCATGCCTTCTACGGCTGAGGCCATGCGCCGGGGCGGGGACCGGCGGATCGCGGTGGTACCATACCTCGGCCGCGGGCGGGAGCGTCCGCGGCCATCCGGTCATTCCACGAGCGAGCCCCTTCATGCCTTCGGACCCCTCCGCCACGCAATCCGCCTCCGGGACGTTTGAAACTCCGGTCGACGTCCGCTGGGGCGACATGGACGCCCTGCGCCACGTCAACAACGCGGTCTATTTCTCCTACTTCGAGGAAGCCCGGGTCCGGCTGTTCGCCGCGATGGGACTGGACGGCGCCGCGGGCCGCTACGGCGTGCTGGCCCACGCCTCGTGTGATTTTCTCAAACCGCTGATGTATCCTGCCCGTGTCGTCGTCGGCATGAAGCTCGTGCGCGTCGGGCGGAGCAGCCTCGAGCTGGACTGCTGGGTCGCGGACGCCGGAGACCCCGGGACGCTGCATGCCCGCGGCCGCAACGTGCTGGTGTGCACCGACGCCGCCACCGGCCGGCCCCTGCCCTGGACCGACGCCGACCGGCAGGCGCTGGATCGCTGTTTCGCCGCCTGACGCGCCATCGATTTCTGTTCATCTACGAAGGAACCGTTGTATGGATAAAGTCTACGAGAGTGCCGAGGCCGCCCTGCGCGGCGTCGTGGCCGACAACCAGATGATCGCCGTCGGCGGTTTCGGGCTGTGCGGCATCCCCGAAGCCCTGATCGCGGCCCTGCGGGATTCGGGCGTGCGCAACCTGACCTGCGTCAGCAACAACGCCGGGGTCGACGGCTTCGGCCTGGGGCAGTTGCTGTCCACCCGCCAGATCACCAAGATGATCGCGTCCTACGTGGGCGAGAACAAGGAATTCGAACGCCAGTACCTGGCCGGAGAGCTGGAGCTGGAATTCACGCCGCAGGGCACGCTGGCCGAAAAGCTGCGCGCGGGCGGCGCCGGCATTCCGGCGTTCTTCACCGCCACCGGCGTGGGCACCGTGGTGGCCGAGGGTAAAGAAACCCGCGAGATCGACGGCCGCACCTACATCATGGAACGCTCCCTGGTGCCGGACGTGTCCCTGGTCAAGGCCTGGAAGGCCGACCGCAGCGGCAACCTGAAATTCCGCCGCACGGCGCGCAACTTCAATCCCAACGTCGCCATGGCGGGCCGCATCACCATCGTCGAGGTCGAGGAAATCGTGCCCACCGGCGCGTTCGACCCGGACGAAGTCCATCTGCCGGGCATCTACGTGCACCGCATCGTCCTGAACGCGCATCCCGAAAAGCGCATCGAACAACGCACCATTCGTCAATAAGGAGGCAGATCATGGCTTGGGATCGCGAACAGATGGCGGCGCGCGCCGCGCAGGAACTGCGGGACGGCTACTACGTCAACCTGGGCATCGGCCTGCCCACCAAGGTCGCCAATTACGTGCCGCAGGGCATGGAAGTCTGGCTGCAGTCGGAAAACGGCCTGCTGGGCATCGGCCCCTTCCCCACGGACGACGAAGTCGACGCCGACCTGATCAACGCCGGCAAGCAGACCGTGACGACGCTGCCGGGCTCCTCGATCTTCGCCTCGGCGGATTCGTTCGCCATGATCCGGGGCGGCAAGATCAACCTGGCCATCCTGGGGGCCATGCAGGTGTCCGAAAAGGGCGACCTGGCCAATTGGATGATTCCCGGCAAGATGATCAAGGGCATGGGCGGCGCCATGGACCTGGTGGCCGGCGTGGGCAGGGTCGTGGTGCTGATGGAACATGTCGCGAAGGCCAAGGACGGCACCGAGTCCCTGAAGCTGCTGCCCGAATGCACGCTGCCGCTGACCGGGGTGGGGGTGGTGAACCTCATCATCACCGACCTGGGCGTGATGGAAGTCACCGACGGCGGTCTGCGCCTGACTGAACTGGCCCCGGGCGTGACGGTCGACGAGATCCGCGCCAAGACGTCGGCCAGGCTGGACGTGTCGGCCGTCGCCTGAAGGAAATCGCCGTGACCTTGCCGCATTCCCCGGCGACGCCCGCCGAGCGCGTCGCAGCCCTGCGCGGGCAGATGGCGCGGTCGGGCCTGGCCGCCTGCCTGGTGCCGACCGCCGATCCGCACCTGTCGGAATACCTGCCGGACCATTGGGCCGCGCGCGCCTGGCTGTCGGGCTTCGACGGCTCGGCGGGTAGCCTGCTGGTCACGGCGGACTTCGCCGGGCTGTGGACCGACAGCCGCTACTGGGTCCAGGCCGAAGCCCAGCTGCGGGGCTCCGGGATCGTGCTGATGCGGACTGGCGCGCCGGACGTGCTGGATCCCCTGGACTGGGTGCTGGCGCATCTGGCGCGCGGCGACCGGGTCGGGGCCGACGGCCGGGTGCTGGACCTGGCGTCGGAACGGCGCTGGCGAACCGGCCTGGAAGAGGCCGGCATGGCCCTGATCCTGGACCAGGACCCGGTCGGCGCCATCTGGACCGGCCGGCCGGCCCTGCCCGCGGCCAAGGTATTCGAGCACCGGCCGCCGCATGCCTGCCGCGCGCGGGCCGAGAACCTGGCCGCCGTGCGGGCCGCGATGCGCGATCACGGTGCGGCCTGGCACCTGCTGTCCTCGCTGGACGACATTGCCTGGCTGCTGAACCTGCGCGGCGCGGACGTGGACTACAACCCGGTCTTCCTGGCGCACGCGCTGCTGGACGCGGCCCGGGTGCGCCTGTATGTGGCGTCCGGCAAGATCGACGGCGAACTGGCCGGCCGCCTGGCGGCCGACGGGGTGGACTTGCGCGATTACGCCGCGCTGGCCGCCGACCTGGCGGCCCTTCCGGCCGGCACCGCCCTGCTGGTGGACCTGGCGCGGGTCACGGCGGGCACGCTGTCGCACGCGCCCCAGGCGCGGCGCATCGAGGCGATCAACCCGTCCCAACTGCTCAAATCCGTCAAGAACGCCGCCGAGGCCGACAACATCCGGGCCGCGATGGCCCAGGACGGCGCCGCCCTGTGCGAATTCTTCGCCTGGTTCGAGGCCGCCCTGGCGGCGGGCGAACGCATCACCGAGATTGACGTCGATACCCGCCTGTCGGCGGCGCGCGCCCGGCGCCAGGGGTTCGTCAGCCTCAGCTTCGCCACCATCGCCGGCTTCAACGCCAACGGCGCCATGCCGCACTACCGCGCCACCGAATCGTCCCACGCGGTCATCCAGGGCGACGGCCTGCTGCTGATCGATTCCGGCGGGCAGTACCTGGGCGGCACCACCGACATCACCCGGGTCGTGCCCATCGGCGCGCCCTCGGACGCGCAGCGCGCCGACTACACCACCGTGCTGCAGGCCCACATCGCCCTGGCGCGGGCGCGCTTCCCGGAAGACACGCCGTCCTCCGTGCTGGACACCCTGGCGCGCATGCCGCTGTGGCGCCGGGGCCTGGACTACGGCCACGGCACCGGCCACGGCGTGGGCTACTTCCTGAACGTCCACGAAGGTCCGCAGTCGATTTCCGTGCGCGGCCACGCGCGGCCCCACCAGGGCATGAAGGCCGGCATGCTGACTTCCAACGAGCCCGGCCTGTACCGCGACGGGCAATGGGGCATCCGCATCGAAAATCTGGTGCTGGCCGTGCCGGCCGGGCGGAGCGAATTCGGCGCCTTCCTGGAATTCGAGACCGTCACCCTGTGCCCCATCGACACGCGCTGCGTGGTGCGCGAACGGCTGTCAGCCGACGAGATCGCGTGGCTGGACGCTTATCATGCCCGCGTGCGCGAGCGCCTGCTGCCCCTGGTGGACGGCGCGGCGCGGGACTGGCTGCTGGCGCGGACGGAAGCGCTGTAGTCCGGCCGGTGGGCCGTGGCGGCGCCGCCGTCGCGGAAGACCGCTCCCGGGATCCAAGGCAGGCGGCGCGCGGGACCGCCCTACGCCAGCCAGCGCCTGAACCAGGCCAGGGTGCGGCCCCAGGCCAGCTCGGCGGCTTCCCTGTCGTAGCGCGGGGTCGAATCATTGTGGAAGCCGTGGTTCACGCCCGGGTAGATGTGGGCCTCGTAGGTCTTGCCGTCGGCTTTCAGGGCGGCCTCGTAGGCCGGCCAGCCGGCGTTGACGCGCTGGTCCAGCCCGGCATAGTGCAGCAGCAGGGGCGCCCGGATGCGGGGCACGTCCTCGGGGCGCGGCTGCATGCCGTAGAACGGCACGGCCGCCGCCAGCTCGGGGTAGGCGACGGTGGCCGCGTTGGCGACGCCGCCGCCGTAGCAGAAGCCGACGATGCCGACCTTGCCGGTCGCGCCGGCCACGGAGGGCAGGAATTCGATCGCGGCGAAGAAATCGTTCATCAGCTTTTCCGGATCGACCTGCTGCTGCAGTTCGCGGCCCCGGTCGTCGTTGCCGGGATAGCCGCCCTTGGAACTGAGGCCGTCGGGCGCCAGCGCCATGAAGCCGGCCTTCGCCAGGCGCCGGGCGACGTCCTCGATGTAGGGATTCAGGCCGCGGTTCTCGTGGACCACCACGACGCCGGGCACGTCGCCCGGCGCCTTGGCCGGCCGCGCCAGGTAGGCGCGCACCGCGCCGTTGCCCCTGGGCGAGGGGTAGGTCACGTATTCGGCGTGGATGCCCGGGTCGGTGAAGGACACCTGCTCGGCCAGCGCATAGTCGGGCGACAGGGCGGCCAGGACCGAGGCCGCGCCCAGGGCGCCGGCGGCGTAGCGGGACGCCCGGTCGAGGAACTCGCGCCGGTCGATCAGGCCGTGCGCGTAGAAGTCGTAGAGTTCCAGCAGTTCCGGCGCGAAGTCTTTTGCGGTCAGCCTGGACATGATGTCCCCCCGGAGGCTTCCATGAGTGGGTCCGGAAACCATGGTAGGCGAGACGGGCGGCGCGGTAAAGCGGCGCAATCCGACGGGCGGGGACGGCCCGAAGGCCCGGACCGAGCGGTTATAATCCAAATTTCCCGCTGCGCCCGTCCACACCGGGCATCTATCCGAAATGACCAAATACGTATTCGTCACGGGGGGAGTGGTCTCCTCCCTGGGCAAGGGCATTGCCGCGGCCTCCCTGGCCGCGATCCTGGAATCCCGCGGGCTGCGGGTCACGATGCTCAAGCTGGATCCCTACATCAACGTGGATCCGGGCACCATGAGCCCCTTCCAGCACGGCGAGGTCTTCGTCACGGAAGACGGCGCGGAAACCGACCTGGACCTGGGCCACTACGAGCGCTTCGTGTCCGCCCGGATGCATAAGGTCAACAACTTCACCACCGGCCAGATCTACGAATCGGTGCTGCGCAAGGAGCGCCGGGGCGACTACCTGGGCAAGACCGTCCAGGTCATCCCGCACATCACCAACGAGATCCAGGATTTCATCGCCCGGGGCGCCAAGGCGGCCTTCGACGGCCAGGCCGACGTGGCCATCGTGGAAATCGGCGGCACGGTGGGCGACATCGAATCGCTGCCCTTCCTGGAAGCCGCGCGCCAGATGAGCCTGCGCCTGGGCCGCAACCAGTGCGCCTTCGTGCACCTGACGCTGGTGCCCTTCATCGCCTCGGCCGGCGAACTCAAGACCAAGCCGACCCAGCACTCGGTGCAGAAGCTGCGGGAAATCGGCATCTACCCCAACGCGCTGCTGTGCCGCGCCGACCGGCCCGTGCCCGACGACGAGCGCGCCAAGATCTCGCTGTTCTCCAACGTGCCCCTGGACGCCGTGATCTCGGTCTGGGACGCGGACTCGATCTACAAGATCCCCGCCATGCTGCATCAGCAGGGCCTGGACAGCCTGGTCTGCGACGCGCTGGCCCTGACCCCGCCGCCGGCCGACCTGACGGTCTGGGACCGCCTGGTGCACGACCTGGAAAACCCCCGCGGGTCCGTCACCATCGGCATGGTCGGCAAGTACGTCGACCTGACGGAATCCTACAAGTCCCTGTCCGAGGCCCTGGTCCACGCGGGCATCCATACGCACGCCCGCGTGAACATCGAATACCTGGATTCCGAGGAAATCGAGAGCCAGGGCACGGCCTGCTTGGCCGGCCTGGACGCCATCCTGGTGCCGGGCGGCTTCGGCAAGCGCGGCACCGAGGGCAAGATCAAGGCCATCCGCTACGCCCGCGAGCACGGCATCCCCTACCTGGGCATCTGCCTGGGCATGCAGCTGGCCGTGGTGGAATTCGCCCGCCACGTCGCCGGCCTGGGCGGGGCCAACAGCACCGAATTCGATCCCTCGGCGGCCCACCCGGTGGTGGCGCTGATCACCGAATGGCAGGACCGCGAGGGCAAGGTCGAGCGGCGCGACGCCTCGTCCGACCTGGGCGGCACGATGCGCAAGGGCGCCCAGCGCTGCCCCGTCAAGCCGGGCACCCGCGCCTATGAAATCTACGGTCCGGAGGTCAACGAGCGCCACCGCCACCGCTACGAGGTCAACAACGTCTACGTCCACCGCCTGGAAGAGGCCGGCCTGGTGATCAGCGCCCGCACGCCCACCGAAAACCTGCCGGAAATCATGGAAATCCCCTCGCACCCGTGGTTCATGGGCGTGCAGTTCCATCCGGAATTCACCTCCACCCCGCGCGACGGGCATCCGTTGTTCACCAGCTACATCCAGGCCGCGCTGGCCCGCCAGCGACGCCAGGCGGAAAAGCCCGAGGCGCAAAAGCCCCAGGCGCAAAAGGCCTGAGCCCGGCCGCACCGTTCAAGGAGCCCCCATGCAGCTGTGTCACTTCCAGGCCGGAATCGAACATCCCCTGTTCCTGATCGCCGGCCCCTGCGTCATCGAGTCGCGCGAGCTGGCCTTCGAGACGGCCGGCATCCTGCAGGAAATGACCCGGGCGCTGGGAATCCCCTTCATCTACAAGAGCTCCTTCGACAAGGCCAACCGCAGCTCCGGCAAGTCGTTCCGCGGCCCGGGCATGGACGAGGGCCTGAAGATCCTGGACGACGTGCGCCGCCAGTTGGGCGTGCCGGTGCTGACCGACGTGCACGAGACCGGTCAGGTGCGCGAGGTCGCGGCCGTGGTGGACGTGCTGCAGACGCCGGCCTTCCTGTGCCGCCAGACCGACTTCATCCAGGCCTGCGCGGCGACGCTCAAGCCCGTCAACATCAAGAAGGGCCAGTTCCTGGCGCCGGAAGACATGGTCCAGGTCGTGTCCAAGGCGCGCGCGGCGGCCCTGGAGGCCGGCGGCGACGGCGGCAACATCCTGGTCTGCGAGCGCGGCGCGTCCTTCGGCTACCACAACCTGGTGTCGGACATGCGCTCGCTGGCGATCATGCGCGGCACCGGCTGCCCGGTGGTGTTCGACGCCACGCATTCGGTCCAGCTGCCGGGCGGGCAGGGCACGCATTCCGGCGGCCAGCGCGAATTCGTGCCGGTGCTGGCGCGCGCGGCCGTGGCGGCCGGCGTGGCGGGGGTGTTCATGGAAACCCATCCGAACCCCGACCAGGCCCTGTCCGACGGTCCCAACGCCGTGCCGCTGGACCGGATGCGCGGGCTGCTGGAATGCCTGGCCGGGCTGGACCGCTGCGTCAAGCAGTCCGGCGCGCTGCGCGACGGCGGCCTGTGAGGCCGCTGAATAGTCGTTATAAACGCCGCCGCGTGCGGCCGGCCGGAGTCCCGGGGTAGACTGGCCCCACGGGCATCCCGTTAAAATGGCGGGATTCCCTCTTTCACCCACCCCTACACAGGCAGGACTGTCAGACCATGAGTGCAATCGTAGACATCATCGGACGCGAAATCCTCGATTCGCGCGGCAACCCCACCGTGGAATGCGACGTGCTGCTCGAATCGGGCGCCATGGGGCGGGCCGCGGTGCCGTCGGGCGCGTCCACCGGTTCGCGCGAGGCCATCGAGCTGCGCGACGGCGACAAGTCCCGCTACCTGGGCAAGGGCGTGCTGCGCGCCGTCGAGCACGTCAACACCGAGATCTCCGAGGCCCTGATGGGGCTGGACGCCCAGGAACAGACCTTCATCGACCGCACCCTGATCGACCTGGACGGCACCGAAGACAAGAGCCGCCTGGGCGCCAACGCGATCCTGGCCGCCAGCATGGCGGTGGCCCGCGCGGCCGCCGACGACGCCGGCCTGTCGCTGTACCGCTATTTCGGCGGCAGCGGCCCGATGCAGATGCCGGTGCCGATGATGAACGTCATCAACGGCGGCGCGCACGCCAACAACACCCTGGACCTGCAGGAATTCATGATCCTGCCGGTGGGCGCCTCCAGCTTCCGCGAGGCCCTGCGCATGGGGGCGGAAGTCTTCCACGCCCTGAAGAAGATCATCGGCGCCAGCGGCATGTCCACGGCGGTCGGCGACGAGGGCGGCTTCGCCCCCAACGTGGCCAACCACGAGGCCGCGATCGAGCTGATCCTGAAGGCCATCGGCGAAGCCGGCTACGAGGCCGGCTCCCAGGTGGTGCTGGGCCTGGACTGCGCCAGTTCCGAGTTCTACCGCGACGGCAAGTACCACCTGGCCGGCGAAGGCGGCATCGCCCTGGGTTCCCAGGACTTCGTCAACCTGCTGGCGTCCTGGTGCGACAAATATCCCATCGTCAGCATCGAGGACGGCATGGCCGAGGACGACTGGGAAGGCTGGAAGCTGCTGACCGAACAGCTGGGCCGCAAGGTGCAGCTGGTGGGCGACGACCTGTTCGTCACCAACACGAAGATCCTGCAAAAGGGCATCCAGCAGGGCATCGCCAATTCGATCCTCATCAAGATCAACCAGATCGGCACCCTGACGGAAACCTTCGCCGCCATCGAAATGGCCAAGCGCGCCGGCTACACGGCGGTGATCTCGCACCGTTCCGGCGAAACGGAAGACTCCACCATCGCCGACATCGCCGTGGCCACCAACGCCATGCAGATCAAGACCGGCTCCCTGTCGCGTTCCGACCGCATGGCGAAGTACAACCAGTTGCTGCGTATCGAGGAAGAGCTGGCCGAAGTCGCCTCCTACCCCGGCGTGTCGGCCTTCTACAACCTGCGCTGACCCGCGCCCCGCACCCATGCGCCTGCTCAGCCTCGTCCTGCTGGCCCTGACCCTGGCGACACAGTACCCGCTGTGGTGGGGCAAGGGCGGCTGGCTCAGCCTGCGCGGCCTGCAGGCGCAGGTGCAGGCGGAGACCGAGGAAAACGAGGCCCTGACCGCGCGCAACAACGCCCTGCAGGCCGAAGTCCAGGATCTCAAGACCGGGATCTCGGCGGTCGAAGAGCGCGCCCGCAGCGAATTGAACATGATCCGCGAGGGCGAATACTTCGTCCAGGTCCTGCCCCGGCAGTAATGCCGGGGCCGCGCTCCGCCGTTCCGGCGGTGCGTGCCGGATGCGCCGCCGGCGGGGTGGACCGCCGCGTTCAGGGCGCCGGCGCGCAGGCCGCGGGATCCGGCCCCGCATCCACGCCCCCGCCCGGATCCGCGGCGGTCCCGTCCGGGTCTTCCAGCGCGTCCGGATCGGGCGGTTCCCGTTCGTTCCCCAGTCCTCCGCCCGGCGCCGCGCCGGCCGCGGGCGCACCGGCGTCCGCCGTCGGCGGTCCCGCCGGGTCCGATCCGCCGGTCCATTCGGAGGGGCCGGCTTCCCGAACCGGCGGCGGGGCCGGTGCCGTGTCATGCGTCACCCGCCCGTCCGCCAGGTCGGGCCAGGCGGCCGGGTGCGACTGCATGGCGACGCCGACCCGACGGCGGAAGGGCAGGTAGCCCGCCGCCATGAGGCGGGCCTGGGCGGGGTCGCCGGCCAGGGGCGCCAGGGCGCGCACGATGGCCGCCACGCCCGGCACCAGGGGGCGATGCGGCCACCATAGCTCCAGGACCAGGGTGTTGGCCTCATGGATGGTGAGGCCGGAGCGGGGGCCGCGGCCCCCGGGCCAGCCCTGGGCCAGCCGGCGGGCCTGCTGCCGTGCCTGGTAGTCGTTGCGGATCAGCGGCTGGCCCGGATGGTCGCGCGGCCCCCGGAGATCCGGGTCGGCGTGGTCCAGGAACGCATCGGGGGACGGCCGCGCGATGCGGATGCGCCAGGGCGCGCCCAGGGCGGCCCGGCGTTCGCGCAGCGCCCGGCCGGCGGCGCGGGGATCGGGGTAGGCCATGCGCAGCCCGTGCTCGAAGGCCTGGGCGATGGCCTGGGGCCGGGCCTGGCGCGTGGCGCCCGCCCGGGCGGCTTCCATCAGGGCCAGGCTGAGCGTCTGGCGCAGGCCCGACCAGTGGGCGGCCTCCACCCCGCCCAGCCCCAGCGTCAGGACCGGAACGGACGCCAGCAGGAAGCCGGCCATGCCCGCGCCGCGCTGGCGGCGGTGCGCGGCGGCGCAAGAGGCGTGCGCGCATCGCTGGCGGGCGAGCCGGGCGTGGAACGATTCGGGGGCGGCATGGCATGGATTCGGCATGCGCGGCAGTATGCGACCGATCCGCCGGGCCGGGTAGTGTGGGAATTACGCCGTGATCCGGATGTCGCGCGCCGGCGGCCTTCCGGAACGGCCGCACGGGGCGCCGCCGTCTTGTGCCTTCAGTGCAGCGTGTCCGAGCCGGGTGCCTGCAGCGTGTCGGGGCCGTCCGCGAACAGGGCGGCGCAGTCCACCGCGTCGAAATCGTAGGGCCGGCCGCAGAAGTTGCAGGCGATGTGCACGTGGCCCTGTTCGGCCAGGATGTCCTCGACCTCTTCGCGGCCCAGCGTGCGCAGCATGCCCGCGACCCGCTCGCGGCTGCAGGGGCAGTGCCAGCGCACCGGCTGTTCCGGAAAGACCAGCAGGTCGTCTTCCCAGAACAGGCGGCGGATGAGCGTGTCGGTGTCGGTCGTGCGCAGTTCCTCGCGCCCCAGCGTGTCGGCCAGGGTGGCGCAGTGCGCCCAGGCGGCGTCGGCCGCGTCGGACCGCTCCGGCGCGCCGGACGGGGCCGATTCGCCGGGCATGCGCTGCAGCAGCAGCCCGGCGCAGGCCTGGGCGTCGGCGGCGAGCCAGAGCCGGGTGTCCAGCTGCTCCGAGTGCTTCATGTAGTGTTCGAGGACGGCGGCGACCGTGTCGCCTTCGAGCGGCACGATGCCCTGGTAGGCCGTGGCGCCGGCCTGGCGTCCCGAGGGGTCGAGCATCACCATGAAGCGGCCCTGGCCGTCGGCGTTGAGCAGGTCCTGCAGGGTGGCGTCGGCGGGCGGCGCGGCGTCTTCGCGCAGATGCGCGGTGGCCCGCAGGTCCAGCGTGGAGGTGCATTCGACCATGATGAGGCGCACGGGGCCGTTGCCCTGGAGCTGCAGGATGACCGAACCGTCGAACTTGATGTTGCCGGCCAGCAGCGCGCTGGCGGCGGCCAGTTCGCCGAGCAGGCCGACGAGGACGGGGGGCAGGTCCTGGTGGGCCAGTCCGGTCCGCCAGGCCCGGGTCAGGCGCAGGGCCTGGATGCGGGTGCCGCGGTCGGCGGTCAGGTATTTCTTCAGGATGTCGCTCATGCGGGGTTCCGGTGGGATGCGGCCGGGCGCGGGAGGTTCAGGCGGCGGGGGCGGTACGCAGGTCGCGCAGTTCGGTGCCCAGCAGCCGGTCGTGCAGGAACTGGCCCTGGGGGTCGATCCAGGTCCAGAGGAAGATCGAGAACGGGGCGCAGACGATCAGCAGGTCGAACGAGGCCCAGCCGGTGGCGCGCGACAGGCCGCCGATCGCCAGGGCCGCGAGCAGCGGCAGCGGCCACAGCAGCAGGTAGCGCAGCAGCATGCGCGAACCCCGCAGGGGACGGCCGCCCCGGTCCGTGAGGCGGATGTCCCAGGTCTTCATCGGCAGGGTCTGGCCGCCGCGCCGCCAGCAGGCGATGAAATAGACGCCGATGGCCAGGAAGAGGAACGCCTGCCGGCCATGGCGCAGCATCAGGCCGCTGCGGCTCTGGGTCAGGGTGTCGAACAGGTAGCCCGCCAGGAACACCACGCCGAAGAGCAGCACGCCTTCGTACATCATGCAGGCGAAGCGGCGCAGGCGCGGCGGGGCGGCGGGTACGGCCGGTGCGGGATCGGACATGTGCGGCGGATGGACTCGGAAACCGTCCATTATCGCTGAAAACGAAGGGCCCCGGCGCCGGATCCGGCGGCGGGACAGAAACACGAAGGCCGCCCGATGGGGCGGCCCGGAGATCCTGCCGAAGGAGATCAGTGGGCGGCGCGGACCGTGTGGTGCACGCGGCCTTCGGGGGCCTTGAAGAAGCCGGCGACCTTGCGGAACAGATGCTTGATGGCGTGATCCAGGGCGTATTCCTGCTGGGCCTCGATGGCTTCTTGCAGCAGTTGGCGTTCCAGGGCGTCGGTCAGGCGGATGTCGGTATTCTGCAGGGTCTTCATAGCAAGCCTCTTTGCTTGAGAAAGAGCGTTTCGCTCGGGTTAACCCTATTATAGGGAAAACCCTAAGTCGTATGCAAGCCCCTGGACCGGATCCCCCGGCCGGCCCCGCGATTTCCGTGGCGAAAAGCCTACGCCTTGTTCCGGTAGCCCGCCGCCACCAGTTCGAACTGGAACAGGCGGCAGTCCAGGGCGCCGTTGTGCAGGGGGTGGCGCCGACGGGCCTTCAGCCGCATCCGGCCCGGCAGGTCGAGATCGCTGGTGATGACATTGAGCCACCAGCCGCCGTAGTGGCGCTTCAGCCAGCTCGCCCATTCGGGCCACAGGTCCCTGTCCTCGTCCGCCAGCCGTTCCCCGTAGGGCGGATTGGTCACGATCCAGCCGGCCGGCGCCGGGGGCGGCATCTGGCGCGCGTCGCAGATCTCGAAGCGGATGGTGTCCGGGCTCAGGTGGGCGCGCTCGGCGTTGGCGCGCGCCGCCTCGATGGCGCCCGGGTGGATGTCGCAGCCCACCAGGGGCTGTTCCAGGCGCGGGGCGATCCGGGCGCGGGCGTCTTCCTTCAGGTCGCGCCACAGGCGGACGTCGTGGGCGCGCAGCCGCTCGAAGCCGAAGGGGCGCCAGATGCCCGGCGGCACGCCCAGGGCGATCCAGGCCGCCTCGATCAGCAGGGTGCCGCTGCCGCAGAAGGGATCCAGCAGGGGGGCGTCGGGTGGCCAGTCGGACAGGGCCAGCAGGCCGGCCGCCAGGTTCTCGCGCAGCGGCGCTTCGCCCTTGTCCAGCCGCCAGCCGCGTTTGAACAGGGATTCCCCCGAGACATCCAGGTACAGGGTGGCGTGCCGTTCGTCCAGGAACAGGTGGACGCGGGCGTCTGGGCGGACCGTGTCGATGTCGGGCCGTGCGCCTTCGCGTTCGCGCAGGCGGTCGCAGATGCCGTCCTTGGCCCGCAGGTTGCAGTATTGCAGGCTGCGCATGGGGCTGCGGATGGCCGAGGTGTCCACGCGCAGGGACTGTTCCGGACCGAACCAGCGCTCCCATTCGGTGTCGCGCGCCAGGGCCAGGATGTCGTCCTCGTCGCGGACTTCGGCCCGGGCGACCTGGACCAGGATCCGGGTCGCCAGGCGGGAATACAGGTTGGCGCGCAGCACGCCGGCCCAGTCCGCCTGGAAGTGGCAGCCGGCGCGCCCGGCGCGCACGGCCTCGTGGCCCAGGGCCTGCAGTTCCAGCGCCAGGGCTTCCTCCAGGCCGTGCGGGCAGGGGGCGAAGACCTCGAAGGTTTCGGCGATGCGCGGCTGGCGCGGCGCCCGGGGCAGGCGCTGGACGCGCGGCTTTTCCGTGTCGGGGGCGTCCGGGCGGGCGTCGGTGCCGGCATCTCGGCGCGCGAAGGGCCGCGCGTCCAGCGTCGCGCGCCGGGGAGGGCGGGCGTCCGGCCGGTCGGCGCGTGGTTTGCGAGGGCCGTCCGGTCGGGGCCGGTCGGCGTAGGGCTGGTCCGCGCGGGCCCGGGCGGGCGCGCCGGACTTCGGGCGGGCGGTCCGTTCGGAGTCCGTGTGCCGGGCGGGCTGGTCCGGGCGGGCCGGGCGCCGGGTCCCGGCCTTCTTCGGGGACTCGGCCTCGGCGCCGTCCTCCGGCCGGATCTGCCGGGCGTGTTCCCGCAGCGCGGCCTGGCGCGCGCGGGCGCCCGAGCGCTTGCGGGGCTCCTCGCCCGTTCCGCCGCCGGCGGGGGCGGCCTTTTTCTTCAGGCCGAGGGTCTTGCGTGTCGTGGAATCGTTCATGCGATCAGAAGGGTTTGACGACCACCAGGATCAGGACCAGCAGCAGCAGCAGGACCGGGATTTCGTTGAACCAGCGGAAGTAGCGGTGGGAATGCCGGCAGGTGCCGGCGGTCAGGGCGCGCAGGTGGTGACGGCAGGCCAGGTGGAAGGCCAGCAGGCCGGCCACGGCCAGCAGCTTGGCGTGCATCCAGCCCTGGCCCTGGCCGATGCCGTAGCCCAGCCACAGCCACAGGCCCAGCGCCAGCGCCAGGATGCCCAGCGGGGTCATGAAGCGGTACAGGCGCCGCGCCATGCCCAGCAGCGCGGCGCGCACGGCCGGGTCGCCGGCCTGGGCCAGGTTGACGTAGATGCGCGGCAGGTAGAACAACCCGGCGAACCAGGACGTGACGAACAGGATGTGGAAAGCCTTGACCCAGAGCATGAGAATCCTTGATGCACGCTGTGTAATTAAAAAAGCCTCTGCGCTACGATCTTCGGGCTTGCCTGTCCACCGCGCGGCTTGCAAGCCGCTTGGATTCGCCAGGCACGGAGCAGTCCGCAGGGACTGCTCCATGTCCGGGCTCATCCCCGCAGCTGGCCTTCGCCGGTCAGCACCCATTTCTGGATGGTCAGGCCTTCGAGGCCGACCGGGCCGCGGGCGTGCAGGCGGTTGGTGGAAATGCCGATCTCCGCGCCCAGGCCGTATTCGTAGCCGTCGGCGAAGCAGGTGGGCAGGTTGACGTAGACCGAACTGGAATCAACCTCGCGCTGGAATCGCTGGGCGGCCGAGAGGTCCTCGGTGACGATGGATTCCGTGTGCTCGGAACTGTAGCGGGCGATGTGGTCCATGGCCTCGTCCAGGGAATCCACCACGCGCACGGCCAGGATGGGGGCGTGGAATTCCGTGGCCCAGTCCGCCTCCGTGGCCGGGACCGAGCCGGGCAGCAGCGCGGCCGCGCGCGGACAGGCGCGCAGTTCGACCCCCAGTTCGGCGAAGCGGGCGCCGGCGCGTGGCAGCCAGGCGTCGGCGACGTCCGAGTGCACCAGCAGGGTTTCCATGGCGCCGCAGATGCCGGTCCGGTAGGTCTTGGCGTTGATGGCGATGTCCAGGGCGCGGTCCAGGTCGGCCGCCTTGTCTACGTAGACGTGGCAGTTGCCTTCCAGGTGCTTGATCAGGGGCACGCGCGATTCGTCGGCCAGGCGGGCGATCAGGCCCTTGCCGCCGCGCGGGATGATGACGTCGATCCATTCCGGGTGGGTGATCATCTCGCCCACGGCGGCGCGGTCGGTGGTGTCCACGACCTGCACCGCGTGTGGGGGCAGGCCGGCGGCTTCCAGGCCGGCCTGGATGATCGCGCCCAGGGCGCGGTTGGACTGGAAGGCCTCGCTGCCGCCGCGCAGGATGGTGGCGTTGCCGGATTTGAGGCACAGGGCGGCGGCGTCGATGGTCACGTTCGGCCGTGATTCGTAGATGATGCCGATCACGCCCAGCGGCACGCGCATGCGGGCCACGCGCATGCCGTTGGGCCGGGTGGTGGTTTCGCTGAGGCTGCCGACGGGGTCGGGCATGGCGGCGATCTGCAGCAGGCCTTCGATCATCAGGTCCAGCGCCCGGTCGGACAGGCGCAGGCGGTCCATCATGGGCGCATCCAGCCCGCGCTCGGCGGCGGCCCGCAGGTCGTGCTCGTTTTCCGCCTGCAGCCAGGCGCGGCGGGCGCGCAGGCCGTCGGCCATGGACCGCAGGGCGGCGGCCTTGGCGGCGCCGGAGGCCGAGCGCAGGATGCGCGCCGCCTGGCGGGCTTGGCGGCCCAAGGTCTGCATGGAAAAGCCGGTGGATGTGTCGTTCATGTCAATGCCTGTGGAAAGAGTCCTTCTTGCCCTGGGGTGGTCCGCCGGCAAAAGAGGGGGCGTTCATCGCCGCGGCGCTCCGGCCGTGGCGACGCGCATCACCAGCCGCTCCAGTTCGTCCCATGGATCGCGCAGGAGGCCGTCCACCGGGATTCCCTTGATGATACGGTCGATTTCGTGGGCGTGGCGCAGGGCGGGGGGCCAGGCCGCCGCGGGCACGCGGGCCAGGGCCTGGCGCGCCAGCTTTTCGCGCGCGCCGAACAGGCGCTGGGACCGCAGCGCAGCGTCCAGGCCGCTGCGGGCATGGGGCGCCAGGCGCGCCAGGATGCGGATTTCCTCGCCGACGGCCCAGAGGACCAGCAGCAGGGCCTCGCCTTCGGCCTGCAGCCCCCGCAGCACGGTCAGCGCCCGGTCCGCCTGGCCCAGCAGCATGGCGTCGCGCAGATCATAGAGATTGTAGCGGGCCACGTTCAGCACGGCGGCCTGGACCTGTTCCAGGCTGAGCGTTCCGGCCGGATGCAGCAGAGCGAGCTTCTGCAGTTCCTGGTGGGCGGCCAGCAGGTTGCCCTCGACCTTGTCGGCCAGCCAGGCTAGCGTCTCGGCGTCCGCCGTGTGGCCCTGGCGGTCCAGCCGGGCGGCGATCCAGTCCGCCAGCGCCGTGCGCGGGATGGACGGGATCTCGGTCCAGACGGCGCGGGATTTCAAGGCCTGGACCCACTTGGCCTGCTGGGTGGCCCGGTCCAGCTGCGGCAGGCGGATCAGGATCCGCACGTCCGGCAGATGCCCGTCGCCGGCCATCGTCGCCAGCTTCTGCAGGGTGTCGGCCCCGGTCTTGCCCGGCTTGCCGGTGGGCAGGCTGATTTCCAGCAGGCGCAGGTCGCCGAACAGGGACGAGTTCTGCGAGGCCGCCAGCGCCGCGCCCCAGTCGCTGCGGGCGTCCATCACCAGGTGGGTGCGTTCGACGCAGCCCAGCCGGACGGCGGCGGCGCGGTAGGCGTCGGCCGCCTCGGTCAGCAGCAGGATCTCGTCGCCGCTCAGGACCGTGCAGGCCGGCAGTTCCGAGGCGCCGGCATAGTGCTCGGTCAGGCGGTCCGCGGCCGACGCGCGTGCCATGGTCTAGGGCCTGCCCATGCTAGGGCCGGATCGAGGCCGGGCCGGCCGGGGGGGAGGCGTCGCGGACCCTGTCGTCGGGCATGGGCACGACGGGGCGGTCGGCGGCGTTGGCGTAGGCGGCCCGGACTTCGGGCGAGCTCATGCGGCGCATGATCTGGTCGATCAGGCCGTTGCGCATGTCCTTGAAGGTGCGGTCGATCTCGCCTTCCTTGGCCTGGACGATGCGGTCGTTGTAGGGCAGTTCGCGCACGCTGAGCAGGGTCGTGGGGGGCAGCAGCACGTGGCCCGCGCGGTCCAGCAGCTCGAACTGGAAGTCCAGGTTCAGCTCGTATTCCTCGACCCGGCCGTCGGCGTCCAGGGACAGCTGGCGCAGGTTCTGGGATTCGGTGATCTGGTGCAGGTAGACGTCGGCGTCCTGGCGGCGCTCGGTGAAGCGGGTGCCCGGCGAGTTGGCCGCGATGGTGCGGCGCAGCCGGGCGCCGAACTCGGAATCCAGGTTGATGTTGGTGTAGATCGACCGGAAGGGCAGCGGCGTCGCCCCCTTCAGGTGGAAGCCGCAGGCGCCCAGCACCAGCAGGGCGAGGCCGGCCAGGGCGAGGCGCAGGATGCGAGGCAGGGAGGCGGGGGAGGCCATGAGCATCATCCGACGACGTTGACCAGCCGGCCCGGCACGACCACGACGCGCTTGGGTTCGCGGCCTTCGAGGAAGCGGCCGACGGCCTCGTGCGCGCGGGCGAGGATCTCGATGGCCGGCTTGTCGGCTTCCTGGGGCACGCTCAGTTGGCCGCGGACCTTGCCGTTGATCTGCAGCACCAGCTCGACCGTGTCGGCTCGCAGGGCGGATTCGTCCACCAGGGGCCAGGGCGCGTCCAGCAGGTCGCCCAGCGCGTCGGCCAGGCCCAGCTCTCGCCACAGCTGCCAGGTGATGTGCGGCACCACGGGATACAGGACGCGCAGCAGGATGGAGACGGATTCGGCCAGCGCCGGGCCGGAAACGCCCGCCTGGGCGGCCGATTCCAGCGTGTTGAGCATCTTCATGGCCGTGGAGACCACGGTGTTGTACTGGATGCGCTGGTAGTCGTAGTCCGCCTGGCGCAGCAGGCCGTGGATCTGGCGGCGCAGGCCGGCGGCGGCCTCGTCCAGCGCGGCGCCGTCGACGGGGACGGCGGCGTTCCGGAGGATGGCGTCGTGGTGTCCGTGGCAGAAGGCCCAGAGGCGGCGCAGGAAGCGGTTCGCCCCCTCGACGCCGGAGTCCGACCATTCCAGGGTCTGTTCCGGGGGGCTGGCGAACATGACGAACAGGCGGGCGGTGTCGGCGCCCAGGCCGTCGATCAGGGACTGCGGATCGACGCCGTTGTTCTTGGACTTCGACATGGTGCCGATGCCGCCGTAGTCCACGGGCGAGCCGTCGGATTTCAGGCGCGCGCCGACGATGCCGCCTTTCTCGTCGGTGATGTTTTCCACCTGGTCGGGCCAGAAGTATTCGATGCCGCCCCGGGCGTTCTTGCGTGAATAGATGTGGTTGAGCACCATGCCCTGGCACAGCAGCCGCGTGAAGGGCTCGGAGAACTTCACCATGCCCAGGTCGCGCATCACCCGCGTCCAGAAGCGCGCGTACAGCAGGTGCAGCACGGCGTGCTCGATGCCGCCGATGTACTGGTCCATCGGCATCCAGTAGTCGTTGCGGGCGTCGACCATGGCCTGGTCGTTGCCCGGCGAGGTGTAGCGCATGAAATACCAGGACGAGTCGATGAACGTGTCCATGGTGTCGGTTTCGCGCCGCGCCGGCTTGCCGCAGGACGGGCAATGGCAGGACAGGAAGGCCTCGTCCTTGGCCAGGGGGTTGCCGGTGCCGTCGGGGACGAGGTGCTCGGGCAGCACCACGGGCAGGTCCTTTTCAGGGACGGGAACCGGACCGCAATCGGCGCAGTGGATGATGGGGATCGGGGTGCCCCAGTAGCGCTGGCGGGAAATGCCCCAGTCGCGCAGGCGCCAGGTGGTGCGCAGCTCGCCCAGGCCCTGGGCCTTCAGGTCGGCGGCCACGGCCTGGATCGCCTCGGCGGTGCTCAGGCCATCATACTTGCCGGACTGGATCGTGCGGCCGATCTGCTTGTCGGCGTACCAGTCCTGCCAGGCCTCGGTGGAGTAGGTCTTGCCTTCGGCGGCGATGACCTGGCGGATGGGCAGGCCGTACTTGCGCGCGAAGGCGAAGTCGCGCTCATCGTGGGCGGGCACGCCCATGACGGCGCCGTCGCCGTAGCTCATGAGGACGTAGTTGCCGACCCACACCGGCACGGGTTCGCCCGTGAGGGGGTGGATGACGGACAGGCCGGTGGGCAGGCCTTCCTTTTCGCGCGTGGCCAGTTCGGCCTCGGTGGTGCCGCCCTGGCGGCAGGCCTCGATGAAGGCGGCCAGCTCGGGGTTGCCGCGCGCCGCGCGGGCGGCCAGCGGGTGTTCCGGCGCCACGGCGCAGAAGGTGACGCCCATGATGGTGTCGGCGCGCGTCGTGAAGACGTGCATCAGGCCGTCCTGGATCAGCCGGCCCTGTTCGTCGCGGATGTCGTGGCGGAAGGCGAAGCGCACGCCCTCGCTCTTGCCGATCCAGTTTTCCTGCATCAGGCGCACGCGTTCCGGCCAGCCGGGCAGGCCGTCCTGGAGGGTGTCGAGCAGTTCGCCCGCGTAGTCGGTGATGCGCAGGTAGTAGCCGGGGATCTCGCGCTTTTCCACGGGCGCGCCGGAGCGCCAGCCGCGGCCGTCGATGACCTGCTCGTTGGCGAGCACGGTCTGGTCGACCGGGTCCCAGTTGACGGTCTGGGTCTTGCGGTAGGCGATGCCCTTTTCCAGCATCTTCAGGAACAGCCACTGGTTCCACTTGTAGTAGGCCGGGTCGCAGGCGCACATTTCGCGCGACCAGTCGATCGCCAGCCCCATCGCCTGCATCTGCTTCTTCATGTAGGCGATGTTGTCGTAGGTCCACTTGGCCGGGGGGACGCCGGACTTCATGGCGGCGTTTTCCGCCGGCATGCCGAAGGCGTCCCAGCCCATGGGCATGAGGACGTTGTACCCGCGCATGCGCAACTGGCGGGTCATCATGTCGTTGATGGTGTAGTTGCGCACGTGACCCATGTGGAGCTTGCCGCTGGGGTAGGGCAGCATCGAGCAGGCGTAGAACTTGGGCTTGGGCGAGCCGTCCGGAAGGGTGGCGTGTTCGGTGACGCGGTAGACGTCGCCCGCGCGCCAGTGGGCCTGGGCTTCGGTTTCGACCTGGTTCGGGAGGTAGCGTTCCTGCATGGATCTGTCTGGGAAATGGGAGTGGAAAGGGCCAGCCCGACATTATAGAGGGTCGTGGATCATGCGCCCTCAAAGAAAAATCCCCGCTCGGGGCGGGGATTTGCGGAAACCGGTGAGACGGTCCGGGAGAGGCGATCCCGGATTATTTCAGCTTGGTTTCCTTGTAGTCGACGTGCTTGCGCGCGACCGGATCAAATTTCTTGATCAGCATCTTTTCCGGCATGTTGCGCTTGTTTTTCGTGGTCGTGTAGAAATGACCCGTGCCGGCGGTCGATTCGAGCTTGATTTTCTCGCGGATGCCTTTAGCCATGATGTGCTCCTATGCGCGGCCGATCAGGCCAGTTCGCCACGGGCACGCAGGTCGGCCAGGACGGCGTCGATGCCGTTCTTGTCGATGGTGCGCAGGGCCTTGGTGGATACGCGCAGGCGCACCCAGCGGTTTTCGGATTCGACCCAGAACCGGCGCGATTGCAGGTTGGGCAGGAAACGACGCTTGGTTTTATTGTTCGCGTGCGAGACGTTGTTGCCCACCATCGGGCCTTTGCCGGTTACTTGGCATACGCGTGCCATGGTCTCACCTCTGTATATGTATATCGGGAAAGCCTTGCATTCTATACTTAAATTGCCAGGCAGATCAAGCGGGTTCCCGGGGCGATCGCATGGCGATGCGGCCGGAAAGCCACGATAGGGCCGCGCAGGCCGCCAGCACGGCGGTCAGGGGCAGGGGGGTGCCGGTGTGCCAGGCGCTGACGGCGAAGCCGGCCAGGGCGCCGCAGAGCATCTGCATCGAACCCATCAGCGCCGAGGCCACGCCCAGCCGGGGACCCTGTTCGGCCAGGGCCAGGGCGGCGGCGTTGGGGCCGACGAAGCCCTGGCTGGCCATGAAGCCCATCAGGCACAGCATCAGCAGGGGCAGGGTGATCCAGTCCAGCAGGGTCAGCGCCAGGGCGCACAGCGTCATCAGCACCAGCGTGCCCTGGGCGTGGGCCAGCAGGCGGATCGGTAGGTGGCGGTTCAGCAGGCGGGCGCTGACCTGCGAGGCCACGATCAGCGCGACGGCGTTCAGGCCGAACAGCAGGCCGAACCAGCGCGGGTCGATGCCGTAGATCGTGATGAAGACCTGGGGCGAGCCCGAGATGTAGGCGAACAGGCCGCCCGATCCGAAGCCGCCCGCCAGGGTGTAGCCCATGAAGCGCCGGTGGGTCAGCAGCAGGCGGAAGTGGGCGGCGATGGCGCCGGCGGCCAGCGGCGAGCGCCGCTCGGGATCCAGGGACTCGCGCATGCGCAGCGCCACGGTCAGCCACAGGCCGACGCCGGCCAGGCCCATCAGGTAGAACACGGTGCGCCAGGATCCCAGCGTCACGGCCTGGCCGCCCAGCAGGGGCGCCAGGATGGGCATCACGCCCATCACCAGCATCAGCAGGGACAGGGCCTGGGCGGCCTCGCGGGTGTCCAGGTGGTCGCGGATCACGGCGCGGGGGATGACCATGCCGGCGGCGCCGCCGAAAGCCTGGATCACGCGCCACAGGATCAGGTGGTCGATGTCCCGGCTCAGCGCGCAGGCGACGGAGGCGATCGAGAACAGCGTCAGGCCGAGCAGCAGCGGCGGCTTGCGGCCGTAGCGGTCGGCCAGGGGGCCGTAGGCCAGCTGGGCCAGGGCCAGGCCCAGCAGGTAGCTGGCCAGGGTGCGCTCGACCTGTCCCGGATGGACGCCCAGATCGATCGCCATGGCGCCGAAGGCGGGAAGGTACATGTCGATGGCCAGGGGGCCGAGGGCGGCCAGCGCGCCCATCAGGATCAGCCAGGGAGGCAGCAGCGGCGAGGAGGAACGGGAGGCCATGGGAGCGGGAAAGCGCCGGAAGGGGGTGCTTGAAGCGGCGGGGATTGGCGCTACTATAACAAGGTCTTTCATATGACTGAGGGAGGCCCCGTTGACTGCAATCGCATCCATCATCGAGAACAAACTTGGATCATTGCCCATGCCGGTTTCCATGGAACTGCCGGATGGACAGAAGATCGGCGCCTCCGACGCCGCGATCCGTTTGCGCGTGCGCGACACGGCCGTCCTGGCGCATTTCGCGGCGGGCGAAGTCGGCGTCCTGGGCGAGGATTACGTCGAGGGCAAGTTCGAATTCGATGGTTCCATGCAGGACCTGATGCGCCTGGCGGCGGGCATCCTGCCCGGCTCGCCCGTCGACCTGGCCCGCTCGGGCTGGCTCACCAGCCTGGTGAAGCGGCTGGTGTCGGTCTGGCGCCATTCGATCGAGCGCGACGCGCGGCAGATCGAATTCCACTACGACCTGTCGGACGATTTCTACGCCCTGTGGCTGGATCCGCGCCGGGTGTATTCCTGCGCCTACTACCGCGAACCCGGCTTCACCATCGCCCAGGCCCAGGAGGCCAAGCTCGACCACATCTGCCGCAAGCTGGCCCTGAAGCCGGGCGAGCGTTTCCTGGATGTCGGCGGCGGCTGGGGCGGCCTGATGCTGTGGGCGGCGGAAAACTACGACGTCGACGTCACCGGCATCACCCTGTCGAACAACCAGCATGCCTACGTCAACCGCCTGATCCAGGAAAAGGGCCTGTCCGGGCGCGTGCGCATGGAACTGCTGGACTACCGCAAGCTCGACGAATCACGGCCCTACGACAAGATCGCCTCGGTCGGGATGTTCGAGCACGTGGGGCGGGCCCAACTGACCGGCTATTTCTCCAAGCTGCGCCGGCTGGTGCGCCCCGGCGGGCTGATCCTGAACCACGGCATCACGGCGGGCGGGCTGGACAACAGCGAACTGGGCGCCGGCATGGGGGATTTCATCGAAAAATTCATCTTCCCCGGCGGCGAGCTGTCCCACATCCATTACGTGCAGCAGACCCTGGCCGAGGCCGGCCTGGAAGACCTAGACGTCGAAAACCTGCGTCCGCACTACGCGCGCACGCTCTGGGCCTGGAGCGACGCCCTGGAATCCCGCCTGGACGAGGCGCGCGCCATCCTGAACACGCCCCAGGGAGAACGTTCTCTGCGGGCCTACCGCATGTACCTGGCGGGCTGCGCGATGGGCTTCGAGCATGGCTGGATCGCCTTGCACCAGATCATCGCCCAGCCCCAGCCGACGGGGCGCTCCGACGAGCTGGACTACCCGGCGGGGCAGGCCTATCCCTGGCGGCGCGACTACATCTACCGGGACCGCTGAGCCCGCCCGCCGCCCCGCACCGGACGCCTGCCGCACGCAGGCATCCGGCGCGGGTTTTCAGCCCGGAGATCCCGGGGCTTTCCGCCCTGGCCAGAGGCGGTTTTCGTCAACCGGCTTTATTTTCTGTCATCCGGCGTGTAAAATGACGCTTCTTCTGTAGTTCTTTTTTTCAATCCTGACAGCGTCCGTGTCCGCCTGACGCGGCCCTGTCTGTCCAGGGCGCTTGCGCGCCTGCAGTGCTGGTATGTATTGGCGGCCCGCGGCCGTCTTCCGCACACCCTCCCCTAAGCTATGGCGCCGGCCACGCATGGCGTATCCGGCGTCTCCGTAACCCAAAGGAGGCATCCATGTCTATCTCCGCTTTCCCGTCGCCGGTCGCGACCCGTTCCCCCCGCCTGTCCCGTACCGTGCTGGGCCTCGCCCTGTCGGCCGCGCTGGCGGGCCTGTCGCTGGCCCCGTCCGTGTCCCGGGCGGCCGACGCGCCGCAGTGCGAACTCGACCGCCCCATGCGCTTCGGCGGCATGAACTGGGAATCCAACCTGGTCCTGGTCGAGGTCGAGCGCTTCATCGTCAAGCACGGCTACGGCTGCGACTCCGAAGTCCTGCCGACGGAAACCCTGCCGGCCCTGGCGGCGCTCGAACGGGGCGACCTGGACATCAACAGCGAGATCTGGCTGAACAGCACCCTGGAGCCCTGGACCAAGGCCGAGGCCTCCGGCCGCGTCAAGCGCATCGGCGACCTCTACATGGGCGGCGAAGCCTGGTTCATCCCCAAATACACGGCCGAACGCCTGCCCGGACTGAAGAAGGCTGCCGACCTGCCGAAATTCAAGGACGCCTTCAAGGACCCCGAAGAGCCCTCCAAGGGCCGCTTCTACGGCTGCCCGGCCGGCTGGGCCTGCGAGGTCGTCAGCACCAACCTGTTCAACGCCCTGGGGCTGGGCGATACGTTCACGCTGTTTTCCCCCGGCACCGGCGCGACCCAGAAGGCGGCCCTGACGTCGGCCTACCAGCGCAAGGAAAACGTCGTCTTCTATTACTGGTACCCGACCCCGCTGGTGGGTTCCATGGACCTGGTCAAGCTGGAACTGCCGCCGTACGACGCCGCCAAGCAGAAATGCCTGACCGACCCGAACTGCGAGAACCCCCAGGCCTCCGACTATCCCGAGAACCCGGTGTTCACGGCGGTCACGACGAAATTCACCCAGGACGCGCCGAAGCTGACCGCGTTCCTGTCCAAGGTGAAGGTGCCCCTGGACGTGATGAACCAGACCATGGCCTACATGGAAAAGAACGAGGCCGAACCCCAGCCGACGGCGACGTGGTTCCTGAAGAACCACCAGGACGTCTGGACCGGATGGCTGCCCGCCGACGTGACGGAGCGTGTCAAGGCCGCCCTGTAAGGAGGCCCGCATGTTTCCCGAACTGATTGCGGCCCGGGATCTGCAGCGGCCCATCGACGAGTTCGTCAATGGGCTGGTGACGCAGTATTCCGACGTGCTGCGGGCGCTGACCCAGCCCCTGCTGGATCTGCTGATCTGGTCCGACAACCTGCTGCGGCATTCGCCGTGGTGGGCGGTCGTGGCCGTCATCATGGGCCTGGCCTGGCTGAGCAGCCGCGCCTGGCGCTTCAGCGTGGCCATGGGCGCGCTGCTGTGTCTGGTGGGGGCCATCGGCCTCTGGGAAGCCGCCATGCAGACGCTGTCGCTGATGATCGTGGCGGTGGCGTTCTCGGTGATCATCGGCATCCCGGTGGGGATCGCCATGGCCAGCTTCCGCTGGGTGCGCGCCGTGATGCTGCCGGTCCTGGACGTCATGCAGACCATGCCCAGCTTCGTCTACCTGATCCCGGTGGTCATGCTGTTCAACCTGGGCAAGCTGGCGGCGCTGTTCGCCACGGTGATCTACGCCGTGCCGCCCGTCATCCGCCTGACCGACCTGGGCATCCGCCTAGTGGACGCGGAGGTGCTGGAGGCCTCGCGCGCCTTCGGCGCCAGCCGCGGCCGCCAGCTCTTCGGCGTGCAGTTGCCGCTGGCGCTGCCCAACATCATGGCGGGCATCAACCAGACCACCATGATGGCGCTGGCCATGGTGGTGATCGCCTCCATGATCGGCGTGCGCGGCCTGGGCTACGAGGTCCTGCAGGGCATCAACCGCCTGCAGGTCGGGCGCGGCCTGCTGGCCGGCCTGGGGATCGTGATCCTGGCCATCATCTTCGACCGCATCACCCAGCGCTTCGGCCGCCGCTGGCAGGTCAGGGGGCACTGACATGAGCAAAATCGAAGTCCGCAACATCTACAAGATCTTCGGCCCGCACCCGGAACGCTGGCTGGCCGCCGCCCGCGAGGGCCTGTCCAAGGAAACCCTGCTGGAGCGCAGCGGCCACACCCTGGGCCTGCGCGACATCAGCCTGTCCATCGAGGAAGGCCACATCCACGTGATCATGGGCCTGTCGGGGTCCGGCAAATCGACGCTGATCCGGCACTTCAACCGCCTGATCGAGCCCAGCGCCGGGCAGATCCTGGTCGACGGGGTGGACGTGGTCAGCCTCAAGCCGCGCGAACTGGAACGCTTCCGCCAGAGCAAGATGAGCATGGTGTTCCAGCGCTTCGGGCTGCTGCCGCACCGTACGGTGCTGGACAACGCCGCCTACGGGCTGGCGGTGCAGGGCGTGCGCCGCGACGAGCGCAACGAGCGCGCGCGCCACTGGCTGGAGCAGGTCGGCCTGTCCGGCTTCGAGGCCCAGTATCCCCACCAGCTTTCCGGCGGCATGCAGCAGCGCGTGGGCCTGGCCCGGGCGCTGGCCACGGACGCCGAGATCCTGCTGATGGACGAGGCGTTCTCCGCCCTAGATCCGCTCATCCGCCATGAGATGCAGGACCAGCTGCTGGCCCTGCAGGCGAAGCTGAACAAGACCATCGTGTTCATCACCCACGACCTGGACGAGGCCCTGCGCCTGGGCAACCGGATCGCCATCCTGAAGGACGGCGAACTGATCCAGGAAGGCACGCCCGAGGACATCCTGTTGTCGCCCGCCAACGACTACATCGAGTCCTTCCTGCAGGACGTGAACCGGGGCAAGGTCCTGAACGCGTCCCATGCCTGCAACGAGCGCCCCCTGACGCTGACCATGCGCACGCACCCGGCGCATGCGCTGGAGCGCCTGGCCGCCCGGGACTACGACTACGCCGCCGTGCTGGACGGCAAGCGCCTGGCGGGCGTGCTGATGCGCGCCGACGCGCAACGCGCCGCGCAGGCGGGCGCGCGCGACATTTCCCGGCATCTGAGCGACATGGCGTCCGTGCCGGCCTCGGCCGGACTGGACGAAGTCCTGGCGCGGCTGCTGCGCACGCCCGAGCCGCTGGCGGTGACGGGCGAGCAGGGCGAGTTCATCGGCGTGCTGTCGCGCAGCAAGGTGGTGGAATTGGTGACCACCGCCACCGCCAGCGGTTCGGGCGAAGCGGGGCCGGACCCGGAGCCGGCCGAGCAGGCCGCCGGATCCGGGCAGGCCGCCTGATCGCCCGCGGAGCCTCGCGTCCCGGGGCCGGCGTCCCCGGGCCGGCCTCGGCTCAGGCGCCGCGCGCCTGCCGGCGCAGCACGTGGCCGTACCAGGCGAACAGCAGCAGGGCGGACAGCAGCAGCCCGAACATCGCCATGATCCACATGGTGGCGGCGCCGATGGGCGCGCCCGGCATCAGCCGGTGCGCCACGGGGGCGAGCGACCCCGCCGCCGGGCCGTAGCCCAGCCACCAGCCGCCCACCAGGCCCAGTCCGGTCAGCGCGGAGACCTGCAGGATCAGCGGCACCATGGCGATCTTGTAGGCGCGCAGAATGTAGGCGCCGATGCAATGCATGGAGTCCCAGAAGTGGAACCAGGGCGCGATCTGCAGCAGCGCCAGGGCGATCGCGGCCACCTGGATCTCGTCGGTGTAGGCGCGCACGATGGCTTCCCGGCCCGTGACCAGGATCGCGCCGGTGGCCAGGGCGCCCAGGGCCACCAGTCCGATGCCGTTCAACCCCGTGCGCCGCGCCAGGACCGGGTCGCGCGCGCCCACGGCCTGCGCCGTGAGCGAGGCGGTGGCCAGGCTCAGGGACATGGGCAGCATGTAGGCCAGGGCGACCAGGTTGGCCAGGATCTGCTGGGCGCCGCTGACGTACAGGCCGTCGCGGGCGATCAGCAGGGCCATGAAGCTGAAGGCGCAGACTTCGATCAGGTAGGACCCGCCCATGGGCAGTCCCAGGCGCAGCAGTTCCTTCTGGTCGGCCCAGCGCGGACGGCCCAGCGTCAGGGACAGGGCGCGGAAGGCCTGCCGATGGCGGATCATCCACAGCCCGGCCGCGAGCATCATCCAGTCCACCACCAGGGTGGCGATGCCCGCGCCGACCGCGCCCATCGCGGGCAGGCCCAGGCCGCCGAAGATGAACCAGACATTGAACAGCAGCTTGAAGGCGATGCTGCCGACGTTGATCGCCATGACTTCGCGGGTCTGGGAGATGGCCGTCGAGGTGGCGTAGATCGTGCGGAACAGCAGGGCCGAGGGCAGGGCCAGGGCCAGGGCGACCAGGTAGCCCGCCACCCGCCGGCGCACTTCGGGCTCGACGTCGCCGGACAGGCTGAGCCAGGCGTCGGGAAACAGCAGGCAGGCGCCGCCCAGCGCCGACAGGATCAGGGCCAGCCAGATGCCCTGGCCCCAGGCCCGGCCGGCCTCGTCCAGGCGCCTGGCGCCGAAGTGCTGGGCGATGATCGGGATCAGGGCGTGCACCACGCCCATCAGGCCGACGAAGATCGTGATGTAGATCGAGGCGCCCAGCGACATCGCCTGGAGGTCGGCGGCGCTGGCGTGGCCCACCATGGCCGTGTCCAGGACGGCGAAGACGATTCCGGCCCAGGAACTGACCAGGATCGGCCAGGCCTGCCGCAGGATGGTGCGCCAGGGGGCGGCGGGACGGCCGGCGAGGGGGGCGTCGGTCATGGAATGCACGGATGGGTCCAACGGGATGCTAGGGTTTCAGGCGCAGCAGGCGGAACATTTCATGGCGGTCGGGTTTGCGGCGGCCTTCCCAGAGCGCGGGATGGTCGGCCAGCCAGGCCTCGCCCGACTCCAGGCTGCGGGGGCTGAGCTGCTGCAGCAGCAGGGGGCAGTTGCCGTCGAAGCTGAATTCGATGCCGTCGAAGACCAGGAAGGACGCCCGCTGGCCGCTGCCCAGGCCCTGGGTGCGGACGCATTCGCCGGGCTGGCGGTATTGCGCCAGGGCGGCCGCCAGGGAGGCCGAGACGTCGCGGTAGCTGCGCACGTAGTCGAGCGCGGGCATCCACAGCGTGGCCAGCAGCAGCCAGGTGGTGATCAGGCCGCCGGCCGACAGCGCCGTGCCGCGCCAGAGGCCGGCCGGATGGCTGCGCAGGCGCCAGCGCGCCAGGGCGATCCAGGCGAGGGTGCCCAGGATGGCGAAGGCCGTGGCGGGCCAGGCGACGTGGGGCTCGAAGCCGCGGGTCTGGCGGGTGATGTTGGCGGCGATCTGGGCGGGCCAGCCGGTCTGCAGGGCCACCCAGCCCAGCCACACGGTGGCGGCCGTCAGCGAAAAGCACATCACCGCGAACCAGTCCAGGGTGTTGACCACGCCGCGCCGCAAGGTCGGCAGGGCGAAGGCCGCCAGGACGGCGCAGGGCACGGCCAGGGTGGCGTATTCGGGCTCGAAGGGGTCGGCGCTGGCCAGCAGCGTCAGCAGCGCCCCGACGGCGAAGCCCAGCGGGATGCCGATGTGGGGCGCGCCGAACCAGCCGCGCCAGCGCCACAGCGCCAGCAGGGCCAGCGGCCAGGTCGGCCAGAGGAACCAGGGCAGGTCGCGCAGGATGCTGCCCCAGGCGCGGGCGCCGGGCCAGTCGAAGGCATTGCGCGTCCAGAGCAGCCAGCTTTCGGTCCAGTACGGGCCGAAGGCCCGGGCGGGAATCCACCAGAGCAGGATCAGCGTGGCGGCGATCAGGGCGCTGGCGGCCAGCCACTTGCGCTCGGCCGCCAGGGCGCGGCCGGGCAGGAAGGCGACGGGCAAGGCCAGGATCAGCGGCAGGCAGCCCAGCCAGCCGCGCGCCAGGAAGGACAGCCCCATGGCGATGCCTAGGGTGATGGCGCCCGACACCGGGTGGTCCAGCATGCGGGCCACGGCGTAGAAGGCCAGGGCCTGGCAGGCGATCAGGGCGGGGACCTCGGAGGTCTCGTGCATGCGCCAGACGATGCCGACCGTGGCCACGATCAGCAGCAGGGCGGCGTCGGCCAGCATGCGGCCATAGTCGCGGGGGTTCGGTTCGCCGCCGAAGGGCAGGGCCAGCGGCTGGGATTCCGGGCGCCGGCCCAGCAGGTAGGTGCCGTACCAGATCGACCCGGTGAGCAGGGCGAACCACAGCAGGTTGGGCACGCGCGAGGCGATGATGGCGGCGTCCAGGGGGCTGTAGAAGAGTTCGAGCGGGGCGCGCAGCGCCCAGATGGAGAGGGCGCCGACCCAGGTGACGAGCGGCCCGTCCTGGGCCTGGGCCAGGTGGCCGACCTGGGGCAGCAGCCAGGCGTGGTCCTGGCCCGTCAGGGCCGTGAGCATGGTCGCCAGGCCGGTGACGTCGTCGGTCTTCCAGGGGTCGCGATAGAACAGGCCGGCCAGGATGTAGACCAGGCCGACGCACAGCAGGAACAGTCTGGACAGTTTGGCGGCGGCCGTGGCCGTCAGGCGGGCGGGCGTCGATCGCAGGTCTTGGGGCAGCACCGGGGAAGCACCAGGAAAAAGGGGGCGGATGGATGCACCCATGTTAAATGAAAAAGGCAGCCTGACGGCTGCCTTTTAGGGCGACTACTGCTGCGGGAAGAGGGTGCTGCTTAGTATGTTTTTTGCCACCGGGCCGTCCCGAGGCAAAAAGCGCCCACTTGGGGGGCAGCAAGCAAGCGCAGCTTGCGCAGCGTGGGGGCCCTTACTTCTTTACCGTGCCGGCGGTGCGGGCGAAGCGGGCGCGGAACTTTTCCACGCGGCCCGTTTCGACGATGCGGGTCTGGGCGCCGGTGTAGAAGGGATGCGATTCCGAGGTCACGTCGCACTTGAAGAGCGGGTAGGTCTTGCCGTCGATCTCGGTCGTCTCGCGCGAATTCAGCGACGAACGCGAGATGAACTTGTTGCCGGTCTGCAGGTCGAGGAACACGACCTCGCGGTACTCGGGATGAATGCCTTCTTTCATGATGGAATCCGTGGGTGGGTGATTAGGGACCGCCAGCCGGATGGACGCGGGGCCCCTTCGAAAAGGGAAGCGATCCGCATCAGAACCCTGGCAACGTATCCAAGATAAGCCCACCATTCTACTACGCGGGCGGTGCGAGGTCCAGGGGCGCGCGCGGGTATCCCGGTGTGGGCATCCGACTCAGACCTGCCCCCGTTCCGCCAGGGACGTGACCTCGGTGGCGCCGACGATCAGGTGGTCCAGCAGCCGCACGTCCACCAGGGCCAGGGCCTGCTTCAACTGGCGCGTCAGGGCGATGTCGGCCGGGCTGGGCTCGGCCAGGCCCGAGGGGTGGTTGTGGGCCAGGATCAGGGCGGCGGCGTGGTGCCCCAGCGCGGCCTTCACGACCTCGCGCGGATAGATCGAGGCATGCGACAGCGTGCCGCGCGCGACCTCGGCGCATTCGATCAGCTGCAGCTGGCTGTCCAGGAACAGGGCGATGCAGTGCTCCACCCGCAGGTGCGCCAGGCGCAGGGCGCAGAACTGCTTGACCCGGTCGGGCTGGCTCAGGGCGCGGCCGTTGCGCAGCGGCTCCTCGATCGCGCGGCGGCTGAGTTCCTGGACCGCCATCAGTTCGCAGGTCTTGGCCGCGCCCATGCCCGGAAAGGCCAGCAGGGCCGAGGATTCCGCCGCCAGCAGGCGGCGCAGTCCGCCGAAATGCTCGATCATCCGGCGCCCCATGTCCACGGCGTCGCGGCCGCGCGTGCCGGTGCGCAGCAGGACCGCCAGCAGCTCGGCCGACGTCAGCGCCTGGGCGCCGTGCCGCAGCAGGCGTTCCCGGGGACGTTCGAAACAGGGAGATCGGGTGTCTTGTGGCATGATAGGCCCTAAAATGTATGGGTTTGCATTGAATCCTTCACGGGGGCATTTTGACCTCAACTCAAGCCGCGCAGCATGTCCGGCCAGACTCTTATGTCACGCTGCACTACCGCATCGAACTGCTGACGGGCCCCGGCGCGGGCACCGTCTTCGTCGATACCTTCCTGGATCGGCCCGCCACCCTGCAGATGGGCATCGGCCAATGGGCGCCGGGCATCGAGGCCCTGCTGCTCGACCGCCCGGAGGGCGAGCACTTCACGGCGGACCTGCCGGCCGCCCAGGCCTACGGCGAGCGCAACCCGGACCTGCTGCGGTGGGTCGGGCGCGACGAAATGGCGCGCAACGCCCCGCCCGACACCGAGTTCGAGGCGGGCGACATGGTCGAGTTCGTGGCGCCCAACGGCGGCCGCTATTCCGGCGTGCTCAAGACCCTGCGCGACGACGCCGCCCTGTTCGACTTCAACCATCCCCTGGCCGGCATCGACCTGCAGGTCGAGGTCAAGATTCTGGGGGTGCTGTGATCCAGGACCGTTCCACGGACGCGCCGGGTGCCGAGATCGTCCTGGCCCAGCCGCGAGGCTTCTGCGCCGGCGTCGACCGGGCCATCGAGATCGTCGAGCGCGCCCTGGAAATCCACGGGGCGCCGATCTACGTGCGCCACGAGATCGTGCACAACCGCTACGTGGTCGAGGACCTGCGCGCCAAGGGCGCCGTCTTCATCGACGAACTCGAGGACGCCCCCTCGGGCGCGATCGTGATCTTCTCGGCCCACGGCGTCTCGCGCGCCGTGCGCGACGAGGCCGCCCGGCGCGGCCAGCGCATCTTCGACGCCACCTGCCCGCTGGTGACCAAGGTCCACGTCGAAGTCGCCCGCATGCGCAAGGAAGGCCGCGAGGTCGTCATGATCGGCCACCGGGGCCACCCCGAAGTCGAGGGCACCCTGGGCCAGGCCGACGACGGCATGTACCTGGTCGAGTCGGTGGAAGACGTCCAGGCCCTCCAGGTGCGCCATCCGGACCGCCTCGCCTTCGTGACCCAGACCACGCTGTCCATCGACGATGCCGCCCAGGTGGCCGCCGCCCTGCGCGCGCGCTTTCCCGGCATCGCCGAGCCCAAGAAAAGCGACATCTGCTACGCCACGCAGAACCGCCAGGACGCGGTGCGCGTCATGGCGCCGCAATGCGACCTGGTGCTGGTGGTCGGCAGCCCGAACAGCTCCAACTCCAACCGCCTGCGCGAAGTCGCCGAGCGCAAGGGCGTGACCGCCTACCTGCTGGACCATCCCGACATGATCGATCCGGCGTGGCTGCGCGACGCCCGGCGCATCGGCGTGACCGCCGGGGCTTCCGCGCCCGAAGTCCTGGTGCGGCAGGTGATCGACCGGCTGAAGGAACTGGGCGCGCGCTCCGTGCGCCCCCTGGACGGGGTGCGCGAGCAGGTCGCCTTCCCCCTGCCGCGCGAACTGTCCCGCAAGCGGCCCGAATGACCCCTCGAACGGACCGGATGGCCATGAAGATCGGATTCTGCGGGCTGGGCCGCATGGGCGTGCCCATGGTGAACCGTCTGCTGCGGGCCGGGCACGAGGTCCACGTCTGGAACCGCTCCCCAGGCCCCCTGCGGGACATCCAGGCGGCCGGCGCCCGAGTCTGCGCGAGCCCGCGCGAGCTGGGCGAACGATGCGCCTGGGTCGCCCTGTGCCTGTTCGACGCGGACGCGGTGCGCGACGTGGTGTTCGGCGCGGACGGGCTGGCGCAGGCCGGCTCCCTGGAGCTGCTGATCGACCATTCCTCCATCCCGCCGGCCGAGACGCGCGAATTCGCCGGGCGGCTGGCCCGGGCCAACGGCGCCGTCTGGCTGGACGCCCCGGTGTCCGGCGGCACCGGCGGCGCGGCGGCCGGCACCCTGGCCATCATGGCGGGCGGCCCGGCCGACGCCTGCGCCCGCGCGACGCCGCTGCTGATGGCCTACGCCAGCCGGGTGACCCACATGGGGCCGGTGGGCAGCGGCCAGGTCACCAAGCTCTGCAACCAGACCATCGTGACCGCCACGATCGCCGCCATCGCCGAATCCGTCGTCCTGGCGCGGGACGCCGGGGTGGACGCGGCGCGCCTGGACGAAGCCCTGGCCGGCGGCTGGGCCGATTCCACGCTGCTGCGGATCTTCGTGCCGCGCATGACCCAGGCGCCCGGGCCCGCCCAGGCCACCCTGGACACCATGCTGAAGGACCTGGACACCGTGGCGGCGCTGGCGCGCGCCCAGGGCACCGCCATGCCGGTGGCCGCGGCCGCCGGGCAAAGCTACCGCCTGGCCAGCCGCCAGGGCCTGGGGGCGCAGGACGCCTCGCAACTGATCAGGCTGTATGACCGCGCCCCCGGGCGCCCCGATGGAGAAGATCCCCGATGAGCCACCGCTCCCTGAAGACCGCCGCCGGCCTGGTGGCCGCCCTGGCCCTCGCCTACACGGGCGCCTCCTGGTATGCCGGGCGCCTGGCCCAGGACCGCGTCGAGGACTGGGTGGAGCAGGCCAACCAGGAAATCGCCGCGCAATGGGCGTCCGCCGATCCGCGCCCCGTCCTGACGATCCAGGCGTACCGGCGCGGCGTGTTTTCCTCGGACATCCGCTACGGCTTCCAGTTCCGCGACGAGGACGGCCGGGACCAGACCCTGGGCCTGCATGACGCCCTAGCGCATGGCCCCTGGCCCTGGGCGGCCGTCCGCCAGGGCGAATGGCGGCCCGCGGCGGCCTGGAGCCTGATCGAGCCTCTGCCGGGCGGGCTGTGGCAGCCCTGGTTCGACGCCCAGCCGGCCGGCACGGCGCCCTGGACGCTGCGGTCCCGGATCGGATTCGACGGCCGGGTCGCCGCGCAATGGCGCCTGGAACCGGTCCGTCTGGCCGACAACCGGCTGGACTTCAGCGGCGGCCTGGTGCGCATCGACTACGATCCCGAAACACGCGAGACGGCCGTGTCCGGGCGCATCGACCGGCTGGCCGCGGTGGACGCGGATTCCGGCGTCCGGGCGCGGTTCGAGGGCCTGGATTTCGACGGCCGCACGACCCGCAGCGGCGAAACCGACCTGCAGTCGCGGCAGCACGCCCGGTTCGGAGAGGTCCGCGTCGATGTCCCCGATGCGCCTCCCGTGGCGTTCATCGGGCCGTCGCTGAGTTCGGACACCGTCCGCATCGGCGGCCTGCTGGACAGCCGCCTGGCCTACGACCTGGGCCAGCTGCAGGTCGATCGCCAGGACCTGGGCCGGATCACGCTGGCCCTGACCGCCGAGCACCTCGACGTGGCCGGACTGCAGGCCCTGGCCGACGCGCTGGGACAGCTCAATCGCCGCGAGGACCCGGACGAGGAACTGTCGGAGCAGGACCGGCAGCGCCTGTGTGCCCTGGCCGTGCCCGTGCTCGCCGCCGGCCCGCGCCTGACGCTCGACGCCCTGCGCTGGGAAACCCCGCAGGGGACGAGCGAGCTCAAGGCCCTGGCCGAATTCCGGCCGGCGCCCGAGGACGCTCCGCAGGACCTGGGCGGGCTGATCGAAAGCGCCATCCGCCAGCTCTCCGCGCACCTGAGCCTGTCCAAGCCCATGCTGCTGCAGGTGGTACGCCAGACGCAGCACGGCGAGGGCGCCGACATGGCCGTGGCGCTGACGAGCATGCTGTTCGACCAGTATGCCGGCCGGCTGGAGCGCCAGGGCCTGGCGCAGCGCCGGGGCGACGCCACCGAGGCCGACTACCGCTATGCCGACGGCCAGGTCACGGCCAACGGCCGCACGATGTCGCCGGCCGAGTTCGCCGCGCAGTTCGGCGACCTGGCGGGCCTGGGCCAGTAAGCCCGCTTTGCTGCCCGGGCCGCCCCGGGACGAACGGGGCTCCTCCGGGCGGCTTGCGGGCCGCGCGGCGGACGGCGGACGGCCGCGGGCCACGCGGCGCGGAAGATATTTCACGAAATTGCGCGAATCGACACTCGGGTAATCCTTGATGCCCGGATGCTGGAATATGCGTGGTGTTCCGTGCTATGTTTCAAAAAATTTACGGCAGGGAAGCAATCCGACCCTGCCGCCGAGTCTTTCCGCCACTCGTGGTCACACTCAAAGAGGTAACGATGAACAAGATCTTCAAGCGATCGCTGGGCCTGGCCCTGGTGTCCATGGCCATGGCGACTGCGCAGGCCGCCGACACGACCTACGTCTACTGTTCCGAAGGCTCTCCCGAAGGTTTCAACGCCGCGTTCTTCACGGCGGGCACGACCAACGACGCGACCCATCCCATCTTCGACCGCCTGGTCGAATTCAAGGCCGGCACCACCGAGATCGTGCCGGGCCTGGCCGAATCCTGGGACGTCAGCGAGGACGGAAAGACCTACACCTTCCACCTGCGCAAGGGCGTGAAGTTCCATTCCAGCAAGCTCTTCAAGCCGACCCGCGAATTCGGCGCCGACGACGTGCTGTTCTCGTTCCTGCGCCAGAAGGACGCCGACCATCCCTTCCACAAGGTCTCGAACGGCTCCTACCAGTACTTCGACGGCATGGGCATGGGCAAGCTCATCGACCGCATCGAAAAGGTCGACGACCACACCGTCCGCTTCGTCCTGACCCGTCCCGAAGCCCCGTTCATCGCCAACCTGGGCATGGACTTCGCCTCCATCCAGTCGGCCGAATACGCGGACGCCATGATGAAGGCCGGCACGCCGTCGAAGGTCGACACCGACCCCATCGGCACAGGCCCCTTCGAATTCGTCACCTACCAGAAGGACGCGCGCATCCTGTACAAGGCGTTCAAGGCCTACTGGGGCGACAAGCCCAAGGTCGACCGCCTGGTGTTCGCCATCACGCCCGACGCCTCGGTGCGCTACGCCAAGCTGCAGAAGAACGAGTGCCAGTCCATGCCGTACCCGAATCCGGCCGACCTGGATTCGATGCGCAAGAACAAGGACATCCAGTTGCTGGAACAGGCCGGCCTGAACGTCGGCTACCTGTCCTTCAACACCGAGAAGAAGCCCTATACCGACGTGCGCGTGCGCCAGGCCCTGTCCATGGCCATCGACAAGCCCGCCATCATCGCCGCCGTCTTCCAGGGCGCCGGCCAGCCGGCCAAGAACCTGCTGCCGCCGACGATGTGGGGCTACAACGACGCGGTTCAGGACTGGCCGTACGACGTGGCCAAGGCCAAGGCCCTGCTGGCCGAGGCGGGCTACCCGGACGGCTTCGAGACCGACCTGTGGGCCATGCCGGTGCAGCGCCCCTACAACCCCAACGCGCGGCGCATGGCCGAGATGATCCAGTCCGACTGGGCCAAGATCGGCGTCAAGGCCAGGATCGTCACCTACGAATGGGGCGAATACCTGAAGCGCACCAAGGCCGGCGAGCACCAGACCATGCTGATCGGCTGGACGGGCGACAACGGCGACCCGGACAACTTCCTGGCGACGCTGTTCAGCTGCGCGGCGGCCAAGGACGGCTCCAACTATTCCCGCTGGTGCTACCAGCCCTTCGAGGACCTGATCCAGCCGGCCCGCACCACGTCCGACCACGCCAAGCGCGTCGAACTGTACAAGCAGGCCCAGGTCATGATGCATGAGCAGGCCCCGGCCGTCATGATCGCGCACTCCACGGTGTTCGAGCCGCTGCGCAAGGACGTCAAGGGCTACACCGTGTCGCCCGTGGGCCGCCACATCTTCGACCACGTCAGCCTCGGCAAGTAAGCCCGCCGACCCGCGATCCGCGCCCCGGCGCCTGTCCGACAGGCCCCGCCGGGGCGCGGATCGTCATTCCTTACCCGAGATCCCCCTGTCCAGGGGGGATATTTGCGCGCCATGCTTTCCTTCATTCTCAAACGCGTCGGCCTGGCCATCCCGACGTTCGTCGGCATCACGCTGCTGACTTTCGCGTTCATCCACCTGATTCCCGGCGACCCGGTGATGATCATGGCGGGCGAACGCGGCCTGTCTCCCGAACGCCACGCGGCCATGATGGCCCAGCTGGGCCTGGACCAGCCGCTGTGGGCGCAGTACGGCCATTACGTCTGGAACGTGCTGCACGGCGACCTGGGCACCTCGCTGACCACCCGCGAGCCGATCTGGTCCGAGTTCGTGCCGCGCTTCCAGGCGACGCTGGAACTCAGCGCCGTCGCCATGACGATCGCGCTGCTGATCGGCATCCCGGTGGGCGTGCTGGCCGCCGTCAAGCGCGGTTCGTTCTTCGACCACGCCGCCATCACAGCCGCCTTGACCGGCTATTCCATGCCGGTGTTCTGGTGGGGCCTGATGCTGATCATGCTGGTGTCCGTGCAGCTGGACCTGATGCCGGTGTCCGGACGCGTCAGCGCCGCGGTGTTCCTGGACCCCGACAATCCGCTGACCGGCTTCATGCTGATCGACACGCTGCTGTTCGGCGAAGAGGGCAATTTCCTGGATGCCCTGCACCACATCCTGCTGCCGGCCTTCGTGCTGGCGACGATCCCGCTGGCGGTGATCGTGCGCATGACCCGCTCCTCGATGCTGGAGGTCCTGAACGAGGACTACATCCGCACCGCGCGCGCCAAGGGCCTGTCGCGCCTGCGGGTGGTCGTGGTGCACGCCCTGCGCAACGCGCTGCTGCCGGTGCTGACGGTGATCGGGCTGCAGGTCGGCGTGCTGATGGTCGGGGCGATCCTGACCGAAACCATCTTTTCCTGGCCGGGCGTCGGGCGCTGGCTGATCCACGGCCTGGAGCAGCGCGACTATCCGATCGTCCAGGGCGGCGTGCTGATGGTCGCCACCCTCATCATCATCGTCAACATGTGCGTCGATATCTTGTACGGGCTGGCCGATCCGCGCATCCGCCATCGCCGGGGGAGGAACTGACATGTCCACGACCGCAACCACGGCCATCCCGGCGCCGCCGGGGCCGTTCAAGTCCTTCTGGCAGGACTTCAGCCGCAATCGCGGGGCGCTGACCGGCCTGTGCTACATCGCCGCCATGCTGCTCATCGCGGTCTTCGCGGGGCTGATCGCGCCGCACGACCCGGCCGCGCAATACCGCGACGCCCTGCTGCAGCCGCCCGCCTGGCTCGACGGCGGTTCCTGGCGCTTCATCCTGGGCACCGACGACGTGGGCCGCGACATCCTGTCGCGCCTGATCTACGGCGCGCGGCTGTCGCTGCTGGTCGGCTTCCTGGTGGTCAGCGTCTCGCTGGTGCTGGGGATCTTCTTCGGCGTCATCGCGGGCTACATGGGCGGCATCATCGACATCGCCATCATGCGCGTGGTCGACATCATGCTGGCCCTGCCCAGCCTGCTGATGGCGCTGGTGCTGGTGGCCATCTTCGGGCCGTCGATCGTCAACGCGTCCCTGGCGCTCAGCTTCGTGGCGCTGCCGCACTACGTGCGCCTGACGCGCGCGGCGGTGCTGCGCGAGATGACCTGCGACTACGTGATCGCCTCGCGCGTGGTCGGGGCGGGCGCCTGGCGGCAGATGTTCGTCAACATCCTGCCCAACTGCCTGGCGCCGCTCATCGTGCAGGCGTCCCTGGGCTTTTCCAACGCCATCCTGGACATGGCCGCGCTGGGATTCCTGGGCATGGGCGCGCAGCCGCCCACCCCGGAATGGGGCACCATGCTGGCCAACGTGCTGCAGTTCGCGCAGAGCGCCTGGTGGGTCGTGACCTTCCCGGGCCTGGCCATCCTGCTGGCCGTGCTGGCCTTCAACCTGATGGGCGACGGCCTGCGCGACGCCCTCGACCCGCGCCTGAAAGTGTAGGAGGACGGAACATGCTCGAAATCCAGAATCTGTCCGTCCATTTCGGCGACGAAGCCGCGCCCTTCAAGGCCGTGGACCGCATCAGCTACCGTGTCGAGGCGGGCGAGGTGGTCGGTCTGGTGGGGGAGTCCGGCTCGGGGAAATCCGTCAGTTCCCTGGCCCTGATGGGCTTGATCGACTTTCCCGGCCGGGTGAGCGCCGACGCCTTGCGCTTCGACGGCCAGGACCTGCTGCGCATGCCGGAAAAGCAGCGCCGCTCGCTGATCGGATCGGACGTCTCGATGATCTTCCAGGATCCGATGACCAGCCTGAACCCCTGTTACACGGTCGAATACCAGATCGCCGAGGCCCTGCGGGCCCACGGCGGCGGTTCGCGGCGCGCGCTGCGGTCCCGGGTGATCGAGCTGCTGGAGCAGGTCGGCATCCCCGACCCCGAATCGCGCCTGCGGGCCTATCCGCACCAGTTGTCGGGCGGCATGAGCCAGCGCGTCATGATCGCCATGGCAATCGCCTGCAAGCCGCGCCTGCTGATTGCCGACGAGCCGACCACGGCCCTGGACGTGACCATCCAGGCCCAGATCATGGACCTGCTGCTGTCGCTGCAGCGCAGCGAGGGGCTGGGGCTGGTGCTGATCACCCACGACCTGGCCCTGGTCGCCGAGGCCGCCGACCGGATCCTTGTCATGTACGCCGGCCAGCTCGTCGAATCCGGCCCCGCGTCGGACATCTTCCGCCATCCGCGCCATCCCTACACCCAGGCGCTGCTGCGGGCGCTGCCGGAATTTTCCCGCGGCGCCGAGCGCCTGGTGTCGCTGCCGGGCGTGGTCCCGGGGCGCTACGACCGGCCCCAGGGCTGCCTGCTCAGCCCGCGCTGTCCCTACGCCACCGACCTGTGCCGCGCCCGCGAGCCCGAACCGGCCGGGCCGGAGGGCCGGCAGGTCAAATGCCATACCCCGCTGGACGACGCCGGCCTGCCGACGAAGGATAAGAGCCCCGATGCCGCGCAGCCTGCGGCCGCCTGCTGCCCCCCGGGGGAGCGCGTTTTGCCTTGGGGCGGCCCGGCGGCAAAACAGCCTGCCAACACCTAATGGAGATCCCAGTGCTGCCTATTGACACCAGCGGAGCCTCCGTCCTCCAGGCCATCGACCTCAAGCGTCACTATGCCGTGGACGGCGGCTTCCTCAAGCCGGCGAAGTCCGTCAAGGCCCTGGACGGCGTGTCCTTCAGCCTGCGGGCAGGCCGCACCCTGGCGGTCGTCGGCGAATCGGGCTGCGGCAAGTCCACGCTGGCCCGGGTGCTGACCATGATCGAGCCGCCCACCGCCGGGCAGTTGCTGTACCGGGGCCAGGACGTGTCGCGCGCCGACCCGGCCCTGGCGAAGCTGCGCCGCCGCAAGATCCAGATCATCTTCCAGAATCCCTATGCCTCGCTCAATCCGCGCAAGCGCATCGGCGACATCCTGGAAGAGCCCCTGATCATCAACACCGGCCTGGATGCGCGCGCTCGCCGGGCGCGCGGCCAGGCCATGATGGAGCGGGTCGGCCTGAGGCCGGAGCACTACAGCCGCTATCCGCACATGTTCTCCGGCGGCCAGCGCCAGCGCATCGCCATCGCCCGGGGCCTGATGCTGGATCCCGAGATCCTGGTCGCCGACGAGGCCGTCTCCGCGCTGGACGTGTCGGTGCGCGCCCAGGTGCTGAACCTGATGCAGGACCTGCAGCGCGACCTGGGCCTGTCCTACGTGTTCATCTCCCACGACCTGTCGGTGATCGAGCACCTGGCCGACGAGGTCATGGTCATGTACCTGGGCCGGGTGGTGGAGCAGGGCGCCAAGGAGGCGATCTTCGGCCAGCCCCTGCATCCCTACACCCAGGCGCTGCTGTCGGCCACGCCGCGCCTGAACGACGCGGCCCGGCGCGAACGCATCAAGCTGTCGGGCGAGCTGCCCAGCCCGCTGAACCCCCCGCCGGGCTGTCCGTTCAGCTCACGCTGCCACCGGGTCATGCCGGTGTGCCGCGAGCGCCTGCCGGCCCTGCTGCCGCAAGGCGGGTGGCAGGTGGCCTGCTTCGCCGTCGAACAGGACCTGGGCACGGCATCCCCGTAGGCTTCGGCCTGCCGATGTGCTACCGTGGCCGGACCCGACCCCCGGCCCGGCAACGGGCCTTTCCGGAGCGCGCACCCCCATGGAAACCGTCTTCACCCGCATCCTGGCCGGCGAGATCCCGGCCGCCATCGTCCATCGCGACGCCCGCGTCTTCGCCTTCATGGACGCCGGCCAGTTGAACCCGGGCCACGTGCTGGTCGCTCCCTGTGAGCCCTACGCCACCCTGCTCGACATGGACGAGGACCTGGCGGCCGATCTGATGCGCCTGGCCCATCGCGTGGCGCGCGCCGTCCAGGACGCCTTCCGGCCCGAAGGGCTGACGCTGCTGCAGGCCAACCGCCCGGCCGGCTGGCAGACCGTGCCGCACGCCCACATCCACGTGCTGCCGCGTCACGAGAACGACGGCGTGGGCCTGGTCTGGCCGCGCAAGGATCCGGGCATCGAGGTCCTGCGGGAATATGCCGCGCGCATTCGGCTGCGCTGAACCAGATAGTTTGAGCTTGAATGAACGGGGCCTTCGGGCCCCGTTTTTCATGGTGCGGCGCAATATTAAGGGTAAGTCATAACTGCGGTTTTCCCTTAAGCAATAACCCTGATCATATTGCATTGCATCATTCAACATTAAAACAAATTTTCGCGCTGAATCAATGGGATGCGCATCCGCTTTCTCCAGTGGGGGCGGGGTCTTGCCTTCCCTTCGCGGGGCCGCTCCCATGCCTTCTGCGGCAGCGTAAGTTTTGCGTAAGTTTCAAATTTTACTAATAGCATCACGCAGAAATCAGGCCTTTTGAAAATCCGGTCCGAGATTTCCTGCAGGGATAAAAACAAAGCTGTGCCGCATAAAAAAATCGCGGGGTTTTGCTGGAATTACCGTGTTTCAGCCGGGCGCATCCAGTGCCCGGGGCCACTCGACAGGAGACAAACCAATGAAGGACAAAAAGACTTTGGGACAAGCCATGCAGACGCAGGTCAAGCGCCGTTCCGTGCTGAAAGCGGGCGCGGCGGGCGTGGCCGGCGGCATGCTGCTGCCCGGCACCGCCCGGGTTGCGCTGGCCGACGACAAGAAGCCCCTGGGGGCCTGGCCCGCCGGCGCCGATGGCGACTCCGTGTTCGTCGGCCTGACCGTCGACCTGACGGGGCCGTATTCGGCCCAGGGCGCCGAGCAGAAGAACGGCTACGAGCTGGCCGCCGAGCAGATCAACGCCGGGGCGCCCCAGGTCCAGAAGATCTCTCCGCTGATCAAGAAGGGCATCCTGGGCAAGAAACTGGTGCTCGGCTCGGCCGACGCCGAAACCAAGCCCAACACCGGCGTGCAGGCGGCCACCCGCTTCATCCATGACAACAAGGCCATGATGATCGCCGGCAGCACCAGCAGCGCGGTGGCCATCGCGCTGCAGAAGGTCTGCAACCGCGAGCACACCCCATACTTCACGGCTATTTCCGGCTCCAACGAAACGACCGGCGTGGACTGCCAGCGCTACGGCTTCCGCCTGTGCTATTTCGCCTACATGGCCTGCAAGGCCATCGCCCCGGTGGTCGCCAAGGAACTCGGCAAGAACCGCAAGGCCGCCTACCTGACGCCGGACTACACCTACGGCCACACCACCACCCAGTCCATGAAGGAGTTCACCGAGAAGGAAGGCTGGAAGACGGTCACCAACCAGGTCCACCCGCTGGGCGCCAAGGACTACAGCTCCTACCTGATCAACATCGCCAACACCGACGCCGACGTGCTGGTCGTCGTGGCCTACGGCGCGGACGCCGCCAACGCCATCAAGCAGGCCAAGCAGTTCGGCCTGCTCGACAAGATGAAGATCGTCATTCCCTACATGTCCGCCTACCTGGAAAAGGAAGTCGGCGCCGACGTCATGCAGGGCGTCTACGCCGCCCAGGGCTTCTGGTGGACCATGGAGGACCACAATCCCGTCGCCAAGGACTTCGTCGAGGCCTACGAGAAGAAGTTCGGCGGCAAGCCGCGGGATTCGGCCATGTACGCCTACCTGGCCCTGGTCCTGTGGGCCGACGCGGTGGAACGCGCCAAGAGCTTCTACCCGATCGACGTGGTCAAGGCCCTGGAGGCCGGCGAACTGCGCGACAGCCCGGTGGGCAAGGTCACGTTCCGCGCCGAGGACCACCAGGGCATCGTCGACTTCCCGATCCTGCGCGGCAAGAAGCCCGCCGACATGAAGAATCCGGAGGACTTCTTCGAGATCGTCCAGGTCGTCAGCGGCAAAGAAGTCCTGCCCCCGCTGGGCCTGCTGGGCTGCAAGATGGGCGATTACGTCTAAGCACGGGTTTCCGGCCATTTCCCCGCTTCCGGGGAAGTGGCCGGAAGCGAGTTCCGGGACTCTCACAGGAGGCAACTCGATGCCGAGCATGTCTTTGTTTCTTTCGCAGCTATTCAACGGGCTGGCCACCGGCCTGTTGCTGGCGCTCATCAGTACCGGCCTGACGATCATCTACGGCACGCTCGGTGTCATCAATTTCGCCCACGGCGCGCTGTTCGTCGTCGGAGGGTATGCGGGATACACGGTTTATGGTCTGACAGATTCTTTCGTGCTGGCGGTCGCCGGGGGTTCGGCCGTCGCGCTCGCGTGCGGGCTGGTCATGGAACGCGGCCTGATGCGCAAGTACTACAGCCGGCCGCCGGAGGACCAGATCCTGGTCACCTTCGGCATCAGCATCATCCTGGTGGAAATCGTGCGCGGCCTGTACGGCGGCGTCAGCCTGTCGGTCACGCCGCCCGAATGGGGCCAGGGGATCGCCCGCCTGGGCACCCTGATCTATCCGCTGTACCGGCTGGAGACCCTGGGCATCGCGGCGGCCACGCTGCTGCTGCTGTATTTCGTGCTGTACCGCACCAGCCTGGGGCTGATCGTGCGCGCCGGCATCGAGGACGCCCAGATGGTCAACGCGCTGGGCATCAACGTCAAGCGCACCTTCCTGCTGGTGTTCGGCATCGGCGCCATGGCCGCCGGCTTCGCCGGGGTGATCAATTCGCCCATCGTCGCGCTCACGCCGGACATGGGATTCCGCTACCTGGTCGAGTCCTTCGTGGTGGTGGTGATCGGCGGGGTGGGCTCGTTCCCGGGGGCGATCATCGGCGGCATCATCGCGGGTGAAATCCTCAGCCTGACCGCCATGATCAATCCGCAGTATTCCGACGTCATGCTGTTCATCGCCATGGCGCTGGTGCTGATCTTCCGCCCGCAGGGCCTGATGGGACAGGAGGGACGGGAATGAACTCGGCTCAATCGACAACGGCGACGGCCGGCACGGGGACCGCGACGCGGCGGCCGGCCGCGCACAACACGGGAGGCGCCATGCGCAGACAGCTTCCGGAAATGCTGGTGGGGGCGGGCCTGCTGGTGGCCCCGTTCATCCTGCCGGCCCTGGGCATGAGCCCGGACCTGCTCACCCGCATCCTGATCTGGGGCCTGTTCGGGCTGGGCTTCGACCTGCTGTTCGGCTACACCGGCCTGCTGTCCTTCGGCCAGGCGGCCTTCTACGGCACGGGCGGCTTCGTCACGGCGTACCTGCTGACCGACGGGGTGGTGCCCAACATGCTGCTGGCGCTGGTCATCGGCACGGTGGCGGCCGCCGTCATGGGCCTGATCATCGGCTACCTCACCCTGCGGCGCACCGGCATCTACTTCGCCATGAGCACGCTGGCCTTCGGCGAGATGTTCTACTTCATGGAGAACTCGGTCTTCAAGGACTACACCGGCGGCGAAAACGGCATCGCCGGCGTACCGCCGCCGGAGCTGTCCCTGGGCTTCATCAACATCCACATCTCCAGCGGCTGGCCCATGTACTGGTTCGTGGCGGTGCTCTTCTTCCTGGGCTACCTGGTCGCCCGGCGGATCGTGCGCTCGCCCTTCGGCGCCGTGCTCAAGGCCATCCAGGGCAATCCCAAGCGCGCCATGGCGCTGGGCCACTCGATCCAGTCCTACAAGCTGATCGTCTTCGTGGTCGCCGCCGCCTATGGCGGCCTGGCGGGCGGCCTGCTGGGCCTGTTCCAGTCCTACATGCCGCCCGACGCCTTCGCGCTGGACACCTCGGCCCAACTGGTCATCCAGACCGTGATGGGCGGGGCCGGCACGCTGCTGGGTCCGCTGCTGGGCGCGACCATCTGGCTCTATCTGTACGAGGGCCTGCAGCAGGTCGGCAGCCTGGGGCCGTACTGGAAGCTGATCCTGGGCATCGTCTTCGTCGTGCTGGTGACAGTGTTCCGCCACGGGGTGGCGGGCGCGCTGATCAGCCTGTTCCGCCGCCGCCGGCAACTGCCGGCCGACGTCGACGACGGGGCCAGCACGCGTGTGGCCGGGTCCCTGGACATCGTGCCGCCCCTGGCCACGACGCGGCCCGGCGCCCCCGTCCTGGAAGCGCGCGGCGTCAGCAAGCACTATGGCGGCCTGAAGGCCAACTCGGACATCGACTTCACCCTGCGCGAAGGCGAGCTGCACGGCGTGATCGGCCCCAACGGCGCCGGCAAGTCGACCTTCTTCGCCATGCTGGCGGGCGAGCTGCCGACGACGACGGGCAAGGTCTTCTTCCGCGGCCAGGAAATCACCGGCATCGGCGTGACCTCGGTCTGCCAGCTGGGCATGAGCAAGAGCTACCAGATCAACCAGCTCTTCGAGCACCTGACCGTGCGCCAGAACGTCATGATCCCGGTCCTGGCGCGGCTGCGCGGGCGCTATCGCGCCGACCTGCTGAGCAACCTGCATTCCGAGCATCTGGATGCCCAGGTCAACGCGGCCATCGCCCTGGTGGACCTCAGCCACCATGCCGACACGCAGGTCTCGGAAATGTCCTACGGCGAGAAGCGGCGCCTGGAAATCGGCCTGGCGCTGGCCACGGGCGCCAACGTGCTGCTGTTCGACGAACCGCTGGCCGGCCTCGGACCCGAGGAGCGCGTCCTGGTGGTGTCGCTGCTCAAGTCGATCCGCCAGGGTCGCAGCATGGTGATCGTCGAACACGACATGGACGCCATGTTCGAACTGGCCGAACGCATCACGGTACTGTACGAAGGCCGCAAACTGACCGAGGGCACGCCGGACGAGATCCGCAGGGATCCGTCGGTCCAGGCCGCCTACCTTGGAGGGATGGACGATGAGTCTGCTTGAAGTCGACAAGATCAACAGCTATTACGGTGATTCGCACATCCTCTTCGACGTCTCGATGCGGATCGAGGAGCACGAGGTCGTGGCCCTGCTGGGGCGCAACGGGGCCGGCAAGAGCACCACGATGAAGTCCCTGATGGGCATGGTCGATGTCAAGTCCGGGGCGATCCGCCACCGGGGCGTGGAAATCCAGCACCTGCCGCCCTACAGCCGCGCGGCGCTGGGCATCCAGCTGGTGCCCGAGGAACGCCGCGTGTTCGGCTCGATCTCGGTGCAGGAAAACCTGCAGCTGGCGGCCATGACGGCGCCCAGGCCGCGCACCCTGGACGAGATCTACGCGACCTTCCCGCGCCTGGCCGAACGCAAGCGCAACCGGGGCAAGCAGCTCTCCGGGGGCGAGCAGCAGATGCTGGCGATCGCGCGGGCCATGATCCGCAACGCCGACATCATCCTGCTCGACGAGCCCTTCGAGGGCCTGGCCCCGCTGATCGTGCGCGACCTGATGTCGGTGTGCCGCCAGCTGGCGGACGCCGGCCAGACGATCGTGATCGTGGAGCAGAACGTGCGCGCCGCGCTGTCGCTGGCCGACCGCGCCTATATCGTCAACAACGGCCATGTGGTGTACGAGGGTACGCCCAAGGACCTGCACGAAAACGGTGAGATCATCGAACGCTATCTCGGCGTCAAGGCCTGACCGTATCCGTGCCCGGTCCAGCGGGCGATTCCCGGGATGAGGTCGGACATGAAATGATCCCTGAGGATCATTTCATGCCTAGCGAATCGGAGCGGCATGCAGGCCGCGACGTGGGCGAAGACCGAAATCCCGGGTTTTTTTGCCGCTGGGCCGTCCCAAGGCAAAAAGCGCCCCCTTGGGGGGCAGCAAGCCGAAAGCGCGGCGTGGGAGCCTTTTTTGCCCGTTCTCGCCGGCGCGGGCGGTTTCTTACGATTTCCTGCACATTTTGAGCGCACCATGCGGAAGTCTTGATTTTCCCAAGCCGTTCGCATGTCCTCCGCCGGTTTTCGCCCAATCGCCGCCCGCAGTCTGCGGGGCGTGCTCGCATGTTCGTTCGTCCTTGCGCTGGCGGCCTGCAAGTCCGAGACGCCTCCGGCGCCTCCCGCGCGGGCCATCGTCACCGTCCAGCCGGTCACGACGCAGACTCTGGCGGTCCGGCAGTCCCTGCCCGGACGGACCGTCGCCCACATGATCTCGGACGTGCGTCCGCAGGTCGGCGGCATCATCCAGAAGCGCCTGTTCACCGAAGGGCAGGAGGTCGATGAGGGCCAGGTGCTCTACCAGATCGATCCGGCCAGCTACCAGGCCGCCTACGACAGCGCCAAGGGCGCGCTTGCGCAGGCCGAGGCCGCGGTGCTGGCCGCCAGGCCCAAGGCCCGGCGCTACCGCGAACTGGCGGCGATCGACGCGGTCAGCCGCCAGGATACCGAAGACGCCGAGGCCTCTTTGCGCCAGGCCGAGGCGGAAGTCGCCGTCGCCAAGGCCGCGCTGCGGACGGCGCGGATCAACCTCGACTACACCCGCGTGACGGCACCGATTTCCGGCCGCGTCGGCACTTCGGCCTACACGCCCGGCGCGCTGGTGTCCGCCGGGCAGGACGGCGCCCTGACCACCATCCAGCAGCTCGATCCCATCTACGTGGACGTGACCCAGACCAGCGCGCAGCTGCTGGCGCTGCGCAGGCAGCTCGACAGCGGCGCGCTCAGGGCCGTGGACGGCAAGGTCAAGGTCGAGATCATTCTCGAGGACGGTAGCGCCTATGGCCAGGAAGGCACGCTGACGTTCGTCGGCACGTCCGTGTCCACCAGCACCGGCAACGTCGTCCTGCGCGCGGTGGTGCCCAATCCGGACCGCCTGCTGCTGCCGGGCGCCTACGTGCGCGCGGTGCTGCCGATGGCGATCAATGACCGCGCCATCCTGATTCCGCAGAGCGCGGTCACGCGGAACACCCGGGGAGAAGCCATGGTGAAGCTCGCCGGCGACGGGGACAAGGTGGTCGAGCGGATCGTGCGGCTCGGCGATGCGCTCCGGGATCAGTGGATCGTCAGCGGCGGCCTGGAAGTCGGCGAACGGCTGATCGTCGAAGGCGGCAGCAAGGCCGCCGCCGGCCAGGCGGTGACCGTCGAAGAGGCCGCGCGGGCGACGTCCGTGGCGTCCTCCACCCAGGCGGGGTAGGCGCGCCATGGCCCGTTTCTTCATCGACCGGCCCATCTTCGCCTGGGTCATCGCCATCGTCATCACGTTGGCCGGCACGTTGGCGATCTTTACCCTGCCGGTGGAGCAGTACCCGGACATCGCTCCTCCCAGCGTCACGATCCGCGCCACTTACACCGGGGCCTCGGCCGAGACCACCGAGAACTCGGTCACCCAGGTGATCGAACAGGCGATGACCGGCCTGGACAGCCTGCTGTACATGTCTTCGAGCAGCAGTTCCTCGGGCAGTGCCCAGGTCACCCTGACGTTCGCCTCGGGGACCGATCCCGACGTGGCGCAGATGCAGGTGCAGAACAAGATGCGCCAGGCCGAGCCGCTGCTGCCCGACTCCGTCCAGGACAATGGTGTCACCGTGACCAAGTCCTCCGGCAGCATGTTCATGGTGCTGGCCTTCACTTCCGATGACGGCGGCATGGGCGGCACCGATATCGCCGACTACATGGCCTCCACGATCCAGGATCCGATCAGCCGGGTTTCCGGCGTCGGCAACGTGCAGGTGATGGGATCGAAGTACGCCATGCGCATCTGGCTCGATCCGGAAAAGATGCGCACCTTTTCGCTGATGCCCTCGGATGTGACGCGGGCGATCGAGGCGCAGAATGCCGATGTTTCCTCCGGTGCGCTGGGCGCATTGCCCGCCATCGGGGGGCAGGCGCTGAGTGCGACGGTGACCTCGCGCAGCCGGCTGCAGACGGTCGGGCAGTTCGAGGCGATCATCCTCAAGTCGGACAGCAGCGGCGCGGTGGTGCGATTGTCCGACGTCGCGCGTGTCGAACTCGGCAGCGAATCGTATGCCACGGTGGGCCGCTTCAACGGCAAGCCGGCCGCCGGCATGGGCATCGAGCTGGCTTCGGGCGCCAATGCCATGGATGTCGCGGCGGCGGTCGAGGCGCGGCTTGCCCAGCTGTCGCCGTTCTTCCCGACCGGCCTGAGCTACAACATCGCCTACAGCACCACGCCTTTCGTGAAAATCTCGATCGAGGAAGTGGTCAAGACCCTGATCGAGGCGATCGTGCTGGTGATCGCGATCATGTTCCTGTTCCTGCAGAACTGGCGGGTGACGCTGATCCCCGCGGTCGCGGTGCCGGTGGTGCTGATGGGCACGTTCGGCGTGCTGTCCCTGCTGGGCTATTCGATCAACACCCTGTCGATGTTCGCCATGGTGCTGGCCATCGGCTTGCTGGTGGACGACGCCATCGTGGTGGTCGAAAACGTCGAGCGCGTGATGAGCGAGGAAGGCCTGTCCCCCTACGAAGCCACGCGCAAGTCGATGGGGCAGATCACGGGCGCGCTGGTCGGCATCGCCCTGGTGCTCACGGCGGTGTTCCTGCCGATGGCTTTCTTCGGCGGTTCCACCGGCGCGATCTATCGCCAGTTCGCCGTGACGATTTCTTCGGCGATGATCCTGTCGGTGCTGGTGGCGATGACCCTGACCCCGGCCCTGTGCGCCACGATCCTGACGCCGGTCGAAAAGGGCGGCCATGGCAGCCCGAAGGGCGTGCTCGGCCGTTTCTTCGCCTGGTTCAATACGCGCTTCGACCGCGCCGGCCAGCGCTATCACGGCGGTGTGGCCCGTCTCGTCACCGACCGCCGCAAGTCCGGCATGCTCGTCTACGCGGCGATCCTGGTGGCGCTGGGCGCGCTGTTCTGGCGCCTGCCGACCTCGTTCCTGCCCGAAGAGGACCAGGGCATGCTGATGGTGCAGGTCAAGCTGCCCCCCGGCGCCACCCAGGAGCAGACGCTGAAGGTCATGGATCAATTGTCCGAATACGTGCGCCAGCAGCCGGAGGTCGGTTCGATCATGGCGGTGGCGGGTTTCAGCTTTGGCGGCAGCGGGCAGAATTCCGGCATGGGCTTCATCCGCCTGAAGGACTGGGGCGATCGCAAGGCCGATGCCGCCTCGATCGGCATGCGCATCACCGGCGACATGGCGCGGAAGTTTCGCGATGCGCAGGTCTTCGCCATGGCGCCATCCGGCATTCCCGGGCTGGGACAGAGCGCGGGATTCACGTTCGAACTGCAGGATCTGGGCGGTGCGGGGCACGAGGCGCTGGTGTCCGCGCGCGATCGGTTGCTGGATCTGGCCTCCAGGAACAACAGGCTCGCATCGGTGCGCTATTCCAGCCTGGAAGACGCGCCGACCTTCGACCTCGATATCGACGATGCCAAGGCCGGCGCGCTGGGCCTGTCGCTGTCCGACATCAACAGCACCCTGTCGACCGCGCTCGGCAGCACCTACGTCAACGACTTCATCAATCGCGGCCGGATCAAGAAGGTCTATGTCCAGGGCAGGCCCGAAGCGCGCATGCTGCCGCAGGACATCGGCCGCTGGTCGGTGCGCAACGACCACGACGAGATGGTGCCGTTCTCGGCCTTCACCCGCACCGGCTGGAGCCGTGCGCCGGCCTCGCTGGCGCGCTTCAATGGTTCGGCGGCCATGGAGATCAGCGGCCAGCCGGCCGCCGGCGTCAGTTCCGGAGCCGCCATGAGCGAAATGGCCTCATTGGTCCGGCAATTGCCGGGCGGTTTCGGCTATGCCTGGTCCGGCCTGTCCTACCAGGAGCAGCAGGCCGGCGCGCAGGCCCCGCTGCTGTATGCCGTGTCGCTGCTGTTCGTGTTCCTTTGCCTGGCGGCACTGTACGAAAGCTGGTCCATCCCGTTTTCCGTCATGCTGGCGGTGCCGATCGGGGTCGTGGGGTCGTTGCTGTTCACTTCCGTGCGCGGCCTGAGCAACGATGTGTATTTCCAGGTGGGCCTGCTGGCGACGGTGGGCCTGGCGGCCAAGAACGGCATTCTCATCGTGGAGTTCGCCAAAGAGCTCGAAGAACGCGGCAAGCCGCTGATCGCGGCCACATTGGAAGCCGCGCGCCTGCGCCTGCGACCCATCCTGATGACCTCGTTCGCATTCATGCTGGGCGTGCTGCCGCTGGTGGTCAGCACGGGCGCCGGCTCCGGCGGCCGCCACTCGCTGGGCACCGGCGTATTCGGCGGCACGCTGGTCTCGACCATCCTGGGTATTTTCTTCGTCCCGCTGTTCTACGTCATCGTGCGCAGCCTCTTCCCGGGCAGGGCTCGCCAGGGATCCGGATACTCCGGACGGCGCGGGCAGCAGGCCGATTCGCCGGAGCTCGCGCCATGATGATGCGCGTCCGTTGCCGCCGCCCGGGCCTCATCGCCGTGGGCGCAAGCGTCCTCCTGCTGGCGGGCTGCGCCAGCATGGCGCCGCACTATGAACGGCCGGCGCCGCCGGTGCCGGCGCATTTCCGCGATGCCCCGGCCGGCGATGCCGCGGCCGCGCCGGTCGCGACCCTGGACTGGCAACAGGTATTCCTCGACCGGCGGCTCCAGAAAACCATCGGCCTGGCGCTGGAAAACAACCGCGACCTGCGCATCGCCGCGCTCAACATCCAGAAGGCGCGCGCCCAGTACCGCATCCAGCGCGCCGATTTGCTGCCCGGCGTGAATGCCGGCGCCGGCGAGACCGCGCAGCGCAGCGTGAGCGCCGGGGGCGCATCCCAGGTCAGCCGCGGCTTCAGCGCCGATGTCGGGCTGAGCGGCTGGGAGCTGGACCTGTTCGGGCGCATCCGCAGCCTGAAGGATCAGGCCCTGGAAACCTGGCTGGCCACCGCCGAGACCCGGCGCGGCGTGCGCATGAGCCTGATCGCGGAAGTCGCCGACGACTGGCTCGCCGTGGCGGCCGACCGGCAACTGCTGGCCCTGGCGCGGCAGACCCTGGAAAGCCAGCGCAAGACACTCGAACTGACCGAGCGCAAGCATGCCCTGGGCGCCGTGTCGGGCGTGGACCTGGCTTCGGTGCGGGGCAGCGTCGAGAGCGCACGCGCCGACGTCGCCAGCTACGGCAGCGCGCTGGCGCAGGCGCGCAATGCCCTGGAACTGGTGGTCGGCGCGCCGTTGGACGACGATCTGCTGCCGGATCCTGACGGCGGAATGGAGGCGGTGGCGCTGGCGCCGCTGCCGGCCGGCCTGTCCTCGGCCGTGCTGCTGGAGCGTCCCGACGTGCTGTATGCCGAACATGCCCTGAAAGCGGCCAATGCCGATATCGGCGCGGCGCGCGCGGCATTCTTCCCGACCCTCTCGCTGACCGCCTCCGCCGGCCGCGCCAGCGATTCCCTGTCCAGCCTGTTCGGCGCCGGCGGGCGGACCTGGTCCTTCGTGCCGGACATCCGCGTGCCGATCTTCCAGGCCGGCGCGCTCCGGGCATCCCTGGATGCCGCCAGGATTTCGGCCGACGTCGCCGTCGCCGAATACGAGAAGGCGATCCAGTCGGCTTTCAGCGAGGTCGCCGATGCATTGGCCCTGCGCGCGCACGTGGAAGAGCAGCTCGACGCCCAGCGGGCCTACGTCGAAGCGGCGCGGCTGAGCCATACGCTGGCCGAAGCCCGTTTCCGCAACGGCATGTCCAGCTATCTCGAGGCCCTGGATGCCCAGCGCTCCTTGTACGGCGCGCGGCAGGGCCTGATTGCCTTGCGGCTGCAGGAGGCATCCAACCGGGTGACGCTCTACAAGGCGCTGGGGGGTGGCGCCGGGGACGTCGATCCATAGCGCGTTTCAATTTCATTCACGACGCATTGTCCATGCCGCCCTTGCGGGTTCCGCGTCCGTCCTCTCTTTTGCGCCGTGCGAACACCAGCACGTTGCCCAGGATCACCAGCGCCAGCCCCGCCACGGCGTACGGCGTCCACCGGTATCCTTCGGCCACGGAGGAGATGCTCAGGGCGACCACCGGGAACAGCACCGTGCAGTAGGCCGTGCGCGCCGGCCCGATGCGGCCCACCAGGGTCAGGTAGGCGGTGAACGCCACGACGGATCCGAAGATGGCCAGGTACAGCAGCGCCCCCGCGTAGGCCGGCGAGGGGTCGAAATCGAAGGGCTGGCCCGTCAGCACGCAGCCCGCCAGCAGGATCAGCGACCCGTACAGCATGCTGTAGGCGTTGCCCGTCAGCGGACCGATGCCGGCGCGCTGCTGGACCGACGACAGCATGTTGCCGGTGGAAAAGCACAGCGTGCCCAGCAGCGCCAGGCCCAGGCCCAGCAGCGTTTCATGGGAGGCGGCCTGGCCGGCCAGTTCGGGCTGGAACAGCAGCGCCAGGCCGGCCAGCCCGAAGGCGCCGCCCAGCACGACGCGCGGCGCGATGCGCGTGCCGAACCACAGGCGCGCGTTCAGCGCGTTCCACAAGGTGGAAGCCGAGAACACCACCGACACCAGGCCGCTGGAGATCCACTGCGTGGCGCTGTAGAAGCACAGGAAGTTCAGGCAGAACAGGCACAGGCCCTGGCCCAGGCACAGCGCATGGCCGCGCCGGTCCAGCCGCTGCAGGCGGCCCAGCGCGAACAGGGCGGCCAGCAGGATCGCCGAGGCCAGACCGAAGCGGTAGAAGATCGACACCGGGATGGCGACCACCCCCAGTTGCAGCTTGATGGCGATCCAGGTAGTGCCCCAGATCAGTACGGTCAGCAGGTACAGGAATGCGTTCATGATGGCGGTCGTCGTCGGATGGGGCGCGGTCCCCCGAGCGTCGTAGTCTAGTCGCGCGGCCGGCCTTCCGATTGCCGTTTCTTGCGCATTTGTCGGACCGGGGGGCCAGGGCCCGCGCGCGGGCCCGCCGCCTGGCGTACGATGGGCGGATCATGAACGCGTTCGCCTCGGATCCGTCCGATTTCATCCTGTTCCACCGACTGCGGAACGCCCGGGTCGGGCTGGATCGCGCCGCCACGCTGGGCGAAGGCCTGGCCGCGGCCCAGTGGAGCCGCGACCAGCGCGTCGGCAGCGGCCTGATCGATTACGACATGCCCGGCCACCATACCCTGTCGCTGTACCTGCGCGGCGGCGAGACCTGCTTTCGCCTGGGCCACCGCGATCTGCGCGGCGGGGCGGGCAAGTTCTGCGTGCTGCCCGACCGGCATCGTTCGCGCTGGAGCATGAACGAGGACGTGCGTTTCCTGCATCTGTACATCGCGCCCCGGCGCCTGGCGCGCGAAGCCGTCATGCGGCTGGACCGTGAGCCCCGCGAACTGGAACTGCGCGATCGCACGTACATCCGGGACCCGTTCCTGGAACAGGCATGCCGCGCGCTGCTGGCCGCGGACTGGGGCGTGCCGGCCGGGCGGCTGGCCGCCAGCGGCGCCGCCGAGGCCGTGCTGCACCATCTGCTGGCGCGGGATACCGGCCGTTCCGGCGAGGCCGCCGGCTCGGGCGGGCTGGCGCCGGCCGTGCGGCGCCGGGTGCGGGATTACATCGACGCCCACCTGGACGAAGCCCTGACGCTGGACGAGCTGGCGGGCGTGGCGGCCCTGTCCACCTATCATTTCGCGCGCATGTTCCGCGTCTCGTTCGGCGAGCCGCCCCATGCCTGGGTGCTGGGGCGCAGGCTGGCGCACGCGCGCGCATTGCTGGCCCGGTCCCGGGACGATCTGGCCGGGGTGGCCTCGCGATGCGGCTTCGGCAATGCCAGCCACCTCAGCCGCGCGTTCCTGCGCGCCACCGGCCTCACGCCGGGCCGGTACCGGGCCGCCGCGCGTGGCCGGGGTGTTACTCTATAGCCCGTTCCATTCCCTCCACGACGCGTTCCCCATGTCCACCCCTTCCGGTTCCGCGCCCGCCGCGGACGGCGGCATCCTCGAATATGTCGCTTCCAGCCAGCTGCCCATGCCCTGGGCCGTCTTCCGGATCCACGCTTTCGCCGAGCCCGCCACGGGCAAGGAGCACGTGGCCCTGACGCTGGGCGAGCCGTTCGGGGACGAGCCGGTGCTAGCGCGCATCCATTCCGAGTGCCTGACGGGCGACGCCCTGTTCAGCCAGCGCTGCGATTGCGGCGCCCAGCTCGAGGCCGCCCTGCAGCGCATCGCGGAAGAGGGACGCGGCATCCTCCTGTACCTGCGCCAGGAAGGCCGCGGCATCGGGCTGCTGAACAAGATCCGCGCCTACCAGCTGCAGGACGAGGGCGCCGACACGGTCGAGGCCAACGAACGCCTGGGGTTTCCGGCCGACATGCGCCGCTACGACCTGTGCCGGCCCATGCTGGACCATTTCGGCATCCGCAGCGTGCGCCTGATGACCAACAATCCGCGCAAGGAGCGCGTACTGGCGGACCTGGGCATCCAGGTCGCCGAGCACATTCCGCTGCAGGTCAACCGCAATCCCTACAACGAGCAGTACCTGCGCACCAAGGCGCGCAAGCTGGGCCACCGGTTTAAGGAATACTTCGGCGAAGCCCCCTGACGCGGGTGGGGTTGGCGTGCATTCGCGGCCGCCCTCATGGATAATACCGATGGTGACTAACCATGCCGACGTGTTAAAACTCGATAAGTTGCAGGTTTTTCAGCGGACTCCATCGTGACGACTGACCTACATCCACTCCCGCCCGTGTGATGTTCCCCCTGCTCAAGCCCCCCGTCCCCCTCTATGTCCAGGAACCCGGTCCTGACGTCGCCGCATTGCTACCGTCCGAACACGCCGACCGTTCCCACATCCTGGCCCTGATCCGGCTGGGGGACTATTCCCAGGACGCCTTCCTGGCGACGGACACGCACGGCGTCATCGTCTACATGAACCGCAGCGCCGAGCGCCTGTTCGGCTACCGCAAGGGCGCGGCCATCGGGCTGGGCGTCGAGGCCCTGCTGCCCGACGTCGGCGAAATCAACCTGCGGCTGCGCCAGCCCGGCACGCGCAACACCCTGCCGTGGCGGGGGCAGGGCCTGGACCGCCAGCGCCAGCCCATGATGCTGGCGGGCGCCGCCACGCACATCCCGTCGCCCACCGGCCACAGCCATCTGTACGTCATGCGTCCGCGCAAGGCGGGCCTGCCCGACACCGACCGCCAGGCCGAGCTGGCTTCGCTCGTCTACCGCAGCACCAGCGAAGGCATGCTGGTGCTGGACCCCAAGGGCTTCATCCTGGACGTCAATCCGGCGTTCGTGAAGCTGCGGGGTCGTCCCGAATCCGAGGTCATCGGCCGGCACGTCCGCTGCCTGAATTCCCCCTGCCACGACCGGGAGTTCTACCGGACCATGTGGCGCACGGTGATGGAGACCGGCAGCTGGCAGGGCGAGCACTGGGGCCAGCACGCCAACGGCGAGCTCTACCCCGAGTGGCTCAGCATCAACACGTCCTACGGCGCGGACGGCGAGGTCCACCGCCGGGTGATGATCTTCTCCAACATCGCCGAGATCAAGCAGGCCGAAGCCATCATCTGGAAGCAGGCCAATTTCGACCGCCTGACCGACCTGCCCAACCGGCAGATGTTCCACGACCGCCTGGAACAGAGCATCCGCAAGTCGCGGCGCACCGGCAGCCGCACGGGGCTGCTGTTCCTGGACCTGGACCGCTTCAAGGAAATCAACGACACCCTGGGCCACGCCATGGGCGACGAACTGCTCAAGGAAGCCGCACGGCGGCTCAGCGGCTGCGTGCGCCAGAGCGACACCGTGGCCCGGCTGGGCGGCGACGAATTCACGGTCCTGCTGGACGACATCCGCGAACCGCGCGACGTCGAGCGCCTGACCCGCAACATCCTGCGCAGGCTGGCCGAGCCCTTCCGCCTGGGGGTCGAGACCGTCTTCATTTCCACCAGCATCGGCATCACCTTCTACCCCGACGACGCCGCCGACGCCGAATCCCTGCTGAACAATGCCGACCAGGCCATGTATGCCGCCAAGGCCGAGGGCCGCAACCGCAGCTGCTACTTCACGCTGTCGATGCAGGAGCAGGCCCAGACCCGCATGCGGCTGGTCAACGACCTGCACCTGGCGCTGGACCAGAGCCAGTTCTCGCTGGATTTCCAGCCCATCGTCGACCTGGCCAGCGGCCGCATCGTCAAGGCCGAGACCCTGCTGCGCTGGCATCATCCAGTGCGGGGGCTGGTGTCGCCCAGCGAATTCATTCCCCTGGCCGAGGAAACCGGCATCATCCGCCCCATCGGCGACTGGGTGTTCTGCGAGGCCACCCGCCAGGTGGCCGAATGGCGCCGCCAGTACGGGCTGGACATCCAGGTCAGCGTCAACATCTCCCCGGCGCAGCTGCGCCACGAGGGCCTGGACCACGCCTTCTGGCGCAGCCACCTGGACACCCTGGGCCTGTCGCCGCGCCAGGTCATCGTCGAAATCACCGAAGGCCTGCTGATCGATTCCGGCGACGTGCGCATTCAGCGCCAACTGGACGCCTTCCGCGACGCCGGGATGCAGGTCGCGCTCGACGACTTCGGCACCGGCTATTCCTCGCTGTCCTACCTGCGCAAGTTCAACATCGATTTCCTCAAGATCGACCAGTCCTTCGTGGCCAATCTCAGTCCGGACGGCCCCGACCTGGCCTTGTGCGAGGCTGTCATCCTGCTGGCGCACAAGCTGGGCCTGCGCGTGGTGGCCGAAGGCATCGAGTCGCGCGAGCAGTACGAGCTGCTGGCCGCCGCCGGCTGCGACTACGGCCAGGGCTACCTGTTCGCCCGGCCCCTGGCGCCCATCGATTTCGAGCCGCTGCTGGCCAACGGCACGGACTTGCGGCCGGGCGGGCATTTCGCCTTCTGACCCGCCCGCTGTCCGGTTATTCGGCGCCCGCCTGGTCGCCCTTCAGGCAGTCGGGTGTGGCGGGCAGCACGGCCCAATGCAGGTCGATCACCGGCCCCTTGGGGCCGGACCAGGGCACTTCGTCCACGCCTTTCCAGGGCGCCGCATCGACCAGCGCCCGCACGGCGGGGGCAGGCACGGCGCGCCCATTCCCGCTATAGGCGACCAGCGCGCCGCAGCGCAGGGCGGTTCCCGGCGCGAACCAGGGGGAGTGCTCGTCGCTGGCGTCGATCCAGACCTGGGCCTCGGGGCCGATGTGCACGGCGATGTTGCCGCCCAGCCAGGTGTTCGAGACCACCACGCGCAGGGGCCTTCCCGGCTGATGATCCCGCCAGTGCCGCAGCGCGTGCGCAGCCAGCTCCGGTCCGGGGTAGGTGGAGCGGGCGGCGTAGCCCGTCAGGTGGGCGATCGGCCCCCGGGCGGCGGCGTAGCCGACGGCCATCAGGACATGCAGCGCCGCCGCCAGGATCAGGATGCGGCGCAGCTGCACCGCCTCGGGGCCGCGCAGCCAGCCCAGTCCGTAGAAGCCGAACAGCACGAAGAAGGTGCTGGCCCAGGAAGCCTCCAGCCGCGAGCCCAGGGCCACCGAGACCAGCACCGTGCTGAGAAAGGGTCCCAGGCCGACCCACAGCAGGAATTGCCGGTCCTCGGGGGCCAGATCGTGCCAGTAGCGCGGGGCGGCGACCGTCCCCGCGAAGCATTCATCGTTGGCCGCGTGGCCCGGGGCCCGGTCGCCCCGGCGCTTGCGCCACAGGGTCCAGGCGGCGAGCGCCAGCGCCATGGGCGCCAGGCGCCCGGCCTGGTCCAGGGTGAAGTCCAGCAGGTCCTTCAGGGCGGCCAGCCGGCCGCCCGCCTGCAGCGAGGCGTCGGCGTAGCGCAGCGGCTCGAACCGGTGCTGGTCCAGCCACCACAGGTGCGGGCTCAGCACGACCAGGAAGGCCAGGGCGGCGACGGCGATGCCGCGCCAGGTGTCCGGGCGGCGCAGGGCGCCGCTGCGCAGCGCATACAGGAAGAAGGCGGCGAACTGGATCAGGGCGCTGTACTTGGTCAGCATCGCCAGGCCGCCGACCGCGCCCAGCAGCGCCCAGTCGCGCATCCGGCCGCCGCGCAGCGCCCGGTGGAACAGCCAGATCGAGGCGGCGATCGACCAGAGCTGCGCCGTGTTGTGGTTGTAGATCGTGCCGCGCAGCGAGAAATAGGCGGTCACCGAGACCAGCAGGGTGGCGATCAGCGCCCGGTGGGGCGTGGTGATGTCGCGGCCCAGCTTCCACACGAACCACAGCCCCAGCGCCGAGAAGGCCTGCCCCATCAGGAAAGGCAGCCACACGGGCCGGCCCAGCAGTTCCGTGGCCACGTGCATGAACCACGAGGGCAGGGGCGGATGCTTGGGATAGCCCAGTTCCAGGCTGGCCGCCCAGACGAGTTCCTCCATCCCGTCCAGGTCGGGAGCGGAATGGCTGAGGGCGCACAGCGTCGTCCAGAGCGCGGCCATGCCCAGCAGGCACAGCAGCGCCAGGGCGGTGCCGGGCGGGCGGGCGAGCAGGGGGATCTTCGGGGGCGGGGCCGGCAACATGGCGGGGAGTATACCGGGCCGGGCAGTGTTGCGAAACAGTCCGAAACAGTCCGGAATAATCCCTATGGCCGCATCGCCGGGTCGGGTGCGGCGGTTCTCGCGGGGGCGCGTGGTACTATCCGCACAGGCGTCCGCCGGGGGTGACGGGCGCCCGATTCCGACCATTTCCCGCAGGTTTTCCATGACGACCGAAGTCCCCATCATCCGCGCCCGTTCGGGGTCGAAATTCATCAGTCCGCAAGGCACCAAGGCCGTCAAGGACGGCATGCGGCCCAGCGAGCTCACCGAAATCCCCGATTCCGCGCCCAAGCCTTCCTGGCTGCGGGTGCGCATCCCGTCGGGCGCGCGCTACCAGGAAGTCCGCGAGATCGTCGAGACGCACAAGCTGAACACGGTCTGCGCCGAATCCAAGTGCCCCAACATCGCCGAATGCTGGGGGCGGGGCACGGCGACCCTGATGCTGATGGGCTCGGTCTGTACGCGGGCCTGCAAGTTCTGCGCCGTCAGCACCGGCAATCCCCACGGCTGGCTGGACCACGGCGAGCCGGAGAGCGTGGCCGACGCGGTGGCGCTGATGCAGCTGAAATACGTGGTGCTCACCTCGGTCGACCGCGACGACCTGATCGACGGCGGAGCGGGCCACTACGCCGCCTGTATCCGCGCCATCCACGAACGTTCGCCGAAGACGGCGGTCGAGGCCCTGACCCCCGACTTCCGGGGCGACCACGGCTGCGTGGAAAAGATCCTGGACGCCGGCCTGACCACCTTCGCCCAGAACGTGGAAACCGTGGAACGCCTGACCCATGTGGTGCGCGACGCGCGCGCCGGCTACCGCCAGACCCTGGACGTGCTGGCCCACGCCAAGGCCTACGCGCCGCACACCCTGACCAAGACCAGCATCATGCTGGGCCTGGGCGAGACCGACGAGGAAATCGAGCAGGCGATGGATGACATCCGCGCCGCCCACGTCGACATCCTGACCTTCGGCCAGTACATGCGGCCCACGGCCAACCACCTGCCGGTGCGCCGCTTCGTCACGCCCGAGCAGTTCCGCGCCTACCGCGACCTGGGCCTGTCCAAGGGCTTCCGCGAAGTCGTCTCCGGCGCGCTGGTGCGGTCCAGCTACCGCGCCGAACAGGTCCTGGAAAAGGACAACGTCGGGCTTTGATCCGCGGTCCCGGGCGCGGTCCCGGTCATTCCAGGATCGCCGCGTCTCCGGCCTGTTCCCGGGTCAGGCGCTCCAGGACGTCGGCCAGTTCCCGGCAGGCCGGGCCGGGGAATTCCGGCCGGGCGAACACCCGGTACAGCGTGGCGTAGCGGTGGCGGCCCTCGGCCAGCGGCAGGGGCCGCAGCCGACCGTCGGCCAGTTCTTCGCGGATGCGCAGTTCGGGGTACCAGGCGAAGCCCAGGCCAGCGCAGGCGGCGCGGATGGATCCGGCCATGTGGGCGAAGGTCCAGCGCTGCTCGGCATCCAGCCAGCCGGCGTCCTGGCGCCGCGTTCCCGAATCCCGCACCACCAGTTGCCGGTGCTGGCGCAGGTCGGCCCATTCGACCGGCCGCCCCAGGGCGTGCAAGGCATGGCCGGGCGCGGCGACCGCCACGAAGCGGACCCGCAGCAGGGGTTCGCCGCTGAAGCCCTGGGGAATGCGGGGCGTGACGACCAGGTCGGCCTCGCGGCGCGCCAGGGCCTCGTCGGTGCCGCTGAGGACGGTCTCCAGGACTTCGATCCGGGTCGAACCGCAGTCCGCGCCGAACACGGCCAGGGCCCGCAGCAGCAGCCATTCCGGGAACAGGGCGTCTACCGCCAGGCGCAGTAGCGATTCGCGGCCGGCGGCCAGTTCGCGCGCCGCCGATTCCAGGTTTTGGGCATGGTCGACCAGCAAACGGGCGCGCCGCAGCAGGACCTGGCCGGCCGGAGTGGGCACGGCGCGCCGGCCCTCCGTCCGGAATACGCGCAGGCCCAGGTGGTCTTCGAGCCGCTGGATGGAATAGCTGACGGCGGACTGGCTCTTTCCCAGGAATTCGGCGGCCTGCGCGTAGCCGCCCTGGTCGACCACGGCCAGCAGCGCCTGCCACCAGGCGATCGGGATGATGTCATTCATATCGAATTTATAGATCAAAAAGCCTGGATTTTTACTGTTGTTAATCCAATTATATGATCTCATAATGACGGCAACCCATCATTGGAGCCGATCATGTCCCATCGAGCCGTCACCCGGATCCTTCCCGCCCAGCCCACCCAGGACGGCGCGGGCGTGCGCCTGCTGCGCGCCCTGGGGCAGCAGCGGCAGTTCCGCATGGATCCCTTCCTGATGCTGGACGCGTTTTCCTCCGACGATCCGGACGACTACGTCGCGGGTTTTCCGCCGCATCCGCATCGCGGCTTCGAGACCGTGACCTACATCGTCGACGGCCACATGCGCCATCGCGACCATCTGGGCAACGAAGGCGACCTGAAGGCCGGGGGCGTGCAATGGATGACCGCCGGGCGCGGCATCGTCCACGAGGAAATGCCCCAGCAGGAAAACGGCCTGCTGCGCGGCTTCCAGATCTGGCTGAATCTGCCGGCCGCGGACAAGATGCAGCCCGCGCACTATCGCGACATTCCGGCCGATTCGCTCGCGGCGGCCGAACTGCCCGAAGGCGGCTTCATCAAGGTGATCGCCGGCACCATTCCCTGGGCGACCTGCCCGCTGCGGGGGCCGGGCCAGGCGAATCCCGCCACCCAGCCGCTGATCGCCGACGTCCGCGTCATGGCGGGGCAGCCGGTGGACATCCCGATCCCGGCGACCCACCAAGTCCTGCTGTACGTGTTCGAAGGGCGGCTGGATGCCGGCGGCCGGGCCGTCGAACCAGGGCACACCGTCTGGTTCGGCGCGCAGGGCGACACCCTGCATATTGCCGCGGTGCCGAAGGGCGCCGACGGCGCGCGGGTCCTGCTGCTGGCCGGCAAGCCGCTGAACGAGCCCGTCGTCCAGTACGGCCCCTTCGTCATGAACACCCCCGAGGAAATCGAGCAGGCCCTGCGCGATTACCGGGACGGCGTGCTGGCGCAGTGAGCCGCATGGCGGCCGGGCTTCCGCACCGGCCGCCGATTCCTCCCTATTTTCATCGGCCCCGCTCCGGACGGGCGGGGTCTCGACGCACTTCATCGACCATAGGAGTCAATCATGTCCATTCGCATTCTCGCCATCGGCGGCAGCCTGCGCCAGGGTTCCTACAATCATCTGCTGCTCGAACAGGCGCGGCGGCAGGCCCCGGAGGGCATGGACATCGAGATCGCCGACCTGTCCGACGTGCCGCTGTACAACGGCGACACGCAGGCCCAGGGTTTCCCGGCGTCCGTCCAGCGCCTGGCCGCCCAGGCGGCCCGGGCCGATGCGTTCCTGATCGCCACGCCGGAATACAACTACTCGATCCCGGGCGTGCTGAAGAACGCCATCGACTGGCTGTCGCGCGTGCCCGAGGCGCCCTTCCAGGGCAAGCCCGCGGCCATCGCCAGCGCGTCCATGGGCGGCCTGGGCGGCGCGCGGGCGCAATACCACCTGCGCCAGGTGCTGGTCTATCTGGACCTGCACCCCTTGAACAAGCCCGAATTGTTCGTTTCCGCCGCCCACGAGAAGTTTTCCGCCGACGGCGAACTGACGGACGGCGTCGTCCGCGAGGGGCTGGACAAGCTGCTGGCCGCGCTGGCCGTCCATGCGCGGCGCCTGCGGGCGGCCGAGACCGTTGCCGAGGCCGCCTGAGTCAGTCGTCCCAGCCGCGGCCGCGATGGCCCCGGTCGTGTTTCCAGCCTTCCTTCCAGTACTTGCGCTGATGGCGGTCGTAATGGCCGCGATCCACCCAGCCCTGGCGGTAGCCGGGGCCGGGCACGTAGACGGGTTCGGGCACCACGACCACGCGCGGGCGGTGGTAGTAGCGCGGCGGCGGAGGCGGGTAGTAGGCCGGACCGCCCCAGATGAAGCCGGGGATGCCGATGGAGATGCCGACGTCCACGTCGCCCGCGTGGGCGGCGGGGCCCGCCATCAGCGCGCCGGCGATCAGGGCTGCCGCAACGATGCTTTTTTTCATCGCCGGGCCGCCCCAAGATGAAAAGCGCCCCCTCGGGGGGCAGCAAGCCGAAGGCGCAGCGTAGGGGCTATTTTTCATGTGATTGTCCTGCGGATCGAGGTGCCCCATTGTGGCCCGTCCGGGCGGCGGGATTGTGGATGCATCGCGGACAGTCGATTCAAAAGGCTACGGGCGCGCGGCTTTGCGGCCTTGTGGGAACAACTGTTCACGTTTGTTGCGCAAGGGCGTCGGGACTGCGGATCGCGGCCCGGGGCGCCCGGGCCGCTTCACGCCGAATGATCGGCGAAGAACGCCAGCGTCCGTTCCCAGGCCAGCGCCGCCGAGGCCGGGTGGTGGGCCGCCGTGCCTTCGCGCCCGAACGCGTGGCCGGCTTCCGGGTAGACGTGGATCGGCAGGCCGGGCTGCGCCGCCCGGATCGCCTCCACGTCCGACATCGGGATCGAGCCGTCCTTGCCGCCGAAGTGCATCTGCACCGGGATGCGGGGCGTATCGTGGGCGTGGCGCGCGATGCCCCCGCCGTACCAGCAGGAGGCGGCGGCGAAAGTGTCGCTCAGGCAGGCGGCGCGCCAGGACAGATAGCCGCCCCAGCAATAGCCGGTTACCAGGCGCACCGCCTGGCCCTTCAACGCGGCGGCGGCCGCCTCGATGTCCAGCAGGGCGTCCGCGTCCTCGATCCGCTTGCGCAGGGCCAGGCCGCGATCCCGCCCCGCGGCGTCGTAGTCCAGCCGCAGGCCGGCCTCGCCGTCCGTCGCCCGGTCGAACAAGGACGGGCAGATCGCCCGGTAGCCCTGGGCCGCGAAGCGGTCCGCCATCTGGCGGATGTGCGCGTTGATGCCGAAGATTTCCGGCAGCACCACGACGCCGACCCGGGCGTCTTCCGGGCCGCACAGGTAGGCGGTGAACGAATGGCCGTCGGCGGCCGTGAGCGTGATGTCCATGTTCGGGGTCCTTCCGATGAGGGAGCGCCCCGGGCGGGGCGTTCGTTTCGCCCCGGGCCCGCCGGCCGGCTTGCCGGCGTCAGGGGCGCACGGGGCGCGGTACGCCAGCGCCTTCCAGGCGCCGCAGGGGATCCTGCCGATAATACCGCACCAGCAGCGCGTACCAGTCCGGCCAGGCCGCCGCCATGGCCCAGGGCTCGATGAAGAAGCTTTCCGAACTGACCGCGAAGAATTCCGCCGGATCCTGCGCCGCGTAGGGATCCAGCGGCAGTTCCGCGTACCATCCGGCGGCCTCGTCGGATTCCGGATCCACGTCGGGCGGGATGAGCGATTCCACCTCGTCCACCCAGTCGCTGAAATCGTCGAAGGTCCGGTCGAGGACCTTGCGCCAATGGCGCGGATCCAGGTCCCGATGCGCGCGCAGCCCCGGCATGCCGTCCGCGCCCCCGTCGCGCTGGTCGAGCTTGTGGGCGAATTCGTGGATCACCACGTTCGCCTGCGCGTCCGTCCCGGCGCGCGCGTCTTCCCAGGACAGGATCACCGGACCGCCCTCCCAGGATTCTCCTGACGTTTCCTGCACGTATTCGTGGACCACGCCCGCCTCGTCGGTTTCCGCGCGCGGCACCAGGAAGCCACCCGGGTAGACCACGATCTGCGTCCAGCCCCGGTACAGCGACGTGTCCAGCCCGAGGATCGGCAGGGCGGCCTGGACCGCGATCGAGCGGCGCATGTCGGGCGTCACCCGCAGGCCGTGGGCGCCGTGGAAGGACTTGTTCGCCAGGATCCAGGCCGTGTGCCGGCGCAGCGTCTCGGTTTCCCGCTCGTCCAGGCCGCGCAGGAATCCATGCCGCGCCAGCAGGGGCGGCCAGACGCGCGTGTCCAGCGATTCCAGGACCTGGTCCAGTTCCCGGTCATGGGCGTCGCGCCCCATCAGCCAGCGCAGCATGGCGGGATCCTGGATGGGGCGGCCGGCGGGGCGGGGGGAGTGTGGTGAAACGTCCTCATGGGCCCCGATTGTAATTTCATTATCCGAAAAATGCCGGTACAATGAAGAGTCCTGGGGCCGATTTGGCTTCGACGTGGGTCGCAAAACAGGATAGTGCATACCGAGCACCAGTACGCTCGTAAATCCACTGGAAAACTACAAACGCCAACGACGAGCGTTTCGCTCTGGCCGCTTAAGCGGTGAGCCGCTGCACCGACTGGTCCCTGGGTCGGGTGGGGTCAAACCCACAGCAGCGTCATCTACAGGGAATCGGGTTCGACCAGGTCGCTGGGTCGGATCTTAAATCAGTGCGAATCGCCGAGGAAGGGCCTGTCGTCCGGCATGATCCAAGGTTAAAACTCAAAATAGGCCGACTAAGTATGTAGAGCTACTTGCGGAGGGCTTGCGGACGGGGGTTCAATTCCCCCCGGCTCCACCAGTCACCTGAAACCCAACCCTTGGCGGTTGGGTTTTTTTTGCCCCTGTCGGGCGATATCCCGCGCCCCGCGGCACCATGTTCAGGCCATGAAACCCATGGGCCGGCCGTTTGGCCTGGTCATAGGCTTTCTTGGGGCTACAGGACCGGCGAGCAGCTTTCCACGAGATAGCCGTCGGTATCGGCGACGTACGACGTAGCCTGCCCGGCTGCTTGCCGAGCCGATGCCCCTCCGTCAGTTTCCGGAATCGAAGAACCTCTGGATCTCCGGGCTCGACTTGGAAGGAATGAATTCTTCGATCCGGTAGGTGGCGAGGTCCTTCCGGGAGAACGGATCCTCGGCCAGGATCGCGGACAGCGCGTCTTTGCCGGACGTGGCGGCCAGGATGACGCCCCCCGTCCTGGGGACTTTTCTGCCTGAGGCGATGAAGACGCCGGCCGCGTAGTGGCGGTCCAGGAACGCCACGTGTTCCGGCAGGGCGGCGTCGATGGCTTCGAGCGGGGCGGTGTAGGTGATCGAGACGATGAACATTGATGTTTCTCTGCGAGGGGTTGGATGGGTCGTCCTCGGAGGACTGGACGATCCGGGCATGCGGCGGGCCTTGTGTCCGGCTCCGGCGTCGCGGCATTCTTGTCCGTGACGCGCCGCCCAATGTAGCAGCCCTGTCCGGCCCGATGCGAGGACCGAAGAGGCCCATGCCCCCATTGCCGCGCTTGCCTCGTCCGGGATCCCGCGGTTAAATGGGCCGAGGGGATGAAAAGCGGGGAAGGCGCTCTCAGGGGGTGCGAAATGAAAGCCCAGCCCTATTTCGATCCGACGGCCTACGGCAATGGCCCGGACGATTCCGTGACGGATGCGACGGAACGCGCCGCGGTGACCCATCACGAACTGCGCCTGGACGGCCGGACGCTGGCCTACACGGCCCGGGCCGGCCACCTGGTCGCCGTGGACTCCGGCAGTTCGCGCCCCAGCGCGAAGATCTTCTACGTCGCCTTCACCCTGGACGGCGACGCGGCGCACGAGCGGCCGGTCACCTTCTTCTACAACGGCGGGCCGGGCTCGTCGTCGGTCTTCGTGCTGCTGGGCTCGTTCGCGCCCCGGCGCATCCGGACGTCCATGCCGGACTTCACGCCGCCCGCGCCCTACACGCTGGAAGACAATACCGACAGCCTGCTCGACCGCAGCGACCTGGTGTTCATCAATCCGGTCGGGACGGGCTATTCGGCGGCCATCGCGCCGTGGAAGAACCGCGATTTCTGGGGCGTGGACCAGGACGCCGCCTCGCTGAAGCAGTTCATCAAGCGCTACCTGACCGAGTACGACCGCTGGAACTCCCCCAAGTTCCTGTTCGGCGAATCCTACGGCACGGCCCGCAGCGCCGTGCTGTCCTATGCCCTGCACGAGGATGGCGTGGACCTCAACGGCGTGACCCTGCAGTCCTCGATCCTGGACTACACGCGCGCCGGCAATCCCGTCGGGGCGCTGCCGACCGCGGCGGCGGATGCCTGGTATCACCACAGGCTGGGCCTGCGGCCCGCGCCGGATGAACTCCCCGCCTTGATGGACGCGGTCCGCGCCTTCGCGCAGGGCGATTACGCCAAGGCCTTGCGGGCCTATCCCGACGTGGCGGCGGATACGCTGGAGCGGCTGAGCCAGTACACCGGAATCGACAAGCCGACGCTCATGTCCTGGCACCTGGACATCGCCGCCGGGGATGGCGAGGGCCGCACCCTGTTCCTGCTCCAGTTGCTGCGCGCCCAGGGCCGCGCGATCGGCGCGTACGACGGCCGCGCGACCGGCATCGACACGGGGATCGCCCGCCACATCTCGCCCAACTCGGGCGGCAACGATCCGGCCATGACGGCCGTATCGGGCGTGTACACGGCCATGTGGCACCACTACCTGAATGATGAATTGAAATTCACATCCGCTTCGTCCTTCACCGACCTCAACGACCAGGCGTTCCAGCACTGGGACTTCCATCACGTGGACCCTACGGGCGCGCAGAAGGGCATGGACGACCAGGGGAACGTCGTGCTGTACACGGCCGGCGACCTGGCGGCGACGATGAGCCTGAACGTGGACCTGAAGGTACTGTCCGCCAATGGCTATTACGACTTCGTCACGCCCTTTTTCCAGACCGAGATGGACCTGCGGGACATGCCCCTGGTCGATCCGGCCCTGCGCGGGAACCTGACGACGCGCTGCTACCCCTCCGGGCACATGATCTACCTGGACGGCGGGTCGCGCACGGCCCTGAAGGCCGACGTGGCGGCCATGATGGATGCCGCCGTCGCCGACCACGCGGCGGTGGCCAGGATCCTGACGCTGCAGGCGCGGCATGCGTCGGGGAGCGGGGCGGCCGGGTGTTAGGTTTTCAAGCCGGCCGTGCGTCGCTTGTGCGGCATGCCGCGAGTGGGCGTGAGGCGGGTTCTGCCCCGGCGACACGCCGCCGCGGCATGTGTGGATCAGGCGCGCGATTGATCAGGAGCGAGAGATGGCCAGCAAGAACACGATCTGCCTCTGGTATGACGGTGCCGCCCTGGAGGTGGCCCGGTTCTATGCGGAGACCTTTCCGGACAGCGCCGTGGGCAACGTCGTGCATGCCCCCGGCGACTATCCTTCCGGAAAGGAAGGCGACGTCCTGACGGTCGAGTTCACCGTCATGGGCATCCCCTGCCTGGGGCTGAACGGCGGTCCGGAATTCAGCCACAACGAGTCGTTTTCGTTCCAGGTCGCGACCGACGACCAGGCCGAGACCGACCGCCTGTGGAACGCCATCGTCGGCAATGGCGGCCAGGAAAGCGTCTGCGGCTGGTGCAAGGACAAATGGGGGATTTCCTGGCAGATCACGCCCCGGGTGCTGACGGACGCGCTGAAGAATCCGGACCGCGCGGCGGCCCGGCGCGCGTTCGAGGCGATGATGAAGATGGGGAAGATCGATGTGGCGGGGGTGGAGCGGGCGTTGAGGGGGTGAGGAGGTGTCTTTTCATCACCCCGCCTCCACCACATCCCTCCACTCTGTCGTATAACTCGGCGACCGGTGCGCCTGTCGCATCAACCACCGCGCATCCGGTTTGTGCAAGGCGCTGGCCAGCTGGATCATCCGGCTCCCGAACCGCTGGTTGAGCGCATCCATCGCCGCCATGGCCCGCCCCGCCCGGGCGGCATCGTCCGCCAGGGGATCCAGTCCGAACAGTTCCCCCTGCATCGAAACCGGCGCCGCCGGCCGTACGTCCAGCAGACACACCCCTGCCTTGGCATAGTCGAATCCCGGCTGGAACACCGACCGCAACCCGCTCAGTGCGGCCCGCAGCAGCGCGGGGGTGCTGTCCGTGGGCGAATCCAGCGGCACGACGGCGCTGTCCGCGTGCCGCGGCCCGGTGCCGAAACGGCTGGTCCGAATATAAACCTGCACGGCGGCCGCATGGGAATGCTGCAGGCGCAGTTTCTCGGCGGCGCGGCTGGTGAAGAGACTGACGGCCTGTTCCAGTTCGGCCAGGTCGCGCACGGGCAGGCCGAAGCTGCGGGTGGACATGACCTGCTGCTTCGGGGGCGGCGCGTCTTCCCAGTCGATGGCGGGTTCGCCGCATAGTTCCTGGGCGGTCTTGGCCAGGATGATGGAGTATCGACGCCGCAGCGCGTGGCGGTCGGCCAGCGCCAGGTCGGCGGCCGTGCGGATGCCCTGCGCCTCCAGGCTGGGCGCCAGCCGGCGGCCGACGCCCCAGACGTCCCTGATGGGCACGTGGCGGATGGCGCGCATCAGTTCCGAGGGACCCAGGCCGGACAGGTCGCAGATGCCCTGCAGGCGCGGCAGGGACTTGGCCAGGTGGTTGGCGAGCTTGGCCAGGGTCTTGGTGGCGCCGATGCCGACACAGGTGGGGATGCCGACCCAGCGCAGCACGCGCTGGCGGATTTGCGTGCCGATGTCGCGGCCCGTGCCGGGCAGGCCGGTCAGGTCCAGGAAGCATTCGTCGATGGAATAGATTTCCTGGGCGGGGGAGAACTGGCCGATGACGCGCATCATGCGGTCGCTCATGTCGCCATATAGGGCGAAGTTGGCGGAAATGGCGACTAGCCCCCGGGCCTGCAGGTGCTGGATCTTGAACCAGGGAGCGCCCATGGGGATGCCCATGGCCTTGGCTTCGGCCGTGCGGGCGATGGCGCAGCCGTCGTTGTTGGACAGCACGATGACGGGCCTGCCTTCCAGCGAGGGGCGCAGGACCCGCTCGCAGGCGCAATAGAAGCTGTTGCCGTCGATCAGCGCGATGCGTGGTGGCGGCCGACGGGCTTGAGCACCCATGTGACGACTCCCCAGATGGCCAGTTCCTGGCCGTGGCGCGGCACGATGTCCGTGAAGGCGGGGTTGGCCGCCCGCAGGCGTATCCGGCCGTCCTGGCGGTGCAGGGTCTTGACGGTGAAGTCGCCGTCGACGACGGCCACGACGATGTCGCCATGCCGGGCTTCCAGGGCGCGGTCCACGATCAGGGAATCGCCGTCGCCGATGCCGGCGTCGCGCATGGATTCGCCCCGGGCGCGCATGTAGAAGGTGGCTTCGGGATGTGGGATCAGGACGGTGTTCAGGTCGATCCGCTTCTGCGCGTGGTCCTCGGCCGGGCTGGGAAAGCCGCAGCGCGCCGGGGCTTCGACGTGCCGGCAGACGACGGGCTGCGGGGAGAGGAGGGCGGGGGTGTCCATGGCAAGTGAATTACTGTATGTATGAACAGTATTATATCGGTGTGGATGTGCTCTGGCCATGGCCTGCCGGCTGGCTCGTTTTATCCTCTTCCATATTGATTAATACGATGAATATCGTAAAATCTGTGGAAGACAGGCATGATCAAGGGCTTCAGGGCGGTCAAGCGGATGGTGATCGCGGCGTTGCAATCAGGGGCCTTTCAGCACGAGGTCCGCAGCCAGATCGATTTGAAGAACCTGCTGCAATGCGGCGAGATCAGCGCGGCGGAGGTCGAGGCGCTGATCCGGCGTTCCACGGGGACCGAGCATGCCTGTTCCCCTCTCCGGAAATCGATGTCCATGTCATCAAGACGCAGGGCTGGTACATCAAGTTCTACTTCGTCGGAGACCCCGATACCCTGTTCATCAGTGTCCATCACGTCCACAAGCCATGACGATCCGACTGTTCCATGAAGGCGACAAGAGCCAGGCCATCTGCCCTCATTGCCGAAAGCGGGTGGGGACGACCTTCGCCCGCCGCACGGTGCCGTTCAGCGACGGCAGGGGGACTGTGAAAGACCTGCTGGTGGCGGTGTGCGACGAGTGCGATTCCGTGGTCGCCACGCCGGCTCAGTCCACCCCGGCCATTCAGGATGCGCGGAAGCGGGCGGTCAAACCGATCGAAGCGCAGTTGCCCGCGATCTATCTGGATGTGCTGGACCTTGCCGCATACGAGATCGACCGGCACAGTACGACGGCATTCCGGAAAGCCCTGATGGCCTTGTATCTGCATCGGTATGCTTCAGGTGAATCCCCGGCTGAGGAACTCCGGGAGGCCTGCTTGAGCGCCAGGCGAGCCTACAAGGAGCAACGGGGCGCCGCGCGCCGTCGCCTGTCCCTCAAGGTCACGCCCCGGACGTCGCAGGATCTGAGGGAACTGGCCCAGGACACCGGGATGTCCCAGTCCGATGTGATCCGTGCGGTGATTTTCCGTATCCAGGCCGACGTGCTGGATGCACCCAGACCCGCCTTGATGCGAGAATTGAAAACCCTCTCCCTGATTGCCGCATAGCACCATGCCGATCTTCGATTTCAAGCAAGTGGACGTCTTCGCCAGCGAGCCCCTGAAGGGCAATCCGCTGGCGGTGGTGATCGCCGCCGACGGGCTGGCGGACGACCGGATGGCCGCGTTCGCCCGCTGGACGAACCTGAGCGAGACGATCTTCCTGCTGCGGCCGACGACGCCGCGCGCGGACTACCGTGTGCGGATCTTCACGCCGCGTGGCGAGCTGCCGTTCGCCGGGCATCCCACGCTGGGCGCTTGCGCGGTGTGGCTGGCCGGCGGGGGCCGGCCGCGCGGCGAGACGATCGTCCAGGAATGTCCGCTGGGCCTGATCACGCTGCGCCGCGACGGATCACGGGTGGCGTTCGCCGCGCCGCCCCTGGAGCGCTCCGGCCCGGTCGAGGCCGACCTGCTGCCGCGCATCGCCGCCGGGCTGGGCCTGGCCAGCGGCGAGATCCGCGATGCGCAGTGGGTGGACAATGGTCCGGGCTGGCTGGCGGTGCTGCTGGACACGCGCCGGCGGGTGCTGGACCTGCGTCCCGATCCGGCCATCCTCGGCGATCTCAAGGTGGGCGTGGTCGCCCCCTGGGATCCGGCGGTCGATGGCGAGCAGGCGCAATTCGAGGTGCGGGCCTTCGTGCCCGGCCTGGGGGTTCCGGAAGATCCGGTCACGGGCAGCCTGAACGCCGGAGTGGCCCAGTGGCTGATCGGCAGCGGCCGGGCGCCCGGATCCTACGTGGCCTCCCAGGGGACGGCGCTGAGCCGGGCGGGGCGCGTGCATGTCGAACGATCCGGGCCGGACATCTGGGTGGGTGGCGAGGTCGTCACCTGCGTCGAGGGGACGGTGACGCTGTAGCGGGCGCCGGTTCCGCCGCCCGTCCTAGTCCATGACCAGGTTGACCCTGTCCACCGATTTTTCGAACAGATGGTAGCCGGATGCGCCCTCCGCCAGCAGGTCGAGCAGCGGTCCGGCCTGGCGCGCCCGCGTGCCGCCCACCACCTGGATTCCGCGCGCCCGGTAGGGGCCGGGCAGCAGCGGCGCGGTGGGGCCGACGATGGCGATGCGCGTGCCGGGGCGGACATGGCTCAGCAGCGCGTCCAGCGAGCCGTTGATCAGTGTGGTGGCGGTGCTGATGAGCACGTCTCCCCAGGGGACGATCCGTGGCGCTGCGGAGGCCGGAGCGTAATGCGGCAATTCATCGGGCCGCAGCGTGGCCGGGTCCATTTCCAGCACGCGGTAGTCGCGCCCTTCCTTGCGGAAGGCGCGCATGTAGGGGGCGAATGCGCCCACCAGCACGACGCGCTCGCCGGGGCGGAGCGCCAGCGCCTGGGCGGCGTCCCCGCTGGAAACCCGGGCATCCCGGGGCGCGCCGTCCCGCTGCCAGAGGGTTTCGATGAGCGCGTTCAGCGTGGCGATCGCCATGGCGCGCCGCATGGGACCCGTCCCTGGGGCCAGGTCTTCCAGCGCGTCGGCGGCGGGGCGCCCCCGCAGCTTGCCGGGAGAGGGCAGGGCGCTCAGCGAGCTCGAACAGCACACGGCGGCGGGAATTTCCTTGATGGGGGTGGCGGCCAGTCCGCGGCAGCCATTGCTCAGTTCGACCCCGGTGAAGAAGATGCCGGCGACGGCGCGCTCCAGGGTCAGCGTGTCCAGTTCGGCGCCCAGGCGCTGGCGGGCTTCCTGGAGGATGTCGTCGAGTAGCGGGGTCGTCATGGCGAGTGTCCTTCCGTGGTGGTTTCGCGAGGCGGATCGCGCTTGATCCGTACGCCGATGTCCGCCGGCGGGCCGAAGTAGAGGCTGCTGGTGACCAGCGCATCCACCCCCGTGGCGGCGTAGGCGGCTGCGTTGTCCGGGCGGATGCCGCCGGCGGCGAGCAGGCCGAGACGCGGCCATTCGGCGCGCAGGTGTGGACACCATTGCGCCAGCCGTTCGGGCTCGACCTTGTCGAACTGCACGACGTCGGCGCCGCAGCGGGCGGCTTCGCGGGCCTCTTCGTAGGAGTTCGCCTCGATCACGATTTTCTTCTCGACCAGATGCTTGCGGCGCCGGGCCAGTATCTGGCGCAGGTCCTTCCAGCCGTTCGGCAACAGCGCGCGGTGCTGGGGGAAGACCAGCACGGTCTCGGACAGGCCCAGCCGGTGCGGGAACGCGCCTCCGGCCAGCGCCGCCTTCTGCGCCACGCGGCGCAGCCCCGGCGGGTGCTTGCGGGTGGCCAGGACGCACACGTCGGGGTTGGCCTGGGCCGCGGCGTCCGCCATGGCGCGCGTGCGCGTCGCCACGCCGCAGGCGTATTCGAGCAGGTTCTGGCCGACCTTCCAGCAGTCCAGCAGGGCCTGGGCCGCGCCCCGCGCCGTCACGATCTCCGTGCCGGGTTCCACACGCCGGCCGCTGGGCAGGCAGTCCGTCGCACAGCCGCCTCGCATGCCGACCATGCGCGCGACTTCCTCGGTACAGGCGAGGGTCATGGGCTGGCGCGCCACCCACGAGATCCGGGCCGGTCTCGTTCCGATCTCCAGCAGCGTGCTGGTCAGGTCGAAGAAGCCGACGTCCTCCGCCAGCCAGGCGTCCAGCATCGAGGTTTCGAAAAAGACGGGGGCCTCGTCCATGGTTCCGGTTCCGGTGGGTGGGCGATCGGATCGCGCCGCGGCGGCCGGATGGCCCGGGTTGCGGCTATCGAAATATACATCACTTTATAGCGATGTCGGCGGCTTCGCCTTCGGCGAACGGGCGGGAACCGCGTCGGATGGAAGGCGGATGCGTGTGAAGGGGCGCCGCTTCAGCCGGCCCGTCGCCGTGCCGCCCATGCCCGGTGCCCCTGCGCGCGCAGCAGGCAGGCGGGGCATTCGCCGCAGCCGTAGCCCCAGGCGTGCAGGGTGTCGCGGCGGTTCAGGTAGCAGGTGTGGGTATCGGTGCGCACCAGTTCGACCAGCGGGTCGCCGCCCAGTTGCCGCGCCAGTTCCCAGGTGTCGGCCTTGTCCAGCCACATCAGCGGGGTTTCCAGCGTCAGGGGGCGGTCGATGCCCAGGCTCAGCGCCACCTGCAGCGCCTTGAGCGTGTTGTCGCGGCAGTCCGGGTAGCCGGAATAGTCCGTCTGCGACATGCCGCCCACCAGCACGTCCAGCCCGCGCCGGTAGGCCAGCGCGGCAGCCAGGGTGAAGAATAGCAGGTTGCGGCCCGGCACGAAGGTGTTGGGCAGGCCGTCGGCCTGCAGGGCGATGGCGATGTCGTCGGTCATGGCCGAAGCGCCCAGCTGGCCCAGCACGTCCACGTCCAGCAGGTGATCTTCGCCCAGGCGCGACGCCCACTCGGGGCGCAGTCCGGCCAGGCTTTGGCGCAGCGCGGCGCGGCAGTCCAGCTCGGCGCGGTGGCGCTGGCCGTAGTCGAAGCCGATGGTCTCGACGTGGTCGTGACGCGCCAGCGCCCAGGCGAGGCAGGTGGTGGAGTCCTGGCCGCCGGAAAACAGGACCAGGGCGCGGCGGGGCTTGGGGACCGCGTTCATCGGCTCGTCCGCCGCGCTCATGCCGCGGCCGGCAGGGCCTCGCGCCGCCGCATGGCGCGCACGATCGCGTTCAGGGCGACGCCGTACATCGGCACGAACAACAGCAGGCTGACGGCCAGCTTGATGGCGTAGTCCACGGCGGCGATTTCCCCCCAGTGCGCGGCCATGAAGGGGTTGCTGCTGCGCCAGAAGGCGATGCCGAAGAAGGCAATCGTGTCCAGCGCCTGGCCGAGCACGGCGGACGCGGCCGGCGCCACCCACCATTGCACGTAGCCGCGCCGCATGCGGTCGAATACGTGCACGTCCAGCAACTGGCCCAGGACGTAGGCCGCGAAGCTGGCGAAGGCGATGCGGAAGACGAAGGTGTTGAATTCGCCCAGCGCGGCGAGGCCGTTGAAGCCGCCTTCGTGGAACAGCACCGACACGACGTAGGAGACGACCAGCGCCGGGATCATGGCGCGCAGGATCACCCGCCGCGCGGGGGCCTTGCCGATCAGGCGCACGGTCAGGTCGGTGGCCAGGAAGATGAAGGGAAAGCTGAAGGCGCCCCAGGTGCTGTGGAAGCCGAACAGTTCGATGGGCAGCTGCACCAGGTAGTTGCTGGCGATGATGACCAGGATGTGGAACGCGACCAGCAGGGCGAGATAGAACGGGGTCCGCGATTGCGGAGCGGATGGGGATGTCATGTGGGCCTTTTTGATGGATGGGGTGAGGGAACCCATGGATGGAGGCAATGCAGGAACGCATTATAACGAACGCCGGTCCGTCCGGATGCTGGCGGGCGGCGCCCCGAAGCGGGGAGCGATCGCAAGGTAAACTATCCGCCTGGGCTTCCCGAGCCCGCAAGGAGAACGATTTGCCTTCCGTGACGCATCAGCCCGTGGACGCGCCGCTCACGCAGGCGGCCATGTACCTGGTCCTGACCATCAATCCTGGGCCCGAGCCCCTGGACGCCGTGCGCGCGCTCTGCGCGGATTTGTCCGGGCTGCTGCGCTCGGTCGGATTCCGCGACCTCGACGGCCGCCTGTCCTGCGTCATGGGCTTCGGCTCCGACGCCTGGGACCGCCTGTTCGGCTCGCCCCGGCCCAGGGAACTGCATCCCTTCAAGGAAATCCAGGGCGTGCACCATGCGGTTTCCACGCCGGGCGACATCCTGCTGCACATCCGCGCCACGCGCATGGACCTGTGTTTCGAGCTGGCCACGCAGGTGACGTCGCGGCTGGGCGGCGCGGCCGCCGTGGTGGACGAGGTGCATGGCTTCCGGTATTTCGATGCCCGCGACCTGGTCGGCTTCGTGGACGGCACGGAGAATCCCGACGGCCCCGACGCGGTCGCCGCCACGGTCATCGGCGACGAGGACGGCGATTTCGCCGGCGGCAGCTACGTGATCGTGCAGAAGTACCTGCATGACCTGGCCGGCTGGAACGCGCTGCCGGTGGAAATGCAGGAAAAGATCATCGGCCGCACCAAGCAGACCAACATCGAGCTGGCCGACGACGTCAAGCCCAGTTGGGCCCACAACGCGCTGACGGTGATCGAGGAAGACGGCGAAGAGCTGGACATCGTGCGCGCCAACATGCCTTTCGGCGACGTGGGCAAGGGCGAATTCGGCACCTATTTCATCGGCTACGCCAGGTCCCCGAGCCGCATCGAGCGGATGCTGGAAAACATGTTCATCGGCCGCCCGCCCGGCAACTACGACCGGCTGCTGGATTACAGCCGCGCCGTCACGGGTTCGCTGTTCTTCGTGCCCTCGGCCGGTTTTCTCGAAGACGCGCCCGGTTTCGGGGCGCCGCAAACTCCCGACGCATCCTCGCCGGGCGCCGGAGCGCCCGACGGCTCGCTGGGCATCGGTTCACTCAAAGGAGAATCCCCGCATGAATAACCTGCATCGTGCACTGGCGCCGATTTCGGATGCGGCGTGGGCCCAGATCGAGGAAGAGGCCTCCCGGACGCTCAAGCGCTACCTGGCCGCGCGGCGCGTCGTGGACGTCGCCGATCCGCAGGGGGCCGCCCTGGCCGCCGTCGGCACTGGCCACCTCAAGGCCATCGAGGCGCCGGACACCGGCGTCCTGGCCGGGCAGCACCAGGTCCAGTCCCTGGTGGAACTGCGCGTGCCGTTCGAACTGTCGCGCCAGGCACTCGACGGCGTCGAGCGCGGCTCCGACGATCCCGACCTGCAGCCGCTCAAGGACGCCGCGCGCAAGATCGCCTATGCGGAGGACCGGGCCGTGTTCGACGGCTACGCGGCCGCGGGGATCCAGGGCATCCGCCCGGGCGCCGGCAACCCGGCGGCGAAGCTGCCGGCCGACATCAGGCGCTATCCCGCCATCGTGGCGCAGGCCCTGAGCCAATTGCGCCTGGCGGGCGTCAACGGCCCGTACATCCTGGTCCTGGGCGAGAAGGCCTACGCCGCCGTCAGCGGCGCCAGCGATGAAGGCTATCCGCTGCTCAAGCACATCCGGCCGCTGCTGGACGGCGACATCGTCTGGGCGCCCGGCATCGAAGGCGGCGTGCTGCTCAGCACCCGGGGCGGGGATTTTTCCCTGCATCTCGGCCAGGACATCTCGATCGGCTATCAGTCGCACACGGACAGCGTCGTGCGCCTGTACCTGCAGGAAAGCTTCACCTTCCGGCTGTTGGCCCCCGAGGCCGCCGTGGCCTTGACGCCGTCCGCGAAATAAGGGCTCCCGGCCGGCGCGCCGCGTGCCGGCGCGGCCGGGCCGTGCCCGGCAACGGGGGCCCGGCGGCCTTCCGCGCCGTGGTAATCTGATCCTTGTCGTGATGCGCTTTGCGAGGCTGATCATGCAGGATCCGTACCAGGTGCTCGGCGTGGCGCGAACCGCGTCGCCCGGCGAGATCAAGAAGGCCTATCGGGGCCTGGCCAAGAAGCTGCATCCGGATCTGAATCCCGGAGACAAGGCGGCCGAGGAAAAATTCAAGCACGTCACGGTGGCCTACGGGCTGCTCGGCGATCCTGAAAAGCGCAGGCGCTTCGATGCGGGCGAGATCGACGCCAGCGGCGCGGAACAGCCCAAACGGCAGTTCTATCGCGACTTCGCCTCGGCCGATCACGGCCGGAACCCCTACACCAGCGACGCGGGCTACGCGGATTTCGCGGACGACGACGTGTTCGCCGAGATCCTGCGCCGCGGCCGCGAGGCCCGCGCCAACCGGCGCGGCGAGGACCTGCGCTATGGCCTGTCCATCCGCTTCGTCGAATCCGTGACGGGGGCGGAAAAGCGGATCACGCTGCCCGACGGCGGCACGCTGGACGTCACGATCCCGCCCGGCATGCTCGACGGCCAGATGCTGCGCCTGAAGGGCAAGGGCGCGCCGGGCCGGGGCACCGGTGGGCCGGGCGATGCGCTCATCCAGATCGAGGTGCTGCCCGATCCACGCTTCCGGCTGGATGGCGCCAACGTCATCGTGGAATTGCCGGTGTCCCTGTCCGAGGCGGTCCTGGGCGGCGAGGTACGGGTTCCGACCCCGACGGGCGACGTGATGCTGACGATTCCGGAGCATTCCAACAGCGGCACCACGCTGCGTCTGAAGGGCAAGGGCGCGCCGCGCCGCGAGGGAGGATTCGGGGACGAGCTCGTCAAGCTGAGGATCGTGCTGCCGAAGTCGCCCGATCCCGAGCTCGACGCGTTCGTGTCCCGGTGGGAAAAGGGCAAGGCCCACGATCCGCGCGGAGGTGCATCATCATGATCATGACCAAGCAGGAATTCCTGGTCAGCGCGAACATCCGGGAACAGACCCTGGAGTTCTGGCTGGAGCGGCGGTGGCTCATTCCGGATGAAACCGCGCCCGAGGTCCGTTTTTCCGAATGCGACATCGCGCGGGCGAGCCTGATCCGGGATCTGCAGCGGGATTTCGAAGTCAACGACGCGGGCATCGAGCTGATCCTGCACCTGATGGACCAGCTCCATGGCGCGCGGCAGGCGCTGAGCCTGCTGCGCGAGTCGCCGCGTTTCAAGTGACGGCGGCGCGGGCCCCGGCCCGGCGGATCCGCACCGGGATGGACTTGTAGGAAGGCGTGCCGCATTCCTTGTCGATGTAGTCCAGCGGGACGAGCACGTTGGCTTCGGGGTAGTAGGCGGCCACCGAGCCGCGCGCGATGTTGTATTCGATCGCGGTGATGTTCTCCAGGCGCAGCCTGCGCGACGAAGAGACCGTTTCGATGTCCACCCGGTCGCCGTGGGCCAGGCCGTGGGCGGCCAGGTCCTCGGCGTTCATGAACAGCACGTCGCGCCGGCCGAACACGCCCCGGTAGCGATCGTCCAGGCTGTAGATCGTGGTGTTGTACTGGTCGTGACTGCGGATCGTCACGAGCCGCAGCACGTCGTCCGGCCAGGGTTCGTAGCGTTCGCGCACGCCCGGAAAGACGGAAAACTCGGCTTTCCCACTCGGGGTGTTCCACGTACGCCCGGTCGCCGGCAGCGGCATGCGGAAACCGCCGGGCACGCGGATGCGCCGGTTGTAGTCGTCGAAGCCCGGAATCGTGCGTTCGATCAGATCGCGGATGCGGTCATAGTCGTCGATCAGTTCCAGCCAGTCCACCTTGCTGTCCGGCAGCGTCGCGCGGGCCATGCCGGCGATGATGGCCGCCTCCGAGCGCAGGAACTCCGAGGCCGGCTTGAGCTTGCCGGCGGAGGCGTGGACCATGGACATGGAATCCTCGACCGTGACCGATTGCGGGCCGCCGGCCTGCAGGTCGATCTCGGTGCGGCCCAGCACCGGCAGCAGGAAGGTTTCCTCGCCCACCAGCAGGTGCGAGCGGTTCAGTTTCGTGCCCAGGTGCACGCTCAGCCGCAGGCGCTTCATCGCCGTGAAGCACAGTTCCGGGTCGGGCATCGCCACCGCCAGGTTCCCGCCCAGGCAGATCAGCGCCTTGGCCGTGCCCCGGACCATGGCCTGCATCGCCTGGACCGCATCGTGGCCGTGCTCCCGGGGCGGCGTGAAGCCGAAGACTTCCTCCAGGCGGCGCAGGAAGTCCGCACCGGGTTTTTCCGTGATGCCGACCGTTCGATTGCCCTGCACGTTCGAATGGCCGCGCAGCGGGCAGATGCCGGCGCCGGGCTTGCCGATGTTGCCCCGCAGGAGCAGCAGGTCGGCGATCAGCTTGACGTTGGCGGTGCCCGTGTTGTGCTGCGTGATCCCCATGCCATAGGTCACGATGGCCGCCGTCGATTTCGCATAGGCTCCGGCGACCCGTTCCAGGTCCGCGCGCTTCAGGCCGCTTTCCCGTTCGATGTCGTCCCAGCCGGTCGCGGCCAGGTCGGCGGCCAGCGCGTCGAAGCCGAGCGTGTGCTCCGCGATGAACGCGTGGTCCAGTGCGCCGCCGTCCCGGGCGTCCAGCGCCAGGAGCGCCTTCATGATGCCCTTGAGCGCCGCCACGTCGCCGCCGGCCTTGACCTGGTAGTAGGACGAGGCGATGTCGGTGGAGCCGTAGGTGGCCATCTCCGCGACGTTCTGCGGGTCGGCGAAGCGCTCCAGCGCCCGCTCGCGCAGGGGGTTGAACACGATGATCGGCACCTTGCGGCGCGCCACTTCGTGCAGCGTGCCCATCATGCGGGGGTGGTTGGTGCCCGGGTTGTGCCCGATCGAGATCACGAAATCGGTGAGGTCGAAGTCTTCCAGGGAAACCGTGCCCTTGCCGATGCCGATCGACTGCGGCAGGCCGACGCTGGTCGCCTCGTGGCACATGTTCGAGCAGTCGGGAAAGTTGTTCGTCCCCAGTTCGCGCGCGAAGAGCTGGAACAGGTAGGCCGCCTCGTTCGAGGCGCGTCCCGACGTGTAGAACTCGGCCTCGTCGGGCGAATCCAGGCCGCGCAGCGCTTCGCCGATGCGCGCGAAGGCCGTCTCCCAGGGAACCGGCAGGAACTTGTCCGTCGCGGCGTCGTAGGCCATCGGGTGCGTCAGGCGGCCGAAATTCTCGAGATCGAAATCGGGCAGCTCCAGCAGCGAGGACACCGTATGCTGCTGGAAGAATTCGGGTGTCACGCGCTTGCTCGTGGCCTCCCAGGTCACGGCCTTGGCGCCGTTCTCGCAGAACTGGAAGGTCGAGCGATGCTCTTTGTCGGGCCAGGCGCAGCCCGGGCAGTCGAAGCCCGCGGGCTGGTTGGTGCGCAACAGCAGACCCGGGGCCTCGACGACGTCCATCTGCCGGCGTACGGCCTGGGCGGTGGCCTTCAGGGCGCCCCAGCCGCCTGCCGGACCGTCATAGGGGCGGACCCCGGGCACCTTATTTCGTTGAGACATAAACCACCTCCATGGACAGTTTACGCCTCGACGGACGGGAGGGGGAAGCGGGTCCGGCGGGCGGACGCCCGCCGGGATGGGCCATCAGCGCCAGACTTGCTGCTGGATCAGAAGTCCATGCCGCCGCTCGCGGCGGCCGGGACTTTTTCCTTCCTGGGCAGTTCGCCGACGCAGGCCTCGGTGGTCAGGATGAGGCTGGCGATCGAGGCGGCGTTCTGCAGGGCGGTGCGGGTCACCTTGGTGGGATCCACGACGCCGAGCTCGACCAGGTCGCCGTACTGGCCGCTGGCCGCGTCGTAGCCGAAGTTCCCTTCCGCGGCCGCCACCTTGGCGATCACGACCGAGGGCTCGTCGCCCGCATTGGACGCGATGGCGCGCAGGGGCTCTTCGATCGCCCGGGCCACGAGCTGGATGCCCGCGTCCTGGTCGCTGTTGGCCCCTTTGAGCTTGGCGAGCGCCTTGCCGGCGCGCAGCAGCGCCACGCCACCGCCGGGGACGATGCCTTCCTCGACGGCCGCGCGGGTCGCGTGCAGCGCATCGTCGACGCGGTCCTTCTTTTCCTTCATCTCGACCTCGGTCGCGGCGCCGACCTTGATCACTGCCACGCCGCCGGCCAGTTTGGCCACGCGCTCCTGCAGCTTCTCGCGGTCATAGTCGCTGGTGGCCTGCTCGATCTGCGCCTGGATGGCCTTGACCCGGCCGTCGATGCGCTCCTGCTCGCCGGCGCCGCCCACGATGATCGTGTTTTCCTTGTGGACCTCGATGCGCTTGGCGCCGCCCAGGTCGGCCAGCTCGGCCTTTTCGAGCTGCTTGCCGGTTTCCTCGGAAATCAGCGTCGCGCCGGTGAGGATGGCGATGTCTTCCAGCATGGCCTTGCGGCGGTCGCCGAAGCCCGGCGCCTTGACCGCGGCCACCTTCAGCACGCCGCGCATCGTGTTGACCACCAGGGTGGCCAGGGCCTCACCCTCGACGTCCTCGGCCACGATCAGCAGCGGCTTGCCGGCCTTGGCGGCGGCTTCCAGCACCGGCAGCAGGTCGCGGATGCTGGAGATCTTCTTGTCGTGCAGCAGCACCAGCGGGTCTTCCAGGACCGCCACCTGCTTCTCGGGGTCGGTGATGAAATAGGGGCTGAGGTAGCCGCGGTCGAACTGCATGCCCTCGACGACTTCGAGCTCGTTGTCCAGCGACTTGCCGTCCTCGACCGTGATCACGCCTTCCTTGCCGACCTTGTCCATGGCGTCGGCGATGATCTTGCCGACGGACGGGTCGGAATTGGCCGACAGGGCCGCCACCTGCGAGATCTCCTTGCCGGTGGAGATCGGCTTGGACAGGGACTTGAGCTCGTCGACCACGGTGCCCACGGCCTTGTCGATCCCGCGCTTCAGGTCCATCGGGTTGATGCCCGCGGCCACGTACTTCAGGCCGCCCTGCACGATCGCCTGGGCCAGGACCGTCGCGGTGGTGGTGCCGTCCCCCGCCACGTCGGCGGTCTTGGAGGCGACCTGCTTGACGACTTGCGCGCCGATGTTCTCGAACTTGTCCTCGAGTTCGATCTCCTTGGCGACCGACACGCCGTCCTTGGTAATGACCGGGGCGCCGAAGCTGCGTTCGAGCAGCACGTTGCGTCCCTTGGGGCCCAGCGTCACGCGGACGGCATTGGCCAGGATGTTGACGCCTTTGACCACGCGATCGCGGGCGTTATCATGGAAAAGCACTTCTTTCGCGCTCATCTCGATACTCCTTGAATCGGTGAAGAAAAGCTCAGGCGGCCTTCCTGGCGGCCTGGGGGGCGGGCTCGACGACCGCCAGTACCTCGTCCTCGCGCAGGACCAGGTATTCCTGTCCATCGACCTTGACGGCCTGGCCGGCATACTTGCCGAACAGGACGCGGTCGCCGACTTCGAGGTCCAGGGCCTGGGGGGTTCCATCCTGGAGCCGCTTGCCATTGCCCACGGCCATGACTTCGCCCTGCTCGGGCTTCTCCTTGGCGGAGTCGGGAATCACGATGCCGGATGCCGTCGTGCGTTCCTGTTCGATTCGCTTGACGACGACCCGGTCGTGAAGGGGACGAATCTTCATGATCAATCTCCTCATTGCAGATCACCAAAAAGGAATCAGGAAACGGCGCGGGCTTGCGGAGCGCGGTCTCCGGGACGCGCCGTTCCAGGCAGCCGGTGTGCTGCGTCGGTTCAGATGATGGCCGGGCTGGGCGGATTCAAGAACTAAATTGAAACAAAATGAAACTGTATTTCCGGAGATCGGCCTACTCGTGGAGCAGCCGGCCGCCCCGGCCCAGGCGGTATACGTCGCGGCCGCTGCGGTGGCGGTCGTAGGGCATGGGTGGAACCGGACAGGAGTCCTCGCGCGAGCGGCCATCGCGCAGCGTGGCGTCGTCCTCGTCCAGGTCGCCCCAGACGCCGGCCGCGCGCGGCCGGAAGAGCCAGCGCACGTATCCCTTCATGGAGGCGAGTTCCAGCAGGGTATCCAGGTCGGGCGCGTCCACGATGGCGACGCGTCCGTCGGGCTCGCCCGGATAGGATCCGAACGCGCGGTGGCAGGCCATGGTTTCGCTGACCGGGGCGTTCAGCCGCCACCAGGGGCGGTGGTTGCAGCGCTCCAGGTCCCAGGCGCCCAGGCGCCAGGCGGCCTCCAGCATGGCTTCGTCCAGGGTCTCGACCTGGCGCCAGCGCACGTCGATCTGCATCGCCGAGCCCGGCACCGGCCGGGGCGGAATCTCGATCCCGGGCACCTGGACGGCCGTGCGGCGCCTGAAGCCGTGCCAGTGCAGGATCAGGACAGGCGGCGCGTCCGGCTTGGCGACCGCGCTGAGGGTCACCGCGTAGAGCGGCAGGCCCATCGCATCCACCTGCGATTGAATCGTTTCGAGGATCCTCATGCCGAGCCCCATGGCGACAACCCATTGCGATTCATTTTATGCAGGCGGGCGCGGAATGCAAGGCCGGCCGCGGGGCCACGCCGGCCCGGCTAGTCCACTTCCTCGATCCGCTTGACTTCGGACTTGTTGACCTTGACCTCGCGGCCGCCCTTCTCGTAGGTGACGAAGCCATCGTCCGTGTCGGTGTTCGGCGCATCGGCGGAGTAGTCGGTCCGTCCGTCCTGCGTGGTTACGGTGGAAGGGGTCGAGCAGGCGGCGAGGATGCTGCCGCTCGCGAGGATGGCAAGGAATGCGAGTATCGTCTTGGTCATGAGCGCCTCCTGAAAACAATGGTCTCATGGGCACCTTATCAAGGCATTCCGGGATCGACTGTAAGCAGGTCGGACAAGGAAAAACGGCCGTCGCCGCCGGGATCGGCACCGCGCCCCTCTGCCGCGGGCGGGGGCGGCGCGGGCCGGGGCCGTAGGCTCCGCTGACAAAATCGCACAGGAACCAGCGTTCTTTCAGAATTTATGTAACGCGCGGCCCGGGCCGCCGGTCCGGTGGGGCGGGCGCGCGCATCGCCCGCTATCTGGCGAGGATGGCGTCGCGGATCGTCTCGGCATTGTGGCGCATCATGTCGATGTACGTGGCCGCCGGTCCGTCCGACCCGGAGAGCGCGTCGGAATACAGCTTGCCGCCGAGCTTGACGCCGGTCTCGTTCGAGATCTGCTCGACGAGGCGCGGATTGCTGACGTTTTCCAGGAACAACGCCGCCGCCTTCTCCTCCTTGACTTGCCTGACCAGCGCGGCAACGCCCGAGGCCGACGCTTCCGAGTCGGTGCTCATGCCCTGGGGCGCCTCGAACTCGAAGCCGTACTCCTGGCCGAAATAGGCGAACGCGTCATGGGGCGTGATGATCTTGCGCCTGTCGGCCGGGATCCCGGCGAAGACGGCCTTGAGTTCCGTCTGCAGGGCTGCAAGCTGCCCGTCGTACGTCCGGGCATTGGCCTCGTAGGCCGGGCATCCCTGTTTGTCGGCCGCGCAGAACGCCTTGGCGATGTTGTTCACATAGATCCGGGCGTTGGGCACGGCCTGCCAGGCATGGGGATCGTACTTGCCGTGGTGCTCATGCGCGTGCCCGTTCGCGTGTCCATGTTCATGCTCATCGTGGTCATGGTCTTCCTCCTCGCTGAGCCGCGGTGTGATCCCGTCGGTCAGCGCCGTCACGGCGGCCTTGGCGCCGCTGGCCTGGACCAGGCCCGGCAGGAAGCCTTCGAGCTGCAGGCCGTTGGACAGGATCACGTCGGCCGCGCCGATGGCCTTCAGGTCGGCCGGCCTGGGCTCGTACGTATGCGCGTCGCCGTTCGGCCCCACGAGCGTGGTCAGGGCGATCCTGTCGCCGCCGACGTTCTTCGCAAGATCGCCGATGATCGAGAACGTCGAGACGACCCGAAGTTCCCTGGCGCCGGCCTGCGCCGGGCCGATCAGTGCGAGCATCGCGGCGCTTGCCAGGACGGCCAGCCTGTTCCGTGTGGACATGGGTTTGGATATGAGGGCGGACATGAGGTTCTCTCGTGGGTTGAGCGGAAAACGTATGTTATAACATAACAATAGAAATGTTATAACATTTCGAATCCAGAAATCCGCCGGCTGGCGCGCCGGCTCGCGGGCCCGGACGTCCGCCCATGCGGCGGACCGGCGGCGCTCGTGCGGCGTGTCTTCCTATGCGGCGCCGGCGCCCGCGCGGATGATCCGCGCAAACAGCCGTGCGCGCCGCCCGCGCAGGCTTGCGCCTTCCCGGCGGGTCTCGATGCACAGCGTCGCGTAGCCATGCACGAGGGACCAGGCGGCCAGGCTGACCGCTTCGACGCGATCGGGATCGACCCATGCGGCGACGATGGCCTCGAGGCTCGCAAGGCACGCGGCGCCGGCGGCCTGCGCCTCGGGGAAGCGGGCAAGCTCCACCAGTTCGGAAGAGAACATCAGGCGAAACAGCGCCGGGCGCCGCTGCGCGAAACCGATGTAGGCCGCCGCCGCGTGCTCCAGCGCGGCCGGATCCGCCGGGTAGCCCCGGGTGCGCCGGATCCGGGATTCCAGGTCGCGAAAGCCCGCCAGCGCCAATTCGGCGAGCAGCGCTTCCTTGTCCGCGAAGTGGTTGTAGGGCGCCTGGCGGGAAAGCCCGGCCCTTTCCGCGACCTGGCGCAGGGACAGGCCTTGCGCGCCGGTTTCCTCGATCATCGATGCCGCCGCCGCCAGCAGCGCGTTGCGCGCATCGCCGTGGTGGTACCTGTCCGGTCCGGGGTGTTTCATGCGAGTGGTCCTGGTGCTCATCGCCTAAATATTGACATCGTCAATATCAAGTGTCTATAGTGACACTGTCAACATATGCGCCGATGGCCGGATGGCGGCGGCGCGCCGCATGCGAAGGAGACATTCATGAGCACTCGACACGCCGAAAGCCTGCTGGCGCGCCAGTGGAGCGGCTACCCCGGGACCCATCGGGCACGCGCCAACCTGCTCTTGCACATCGTCGCGGTGCCCGTTTTCCTGGCCGCGAATGTTTCGCTCGCCGCCGGGCTGGCGCGGGGCGACTGGCGGATCGCCGTCGCGGCCGTCGCGGCGATGGCGGCTTCCCTGGCCGCCCAGGGCAGGGGGCACCGGTGGGAGGCGACGCCGCCCGAGCGCTTCGCCGGGCCGGCCGAGGCGGTCCTGCGTATTCTTGCGGAGCAGTGGGTGACGTTCCCCCGCTTCGTGCTCACGGGATGCTGGATGCGGGCCGTGCGCGAGGGCTGCTGAAATACCGGATGCGGCCCGGCCCCCGAGGGACGCTTGCGGTTGCGGATCAGGTCCTTGCCCTCGTCGGACAGCGCGTGCCTGACCGCCATCTACCCGAGCCGCCGGTCGCCCCGGATCCGGGCGCTCCTGGATTTCCTGGTGGGCGTGTGCGCCCCGCTGGTACACTCCCCGGCATGCTGCGCATCGACAATCTCACCAAGCGCTACGGCGGCCATTCTGTCTTCCAGGGGCTGAACCAGACGTTCGGTCCAGGGTGCGTGGCGTTGTGCGAAGAAGAAAGCACCGGCAAATCCACTCTGCTGGGCATCGTCGCGGGCGCGATCGCGCCGGACGCGGGCGAGGTCTGGATCGACGGGCATTCGATGGTCCGCGAACCCTTGCTCGCCAAGGCCCGCCTGGCCTGCGTGCCCGACGACTGCCTGGCGTTTCCGTCGCGGACGGGGCGCGGATTGCTCGAGCAGATCGCTGTGGAAAAGAACGCCGCCCTGGACGATGCCGTGTTCGACCTGGCCCGCCGGCTGGGGCTGGAACCGCACCTGGACAAGCGCTTCGAGCAGATGTCGACGGGCACGCGCCGCAAGGTTTTCCTGACGGCCGCCGCGCTGGGCGATCCGGCCGTCATCGTCGCGGACGGTCCGAGCAACGGGCTGGACGCGCAGGCCCGCGCCGCGCTGGCCGAGCAGTTCCGGACCTGGTCCCGGGACCGTGTGGTGCTGTTCGCCAGCCATGACGCCGAACTGGTGCGGGCCTGCGGGGCGAAGGTGGTCGGCGTGGCGGCGCTGCGCTAGCCGGCGTCCCGCAGCCACCGCAGATAGGCCGAGCGGGTCACGTCGGACACCGCGTCCAGCGCCTGCTGGTGCCTGACTTGATGCCGCAGCGTCAGGCGCGCATCGGCCACGGCCCGCGATTTGCAATACCAGTGGCAGCTGTGCTGCAGCAGATAGAGCTCCGCCGAGAGGTGGTAGGCGCGGTCCTTCGGATCCAGGCGGCTTTCATTGTCCACGACGTGGCGCAGGCCGGCCGCGTGGATCCGCAGCAGCGCGCGGAAGTCCCGTGTCGGCACGGGCAGGAAACGCTCGGCGTAGGGCACGCAGAACGGCAGCATGCTCATGCGGGTGGCCTGTCCGCTTTCCTGTCGCATGGCGTCGGCCAGCGATTGCGCCTGCGTCGCCACCGTGCGTTCGGTCTGGGCGAAGGATTCCAGCACCTGGATCTGGCGTGCCTCGGACGCCTCGTGAATGGCGCGGGTGTAGCCCTGCGTCAGGGTTTCCATGCCGCGCTCGAGCTGCAGGCCGGCCAGGTGGCGCCCGAGCAGGGCGATGCGCGCGCGTTGGTAGCGCATGCGCAGCGCCAGCCATGCCGCGGCGGCGATCAACAGGGTCGATGCGATGTCCATTGACGTGTTTCGGAAGGATGGTTGCCCGGACCGGAATGGGTCCCGCCCGTGCGGCTTTGGAAATGCGCCAAGGCTTGCCGCGCGTCCCGGCCGCGGGGATATCGTACTGGCTATTAGGATAAAATTACATAAAGTAGGGTTTATACGTATGGCGATCATGTTGCTTGCTGTACTTGTTTCTTGAAAGAGGGAATTACATGATCAAGGAAGTTTCCGGCGATATCCTGTTGAGCAAGGCGGATTTGCTCGCGCATGGCATTTCGGCGCAGGATCCGTTCGACAGCGGTCTGGCACTGGCCCTGCGTGAGCGGTGGCCTTCGCTGGTCAAGGACTACCGCCACGATACACGCTCCAAGGCCATCGGCGCGGGAGACGTATGGGGCTGGACGGGCGTGCAGGAACATGGCGGCGTGCGCAAGATCATCAATCTGGTGACGCAGGACACCCTGGGCCAGGGGCCGAGCGCCAAGCCGGGCAAGGCCAGCATTGAAAACGTGCGCCGCGCGCTGCAGAACCTGGTCCAGTACATCCGCGCCGAAAAGATCTCCAGCGTCGCGTTGCCGCGGCTGGCGACCGGCGTGGGTGGCTTGGAATGGGCGGCCGTCAAGCCGCTGGTCGACCAGTACCTGGGCGACCTGGACATTCCGGTGATCGTCTACACGACCTATCACAAGGACGTGCAGGCGGCGGAAGGCCTCTGACGCTCAAGGCGCATTCCGAAGAATGCCGGGGGCCGCCGCCTTCCCCGCGGGGAATCAGCGGCCCGGTAGCGGGGGCGCGCGGGTTTTCACGAAGGACGCCAGCGTGATGCCCGCGAGTCCCCCTGGCGCATGCGGCGCTCAATCCGGCAGGGCGTAGGCCACCAGGTAATCCCCCATCCGGGTGCCGAACGAGCCGTGGCCGCCGGCCATGATCACCACGTACTGCTTGCCGCCGGCCGCATAGGTCATCGGCGTGGCCTGGCCGCCGGCGGGCAGGCGCGCTTCCCACAGCAAGCTGCCGTCGCTCACGTCGAACGCGCGCAGATAATCGTCCTGGGTGGCCGCCACGAACATCACGTTGCCGGCGGTCGAGATGGGGCCGCCCAGGCCCGGCACGCCGATCTTCAGCGGCGGCAGCTGGAACAGCTGCGGCAGGCTGTCGCGGATGGTGCCGATGCGTTTCTTCCATACCACCTGGTTGTTCCGCAAGTCCACCCCGGCCACATAGCCCCAGGCCGGCGCCTTGCACGGCAGGCCCAGCGGCGACAGGAAGGGGTTGATCTCCACGCCGTACGGCGTGCCGTACATCGGCTGCACGCCGCTTTCCGTGCCGGCGCCTTTCACACCGATGGCGCGGTCCGGATCTTCGGGAATGAGCCGGGAGACGAACGGCAGGCCGATCGGGTTCGCCAGCGCCACCTGGCGATCCTGGTTCACCGACATGCCGCCCCATTCGAACACGCCCAGATTGCCGGGAAACACCAGCGTGCCGTTCTCGGACGGCGGCGTGTAGATGCCGTCGTAGTTGAGGCGCTTGAACATCACGCGGCACATCAGCTGGTCCAGCATCGTGGCGCCCCACATGTCCTTGTCGGTGAGCCTGCCCTGGGGGGCCAGGTCCAGCGCCGAGAATGGCTGGGTCGGCGCGTAATGTTCGCCCCGGGTCTGCGGGCCGCGCGCCACGCTCTGCGGCACGGCTCTTTCCGTCACCGGCACGATGGGCCGGCCGTCGCGGCGGTCCAGCACGAACACGTTGCCGGTCTTGGTGAGCACGTAGATGGCCGGCACGATCTCGCCATCGTCAGTCGTCACGTCCATCAGCGAGGGCTGCGCCGGCACGTCCATGTCCCACAGATCATGGTGCGTGGTCTGGAAGTGCCAGATCAGGCGGCCGGTGGAAGCGTCCAGCGCCAGGATGGAATTGGCGTAGCGCTCTTTCAAGGCATCGCGGTCGCCGCCCCAGATGTCGGGCGTGCCCACGCCGGTGGGGACGTAGACCACGTCGGTCCGCGCGTCGTAGGCCAGGGGCGCCCAGGCGTTGGGCGAGTTGTGCACGAACTTCGTGTGCTCGCCCGGCATGGCGTTGGGGTCCTCCGCGCCGGTGTCGAACACCCACTTCAGCGCGCCGGTGCGCACGTCGTAGCCGCGAATCACGCCGGACGGCTCCTTGTTGGAGAAGTTGTCCGTCACCGAGCCGCCGATGACGATGGTCGACGCGGTGACCACCGGTGGCGACGTCGGGTTGTAGCCGCCCGGGTAGGCGTGGGGCATGCTTTGCTGCAGGTCGATCTCGCCGTCCTTGCCGAAATCGCCGCATTGCTGGCCATTGTCGGCATTCACCGCGATCAGGCGCCCGTCGTTGGTGGGCAGCAGCACCTTGCGCGGGCACTGGTCCGACGCCTGGCCATCGGCCTTGGCGGCGCTGGCCGGAAAACGCGCCGCATTGTGCGCGTCGTGATAGGCCACGCCCCGGCAGGTCAGGTGCTGGAAAGTCCTGTCGGCCTTCAGCTTCGGGTCGTAGCGCCACAGGCGCCGGCCGGTGGCGGCGTCGAGCGCGTCCAGGAACTGGTGCGGCGTGCACAGGAACAGCTTGTCGCCGACCTTGATCGGCGTGACCTCGTTGGTGGTCTCGCCCGAATCGTTCGCGGTGCGGAAGTCGCCGGTGCGATAGGTCCATGCGACGCGCAGGTTCTTGACGTTGCCGTCGTTGATCTGCGCCAGCGGCGAATACCGCACGCCGCCTTCCGTGCGGCCGTAGGCCGGCCAGTCCTCGTCCGCCACGCCGGGCACCGGCCGCGCCTGGACCGGCTGGGCGCGGGCGAGCGTGCCGTCGATTTCCTGCGGATCATTGAACAGGCCGTAGCCCAGCACCGCCAGCATGCCCAGCATCGCCACGCCCACGGCGGCCTTGGCGGGCCCCGGGGCGGCGAAACCGCGCGTGGCGGGCGGCAGCAGCAGCCACAGGCCCAGCAGGAACAGCAGGTCGTAGCGCGGCGCCAGCGCCCAGAAGTCGGGGCCGGTTTCCCACAGGCCCCAGGCCAGCGTGGCCGCCAGGATCAGTGCGTACAGCCACAGTCCCGCCGTCCGTTGCCGCCGCAGCAGCCAAGCGCTCGCCAGCAATGCCACGCCCAGCACGGCGTAGTACCACGAGCCGCCCAGCGCCGACAGCCAGATTCCACCGAGCAGCGAATAAAGCGCGATCAGGATCAGCACCACCCAGCCGATGGTCTGGGACGTGGTCCTGTGAGGACTGGTCGTGTTCATGGGCGTCATCCTTGCGCACGAAAGCATGAAGACCACTCTATCATAGTGGTGTTTCTCGATTGGTTTCCCGTTCCGACAGGAGTTTGTCATGAAAGGAAAATGTCTCTGCGGTTCCATCGAAGTGACGGCGCCGGATCGCGAGCAGATCGGGCTGTGCCATTGCTCCATGTGCCGGCGCTGGTCGGGCGGCCCCCTGTTCGCCGTGCATTGCGGCACCGGCGTCGAGTTCTCCGGCGGCAAGGCGCAGGTTTACCGTTCGTCCGATTGGGCCGAGCGCGGTTTCTGCCCGACGTGCGGCACCCATCTGTTCTATCGCCTGGTGTCCGGCAACGAATACATCCTGCCCGCCGGGCTCTTCCAGGACCGGTCGTTCCGGCTCGTCGATGAGATCTTCACCGACGAGAAGCCTGCTTTCTACGAACTGAAGAACCAGACGCGGAAGATGACGGGAAAGCAGGTCTTCGAGCGATTCGCGGCGAAGTAGCCGTCCGGGTGCTCATCGATGCCATCGGCTGGCCTGTTGATCCGGTCTTCGGACTGTCGTTGGTTCCGGCGCAGAAAGCAACAAGGCCCAAACCGAAGTTTGGGCCTTGTTGGAATCTGGAGCGGGAAACGGGACTCGACTTAGTGCCTTAAGTGGTTGTTTCGAAAATACTTCCTTGACCGCAATGAGCTACAGGCTCCTCAACTGTAGCCTTGTTCTTCGCCCTCGGCAACATCATCCGCCTGTGGCCCTTAAGCACCAGACCGAGTCGGTATGGGCTGATTTGATGCTTATGGGCTACAAAATACTCTGGGATAGCGATTTCTGTCGATTGGGACAGGGGTGTTCGAATGCCTCTGTTGTAGTGATGTGTCTTATGGGATACATTTTTAGTATTAAAGTGGTTTTTTGATGCCCAGGAGATACAGTGACAACACTTGCTGACGTCGCAGATCTGCTGCGTAACGTGCGCCGGGAAGCTGGCCTGAGCCAGGATGCTTTGGCTCGACGAGCCGGGGTTTCCCGTACGACCGTTGCCCGCATGGAAACGCTTGCCAAAGGCGATATGAGTGTCTCTGCCTTGCTGCGACTGCTGGAGGCTGCAGGCTATGATCTCAAGCCCGTCAAGCAGGGCCATGCCCGGACGATTGAGGATATCCTGGCCGAGCAGCGTCGGGGTGAAGCGTCATGAAGCTCGATGTACGTGTGTGCGGAAGAGCGGTCGCCACGCTCTATCGGGAGCGTGACGAGTATGTCCTGAGCTATCTGCCGGATACCGATCCCGCCGATTTCGTCAGCCTGACGATGCCGGTGCGTGCGGACCCCTGGCGTTGGCCGCGCGACCTCCATCCTTTCTTTCGGCAGAACCTGCCTGAAGGCTATCTCCTGAGCATCATCCGTGAAGAATTCGGGCCTTTGCTGGATGGTACGGATCTTTCTTTATTGGCGATCGTCGGCGGGATGGGGATTGGACGTGTCACCGTTACGCCGGAGAGCGGTGGACCGGTCGGTGACCTGGAGCCGTTGCAGATCGAGACTTTGCTCAAAGCCGAGAACACCACAGCGCATTTTGCCAGCCTGGTGCGTCGATATGCCCGCGCGTCCATCTCCGGCATGGTGCCCAAGTTCATTGCGCCGGAAGAGGGGGCGGATGAGTTTGCCCTGGTTCTGGGCAAACCGACACTGCGCACCAGTCTGCACATCATCAAGGGCTCGGACGACAGTACGCCTTATCTCGGGTTCAACGAGTTCTACACCATGCGGGTCCTGGAGCGCCTGAATGTCGTGCCAGTCGCCAAGACACGAATGTCGGAGGACGGACGTGTCCTAGTCGTGGACCGGTTCGACGTGGATACGCAGGGTGTTGCCACGCATGGAGTCGAAGATGCTTGCGGCCTGCTGGGTCTGCCGCCGCATGAGAAATATGCGACGACGACCGAGCGCGTGCTGAATGCGACCTGTGCGTATGTGTCTGCTCCGGCGATGCGGAGGCAGTTGGAGCAGTTCGGTTGGCACTTGCTGACCAACTATGTGGTGCGCAATGCCGATTGCCATGCCAAGAACATTGCGCTCCATTACACCAGTTTGAAAGATGTCGCTTATACGCCGGTTTATGACCTCGTCACGACTCAGGCGTATCCACGCTATGCGTCCAATCCGCCGGGCTTGTCGGTGGAGGGACGGCAGACTTGGGCGGTGGGAAAAACCTTGGAGCGGTTCTTCAAGGCCAGGTTGGGAATTGCGCCGAAGCGGTATGCGGAGATGGTGGAACGCTTGTGCGAGTCGGCGGTGGCGGTGGGGCGGGAAGTGATCGAGGCCGCCAAGAATGAGCCGCGCTGGCATACCGTTGCCAAGCAGATGGTGTATGCCTGGAATGAGGGGATGGGTTCGTTGCGCAGTCCGAAGCGTTCGGTTGCCTTCAGCGGGTTGGATGAGGCGATTGCGCAGGCGGGGTTTTCGGAACCTGAGAAGGTAGAGAGGGGGCGAGAGGTGATTGGAAGGTCGGAGCTGCTAGGACTGCGTCGAAAAACGTAGGGTCTTCGCCTCCTGATAGGCTATTGACTTGTCAGCGTGGCCGCATGGTCTGTAGATATTAGAGTGTCTATTCAGAATATTAGTGGGATTGCATGGTCTTTTTGGTGGGGCTATGTGAGGATTATTTAATTTTTAGTTTTCCTGGAAGGCTCTAATGGTTGATTCTTTATCCAATGCTACATGGGCTGCGCGCGCATTGCTCGAAAATTTCGAACTAGTTGCTCACTTGCATGTGGCAATGGTTCCGAGAGGTGCTCATATGGAAGGCTTTCGTGAGGATGTCCGGGCAGCAGCTATCGCCTCCATACTGGGGCTTAAAAGTGTGGACTACGCAATTGCATGTGGCAATGGTTCCGAGAGGTGCTCATATGGAAGGCTTTCGTGAGGATGTCCGGGCAGCAGCTATCGCCTCCACACTGGGGCTTAAAAGTGTGGACTACGCAAAAAAGAGATACGGCAAAGATAACAGCCAGATCAGGGGGCGAAAAAAAGCTCTTGGCGCTTATCTATCTGCTTATCAAGAAACAAAAAAATATGTAGTTGGTATGATGGAAAAGTTCAACTCGGAAGGGTGCCCTGATCCGAGTAATGGCGCATATGGTGCATCTTTGGCTTTAGAGCGCTTGCTGGCCAGTTTTTTTGCGGTGAATATATTGTATCGGCTCGGAAATAATTATGAGGGGCATGCTGTTGCAAGATTGGTTTTGGAACAAATTGCATGGGCTTATGCGGCATATGAGCACGACGATCTGGATGTTGTTTCAAAACTTGGAGCGACCCAGGCCATATCTCAGTTAAAGTCATTAGATAGTCGTGTTGGTAGGATGTATGGGTTTCTGAGCAAAAAAACTCATATTGACTACTCGAGTCATTTTGAGTTTATAACTATCGAGGATGAGCAGGTTAAGGTGTTGCATGCGCAACCGCGATTCGACGAATATGGAAGAGTGTTATTTTTTCTTGCCGATATGTTCGGTCTGGTATGGGAAATTACTCAGGCTCCGTACATTAAAAAATTTGAGGCTATCACATTGAGGCCGGGGCCGAAAATTAACCCCAAAAGACCTTTTGTTGGGATCATAAGAAAGCACCTGTCTGCAATAGACAGGGCAATGAGATCTGATGGGTATAGCGAAATTTATGGACGGGAAGGTAAAGAACCTATCCCTGGGCTTTCTTTTTGACTATGTCGTAGCCCGTGTGATGCGCCGAGCTTGACGTGGGCGCGAACGCAAAAAGGCCCAAACCGAAGCTTGGGCCTTTTTAAAACCTGGAGCGGGAAACGAGTCTCGAACTCGCGACCTCAACCTTGGCAAGGTTGCGCTCTACCAACTGAGCTATTCCCGCGTTGTTTAGCTGTTCAGCTAAGCCATGCATTGTATTGTGTATTTTTCAGGCTGTCAAATCATCGGATCTTTCCGCCTGGACTTCAGGCCCGTCAGGGCGCTGTTGCCGATACGCAATCAAGCAAGAGGCGAAACTATAAAACATGACATCGAAGGCTGTCAAATCGGCCTGGGGTCCTGTTGGGGCCCACTCAAATGCCAACCCTGAAACCGTTCCGCGCGCCTGCCGGCACCTCGCGCGGTATGCTTACGCCTTCTTGTCCGACCCTCTCGCCCCATGCCCGCCCAGCCCCCCGTCTTTTCCGATCAGGACCTGCAAGCCCGCAACACCCTGGGCCTGCCGGCGCGGGCGGCCGTGGCGGTGCTGGAAGACGAATCCGCCATTCCGGCCCTGTGCGAGGCCCTAGCTGCCGGCCGGAACGGCCCGGAAGGTCGGGAAGCCGATGCGCCGCTGTTCGTCCTGGGCGGCGGCAGCAACGTCGTCATCGAGGCCCGGCCGCATCATCGCATCCTGCGCGTGGCGCTGCGCGGCATCCGCCTGTGGGATGAAACCGCCGGCCACTGGATCGTCGAGGCGGCGGCGGGGGAACCCTGGCACGGTTTCGTGGATCATTGCCTGTCGCAGGGCTGGCCGGGGCTGGAGAACCTGGCCCTGATTCCCGGGACGGTGGGGGCGGCGCCGGTGCAGAACATCGGCGCCTACGGGCTGGAACTGGACCAGCGCCTGCATTCGGTGGTGGCCTGGGACCTGCGGGCGGGCCGCGAATACGAACTGCGTCCGGACGAGTGCGGCTTCGCCTACCGCGACAGCCTGTTCAAGCGCGACGGGGCGGGGCGCTGGCTGATCGTGCGGGTGCGTTTCGCGCTGCCCAAGGCCTGGACGCCACGCCTGGGCTATCCGGACCTGCGCGATCATCCTGGGCTGCGGGACGAGGGCGGGGGATTCGGCGCTGGCGGCGCGGCGCGCGGAGCGCCGAGGACGCCGTCCCCGCGCCGGATCTTCGACGCCGTGTGCGACATCCGCCGCCGCAAGCTGCCGGATCCGGCGGTGCTGGGCAACGCGGGCAGTTTCTTCAAGAATCCCGTGATCGGCGCCAGCCAGGCGGCTGAACTCGCGCGGCGGTTTCCGGGCCTGCGGACCTATCCCCAGGCCGATGGCCGGGTCAAGCTGGCGGCGGGCTGGCTGATCGAGCAGGCGGGCTGGAAGGGGCGGCGCCTGGGCCCCGTGGGCATGCACGAGCGCCAGGCGCTGGTGCTGGTGAACCACGGCGGTGCGCAGGCGGCGGATGTCCTGGCGCTGGCCGGGGCCGTGCGCGCCGACGTGGAAAAAAGATTCGGGGTGGACCTGGAGCGGGAGCCCGTGGTGCTGGACTGAGCGCGGCCGGGCCGTTCAGGCCGGTATGCGGCATGAAAAGACGAAGGGCCTCCGGATTGAGCGGAGGCCCTTCTCGCCATTCGGACGGCGCCGTGTTCAGGTCGCCAGCACGTCCTGCATGTCGAACAGGCCGAACTCGCGGCGCGCCAGGTAGCGGGCGGCGCGCAGGCTGCCCTGGGCGTAGGTGGCGCGGCTGCTGGACCGGTGGCTGATCTCGATGCGCTCGCCCGTGCCGCAGAAGTACACGGTGTGGTCGCCGACGATGTCGCCGCCGCGCAGCACGGAAAAGCCGATGTGGCCGGTTTCGCGCGGGCCGGTGTCGCCGTGGCGCGCCCAGTCGGCGATCTCGTCGAGCGGCTTGCCCCAGGCGCGCGCCACGGCCTCGCCCATGGCCAGGGCGGTGCCGGAGGGCGCGTCGACCTTGTTGCGGTGATGGGCCTCGAAGACTTCGACGTCGTAGCCGCTGTTCAGCAGCCGGGCGGCCATGTCCAGCAGCTTGAGCGTCGCGTTGACGCCCACGCTCATGTTGGGGGCGAAGACGATGGCGGTCTTCTGGGCGGCGGCGCGGATGGCCTGCTTGCCCTCGGCGTCGAAGCCGGTGGTGCCGATGACGCATTTGACGTGGTGCGCGACGCAGGCGTCCAGGTGGGCCAGGGTGCCTTCGGGACGGGTGAAGTCGATCAGGCAATCGGCGCCGGCCAGGGCATCCAGGCTGTCGGTGATGCGCACGCCCGTGTCGATGCCCAGGGGCGCGCCGGCGTCCTGGCCGATGGCCTCGTTGCCGGGGCGGTCCAGCGCGACGGCCAGGGTCAGGTCCTGGGATTCCAGGACGGCCTGGATCAGCATGCGCCCCATGCGGCCCGAGGCGCCCGCGATGGCGATGCGCATTATTTCCGCTCTTCCTGGCTGGACGTGCCGATGGGGGCGGTCTCGATGGTGGCCTGCGGCACGACGTTCTGGCCGCTGGGGGAGGCGGACGAGCCCAGGCCGGGGGAAGCCGACCGTTGCGCGGCGCGTTCGGCGTCGACCGACTGGATGGCTTCCTTGCCGCTGTCGGCCTTCTGGAAGGGCTGGCGGTCGGGCTGCTCGTCGCCCGTCCAGCGCGTCAGCCGGTCGTTCTCGAACCAGACGGTGAACTTGCGCAGTTCGTCCTGGCCGTAGCCGGGCTGGTTGTAGTAGGGGTAGTCCCAGCGCTCGGCGTGGAAGATGTCCTGCAGCGTGGGCGTGCCCAGGATGAAGCGCACCTGGTCGCGGGTCATGCCGGTTTCGAGCTTGGCGACCTGCTCGGCGGTGATCCAGTTGCCTTGCTGGATGGTGGCCCGGTAGGGGAAGCCCCAATTGGTCGAGCCGCAGCCCGCGAGGCCCAGCGCCATGACGCTGGCGGCCAGGCATAAGGTCAGCCTGTGGGAATGAGCGCTGGATCGGATGTGCACGAAAGCCCCTCGTGGTGGATTCGATGGCCGCGCAGTCCGCGGCCGCTAAAACCGCTATCATAAAGGGAATTCGGATTTGCGCATGCGCGCGGCTGAATGCGGGGGGTTCCGGCCCGCTTGCCTTTCGCCGCATTCCCCGGGATACTTCAATCATGAACGACCAGATCGAACTCAAGACCATGGGCCTGAAGGCGACTTTTCCGCGCCTGAAGATCCTCGATGTATTCCGCAAGGCGGAAACCCGTCACCACAGCGCCGAAGACGTCTATCGCGCCCTGATCGCCGAAGACGTGGACATCGGCCTGGCCACCGTGTATCGCGTGCTGACCCAGTTCGAGCAGGCGGGCATCCTGCTGCGCAGCCAGTTCGACGGCGGCAAGGCGGTGTTCGAGCTGAACGACGGCGATCATCACGATCACCTGATCTGCACCAACTGCGGCCGGGTGGTGGAATTTTCCGACGCGGAAATCGAAAAGCGCCAGCACCGGGTGGCCAAGGACAATGGCTTCACCCTGGAAAGCCACAACATGATGCTCTACGGCATCTGCCCGAAGTGCTCGGCCGCCAAACGGACCTGATCCGCCGCGCGCCGGCCGTCGGGGCGGCGCGCCGGCCGGCCCCTTAGCCAGTCTGCCCGGACGCCAGCATCTCGCGGGCGTGCGTGCGCGTGGCGTCGGTCATCTTCAGCCCGCCCAGCATGCGGGCGATTTCCTCCGTGCGGGATTCCTCGTCCAGCGGCCGGATGGCCGACAGCGTGCGGCCGGCGCGGGTGGCCTTGCTGACCCGGAAATGCCGGGCGGCGCAGGCCGCGACCTGGGGCAGGTGGGTGACGCACAGGACCTGGTGGCGCGCGCCCAGTTCGCGCAGCAGGCGGCCGACGACCTCGGCCACGGCGCCGCCGATGCCGGCGTCCACCTCGTCGAAGATCAGGGTCGGCACCCGGGCCGCCTGGCTGGCGATCACCGACAGGGCCAGGGAAATGCGCGCCAGTTCACCGCCGGAGGCCACGCGCGACAGCGGCCGGGGCGGGACGCCGGCATGGCCGGCCACCAGGAATTCCACGGTTTCCAGTCCATGCGCGGAAGGCTTGCAGTCCGCCAGGGCGATGTCGAAGACGCCGCCGTCCATGGACAGGGTCTGCATGGCGGCCGTGACCTGCGCCGCGAGCTGGACGGCCGTGGCGCGCCGCGCGGCGCTCAGGACGCGGGCCAGTTCCATGTAATGCGATTCGGCCTGGCGGCAGGCCTGTTCCAGCGCCTTCAGGTCCTGGCCGGCCTCGGCCTGGCGCAGCCGGGCGCGCAGCGTTTCGTGGTGCTCGGCCAGGGCGTCGGGCTCGACGTGGAAGCGGCGGGCCGCTTCGAACATGCGGCCCATGCGGGCGTCGGCCTGTGCCAGGGCGTCCGGGTCGGGCTCCAGCCGATCGGCATAGGCGTTCAGGCCGGACACGGTTTCCGCGCACAGGATGCGGGCCGATTCCAGCGCCTGGCAGTGTTCTTCCAGAGAGGGATCGTGGCGCACCAGGGACTGCAGGGACTGGATCGCGGCGTGCAGGGCCTGGGCCGCCGAGCCGGATTCGCCGTCCAGCGCCTCGACGGCCTGGCCGGCGCCGGCCAGCAGGGCCTGCGCGTGCGCGAGGCGGGATTGGCGGGCGCACAGGTCCGGCCATTCGCCGGGCTCGGGCGCCAGTTCGTCCAGCCAGGCCACGTCCGCGGCCAGTTGTTCCAGCCGGGCCGCCTGGCCGGCCGCGTCGCTGCGGGCGGCGTCCAGCGCGGCCTGCGCTTGGCGCCAGTCGGCCCAGGCCTGCTGCAGGGCGCGCGCCTGGTCGGCGTGGCCCCCCTGGGTATCCAGCAGTTCGCGCTGGCTGGCGGGCTGCAGCAGGCTCTGGTGGGCGTGCTGGCCGTGGATGTCCACCAGCAGGGCGCCCAGGTCGCGCAACTGGCCCAGGGTGGCCGGTACGCCGTTGATCCAGGCCTTGCTGCGGCCCTGGGGGTCGATGACGCGGCGCAGGATCAGTTCCGGGCCTTCCAGCGCCTGCTCGGCCAGCCAGCCGGCGGCGGCCTCGGGCGCGTCGAAGACGGCGCTGATGTCGGCGCGCGGGGCGTCCTGGCGGATCAGCGCGGCGTCGCCCCGGCCGCCCAGGGCCAGCGCCAGGGCGTCGATCAGGATCGACTTGCCGGCCCCGGTCTCGCCGGAGAACACGGTGAAGCCGGCGTCGAAGGCGATGTCGGCCTGGTCGACGATGACGAAGTCGCGGATGTGCAGCGCGCGCAGCATGGCTAGTATGGTGGCTGGGGCCGTCGGCCCTATTGGTCGGGTTCGTCCCAGGGGTGCAGCATGCGGTTCCAGTTCAGCTTGCTGCGCAGGGTGGCGAAATAGCTGTAGCCCTGGGGGTGCAGGAAACGGACGCGGTGGGGGCTGCGGCGCACGTCGATGCGGTCGCCTTCCTGGCAGTTGGACAGGGCCTGCATGTCGAAGTGCACGCTGGCGCCCGATTCCACCCGGCCCAGGGCGCTGATGGTGATGTTCAGCACGCTGTCGTCGGGCAGGGTGATGGGCCGGTTAGACAGGGTCTGCGGCGCGACGGGCACCAGCACCAGGGCGTCGACCTGGGGGTGCAGGATCGGCCCGCCGGCCGACAGGGCGTAGGCCGTCGATCCCGTGGGCGTGGCGATGATCAGGCCGTCGGCGCGCTGGCTGTGCATAAAGGCGCCGTTGCATTCGACGCGCAGTTCGATCATGCCGCCGCGGCCGGCGCGGTTGATGATCACGTCGTTCAGGGCCATGCCGGAGAAGATCGTTTCTTCGCCGCGCATGACGCGGCCTTCGAGGAGGATGCGTTCGTCCTGGACGAAGGCGCCGTTCAGGACGCGGGTGATGGCCTCGTCGGCGCTGCCCAGGGGGATGTCGGTGATGAAGCCCAGGCGGCCGTGGTTGATGCCGATCATGGCCACGCCGGACGTGGCCAACTGGCGAGCGGCCGCCAGCATGGTGCCGTCGCCGCCCATGATGATGGCCAGGTCGGCGCGCGCGCCGATGTCCTCGTAGGAGGCCAGAGGGAAATCGGCGACGCCGGTGTTGCGGCCCGTGTCGGCCTCGATCAGGACGTCGCATCCCGCCGCGGACAGGACCTGGCCCAATCGGCGCAGGGGCGCGTCCATGCCGCTGTCCTGGTGGCGGCCGATCAGGGCGACGGTCTTGAAGTGCATGGGCGGGGGGTCTCCCGGAATTAATGGAATAATAGGCGTATCCGATTATAGGGGAGGAGGGCGCGGCTGCCGATGCGGGCGGGCCGTTTCCATCCCGCATGCTGGATGAAATGGACATGGATGATCGAGCCAAGACGTTGCTGAAGGCGCTGGTCGAACGCTATATCGCGGACGGCCAGCCCGTGGGGTCGCGCACGCTGTCAAAGGTCTTTGATCTCTCTCCGGCCACGATCCGCAACGTCATGGCCGACCTGGAAGACCTGGGCCTGATCCACAGCCCGCACACCTCGGCGGGCCGCGTGCCCACGCCGCGCGGCTACCGCATGTTCGTCGACAGCCTGCTGACCGCGCGTCCCTACGAACTCAGCCCCGACCTGCGGATCGAGGATTGCCTGCCGGCGGCCGAACCCGGCCGCGCCGTGACCGCGGCGGCCTCGCTGTTGTCGAACCTGTCGCAATTCGCGGGCGTGGTGCTCACGCCCAAGCGCACCCAGGTGTTCCGCCACATCGAATTCATCCGCCTGTCGGACCGGCGCGTGCTGCTGATCATCGTCACGCCCAACGGCGACGTGCAGAACCGCATCCTGTTCGTCCCGCGCGAATACTCGGAAGCCGAGCTGCTGGAAGCCTCCAATTTCTTCAACCGGCATTTCTCCGGCAAGTCCTTCCACGCGGTCCGCCTGGCGCTGACCGACGAGCTCGCCTCGCTGCGCACCGACATCTCCCGCCTGATGCAGCAGGCCGTGGACGCCGGCCTGGATTCGCCGGACACGGACGACGAGGCCGTGGTCATCTCCGGCGAGGGCAAGCTGCTGGGCGTGTCCGAGATGACGGCCGACATGGACCGGCTGCGCCGCCTGTTCCAGCTGTTCGAGCAGAAGACCGACCTGCTGCACCTGCTGGACGTCTCCAGCCGCGCCCAGGGCGTGCAGATCTACATCGGCGGCGATTCCCGCCTGGTGCCGCTGGAGGACGTGTCGGTCATCACCGCCCCCTACGGGGTCGACGGCCAGGTGATCGGCACGCTGGGCGTCATCGGCCCCAGCCGCATGGCCTATGACCGGGTCATCCCCATCGTCGACATCACCGCACGCATGCTCTCCAACGTCCTCGGCCAGGCGGCGTCCTGATGCCGCCTTTTCCTGTGTCCCGACCATGAGCCGTTTCCTCCCCGAAGCGCCCGATCCCCGGGCGCTCGACCCGGACGCGCCCGGGCCCGGCCGCGGGCCGCTGGGCGTCCTGCTGATCAACCTGGGCACGCCCGATGCGCCGACCCCGGCGGCGGTCCGCCGCTACCTGGGCGAGTTCCTGTCCGACCCACGCGTGGTGGAACTGCCCGCCGCGCTGTGGCAGCTCATCCTGCGCCTGTTCGTGCTGACGCGGCGGCCGGCCGCCATCGCCCCGAAATACGCCCAGATCTGGCTCGATCGGGGCTCGCCCCTGCTGGTGCACAGCCAGGACCTGGCCGACGCCGTGGCGGCGTCCCTGCGCGGCCGCGGCCTGGACGTCCGGGTCGAGCTGGGCATGCGCTACGGCCGTCCGGCCCTGGACGGCGCCCTGGATGCACTGCGCGCGGCCGGCTGCGGCCGCATCCTGGCGGTGCCGATGTACCCCCAATACGCCGCCAGCACCACGGCCACGGCCGTGGACGCGGTGGCCGCGCGCCTGGCGCGGCTGCGTCACCAGCCCACGCTGCGCTTCCTGGACCGCTTCCATACGTCCGACGCCTATATAGAGGCGCTGCACCGCGCGGTGCGCGCGCATTGGGAACGGTCGGGCAAGCCCGACCGGCTGCTCCTCAGCTTCCACGGCCTGCCCCAGCGGTCGGTGCGCCAGGGCGATCCCTATTTCCGCGATTGCCAGCAGACCGCGCGAGCCCTGCGCGACCGCCTGGGCGCCGACGGCGCGCGCCTGCACGTGACCTTCCAGAGCCGCTTCGGGGCGGCGCCCTGGCTGCAGCCCTACACCCAGCCCACGCTGGAGGCCTGGGGCAGGGAAGGCGTTGGCACGGTGGACCTGATGTGCCCCGGCTTCCTGGCCGACTGCCTGGAGACGCTGGAAGAAATCGACATGGGCTGCCGCGAGGCCTTCCTGGCGGCGGGCGGGCGGGCGTTCCGCTATATTCCCTGCCTGAACGCCGACCCGGACTGGGCGCGGGATTTCGCCGGACTGATCGCCGACAACCTGGCCGGCTGGACGTAGCCGCCGGACGGACTCATCCACCCGGGCGGCCCGCCGTCCGGGGCCGGGATCCGGCCTTCCCGGTCCGCCGCCTGGGGCCTTGAAGAACGCCCCCGCCATCCCCATTTACCAACTTGTTCACCTATTTCAGCATTGGAGATTTCACCATGTCGGCACCCCAGGAAGACTTGGATCCGCAAGCCGCGCCGAGCGCCGAAAATCAACCCGCCAGCCAGGGCGCGGCCGATGGCGCCGAACCCGCCGCCGCCCAGCCGGGCGAAGACCTCGCCGCGCTGCTCGACGAGGCCCAGAAGCAGGTCGCCGAATATCACGACCAGTTGCTGCGCGCCCATGCGGAGGTCGAGAACGTCCGCCGCCGCGCCCAGGAAGACGTGGCCAAGGCCCGCAAGTTCGGCACGGAAGCCTTCGCCGAGAGCCTGATTCCCGTGCGCGACAGCCTGGAGGCCGCGCTGGCCCAGGAAAACCAGACCGCCGAGGACTGGCGCCTGGGTGTCGAGGCCACCCTGCGGCAGCTGAACAGCGCCTTCGAGCGCAACCAGATGAGCGAGATCGCCCCGGTGCCCGGCGACCCCTTCGACCCGCACCGCCACCAGGCGATTTCCAACGTGCCCTCCGAACATCCCCAGGGCGCCGTCGCCCAGACGCTGCAGAAGGGCTACCTGATCGCCGACCGCGTGCTGCGTCCGGCGCTGGTCATGGTGTCGGCCGGCCCGGCCTGAAGCGCCCGCCCGGACCTTGAAACCGGGTCCGGCGGCCCCATATTCGACTCATCGGCGGGCGCGAGGCCCGTCCACTCATTCAAACATCGACAGGATCCAACATGAGCAAGATCATCGGCATCGACCTGGGTACGACCAACAGCTGCGTCGCAGTGCTGGACGGCTCCAAGGTGAAGATCATCGAGAATTCCGAAGGCGCGCGCACCACGCCTTCCATCGTCGCCTACATGCAGGACGGCGAAATCCTGGTGGGCGCCCCGGCCAAGCGCCAGGCCGTCACCAATCCGAAGAACACCATCTTCGCGGTCAAGCGCCTGATCGGCCGCAAGTTCGAGGAAAAGGCCGTGCAGAAGGACATCGACCTGATGCCCTACAGGATCATCAAGGCCGACAACGGCGACGCCTGGGTCGAAGCCCAGGACAAGAAGCTCGCCCCCCCGCAAGTGTCCGCCGACATCCTGCGCAAGATGAAGAAGACCGCCGAGGATTACCTGGGCGAGGAAGTCACCGAGGCCGTGATCACGGTGCCGGCCTACTTCAACGACAGTCAGCGCCAGGCGACCAAGGACGCCGGCCGCATCGCCGGCCTGGAAGTCAAGCGCATCATCAACGAGCCCACTGCGGCGGCCCTGGCCTTCGGCCTGGACAAGTCCGAGCGCGGCGACCGCAAGATCGTCGTCTATGACCTGGGCGGCGGGACCTTCGACGTGTCCATCATCGAAATCGCGGACGTGGACGGCGAAAAGCAGTTTGAGGTGCTGTCGACCAACGGCGACACCTTCCTGGGCGGCGAGGACTTCGACCAGCGCATCATCGAGTACATCATCGCCGAGTTCAAGAAGGAATCCGGCGTTGATCTCTCCAAGGACGTGCTCGCCCTGCAGCGCCTGAAGGAAGCCGCCGAAAAGGCCAAGATCGAGCTGTCCTCCACGCAGCAGACCGAGATCAACCTGCCTTACATCACGGCCGATGCCTCCGGTCCCAAGCACCTGAACCTGAAGATCACCCGCTCCAAGCTGGAAGCGCTGGTCGAGGAACTGATCGAACGCACGATCGAGCCCTGCCGCGTGGCGATCAAGGACGCCGGCGTCAAGGTCTCCGACATCGACGACGTGATCCTGGTCGGCGGCATGACCCGCATGCCCAAGGTGCAGGAAAAGGTCAAGGAATTCTTCGGCCGCGAACCGCGCAAGGACGTGAACCCCGACGAGGCCGTCGCCGCCGGCGCCGCCATCCAGGGCTCCGTGCTGTCGGGCGACCGCAAGGACGTGCTGCTGCTGGACGTGACGCCGCTGTCGCTGGGGATCGAGACCCTGGGCGGCGTCATGACCAAGATGATCAAGAAGAACACCACCATCCCGACGCGCTTCTCGCAGGTGTTCTCCACGGCGGACGACAACCAGCCGGCGGTGACCATCAAGGTCTACCAGGGCGAGCGCGAGGTCGCCGCGGGCAACAAGGCCCTGGGCGAGTTCAACCTGGAAGGCATCCCGCCGGCCCCGCGCGGCCTGCCGCAGATCGAGGTCACTTTCGACATCGACGCCAACGGCATCCTGCACGTGTCGGCCAAGGACAAGGGCACCGGCAAGGAAAACAAGATCACGATCAAGGCCAGCTCCGGCCTGACCGAGGACGAGATCGAACGCATGGTGAAGGACGCCGAGGCCAATGCCGAGGAAGACCACCGCATCGCGGAACTGGCGCAGGCGCGCAACCAGGCCGACGGCCTGGTCCACGCCACGCGCAAGTCCCTGACGGAATACGGCGACAAGCTCGAAGCCGCCGAAAAGGAAGCGATCGAGTCGGCCATCAAGGACCTGGAAGAAGCCATCAAGGGCGATGACAAGGCCGCCATCGACGCCAAGGTCGAGGCCCTGTCCACCGCCTCGCAGAAGCTCGGCGAGAAGATGTACGCCGACATGCAGGCCAAGCAGGCGGCCGAGGGCGCGGCCGCGGCCGATGGCGCCAAGCCGGCGGAAGACGATGTCGTCGATGCCGACTTCAAGGAAGTGAAGCGCGACTGAGCCTCCGCCGGATGAGCCAGGACACGGAACGGCCTCCAGGGGCCGCGCCGTGTGGCGAGTCCGGGGGGCGGCTTGCAAGCCGCCCGGTGGAACAGCAAGCTTGCCCGGAACCGGTCTTTCGCCGGGCCGGGCATGCGTCCTTCAATCTGCAGCGCCTAGCACAGGCAACCCGAATCCATGGCAAAACGAGATTTTTACGACGTCCTGGGCGTAGCCAAGAACGCCTCGGACGACGACATCCGCAAGGCCTACCGCAAGCTGGCCATGAAATACCATCCGGACCGCAATCCGGACAGCAAGGAGGCCGAGGACAAGTTCAAGGAGGCCAAGGAAGCCTACGAGATACTGTCCGACGCGGAGAAGCGCGCGGCCTATGACCGCTTCGGCCACGCGGGCGTGGATCCGAACGCGGCGGCCGGCGCGGGCATGAACGGCGGGGCGGGCGGTTTCGCCGATGCCTTCGGCGACATCTTCGGGGAAATCTTCGGCGGCGCCGCGGGCCGCCGGGGCGGTGGCGGTCCGCAGGTCTATCGCGGCGCCGACCTGAAATATTCCCTGGAAATCAGTTTGGAACAGGCGGCCAACGGCTTCGACACCGAGATCCGCATCCCCAGCTGGGAATCCTGCGACACCTGCCATGGCTCGGGCGCCAAGCCCGGCACCTCGCCGCGCACCTGCCGCTCCTGCGGCGGCAGCGGCGCCGTGCGCATGCAGCAGGGCTTCTTCAGCGTCCAGCAGACCTGCCCGACCTGCCACGGCACCGGCCAGGAAATCACCGATCCTTGCGGCGATTGCGACGGCGTGGGCCGCGTGCGCAAGAACAAGACCCTGCAGGTCAAGATCCCGGCCGGGATCGACGACGGCATGCGCATCCGTTCCACCGGCAACGGCGAGCCGGGCCTGAACGGCGGCCCTCCGGGCGACCTGTACGTCGAAATTCGCATCAAGCCGCACGGCATCTTCGAGCGCCAGGGCGAGGACCTGCACTGCGAGCTGACCATCCCCTTCACCAAGGCGGCGCTGGGCGGCGTGCAGGAAGTCCCGACATTGTCGGGGCGCGGGGAAATCACCATCCCCGAAGGCACCCAGACCGGCAAGACTTTCCGGCTGCGCGGCAAGGGCATCAAGGGCGTGCGTTCCAGCTACCCCGGCGACCTGTACTGTCACATCGTGGTGGAAACCCCGGTGCGCCTGAACGATGAGCAGAAGGCGCTGCTGCGCCAGTTCGAAGCCTCCCTGAACAGCGGCGGCGACCGCCATTCGCCCAAGAGCGAATCCTGGACCGACAAGGTGAAGAACTTCTTCTCCTGACGCCGGCCCGGCTTCCGCTCGCGACCCCGCGCCCCGGCATCGGCCGGCCGCGGGGTTTTTTGCGCCAGCGGTCCGTTCAAGGCTTCGGATCGGGATCCGCGGCCACGGCGATGCTGAGCGCGTCGGGTTTCAGCAGGTCGCGCATCGCGGCGTTGACCTGTCCGGCCTTCAGGCCGCGCAACTGGTCGATGACGCGCTGCTGCCAGGCGAAGCTGCGGTCCGTGTCCAGGTAGTCGATCCAGCGGCCGGCCAGGTAGGCGTCGTCGGAACGTCCCAGCTCCAGGTAGTTCACCAGGGACTGGACGCCCTGGTCGACCTCGGCCTGGGTGAAGCCGGTCTTCAGGGTTTCGTCCAGGACCGTGCGCATCGCGTCCCGCAGCGCCCCGGCGTTGCGGGCGGCCGTGCTGGCGAACAGCGTCCAGGCGCCGGAGTCCTCGAAGGGCGAGGCGCTCACGGCGCTGCCCACGCCGTAGGACAGGCCGCCGCGCACCCGGATGCCCTGCCACAGCCTGGAATCCTCCGAACCCCCGATCAGGTAGTTGGCCAGCATCAGCGCGGGCCAGCGCGGATCGGTGTCGCGCAGCTTCAGGGGCAGGACGGCCCGGTATTCCGCATTGGCCTTGCCGGGAGCGGGGATGCGGAAGAGTTCGGGCTTCATGGCGTACCAGGGGTCCGGCAGGCGCTCGTAGGCCGGCGCCGCGCGCCAGCCATCCAGCCCGGCGCGCAGGCGCCGTTCCACGTCTGCGGGATCGAAGTCCCCGACCACCGCCAGGGATAGATGGCCCGCGCCGTAGAACCGGTCGTGGAACTTCCGCAGCCGGTCGCGGCTCAGGTCCCCGACCTGGGCCAGGACCTCGGCGGTCGTGGGGGTGTAGCGGATGTCGTCCGGAGCCCAGGGCTGGTCGTGGCGCCGCAGCGTGTTGCGCACCAGGTAGGCCGGGCTCGAGGCGTCGTCCTCCACGCGGGTGCGCAGGCTGCGCTTGAGCCGTTCCAGCTCGTTTTCCGGGAACGCGGGCGCGCGCAGCAGGTGGAAGACCAGGTCCAGCGCGTCGGACAGGTGCTCGCGGGAACTGCGCAGGGAGACGTTCAGGACGTTGCCGTCGGTGCCGAACGACAGTTCGGAGTCCAGTTCGTTCAGGCGGTCCTCGATCTGCTGGCGGCTCATGTCGCGGGCGCCGCGCAGCAGCATGGCGCCGGTGGCGAAGGGCGTCAGGCCCTGGCCGCGCAACTCGTCGGCGTCGCCGAAGCCCATGCGCAGCACGGCATGGACCTGCTCTCCAGCGGTTGCCTTGGGCAGCAGGGCCAGGTCGACCGGCCCGTTGGGCAGGGCCAGGACGCTGCGCCGGGTGGCGGCGTCGATGGCCAGGGGGCGGGTGTCGAAGGCGGCCACGGCGGGACGTTCCGTGCCGGTGTCGAGCCGCCCGATCCAGGGCTGGAGATCGGCCGGAGCGGGCGCGGGCGCGTCCTTCGGGTCGGGCGTCGGCAGGTACAGCCCGCTGGTCCGGTTGCTGGGCAGCAGCCAGGCGCCCAGTTGCGCGCGGACCGTGTCCAGCGTCAGCGCCCGGACCCGCAGGCGTTCGATGAAGAACAGGCGCCAGTCTCCCCAGGCGACCGCGTCGGACAGGGCCTGGGCCAGCGCGCCGGACTGGTTGAAGGTCTGCTTCCAGTCGTTCAGCCAGGCGGTGCGGATGCGGTCCAGGGCGGCCTGGTCCAGTTGGCCGATCCCCCCGGCTTCCAGCACGTGTTCCAGGGCGGACAGCGCCGCGTGCGGATCCGCGCCGGGCTGGACCTGCGCGCCGAATACCGCGTAGCCGGGCTGCTTCATGGGCCGTGCGAAGCCGAACACGCTGCTGGCCAGACCCTTGGCCACCAGGGCCTGGTAGAGCGGGCCGGCCGGAGTGTCGGCCAGCATGGCGCTGCCGATGGACAGGGCCGTGTAGGCATCGCTGGCGGCCTCCGGCAGGTGGTATTGCGCCAGGGCGATGGGGCTGCCGCCGATGCGCCGCAGGGTGACGCTGCGCGCGCCCTGCTGGACGGGCTCGACCGTGTATTCGGGCGGCAGCGCGCGGGCCGGCCGGGCGATGGGGCCGAACTCCCGTGCGATCCATTGCAGCGCCTGCCGCGCGTCGAAGCGGCCGGTGACGATCAGCGTGGCGTTGTCGGGCTGGTAGTAGCGATGGTAGAACGCGCGCAGCGGCTCGATGCCGACGTGCTCCACGTCGGAGCGCGCGCCGATGACGCTGCGGCCGTAGGGGTGCCAGACGTAGGCGGCCGAGGCGACCTGCTGCATCAGCATGCTGAACGGGCTGTTCTCGCCGCGCTCCATCTCGTTGCGCACCACCGGCATTTCCGCGTCCAGGTCCGCGCGGGCGATGCGCGCGTTCAGCATGGCGTCGGCCTGCCAGGCCAGGTACCAGCGCAGCGTCTCCGGGTCGCTGGCGAAGGTCGCGTAGTAGTTCGTCAGGTCGGCGGTGGTCGAGCCGTTGGCCGCCAGCCCCCGGCGCGCGAATTCGGCCAGGGCGTCCGGGTACTTCGGGCTGCCGCGAAACAGCAGGTGCTCCAGCAGGTGCGCCATGCCGGTCTCGCCCGGTCCCTCGTTGCGCGAGCCGACGCGGTAGCTCATGTTCACCGTGGTCTGGGCGCGCGAATCGTCCGGGGCCAGCAGCACCTGCAGGCCGTTGTCCAGGCGGTATTCGGCCACGCCCTCGATCATGACGACCTGGCGCACGCCCGCGGGCAGGGCGGGGGAGGGGGCGGTTGCGGGAGCGAGGGCGGGGCCGGAGGCGGTTGCGGCCGGGGAGGCTGCCGCCGGCGCGGCGTGCGCGGCGTGGGGCGGGATCGGCGCCGTCAGCAGGCAGAAGGCGAGAAGCGGGAAGAGCAGGGGTTTCAGCCGGGACATGGTCTCAGGAAAATCCATGGGTGAATGTGCGTGAGCCATAACATTAACGCATGGTGGCCCGGGAGCGCCCGGATTCCGCCGGATTCCTCGCCGGGCGCGTCGGCCGGCCGCTTCGAGGCTATGCCCCGGGAGCGGGGAGACCCAGCGCTTCCCGGAAGAAACTCCACAGGCGAGGATCGCCGGAGTACGCGACATTGAAGCGCAGCCAGCCTTCCTCACGGCCGTCCGGGTCGAAGTAGCTGCCGGGGGCCAGCCAGATGCCGGCCTTCAGCGCCTGCGAGGTCAGTTCGATCATGCCGTCCCCCGACGCGCGCGGGGATGGCGGCCTGGCCCACAGGAACAGCCCGGCGCCCGGTTCCCCCCAGATCTCGAATCCGTGGGCGCGCATGGCCGCGGCGACCTGGTCGTGGGCCAGGCGCAGGCGTTCGCGGATGCCGCGCAGGTAGGTGACATGGCGGCCGTCCCGCAGGACGTGATGGACAGCCCGCTCCATCACTTCGGCCGAGGTCAGGCCGAGCGACATCTTGGTGCGGGCGCATGGGTCCGCCAGGGGCCTGGCGCAGGCTAGGTAGCCCACGCGGATGGAGGGCGCCACGCTCTTCGAGAAGCCGGAGACGTAGATCACCCGGCTGGGACCCGCCAGCGCGGCGAGCATGGGCGCGGGTTCGGGCAGGAGATCGCGGGACGTGTCGTCCTCCACGACCAGGAAGGCATGGCGCTCGGCCAGCCGCAGCAGCCGGAATGCCCCGGCCATCGAGAAACTGGCGCCGGTCGGATTCTGCAGCACCGTCGTCACGAACATCGCGCGGATCGGATGCCTGCGCGCCAGGTCTTCGAGCGTTTCTTCGTGGACGCCTTCCGCCGTCCTGGGCACCGCGTGGACCGTGATGCGGTTCAGGGCCAGGATCTGCAGCAGGTTGGCGTAGCAGGGCGCCTCGGCGGCCACGTGGTCGCCCGGGCGCAGCAGGGTGCGGATGACGATGTCCAGCGCCTGGGTCGCCCCGTGGGTCAGCAGGATCTGGTCGGGCTCGACTTCGAGCCCGTGCTCCAGCAGGCGGCAGGCGATGTGTTCGCGCAAGGGGCGGTAGCCGAGCGGATGCCCATAGGCCGACATCTGGCTGATCGGGACGCGGCTGAGCTGGCGCAGGGCATGCGGCAGGCCGGCCTGGTCGTGCCAGTCCGGCGGCAGCCAGCCGCAGCCCGCCTTGATCGAGATCGAATGATCGGCGAACACGTCGGCCAGGAGCCAGGAGGAACCGATGCGCGGCGCCACCCATTCGGGCACCGGCGCGGGTGCGGCCTGCTTCCGGCGGCTGACGCGAAAGTCGGCCCCCGGCCGAGATTGCAGCAGGCCGCGGGCGACCAGGCGGTTGTAGGCCGCCATGACGGTGAACGTGCTCAGTCCGTGGTCCCGGGCGAACCGCCTGATCGACGGCAGGGCCATCCCCGGGCGCAGCGTGTGGGCGCGGATGGCGCTTTCCAGCGCCGCGACGGTCTGGTCCACCAGGGTGGGAGCCGTTTTCCGCCGGCGGTCCGGTTCGAACAGGATCATGGATGCCCCTTCGGCGCACGGCGCCTCGAGGGGCCGTTTTCAATACAGTTGTCTCAATTCGAACGATACAGTTATCCGGCCATCCTGTCACCGTCTATGGCCTGCGCGCACGGGCCGGCCGAGAATGGGGGCATTCGTCCTGGTCCCCGGACTCCCGGATTGAGAGGCTGCCATGCAAACCGAAGCGACACATTCCCCCGACCTGTCCAATTTGTGGATGCCCTTCACCGCGAACCGCCAGTTCAAGGCGCATCCCCGCATGCTCGCCGCCGCCAAGGGCATGTACTACACCGCCGCGGACGGCCGCCAGGTGCTGGACGGCACGTCGGGCCTCTGGTGCGTCAATGCGGGGCATGGCCGGCAGCCCATCGTCGACGCGATCAGCCGGCAGGCCGCGCATCTCGACTACGCCCCCAGCTTCCAGATCGGCCACGAAGACTCCTTCCGGGCGGCCTCCGACGTGGCCGCCCTGATGCCCGCCGGCCTGGACCGGGTGTTTTTCACCAATTCGGGCTCCGAGTCGGTCGATACGGCGCTCAAGATCGCGCTGGCGTACCACCGGGCGCGCGGCGAGGGCCAGAGGACCCGCCTGATCGGCCGCGAGCGCGGCTATCACGGCGTCGGCTTCGGCGGCATCTCGGTGGGCGGCATCTCCCCCAACCGCAAGGCGTTCTCCGGGGTGCTGCTGCCGGGCGTGGATCATTTGCCGCACACCCACGACCTGGAGCACAACGCCTTTTCGCGGGGCCAGCCGTCCTGGGGGGGCGAACGGTTCGCCGACGCCCTCGAAAGCATCGTCGCGCTGCACGACGCCTCGACGATCGCCGCCGTCATCGTCGAGCCGCTGGCGGGATCCACCGGCGTGCTGGTGCCGCCCAAGGGCTACCTGGAAAGGTTGCGGGCCATTACGGAAAAACACGGCATCCTGCTGATCTTCGACGAGGTCATCACCGGCTTCGGCCGCCTGGGCGCGGCCACCGCCAGCGAATTCTTCGGCGTCACCCCCGACCTGATCACCCTGGCCAAGGGCATCAGCAACGCCGCCGTGCCCGCCGGCGCGGTCGCCGTGCGCAGGTCCGTGCATGACACCATCATCGAGGCCAGCGCGGCCGGCATCGAGTTCTTCCACGGCTACACTTATTCCGCGCACCCGCTGGCGACGGCGGCGATCCGCGCCGCCCTGGGCATCTACCGGGACGAGGGACTGTTCGATCGGGCGAAGACGCTGTCGGCGCCTTTCGAAGAGGCCGCGCATGCGCTGAAGGGCCGCCGCCACGTCATCGACATTCGCAACCTGGGGCTGGTGGCCGGCATCGAACTGGCCCCCCGCCCGGGCGCGCCCGGGGCCCGGGCCGCCGAGGTGTTCGGGAAATGCTTCGACAAAGGGGTGCTGGTCCGCTATACCGGCGACATCATCGCGATCTCGCCGCCGCTCATCATCGACGAGACACAGATCGGACAGATCTTCGGCACGCTGGCCGACGTGCTGTCCACCGTGGATTGAGCCGCCGCCGGCCCTCGCCGGGACGGGCTGATCGGGACGGCCTTATTTCGACAGCAGCCGCATGGCCTGCTCCAGGCCGTCCATCGTCATGCCGAACATGCGCTCGTGCATCAGTTCTTTGATCAGCGCGATGGACTGGCGGTAGGGCCAGGATCCGGACGGTTCCGGATTCAGCCAGACGGCGCGCGGCCAGCGGCCCAGGATGCGCTGCAGCCAGGCGGCGCCGGTTTCCTCGTTGTGGTGCTCGATGGACCCGCCCGGATACAGCAGTTCGTAGGGGCTCATGGAAGCATCCCCCACCAGGATCAGGCGCCAGTCCTCGCCGTAGGTGCGCAGCAGATCCCAGGTCTCGATGCGCTCGCCGTGGCGGCGGCTGTTGTGGCGCCAGACGGATTCGTAGGGGCAGTTGTGGAAGTAATAGACCTCCAGGTGCCGGAATTCGCTGCGCGCGGCGGAAAACAGGGATTCGATGCGGGCGATGTGGTCGTCCATGCTGCCGCCCACGTCCAGCAGCATCAGGACCTTGACCGCGTTGTGGCGCTCGGGCACCCAGCGCAGGTCCAGCATTCCGGCCTGCTCGGCGGTGCCGCGGATTGTGCCGGGCATGTCCAGCTCCAGCGCCGCGCCCTGGCGGGCGAAGCGCCGCAGGCGCCGCAGCGCCATCTTGAAATTGCGCGTGCCCAGGGTCTGCTGGTCGTCGTAGTCGCGGTAGTCGCGCCGTTCCCAGACTTTGATGGCGGTGCGGTTGCCGGCCGAGGGGCCGCCGACGCGGATGCCTTCGGGATGGTAGCCGCCGTGGCCGAAGGGCGACGAGCCCCCGGTGCCGATCCATTTGCTGCCGCCCGCGTGGCGTTCCTTTTGTTCGGCCAGGCGTTCGCGGAACATCTCCATCAGCCGGTCCCAGCCGTGCCTTTCCAGGGCCGCCTTTTCCTCGTCGGTGAGCTGCTTGCGGAAGGTCTGGACGAGCCAGTCCGGCGGGATGTCCGGGCCGCCCGCGCGGGCCTGGAGCTGGCCGATGAAGGCGGCGAAGACCCGGTCGTAGCGGTCGTAGCGGGTCTCGTCCTTGACCAGCGCCAGGCGCGCCAGGTGATAGAACTCTTCCGTGCTGGCGGGCGCGGCGGGACTGCACAGCAGCTCCAGCAGGCTCAGGTATTCTCGGATCGAGACCGGGATGCCGGCGGCGCGCAACTGGGTGAAGAAGTCGGTCAGCATGGCGGGGAAGGCGGGGCTTTTCAGGCGCGGGGGCGGCGCAGCTGATAGAGCAGATGGGCGCGGACCTCGGGCCATTCGCCCGCCAGCAGGCTGTACATGACCGTGTCGCGCACGGTGCCGTCGCGGCGCGGCGCGTGGTGGCGGATCACGCCGTCGCGATGCGCGCCCAGGCGCTCGATGGCGCGCTGGGAAGCGTGGTTGTAGTTGTCGGTGCGCCAGCCCACCACGGCGGCGCCCAGGGCGTCGAAGGCGTGTTCGAGCAGCAGCAGCTTGCAGGCCGTGTTGACGTGGGTGCGCTGGCGCGAACGGGCGTACCAGGTGTAGCCGATCTCCAGCCGGGCGACCGCCGGCACGATGTCGTGATAGCGCGTGGTGCCCAGGATGGCGCCGCTTGCGGCGTCGGTGACGGCGAAAGGCAGCATGTGGCCGTCGTCCCGGCCCTTCAGGGCCTGGGCGATGTAGGACCCGGTCTGGTCGGGCTCGGGCACCGAGGTGACGCGCAGGTTCCAGAGCTCGCCGTCGGCGGCGGCGGCGCGCAGGCCGCCGGCGTGGTCGGGAGACAGGGGGACCAGGCGCACGCCGTGGCCTTCCAGGGTGACGGGACGGGGCGCTTGCTTGAAACCGGGGGTGTTCATGGGTCGGTCCGGTGGTTGGGAATCGGAGAGGGCGTTCCGGCGTCCGGCCGTCAGCGTCCGCCGCGCTGCGTCAGGGCGGCCAGCCGCCGCAGCAGGTTCAGGTCCTGTTCGTTCTTCAGCAGGGCGCCGGCCAGCGGCGGGACGTCGCCTCGCGCCAGGCTGTCGGGCGGCACGGATTCGGCCAGCAGCAGGTGCAGCCAGTCCAGGAATTCCGAGGTCGAGGGACGCTTCTTCAGTCCCGGGACCTCGCGCAGGCGGAAGAACGCGTCCAGGGCCGCGCCCAGGACGTCGGCGCGCAGGTCCGGGAAATGGACCGCCACGATGTCGGTCAGGGTCTGGCGGTCGGGGAATTCGATGTAGTGGAAGAAACAGCGCCGCAGGAACGCGTCGGGCAGGTCCTTCTCGTTGTTCGAGGTGATGATGATCAGGGGCTTGTGGCGCGCGCGGACGGTCTGGCGGGTCTCGTAGACGTGGAATTCCATGCGGTCCAGTTCGCGCAGCAGGTCGTTGGGGAATTCGATGTCGGCCTTGTCGATCTCGTCGATCAGCACCACGCAGGGCCGCTCCGACTCGAAGGCCTGCCACAGCACGCCCTGCACGATGTAGTTGCGGATGTCGTGCACGGCGGCCTCGCCCAGCTGGGAATCGCGCAGGCGCGAGACGGCGTCGTATTCGTACAGGCCCTGCTGCGCCTTGGTCGTGGACTTGATGTGCCATTGCAGCAGGGGCCGGTCCAGGGCGCGGGCGACTTCCTCGGCCAGCAGGGTCTTGCCGGTTCCGGGCTCGCCCTTGACCAGCAGCGGGCGCTGCAGCGCCAGGGCGGCGTTGACGGCGGTTTTCAGGGATTCTGTGGCGACGTAGCGGTCGGTGCCGTCGAAACGGCCGTTCGGGGCGGTGGCGGGCGTGGGGTTCATGGAAGCGGAAAAGAGGCGCCGGGGGCAGGGAAGGCGGATATTATGGACTTGAAATTTTCATGTCTGACTGTATCGAAACAATTATCGTACAATCGACATGCCTCATCGGCCCGGCAGGAGGGTGGCCGATGCCGACACAATATGAATCAGAGAGACAAGAGGCCATATGAAGTCGCGAGCAATGCTTGATCGTGGTTTGGGCGCCGTCGTGGTGGCGGCGTCCTGTCTGCTGGCCGGTCCGGCCCTGGCGGCCGATCCGCCCGCCGTGCAGGGCAATGCCCAGGCCGGCGCCCAGAAGGTGTCCATGTGCATCGGCTGCCACGGCATTCCGGGCTACAAGGCCGCCTATCCCGAGTTGTACCACGTCCCCATGATCGCCGGTCAGAACGCGCCCTACATCGTCGCGGCGCTGAAGGAATACGCCAGCGGCGCGCGTTCCTTCCCGACCATGGACGCCATTGCGCGGTCCCTGTCCGAGCAGGACATGGCCGACGTCGCGGCCTACTATTCCAGCCTCAAGTGATCCGGGGGAAGACCATCATGCGTACATTGTGGATTGCCCTGCTGGGCCTCGGACTGGCGGCCACCGGCGCCCGCGCGGCCGACCTGCAGGCCGGCAAGGCCGCCTTCGAGAAATACACCTGCGTCTCCTGCCACGGGGCCGACGCCAAGTCGCCGCTGCAGCCCGATTATCCGATCCTGGCCGGACAGCACCAGGATTACCTGGCCCACGCCCTGACCGCCTACCAGCGCGGCCAGGCGGGGGCGCCGGCCTCGGCCAACGTGCGCAAGAACGCCATCATGGGCGCCATGGCCACGCAGCTGTCGGCCGCCGACATCGAGAACATCTCCGCCTGGCTGTCGACCCAGCCCTCGCCGCTGGCCGTGCGCAAGTAGCGCGCGGCGTCCTTTCGCCGAACGCCCGCCCGGCCCGCGCGCCCGGCGGGCGTCTCTTTGTTGGGAATGGTGCTTCGCCGGGACGTTTCTGCGTCCCGAACCCTTTTTCGTCCGGGTTTCGTCCGGGGCCGTGCGCCCAGGGCGGGCGTCTCGCCGCCGGGGCGGATGCGGACCGTTCTTCCCGTTCAGCGGTCGCGCGTGGCGTGGCGCCGGATCAGGTCTAGGTAGCGTTCGTTGTCCAGCGGCTTGCCCAGCCGCTGGGCTTCCCAGACGACCTCGCCCAGGGCTTCCATGATGACGTGGGCGGCCTCGTGTTCGTCGCGGCCCTGCAACAGCGCGTTCCAGGCCGCCCGGATGCCGGGCGGGTGGTCGATCGACAGCTGTTCCTGGATCGCCAGGTGCATCGACAGGTGCAGGAACGGGTTGGTGCGGCCGGCCTCGACCGGGTAGTCGCGTTCGGCGGCGTCCGGGTCCTGCAGGTCGTCGTGGTATTCGGGGTGGCGCTCGACCAGGTCGGCGGCCATGGTTTCCAGCGGCGTCAGCACCCCGCCTTCGCGGCGCTTGCGCCAGGCGTCGGTGAAGAACGCGCGGACCTGTTCCTTGGAAGGATTGAACATGGGGGAAGGGGGAAGACGGGCCGGGTCATCCATTTTAACCCGCGGATTCGGGTATTTCCGGGGTGCCGGCCGGTAGAATAAGGGCGAAAGGCTGTTTGCCGACGGCCAGTTTACGCTAAACTCTTATATAAGACTGATTCCCCTTCTCTTGCACAACAAACCCAGCAACACTGGAGCACCCATGTCCTATCAGCACATCAAGGTCCCGGCCGGCGGACAGAAGATCACGGTCAACGCCGATTTCTCCCTGAACATCCCCGATGAGCCCATCGTTCCCTACATCGAGGGCGACGGCACTGGCCAGGACATCACCCCGGTGATGCTGAAGGTCGTGGACGCGGCGGTGGCCAAGGCCTACGGCGGCAAGCGCAAGATCCACTGGATGGAAGTCTACGCCGGCGAAAAGTCCACCAAGATCTACGGTCCGGACGTCTGGCTGCCCGAGGAAACCCTGGAAGCCGTGCGCGAGTACGTCGTGTCCATCAAGGGCCCGCTGACCACGCCGGTGGGCGGCGGCATCCGTTCCCTGAACGTGGCCCTGCGCCAGGAACTGGACCTGTACGTCTGCCTGCGCCCGGTGCGCTACTTCAAGGGCGTGCCTTCGCCCGTGCGCGAGCCGGAAAAGACCGACATGGTCATCTTCCGCGAAAACTCCGAGGACATCTACGCCGGCATCGAATTCGAGGCCGAGTCCGACAAGGCCCGCCAGCTCATCGAATTCCTGCAGGACAAGCTGGGCGTCAAGAAGATCCGCTTCCCGGGCACGTCCGGCATCGGCGTCAAGCCCGTGTCGCGCGAAGGCACGGAACGCCTGGTGCGCAAGGCCATCCAGTACGCCATCGACAACGACCGCCCGAGCGTCACGCTGGTGCACAAGGGCAACATCATGAAGTTCACCGAAGGCGGCTTCCGCGACTGGGGCTACGCCCTGGCCCAGAAGGAATTCGGCGCCCAGCTGGTGGACGGCGGCCCGTGGTGCAAGTTCAAGAACCCCAAGACCGGCCGCGACATCGTGGTCAAGGACGTCATCGCCGACGCCTTCCTGCAGCAGATCCTGCTGCGCCCGGCCGAATACGACGTCATCGCCACGCTCAACCTGAACGGCGACTACATCTCCGACGCACTGGCCGCCCAGGTCGGCGGGATCGGCATCGCCCCGGGCGCCAACCTGTCGGATTCCGTGGCCATGTTCGAAGCCACCCACGGCACCGCGCCGAAGTACGCCGGCAAGGACTACGTCAACCCGGGTTCGGAAATCCTGTCGGCCGAAATGATGCTGCGCCACATGGGCTGGACCGAGGCCGCCGACCTGATCATCAGCAGCATGGAAAAGTCCATCCTGTCGAAGAAGGTCACCTACGACTTCGCCCGCCTGATGGAAGGCGCAACGCAAGTGTCGTGCTCCGGTTTCGGCCAGGTGATGATCGAGAACATGTGATCGCGCGCCGTCCCGCCTTGCGCGGGACGCGGGTTTCGGCCCGGCCGCCCGGCCGGGCCGGCATGCGGGGCCCCGCCTTCTTCGGAAGGCGGGGCCTTTTCCATTATTGGGGCCCGGCGCCGCCGTCGCGCCCGCAGGCGGCGGATTCACCCGATTTTTCCATCCTTTGGTCCCGGCCGCCGGCCGGTATACTCGTGGACAGGACGGCAGGGATCAGCGCATCGCGCAGTGCCACTGGGGATCGTAATGAGTCATGAGCGCCGGACGAATCCGTCGGGCTCGACGGAAATGACCGAGACGGGGGCCATCGAGCGTCTGCAGGCTTCAGTGCAGCGCCTCGAGCATTCCGAACGCCTGCAGCGGGCGTTGTTCGCCATCGCCGACATGGCGGCTTCCGGGCTGGACATGCAAAGCCTGCTCGAAGGGCTGCACCGCATCGTCTCCCAGCTGATGTACGCGGAAAATTTCTATATCGCCCTGCACGATCCGCAGCGTGAGACGGTCCGGTTCGTCTATTTCTCCGACGTCATGGACGGGCAGGTCTACCGGCCCGACCAGGAATTCACCGTCGGGCAGCTGAGCGACACCATCACCCTGCGCCTGATCCGGCGGGCCCGCCCCATGCGCGGGCCGTCGAACGAGATCGCCCGCGCCCTGGGGCTGGAACAGGGGCACGGGGTCGGGACGCCCTCGGTGGATTTCATGGCGGTGCCGATGTGCCGGAACGGACAGGTCTTCGGCATCCTGGCCGTGCAGAGCTACGAGGAGGGCAGGGGATACACGCAGTCCGACGAGCACGTGCTGGCGTTCGTGGCCGGGCACGTGCTGAACGCCGTCGAGCGCAAGCTGGGGCAGGAGGCCCTGGAGCGCCGGGTGGCCGAGCGCACGCGCGAGCTGGCCCTCGCCAATGACCGGCTGCAGGAACAGGTGCGCGAAAGCGAGCGGGCGGTGCACCTGCAGGCGACGCTGTACCGGATCGCCGCGCTCGGCCATGGGCAGGACAGCAACGAGGCCTTCTATCGCAGCATCCACCAGGCCGTGGGCGAGCTGCTCAACGCCGAGAGCTTCTGTATCGCGCTGGTGTCCGACGATGGCCAGTGGCTGGACTTCCCCTATTACGTGGACAGTTCGGGAGCGGAGCTCGTGCGCCGGCCCATGGGCCGGGGCATGAGCGAATACGCGATCCGCTGCGCGCGGACCCTCCGGTTCGAAGCGGAGGCGATCGGCGCGCTGATCGAGCAGGGCGAGGTGGACGCGGCGACCTACGGCACGCCGGCCGTCTCCTGGCTGGGGGCGCCCCTGATGGGCGCGCGCGGCGTGATGGGCGTCGTCGTGGTGCAGAGCTATCGGTCCGATCTGCATTACACGCAGCAGGACGCCGAGCTGCTGACCTTCGTGTCCTACCAGATCGCCAGCACCCTGCAGCGGCGCCAGCAGGCCGAGGCCTTGCAGGCCCTGAACGCCCAACTGGAGCAGCGGGTCCAGGAACGCACGCAGGAATTGCGCCGGCAGATCGTGGTCCGGGAACGGGCGCAGAAGCAGCTCAAGCACCAGGTCATGCACGATTCGCTCACCGGCCTGCCCAACCGCCTGTACCTGCGCGAGCGCCTGGAGCGCGCGCTCGGCGCACAGAAACTCGATCCGGCGCGCAGCTTCGCGCTGCTGTACCTGGACGTGGACCGCTTCAAGCTGTTCAACGATGGCCTGGGGCACGGAGTGGGCGACGAGGTCCTACGCATCGTCTCGGCCCGGATGGCCGATTGCGTGCGGGCGCCCGACATCGTCGGCCGGCTGTCGGGCGACGAGTTCGCCGTCCTCCTCGAGAACTGTCCGCAGCCTTCCTCGGCCTGCCTGGTCGCCGAGCGCATCCAGGCCCGGATGGCCGAGGCCATCGAGGTGGGCGGCCGCCAGCTGCATGTCTCGGTCAGCATCGGCATCGCGATGAGCCGCCAGGCCTACCGGACGGTCGACCAGCTGCTGCACGACGCCGATACCGCCCTGTATCGGGCCAAGGCGGCGGGCCGCCAGCGCTTCGTGCTGTTCGACGAGGCCCTGCACGCGTCGGCCATGAACGTGCTCGACCTGGAGCAGCAGATGCGCGTCGCGCTGGAAAAGGAGCAGTTCATGTCCTATTTCCAGCCCATCGTGCGCCTGGCGGACGGCGACGTCACCGGATACGAGGCCCTGATCCGCTGGCGGCACCCGGAGTACGGCGTGCTGGGCCCCGGCCAGTTCCTGCCCGCGGCCGAGGAAACCGGCCTGATCGAGACGATCGACTGGCACATGTACCGCCTGGCCTGCCAGGCCGCGCCCGCGCTGCTGGGGCCGGACAAGATCCTGAACATCAATATCTCGCCGTGCCATTTCCACAGCCGGAATTTCCCCCGGCGCCTGCTCGACCTGGCGGCGTGGGCCGGCGTCGCGGTGGACCAGCTGTGCGTCGAAGTCACCGAGAGCTCCCTGCTGTCGGACCCGGACGCGGCGGCCGAGATCCTGGGCAGCCTGCACGAGGCCGGCGTGCGCATCGCGCTGGACGATTTCGGCACCGGCTATTCCTCGCTCAGCCACGTGCACCGCTTTCCGCTGCGGACGCTGAAGATCGATCGTTCCTTCATCGCGCCGCTGGGGCTGGGCGCGCAGCAGCGCAGCACGGCCATCGTGTCGGCCGTGCTCAGCCTGGCCGCCTCGCTGGATCTGGACGTGGTCGCCGAAGGCGTGGAAAGCACGGCCCAGCGGGACGTGCTGCTGTCCATGGGCTGTGTCCATGCGCAGGGGTTCCTGTTCGGCAGGCCGGCGCCGGCTACGGGACTTCCCTAGGTGTCATTTGTGGATACAGACGGCATAATGCAGCCCATGCAGGTGAGGAGACAGCCCTGCTGGGCACTGGCGCCACGGAGATGGCGCTTTCATTTGTGGCAGTACCCATAAGAAACAAAAATCTGGCGGGGCCGACGACACAATCGTCGGCCCCGGTCCATTTTGGGGCCCGCCACCGGGGGCGTGGCGGGATCCCTGCCCCGCCTGATGCGGCGAAATCAATGCCTATCTGGCGGCTTCTTGATTCAACGGTTGTCTTCGTCTATCATCTTTCGCTTCACTTCAAAAGGCCCCCACGCCGCGCCTTCGGCTTGCATCCACCTCGCGGCCTGCATGCCGTTCGGATTCACCAGGTGCAGGCCAGTCCGCAGGGACTGCCCCGCGTCCAGGCTCATCCCCCCAAGGGGGCGCTTTTTGCCTTGGGACGGTCCGGCGGCAAAAAAACGGATGGGGTGGGCTCTGGTTGCCAGAATGCCCGCGGGGCCGTTTCATCCGCGCAAGACGCGCGATCCTTTGACCTGGAGGATGCCATCATGCAGGGTCTGCACCTGACCGCGGATCTCTATCGCTGCCAGTCCGACGCCACGCTGCTGACCGACGAGGCCGCGCTCGCCGGCTTGTGCCGCCGGGCGACGACCGATGCCGGTCTGACCATCGTCGGGGAAAAATGGCATACCTTTCCCGATTACCAGGGCCAACCCGGCGGCGTCACTGGCATGCTGCTGCTGGCCGAATCCCATCTGGCGGTGCATACCTGGCCGGAACGCGGCGGCGTGACGCTGGACGTCTACGTCTGCAATTTCGAAGCCGACAATTCCGCCCGGGCGGAACAGCTGATCGCTCAGATCGAAGCCGCCTTTCTGCCCACCCAATCCCAGCGACAGCGCCTGATGCGGGGGGAGCGCGATCATCCGGCGCTTGATCGTGAACTGTTGATGGAACCTCTGGACGAGGGCACTGAATACGGTTTCCGCTTCGATCGCCGGCTCCTGGCGATCGACACCGGCCTGCAGCGGCTGGAACTGCTCGAATCGCGCGAACTGGGGCTGACGCTGCGCCTGGACGGCCGCCTGATGACCTCGGAGGCCGACGAGGCGTTCTACCACGAGGCCTTGATCCATCCGGCGGCGCTGGCCCACCCGGCACCGGGCCGGGCGCTGATCGTCGGCGGCGGCGACGGCGGCGCGCTGGAAGAATTGCTGAAGCACCGCTGCGTCGAATCCGTCACGTTGGTGGAACTGGACGGCGGGGTGGTGGACGTTGCACGCACGCACCTGAAATCCATCCACCGAGGCAGCCTGGACGATCCCCGGGTGACGCTTCGCATCCAGGATGGGGTGGCGTTCGTGCGCGAATGCGGCAAGACCTTCGACCTGGTCTATCTGGACCTGACCGATCCGGAGACCCCGGCCGGGCCGCTGTACACCCAGGCGTTCTTCGAGGCGTGCCGGGACATTCTGGCGCCGGGCGGCGCGCTGGTCCTGCATCTGGGGGCGCCGTTCCACGAGCCGGGACAGGTGTCCGGCCTGGCAGCCGCCCTGGGCAAGGTCTTTTCCCGGGTCCACGGCTATGGCCTGCACATTCCGCTGTATGGCTCGTATTGGGCCTTGGCGGTGGCTTCGGACTCGCTCGATCCGGCCGCATTGACACCCGGGGACGTCGAAGCGCGCCTGTGCAACCGGGGCATCGGCGATCTGCAGGTCTACAGCGCCGAATTCCACGGGGCCTTGTTCGCCTTGCCGGCGCGCTACCGGCGACTGATGCCGGCGCCGGTCTCAGTGCCCGCCTGAATTCGAAAATACGTTCAGCACCAGCACGCCGGCCAGGATCAGGCCGATGCCGGCCAGGGCGGCGGCGTCCAGCGCCTGGCCGAAGACGAAATAGCCGATCAGGGCGATGGCGACGATGCCGGCGCCCGACCAGACGGCGTAGGCGATGCCGACGGGGATGGTCTTCAGCGCCAGGGCCAGCAGATAGAACGCCAGCCCGTAGCCGATGGCGGTGACCGCCGAGGGCAGGGGGCGCGTGAAGCCGTCCGAGGCCTTCAGGGCGGACGTGGCGATGACCTCGGCCAGGATGGCGATGCCCAGGTAGATCCAGCTGGGGTTCATCGGGGGCTCTCCAGCCGCAGCAGGGCGTGCAGGGCGCCTTCGCCGCCCTCGTGCTCGCCGCACTGGACCCAGGCCTGGACGGCTTCCAGGCGGCACAGGTGCTGGCGGATCGCGTCCTTCAGGACGGGTTCGCCCTGGCGCGAGCCGATGCCCTTGCCGTGGATGACGCGCACGCAGCGGACGTCGTGCTCCAGGCACGAGGCCAGGAACCGGTCCAGGCGTTCGCGGGCCTGCTCCAGGGTGCTGCCGTGCAGGTCCAGGGACGCCTGGGGAATCCATTTGCCGCGCCGCAGGCCGCGCAGCAGGTCCGGCCCGCAACCCGCCTGCAGGAAGGCGCCGGCCTCGGGGTCGAAGGCCGGGGCCTTGCGCCGCTGCCGGTGGGCGGGCGGCGCCGTCCGGGATTCGGCGCCGCCCTGGGCGTGCTGGCGCCGGGCCTGCAGCAGGGATTCGGGGTCGCGCCGCGCGCCGCCCGCCCGGGCGCGGGGGCCGTGGTCCGGCAGCGGCCGCACGAAGCGCATGGCCTGGCGGAACAGGGCGCGGTCGGCCGGGTCCAGCGGCGGGGCTTCGGCCTGCGCGGGGTGGCCGGGGGTTTCCGGTTCGTCGTCCGGACGCGCCGCCGGAGCGCCGTGTTCACCGCCGCGCGGGCGCGCCGCCGCGCCCCGGCCGCCGCGCCGTGAGCCGGATTTCGCGCGGCGCGGCGCGGCGGGCGGTTCGGGCGGGACGGCCTCGGCGCGCAGGCGGCGCAGGTCGGCCAGGGACGACTTGGAAGCCTTCACTCAGAGGCCTTCGCTCTCCAGCCAGCGCTGGGCGTCCAGGGCGGCCATGCAGCCGGTGCCCGCACTGGTGATGGCCTGGCGGTAGACGTGGTCCTGCACGTCGCCGGCGGCGAAGACGCCGGGCACGGAGGTCATGGTCGCCAGGCCCTGGAGGCCGCTGCGGGTGGTGATGTAGCCGTTTTCCATGGCGAGCTGGCCTTCGAAGATCGCCGTGTTGGGCTTGTGGCCGATGGCGATGAAGACGCCGGTGACGGCCAGGTCCTCGGTTTCGCCGCTGCGCTTTTCGCGCAGGCGCACGCCGGTGACCCCCGAATCGTCGCCCAGGACTTCGTCCAGTTCGCGGAACAGCGCCAGGCGCATGTTGCCGTGCTCGACCTTGTCCATCAGCTTGTCGACCAGGATGGGCTCGGCGCGGAACTTGTCGCGGCGGTGCACCAGGGTGACGGTGCGGCAGATGTTGGACAGGTACAGGGCCTCTTCGACGGCGGTGTTGCCGCCGCCGACCACGACCACGTCCTGGTTCTTGTAGAAGAAGCCGTCGCAGGTGGCGCAGGCCGACACGCCGCGTCCCATGAAGGACTGCTCGGACGGCAGGCCCAGGTACTGGGCCGAGGCGCCCGTGGCGATGATCAGGGCGTCGCAGGTGTAGGTCGCGCCCGTGTCGCCGGTCAGCGTGAAGGGGCGGCGGGACAGGTCCACGCCCGCGATGTGGTCGAACACCATTTCCGTGTTGAAGCGCTGGGCGTGCTCCATGAAGCGCTGCATCAGGTCGGGCCCCTGGACGCCGGCGACGTCGGCCGGCCAGTTGTCGACCTCGGTGGTGGTCATCAACTGGCCGCCCTGCTCCAGGCCGGTGATCAGGACCGGGGCCAGGTTGGCGCGCGCGGCGTAGACGGCGGCGGTGTAGCCCGCTGGGCCGGACCCTAGAATCATGAGCTTGGCGTGTTTTGCGCTGGACATCGCTGAAAATCCGTTCGATATTGACCCCGCAATTATAATGATGCGATGGCAAGAATTCCGGCGACCCCCACACGCTCCTCCCGCAACGTGCGCAATGGCCCTTCGCCCCTGCAGACACGCCTGTCGGGCCTGTTCCGCGAGGCCCGCTGGGTGCTGCTGGCGGCCCTGGCCTGCTGGCTGATCCTGGTGCTAGCCACCTGGAACCGCACCGATCCGGGTTGGTCGCATTCCGTCCACGGCGGCACGATCCGCAACTGGGGCGGCACCTTCGGCGCCTACGTCGCCGACCTGCTGCTGTACCTGTGCGGCGCGTCCGCCTGGCTGTGGGTGCTGCTGCTGCTGCGCCGGGTGGCGGCGGGGTTCTACCGCCTGTCGCGGGCCGTGCTGCCCAGCCGGGTCCCGGAACTGCTGCCGCGCGTGCGCTGGGAAGTCGGGATCGGCTACACCCTGCTGTTCCTGGGCTGCATGGGCGTCGAGGCCCTGCGGCTGCGGGGCTGGGGCGCCGCGCTGCCCGCCGGGGCGGGCGGCCAACTGGGCCAGCTGCTGGCGGGCGGCCTGGCCCGGCTGATGGGCGGGGCGGGCAGCACCTTGCTGCTGCTGGCCTTCATCGTGATGGGATCCAGCCTGTTCTTCGGCTTTTCGTGGCTGAATGTCTCCGAACGCGTCGGCCACGCCATCGAACTCGCCTGGCGCCGCCTGTGGGACCTGAAGAACGCCTGGCAGGACCGCCGCGTGGGCGTCACGGCCCAGGCCGAACGCCAGGAAATCGTCGAGACCCGCCAGACCCAACTGGTACACGAACAGCCGGTGCGCATCGAGCCCACCGTGACCACCGTGCCGAAATCCCCGCGCGTCCAGCAGGAAAAGCAGCAGGCCCTGTTCACCGCGCGCGACGACCCGGCGATGGCGGGCAGCCTGCCGGCCCTGTCGCTGCTGGATCCGGTGGAGCCGTCCCAGGAAACCGTCTCGCCGGAAACCATCGAATACACCTCGCGCCTGATCGAGAAGAAGCTGTCGGACTTCGGCGTCAGCGTCACCGTCGTGGCCGCCCAGGCCGGGCCGGTCATCACGCGCTACGAGATCGAGCCGGCCACCGGCGTCAAGGGCAGCCAGATCGTCAACCTGGCCAAGGACCTCGCCCGCGCGCTCAGCCTGGTGCGTATCCGGGTGGTGGAAACCATCCCGGGCAAGAACCTGATGGGGCTGGAACTGCCCAACCCCCGCCGCCAGACGGTGCGCCTGTCGGAAATCCTGGGTTCCCAGGTCTACCACACCAGCGCTTCCATGCTGACGATGGCGCTGGGCAAGGACATCGCCGGCAATCCGGTGGTGGCCGACCTGGCGAAGATGCCGCACCTGCTGGTGGCCGGCACCACCGGCTCGGGCAAGTCGGTGGGGATCAACGCCATGATCCTGTCGCTGCTCTACAAGGCCGACGCCACCCAGGTGCGCCTGATCCTGATCGACCCCAAGATGCTGGAAATGTCCGTCTACGAGGGCATTCCCCACCTGCTCGCGCCCGTGGTCACCGACATGCGCCACGCGGCCAACGCCCTGAACTGGTGCGTGGCCGAAATGGAAAAGCGCTACAAGCTCATGAGCAAGCTCGGGGTGCGCAACCTGGCGGGCTACAACACCAAGATCCGCGAGGCGCAGAAGCGCGAGGAACCCATCCCCAACCCCTTCTCGCTGACGCCCGACGCGCCCGAGCCCCTGGGCACGCTGCCCATGATCGTGGTGGTGATCGACGAGCTGGCCGACCTGATGATGGTGGTGGGCAAGAAGGTCGAGGAACTCATCGCCCGGCTGGCCCAGAAGGCCCGCGCCGCCGGCATCCACCTGATCCTGGCCACCCAGCGGCCCAGCGTGGACGTGATCACCGGCCTCATCAAGGCCAACATCCCCACGCGCATCGCCTTCCAGGTCTCGTCCAAGGTCGATTCCCGCACCATCCTGGACCAGATGGGCGCGGAAACCCTGCTGGGAATGGGCGACATGCTCTACCAGCCGCCGGGCACCAGCGTGCCCACGCGGGTCCACGGCGCCTTCGTGCATGACGACGAGGTCCACCGCGTGGTCGAGGCCCTGAAGGCTGAAGGCGAGCCCGACTACGTCGAGGGCCTGCTGGAAGGCGCGGGCGAAGGCGAGACCGGCGACGGCGTCAGTTCCGTCACGGGCTTCTCCGACCCGGAAAGCGATCCGCTGTACGACCAGGCCGTCGAAGTCGTGATGCGCAGCCGCCGGGCCTCGATCTCCTTCGTGCAGCGCAACCTGCGGATCGGCTATAACCGCTCCGCCCGCATCCTCGAACAGATGGAGCGGGCCGGCCTGGTGTCCCCTCAGCAGCCCAACGGCAACCGCGACATCCTGGTGCCGGCCAGCAAGGGCGCGGACGAGGATTGAATCCCCGGCCGATGCGGGCCGGCCGGCCTGAACTCTCGAATCGGATGGATATGAAGATGTCTGCCATGCAATGTGATCCGGCCCGGCGCGGTCTTCGGCCCGCCCGCGGCGGGCGGCGTCCTTCCGGCTGGCGGACGGCCTGCGCCGCCGCGCTGCTGGCCTGCCTGCCGGGCCTGGCCCTGGCCGCGGCCGATGCCCGCGCCCAGCTGCAGTCCTTCGTGGACCGCGTCCAGTCGGCCACCGGCCAGTTCAGCCAGGAGCGCACCGACGCCAAGGGAGCCGCCCAGAAGCCGCAAAGCGGCGCCTTCGCCTTCCAGCGGCCCGGCAAGTTCCGCTGGGAAGTCCGCGCGCCCTACGAACAGCTGATCGTGTCCGACGGCCGGCACGTCTACCAGTACGATCCGGACCTGGAGCAGGTCACCGAGCGGCGCGCCAGCCAGGCCGTCGGCGCCTCGCCGGCCGCGCTGCTGTTCGGCTCGGGCTCGCTGGGGGACGCCTTCGACCTCCAGTCCCGGCCCGACCGCGACGGGCTGCAGTGGCTGCGCGCCGTGCCCAAGACGCCGGACGCCGGTTTCGTCCACGCGGACATCGCTTTTTCCGACGGCCTGCCCCGGCGGCTGGAACTGCTGGACGCCTTCGGCCAGGTCTCGCGCATCGTCTTCACCGGCCTGAAGGCCAATCCCGACATTCCCGCCGGACAGTTCCGGTTCGCGGTGCCCCAGGGCGCCGATCTGGTGAAGATGGATTAGTGTGAACGGGACCTCGTGATGGCGAATCAGGGCGATCTGCTGGGCGACGATCCGGATCTCGCGGGCGCGGCGCCACCCGCCCGGTCCGGCGCCAAGGGCCGGCGGGGCAGTCCCGCCGAGGACCACGCCGCCGGCACGCCCCTGGCCGAATCCCTGCGCCCCCGCACCCTGGACGAGGTCGTCGGCCAGACCCACCTGCTGGGGCCGGGCCGCCCGCTGCGCCTGGCCTTCGAATCCGGCACGCCGCATTCCATGATCCTGTGGGGGCCGCCCGGCGTCGGCAAGACGACCCTGGCGCGCCTGATGGCCGATGCCTTCGACTGCGAGTTCATCGCCCTGTCGGCGGTCTTCTCGGGAGTCAAGGACATCCGCGCGGCCATCGACCTGGCCCGCCAGCACCGCGCGGCGGGACGGCGCACCATCCTGTTCGTGGACGAGATCCACCGCTTCAACAAGTCCCAGCAGGACGCCCTGCTGCCCTACGCCGAATCGGGCCTGGTGATCTTCATCGGGGCGACCACGGAAAACCCCTCCTTCGAGGTCAATTCCGCCCTGCTGTCGCGCGCCCAGGTCTACGTGCTCGAACCGCTGTCCGACGACGAGCTGCGCCAACTGCTGGAGCGGGCGCGGACCGCCGGCGGGCTGGGGCACCTGGAATTCGACGAGGGCGCCGTCGACACCCTCGTGGGCTACGCCGACGGCGACGCGCGCCGCTTCCTGAACCTGCTGGAGCAGTGCGCCACCGCGGCGGGCGCGGCCGGCGCGACGCGCATCGACGCCGACTTCATCCGCTCTGCGCTGACCTTGAACAGCCGCCGCTTCGACAAGGGCGGCGACAACTTCTACGACCAGATCTCGGCGCTGCACAAATCGGTGCGCGGCTCCCACCCGGACGCCGCGCTGTACTGGCTGACGCGCATGCTGGACGGCGGCGCCGATCCGCGCTACCTGGCGCGGCGCATCGTGCGCATGGCCTGGGAGGACATCGGCCTGGCCGATCCGAGAGCCATACAGATCGCCAACGACGCGGCCGACACCTACGAGCGCCTGGGTTCGCCGGAAGGCGAACTGGCCCTGGGCCAGGCCGTGATCTACATGGCGGTCGCCGCCAAGAGCAACGCCGGCTACATGGCCTACAACCGGGCGCGCGCCTTCGTGAAGCAGGACCGCAGCCGCGAGGTGCCGGTGCACTTGAGAAATGCGCCCACGAAGCTCATGAAAGAGCTCGGCTACGGGCATGAGTACCGCTACGCCCACGACGAGCCCAACGCCTATGCGGCCGGGGAAACCTACCTGCCCGAAGGCATGGCCGAGCCGGGCTGGTACCGGCCGGCGCCCCGGGGCCTGGAACTGAAGATCGGCGAGAAGCTGGCGCAACTGCGGGCGTGGGACGAGGAGGCGGCCGGCGCTCCGTCCGGCAAGCCCCGCGATCAGCGGTAGTCCGATTCCCGCTGATGCCGGACGGCGAGAATGGTCACCAGGCCGTCAGGTTCGATTTCGAACAGCGCGACTCGGCCACGCGAATCGTGTCCGGGTCCTGCTCCAGCAGAAAATCGTAGAGCCGCAGCAGATCGGCCTGGGCCTCTTCGGTCAGGCGGACGGTATGGCTCATGCGCGGCCGGTTTTTTGCCGGGCGGCTTGCAGGCGGGATTGCAGTTGCTCCAGCACGCTGTTGGGCGACACGTAGCGGCCGGTCTCGCGAGCCCTGTCGCGGGCCGCCAGGCCGCGCGCCAGGAATTCGGCCTGGTGGCGGCGCAATGCCACCTGGTCACGGACGGCGGACTCGATCAACTGGGACAGGCTTTCGCCTTCTTTCAGGACGGTCTCGGCATCGTGGCGCAGTTGCGGGTCCACACGGAGAGAGGGCAGGGTCGCGGTTTTCGCCATGAGGGATCGCTCCTAAGATGCATCGCATTTGTAATGCATCTTAGGTTGACCCTGCATTCGGGTCAATAAGACAAAATCACCCGAACAGCTTGTTCGCCACTTCCGCCGCGTGCTTGCCCTGGAAGCGGGCGCCGTCCAGTTCGTTGGCGGAGGGCTTGCGCGAGCCGTCGCCTCCGGCGATGGTGGAAGCCCCGTAGGGCGCGCCGCCGGTGACTTCGTCCAGGCGCATCTGGCCCTGGAAGCTGTAGGGCAGGCCCACGACGACGAAGCCGAAGTGCAGCATGTTCGCGATGATGGAGAACAGCGTCATTTCCTGGCCGCCGTGCTGCGTGGCGGTGCTGGTGAAGGCCGCGCCCACCTTGCCGTTCAACTGGCCGCTGGCCCACAGGCCGCCCGCTTGGTCGAGGAAGTTCGCCATCTGCGAGCACATGCGCCCGAAGCGGGTGCCGCAGCCGATCAGGATGGCGTCGTAGTCGGCCAGGTCCTTGACCTGGGCCACGGGCGCGGCCTGGTCGAGCTTGTAGCCGGACTTGCGGGCGATGTCTTCGGGGACCAGTTCCGGCACGCGCTTGATGTCGACGGTGGCGCCCGTCGAGCGGGCGCCTTCGGCGACGGCCTGGGCCATGGTTTCGATGTGACCGTAGGTCGAGTGATAGAGCACCAGCACTTTGGACATGGGAAGACTCCTTTCCTGAGGCGATGCCCGCCGTCCCGGACGCCGCGCGGCGCGGCCCCGCCGGGGCGGGGGCGGGATTGAATACAATACCCTCTTTCACGAATCTCCGTCACCTCGCCATGCTCGACACCAATCTGCTGCGCAAGGATCTGGACCGCGTCGTACGGGCTCTCGCCCGGCGCGGCCTGGCCTTCGATACCGACCGCTACCATGCCCTGGAGGCCCGCCGCAAGGCCTTGCAGGTCCAGACCGAGGAATTGCAGGCGCGGCGCAACGCGCTGGCCAAGCAGATCGGCCAGTTGAAGTCGCGCGGCGAGGACGCCTCGGCCGCACTGGCCGAATCCCAGGCCATCCCCGACCAGCTGAAGGCCCTGGAGCAGGACCTGGGCGCGGTGCAGCAAGAGCTGTCCGCCTGGCTGATGACCCTCCCCAACCTGCCCGACGACAGCGTGCCGGACGGCGCGTCCGAGGCCGACAACGTCGAGGTGCGCCGCTGGCTGCCGGGCGCCGCCGGCGCCGACGGCAACCCCGCCGGCCTGGGCTTCGAGCCGCGCGACCACGTCGCCCTGGCCGAGCCCTTCGGCCTGGATTTCGAGGCGGCCCGGTCGCTGGTGGGCGCGCGCTTCATGATGCTGCGTGGCCCCATCGCCCGCCTGCACCGCGCGCTGGCGCAGTTCATGCTCGACCTGCAGACCAGCGAGCACGGCTACCAGGAATGCTATACGCCCTACATCGTCAACGGCTCCACCCTGTACGGCACCGGCCAGCTGCCCAAGTTCAAGGACGACATGTTCTGGGTGACCAAGGGCGGCCAGGGCAGCACGCCGGACGAAGACGGCCCGGCCGAGGACCTGTACCTGATCTCCACCGCCGAAATCCCGCTGACCGGCACGGTGCGCGACCGCATCGTCGAGGCGCGCGACCTGCCGATCCGCCTCACGGCGCACACGCCGTGCTTCCGTTCCGAGGCCGGCAGCGGCGGGCGCGACCTGCGCGGCCTGATCCGCCAGCACCAGTTCGACAAGGTCGAGATGGTGCAGATCGTGCATCCGGACCAGTCCTGGCAGGCCCTGGACGAGATGGTCGGCCACGCCGAGCACGTGCTGCAGGCTCTGGGGCTGCCGTATCGCGTGGTGCTGCTGTGCGCGGGCGACATGGGCTTCGGCTCGGCCAAGACCTACGACCTGGAGGTCTGGCTGCCGGCGCAGAACACCTGGCGGGAAATCTCGTCGGTGTCGAACTGCCTGGACTTCCAGGCGCGGCGCCTGCAGGGGCGCTTCCGCCCCGAAGGCCCCAAGGCCAAGCCCGAATACCTGCACACCCTGAACGGATCCGGGCTGGCCGTGGGCCGCGCCCTGGTGGCCGTGCTGGAAAACTACCAGCAGGCCGACGGCAGCATCGTGATCCCGCCCGTGCTGCGCCCCTACATGGGCGGGCTGGAGGCCATCCGGGCCTGAGCGGCCGGGCGGGGCGGGGTTGTCTTTCGGCGGCCACCGCCCGGCGGATGGCCGGGAGACGCTCCGGGCGGCCGACGCGGCGGGCGCCTTCCGCCGGACCTACGTCTTGCGGGCCTTCGGGCCGCGATAGTGCGGCATGCCGGGCGTGCCCGGGGCCGACGCCGTGTCGGGGGCGGCCGCGTCGGCCGCTTTCCGGTCGGCGCCGATGCGCGTGATCAGGACCAGGCAGCCGACCCAGAACAGCAGGGTCAGGACCGTGGCCCACAGGCTGTGGAAGCTGGCGTATCCGGTGGCGGCCGAGGCCTGGATGTGGAAGGTGTCGGCGACGAGCGGGATGTTGCCCAGGCCTTCGACCATCAAGCGGCCGGGCAGGGAAAAGCCCCATTTCAGGGCTTCGATGATCTCCCATCCGGCGACCGAACCGTTGCCGTCGATGTCGAGCACGAAATGCAGGGCTTGGATGTTCATGGCGGACCTCCGGCTGCGTTTATGCCTGAGTCCACTATAGGCCAGAAGAAGGGGGCGGGCAACGGCCCGCCGCCGGCGCGGCGGGCCGGGAGGCCGGCCGCGTGCCGCGCGGATTCATGCTATGATGCGCGACTCGACTCGCAATGCGTCGTACCCGGAGAGGTGGCAGAGTGGTCGAATGTACCTGACTCGAAATCAGGCGTACGGTAACCCCGTACCGTGGGTTCGAATCCCACCCTCTCCGCCAGTTTCAAAGCAATGGGCCCTTGGCGAAAACCAAGGGCCCATTCGTTTGCCGGCGCGTGCCGCCGCTCAGGCCGCCGCCAGTCCTCCCGCCACGCGCTGGCGCTTGATCATCAGTGCGATCACGGCGGCGACGATGCCGGTGGCGCCCGAAAGCACGAAGGCCATCAGGTAGCTGCCGGACACCTCGCGCACGAAGCCGCCCATCCAGGCCGCCGTGGCGGCGCCGATCTGGTGGCCGGCGACGATCCAGCCGAACACCACCGGGGCGTCTCGGTCGCCGAAGACGTCGGTGGCCAGGCGCAGCGTGGGCGGCACGGTGGCGATCCAGTCCAGGCCGTAGAAGATGGCGAAGATGGACAGGCTGTAGAGCGAGAAATCGGTATAGGGCAGCACCATCAGCGAGACGCCGCGCAGGCCGTAGTAGACGAAGAGCAGCTTGCGCGGATCGTAGCGGTCGGTGAGCCAGCCCGAGGCCGTGGTGCCGACCAGGTCGAACACGCCCATCAGCGCGAGCAGGCCCGCGGCCTGGACCGGGAGGATGCCGTGGTCGCCGCACATCGCGATCAGGTGCGTGCCCACCAGGCCGTTGGTGGTGAAGCCGCAGACCCAGAAGGTGGCGAACAGGTACCAGAAGGCGCGGGTGCGGCTGGCGCGGCCGAGCGCGCCGAAGGTGGCGGCCAGCAGGCCGGTGCGCGGCGCGGCGGGCGCGGGCGGGTTGGCGGGGTCGGCGCCGTAGGGTAGCAGGCCCACGTCGGACGGGCGCCCGGGCACCAGCCGCCAGACCAGCGGCACCATGAGCGTCATGGCGATGGCCACGGCCCAGACGGCGCGCGTCCAGTCGCCGGACGAGGCCAGGGCGGCCAGCGCGGGCAGGAAGACCAGGTTGCCGGTGGCGGTGCTGGCGGTCAGGATCCCCATGGCCAGGCCGCGGTGCCTGACGAACCAGCGGTTGGCGATGGTGGCGCCCAGCACGGCGGCGACGGCGCCCGAGCCCAGCCCCGAGAAGAAGCCCCACAGGACGATGAGATGCCAGGTCCGGGTCATGTAGGCGCTGGCAGCGGAGGATGCCGCCATGATGACCAGGGCTGTCAGCAGCACGCGGCGCAGGCCGAAATGGTCCATGGCGGCGGCGGCGAAGGGGCCTGCCATGCCGTAGAAGAAGATGCCGATGGCGGCCGCCAGCGAGATGGTCGCCCGGCTCCAGCCGAAGGCTTGCTCCAGGGGATCGAGCAGCACGCTGGGCGTGGCGCGCAGCCCGGCCGAGAACAGCAGGCAGAGGAAGATGACGCCGACCACCACGAAGGCGTAGCGCTGGCCCAGGCGGGGAATGGGGGCGGTGTTGGCGGGAGGGGGCATGGTATGTTACTGACCGGTACGTTCGGGACGGATTATAATACGTACCGGTCAGTAACATCGTCAAGCAGAACCATGAAAAAGACAGCGCGAGCCGCATTACGGCCGGATGGCCGGAAACCCGGGCCGCGGGCGGAGCCGCCGCGCGCGGCCGACCGCATCCGCCGCAGCGCGCAGGACCTGTTCTACCGCCAGGGAATCCGGGCGGTGGGCGTGGATGCCATCGTGGCCGAGGCGGGCGTGACCAAGCCCAGCCTCTATCGCAGCTTCGCCTCGAAGGATGAACTGGCCGCGGCCTACCTGCGGGATTACGAGCACGAGTTCTGGCGTCGTTTCGACGCGGCGGCCGCTGTCCATCCGGACGATCCGCGCGCGCAGGTCCTGGCCTATTTCACCGGCCTGGCCGAACGGACCGGCCAGCCGGGATACCGGGGCTGCGGGCTGACCAACGCCTGTGTCGAATATCCCGAGCCCGAGCATCCGGCCCGGCGGGTGGCGGTGGCCAACAAGCGGAAAGTGCGCGAGCGCCTGGTCGATCTGGCGCGCCGGATGGGCGCGCGCGACCCCGAGGCGCTGGGCGACGGCCTGCAGCTTCTGCTGGAGGGCGCTTATGTGTCCAGCCAGATGCTCGGTCCGGAGGGGCCGGTGCGGCATCTGGCGGACGTGGCGGCGCGCCTGATCGACGCCAGCGTGGAATAGCCGCAGGAACCCGATTCAGGCGGGACTGAGCGGACCCGGGGCCGGATCGGCCGCGGGGCGCGGTGGAGCGCCTTTCCCGTGGCGATGCCTGGGCCGCCTCAGGCGGCGGTCCCGCAGCCTTCCAGCGCCGGGTAGTCGGTGTAGCCCTCGGCGCCCGAGGCGTAGAACAGTTCCGGCCGGGGTTCGTTCAACGGCGCTTCCTGGGCGAAACGGACAGGCAGATCGGGGTTGGCGATGAACAGCCGGCCGAAGGCGACCGCGTCGGCGCGGCCCCGCGCCAGCCAATCGGCCGCCTTGTCCTGGTCGAAGGCCTCGTTGGCGATGAAGCGGCCCGGGAATTTCTCGCGCAGCATCGGTCCCAGGCTGTCCGGGCCCTCGTATTCGCGCAGGCACAGGAAGGCGATGCCGCGCCGGCCCAGGGCCTCGGCCACGTAGCCGAAGGTCTCGGCCGGCCGGTCGTCGCCCATGTCGTGGCTGTCGCCCCGGGGGGACAGGTGGACGCCGACCCGGCCGGGCGCCCAGGTTTCCAGGACCGCGTCCGTGATCTCCAGCAGCAGGCGGGCGCGGTTCTCGACTGGGCCGCCGTAGGCGTCGATGCGCCGGTTGGTGCGGCTCTGCAGGAACTGGTCGATCAGGTAGCCGTTGGCGGCATGGATCTCCACCCCGTCGAAGCCGGCCGCCCGGGCGTTTTCCGCGCCGCGCCGGTAGGCGTCGACGATGCCGGGGATTTCCCCGGCGTCCAGGGCGCGGGGCGTGACGTAGGCCTTCTTCGGGCGCACCAGGCTGACGGTGCCGGCGGGCTGGATGGCGCTGGGCGCGACCGGCGTGGCGCCGTCCAGGTACAGGGGGTCGGAAATGCGGCCCACGTGCCAGAGCTGCAGGACGATGCGTCCGCCCGCCGCGTGCACGGCGGCGGTGACTTTCTTCCAGCCATCGACCTGGGCGTCGGACCAGATGCCCGGGGTGTCCGGATAGCCCACGCCCATCGGGGTGACGGAGGTGGCTTCGCTGATGATGAGGCCCGCGCCGGCGCGCTGGCGATAGTATTCGACCATCAGTTCGCCTGGAACGCGCCCGGGCTCGGCCCGGCAGCGGGTCAGGGGCGCCATGATGATGCGGTTGGGCAGCGGCAGGTCGCCGAGCTGGAGCGGATCGAACAGGGTGGGCATGGGGGATTTTCCGTCGGTTGAACAGACAGCAGATGGGGCCGGAACGGCGGTTTCCAAGACCCGCCGCGCCGGCGCGCGGCGGTATGGGAATACCACCCGGGCGCCGGCCCGGGGCGCCACAATGGACGGGTGCGGTGCCCGGATGCGGGATTCGACCGCCGATGTCCATGCGCCGGGGACCGGCCCGGGATCATTCAACACAGGAGACGAACGATGGCGAAAAAACTGCTGATGCTGGTGGGCGACTATGTCGAGGACTACGAGGCCATGGTGCCGTTCCAGGCGCTGCGGGCCGTGGGGCACGAGGTCGACGCGGTGTGCCCGGGCAAGAAGGCGGGCGAATGGGTGGCTACGGCCGTCCACGATTTCGACGGCGCCCAGACCTACAGCGAAAAGCCCGGACACCGCTTCACCGTCAACCGGGATTTCGACGCGGTGGATGCAATGGCCTACGACGGGCTGGTGATCCCGGGCGGCCGCGCCCCCGAATACCTGCGCATGGACGAGCGCGTGCTGGCCATCGTGCAGCATTTCGACGCCGCCGGAAAGCCCATCGCGGCGATCTGCCACGGGGCGCAGCTGCTGGCCGCGGCCGGCGTGCTCCAGGGCCGCACCTGCTCCGCGTATCCGGCCTGCGCGGCGGAAGTCCGCCTGGCGGGCGGCCGCTATGCCGACATCGCGGTGGACCAGGCGCATACGGACGGCAATCTGGTGACGGCGCCGGCCTGGCCCGCGCATCCGGCCTGGATCGCCCGGTTCCTGGCGGTGCTGGGGACGCGCATCCAGCATTGACCGCGCGCCGCAGCGCAAGCCTCGTCGTCCATGGCGAGGCCGGGCGGGGCCGGGACCGGGCGCCGCCGCCCGGCGCGTCGGGGATTCCCCTCTTGCGCGGCCCGGCCGGCCGTCTCTACAGTCACAGGGTCCCGCGCCCGTTCCGGAGCCTGCGCCATGTGCGAAATCTTCATCCGGGCCAATCCCCGGTCCTACGACAGCGAAACCCGTTCCTTGCGCCTGCATGGCGTGGCGACCAGCGTGCGCCTGGAGCGTCTGTTCTGGCACGTGCTGGAAGACATCGCGCGGCGGGACGGCATGCGGGTGAGCCAACTGATCGAACGCCTGTACGACGAACTGCTGGAATACCGGGGCGAGACCGGCAATTTTTCCTCCTTCCTGCGCGTCTGCTGCCTGCGCTACCAGATGCTGCAGGTCGACGGCCGCATTCCGGCGGACGCGGGCGTGCCGCTGCGTTCGCTGGATCCGCGGACCGTCCTGCGGGGCCTGCCCGACCTGATGTGCGAGGACGAGGCGGCCTGATCCGTCTGCGCAGGGGCCGCCGAAACGAATCCCCCGGACCGCGCATCCAATGGCGCGAAACACGGCGATTCCCGCCGCGCATACCGGGAGATTTCCATGATCACACGTTCCTTCCTGACGGCGGCCGCGGCCGCCGCGGCGTTCAGCCTGGGCGCGCCCGCGGTCCAGGCGGCCGGCGCGTCGGCGCTCAAGGCGCCGCCGGCCGCCCCCTACAAGGCGGTCAGCTCGCTGGTGAAGCTGCCCGATTTCATCCCCGGCATGGGCCGGCTGTTCGTCGATCCCGCCACACTGCCGGCCGGGCCGTTCCTGGGCTACGACCATGCCGGCCGCCTGGTGAACACCACCTACATGATCCCGCTGTCGCTGATGAAGCCCGACATGCATCTGGACGACCTGAAGGTGCCGGCCGGCGTGAAGGTGGACCACGTCGACATCATGTACAACGCGGGGCATCCCGGCGTGCCGGAGCCGCACATCCACATCGTGCTGTGGAACGTGCCGGCCGCGCAGGAAAGCCGTGTGGCGAAATGAGCGCGCCCGCGCATGACCCGCGCCGCCGGCTGCTGCTCGGGGCCGGCGGCGGCCTGGTGCTGGCGGCCGTCCTGCCGTGGCCGGCGCATGCCGGCGAGGCGGTCGAGATCGGCATGTCGGGCACGCCGACCGGGTCGGACGTCTGGTTCCGCCCCAGGGGCTTGCTGATCCGGCCGGGCCAGGCCGTCCGCTGGGTCAACCGCGACGCCGGCAACGTCCATACCTCCACGGCCTATCATCCGGCCAACGGCAAGCCGCTGCGCATGCCGGAAGGCGCGAAGCCGTGGAATTCGGACTACCTGCTGCCGGGGCAGTCCTTCACCGTGGTGTTCGACACGCCCGGCGTCTACGACTATTTCTGCCTGCCGCACGAGCATGCAGGCATGGTCGGGCGGATCGTGGTGGGGGACGTGGATGCCGCGCCGCCCTATGCCGGCACGGATGCGCGGCTGCCTCCGGCCGCCGTGGCGGGTTTCCCCGGCGTGGCGGCCATCCTGGAACGGGGGCGGGTCGATTGACCGCGGGCCGGAGCGCGGCCCTTCTTCCCAGGAACGAGGGCCGCGCTCCGTTCGGGCCCGGCCCTGCCTGGGCGGGCGGCGTCTTTTCAAGCGGCGGCCGTCCGCACCCTGGCCAGGACGCCGGCCACGATGCGGTCGCAGCGCTGGCCCGCGAACGAGAACGCGCCCGCCGCGCGCGGGTCGAAATCCTGCTGCATGGCCGCCTGCAGCAGGCGGCGCGCGCGCATGAAGCGCACGCGCACGGTGGCTTCGGGCAGGTCCAGCACGGCCGCGACCTCGGCGGCCGGCATGTCGTCCACGGCGCGCAGCACGAAGACCGTGCGGTAGAGGTCGGGCAGTTCGTCGATGCGCCGTTCCAGCCGGCGCCGCAGTTCGGCGCGCCAGGCCATCTGGTCGGGGCCGGCGGATGCGGGGGCCGCGGTGTCGGGGTCGTGCATCGGCATGGTGTCCTGTTCGTGCGGAGCCTGGTATGCGGATTGGATGAGGGCTTCGCGCGATCTGTTTCGCCGCCGCCGCATCAGGGCCTCGTTGATGGCGATGCGTGTCAGCCAGGTGGCGGGCCGGGCTTCCGAGCGGAAATCCCGCAGGTGGACGTAGGCCTTCCACCAGGCTTCCTGGACGGCGTCCTCGGCCTCGGCCTCGTCGCGCAGGATGCTACGCGCCGCCCGGTATATCTGCTGGTTGTGGCGGCGCATCAGGGCTTCGAAGGCTGCCAGGTCGCCGTTCGCCGCGCGCCCGATCAGGGCGAGGTCGTCCGAGGCCGACGGATCGTGCTGGATCTGGGTGTCCACGTGAGCTCCTGAAAAGAATACCGTCGGCATTGGATGCGGCCGGTCCGGAAAACGTTTCATGCCGTCCGTTCCATGCCCTCCGTTCCGTGCAGCCCGTTTCACGCCGCCCGTTTCACGCCGCCGCCGGACCGGCATGGCGGCGCGCCGGGCCGCGCGTCAGGTCTTTTTGCGTCCGGGCAGGTCTTCCAGGGTCTGCAGGGCCAGGGCCGAATGGGCGTAGGCACCGCCCGCCCGCATTTCGGCCGCCACCCAGATGGCTTCCATGATTTCCGCATCGGACGCGCCCGCGCGGGCCGCGCCTTCGGTGTGGCCCTTGATGCAGTAGGGGCATTGGGTGACGTGGGCCACGGCCACGGCGATCAACTGCTTGGTCTTCGCGTCCAGCGCGCCGGGGGCGAACACGGCCCTGCTGAAGGCCTTGAACGCGGACAGGGCCTCGGGCGCGAGTTCGGCGCGCCGCTTGGCCAGTTCTGCGGTGGGGTGGGGATACATCGGGGAATCCATGGCGAGGGGCTCCTGGGGCTGTGATGAAGACCATCATAGGCCCGCGCCGCGGGCGCGGCCAGGAAAGCCCCGGGCGGGGCAGGGGATCGGCGCAAGCGCGCAGGGGCGCAGACCCCGCGCCCGGGCGGCGGGAAGCCTACAATGGCGGTTTTCCTTTTCCGGGTGAGTCGTATGGAATCCCGCCGGCCCATGGACGGCCTGGCCTCGGGCCTGATGCTGGTGCTGTGCCTGATCTGGGCCATGCAGCAGATCGTGCTCAAGGCCACCGCCACGGACTTCGCCCCCATGTTCCAGATCGCGGTGCGCAGCGCCGTCGCCGGGGTGCTGCTGGGCCTGTTCATGGCCTGGCGCGGCGAGCGTCCTGACGGGATCCTGCGCCTGTGGCGCCCGGGGCTGCTGGCCGGCACCCTGTATGCCCTGGAATTCGTCCTGGTGGGCGAAAGCCTGCGCCATACCTCGGCCGGCCATGTCGTGGTGCTGCTGTACACGGCGCCGATCTTCGCCGCGCTGGGGCTGCACTGGAAGCTGCCCGACGAGCGCCTGGCCGCCGTCCAATGGCTGGGCGTGGCGCTCGCCTTCGGCGGGGTGGCGCTGGCGTTCCTGTGGCGCGACGATAGCGCCCGCGCGACGGGCGCCGCCATGCTCTGGGGCGATCTGCTGGCCTTGCTGGGCGGCGCGGCCTGGGGCGCCACCACCGTGGTGGTGCGGGTGACGCGGATGGCCGCGCTGCCGGCCACCCAGACCCTGATGTATCAGCTGGTGGTGGGCGCCGCGTGGCTGCTGGCGGTCTCGTTCCTGATGGGACAGACGGACTTCCGCATGACGCCGGTGGTCTGGGCCAGCCTGGCCTTCCAGACGGTGTTCGTCGCGTTCTTCAGCTACCTGGCCTGGTTCTGGCTGCTGCGCAAGTACCTGGCGTCCCGCCTGGGCGTTTTTTCCTTTCTCACGCCGCTGTTCGGCGTGGCCCTGGGCGCCTGGCTGCTGGGCGAGCCGGTGGGAGCGGGCTTCCTGGGCGGAACGCTGCTGGTGGTGACGGGAGTCGTGCTGCTGAGCGGCTACGGCTGGTACCGCCAGTGGCGGGGGCGGCGGGATGAGTCCGGACACCGGTCAGTCCCCGCGGACTGATCGGTGCCTGACGGGGTGCTACGGCGCGACCGAGGCCCCCTGGATGCCGTGGCGCGCCAGCGCCCGGGCCACGAAACCGGACGCCTTGCAGCGTTCGACGAAATCGGCCAGTGCGGCGGCGGTCCGCGCCGGCCGCGATTTCGGCAGCCCCATGGCCTGTTCGATCACCATGAACCGGCCGGGCAGCAGGCGCACGCCGCCGACCCGGTCCGCGTCCGCCTGGAGCTGCTGGCGCACCCCGGCGGCAATCTCCTGGCCTCCGGCCAGGAAATCGTCCACCACGCGCTGGGAATTTTCCGCCCGCACGATTTCGGCCTGCTTCAGATGCCGGCTGAGGAACAGGTCGTAGGCGCTGCCCTGGCCCACCACGACGCGGTGGCCGGGCCGGTCGACCTCGGCGTTGTCGCGCAGTGGGGAATCTTCGCGCACCAGGTAGGCGCCTTCGATGAGGACGTAGGGGGCGGTGAAGGCGATGCCTTCGCCGCGCTTGGGGTCGATGGCGAAGAAGCCGATGTCCGCGGCCTGGCCGGTGACGGCTTCGACCGACTGGGCGGCCTTGTCGAACACCGCCAGTTCCAGGGGGACGCCGAGTTCCCGCGCCAGTTCTCCGGCCAGGTCCACGGACACGCCGGAGACTTCGCCGGTGCCGGCGTCGCGCCGGGCCAGCAGCGGGTTGCCCAGGTTGATGGAGGCGCGCAGGACGCCGGCGGGAGCGAGATCTTCGGACAGGGACATGGCGGGTTCGGCTGGGGTGGTCGATGCTGCGATTGTAGAAGGATCGGTGTACCGTAGGGTATTCCGTTTCCTGGAGACCCCCATGGCGCATGCCGCTCCCACGATGCCTTCCGCGGCGCCCGAACCGGCCCTCGCCGTTGCCGCTTTCTGGCGCGAGGCCGGCCCGGGCCGATGGTTTTCCAAGGACGCCGCCTTCGACGCCGAGTTCCGCGAGCGGTTCATGGACGCCCATTTCGCCGCCGCGCGCGGCGAGCTGGAAGGCTGGCTGGCGCATCCCGAATCGGCCCTGGCGCTGATCCTGCTGCTGGACCAGTATCCCCGCAACGCCTTCCGGGGCACCGGCCACATGTTCGCCACGGATGGCCTGGCCCTGGCCTGCGCGCGCCGGGCGCTCGCCTTCCTGGACCGGATCGAGCCCGCCTTGCGCGGCTTCGTCTGCCTGCCCTTCATGCATGCCGAGAACCTGGCTGTCCAGGAGGAATCCGTGGCCCTGTACGAGCGCGAGGTGCCGGGTTCGCTGCATTGGGCGATCGAGCACCGCGACGTCGTCCGGCGGTTCGGGCGGTTCCCGCACCGCAACCGCCCGCTCGGGCGCGACACCACGCCCGAGGAACAACGATTCCTGAACACCGGGGGATTCGCGGGATGAGGCAGGACACAGAGCAGTCCCTGCGGACTGCTCTGTGCCTGACGAATCCGACCGGCATGCAGGCCGGGAGGTGGAGGGATGCGGCAACTATAAAATGGTCCCAGCCTGACGAATCCGAACCGATCACTCCGCGCCCCCATGTCCGAATCCCGTCCCGAGCCCCTGATCATCGAGCCTTTCTCCGGCGCGCCCGCGCAGCTCTTCGTCGTGCTGCACGGCGAATCCGCCGCGCCGGACCAGGTGCTGGGCCTGGTGGCGGCGATCCGCCAGGCCTTCCCGCAGGCGCTGATCGTCCAGCCGCACGGGCCGTTCGGCGCGGGTGCCACCCGGCGCTGGATCGCCCGGGCCGACCCGGATGCCGAAGCCTATGTCGGGCTGGTGGCCCAGGCGGGGACCGTCCTGGCGGGAGAAGTCCGGGCCTTGCAGCGCGGCCATGGCCTGACCGGCGAACAGACGGCCCTGGCGGGATTTTCCGAAGGCGCGGCCGTGGCGCTGGAAGCCGTCTGCGCCGATGCGGGGCTGGCCGGCAGGGCCTTGCTGTTTTCCACCCGTTTCGCCACGCTGCCGCAGGCCGCGCCGGCGCTGACCACCCTGCATCTGCTGCATGGCGCGGCGGACCGCGTCGCCCCCGTGGACCAGGCGCGCCAGGTCCACGGCCACCTGGCCGACCTGGGCGGCGACGCGACCCTGGACATGGCCTCGGGCGTCGGCCATGAACTGCACGACGCCTTGATCCGCCAGTCCATCGCGCGCCTGCAGACCTACCTGCCGCGGCGCAGCTGGGAGGCGGTGATGGGTTCGCCGGACATCCGGATCGACGAGTACGATGCCGACGGCGGCGCGTCCGACGGGCCGTCCGGAGGCGGCGGAACCCTGCACTAGGACCGCTCCGCGTCCACCAGCGCCCCGGGTGCGCGGCCGCGCCCCGCTGCGTCCTGCTCGCGCCCTACAGCCCCTGGCGTCGCCGGAACGCGCGGCCCGCGGCCTGGGCGCACAGCACTAGGACCGTGGACAGCGCGATCATGAACAGGCCCAGGGCCGACAGCTTGCCCCAGAGGCCGTCGTCGGCGTAGCCCAGGATCTGGATGGCCAGGACTTCCGTGCCGGGGCGCGACAGCACCACGGACACGGTCAGCTCGCGCAGGAACATGGTCGCCATGAGGATCCAGGCGGACACGATCCCCGGGATCAGCAGCGGGATCACGATGCGCCGCAGGGTGGTCAGGCGGCCGGCCCCGCAGACCAGCGAGGATTCCTCCAGGTGGCCGTGGATCTGCACGAAGGCGCTGGCCAGGGGCCGGACCCCGTAGGGCAGGTAGGCCGCGATGTAGGCCAGCAGCAGGGCCGCCAGCGTGGAATACAGCGGCGTCTGCACGAAGAACCACATGAAGCCGATGCCGATGACGATGCCGGGAAAGGAGAACGACAGGAAGCTGAGCGTTTCCAGCAGCGTCGCCAGCGGGCCGCGCGTCTTGACGACGACGTAGGCCACGCCCAGGGACAGCGCCACGCCCAGGGTGGCGCCCACGACCGCCAGGAACAGGCTGTTGCGCAGCGCCAGCAGGGCGCCGGGCTCGTGGAAGACGGCGATCCAGTGCCGCAGGTCCATGGCGGCGAAGGCCCGCGGGCCCGGCGGCATGACGTAGGGCACCAGGGACGTGTACAGCAGCACCAGCACCGGCAGCACGACCATCAGCAGGCACAGCAGCCCGACGGCCAGGCCCAGCGGGCGCCGCAGGGGGCCGAGCTCGATCAGGCCGGGCCGGAAGCCGCGCGCCGAGACCGTGACGTACTTCTCGCCCTCGGCCGTCAGCGCGCGGTAGAGCACGATCAGGGCGATGGAGGCCGACAGCACGCTCATGCCGACCGCGGCGGCCTGGCCGTAGTCCGGGGCGAAGCCGGTGGAGATCATGTCGTACAGGTAGGTGGCCAGCACGTCCACGCGGCCGGGGGTGCCCAGGACCCGGGGCACGGCGTAGGACGCCAGGCTGCGCACGATCCCCAGGACGATGGCCGCCAGGATGGCGGGCCGCAGGACCGGCAGGGTGACCCGCAGCAGGGTGCGTGTCCAGCCGGACCCCGACACGCGCGCGGCCTCTTCCAGCGACGGGTCGAAGGCGGCCATGGCCGGGGCGATGATCAGGTAGGCGATGGGCATGTTCAGCAGCCCCTCGACCAGGGTCATGCCCCACAGCGAGTAGATGTCGAAGGGCGCCGAGTCCAGGCCGAGCAGCCCCTGCAGCGCCTGGTTGAGCAGGCCGTTGCTGGGGTTCAGCAGCAGCGCCCAGCTGGCCGAGAACAGCAGGTGCGGGATCATCATCGGAACGATGGACAGCACCGTGAACAGCGGCTTGGCGGGGATGTCGGTGCGGGTGTTCAGGTAGGCCAGGAACAGGGCCAGCAGCGTGGCCAGCAGCGACGAGCCGAGCACGAACACCGCCGTGTTGAACGTGACGTCCCACAGGTACGGGTCGGTGTAGGCGCGGACGTATTTCGACAGGGTGAACTGGCCGAAGGCGGTCAGCCCCTGGGACAGGCTGCCCAGCAGCAGCATCAGGACCGGGCACAGGGTCAGGAAGCCGACCAGGACGATCAGGGTCCAGCTCAGGGAGCGCGACTGGGGGCGGGACATGGCGGCTTCAGGCGCTCAGCAGCAGGCAGTGAGCCGGATCCAGGCGGATTTCGACGCGTTCGCCCGGCGCGGCCTGCACGTCCGGATCGATGCGCGCCAGCAGCCGTTCGTCGTTGACGCGGATCTCGGCCTCGTAGACCTCGCCGACGAATTCCATGGATTCGATCGTGCCTTCGATGACGTTGAAGCCCGGACCGACCTCATGGCGCGTGACGCGGATGAATTCCGGCCGGATGCACAGCGTGGCCTCGGCGCCTTCCGGCAGGTCGCGGGCCTGGCAGTGGATCGTGCCCAGGCCGCAGCGCGCCAGCGTGCAGTCGTTCTCGCGGTTGCGGACGATGGCTGGGAACTGGTTGGCCCGGCCGATGAAATCCGCCACGTAGCGGTGCCGCGCGTCGAAGTACATGTGCTGCGGCGTGCCGGTCTCGATCACGCGCCCGGCCTGCATCACGGCGATCGTGTGCGACAGGGCCAGGGCCTCGACCCGGTCGTGGGTGACGTACAGGGCGGTGATGCCGAGTTCGCCGAGGAAGCGGCGCAGCAGCTTGCGGGTTTCCTCGCGCAGCTTGGCGTCCAGGTTGGACAGCGGCTCGTCGAACAGGATGACGCGCGGTTCGGCCACCAGGGCGCGGGCCAGGGCCACGCGCTGCTGCTGGCCGCCCGACAGGCGCGTGGCGGGCTGCCGCTCGACACCGCGCAGCTGGACGAATTCCAGCGCCCGGGCGACCTTCTCGCGGATCTGCGCCCGGGGCGTGCCGCGCACCTGCAGCGGATAGGCGATGTTGTCGAAGACCGACATGTGCGGCCAGATGGCGTAGGTCTGGAACACCATGCCCAGGCCGCGCTTCTCGGTGGGCACGGCGATGCGGCGTTCGGACGACCAGACGACATCGTCGCCGATGCGGATTTCGCCGGCGTCCGGGGTTTCCAGGCCGACGATGCAGCGCAGCAGCGTCGTCTTGCCGCAGCCGCTGGGGCCCAGCAGGGTGAAGATCTCGTTGGCCGGGATGGTCAGGTCGACGTGGTCCAGGGCGGCGACGGTGCGGCCTTCGGACCGGTAGGTCTTGCACAGGCCTTCGATGCGGATTTCCATGGCGGGCGCCGGGTTCAGCGGGCGCCGAACAGCTTGCCGAACTCGCGCCCCCAGCGTTGCAGTTCCTGGTCGGAGAGGTCTCGCACGGGCTTGACCTGGACCTGGTCGATGCCCGGGATCGGGGGATGCACGCCCGGGGCCAGCACGTATTCGCCCACGTCCCTGGCCAGCAGCGACATGGCCTCGCGGCCCAGCCAGTAGTCCACTAAGGCGCGCGCGGCGGCCGGGCGCGGCGCCTTGGCCGTGACGGCGATGGCGCGGGCCGAGCCCAGCAGCGGCCCGGACAGCGGGCCCCAGGCCAGCGGCGCGGGAGCCTTGGTGACGATGTACTTGGGCATGGAAATGGCGATGCGCTTTTCGCCGCTTTCGATGGGCGCCGGCGTCGGACCGAACGAGGCCACGAACATGGGCTGGTTGGCCGCCAGCGCCTTGACGAACTGCATCCATTCGTCTTCCGAGGCGAAGACCTGCTCCTTGAGTCCGACCAGCCAGGAAATCGTCGAGGCGTGGCTGGACGGGTTGGCCATCACGATTTGGCCGCGCCATTTCGGGTCGCCCAGGTCCTGGTAGCGCTTGGGCGCGTCGGCGGCCTGGACGTGCTGGGTGTTGTACAGGTAGGAGACGTATTCCACCCCGAACAGGGTGATGTGCTCGTCCTTGGTGGCCCAGTCCGGGTAGCCCTGGGCGGCCGGGGACCGGTAGGGGGCCAGGATGCCCTGTTCCTTCAGGAGTTCCAGCATCGGCAGGGGAGCCTGCACCACGTCCGCCGTCAGCTTGCCAGCGGCGGCCTCGGTCAGCAGGGTGGGGATGAACTTGGAACTGGAGATCCGCGAATATTCGCCCTGGATGCCGGTCGCCTTCTGGAAGGCATCCATGATGGGCTGCACGGAGGTGATGTTGGCGAAGAACGTGGCCTTGCCCTCGGCCCGGGCGGCGGCGTCGGCGGCGTGCGCCCAGGCCGGCAGGCCGGGCAGCGCGGCGGCACCGGCCAGTTTCAGGAAATCCCTGCGGTCGAAGGAAGGCTGCGTCATTGTTGACTCCTGAATAGTGTTTTTGGCATGGTAGTGTGCGGGGCGGCCGCAGGCAAGCACGAGGAAAGCGCGCCGCCGGGGGCCTCGGGGCGCCGGTCGGCGCCGGCCTTCCCGCCGGAGGGGGCGCCTGCCCGCCGCCTACAGCAGCGCCTTGCGCAGGGCCTCGGGCGACCGGGGCGACAGCAGGCCGGGGGCCACGTCGAACACGGTGCGCGCGCCGGTCTCCCCGGCCGACTTCATTCGCCAGGCGGCGCGCGCGTAGGCCACCAGCACGCTGGACGTGAAGGCCGGGTTGCTGTCGAGCTTCAGCGAGAATTCCATCACCTGGTTCTCGGCGGCGGCCGTCTGCCCGCTGCGGATCACGAAGCCGCCGTGCGGCATGCCGGCATGCTCGCGGGCCAGCGTGGCCTCGTCGATGAAATGCACCGTGGTGTCGTAGTCGGCGAAATAGTCGGGCATGGCGACGATGGCCTGCTCGACCTCGCGGGGGTCGGCGCCCGGTTCCAGTACCACGTGGCATTCGCGTCGGTGCTTTTCACGGGTCGAGAGCGTGGGCTGCTCGCCCGCGCGCACGCGCGCCACCGCTTCGGGGACCGGAATCGTGTACTGCACCCCGGCCCGCACGCCGGGCACGCGCCGGATGGCGTCCGAATGCCCCTGGCTCAGGCCCTTGCCCCAGAACGTGTAGGTGGCGCCGGCCGGCAGGATGGCCTCGCCCACCAGGCGGTTGATCGAGAACAGGCCCGGGTCCCAGCCCACCGCGATGACGGACAGGTTGCCGTGCGCGCGGGCGGCGGCGTCCATGGCTTCGAAGTATCGGGGAATCCGGGCGTGGGTGTCGTAGCTGTCCACCGTCGTGAACCACCGCGCCAGCTCGGGGCCCTGGGCGGGCAGGTCGTCCTTGGAACCGCCGCACAGGATCATGACGTCGATGTCGTCGCGGTGCGCGGCGGCCTCGTCCAGGGGCAGGACGGGTGTCGCGGGGTCCGGCAGGCGCAGCGAGGCCGGGTCGCGGCGCGTGAAGACCCCGGCCAGGCGCATGTCGGGGCAGCGGGTCAGGGCCGCCAGGGCGCCGCGTCCCAGGTTGCCGTAGCCGGCGATGCCGACGCGGATCGTGTGTATAGCCATGGAGTTCCTTCGGGTAGCGTGAAGTGGATGACGCGCGGCTCACTGCCGCCGGTTCAGGCCGCCCGCCACCCAGCGTTCGATGAGGGGCCAGAGATCCGCCGGGGTGTCGGCGATCGCGTCGGCGCCCCAGCGGGCCGGATCGTCCAGCGAACAATAGCCGTAGGCGGCGGCCACGGTCGCCATGCCGGCCGACTGGCCGGCCACGATGTCGCGCTCGTCGTCGCCGATGTAGATGCAGTGTTCGGGCGCGACGCCGGCCTCGCGGGCCGCGTGCAGCAGCGGTTCCGGATGCGGCTTGGTGTGCGGGGTGGTGTCGCCGCCCACCGTCACCAGGCAGCGGTCCTGCAGGCCCAGGTGGCGCACGATGGGCAGGGCCAGCGATTCGACCTTGTTGGTCACGATGCCCCAGCCGTAGGACTGGCCGCCCAGCAGGTCGAGCAGTTCGGGGATGCCCGGGAACAGCCGGGTGCGCACCAGCATGGCTTCGGCATAGTCGCGCAGGAACCGTTGCCGGGCGGCTTCGTATTCCCCCGACCGGGCATCCAGGTCCAGGGCGGCCTTGAGCAGGCCTCGCGCGCCGTGCGAGGCGTGCGGCCGCAGGGCCTCGTAGGGCAGGGGGGGCAGGCCCCGGTAGTGGCGCTGGCGGTTGGCGGCGGCGGCCAGGTCCGGCGCCGTGTCGGCCAGGGTGCCGTCGAAATCGAACAGGACGAGGCGGTGCGGCATGGTCATTCGGGGCGCCGCGCGGCCATCAGGTAGTTGACGCCGGTGTCCGTGGTCAGGCTGTAGCGCCGGGTCAGGGGCTGGTAGCCCATGCCGGACAGTCCGACGACTTCCAGCCCCGCCGCGCGCGCGGCGGCGGCGAGTTCGCTGGGGGTGATGAAGTGTTCGTAGCTGTGGGTACCCCGGGGCAGCATCCGCATCACGTATTCGGCCGCCACGATGGCCAGCAGGAAGGACTTCGGATTGCGGTTCAGGGTGGAAAAGCACACCAGGCCGCCCGGGCGGACCAGCCGGGCGCAGGCGCCGACGACCGAGGCCGGATCGGGCACGTGTTCCAGCAGTTCCATGCAGGTGACGAGGTCGAACTGGCCGGCCTGCCGTTGCGCGTAGTCTTCGGCGCTGGCGCATTCGTACTGGACCTGGACGCCCGATTCGTGGCCGTGCAGGCGCGCGATCTGCAGGGATTGCTTGGCCAGGTCGATGCCCGTGACGCGGGCGCCTTCGGCCGCCATGGCCTCGGCCAGCAGGCCGCCGCCGCAGCCCACGTCCAGCGCCCGCAGGCCGTCCAGGGCGCCGGCCTGGGTGCGGATCCAGTCCAGGCGCAGGGGGTTGATGTCGTGCAGGGTCTTCAGTTCGCCCTGCGGGTCCCACCAGCTGGAGGCGAATGCGCTGAATTTGTCGAGTTCCGCCGGATCGGCGTTGGCTGCATGCATGGGGCGGGCTCCAGAAGGCTCCAGAAAAGAATAGGGCTCCGTTGAACGGAGCCCTATTGTATCCGCCGCGCGCGGGGCGCGGCGGCTTCGTGCGGCCTGCGAGATTACTTGCGGGTACCGACGATTTCGATTTCCACGCGGCGGTTCTGAGCGCGGCCTTCGCGGGTCTTGTTGGACGCGATGGGTTGCAGTTCGCCCTTGCCTTCGGCGTAGATGCGGTCGGCCGGCACGCCCTTGCTGATCAGGTATTGCTTGACCGTGTTGGCGCGGCGTTCGGACAGCTTCTGGTTGTAGGCTTCGGTGCCGATGGAGTCGGTGTGGCCGGTGGCGATGACCGTTTCCAGGTTGATCGAGTCGGCTTGCTGGGCGACTTGGTCCAGCACTTGCTTGCCTTCGGGCTTCAGGGTGGACTTGTCGAAGTCGAAGAAGGTGTCGGCGTTCAGGACGACCTTGCTGGCGGTCGGGGCGACGACGGGCGCTTCGGCGACGGGCTTGCCGCAGCCTTCGGCGGCGGTGGCAGGCGTCCAGAACGCATCACGCCAGCAGTTCTGGCCGCTCGCGTCCTTCCAGACGGTGCCGTCCACGCCGGTCCAGTTGTCGGAAGCCGAGGCGGTGCCGACGGCGGCCATGGCAGCGATGGCGAGTCCAATAGCGATTTTGGAGGGTTTGTTCATGTTTCTCCTCGTTTGAGCATGATGCTTGAAAGTGACCGCAGCGAACCCCCGCCGCATATCGAAAGAACGCTTCCAGTATAGCAATGTCGAGTTGGAATGCTCAGAGTTGCGCTGGGTTTCATGCGTGTTAGGCGAAATCTTAAGGCATTTTCCCCCGCCGGGTTAAGCACAAATCCCTTCGTGCCCCCTCTGGGCGTGTTTTACACGAATGGACGCGGCCGGGTGTAGGCTTTTCGCAACATCCAGGCCGGCCCGGCGGTCCGGATGCCGGCTTCGGGGCGCGGCGCCGCCCGCCGTCGCCGCCCGGCCGGAGCCGTGGAGCGAATGATAGAATCACCGATTGGCCAGGGTGCCGGGTAGACGGGCAACCCTCCAGGCGGGTCGGGCATGCGCGACTCGTCCGGGGGGACGCGATTCGCGGTCCGTCGCTCCGGGCGCCGTCCGGTCCAGTCATTCAAGCCTGAAAGGTTTTTCGGATACGCCATGGATTCTTTCGCCAAAGAGACGCTGCCCATTTCGCTCGAAGACGAAATGCGGCGCAGCTACCTGGATTACGCGATGAGCGTGATCGTGGGTCGCGCCCTGCCGGACGTGCGCGACGGGCTCAAGCCCGTGCACCGGCGGGTGTTGTTCGCCATGCACGAACTGAACAACGACTGGAACCGCGCCTATAAGAAGTCCGCGCGCATCGTCGGGGACGTGATCGGTAAATACCACCCTCACGGCGATTCCGCGGTCTACGACACCATCGTGCGCATGGCCCAGGATTTCTCGCTGCGCTACATGCTGGTCGACGGCCAGGGCAACTTCGGCTCGATCGACGGCGACAATGCGGCGGCCATGCGCTACACCGAAGTCCGACTGTCGAAGATCGCCCACGAGCTGCTGGCCGACATCGACCAGGAAACCGTGGACTTCGGCCCGAACTACGACGGCAGCGAGCAGGAACCCCTGCTGCTGCCGTCGCGCCTGCCGAACCTGCTGGTCAACGGCAGCGCCGGGATCGCGGTGGGCATGGCGACCAACATCCCCCCGCACAACCTGTCCGAGGTCGTCGAGGGCTGCCTGTACTGCCTGCGCAATCCCGACTGCACCGTCGACGAGCTGATCGAACGCATCCCCGCGCCGGATTTCCCCACCGGCGGCATCATCTACGGCATGTCCGGCGTGCGCGAGGGCTACCGCACCGGGCGCGGGCGGGTGATCATGCGCGCCAAGGTCCACTTCGAGGACATGGAGCGCGGCAACCGCCAGGCGATCATCGTCGATGCCATTCCCTATCAGGTGAACAAGAAATCCCTGCAGGAACGCATCGCCGAGCTGGTCAACGAAAAGAAGATCGAGGGCATCTCCGACATCCGCGACGAATCGGACAAGGACGGCATGCGCCTGGTCATCGAGCTCAAGCGCGGCGAGGTCCCCGAGGTCGTCCTGAACAACCTCTACAAGAACACCCAGCTGCAGGAAACCTTCGGCATGAACATGGTGGCGCTGGTCGACGGCCAGCCGCGCCTGCTGAACCTGAAGCAGATGGTGCAGTACTTCCTCCAGCACCGCAGGGAAGTCGTCACCCGCCGCACCATCTTCCAACTGCGCAAGGCCCGCGAGCGCGGCCACGTGCTGGAAGGCCTGGCGGTGGCCCTGGCCAACATCGACGATTTCATCGCCATCATCAAGGCCGCGCCCACCCCGCCGGTGGCGCGCCAGGCCCTGATGGACCGTAGCTGGGATTCGTCCCTGGTGCGCGAAATGCTCGAACGCGCCGACGGCAACGTCGCCTCGGGCGGGCGCGCGGCCTACCGCCCGGACGGCCTGGAGGCGCATTTCGGCCTGCAGGCCGACGGTCAGTACCGCCTGTCCGAAGTCCAGGCCCAGGAAATCCTGAACATGCGCCTGCAGCGCCTGACCGGCCTGGAGCAGGACAAGATCGTCGGCGAATACCGCGAGATCATGGAAACCATCGCCGACCTGCTGGACATCCTGGCCCGTCCCGAACGGGTCACCGCGATCATCGGCGACGAACTCCAGGCGATCCGCGCCGAATTCTCCAACGCCAGCAACGACCGGCGCCGCTCGGAAATCGAATACAACGCCACCGAGCTCGAGACCGAGGACCTCATCACGCCCATGGACATGGTGGTGACGCTGTCGCGCAGCGGCTACATCAAGAGCCAGCCGCTGTCCGAATACCGGTCCCAGAAGCGCGGCGGCCGCGGCAAGCAGGCCACCGCCACCAAGGAAGACGACTGGATCGACCAGCTCTTCATCGCCAACACGCACGACTACCTGCTGTGCTTCTCCGACCGGGGCCGCGTCTACTGGCTCAAGGTCTGGGAAGTGCCCCAGGGCTCGCGCAATTCGCGCGGCCGGCCCATCGTCAACATGTTCCCGCTGGTCGACGGCGAGACCATCACGGTGGTGCTGTCGGTCAAGGCGTTCAGCGACGACCATTACGTCTTCATGGCCACCTCGCGCGGGACGGTCAAGAAAACCCCGCTGTCGGATTTCTCCAACCCCCGCAAGGCCGGCATCATCGCCGTCGGCCTGGATGACGGCGACTTCCTGATCGGCGCCGAGCTGACCGACGGCCAGCACGACGTGATGCTGTTCTCGGACGCGGGCAAGGCCGTGCGCTTCGACGAGAACGATGTGCGCCCGATGGGCCGCACGGCGCGCGGCGTGCGCGGCATGTCGCTGGAGGACGGCCAGTCCGTGATCGCCCTGCTGGTGGCGGAAGACGAAACCCAGAGCGTGCTGACGGCCACTGAAAACGGCTACGGCAAGCGCACGTCCATCGTCGAATACACGCGCCATGGGCGCGGCACCAAGGGCATGATCGCCATCCAGACCTCGGCGCGCAACGGCAAGGTCGTCGGCGCCGTGCTGGTCAAGCCCGACGACGAGATCATGCTGATCACGACCGGGGGCGTGCTGGTGCGCACGCGGGTCTCCGAGATCCGCGAGATGGGCCGCGCCACCCAGGGGGTCACGCTGATCAACGTGGACGAGGACAGCCTGCTGTCGGGGGTGCGCCGCGTGGTCGAGAGCGATGCCGACGAGGACGAGGACGACGAGACCGTCGATGCCGGTCCGGAATCGCCGGGCGGCGCCGCTCCGGCGGCCGATGGCCCGGCCGAACCCCAAGCCGACGAGGATCAGGAATCATGAGCCGCCCCTGGAATTTTGCCGCAGGCCCTTCCACCCTGCCGCTCGAAGTCCTGCAGCAGGCCGCCGCCGAAATGTGCGACTGGCACGGCAGCGGCACCTCGGTCATGGAAATGAGCCACCGCGGCAAGCATTACAGCCGCATCCGCGACGAGGCCGAGGCCGACCTGCGCGCGCTGCTGTCGGTGCCCGACGACTTCGAGGTGCTCTTCATGCAGGGCGGCGCCTCGGCGCAGAACGCCATCGTGCCGCTGAACCTGATCGGCCGCGCCGGCCTGGGCCGGGCGGACTACGTGCTGAGCGGCCACTGGGCGCGCAAGTCCTTCAACGAGGCCGCGCGCTATGGCGACATCGCCGTCGCCGCCACGGCCGAATCCGGGACCGTCGAGGACGGCCGCCGCTACGGCCCCTGGTGCTGGCTGCCGGATCACGCCCAATGGCGGGTCCGCCCCGACGCGGCCTATCTGCACCTGTGCGCCAACGAGACCATCGGCGGGGTCGAGCAGCCCGTCATGCCCGACATGGCCGCCCTGGGGGCGCCCGACGTGCCGCTGGTGGCCGACATGTCGTCCAACATCCTGTCCCGGCCCATCGATTTCTCGCGGGTGGGCATGGTCTACGCCGGGGCGCAGAAGAACGCCGGCCCGGCCGGGGTCACGCTGACTTTCGTGCGCAAGGACCTGATCGGCCATGCGCTGCCGCATTGCCCCTCGGTGTTCGACTACGCCAACGTGGCCGGCGCCCAGTCCATGTTCAACACGCCGCCGACCTACGCCATCTACGTGGCGGGGCTGGTCTTCAAGTGGCTGCTGCGCCAGGGCGGGGTGGCGGCGATGGACGCCGCCAGCGAAGCCAAGTCGCGCGCCCTGTACGACTACCTGGACGGTTCCGGCCTGTATGAAAACCGCATCGCGCCGGCCTGCCGTTCGCGCATGAACGTGCCGTTCTTCCTGCGCGACGAATCGCTGAACGCCGCCTTCCTGGCCGAATCCGAGGCCGCCGGGCTGCTGGCCCTGAAAGGCCACAAGGCCGTGGGCGGCATGCGGGCCTCGCTGTACAACGCCATGCCCATGGAAGGCGTGCGGGCCCTGATCGACTTCCTCAAGGACTTCGAGGCCCGCCATGGCGGATGACGACACCCTCCAGTCCCGGCTGGAACCCCTGCGCCAGCGCATCGACGCGCTGGACACGCAGATCCTCGACCTGCTCAACCAGCGCGCCCGCGCGGCCCTGGAAGTCGGCGAAGTCAAGAAGGCCTTCGACGCCGCCGGGCCGATCCTCAAGCCCGAGCGCGAGGCCCTGATCATCCGGCGCCTGCAGTCCGACAACCCCGGGCCGGTCCCGGAAGAGGCCGTCGCCGCCATCTGGCGCCAGATCATCTCCACCTGTCGCGGCCTGGAAAGCGTGCTGACCGCCGCCTTCCTGGGGCCGCAGGGTTCGTTCTCCGAACAGGCGGCCTACGAGCATTTCGGCCATGCCATCACCGGCCTGCGCTGCGAATCCTTCGACGAAGTCTTCCGCGCCGTCGAGGCCGGGCAGGCGGACGTCGGCATCGTGCCGGTGGAAAATTCCACCGAGGGCGCCGTCAACCGCAGCCTGGACCTGCTGCTGAATTCCTCGCTGAAGGTCCTGGGCGAGCGCACCATCCGCATCCATCACAACCTGCTCACCCTGACCGGGGGGCTGGAAGGCGTCACCCGGGTGCTGGGGCATCCTCAGGCCCTGGCCCAGTGCCAGGCCTGGCTCAGCCGCAACCATCCCGGACTGGAACGCCTGCCCGTGGCCAGCAACGCCCAGGCGGCGCGCATGGCCTCGGAAGACCCCGCCTGCGCGGCGATCGCCGGGGACGCGGCCGCCGCCGCCTGGGGGCTGAGCGCCGTGGCCAGCGGGATCCAGGACGATCCCCAGAACCAGACCCGTTTCGTGGCCGTCGGCCCGCGCGACGCCGGCCCCACCGGCCGCGACAAGACCAGCCTGGTCCTGGCCGTGCCGAACCGCGCCGGCGCGGTCTACGACATGCTGGCGCCGCTGTCCCGGCACGGCGTGTCCATGACGCGCCTCGAATCGCGCCCCGCCCGCACGGGGCAGTGGGAATACTATTTCTACGTCGATCTGCTGGGTCATCGGGACGACGAGCCCGTCGCCCAGGCCCTGGCCGAACTGCGCCAGCAGGTCGCCTTCTTCAAGGTGCTGGGATCCTACCCCCGGCAATGAGGTCCGCTTCATGACAGACACCCTGGCGCCCACCCACATCCGGGCCATCGCTCCCTATCAGGCCGGCAAGCCGATCGAGGAACTCGCCCGCGAGTACGGGCTGGATCCGGACGGCATCATCAAGCTGGCTTCCAACGAAAACCCGCTGGGCTGCTCGGACCGCGTGCGCGCGGCGCTCGCCGAGGCCGCCGGCGCGCTGCACGGCCGCTATCCGGACGCCAACGGCTTCGACCTGAAGGCGGCCCTCTCGGCGCGCCACGGCGTGCCCGCGGACTGGATCACGCTGGGCAACGGTTCCAACGACCTGCTGGAACTCGCCTCGCTGGCGCTGCTGGACGAGGGCACGTCGGCCGTCTACGCGCAGCACGCCTTCGTGGTCTACCGCCTCAGCACCCAGGCCCGGGGCGCCCGCCACCTGATGGTGCCGGCGCGCGACTACGGCCACGACCTGGACGCCATGCTGGCGGCGATCGCCGGGGACACGCGGCTGGTGTTCATCGCCAATCCAAACAATCCCACCGGCACCCATCTGCCCGGTCTCCGCGTGCGGGCCTTCCTGGAGTCCGTCCGGGAGCGGCACGGCGACCGCGTCGTCGTGCTGCTGGACGAGGCCTACGACGAATACCTCGATCCCGAGGAGCGCGCGGACAGCACCCAATGGGTGCGCGAATTCCCCAACCTGATCGTCACCCGCACTTTCTCCAAGGCCTATGGTCTGGCCGGGCTGCGGGTCGGCTACGCCCTGGCGCAGCCGGCGCTCACCGACCTGCTCAACCGGGTGCGCCAGCCCTTCAACGTCAACGTCCTGGCCCAGCTCGCCGCGCGCGTCGCCCTGGACGACGCCGATTTCCTGGCGCGCACCTACGCCCTGAACCGGGCGGGCCGGGCGCAGCTCCAGGAAGGCTTCGCCGCCCTGGGCCTGGATTTCGTGCCCAGCCATACGAATTTCGTGCTGGTGCGGGTGGGCGACGCCGTGCGCATCAATGGCGAACTCCTGCGCCGGGGCGTCATCGTGCGCCCCGTGGCCGGCGACGGCCTGCCCGAGCACCTGCGGGTCAGCGTCGGCCTGCCCGAGGAAAACGCCCGCCTCCTCGACGCCCTGAAGGCCGTGCTGCGGGCATGAAAGAGCAGGGCGAAAGCGGTCCCCCCGGGGACCAGCAAGCCGAAGGCGCGGCGTGGGGGCACCCTCTTTCGCCGCCGGGCCGCTCCCAAGGCGAAAGCGGCCCCCTCGGGGGGCAGCAAGCCGAAGGCGCAGCGTGGGGGCACCCACTCGTTCCAGTGCTGGCCGTCGTCGGCACGGGGCTGATCGGCGGCTCCTTCGCGGCGGCCCTGCGCCGGGTGGGGCAGGCGGGCCGGGTGCTGGGGGTCGGGCGCAATCCGGTTTCGCTCCAGCGCGCGCGCGACCTGGGCCTGATCGATGAAATCGCCGATCTGGATCAGGCGGCCGCCCGGGCCGACCTGATCTTCCTCGCCACGCCGATCGGCGCCATGGCGCCGATCCTTCGCGACTTGGCGCCGGTCCTGCGGCCCGACACCCTGATCACCGACGCCGGCAGCACCAAGGCCGACGTGGCGCGCCTGGCCCTGGACATCCTGGGCGAGCGCCACGCGCAGTTCATCCCCGGCCACCCCATCGCGGGATCGGAGATGACCGGCCCCGAGGCGGCCGATCCCATGCTGTACCACGGCCGCAAGGTCGTGCTGACCCCGTTCGAGGACACGCCCGGCCTGCTGCAGCATCGCCTGATCCGGATCTGGGAAGCCTGCGGCGCGCGCATCTCGCTGATGACGCCCGAGGCCCACGACCGGGCGCTGGCGGCGGTCAGCCACGTGCCGCACTTCCTGGCGGCCGCCTACATGGCCCAGATCGTCCGGGCCGACGACGCCGACACGCGCCTGAACCTGGCCGGCACGGGGTTCCGGGACTTCACCCGGATCGCGGCGGGTTCCGCCGAGGTCTGGCGCGACATCTTTCTTTCCAACCGGGCGGCGGTGCTGCGCGAACTGGACGATTTCGACCAGGCGCTGCGGCTGCTGCGGGCGACCCTCGAAGGCGATCCCGACCCCGCCGCGCTCGAAGCCCTGCTCGAACAGGCGGCGCTCGCCCGCCGGTTCTGGGGCGGCAGGAGCCAGATGCAATGAACACGACCGGCGCCGACGCGCGCGAACCCTCCCTGCGACTGGAGCCGGCCGCGCGCGCGCGCGGCACGGTGACCCTGCCGGGATCCAAGAGCATTTCCAACCGGGCGCTGCTGCTGGCGGCGCTGGCCGAAGGCGAAACCGAGCTCGACGGCCTGCTGGATTCCGACGACACGCGGGTCATGCGGGATGCCTTGCGGACCCTGGGCCTGGACCTGCGCGAAGACGGGGCGGGGCGGGTGACCCTGTCCGGCGCCGCCGACTGGCCGCGGAAACAGGCCGACCTGTTCCTGGGCAACGCGGGCACGGCCTTCCGGCCGCTGACGGCCGCGCTGGCGATGATGGGCGGCGATTACCGGCTTGCGGGCGTGCCGCGCATGCACGAGCGGCCCATCGGCGACCTGGTCCAGGCGCTGCGCGGCCTGGGTTGCGACATCATCCATGAAGGGCAGGATGGCTATCCTCCCTTGCGCATCGGCCAGGGGCGCCTGGACGCGCGCCAGCCCGTGCGGGTGCGCGGTTCCGTGTCCAGCCAGTTCCTGACGGCGCTGCTGATGGCCGCGCCGATCGCGGCCCGCCGGGCCGGGCGGGACGTGGTCATCGAACTGGACGGTCCGCTGATCTCGAAGCCGTACATCCTGATCACCCTGAACCTGATGGAACGCTTCGGCGTGCGCGTGCGGCGCGAAGGCTGGGAACGCTTCACCATCGCGGCAGACGCCCGCTATCGCAGTCCGGGCCGCTACCGGATCGAGGGCGACGCCTCGTCCGCCTCGTATTTCCTGGGGCTGGGCGCCATCGCCGGCGGCCCGGTCCGCATCGAAGGCGTCGGCGGCGACAGCATCCAGGGCGACGTGGCCTTTGCCGAGGTGATCGAGGCCATGGGCGCGCGGGTCGAGCGCGAGGCCGACGCCCTGACGGTGCGGGGCCTCGCGGTGGCCGAGGGCGAGCGGCTCAAGGCCTTCGACCGCGACTTCAACCTGATCCCCGACGCCGCCATGACCGCCGCCGTGCTGGCCCTGTACGCCGACGGCCCCTGCCGGCTGCGCAACATCGCCAGCTGGCGGGTCAAGGAAACCGATCGCATCGCCGCCATGCACGCCGAACTGGCCCGGCTGGGCGCGCGCGTGGAGTCCGACGCCGACAGCCTGACCGTGCACCCCCCGCGGGCCGCCGACTGGCGCGCCGCCGAGATCCGCACCTACGACGACCATCGCATGGCGATGTGCTTCTCGCTGGCGGCCTTCGGTCCCGTGCCGGTGACCATCCTGGACCCGGGCTGCGTCAGCAAGACCTATCCCGACTATTTCACGGACTTCCGCCGCCTGCTCGGGGCCGGCTGACGCCGTCCGCCCGGGGCGTCCCGGGCGGCGGGTCCGATCCACAGAAGAGGAACCCCCATGGCCGCCGATCATCCTGGCAACGGCACTCCGGCGCGGCCCGCGCCGGTCATCACCATCGACGGCCCGACGGCCTCGGGCAAGGGCACGATCGCCCAGCGGGTGGCCCGGGTCCTGGGCTGGCATGTGCTGGACAGCGGCGCGCTCTACCGCCTGACCGCCCTGGCGGTGCTGCGCGAGGGCGGCGACGGCGCGGACGAGGCCCAGGCGGCCCGGCTGGCGCGGCGCCTGGACGTGCGCTTCGAGCCGGACGCCATCCTCATGGACGGCGAGGACGTCGGCGCCCTGATCCGCCGGGAAGAGGTCGGCAACCTGGCCTCGCGCGTGGCCGCCTGGCCGGCGGTGCGCGAGGCGCTGCTGGCGCGCCAGCGGGACTTCCGCCGGGCGCCGGGCCTGGTGGCGGACGGGCGCGACATGGGTACCGTGGTCTTTCCCGACGCCCCCTTGAAAATCTTTCTGGACGCGGGCGTCGAGGTCCGGGCGCAGCGGCGCCATAAGCAGTTGAAGGACAAGGGTTTTTCTGCTAACCTAGATGGCCTTTTGCAAGACCTGCGGGCGCGCGATGCGCGAGACCGGGGTCGGGCGCATGCGCCGCTGGTTGCGGCGGCGGATGCGGTTACCGTGGATTCGTCCCATCAGGGGATCGATGACGTGGTGCGTCAAGTGCTGGATCTCTGGTCCGCACGCGGGCCTGCCTGACGGGGCGCCGTTTCCGGCGTTTCCTTCGGGCGGGATGTTTTTTCACTCCGCCGGGCGTTTTGCCTGGCGTGTCATGATTGCCCCTCGGGGCGTATGGATCAATCGTTCATGTCCACCCTTACCACTGAAGCCGCCCTGGGCGGCGAAAGCTTCGCCGATCTGTTTGCCGCCAGCATCAAGGATCAGAACATGCGCTCCGGCGAGGTCATCTCCGCCGAAGTCGTGCGCATCGACCACAATTTCGTCGTGGTCAATGCCGGCCTCAAGTCCGAAGCCTACATCCCCCTCGAAGAATTCCTGAACGACCAGGGCGACCTGGAAGTGGAGGGCGGCGACTTCGTCTCCGTCGCCATCGATTCCCTGGAAAACGGCTACGGCGACACCATCCTGTCGCGCGACCGCGCCAAGCGCCTGTCGGCCTGGCTGCAACTCGAACAGGCCCTGGAATCCGGCGAACTGGTCAACGGCACCATCACCGGCAAGGTCAAGGGCGGCCTGACGGTCATGACCAACGGCATCCGCGCCTTCCTGCCGGGCTCGCTGGTCGACCTGCGTCCCGTCAAGGACACCACCCCCTACGAAGGCAAGACCCTCGAATTCAAGGTCATCAAGCTCGACCGCAAGCGCAACAACGTCGTGCTGTCGCGCCGCGCCGTGCTCGAGGCCAGCATGGGCGAGGAACGCGAAAAGCTGCTCGAAACCCTGCACGAAGGCGCCATCGTCAAGGGCATCGTCAAGAACATCACCGACTACGGCGCGTTCGTGGACCTGGGCGGCATCGACGGCCTGCTGCACATCACCGATATGGCCTGGCGCCGTGTCCGCCACCCGTCCGAAGTGCTGCAGGTGGGCCAGGAAATCGAAGCCAAGGTCCTCAAGTTCGACCAGGAAAAATCCCGCGTCTCGCTGGGCGTCAAGCAACTGGGCGAAGATCCCTGGATCGGCCTGGGCCGCCGCTACCCGCAAGGCACCCGTCTGTTCGGCAAGGTCACCAACCTGACCGACTACGGCGCGTTCGTCGAAGTCGAGGCCGGCATCGAAGGCCTGGTGCACGTCTCCGAAATGGACTGGACCAACAAGAACGTCGATCCGCGCAAGGTCGTGACCCTGGGCGAAGAAGTCGAAGTCATGGTCCTGGAAATCGATGAAGACCGCCGCCGCATCTCGCTGGGCATGAAGCAGTGCCGCCCGAACCCCTGGGAAGATTTCGCCTCCAACTTCAAGCGCGGCGACAAGGTCCACGGCGCCATCAAGTCGATCACCGACTTCGGCGTGTTCGTCGGCCTGCCCGGCGGCATCGACGGCCTGGTGCACCTGTCCGACATCTCCTGGTCCGAGACCGGCGAAGAGGCCGTGCGCAACTTCAAGAAGGGCGACGAGATCGACGCCGTGGTGCTGGGCATCGACACCGACAAGGAACGCATCTCCCTGGGCGTCAAGCAGCTCGAAGGCGATCCGTTCAACAACTTCGTGGCCACCTACGACAAGGGCGCCGTCCTGTCGGGCACCGTGAAGTCCGTCGAACCCAAGGGCGCCGTCGTGACGCTGTCCGTGGACGTCGAAGGCTACCTGCGCGCCTCGGAAATCTCCGCCGGCCGCGTCGAGGACGCCACCACGGTCCTGCACGCCGGCGACCAGGTCGAAGCCATGATCATCAACATCGACCGCAAGGCGCGTTCGATCCAGCTGTCGATCAAGGCCCGCGACAATGCCGAAACGGCCGAGACCATCCAGCGCATGACCGAAGCCAGCGCCTCCTCGGGCACCACCAACCTGGGCGCCCTGCTGAAGGCCAAGCTCGACCAACAGCGCGACGAGTGATGCCTGGCCTGACCAAGTCCGAGCTCATCGCCGTGCTGGCGGGCCGCTATCCGCAGTTGGCGGCCCGCGACATGGACTTTGCTGTCAAGACGGTCCTCGACGCGATGGCCGATGCGCTGGCCCAGGGCCAGCGCATCGAAATCCGCGGCTTCGGCAGCTTTTCCCTCTCGCGGCGCCAGCCGCGCGTGGGGCGCAATCCCAAGTCCGGTGAAAAAGTGCACGTGCCGGCCAAGCTGGTCCCGCACTTCAAGCCGGGCAAGGAACTGCGCGAACGGGTGGACCAGGGTCCCGCCGGCGGCGACGCCGACGAGCCCGCCACCGTGGCCGATCTGTACCAGGCCCGCATGATGTGACGCGGGCCGGCCCGCGCCATCGCGGCCGAATGACGGGCGGTGCCTTTAGAGGCACCGCCCGTCGTCTTTTTGCCGCCGGGTCGCCCCAAGGCAAAAAGCGCCCCCTCGGGGGGATGAACCCGGACGCGGGGCAGTCCCTGCGGACTGGCCTGCGCCTGGCGAATCCGAGCGGCATGCAGGCCGCGAGGTGGATGCAAGCAGCCGCAGGCTGCGCGGCGTGGGGGCTCTTTCCGTTTACAATAGAGGGATTGTCCCGAGGAGCTTGTCGCATGCGCTACCTGGTCTGGATTCTGCGGCTGGTGATCTTTGTCATCGTGCTGCTTTTCGCCCTGAAAAACACGGCGCCGGTGGATGTCGGCCTGTTCGCGGACCACGTCCTCAGCCAGATCCCGCTGATCGTCGTGATGCTGACCGCCTTCGTCCTGGGGGTGGCCTTCGGCCTGCTCATGGCGGCCACGTCCATGCTGCGCCGCCGCCGCGAGATCAACCGCCTGCGCCGCGAGCTCGCCCGCGCCCAGGACGCCCTGGATCATCCGCAGGCCGCGTCCGCCCCGGTGATTCCCGAAACCGTCGCGCCGCTGGCGCCCCTGTAGATTCCGGGGCGGGCCGTGGATTTCGAGCCCTGGTGGCTGATCATCGTTCCGGTGCTGTTCGGCCTGGGCTGGCTGGCGGCGCGCTTCGACTTCCGCCAGATGCTGTCGGAAACCCGGGCGCTGCCCGATTCCTACTTCAAGGGCCTGAACTTCCTGCTCAACGAGCAGCCCGACCGCGCCATCGACGCCTTCGTCGAGGTCGCCAAGCTCGACCCGGAAACCACTGAACTGCATTTCGCCCTGGGCAGCCTGTTCCGCCGCCGGGGCGAGATCGAGCGCGCCATCCGCGTGCACCAGAGCCTGCTCTCACGCGAAGACCTGCCCCTGCCGGATCGTGAAAACGCCCAGCTGGCCCTGGCTCAGGATTTCCTCAAGGCCGGCATGCTGGACCGCGCCGAACAGGGGTTCCTGGCGGTGCTGCAGACGCGCCACGTCCTCGAGGCCCTGCGCTCCCTGGTCCGCATCCATGAATCCGAGCACGACTGGGACAAGGCGATCGACACCGTCCAGCAACTGCGCGGCCGCACCGACGAGCCCGTCCCGCAACTGGCGCACTACCACTGCGAGCGGGCCCAGGCGCTGATGGAAGCCAGGACGCCCGATTTCGACGCCGCCTCCCTGGCGCTGGACGCCGCCGAGAACGCCGCGCGCCAGAACGGCGCCACCCCGGCCTCCGAAACCCGCGTGCGCATGCTGCGCGCCCGCTGGGCGGCCCTGCGCGGCGATCTCGAAGCCCAGCGCGCGCATCTTCAGGACGTCCTGTCCACGGCGCCCGAATTCTCCGGCCTGGTCGCCCAGCCGTTGCTGGACTGCCATGCGGCCCTGGGACGCGCCGCCGAGGGCCTGTCGCTGCTGCGCGAGCAGTACGAACGGCTGCCGACGCTCGACCTGTTCAACGTGATTTTCCGCGCCCTGCGCGCCTCGGAGGGCGCCGCCCCGGCCTGGGCCTTCGCCCGCCAGGCGCTGCGCGCCCATCCCTCGCTGCTGGGGCTGGACCGCCTGCTCGAAGTCGAATTGGCCCAGGGCGGCGAAGCCGTGCCTGGCGAGCCGCTGGTGCCCGGAGCCGACCTGGGCCTGCTGCGCAGCATGATCCACAAGCACACCCAGCGCCTGGACCGCTACGCCTGCGGGCACTGCGGATTCGAGGCGCGGCGCTATTACTGGCAATGCCCGGGCTGCAACACCTGGGAAACCTACCGGCCCCGCCGCCTGGAGGAAATTCGATGACCGTATTCCCGGCCCGGGCGGCCGCCGCCGCCCGGATCCTCGTCGCCGGAGACATCATGCTGGACCGCTACTGGTTCGGCGAAGTCGACCGCATCTCGCCCGAGGCGCCCGTGCCCGTGGTGCGGGTCGCCCGCCGGGAAGACCGCCTGGGCGGCGCGGCCAACGTGGCCCGCAACATCGTCGCCCTGGGCGCCAGCGTGGGGCTGCTGGGCGTGGTCGGCGCCGACGAGGCCGGCGCCCGCGTGCGCGCCCTGGCGCGCGAGGCCGGCGTCCGGGATCATCTGGTCGAGGATGCCGAGGGCATGGACACCACCCTGAAGATGCGGGTGCTGGGGCGCCAGCAGCAGCTGCTGCGGGTGGATTTCGAACAGGGGCCGGGCGCCCGCGCGCTGGACGCGCTGGACGTCGGCCTGGCGGACGTCCTGGCGGATTACGACCTGCTGGTGCTGTCGGATTACGCCAAGGGCGCCCTGTCCCGGGTCGAACCCATGATCCGGGCGGCCCGCGAGCGCGGCATCCCGGTGCTGGTCGATCCCAAGGGCCACCGCTATCCGCGCTACCGGGGGGCCACGCTGGTCACGCCCAACCGCAGCGAGATGCAGGACGCCGTCGGCCGCTGGGACTCGGAAGACGACCTGACGCGCCGCGCCCAGGCCCTGCGCCAGGAACTGGAACTGGAAGCCCTGCTGATCACCCGTTCCGAACAGGGCATGACCCTGTTCACCGCCGAAGGCCGCCGGCACGCGGACGCCCAGGCGCACGAAGTCTTCGACGTGTCCGGCGCGGGCGACACCGTGCTGGCCACCCTGGCCGTCGCCCGGGCCGCCGGCCTGGACTGGTTCGAGGCCATGACGTGGGCCAACCGCGCCGGCGGCATCGTCGTCGGCAAGCTGGGCACCTCCATCGTCACCGCAGAGGAATTGACATCATGATCGTGGTCACCGGCGCGGCCGGCTTCATCGGCAGCAACCTGGTCCGCGGCCTGAACGCGCGCGGCATCACCGACATCCTGGCGGTCGACGACCTGACCGACGGCGACAAGTTCCGCAACCTGGCCGACCTGGGGATCGCCGACTACCAGCACAAGGACGAGTTCCGCCGCCGCGTCCTGGCGGGCGAATTGCCGCGTCCCGACGCCGTGTTCCACCAGGGCGCCTGCTCCGACACGACGGAGCGCGACGGCCGCTTCATGATGGACAACAATTTCCGCGTCACGCTGGAACTGTTCGAGTACTGCCAGGCCCGGGAAGTCCCCTTCCTGTACGCCTCGTCGGCCGCCGTGTACGGGGCCGGCCCGCGCTACGCCGAGGATCCGGCCTGCGAGGCGCCGCTGAACGTCTACGGCTATTCCAAGCTGCTCTTCGACCAGGTCCTGCGCCGGCGCATGGACCGCCTCACGGCCCAGGTGGTGGGCCTGCGCTACTTCAACGTCTACGGCCCGCGCGAGCAGCACAAGGGGCGCATGGCGTCGGTGGCCTTCCACAACATGAACCAGTACGCGCGCGAGGGCCACGTGCGGCTGTTCGGCGGCTGGGACGGCTATCCGGACGGCGGCCAGCAGCGCGACTTCGTCTTCGTCGACGACGTGGTCAAGGTCAACCTGCACTTCCTCGATCATCCGGAAGTCTCGGGCATCTTCAATTGCGGCACCGGGCGCGCCCAGCCCTTCAACGACGTCGCCCAGACCGTGGTCAACAGCCTGCGCGTGCACCAGGGGCAGCTCGCCCTGCCGCTGCGGGAACTGGCGGCGGGCGGGCAACTGCGCTACATCCCGTTCCCGGACGACCTGAAGGGCCGCTACCAGAGCCACACGCAGGCGGACCTGACCCGGTTGCGCGCGGCCGGCTACACGGGCGCCTTCAGCGACGTCCAGACAGGGGTGAATGCCTACGTCGGCCGGCTGCTGGAATCCGGGCGGCTGACGGTCGGCTGATCCCGGGCCGGGCGCCCGCACCGCCGCCCGGCGCGTCGCCGGCTTCCGCCGCCTTCGTCACCGGCGCACGCGCGTCCCGCGTGTTTTCCCGCACGGACATTCCGGGTCAAAACCCCCTCCATTCGCCGTCCGTCCAGGGCATCATGACCGGACCCTCACACCACAGGAGTCGGTCATGAATCCCTTTCTGCACGATACGGCCGGTCGGCCGGCGGACGCGTCTTCCGATGCCGCCCGCGCTTGCCCGGATGCGCTCCGTTCCCGCGCGTCCGGCACCAGCGCGCCGGCCGCCGGTCCTTCCCGGCTCGCGGGCGCCGCCCGGCCTTCCGACTCCGGTGCCGCGGGCCGGGGCCGGCCGTGCGCCCGGCGCGCCGGGCGGCCGCATGCGCGCGGCCTGTCGCGGCTGCTGGCGGCGGCCGGTATCGCCGCCCTGGCCTGGGCGGGCGCGGCGGGCGCCGTGGACCTGAACACCGCCACGCTGGACCAACTGCGGGGGATCCGCGGCATCGGCCCCAAGACCGCCCAGGTCATCCTCGACGAGCGCGAGCGGGGCGGGCGCTACCTGTCGTTCGCCGACCTGTCGGACCGGGTGCGCGGCATCGGCCCGCGCCGGGCCCAGTCCCTGCAGTCGGCGGGCCTGACCATCGACGGCGGCGGCACGCGCCTGTCGGGGCAGGGAGCCGGTGTCGGGCCCGCCGGGACGGCCGGCGCCGGAGGATCGGCCGGCGCCGTCGGCCCCGGCAGGCCTCCGGCGGGCAAGCGCTGAGTCCGCGCTCCCCATCCCCCGGCCCACGATATGCCGTCCTTTCATAAGCATATTCCGGCCTGGGGACAAGGCCGGCGCGGCGGATGGGCGGGTGTATGATTTCGTCCATGAAAACCTACCCCACCATCGAAGACATCATCGGTTCCACGCCCCTGGTGCGCCTGCAGCGGCTGCCGGGCGACGTCGGAGAGCCGCGCGGCAACGTGATCCTGGCCAAGCTGGAAGGCAACAATCCGGCCGGCTCGGTCAAGGACCGCGCCGCCCTCAGCATGATCCGCCAGGCCGAATCGCGCGGCGACATCCGCCCCGGCGACACCCTGATCGAGGCGACCAGCGGCAACACCGGGATCGCCCTGGCCATGGCCGCCGCCGTGCGCGGCTACCACATGGTCCTGATCATGCCGGACAATTCGACCCAGGAACGCTGCGCCGCCATGACGGCCTACGGGGCCGAGCTCATCCTGACGCCTTCCCAGGGCGGGGGCATGGAATACGCCCGCGACCTGGCGCTGCGGATGCAGTCCGAAGGCAAGGGCAAGGTCCTGGACCAGTTCTCCAACGCCGACAATCCCCGCGCCCACTACGAGACCACCGGTCCGGAAATCTGGGAACAGACTGGCGGCGAGGTCACGCACTTCGTCAGCGCCATGGGCACGACCGGCACCATCATGGGCGTGGGCGCTTACCTGCGCGAACGCAATCCGGCCGTGCGCATCATCGGCGCCCAGCCGGCCGAAGGCGCGCACATTCCCGGCATCCGCAAATGGCCGGAAGCCTACCAGCCCAGCATCTACGACCCGGCCGGCGTCGACGCCTTCGAGCCCATCACCCAGGAACAGGCGGAAAGCATGGCCCGGCGCCTGGCCGCCGAGGAAGGCATTTTCGGCGGGATTTCCTCGGCCGGCGCGGCCGTGGCCGCGCTGCGCGTGGCCGCCACGGCGCGGGACGCCACCATCGTCTTCATCGTCTGCGACCGGGGCGACCGCTACCTGTCTTCCGGCGTTTTCAACTGAACGCCGCTTCGCAAGACGCTCAGGCGCCCGGTCCGTCCAGGCGGTTTGGATCCCCGTAGCCGATGCGGTCGGCGATCTCGTGGGCCAGGTCCGCCACCGACGCAGCGTAGAAATAGCTGCGGTTGTAGTGGGTGATGGCGAAGAAATTGGGCGTGGCGCAGCGCACGTCGTGGGTCCCGCGGATCTCGTCGCGCAGGTCGATCACCCCCAGCGGCTGGGCCTGCCAGGCCGAGCCGCCGCCCGGCAGCGCCCGGGCGCCCAGGGCCCGCAGCGCGGCCCAGTCGGTCTCGGGTTTCAGTCCGTCCTGGGCCCGCCGCGCGGCATCGGCGGGCAGGATCACGGGGGCGAAGACCGGCACGCCGCGCACCCAGCCATGGGCCTGCAGGAACGCCGCCACCGAGGCGATGGCGTCGTCCGTGTTGCCGGCCAGGTCCACGCGGCCGTCGCCGTCGCCGTCCGCGGCGTAGCGCATCAGGCTGCCCGGCATGAACTGCGGCAGCCCCATGGCGCCCGCGAACGAACCTTCCACGACCCGCGCATCCAGTTCCCCCCGGTGGTCCAGCACGATCAGGTCGGCCAGCTGCTCGCGGAACATCGCCTGGCGTTCCGGCCGGCTCGGATCGGGATAGCGGAACCCCAGGGTGGTCAGGGTATCCAGGACCCGGTGGTCGCCGGTGTAGCGGCCGTAGATGGTTTCGATGCCGATGATGGCGACGATGATCGAGGGCGGCACGCCCGTGCGGGCGCTGGCCCGGTCGAGCGCGGCCCGATGCGCCTGCCAGAAGGAGACGCCTTCGCGGATGCGCACCGCGTCGACGTGGCGCTGGCGGTAGCTGTTCCAGGCGCGGCGGATGCGGCCCGAACGCGCGGGCGGCGCCATCAGCCGGGCCGCCGTGGCATCGTAGCGCGCCTCGGCCAGCAGGGCCTCGACGTCTTTCAGGGGCAGGGCGTGGGCCTGGGCGGTTTCAAGGGCGAAAGTCCGCACTTCGGGCAGCAGGCGGCCGTCGGCGCCGAGGAAATCCCCCCGTGCCGGCGCCGGTTCCCCGGCGGGTCGGGTTCTGCTAGAATTAGTACGATCGTTTGAAACAATTGTTTGATTCGTTGTCCCCGCAAGGGCGGCGGCGGACGGTCCGGAATCGCTATGGCTGCTGGCGCAGCCCGATATGAAAAGCGACGCTACGGCAACTTGCAAAATACGGGTTGGTCTGAACATAATCGCCCTTATGGAGACACTCTATATTACCCATCCGGCCTGTCGCCTGCATGAGATGGGGGCCTGGCACCCCGAATCCCCCCAACGCCTGGACGCGGTGGCCGATCAGCTGACCGCCAATGGCCTGATGGATTTCCTGTCTCACCGCGTGGCGCGCCCGGCCCAGCCCGAAGACGTGCTGCGGGTGCACACGCCGGAATATCTGGCGTTCCTGCGCCAGCACGCGCCGGCGCACGGCTATTTCCCGGTGGATCCGGACACGATCATGAATCCGGACACCCTGCAGGCGGCCTGGGCGGCGGCCGGCGCCGGCCTGACGGCCCTGGACGAGATCATGGCCGGCCATGCGCAGACCGCGTTCTGCGCCATCCGCCCGCCGGGCCATCACGCGTGTCCCGAAAAGGCGATGGGATTCTGCTTCTTCAACAACATCGCCATCGCGGCGCGCTATGCGCTGGACCACTACGGACTGTCGCGCGTCGCCATCGTGGATTTCGACGTCCACCACGGCAACGGCACGGAAGAAGTCTTCCTGAAGGAGCCGCGGATCCTGATGTGCAGCTTCTATCAATATCCCTTGTTCCCGGACACCCGCCACGAGAATCTGGGGCCGAACATGCTCAATATCCCGGTCGACGCGTATTCCGGCGGCGACGTGATCCGCGCCCTGGTGTCGAAATACTGGCTGCCGGCACTGCATGATTTCCGGCCCGAGCTGATCCTGGTGTCGGCGGGATTCGACGCCCATCGCGAGGACGACATGGGCAGCCTGAAACTGGTCGAGGCGGATTACGCCTGGATCACCGAACGTCTGGTCGAGGTCGCGGCCGAATCCGCCCAGGGGCGGATCGTCAGCTTTCTCGAAGGCGGTTACGACCTGTCCGCCCTGGGGCGCAGCGCGGTGGCGCATGTGCGGGCGCTGGGCGGTTACTGATGGGGCCGCGCGCGATGCGATTCATCGTCGTCGGGCGCGACCGTCCTGTTTTCTTTCCATTCTGGAGTATGCTCGATGAAGGTCCTGGTACCGGTCAAGCGCGTGGTTGACTACAACGTCAAGGTTCGCGTGAAATCCGATCACACTGGCGTGGACATCGCCAACGTCAAGATGTCGATGAACCCGTTCGACGAAATCGCCGTCGAGGAAGCGGTGCGGCTCAAGGAAAAGGGCGCGGCCGCCGAAATCGTGGCGGTGTCGTGCGGGGTGGCGCAGTGTCAGGAAACCCTGCGCACGGCGATGGCCATCGGCGCGGACCGGGGCATCCTGGTGCAGACCGACGCCGAGCTGCAGCCGCTGGCGGTGGCCAAGCTGCTGAAGGCGCTGGTGGACAAGGAACAGCCCGGCCTGGTGGTCCTGGGCAAGCAGGCGATCGACGACGACGCCAACCAGACCGGCCAGATGCTGGCCGCGCTGCTGGACTGGCCGCAGGCGACCAACGCCAGCCAGGTCGAAGTGCAGGGCGACCGCGTCCAGGTCACGCGCGAGGTCGATGGCGGCCTGGAGACGCTCAGCCTGGCGCTGCCGGCGATCATCACCACCGACCTGCGGTTGAACGAGCCGCGCTACGTGACGCTGCCCAACATCATGAAGGCGAAGAAAAAGCCTCTGGACACCGTGGCGCCCGACGCCCTGGGCGTGGACGTGACGCCGCGGTTGAAGACGCTGAAAGTGGCCGAGCCGCCCAGCCGCGCGGCCGGCGTGATCGTGCCCGACGTGGCCGCCCTGGTGGACAAACTCAAGAACGAAGCGAAGGTGGTGTAAATGAGCATTCTGGTCATTGCTGAACATGACAACGCCCAACTGGGCGCGGCGACCCGCAACGTGGTGGCGGCGGCCGCGGCCATCGGGGGCGAAGTGCACGTGCTGGTGGCGGGCGCCGGGGCGCGCGCCGTGGCCGACCAGGCCGCGCAGGTCGCGTCCGTGAGCAAGGTGCTGCTGGCCGACGGCCCGGCCCTGGCCCATGGCCTGGCCGAGAATCTGGCCGCGCAGGTGCTGGCGGTGGCCGGCGGCTACGGCCACATCCTGTTCGCGGCCACGGCCTCGGGCAAGAACGTCGCTCCGCGCGTGGCGGCCAGGCTGGACGTGGCGCAGATCTCCGACATCGTCGCCGTGGAGTCGGCCGACACCTTCGTGCGGCCGATCTACGCCGGCAACGCCCTGGCGACGGTGCAGTCCGCCGACGCGAAGAAGGTCATCACCGTGCGCACGACGGCCTTCGATCCGGCGGCCGCCACGGGCGGCTCCGCGGCGGTCGAGACGATCGAGGCGGTGGGCGATTCGGGCAAGTCGTCGTTCGTGGGCCGCGAGCTGGCCAAGAGCGACCGGCCGGAACTGACGGCGGCCACGGTGGTGGTGTCGGGTGGACGCGGGCTGGGCAGCGCGGAGAACTTCAAGATCCTGGATCCGCTGGCCGACAAGCTGGGCGCGGCGCTGGGCGCGTCGCGCGCGGCGGTGGACGCGGGGTATGCGCCCAACGACTGGCAGGTGGGCCAGACGGGCAAGATCGTGGCGCCGCAGCTGTACGTGGCGATCGGGATCTCCGGGGCGATCCAGCACCTGGCGGGGATGAAGGACTCGAAGGTGATCGTGGCGATCAACAAGGACGCCGAGGCGCCGATCTTCGGGGTGGCCGACTACGGCCTGGTGGCCGACCTGTTCCAGGCCGTGCCCGAACTGGTCCAGGCCCTCTGAGCCTGACCGACATCGCGGGCCCCGGGAGATCCTCCGAGCCACTCGGGGGATCGAGTCCAGGGGGCCCGCACCGCTTCATGCGGAGGCGGGGCCTCCGCGCACCACAGGAATTGCCATGACATACCAGGTTCCTACCCAGGATATCCGTTTCATTCTGCGCGAGCTTGCCGACCTGCAAGGGGTGCTGGCGCTGCCGGGCTTCGAGGAAGTCTCCGAGGATCTCGTCGATGCCGTGCTGGAGGAAAACGCGCGCTTCGTCGAGCAGGAGATCGCGCCGCTGAACCGCGTGGGCGACACCGAGCCTGCCCGCTGGAGCGAGGACGGCGTGCGCACCACGCCCGGCTTCAAGGCGGCGTTCCAGGCCTTTGCGCAGGGCGGCTGGCAGGGCCTGCCGCACGAAGCCGAATTCGGCGGCCAGGGCCTGCCCAAGCTCGTCGCCGCGCCGGTCACCGAAAGCATCAACGCCGGCAACCTGGCCTTTTCCCTGTGTCCGCTGCTGACCGATGGTGTGATCGAGGCCCTGTCCATAGTAGGCTCGGACGAGCAGAAGGCCCGCTTCATTCCGCCCATGCTGGAAGGCCGCTGGACCGGGACCATGAACCTGACCGAGCCGCAGGCCGGCTCCGACCTGGCGCTGCTCAAGAGCCGGGCCGTGCGCCAAGACGACGGCAGCTACCGCATCACCGGCCAGAAGATCTTCATCACGTATGGGGATCACGACATGGCGGAAAACATCATCCATCTGGTGCTGGCGCGCACGCCGGATGCGCCCAAGGGCGTCAAGGGCATTTCCCTGTTCGTCGTGCCCAAATTCCTGGTCGAGGACGATGGCGGCCTGGGCGCCCGCAACGACGTGGTGTGCGCGTCCCTGGAGCACAAGCTCGGCATCCACGGCAGTCCGACGGCGGTGCTGCTGTATGGCTCGGGCCAGGGCGATGTGGGCGAGGGCGGCGCCGTCGGCTACCTGATCGGCGAGGAAAACCGTGGTCTGGAAGCCATGTTCATCATGATGAACGCGGCGCGCTACGCGGTCGGCCTGCAGGGCGTGGCGGTGTCCGAACGCGCGCTGCAGCACGCGGCGGCCTACGCGGCCGAGCGCATCCAGGGCAACGCCCTGGAAGGCTCCGACGGCCCGGTGCCCATCATCCGCCATCCCGACGTGGCGCGCATGCTGGGGATCATGCGCGGCCTGACCGAGGGCGCGCGGGCCGTGGCCTACGTGGCGGCGGGCTATCGTGACAAGGCGGCCCATCTGACGGACGAGGCGGAACGCGCCCGCTGCAAGGCCGCGTACGAATACTTCGTACCCATCGTCAAGGCGTTTTCCACCGAGTCCTCCGTCGAGGTCGCCTCGCTGGGCGTGCAGGTGCACGGCGGCATGGGCTTCATCGAGGAAACCGGCGCCGCCCAGTATTACCGCGACGCCCGCATCCTGCCCATCTACGAAGGCACCACGGCGATCCAGGCCAACGACTTCATCGGCCGCAAGCTGGTGCGCGACGGCGGCGCCGTGGCGCGCGAGCAGATCGCTGGAATGCGCGACACGGCGGCGGCCTTGCGGTCGGCCGGCGGCGTGCATGCCGAGGCGCTGGGCATGATCGGCGAGCGCCTGGAAACGGCGGCCGGGGCCTACGAGTCGGCGCTGGCCTTTGTCCTGGAGCACGTGCGCGAGGACATCCGGGGCGTCTTCACCGGCAGCGTGCCGTGCCTGATGCTGGCCGGGACGGCCCACGCGGGCTGGCAGCTGGGGCGTTCCGCCCTGGCCGCGGCCGCGGCCATCGGCGAGGGATCGACGGATGCCTTCCATCCGAACAAGATCGCCACGGCCGTGCAGTACGCCGCCCACGTGCTGCCGCGCGCGCTGGCGCTGCAGTCCGCCATCCGCGACGGCGGGCTGGTCGACCGCTACGTGCGCCAGGCGCAGGTATAGGATGCGGATATAGAAATAACGATAGGGTATTTCAATAGCGTCCTATATTCTGCAAGAATCTTAAGTGTCTAAACTAATTCGCCGCCCGGATCGTCCGGGCGGCAGACACTTGAAACAGGAGCTATCGATGGCCACTCTGCGTCTGGGCGACACCGCCCCCGATTTCGAACAGGAATCCTCCCTGGGGAAAATCAAGTTCCATGAATTCCTGGGTGACAGCTGGGGCGTCCTGTTTTCCCATCCGGCCGACTTCACGCCGGTCTGCACCACCGAACTGGGCTACACCGCCATCCTGTCGGGCGAATTCGCCAAGCGCGGCGCCAAGGTGATCGCCGTGTCGGTCGACGGCAAGCAGTCGCACCTGGACTGGATCAAGGACATCAACGACACCCAGAAGACCGACGTCCGGTACCCGATCCTGGCCGACGAGGACCGCAAGGTCGCGACCCTCTACGACATGATCCACCCGAACGCCAGCACCACCGCCACGGTTCGCTCGGTGTTCGTCATCGACCCGAACAAGAAGATCCGCCTGATCCTGACCTATCCTGCCAGCACGGGCCGCAACTTCGACGAGATCCTGCGCGCGCTGGATTCCCTGCAGCTGACCGACAACTACAGCGTCGCCACTCCGGTGAACTGGAAGCAGGGCGAGGACGTCATCATCGCCCCGTCGATCAAGGACCCGGCCGTCCTGAAGGAAAAATTCCCCAAGGGCTACACCGAAATCCGTCCCTACCTGCGTACCACGCCGCAGCCGGACCTCTGATCACCGGATCGGATCCAGGGCATGCCGGCCCCGCCACGCGGGCCGGCCGGACCCCGGCGCCGGACTTCGTCCCGCGCCGGGGTTTTCGTTTTCGGGCGTCGCGCGCCGGTCCCAGCCGCCGTCGGGCCCGGATCATCCGCCCGTGATTTTCCGCTTGCGCCGCACACTGTTTCTTTGTACAGTATTCATGAGCACTGTATAAAACAACAGTTCCGGCGGTTCGTGCGCCGGACGCACCCGGGAGATACGACATGGCTGGATCGATGGCTTGGAATGGAACGTGGGCTTGGGCCGGCGCGGACGCGGGCGCCGACGGGCGTGGCGGATCGGTCCGCGGTCCGGCGCGGGCCTTGCGTCCGAATGTCCCGGGCGTGCTGCAGGGGCCCTGGGTATCGGGTGGGTCGTGGGGCGGCCGTCCGGCGGGGCGCGCCGCGCGGCAGGGGCGGGCGGTACCGGCCCGGACGGCGGCGCGGGTCCATCGGCCCCGTGCCGGCCTGCGGATCGGCTGGCGCCGCCTGGCGGCCCTGGCGGGCGACGTCCTCATGGTCCTGACCTGGGCCGCCATGATTCCCGGCATGATGTGGCTGGGGGCGGCGGCCGGGTTCTGATATAATCCCTGGTTTGCATCCTCTGGCCCGGTATTCCCATATTCCATGCCCGGTGTCCACGATGCCTTGGAGCCTATCTTGAACCTGATCGAAACCCTCGAAAAAGAAGAAATCGCGCGCCTGACCGAAGGCCGCACCATCCCTGAATTCGCCCCCGGCGACACGGTCATCGTGAGCGTCAACGTGGTCGAAGGCTCGCGCAAGCGCGCCCAGGCCTACGAAGGCGTGGTCATCGCCCGTCGCAACCGCGGCCTGAATTCCGCCTTCACCGTGCGCAAGATCTCGTCGGGCGAAGCCGTCGAACGGACCTTCCAGCTGTATTCGCCGCAGATCGCCTCGATCGAGGTCAAGCGTCGTGGCGACGTTCGCCGTGCTAAACTGTATTATCTGCGCAACCTGACGGGCAAGGCCGCTCGCATCAAGGAAAAGCTGGTTCGCAAGGCCGTCTGATCGCGGCATCGCGGATCGATCCAAGGCACCCGTTCGGGTGCCTTGTTTTTTTGTCGGGATTTCATGTCGTATCGGATGCCGAGTTCGGACGGGGATCGCGCCACGAGCTTCGATCCCCAGATCCAGCCTGTTCTGCCCAGCGCGCCCCTGCCGGCGTTGCCGCCGGAGTGTCTGCGGCTGGACTACATTCGCCAGGCGTTCCTGCGTCCGGTCGATTGGCGGGTCGAGCCTCTCTTCGCCCAGGCTTTCACTCCCGGCGGCGATGCCCATGCCCGGGCGCGCCAGGCTGCGGTCCTGATGCCGCTGGTCCAGCGCGACGCCGGACTTCACGTGCTGTTCACCCGCCGCGCCGAACACCTGCACCATCATGCGGGCCAAGTCAGCTTTCCGGGCGGGCGCATCGAATCTTCCGACAGCGACCCGATCGCGGCGGCCCTGCGCGAGACCCGCGAGGAAATTGGCGTCGAGCGGCGCTTTGTCCAGGTGATCGGCACGCAGCCGACGTTGCTGACCACGACTCGGTTCCTGATGACGCCGGTGATCGGAGAGCTGCTGCCCGGCTTTCATATCCGGCCCGACGAGTCCGAGGTCGCCGAGGTCTTCGAGGTGCCCCTGTCGGTCCTGATGGACCCGGACCGGCACGTGCTGCACCGGCTGGAAACCTCGCTGGGCCATGGCCGGTGCTATTTCTCGATCCGCTGGGAATCCCATTTCATCTGGGGCGCCACGGCGATCCTGATCCGCAACTTCTACCATTTCCTGGCGGCGGCGCAGGGCCTCGCGGCCCCGGCCGCCGGCGTTCTGGACGAACGGCCCGCTAGCGGGCCGGCAGGACAGGCGGCTTTCCCTCGTCCTTGATCAGCACCGCCAGAAACCGGGCGGGCCGGGTGGCGCTGGCGTTGCGGCCGACGGTATGGACGTCGTCCGGGCCTTCGTGAAAGGCCTGGCCGGGGCGCAGGACCGTCTCCGGTCCGCCGCGGACGCCCATCACGATTTCCCCTTCCAGCACGTAGATCAGGCCGTGGGCGTCGTGCCGGTGGACGGGGTCGACGCCGCCGGGCGGGTATTCGACGAGCAGCATCAGCGCTTCCTTGCCCGGCATGTCGGGCAGGTCCTGCCGCAGGACCTGGGTGACGACCGGTCCGGGCGGAGGCGCGGAGGACGGCTCGGCCGCGGATGCGGCGCAGGCCAGGCAGAGCAGCGCTGCGAGTGTCTTCGGATGGGACATGGCTGTGTTCCTCGGTGATGGATTGGACACGGGTTCAGGCGATGACCAGGCCGCCGTCGACGCGCAGGACCTGGCCGGTGATCCAGGCGGATCCGGGCATGGCCAGCGACACGATCCAGGGCGCGACGTCCTCGGGCTCGCCGCGCCGGCCCAGGGGGATCCTGGCGCGCTCGTCGGCCTTCACCGCCTCGATCTGTTCGAGGGTCAGCCGCATCCGGTCTTCCAGGAAGCGGGTTTCGGTCGGCCCGGCGGCGACCGCGTTGACGCGGATGCCGTCCGCCGCGAACTCCAGCGCCCAGCAGCGCGTCATGTGCTCCAGGGCCGCCTTGCTGGCGGCGTAGTGCGAGAGCCTGGCTGCGGCCTTGTGGCCGAAGGTGCTGGACACGTTGACGATGGCGCCGGCGGCCGCCTTCAGGTGGGGCAGGGCGGCGCGCGCGAGCAGCGAGGGACCGATGACGTTGGTGGCGAAGATCGCGGCGATGCGGTCGGCGCCGGCATGGGCCAGCGGCAGGATGGCGCCGGCGCCGGCATTGTTGACCAGGACGTCCAGCCGGCCCCAGCGCTGGACGGTGGTGGCGACGGTGCGTTCCGCGTCCGCTTCGCTGGCCGCGTCGGCGACGATGTAGTCGATGCCCGGCGCCTGCCGGGCGGCGGCGGCCAGACGGGCCTCGTTGCGTCCGGTGATGACGGCGCGGGTGCCGGCGGCGGCAAAGGCCCTGGCCGTCGCCAGGCCGATGCCGGCGCCGCCGCCGGTGATGAGCGCGATTCGCGGCGAGTCTGCCTGCATGGCGCCCTCCATCAGCGGACCGGCGCGGCCTGGGCCGACAGCCAGGTTTCCAGGGACAGGGTCCCGAGCCTGGCCTGCGCGCCGGGCATCAGGGTCGTGTCGTCGATCCGGTCGCCGAAATACGGCGCGTCGTCGTCCTGGACGATCTCCGGCGCGGCCTGTGCCGGGCGCGTCTTGCGCAGCAGGTCGGTCAGGCGGAACGGCGCGGGGCCGGCGACTTCGCGCATGCCGTTCAGGGGCGGCTCGGCGGCGACCCGGGCGAGCGCCGCGGCGACGTCGTCCGCGGCCATCGGCTGAAGCAGGGCGGCGGGCGCGCGGATGGCGCCGTCCCGCGTGAAGGACTGGGCGATGGCGTCCAGGAATTCGAAGAACTGCGTCGCCCGGACGATCGTGTAGGGGAGCCCGCCGTCCGCGATCAGGGCTTCTTGGGCGATCTTGGCGCGGAAGTAGCCGCTGTCGGGCAGGCGTTCGGAGCCGACCACGGACAGCGCGACGTAGTGGCGGATGCCGGCGGTCCGACCGGCGCGCAACAGGTTGTCGGTGGAGGCGCGGAAGAACGCCATCACAGCGCTTTCCTCGAAGGAGGGGGCGTTGGTGACGTCGATCAGGACCTCGGCGCCTGCCAGCGCCCGATCCAGGCCTTCGCCGGTCACCGAGTTCACGCCCGAGGAGGGGGCGGCGGCCAGCACGGTGTGGCCCGCCTGTTCCAGGCGCGCCGTGAGCTTGCGGCCGACGAGGCCGGTGCCGCCGATAATGACGATGTTCATCAGGGTTCCTTGCATGGGGATGAAACGGAGAGGGCGGGCGCCCTCCCGGGAATCGCAGGAGAGGGCGGCGTTCAGTCGATCGCTTGCGCGGGGATGGGCGCGCTCATGCCGATGGCCATCCGGTTCCAGGCGTTGATCGCGGCGATCCCCCAGCACAACTCCACGATCTCCTGGTCGTCGAACTCGGCCCGCAGCGCCTCGAAGGCGGCGTCCCGGTCGGGGTCGTGCCGGTCGGCCAGGCGGGTCATGGTTTCGGCCCAGTTCAGCGCCGCCCGTTCGCGGGCGCTGTACAGTTCGGTCTCGCGCCAGGTCGAGAGGCTGTTGATGCGCTGCCAGGTCTCGCCGTGCTTGCGCAGGTCGCGCGCGTGCATGTCCAGGCAGAAGGCGCAGCCGTTGATCTGCGAAACGCGGGTCTGGACCAGGTCCGTCAGGATCGGTCCCAGGGTGGAGCTGGAGAGGGTGGCGTTGACGCCGGCCATGGCCTTGTAGGTCTTGGGCGCGATGTCCGTCCAGTTCAGGCGGGGGTGCGACATGGAATCACCTCGAGTGGGAAGTTGAAGGGTTCACACTCAAGACGAACGGCGATGCCGTCTTGTGACGGCATCGGTCAACGGCGGCGAAAAAATTTTCCATCCCGGCGCCACGGCGCCGGTCGGCGGATCAGGGCCGGACGCTCAGTTCGCGGCCCAGGAGCCGCGCCAGCCGCGCCAGCTTGTCGGGGTTGCGCTGCGCGTGGATGCGGGTGATGCGCGCGCCGTCGGTTTCCAGGTATTGCGCCGATTCCAGCTTGTCGTCGATGAAGCGCAGTAGCCGCCATTGGCCGTCGGCAAGGGCGATTTCGCAGCGCACCCGGCCGCGGAAGCGCAGGCAGGTCGCCAGGTAGAGCTGCGCGATGCGCTGTCCGCCCAGCAGCGGCACGCCGAAGCTGGCGACCTTGCCGCCGCCGTCGCCGACCAGTTGGGCGTCGGCCGCCAGCACCGACTTGAGCGCCGTGAAGTCGCCCGTCGAGGCGGCCCGGGCGAAGGCCTGGAGCAGGCTGCGTTGCGCCTCGGGATCCACGGGCGCCGGCTTGCGCTCGTCCTTGAGCCGGGTCCGGGCGCGATGCACCAACTGGCGGCAGGCGGCCTCGGTCCGGTCCAGCACCCGGGCGATCTCGTCGTAGCCCTCGTCGAACACGTCCCGCAGCAGGAAGGCCGCGCGCGCCTCGGGCGAGAGCCGTTCCAGCATGGCCAGCAGGGCGTAGGACACGTCGTGCGAGCGCTCCAGCGCCTGTTCGGGTGAAGGCGCGGGATCGGCCAGGTCCGCCAGGTCGGGTTCCGGGAGCCAGGCGCCGACGTAATGTTCCCGCCGGGCCTTGGCGGCCCGGAGCCGGTCGATGGACAGCCGGGTCGTGACGGCGACCAGCCAGGCCTCGATGTTGGCCAGGGCGCTCCGGTCCGCCGCGTGCCATTTGAGCCAGGCGTCCTGGACGACGTCCTCGGCCTCGGCCCAGGAGCCGAGCATGCGGTAGGCGATGCGCTGCAGGCGGGGGCGGTGGAGATTGAAGGTGAGGGTCGCGTCGCTCATGTCGGCATCCAGACGATCGAGACCCCCATTTTGTGACAATCCGGGCCGCGGGGCCAGGAACCGGGGCGCCTAGTACCGCCGCGCCGCCTCGTTTTCGGCCAGGATGCGCATGTAGAGGGCATGGCGCTCGGCGCGCACGTCGCCGCGCTCGACGGCCGCCAGCACGCCGCAGCCCGGTTCGTGGCGGTGGGTGCAGTTGTAGAAGCGGCATTCGGCGATCGGCCGCGCGAATTCCGGAAAGCCCTGCTCGATGTCGTGGGCGCTCAGGTGCTGCAGGCCGAAGGCCTGGAAGCCGGGCGAGTCGATCAGGCCGCCGCCTCCGGGCAGGGCGTAGCGCTGCGTGCGGGTGGTGGTGTGGCGGCCGGTGCCCAGGGCCTCGGAATGCGCCCGGGTTGCCGCCAGGGCCTCGGGCACCAGCGCGTTGAGCAGGGTGGACTTGCCCATGCCGCTCTGCCCCAGCAGCAGCGTGAGGCGGTCCCGCAGGCGGGGCCCCAGCAGGGTGCGGACCTGGTCCATGTCCAGGGCGCTGAGCATGATGACCGGCGTGCCCAGGGATTCCACGGTCGCCAGCCGCGCGCGGGCGGCGGCGGCGCCGGGCAGGTCGGCCTTGTTCAGCACGATGAGCGCCGGCACGCCGGCGCTGGCGGCCGCCACCAGGGCGCGTCCGGTCAGGTCCTCGGAGAATTCGGGTTCCGGGGCCAGCACCAGCAGCAGCTGGTCGATGTTCGCGGCGAATTGCTTGCTGCGCTGGGCGTCGGAGCGGTAGAACAGGTTGCGGCGCGGCAGGATGTCGAGAATGACGCCTTCCTGGCGGCCCTCGGGGCGCACGCGCACCCGGTCGCCCACGGCCGGGCCGGCCTTCTTGCCCCGCGTGTAGCACTGGCGATGGCCGTCGCCGTCGATCTCCACGTCGTAGTGGCGTCCGTGGGCGGCGATGACGAGGCCCTGCAGCGCGGCGGGTTCAGCCATCGCGCAGGTGCGCGATGCGCACGGGGGCCGGCGGGTGGCTGTCGTACCAGGCGGAATGGATCGGGTCCGGCGTCAGCGTGGCGGCGTTGTCGTCGTAGAGCTTGACCAGCGCGCTGGCCAGGGGCGCCGCGCCGCATTGCCGCACCGCGTAGCGGTCGGCCTGGAACTCGTCGCGCCGCGACAGCAGGCTGGCGATGGGCGTGGACCAGAACGTCAGCACCGGCAGGGCCAGCATGAACAGCACCAGGGCCAGGCCGTCGTTGGGCCGGCCCAGTTGCGGGATGACGCCCAGGCCGGTGTAGAACCAGAGCTGGGTGGACAGCCAGGCCAGCAGGTGCAGCAGCACGCCGGCCGCCGCGAAACTGACGACGATGCGCCGCAGGATGTGGCGGTGGGCGAAGTGGCCCAGCTCGTGGGCCAGGACGGCCTCGACCTCGTCGGTGTTCAGGCGCGAGAGCAGGGTGTCGAAGAACACGATGCGGCGGTGGCGGCCGAAACCGGTGAAATAGGCGTTGCCGTGGGCGGACCGCCGCGAGCCGTCCATGACGAACAGGCCCGCCAGGCCGAAATGGCAGCGCTTGGCCAGGGCGTGGATGCGCTGGGTGAGCTCGGGGTCGTTCAGGGGCGTGAAGCGGTTGAACAGCGGGGCGATGAAGCTGGGGTACAGCCACAGGACCAGCAGGTTGAAGCCCACCCAGACGCCCCAGGCCCACCAGGCCCAGTCGGTGCCGGCCGACCGCATGATCCACAGGATGGCGGCCAGCAGCGGGGCGCCCAGCACCAGGGTGACGGCCAGCATCTTGAGGGCGTCGGTGACGAACAGGCGGGGCGTCATGCGGTTGAAGCCGAAGCGGGCTTCCAGGCGGAAGGTGCGCCAGGCGGAAAAGACCAGCCCGACGGCGCCCAGCAGGGCCAGCACGACGCCCACCAGGGCCATCTGGCGCCAGAGTTCGGACTCGATGAGGCGGCCCAGGGCCAGGTCCAGGGCCTGCAGGCCGCCCAGCAGGGTCAGGCCCAGCAGCACGGCGGCCTCGACGATGCGTTCGACCATGGACAACTGGCAGCGGGCCACGGTGTAGTCGGCGGCGCGCTGGTGGCTGTGCAGGCCGACGCGGTCGGCGAAGGCGGCGGGGACCGCGTCGCGGTGCGCAAGCACATGGCGGATCTGCCGGCGCGCCAGCCAGTAGCGCAGGAGCAGGTCGCCCACCAGGCAGGCGAGAAACAGGAAGGTCAGCATGTCCGTCCGGCCAATGTGCGAAAATCGGTTCTTTGCAAGCAAAGGATTATAGGATATGGCCGCGAACGATCAGCGCCTGATTTGGCTGGACATGGAAATGTCGGGCCTGGATCCCGAAAAGGAACGCATCCTCGAGATCGCCATGGTCGTCACCGAGCCTGACCTGACCCCGGTGGCGCAGGCGCCGGTGCTGGTGATCCACCAGGACGACGCCGTGCTGGACGGCATGGACAAATGGAACCAGTCCACCCACGGCAAGAGCGGCCTGATCGACAAGGTCAAGGCCTCGACCCTGACCGAATCGGGGGCGGAGGACATCCTGCTGGAATTCCTGGCCCCGCTGGTGCCGGCCGGCAAGTCGCCGATGTGCGGCAACACCATCGGCCAGGACCGCCGCTTCATGGTCAAGTACATGCCCCGCCTGGAAGCCTATTTCCATTACCGCAACCTGGACGTCAGCACGCTGAAGGAACTGTCCCTGCGCTGGAAGCCCGAGGTCTACCGCAGCTTCGTCAAGGCCAGCAAGCATGAGGCCCTGGCCGACATCCAGGAATCCATCGACGAGCTCAAGCACTACCGGGAACATTTCATCCGGCTGTGACCCGCGCCGGGCCGCCCGCGCGGCGGCCCGGGCGCCGTTTCCATCGCCGTTTCTTCGGAGTCCTTCCGTGTCCACTGGAGCCATCGCCGGCATCGGCACCGATCTGCTGCGGGTCGAGCGCATCGAGCGCATCTACGCGCGGCACGGCGACCGCTTCGTCCGCCGCGTCCTGGGACCTGACGAGCAGCTCGTCCACCACCGCCGCCGGGGGCGCGATCCGCGCCGGGGCATCCTCTACCTGGCGACCCGCTTCGCGGCCAAGGAAGCCTTCTCCAAGGCCATCGGGCTGGGCATCCACATGCCCATGACCTGGTCGCGGGCGCAGATCCTGAACCGGCCCGGCGGGGCGCCCGAGATCCACCTGTCCGGCCCCCTGGCCGACTGGTACGCCGCCCGCTTCGGCCGGGCGCACGTGTCCATGACCGACGAGGCCGACATGGTGGCGGCCTTCGTCGTGATCGAGGCCCTGCCCGCCGGGCCGCACCCCAAGGAAAGCACCGCATGACCACGCCACAGAACGCGCATTCCGGCGGCCGCGCCGCCCTCATGGCCCCGGGCCCCGTCATGGTCGACGTGGCCGGGCTGGAACTGACGGACGCCGAGCGCGTCCGCCTGCGCCACCCCCAGGTCGGCGGCGTGATCCTCTTCGCGCGCAATTTCTCCGACCGGGCCCAGCTCTCCGCCCTGTGCGCCGCCATCCACGGTGCGCGCGACGAGCCCCTGCTGATCGCCGTGGACCACGAGGGCGGCCGGGTCCAGCGCTTCCGCACGGACGGCTTCACCCCGCTGCCGGCCATGCGGGTCTTCGGCCATTGGTACGACCGGGATCCCCAGGCCGCCTTGCGCGCGGCCACCGAGACCGGCTTCGTGCTGGCGAGCGAGCTGCGCGCCTGCGGCGTGGATTTCAGCTTCACGCCCGTGCTGGACCTGGATTACGGGGTCAGTCAGGTGATCGGCAACCGGGCGCTGCACGAGGATCCGGCGGCCGTGGCTCTGCTGGCCCGCGCGCTGATCCAGGGCCTGTCCCAGGCCGGCATGGCGGCCTGCGGCAAGCACTTCCCCGGTCACGGCGCGGTGGCGGCCGATTCCCACCTGGCGATCCCCGTCGACGACCGGCCGCTGGACGAGATCCTGGACGCCGACGCCGCGCCGTACCGCTGGCTGGGCGACCTGGCGCTGCCGGCCGTGATGCCGGCCCACGTCATCTATCCGCAAGTGGCGCCCGAGCCGGCCGGATTCTCGCGCCGCTGGGTGACCGACATCCTGCGCGGCCGGATGGAATACGATGGCGTGGTGTTCTCGGACGACCTCACCATGGAAGGCGCGAGCGTGGCCGGCGACATCCACGCCCGGGCCCGGGCCGCGCTGGAGGCCGGCTGCGACATGGTGCTGGTGTGCAATCGCCCCGACCTGGCCGACGAGCTGCTGGCGGCGCTGGCGGACCGCCCCCTGGACCCCCAGGCCGTGCGCCGCATCCGGCGGCTGATGCCGTTCCGGCCCGCGCCCGACTGGACGGGGCTGCTGTCCGATCCGAGGTATCTCCGTGCCCGAAGCCTTCGATCTGAAAACCTTTCTATCTGACCTGCCGCACCTGCCGGGGGTCTACCGCCACATCGACGCACAGGGCGAGGTCCTGTACGTCGGCAAGGCGCGCGACCTGAAGCGCCGCGTCAGCTCGTATTTCCAGAAGTCCGGCCATGGTCCGCGCATCGAGCACATGCTGGCGCGCGTGGCGCGCACCGAGATCACGGTCACGCGCACCGAGGCCGAGGCCCTGATCCTGGAAAACAACCTGATCAAGCGCCTCAAGCCCCGCTACAACATCCTCTTCCGGGACGACAAGTCCTACCCCTACCTGCACATCACCGCGCACGAGGCCCCGCGCATCGTGTACTACCGGGGCAGCACCCACGGGCCGGGCCGCTTCTTCGGCCCCTATCCCAATTCCTGGGCGGTGCGCGAGACCATCCAGATCCTGCAGAAGGTCTTTCGCCTGCGCACCTGCGAGGACAGCGTCTACGCCCACCGCACGCGCCCGTGCCTGCTCTACCAGATCGGCCGCTGCTCCGCGCCCTGCGTCAACCTGATCTCGCCCGAGGACTACCGGGCCGACGTCGAGCGCGCCATCCGCTTCCTGGAAGGCCGGGCCGGCGAAGTCCTGGAGGACATCGAGCGGCGCATGACCGCCGCCGCCGAGCGCCAGGATTTCGAGCAGGCCGCCGCGCTGCGCGACCAGATGCGCGCGCTGGCGAAGGTCCTGCAGCAGCAGACCATGGAGCAGGTGGGCGACGACAGCGTCGACATCATCGCGGTGGAACTCGCGGGCGGACGCGTGTGCGTCAACCTGGCGATGGTGCGGGCCGGCCGGCACCTGGGCGACAAGCCCCTGTTCCCCACCCAGGCCCAGGACGAATCCGCCGAGGAAGTGCTGAGCGCCTTCGTGGCCCAGCACTACGCCGACAACCCGGCCCCGCCCGTGCTGGTGTGTTCGCACGCCCTGTCCGACCCCGACCTGGCGGCGCTGCTGGCCGAGCAGCACGGCCACCGCATCCGCGTGCTGACCCGCCCCCAGGGCGCGCGCCGCGCCTGGCTGGAACAGGCGCAGCGCAACGCCCGGATGGCGCTGGCGCAGCGCCTGTCCGAATCCAGCGCGCGCGAGGCGCGCACGCGGGCGCTGGCCGTGGAGCTGGACCTGGACACGGATGACGACGCGCTCGACGCCCTGCACATCGAGTGCTTCGACATCAGCCATACGGCGGGCGAGGCCACCCAGGCGTCCTGCGTGGTGTACCGCCATCACGCCATGCAATCGTCGCTGTACCGGCGCTTCAACATCGCCGGCATCGAGCCGGGCGACGACTACGCCGCCATGCGCCAGGCGCTCACGCGGCGCTACGCGCGGGTGGCCGACGGCGATGCCGAGATGCCCGACGTGGTGCTGATCGACGGCGGCGAGGGCCAGGTCGGGATCGCGCGCCAGGTCTTCGTCGAACTGGGGCTGGACGTCAGCCGCATCGTCGGGGTGAAGAAGGGCGACCACCGCAAGGTCGGCCTGGAGACCCTGGTCTTCGTCGACGGCCGGCCCCCGGTGGCGCTGGGGGTGGAATCCGCCGCCCTGATGCTGGTGGCGCAGATCCGCGACGAGGCCCACCGCTTCGCCATCACCGGCATGCGCGCCAAGCGGGCCAAGGCCCGCAACGTCTCGCGCCTGGAAGACATCGAGGGCGTGGGCAAGCAGCGGCGTCAGAACCTGCTGGCGCGCTTTGGCGGCTTCAGCGGGGTGGCGGACGCCAGCATCGACGAACTGCGCGGCGTCGAGGGGATTTCCGAGGCGCTGGCCGAACGCATCTACCATGCCCTGAGGTAGGGGCCGCGGGCGCGTCGGCCGCCCTCGCGGAGTCCCGACGGGCGGCCGCGGCGCGCAACGGGCCGGGCGCCCGGGCGGCGGGCGGTTCCTTAGGGTAGTATTACGCCTATCATGCCGCTCAATATCCCCATCGCCCTGACCTGGCTGCGCATCGCCATGATCCCCCTGATCGTGGGACTGTACTACCTGCCCGACGCCTGGACCGGGTCGGGCTGGCGCGACACGGCCGCCGCCCTGGCCTTCATCGTGGCCGCCGCCACCGACTGGCTCGATGGCTGGCTGGCGCGGCGCTGGAACCAGACCTCGGCGTTCGGCGCCTTCCTGGACCCGGTGGCCGACAAGCTGATGGTCTGCGCGGCGCTGCTGATCCTGCTGAACCTGGACCGCGTCGATTCCCTGATCGCCCTGGTGATCATCGGCCGGGAAATCACCATTTCCGCGCTGCGCGAATGGATGGCGAAGATCGGCGCCAGCAGCAGCGTGGCCGTCCACTGGCTGGGCAAGTTCAAGACCGCCGCGCAGATGGTCGCCATCCCCTGCCTGCTGTACTGGCAGCCCCTGGAAGGCGTTTCCACCCACATCGTCGGCGAAGTCCTGATCGTGGTCGCCGCCATCCTCACGGTCTGGTCGATGTGCTACTACCTGAGGAAGGCCTGGCCGGAGATCCGCGACCGGGCCTAGGGGCCGTCCTCGTGGCGGGCCCCGCGTGGGGCCTCGCCGACGGGTTTCTTCAGCGCATCTTGCATTCACCCGAGGGTGCGGGGACGATCGAGGCCGGGAAGCTGTGGGTGATCACCGGCCGCAGCGTGCCGCCGGCTTCCCTGACTTCGCCCACGTAGTTGGGGATTACCAGTTGGTGGTCCTGGGCGCGCATCGTGGCCGGACCGTAGATGGTGTCGTATTCCAGTCCGCCCAGCGCCTTGGCGACCTTGCCGGGATCCACGCTGTCCGCTTTTTTCACGCCGGCGAAGATGGCTTCCATGCCGTTGTAAGCCGCGCCTTCATTGTCGGTCGGCACCCGGTGGAATTTGGCTTCCCAGGCCTTGACGAAGGCCTTGTTCCTGGGCGTGTCGATTTCGGCGCCGTATTCCATGTTGCCTTCGATCCCCTTCATGGCATTGCCGGTCGCGTTGACCGCGAAGTTCATGATCATGGCGTGGCCCAGCGTCGTCTTGGACGTGAGTCCGAAACTTTGCGCCTGCTTGGCGTAGGCGATGAGGTCGCTTCCGACAAGCGCCACCCACAGCCCGTCTATGTTCGGGTCTGCCTTGATCTGGGAGATATAGGGAGCGAAATCCTTGGTCCCCAGCGGTGGAAAGAGCGTCAGGGAGACCTTCTTGCCCTGGGCTTCGGCCGCTTTGGTGAAGGTCTTCGCGGAGTCATGGCCCCAGGCATAATCGGCTGCGAGGATGGCGAAGTTCTTTTGCGGAATGTCCTTCATCCACTGGTCGAACATGGCCACGTCCATGGCGTCCGAGTGATTGGTCCGGAACATCCTGGGCTTGCAACTGTCGCCGGTGATTTTGTCGCTCTTGCTGACCGTGGCCACGAGCATTGCGTCCCAGCGGTTGAGGTTCTGGCCGATGGCCATGGTGATGGACGAGGCGATGGGCCCAATGAGGAACTTGTAGCCGTCACGTGCGAGTTTTTCGGATGCCTGGAGCCCCTCCTTGGGGGTACTTTCGTCGTCGCCGGTCTTTATCATGACTTCGCGACCATCGACGCCGCCGTTGGCGTTGGCCTCGTCCACGGCGAACTGGATGGCGCGCAGGACCTCCTCGCCCTGCTGTGCGAACACGCCGGACAGCGAGGTCACTGCGCCGATCTTGAGCGGATCCTTGTCGGCCGCCTGTGCGTTCGTGCCGGTCACGCAGGCGGCGATCGCGAGCGCCATGAGGGAAAGTTTGAATGGGCTGGTTTTCATGATGTTGTCTCCTGTCGGGGTAGGTATCGGACTGCGGGGTGTCAGACTGCGATGTGGCTGTGAAGCTCGTTGAGGTTGGCGGGATCGACGGCGCCGCTGGTCGTGATGCGGCCCTTTTCGACGGCGTAATAGCGTGCGGTCGTGCGGGCCACCAGCCCCAGGTTCTGCTCGATGAGCAGGATGGCCGTCCCCTGGTGGGTCACCTGGTTCAGGGTGTCCGCCAGTTGATCGACGATGACGGGCGCGAGTCCTTCGGTGGGTTCGTCGAGGATCATCAGCCTGGGGTTGGCCATCAGAGCGCGGCCGATGGCCAGCATCTGCTGCTGGCCTCCCGAAAGCGCGGTGCCGGGCGTGCGTGCGCGTTCCTTCAGGATCGGGAACAGGCGGTAGATTTCCCGCAGGTTCCAGGGGCCGGAGCGCCGGCTCGCCGAGCCCAGCAGCAGGTTTTCCTCGATCGTCAGGTTCGCGATGATGCACCGGCCCTGCGGGACGATGGCGATCTGGAACTGGGCGGGGGTGTAGGGCAGCGCCTTGCGCACGAGGGTGCCGTCCAGCCGGATCTCGCCCGACCCGAGGCGGGCGATGCCCATCAGGGTGTTGACCGTGGTGGTCTTTCCCACCCCGTTGCGTCCGATCAGGGCGACCCGTTCACCTTCGTCGACCCGCAGGCTGAGTCCTTGCAGGATGTGCGCCGCGCCGTAGTAGGCGTGTACGTCGTCCATGTGAAGCAGGGTTTTCATGCGGCGCTCCCCAGGTAGGCCTCGCGCACGCGAGGCTCGATCCTGACTTCTTCCGGCCGGCCGCTGGCGATGACGCGTCCGAGCTCGAAGACCGTGACGGAATTCGAGATGCTGAACAGGGTGTCGGTGTCGTGCTCCACCAGCAGGATGGACACGCCCCAGTCGCCGGTGAGTTTCAGCAGATGGCTCGCCAGATCGGCGGATTCCTGGGGGGACAGGCCGGCCATGGGCTCGTCCAGGAGCAGCACGATGGGCCGGCCCACCAGAGCGAGCGCCAGATCGAGGCGGCGTTGCTGCCCATAGCCCAGGCTGCCGGCCGTGGCGTCGGCCTCGCCCGACAGATCGAGCTGATCCATCACTCGCCGGGCATCCTGTTCCGGTGCTTCGGCGCCGACTTTATGGGCCGCCAGGCCGATCTGCGCGCTGACGGTCATGTTAGGGAAGATGCTGGTTCGCTGGAAGGATCGGGCGAGTCCCCGCCTGCGTCGGTCGATCACGCTGCAGCGTGTGATGTCCTGGCCCGCCAGGCGGACCGTGCCGCGCGTCAGGCCGTGCCGTCCGCTGATGGCGTCGATGACGGTGGACTTGCCTGCGCCGTTTGGACCGATCAGGCCGCGGATTTCGCCTTGGCGCAGGTCGAAGGACACGCCGTCCACGGCTTTCACGCCGCCGTAATGGACGGCCACGTCGGTCACTCTCAGGATCATGTTTTCGTTCGTCATGGGGCATCTCGGCTAGGGGTGGCGGGGGGCGGAGGGCGTGCGGGCCCGGGCAGCGAGCGAGCGCAGCGCGCCGCTCAGCCCGTTGTCCGTGAACACGACGATCACGATCAGCAGGAGGCCGAACAGGGACAGCCAGTGTGTCGACAGGTCCCCGATCAGATCCTTGGCGACAACGTAGATGACGGCCCCAAGCGCCGGGCCCGTGACGTTCCAGTAGCCGCCGACGACGACCATCATGAGTACGGTGCCGGAGACGCTCCAGTGCAGGCTGTCGGGAGAGATGAAGCCGGAGTTGAAGGAGGCCAGGATGCCGGCGGCCGCCGTGATCACCGCCGACAGCGTGAAGATCAAGGCTCGAGGGAGGGTGGGGCGGATGCCGATGAAGGTGGCGCGTTCCGGATTGTCCCGGATTGCCTCGGTCATTTGGCCGAAGCGGCTATGATGCAGGCGCACCAGGAGCGCCAGGGCGAGGATGAGGAGGGCCCAGCTGATGGTGAAGATGATGCTGTTCTCCAGGAGCGTCGAGGTCGGGATGCCGAACAGCGTGTCCGGCCAGGCGATGCTGATGCCGTCCGCGCCCCCGGTCAGGCCGCGGGATTTCAGCGTCAGCTGGTAGAACAATTGGCCAAAGGCCAGCGTGAGCATGGCGAATGCGATGCCGGGGACCCGCACGATGACCAGGGCCAGGACGAAAGCGAATATCGCCGTCGCGGCCAGGCTGATCAGAATGACGAGCTCGGCCGGCAGGAGAGTCTCCTGAAGGAAGATGGCGACGCAATACGCGCTCAGGCCGAAAAATGCGGCGTGGCCGAAGCTCACCATGCCGTTCTGCTTCAACAGGACGCCCACGCCGGTGGCGAACAGCGCGAAGATGGCGGCCTGGGTCAGGATGGAAAGGGCTGTTGCGGAAGTGACGACCTGGCCGATGACCACGGTCAGGGCGATGCAGCTTATCGTCGTCAGGGTGAGCCGGCCGGGACGGAACAGGGTATTCATGTGCGGTTTCCGGCGATGCCCGCCGGCCTCCAGATCAGGATGGCGATCATCAGGATGAAGGGTAGGGAAGCCGATATCTCGGGGAGATAGGTGGCTCCCAGCGTTTGCACCTGGCCCAGGACCAGGGCGGCGAGAAATGCGCCGGGCAGGCTGCCCAGGCCGCCGATCACCACGACCATGAACGAGTCGATGAGGACGCTGCTGCCCATGGTCGGGGACAGTGACAGGAAGGGCGCCGTCACGATGCCCGCGAACCCCGCGAGCGCGGTTCCCAGGCCAACCACGAAGGCGCCGAGGCGGTCCGTGTTGACGCCCTGCATGGCGGTGGTGTCGGGGTCGGTGCTCGATGCCCGCACGAAGAGCCCCATGCGGGTCTTTTGCAGCCAGAACGTCAGCCCGATGGCGACCAGGATGCCGACGGCGACCACCGCGATCCGGTAGGCCGGGAGCGTCATCCCCGCGATGTGCAGCGAGTGGCTCAGGATGTCGGGTTCGGCCAGCGAGAGGTTGCCCTTGCCCCAGAGCGTCTGCACCAGATCCTCGATGATCAGCAGCAGACCGAACGTGACCAGGATCACGCTGAGCGGGTCGTAATCGCGCAGCAGCCTCAGGCCGTAGCGGTCGAGCAGGACACCGATCAGGAACATGGCCAGGGGGGCGGCGGCCAGGGCGGCCCAGAAGCCGGCATGGATCGCGACGGTGTAGCCGATGTAGGCCCCCAGCATGTAGAGCGACCCGTGGGCGAAGTTGACGACGCGCCTCAGTCCGTAGATGAGCGCCAGTCCCGAGGCGACGATGGCCAGCAGGGCGCCGTAGACCAGGCCGTTGATGATGTTGATGGCGAGCATGATGTTCGCGGTCTCCGTGAGGGATCAGACGCTTTGCGGCGCCAGGGAGTCTTCGGGCGCGCCCAGGGCGAGCCAGCCGCCGTCGGCGTGGATCGTCGTCCCGGTGACGTAGCTGGCGCGATCCGAGACCAGGAACGCGATCACGGCGGCGATTTCCTCGGGCCGTGCCAGGCGTCCCATCGGCGTGCGTGCCGCGATGCCGCGTGTGTCGATGGCATGGCGGGCCTCCAGCTCTTCCACCAGGGCCGTGCGGGCGTATCCCGGCGCGACGGCGTTCACCCGGATGCCGGCGCGCGCCCACTCGCAGGCCATCGAGCGTGTCATGGCCGCGATGCCGGCCTTGGCGGCGGAATAGGCGTTGCGTCCCGGGATGCCGGCCATGCCCGCGATCGAGCTCAGGTTGACGATGGCGCCGCGTTTACGGACGAGCATATGGGCTGCCACGGCGCGGCACATCAGGAATGTGCCGCGCAGATGAACGTCCAGGACTTGGTCGAAGCGTTCCGCCGACTGGTCCACGGTGGCGGCCGATTGGTCGCCGATGCCCGCGTTGTTGACCAGGACGTCGATGCGGCCGAACCGCTCCAGGGTGCGGGCGATGGCTTCGTCGACGGCTGCCTCGGCGGCGACGTCGCAGGCTACGCCAAGGTGGCCGGGGCCGAGTTCGTCGGCGCGCTCCCGGGCCCGGGCGCCGTCCAGGTCCAGCAGGCTCAAGCGGTGGCCCTCGACTGCGAGCAGCCGGGCCGTCGCCCAGCCGATACCGGTGGCCGCGCCCGTGACGATGGCCACCGGCGCCGGGTTGGGGGTATGTGTCGTCATTGGAGGCGCTCCCGCATGCTCGGCAGCCGTGCGCAGGTCAGCAGCCGGTTCTCCTGCGCGACGATCAGGTGGCTCGATGCCTCGAGATAGGCGGGGAAGTCCGGGTGCGTGTCGCGGCGCAGGCAACGTGCCTGGTAGTCCGCCAGATCTTTGTAGGCCCATAGATGCACGACCTGATTGAGCGGCCCGACGTGGCTGGTGTAGATGCCGATGGGGTTGCCCAGGGTCTCCAGCAGGATCGGCATGGCCAGCCGGTCGAAGACGTCCAGGAATTCCGGCATCTTGCGCAGGGCGATGGTGTAGATCCGGTGATCCACCAGGGAAAGGGTTTCGTCGATGTGCATGGGGTCTCCTGCCGGGTGTGGCGGTCTCAGGTACCGGTCCGGGCGATGTGCAGCGCGGTGATGTAGCTGAATGTCATGTTCGGTCCGAGCGTGATGCCGGCTGCGGGATAGCTGCCGCCCATGATGCTGGCCCGGTCATTGCCGACGGCGTACAGGCCCGGGATCGGCCTGGATTCGCCATCCAGGACTTCTCCCGTCACGGTAGTGCGGATGCCGTCGAAAGTCCCCAGGTCTCCCATCACCACCTTCAGGGCATAGAAGGGGGCATGGAGGATCGGGCCGACGCAGGGGTTGGGCCGGTGCTCGGGGTCGGCCAAGTAGCGGTTGAAGGCCGTGGCGCCGCGGTGGAACTCGGGGTCCTGGCCGTTCTTCGCATGCTCGTTGTAGGCGCGGACCGTGGCTTCGAGTCCGTCGGGATCGATGCCGGCGGCCTGTGCCAGTTCCTTCAGCGTGCGGCCCTTGTGCAGGTAGCCCCGCCGCAGCATGGGTCCCAGGGGCAGGGGCGCCGGTTTGGCATAGCCCAGGCCGTACTTGCCGATGGTGGCCTGATCGCAGATCAGCCACATCGCGGTTTCCGTGGACGGCGCGCAGGCCTCGATCATCGCCTGGCCTACGTCATGGTAGGAATTCGACTCGTTGGTGAAGCGCCGGCCGTTGCGCAGGACACCGATCACGCCAGGTTTGTAGCGGTCCAGCAGGTGCGGGAAAACATCGTACCGGCCCCGCCCGTGCGGGACACGGGACACGGGCATCCAGGCCGATGCGTTGGGGTAGTCCGTGGCCAGCGACGCGCCGAGCCGCTCGGCCATCCGGATGCCGTCGCCCGTGTTTTCATCGGGAGTTGGGGACAGGTGTTCCCCACCCCGCTTCAGGTGCGGGTAGATTTCCCGGATGCGCGCCTCGTCGTGGGGAAAACCTCCTGCCGCCAGGACCACGGCCCTGTCGCCCAGGATGCGGACCTCGCCGTGCGGCGTGGAGAGCATCGCGCCCGTGATGCGGCCGTTTTCCTCGATCAGGCTGCGCGCGGGGCATTCCGTGTGAATGGGGATGCCCAGGTCCAGCGCCGTTTTCGCCAGACGAGCCATGAGCGCGTTGCCGCTCGTGACATTGACTCCCCGGCGGTACAGGGCAAGCTCCTTGATGTGGGCGGCCAAGCGCTTGGCGACGTATAGGAACGAGGTCAGAGACCGGGTTGCATTGAAGAAGTGCTTGATGTCCGCGTTCGATGAATTGAACATCATGCCGATGAAGGTGATCGAACGCAGGGGCGGGCGCAGGCGCTTCATGTCCGGTCCCAGGGCCCGGATGTCGAAGGGTTTCGCGAGGATGGAGCGTCCCTGCTGGGCGCCGCCTTCGCGGTCGGGATGGTAGTCCGGGTACAGCGTGGGGACGAATTGGACGTGGGTTTCCCGTTCGAAGAATTCCGCCATTTCGGGCGCCGTGTCCAGGAAGGCGTCGGTGGCCTCGGGGTCGAAATAGGCGCCGGCCTCGTTGCGGATGTAGGTCAGGGCCGCTTCCCGTGAATCCGGGATGCCCGCCTTGCGTGCGATGTGGTTGCCCGGGATCCAGAGAACCCCGCCCGAATAGGCGGCGGTGCCGCCGAACACCGGGGCCTTTTCCGCCACGATGACTTTCAGGCCCTTCTTGGCCGCGACGATCGCGGTCGTCAGGCCCGATACGCCTGCGCCGATCACGAGGACGTCGCAATGCGCGCCATCTTGCAGTGGAGATGTGTTCATGTCGAGCCTCATTGCCGGGTTGTGTCGGGGGCGGCCGTGTGGTTGAATCCCGGCCGCGGAACCATGTCCATCAGCATGGCGTCCATGCCGCCGTTCACGGCGAGGTCGGCGGCATTGATGTAGCTCGACCGGGGGCTGAGCAGGAACAGGGCCGCGTTGGCGATGTCGTCCGTCTCGCCGACCCGGCGGCTGGCGGTCATGGCTGCGCGTTTCTGCTCGTTGCCGGGTTCGGCATAGAAAGCCGCCGACAGGTGCGTGCGGATCATGCCGGGGCAGACTGTGTTGCTGCGGATGCCGTCCGCGCCCCATTCGACGGCCATCTGGCGCGACATGAGCATGACCCCCGCCTTGCTGGCGCTGTAGGCGCCGCTGCGGGTTTGGGGAAAGCTGCCCGAGATCGAGGCGATGTGCACGATGCTTCCCCCTCCGCCGTCCCTCATCCGGGCGGCGAATGTCCGCGCGGTCAGCAGGTAGCCAGTCAGGTTCACATCCAGCACGCGGTTCCACTCCTGGAGCTCCACGTCCTGCAGGGCGCCGGACCGCAGAATCCCTGCGTTGTTGACCAGGCCGGCGCAGGGGCCCAGCACGTCGTGCACCGCAGTCGCGGCTCGGGCGACGCTGTCGGGGTCCGAGGTGTCGCAGGCGAACGCGGTGGCGTCGGCACCCTGAGCGCGCAGGGCGGCCGCGGTTTCTTCGCAGGCGCCGGCATCGTAGTCCAGCAGGGCGACGCGGGCACCGGCGTCGGCCAGCGCCTGGGCGATGCCCCGGCCGATACCGCGCGCGGCGCCGGTCACGGCGCAGGCGCGGCCCTGCAGCCCGAGCCAATGGGAATCTTGCATATTTGTCTCCGTTCGATGCGCATTCTGCGGCGCCTCGCGCCGCTTTCTCGACGTATCCGCCGGACGTTTGCGCGTTTTTTCATTATCTGGATATTTGAAGCCTATTGAATTGACAATTCATGCATGTGGCAGGACAATTCGTGCATTTTCTGATGGCCAGGAAAGCAGGATGAGGGAAATCCCTAGCTATGGTTTGTATGCGACGCAAGGACTCGATCATTGGGTCGATTCCGTGCACATTGAATCGATTCCCAAGCGATCTTCGCTAAATAATTGGGAAATCAAGCCTCATCTGCATCAATCCTTCATCCAGATACTGCACCTGACCAAGGGGGGCGGCGCCATCGGGATCGATGGCCGGATCTGGCATGTGAAGGCTCCGTGCATTTTGTCAATTCCAGAACAGATAGTGCACTCATTCAGCTTTCTGCCGGAGGTCGACGGGCCTGTGATCACGGCGGTTCAGCACGTGCTGGAATTGATGGTGGGGGCGGCCGAGCCCGACATGCTGCAGGCGGTGCGCGAGCCGATCGTGATGGAATTCGACGAGAATGATCCTGAGGCCGGGGGGCTGGCGCCCTTGTTCGAGGGGATCTTCGACGAATTTCGCAGCCATCGGGTCGGCCAGTCGGGGATCTGCATGTCCCTGCTGTCAGCTCTGGTGATGAGGATTGGCCGCATTCGCCACAGCAAAGGCTTGCCGCTGCGGGCGGGGAGCACTCGCAAGGCGCGGCAGATCCAGAAATTCCGTGAACTGGTGGACCAGCGGTTCAAGGATCATGTGGCTCTGAGCGCCTATGCGGATGAATTGGGCATGACGGTGGGTAATCTGTCGCGCCTGTGCAGGGATGTTCTGGGGATGCCGGCTTCCGCCGTGATCAATGCTCGCCTGGTTCGCGAGGCACAGCGCGACTTGGTCTATACGTCAGACGCCATCAAGGTGCTGGCGGGACGCCTGGGGTTTGAGGACGAGGTGTATTTCAGCCGTTTCTTCCGCAAGCACGCTGGCTTGAGTCCGGTTGAGTTCCGCCAGCAGGTCCGGGATCAGATCGCACGAGGCCATTGACCCCGGACCGAGGCCTCCCTTTTGGCAGCGCCTACTGCCGCAGCGTCCGCGTCTGGCCGATGTCGGTGGGCTGGTAGCTGGCCCGCCAGGGGTTGATGTCCAGCCCGCCGCGCCGGGTGTAGCGCGCGTAGACCAGCAGTTCCTCCGGCGCGCAGCGCCGCATGATTTCCCCGTAGATCTTTTCCACGCACAGCTCGTGGAATTCCTGGTGGCGGCGCAGCGACACGATGTAGCGCAGCAGCCCGGCGTGGTCGATGCGCGGGCCGGCATAGCGGATCTGCAGGCTGGCCCAGTCGGGTTGGCCGGTCACGGGGCAGTTGGATTTCAGCAGTTCGGACACCAGGTTCTCGCGCACGAAGGGGGCGGGGTCCGACAGGGCCAGGCTGTCGGGCCGCGGCGCCTGGACCGCATCGAAATCCAGGTCCTGGTCGTCGATGCAGGTGCCGCGCAGCGGCGCGCAGCTCAGTTCGAAGGCCGGGCGCACCGACAGGATCTCCACGTGAACCGGCTTGCCGCAGGCCCGCGACAGGTCCGTGTGCAGTCGCTGGCGGACGATGTCCGCGTACTCGAAGCGTTCTTCGTTGTAGCTGTTCAGATAGAGCTTGAGGGACTTGGACTCGATCAGGCTGGGGCTGTCCATGGGGACGGTGAAGCGGCCGATCGCCACGACGGGCTTGCCCTTGGCGTTCAGCCAGGACAGCTCGTAGGCGTTCCAGATGTCGGCGCCGTGGGCCGCCTGGGGCAGGTCCAGCCCGGCGCGCGTGTCGGCGCGGGCGATCGGGAATAGCAGAGCCGGATCGTAGCGCGTCGAACCCGGGGTGGATCGTCCCAGCGGGCTGGCGGAAAGGGAATCGGGGTTCATGGCGTTGCGAAGAGGTCGGTCCGATGGTCCCTCGGAGGGGACGGCGCTCATCATTCTACTGCCGCCCGTGCCGTTTCCCGGCTGGTTTTTCACATCATGGCGTTTTGATTCCAGGATGTGAAAACCGAATGCTGCGCTGCGCGTTCTCCATTTTCATAACCAGGAATATTATTTCACGACATGGAATAAATATCATATATATATGATTTAAAAGATAAAAATTTTCTATCTTATATAAGATAGAAGTCATGTGTGCAGCGCGTCATAGGCGTAGACTGTTCCTCATCGACGGTTTGTTTTTTCTTCTTTCTCAGGAGCACCATCATGACCTCTCGCGAAACCGAAGTGCGCAATCTGCAACGCAGCTGGGCCGAAGACGCCCGCTGGCAAGGCATCAAGCGGGGCTACGGCGCCGACGAAGTGGTGCGGCTGCGCGGCTCGGTAGTGGTGGAACACACCCTGGCGCGCCGCGGCGCCGAACGGCTGTGGGATCTGCTGCATACCGAAGACTTCGTGAACGCGCTGGGCGCGCTGACCGGCAACCAGGCCATGCAGCAGGTCAAGGCCGGCCTGAAGGCCATCTACCTGTCGGGCTGGCAGGTGGCGGGCGATGCCAACATCGCCGGCGAAATGTACCCTGACCAGTCGCTGTACCCGGCCAACTCCGTGCCCAGCGTGGTCAAGCGCATCAACAATACGCTGACGCGCTGTGACCAGATCCAGTGGATGGAAGGCAAGAATCCGGGCGACGCGGGCTACATCGATTACTTCGCCCCGATCGTGGCCGACGCCGAGGCCGGCTTCGGCGGCGTGCTGAACGCCTTCGAACTGATGAAGTCCATGATCGAGGCGGGCGCCGCCGGCGTGCACTTCGAAGACCAGCTGGCTTCCGTCAAGAAATGCGGCCACATGGGCGGCAAGGTGCTGGTGCCCACCCGCGAGGCCGTGGCCAAGCTGGTGTCGGCCCGCCTGGCGGCCGACGTGCTGAACGTGCCGACCCTGCTGGTGGCGCGCACCGACGCCGAGGCCGCCGACCTGCTGACCAGCAACATCGACGAGAACGACGCGCCCTTCGTCACCGGCGAGCGCACCGTGGAAGGCTTCTACCGCACCCGCGCCGGCCTGGACCAGGCGATTTCCCGCGGGCTGGCCTATGCCCCCTACGCCGACCTGATCTGGTGCGAGACCTCCACGCCCAACCTGGAATACGCGCGCAAGTTCGCCGAGGCCATCCACCGCCAGTTCCCGGGCAAGATGCTGGCCTACAACTGCTCGCCCTCGTTCAACTGGAAGAAGAACCTGGACGACGCCACGGTCGCCAAGTTCCAGCGCGAGCTGGGCGCCATGGGCTACAAGTTCCAGTTCATCACGCTGGCCGGCTTCCACGCCCTGAACTACGGCATGTTCGATCTGGCCTACGGCTATGCCCGCACGCAGATGAGCGCCTTCGTGGAACTGCAGCAGAAGGAATTCGCCGCCGCGGACAAGGGCTTCACCGCCGTCAAGCACCAGCGCGAGGTCGGGGTGGGCTATTTCGACGCCGTGACCCAGACCATCGAAGGCGGCCAATCGTCCACCACGGCGCTGACCGGCTCGACCGAGGAAGCCCAGTTCGACCAGGCGCACGAAACGCAGGTGGCCTGATTGCGATGATTTGAGAGAGGGCAGGGAAGAAGAGGGGCTTCCCTGCGGTGTGCTTTCGGGAAGGCGTATGCCTTCCCGTTTTTTTCGCCCGCGTTTCGCGCAACGCTTCAGCCGGGCAGGCGCGTCTGGTGGTGATGCGCGAGCATCCGCCGGTCCTCGATGCTCGAGAGCGCCACGGCGATCACGATGCCGATCAGGGCGCCCAGCAGGGTGTCGGCCACCCTCTCCGGCGCCAGGGCCGCGCCGGCCGCGGCGGGCGCGGCGAGATGGGTCATCAGCAGGGCCATGGGTGTGACGAGCACCTGCGCGAGGCCGTAGTTCACGCCGATCACGATTTCCGTGAGGACCTGCAGCAGCGCGAGCACGGCCAGGATCAGCCAGGCCGAGGGCTGCTGGACGAGCAGCAGCCACGCGAATGCCGCGCCCACCATCGTGCCGGCCATGCGCTGCAGGGCGCGGTGCATGCTGACATGGAGATGGCTGCCCTGCATGACGGCGACCGCCCCCATCGCCGCCCAGGCCGGGTGGCTCAGGCCCAGGGCGTGGCTGGCGAAGACGACGATGAGCGCCGCGATCGCGACGCGCGCCGCCATGAAGCGCAGCCCGCTTGGGGACCGCTCCGGGTCCTTGGGAAAGGGGCGCTCCGGCGTCGGCGGGTGGCGCAGGGTTTCGCTGGCGACGCAGATCAGCCAGGCGAGTGCGGCGGCGATCGCGGTCGCCAGCGCGCGTTCGGCGACTTGCGCCAGGTCCAGCGTGTCCGCCATCGAGGCGCCGACCGCGAAGATGAAGATCAGCGGGCCGGGTGCGCCGAACCGGTTCCGGAAGCTGATCAGCAGGTAGAAGCCGCAGGACGCGGCCAGCAGGGCCAGCTGGGCCGCCCGCGGCCAGCCCAGCCAGGCGGTCGCCGACATGGCGAAGACCCCGAAGGTCTGCCAGAACGCGCATTGCAGCACGATGCCCGTGCGGCTGCGCCTCGGGGCGAAGCGCCCGAACAGCGCGACCAGCGCGCCCAGCGATGCGAAGCCCACCAGGTGCGCCCAGGGCGAGAGCAGGAACAGCGGTACGCAGAGGGCGGTGGCGAGCGCCGCCTGCAGGCCCGCGAGCGCCGAGTTGCGCACCGGGGGTGGCGTGCCCAGCTTCACGCTTTCCTCGAAGCGGCGCGTGTGCAGGAGATGGCGCACCGCGTCGCGCCGGCGCATAGGCAGGCTGGAATCCTCGGGATCGCGGGGCATCGGGGTTCCGGTCATGTCACAGCGCTCCCGGGCCATTGTCCGCCGCCGCGCGCTCGAGCGCGGCGATCCGGCGGTCGATGCGGTCGAAGCATTCCAGCATGGCGGCGATCTCCTGTTCCGAAAGATCGGCCAGCAGCGCCCGTTCGCCTTTGCCGAGTTCCTGGCGGATGCCGGCTACGCGCCGCTCGCCATCGGGCGTGAGGCGCACCAGCCGGGCGCGTCCGTCGGTCTCGCAGCGCCGCCGTTCGACCAGGCCCTGGCGTTCGAGGATGTCGAGCACCCGGACCAGGCTCGAGCCGTCCACGCCGACCAGCAGCGCTAGGTCTTTCTGGCTCATCCCGCCGCCCGTCTCGTCCAGGTGGATCAGCGGTACCCAGGTCGCGTCGGTGAGCCCGGCCCGTGCGAGGTGCGCGTCGAGCCTGTGGCGCCAGCGGCGGGCCAGCAGCGAGAAGCGGATGCCGAAGCGCGAACGGGGACCGGACGGATGGGCCGTCGTCGGATTCTTCATCGGGGGATTCCATATAAATTGATTTGCAAATCAAATTATATAGGAAGCAAATTGTCGCGGCGGGCGGGCCAGAGTTCCCCTGGTCCGGAGATGGTTTTGATCTGCATCAAAGTTTGCTTCCTGGCGCGTGGCTATAGTGCCCGTATGCGCGCTCCATCCCTCTTCACGCCTCCGCCGAACATGACCGATGCCATGCGCAGTGCGCGGCGGCACATGCTGGCCCGCACCGGGCTGGCCTGGCTGGTGATGATGCAGGTCATGATGCTGGCCTTCCCAGGTTATCTGCGCCATGGCGTGCGCGCCCCCGACGCCCAGCAGTCCCTGGAGCAGGCCATCGTGCTGATGAACTGGCTCAGCCTGACCCTGTGCGTTCCCCTGGTCCTGTACTGCGCCTGGCCCGTGTGGCGCGGCGCCTGGCGCGCCCTGGCGCGCCGGCGCGTCGGCATGGACGTGCCGGTGGCGCTGGGGATACTGGCCGCTTTCGTGCCCAGCGTCATCGCCACCTGGCGCGACGCGGGGGAAGTCTATTTCGATTCGGTGTCCATGTTCGTGGCCTTCCTGCTGACGGCCCGTTTCCTCGAAACCTGTGCCCGCCAGGCCGTCAGCGGCCAGCCCCACGAAGGCCGGGACGCCGAACTGCTGCGTTCGGCCGACCGCCTGGCCTTCTGGTTCGTCTGTGCCCAGATCCTGCTGGCCGCCCTGGTCGGCCTGTACTGGTGGAACGTCCGGCCCGACCACGCGGTCGCCGTGACGGTCGCCCTGCTGGTCATGAGCTGTCCCTGCGCCATGTCCATGTCGGTGCCGGCCGCCCTGGCGGCCCGCCACGCGGCGCGGCTGCGCGCGGGCGCGGACGGGGTGCGCGATCCCGCCGCGCTGGATCGCGCCATGCGGCGCGTCGCGCGCCAGAATCTCCATGGGTCCCTGGCCTGGCACCTGCTGATGGCGCCCCTGGCCGCCTGCGGCTGGGTGCAGCCCTGGGTGGCCGCCATCACCATGCTGCTGTCCTCCCTGGCCGTCGCGGCCAACGCCTGGCGCCTGGCGCGCCCGGCGGGCGGCGGCGCGGCCGGGCAGCGGGGGGCCGTCCGGCCCGCCGACGCCATGTCGGGCTGACGGCCATGGACGCGCTGTTTCTGCTTTTGCCGATTTCCCTGCTGTTCGTCCTGGGGATCGGCGCGGCGTTCTGGTGGGCGATCTTCGCCGGCCAGTTCGACGACACCCGGGATGCGGCCACCGCCATCCTGGACGATGACGATCGGGCCCGCCCCGGAGCACCTTGACCTAGATCAAGGATGTTTCGAGGCAGGTAAGGGATTATTCAGCTTTTCAAAAATTCATGTCTTAACTTGTTCTGAGGGGAACGCTTATGGGCACGACCGGTACAGCCGGGACACCGGCCGAAACCTTCAATTACGGCGTCGTCAGGCAGTTCACCATCGCCACGATCTTCTGGGGCGTGGTGGGGATGGCCGTCGGGGTATTGATCGCGTCGCAATTGATCTGGCCGGAACTGAACTTCAACACGCCCTGGCTCAGCTACGGGCGCCTGCGGCCGCTGCACACCAACGGGGTGATCTTCGCCTTCGGCGGCAGCGCCCTGTTCGCCACGTCCTACTACGTCGTGCAGCGCACCTGTCAGGCGCGCCTGTTCTCCGACAAGCTCGCCGCCTTCACCTTCTGGGGCTGGCAGGCGGTGCTCGTCGGCGCGGTGATCACCCTGCCCATGGGCTTCACCTCGACCAAGGAATACGCCGAGCTCGAATGGCCGCTGGACATCCTGATCACCCTGGTCTGGGTGGCCTACGCCATCGTGTTCTTCGGCACCATCGTCAAGCGCCGCGTCAAGCACATCTACGTGGCGAACTGGTTCTTCGGATCCTACATCCTGACGATCGCCATCCTGCACATCTTCAACAACCTGGAACTGCCGGTGTCGATGTGGAAGTCCTATTCCGCCTACGCCGGCGTGCAGGACGCCATGGTGCAGTGGTGGTACGGCCACAATGCCGTGGGCTTCTTCCTGACCACCAGCTTCCTGGGCATGATGTACTACTTCGTGCCCAAGCAGGCGGGCCGCCCGATCTATTCCTACCGCCTGTCGATCGTGCACTTCTGGGCGCTGGCCTTCACCTACATGTGGGCCGGTCCGCACCACCTGCTGTACACCTCGCTGCCCGACTGGACCCAGTCGCTGGGCATGGCGTTCTCGCTGATCCTGCTGGCGCCGTCCTGGGGCGGGATGATCAACGGCATCATGACGCTCTCGGGCGCCTGGCACAAGCTGCGCACCGACCCCATCCTGAAGTTCCTGGTGGTGGCGCTGTCCTTCTACGGCATGTCGACTTTCGAAGGCTCCATGATGTCGATCCGCACGGTCAATGCGCTGTCGCACTACACCGACTGGACGATCGGCCACGTGCACTCGGGCGCGCTGGGCTGGGTGGCCATGATCACCTGCGGCTCGCTGTACTACCTGATCCCGCGCCTGTACGGCCGCGAAAGCATGGCCCGTCCGGACTTCATCAACCTGCACTTCTGGCTGGCGACGCTGGGGGTGGTGCTGTACATCGCCTCGATGTGGATCGCGGGCGTGATGCAGGGCCTGATGTGGCGCGCCACGGGCGAGGACGGCATGCTGACCTACAGCTTCGTCGAGGCCGTGAAGTCCACTTACCCGTTCTACGTCATCCGCATGACGGGCGGCCTGCTCTTCCTGTCGGGCATGGGCCTGATGGCCTGGAACACCTGGCTGACGGTGCGCGGCCAGCCCCGGGTCAATCCGGCGGTGCCCCTGGAAAGCCCGGATGCCCATGCCGCCCCCCAATCCGCCGTGCCGGCGTCGGCCTAAGGAGTTGACCATGTCTGGTACCAAGAAACGCTTCTCCCATGAAATGCTGGAGCGCAACGTCGGCCTGCTGATCATCTTCAGCATCCTGGTGGTGTCGTTCTCCGGCCTGGTGCAGATCATTCCGCTGTTCTTCCAGCATTCCACCACCACGGCGGCCGAGGGCGTCAAGCCCTACGAGGCCCTGCGGCTGGTGGGCCGCGACATCTACATCCGCGAGGGCTGCGTGGGCTGCCATTCCCAGCAGGTCCGCAAGCTGCAGTCGGAGGTCCAGCGCTACGGCCCCTACTCGATCGCCGCGGAATCCGTCTACGACCATCCCTTCCTGTGGGGTTCCAAGCGCACGGGTCCGGACCTGGCCCGCGTCGGCCAGCGCTATTCCGACGAATGGCACCGCATCCACCTGCGCAATCCGCGCGACGTGGTCAAGGAATCCAACATGCCGGCCTATCCCTGGCTGCAGAAGAATACGGTCGAGGGCACCGACGTCCAGGCCCGCATGAAGGTCCTGCGCACCCTGGGCGTGCCCTACACGGACGAGGAAATCGCCGCCGCGCCCGAGCAGCTCAAGGGCAAGACCGAGGAAGACGCGGTCGTGGCCTTCCTGCAGGGCCTGGGCGTGGGCGGGCGTGCCGCCGCCCAGGAAGCCATGGCCAAGGGAGGAAGCTGACATGCTCGGCGTCATCAATGGGATCGTGACGGCGCTGGCGATGGCGACGTTCGCCGGCATCGTGTGGTGGGCCTGGTCGGCGCATCGGGCCGAGGCCAACCGGCAGGCGGCGATGCTGCCCTTCGCCCTGCCCGAGGAATATCAGAACGACAAGAACACCGGGGAATCAAATGAGTGATTTCGTCAGCAGTTTCTGGAGCTACTACATCGCGGTCATCGCCCTGGGCGGGATCGCCTGGTGCGTGTACCTGCTGTTTTCCCAGCGCGCCTGGCTCAAGCGCAACGTCGAGCAGGTCGAGGACACCGGCCACGTCTGGGATGGCGACCTGACCGAACTGAACAACCCGGTGCCGCGCTGGTGGACGGTGATGTACCTGGGGCTGTGCATCTTCGCGCTGGGCTACCTGGTGCTGTATCCGGGGCTGGGTTCCTGGAAGGGCACGCTCGGCTTCACGGCGGGCCAGCAGGTCCTGCAGGAGCAGGAGGCGTTCAACGCGCGCATCCAGCCCGTGTACGAGCGCTTCCGCGACATGCCGATCGAGGACATCGCCCGCGACGACCAGGCGCGGGACATCGGCCAGCGCCTGTTCCTGAACAACTGTGCCCAGTGCCACGGGTCGGACGCCAAGGGCGGCCGCGGCTTCCCCAACCTGACCGACGGCGACTGGCTGCACGGCGGGGCGCCGGATCAGATCCTGGAGACCATCACGGAAGGCCGCCACGGCGTGATGCCGCCCTGGGGCGCGGCGATCAAGCCCGACGAGGCTTCCGCCATCGCCCAGTACGTCCGCTCCCTGTCCGGGCTGGCCCACGATCCGCTGCGGGTCAACGCCGGCAAGCGCGGGTTCGAGACCTACTGCGTGGCCTGCCACGGCATCGACGGCAAGGGCAACCAGGCGCTGGGCGCCCCGAACCTGACCGACGACGTCTGGCTGTACGGCAGTTCCGAGGCGACCATCGTCGAGACCATCCTGAATGGCCGCGACAACCAGATGCCGGCCCAGAAGCAGAACCTGACCCCCGAGCAGATCCGCCTGCTGGCGGCCTGGGTCTGGGGCCAGTCCAACCGCTAACCCGCAGCCGGCCGGCCCCGTCGCGCGGGGCCGGCCGCCCCCATTTTCAGAAGGGCCTGTCGTACAGGCAACCATTCACGGACAGAGGACACCATGCAGAAGGACCCCTCCTCGCAGGCCGAAGCGCAGCCGCCGCGCGACGACCCGGCCTGGCAGCCCGCGCGCCGGATACGCAAGGGCTCCGGGGGCGGGACTTCGCCCCAGGTCGAGAAGGCGCTGGCCGAGGTCCGCTCGAAGATCTATCCCCGGTCCGTCCAGGGAAATTTCGCACGCATCCGCGTGCTGATGGTGTTCCTGACCCAGCTGGTCTTCTATGGCCTGCCCTGGATCGAATGGGGCGGCCGCCAGGCCGTGCTGTTCGACCTGGGCGCGCGCAAGTTCTACCTGTTCGGCATGGTGCTGTGGCCCCAGGACGTGATCTACCTGACGGTGCTGCTGGTGCTGTCGGCCTTCGCCCTGTTCCTGTTCACCGCCATGGCGGGGCGCCTGTTCTGCGGCTACGCCTGTCCCCAGACGGTCTACACCGAACTGTTCATGTGGATCGAGGCCAGGGTCGAGGGCGACCGCCTGGCCCGCATCCGCCTGGACGAGCAGCCCTGGAACGCCCGGAAATTGCGCATCAAGGCGACCAAGCACTTCCTGTGGGTGGTCCTGGCCCTGTGGACGGGCTACACCTTCATCGGCTATTTCGCGCCGATCCGCGAACTGGGCGCGCACCTGATGGCCTTCGACCTCGGTCCCTGGCAGTGGTTCTGGATGCTGTTCTACGCCTTCGCCACCTGGGGCAACGCCGGCTTCATGCGCGAGGCCGTCTGCAAGTACATGTGCCCCTACGCCCGCTTCCAGAGCGTGATGGTGGACGACGACACCTTCGTCGTGACCTACGATCACGTGCGCGGCGAACCGCGCGGCGGGCGCTCGCGCAAGATCGACCACAAGGAAGCCGGCATGGGCGACTGCGTGGACTGCAGCCTGTGCGTGCAGGTCTGTCCGACCGGCATCGACATCCGCGACGGCCTGCAGTACATGTGCATCGGCTGCGGGGCCTGCGTGGACGCCTGCGATACGGTGATGGACAAGATGGGCTACGAGCGTGGCCTGATCCGCTACACGTCCGGCAACGCCATCACGGAGCGGCTGACCCAGCCGCAGGTGCGCCGCCGCATGCTGCGTCCCCGCGTGCTGGCCTATTCGGCCCTGCTGGGGGCGATCGCCATCGCGTTCGTCTTCTCGCTGGCCACGCGCACGACGCTGCGGGTGGACGTGATCCGCGACCGGGGGGCGCTCGGGCGCGAAGTCGCCGGCGGCCTGATCGAGAACGTCTACCGGCTGCAGATCATCAATTCGGACGAAAGTCCGGTCGAACTGGACCTGCGCGCCACGGGCGTGCCGGGCCTGGTCCTGCAGACCGCCGACCAGGGCGCCACCCGGGTGCGGGTGGACGGCTCGGCCAACCGGCTGGTGCCGGTGGTGCTGCGGGCGCCCGCCGACGGGCTCAAGCCGGGCCTGTACGACATCCGGTTCGAGACCTCCGGCAAGCGGGATTCCGGCGAATCCGCCTCGGTGGTCGAGCAGTCCAGTTTCTATGTACCGAACTAGGTCCCGGGAGGAAAACACCATGACATCGAAGACACGGGAAACGGAAGGGCTGTCCGAAGGCCGGCCCTGGTGGCGGCACCGCTGGCCCTGGCTGCTGATCCTGGGACCCGCCGTATCGGTGGTCGGCTGCATCATCACCATCGTGCTGGCGTTCCAGTCCTACGGGGATCAGGCTATCATCGACGGAGGGGCCCGGCAGGGCCTGGTCGTCACCGCTCCGGCGGCCCCGGCGGCGCAACGCTGAATTCACTGTTCACATATGGGAGACAGGCTTTGCACGTGCGCAATCTGATGTGGATCCTGTGGCCGTCCTTCCTCATGGCGGGGGCGGCGAGCGCGGTCGTGTTCGCGCTGGTCGATCCCCTGGACGTCGTGTTCCTGGGGCATCTCCAGGCCGGCCGCCTCACGGTGTACACCGTGGGTTTCTTCATTTTCTGGATCATGGCGGCCCTGTCTAGCGCGCTCACGCTGCGCATCGCCCCGCGCGGGGTCGAGCTGGACGAATTCGGCGATCCGGTGGAATAAAGAGCCCCCACGCTGCGCAGCCTACGGCCGCTTGTTGCACTCCGCGGGGGCGCTTTTCGCCTTGGGGCGGCCCGGCGGCGAAAAAGGCCCCCACGCTGCGCAGCCTACGGCCGCTTGCATCCACCTCGCGGCCTGCATGCCGCTCAAGGGAGCCTAGCTGCAGTCCGTGCCCGACAGGGCCTGCAGGCCGGCCATGTCCAGGATGTGGACTTCGCGCTGCTGGACCCGGATCAGTCCTTCGCGGGCGAAGCGCGAAAACAGCCGGCTGACGGTTTCCAGGGTCAGGCCCAGGAAATTGCCGATTTCCTCGCGGCTCATGCGCAGGATGAATTCATAGGGCGAATAGCCCAGCACCTGGAGGCGTTGGGACAGGTTCAGCAGGAAGGCCGCCAGGCGCTGTTCCGATCGCAGGCTGCCCAGCGCCAGCAGCAGCTGGTGGGAACGGCCGATCTCCTTGCTCATCAGGCGGCGCAGCTGGCGCTGCAGCGAAGGCAGCTGGGGCGCCAGCTGGTCCATCTCGTCCAGCCGGATGATGCAGACTTCCGAATCTTCCAGGGCGATGGCATGGGAAACCTGCTGTTCGCTCATCAGGCCGTCCAGGCCCAGGACTTCGCCGGGCAGCAGGAAGCCGGTGATCTGGACCTGCCCGTTGGCGTCCTCGATCTGGGTCTTGATCGACCCGGACCGCAGGCCGTAGATGGCATCCGCGGCGTCGCCCTGGCGATACAGCGTGCCGCCCTTGGACAGGCGGAAGCGCTCCTTGATCAATTCGTCCATCTTGACCACGTCCTGGCGCGTCATGCCCAACGGCAGGCAGATGGCGTTCAGCATGCACGTGGAACATCGTGTCGACTCGGGCGCCACCGGAATGCGCCGGGGCGCATTGGTCCTGCGGATCGGCCCGGAGGAAGGGGGGTCAGCCAGCAAAATTAGAACCTGCCAAAAAGATGAGTTTCAGGGAAAGGCCCCTGATCTCGTGAGGGATTATAAGTTCTTTGCCGGGACATTTGGGGTCTGCACTATTCTTTTAGTCGTGCTTGGATGCAAAACTTGAGATTTGTCGGCTTTTCGAGCGGATTTCCCCACGCTTGAAGGGTCGTTGCTGCATAGTGGGTTGACATCAAAAGTCTCAGCCTACATCATCCAAGTAGAAATCATTTCGTTGTCAAACAAGCAAGTAGGGGAAATCATGAAGCTTTTCGGGCGATTGTTGGGCGGCGCCCTGCTGTGCGCGGCCAGTCTCGGGCTGGCCGGCGCGGCCTGGGCCGATCATGCCGGCGCTTCGGGCGGCAACCCGGGGGTGACCTACAAGCCGGACGTCATCTTCACGCTGCGCACGTCGATCTCCGGCGGCAAGCTGGTGTTCATCGGCGAACGCGGCGCGATCACCGACGCCGTCAACCCCGACCTGAAGGTGCCCGAAGGGGCGGTGGTGCAGATCAACCTCGTCAACGCCGACGGGGCCACCCACGACATCGCGGTACCGGAATTCCATGCGCATTCGGACCAGATCTCGGGCAAGAACGCGGCCACGGCCATCGTGTTCCGCGCGGCGAAGAACGGCACCTTCGAATACCTGTGCACCCTGCCGGGCCACAAGGCGGCGGGGATGGTCGGCAAGCTCATCGTCGGCGAACCATCCCAGGAAGCCAAGGTCGAGGCGCCGCAGATCGCGCACGATCCGTCCGTCGTCGGCACCCCGGTGGGCAAGCGGGGTCCGCAGAAGGTCACGGTGGACCTGCTGACCACGGAAGTCGAGGGCCGCCTGGGCGACAACAGCACCTACCGGTTCTGGACCTTCAACAACAAGGTGCCGGGGCCGTTCATCCGGGTGCGGGTCGGCGACACGGTCACGGTCAACGTGTCCAACGCGAAGGACAGCACGCACATCCACTCCGTGGACTTCCACGCGGTCACCGGGCCCGGAGGCGGAGCCGCCGTGACCCAGGTGCCCCCGGGCCAGACCAAGTCCTTCACCTTCAAGGCGCTGCATCCCGGCCTGTTCGTCTACCACTGCGCCACGCCGATGGTGGCCCAGCACATCACCAACGGCATGTACGGCATGATCCTGGTCGAGCCCGAGGGCGGCCTGCCCAAGGTGGACCGCGAGTTCTACGTCATGCAGGGCGAGCTCTACACCGCCCAGGCGCACGGCAGCAGCGGCCTGCAGGAATTCTCGCTGGAGAAGCTGCTGGCGGAAAACCCCGAGCACATGATGTTCAACGGCTCCATGGATGCGCTGACCAAGGTCTACAACATGGAATCCAGGGTCGGGGACACGGTGCGCATCTTCTTCGGCGTCGGCGGGCCCAACCTGACTTCCAGCCTGCACCTCATCGGCGAGGTCTTCGACCGGGTCTACGACCAGGCTTCCCTGACCAGCAAGCCCCTGACCGACGTGCAGACCACGCTGGTGCCTCCGGGCGGGGCCACGATGGTGGAATTCAAGACCGACTACCCGGGCCGCTACATGCTGGTGGACCACGCCCTGTCGCGGATGGAAAAGGGCCTGGCCGGCTTCCTGACGGTGAAGGGCAAGGAGGATGCCTCGATCTTCCACAGCGACGAGCCGATCGACCCGCATTCGGGGCACTGACCCCGCCTCGGCCGGACGCCCGGTCGAGCCAGGGCCCCCGCAACCTGTTTGCGGGGGCCCTTTTCATACATGGCCGAAGCCGTGGTCCGAGGGTGCCTCGGTCAGAACCCGACAGTCATCTGCGCCCAGTAGCGGCGGCCGTCCAGCACCGTGTCGAAGTCTTCGTAGTCGATGCGCTTGTCGAGGACGTTGTAGATCCCGACCCCGAGGCTCGTGTGCTTGTTCAGGCGGTAGTTCAGGCCGACGTCGACGAACGTGTGGGACGGGGTGCCGTCGGCCATGCTGGTGCGGCTCAGGTATTCCGACGTGCGGCCGCGGAAGTTGACCCGGGACCACAGGCCGGTCCGCTCCGTCGCATCCCAATCGAGGGTCGCGTTGGCCATGTGGCGCGGCATCTTGTTCAGCGGCTGGCCTTCGAACGGCCCGCTCTTCTGCTTCGAGTGGGTATAGGTGTAGTTCGCGGCCAGGCGCAGGCGTTCGGTGACGGACCAGGTCGCGGTGGCTTCCACCCCGCGCATCACGGCCTTGTCCACGTTGATGCGCTCGCTGATGAACTTGTAGCCCTGGTCTCCCGGCTGGACGTGGCAGTTCGGCTGGTTGCCGGGGTCCGTGCAGGTGCGGACTTCGGAGATCTTGTCCTTGAAGTCGGTGTTGAACAGGGTGAGGCTCGCGCTCAGGTCGCTGCGGTTGTCCCAGACCACCCCGAGCTCCTGGCTGAGGCTTTTCTCCGGCTTGAGGTCGGGGTTGCCCATGATGATCGCGGGGACGCCGCCGCCACCGGTGATCTGGCCCCAGTCGGCCACGGCCTGGCGCAGGCCGGGCGCCTTGAAGCCGGTGGACACGCCGCCCTTGACGCTGAGCGTGTCGGTCGCGTGCCAGACGCCGTACAGGCGCGGAGTCCAGTGGCTGCCGTAGTGCTCGTCGTGGGTCATGCGCACGCCGCCCGTCAGGGCGAAACGGTCCGTCAGCGACCACTCGTCCTCAGCGAAGACGGACCACTGGTCCCGTTCGAGGCGGTTCACGCTGGATTTGTACTGGTTGCCGCTGTCCCGCAATTCCTCGCGCAGGAACTGGAAGCCGCCGGTCAGCGTGTGGCTGGCGAGGGGCAGGGTCCATTGGGTGTTGAATTCGGTGTTCTTCAGGAACATGTCGCGGCCGGGGTTGGCGGTCTCGTCCCGCTGGATGTAGGTGTTCGAGGTGGCCCAGCCCCAGCGGCCGGCGTGCCGCAGGGAATAGAGATCACGCGCGTACTTGGATTCGGAGAATGCGTTGGGCGTGCATTTGCCCTTCGCGCAGTTCTCGCGGGCGACCGTCTTGCCGGGCGTGGAGGCGCGCGTCTGCAGGGTACGGCTGAATTCCGCGACCAGGTCGTGGTCGGCGTTGGGCGTCAGCGTCAGCTTCAGGGTGCCGGCGCGGGTTTCCTGCCGATTGAACCCGTTGAGGATCTCGTCCTCCTGGCGGCGGACCTGCTGGCCGTAGATCTGCAGCCCCAGGCGGTCCTCCTGGATCGGGCCCGCCAGATAGACGCTCCCCTGGTGGATGTCGCCGGAATCGCGGTCTTCCTGGAACGTGCCTTCCGTGCGCAGGGAACCGGTCCATTCCTTGTGGACCTTGCGCGTGATGATGTTGATGACCCCGCCCATGGCCTCGGAGCCGTAGAGCGAGGACATCGGGCCCCGGATGACCTCGATGCGTTCGATCGCCTGCAGCGGCGGCAGCCAGCCCTGTTCGATGCCGGCGTTGTCGCTGTTGGGGCGGGTTTCACGGGAGTTCTGGCGCTTGCCGTCGACCAGGATCAGGGTATAGGCCGAGGACATGCCCCGGATGCTGATGTCGCTGGAGCTCGCGCCGCCCGTGACGACCACGCCGGGCACGTCCTTCAGGGCGTCGGTGATGTCCCGGTAGGACCGTTTCTCGAGCTCTTCGCGTGGCAGGACGCTGATGGAGGCGGGCGCGTCCTCGACGGCCTGTTCGTAGCCGGTGGCGGTGACGACGACCTTGTCGAGCTGTTTCACGTCGGATTGCGCGTGGGCGGCCGCCGGCAGCAGGGCGGGCAGCAAGGCGAGGGCGAGCGGAGCGGGGCGGAGGATGGGAGGCATTGTGATGGGGGCGCGTGGCCGGGTTGGTTGAAAGTCAGGATTCAGTCAGGAATTGTTCAGGCTGCATTCAGGAACATGAACGACCGGAATCTTAACGAGAATGATTCTTTATCGCAAACATAATAAAAAAATGATTGGAAATGATCTTGTCTTCATCGCCCCGTGATGTCGGTGCCGGCGCCAGGCGCGGGTCCGGCGGTTTTCCGCGCTGTCTGTCCGGAACGCCATGAATGGGTGCCGATGACTATTGACCCACATGATTCATGGGCTTATGATTTCAACAGAAATCAATTTTTGAGGACTTTCCATCGCCATGAATACCCAGACGGATGCCCAGCAGGCCTACGACTTGCGGATCCTGCGGGCCTTGCGCCGCATCACCCGGGCCGTGGCCCTGCATTCCCGGCAGCTGTCGGCCTGCAGCCACATCACCGGCCCCCAGCTGGTCTGCCTGCGGACCGTGATCGAGAAAGGGCCGATGACGGCCACGGCCATCAGCCGCGAGGTCCACGTCAGCGCCAGCACGGTCGTCGGCATCCTCGACCGGCTGGAGGACAAGGGCCTGATCGTGCGCGAGCGCGGCCGCGCGGACCGCCGCATCGTGTTCGTCAGCGCGACCGAGGCGGGGCGCGACCTGGCGCGGGACACGCCCTCGCCCTTGCAGCAGAAGCTGGCCGAGGCGCTGCAGGCGCTGCCGGAACTGGAGCAGGCCACGATCACGCTGTCGCTGGAGCGCGTGGTGGGCCTGATCGAATCCGGCACGGGGCTGGCCCCGGCGGCCGACCCCCAGTCCCCCATGCTGGACGTCCCCGTGGGCAGCGTCGCGCCCGAATCCGGACTGGTGGTTTGAACGCGGGGCCGCCACCGGACGGCACGGCGCGGCTGCGTCCGCCGGCCCGCGCGGACGGGCCGGCCCTGCGGGACCTGGTGGCGCGCTGCCCGCCGCTGGACCTGAATTCCGTCTATCTCTATCTGCTCCTGGCGGAGCATTTCCCCGACACCTGCATCCTGGCCGAGGATGAGGACGGCCTGCTGGGCATGGTGTCGGGCTACCGCCCTCCGGGCCGGGACGACACGCTGTTCGTCTGGCAGGTGGCGGTGGACCCCCGGGCGCGCGGCCGGGGGCTGGGCCTGGACATGCTGCTGGGCCTGCTGTCGCGCCGGGCGCCGAGCCCGGCACGCTGGGTCGAGACCACCGTGGGGCCCGGAAACCGGGCCTCGCGCAGGCTGTTTTCCAGGCTGGCCGCCCGCCTGGACGCCCCGCTGGACGAGACGGCCCTGTTCGACGCCGCGCTGTTCGGCGCGGACGCGCACGAGGCCGAACCGCTGCTGCGCATCGGCCCCTTCACCCCGCCGGTCCCCGAACCGGGCCGGACCCCATGAACGATGAGAAGGAGGAACCCATGGACTTGAAAATTTTCGACCGGATGGAGTCTGAAGTCAGAGGCTACGTCCGGTCGTTTCCAGTCATTTTCAGCAAGGCGCGCGGCTCGGAGCTGTTTGACGAGGACGGCCGCCGCTACATCGATTTCTTCAGCGGCGCGGGCACCCTGAACTACGGCCACAACAACCCGGTCCTGCGCGAGCGCATGATGGCGTACCTGGAGTCCGACGGCGTGACGCACGGCCTGGACATGGCCACCAGCGCCAAGAAATATTTCATGCAGACGCTGGGCCGGCTGGTGCTCGAGCCGCGCGGCCTGGATTACGTGCTGCAGTTCACCGGCCCCACGGGCACCAACGCGGTCGAGGCGGCGCTGAAGATCGCGCGCCAGGTCAAGGGCCGCCAGAACGTGATTTCCTTCACCCACGGCTTCCACGGCGTGTCCGGCGGCTCGCTGGCGGCCACGGCCAACCGGAAGTTCCGCAAGGCCGCCGGCGTGGCGCTGGGCAACATCAGCTTCATGCCCTACGACGGCTATTTCGGCCCGGACGTGAACACCATGGCCTACCTGGAGCGCATGCTGGACGACCCCAGCAGCGGACTGGACCAGCCGGCGGCGGTGATCGTCGAGACGGTCCAGGGCGAGGGCGGGGTGAACGTGGCCTCGCAGCGCTGGCTGCGCGAGCTGGAACGCCTGTGCCGGCGCCACGACATGCTGCTGATCGTGGACGACATCCAGGTCGGCTGCGGGCGCACCGGCGGCTTTTTCAGTTTCGAAGCGGCGGGGATTTCGCCGGACATCGTCACGCTGTCGAAGTCCCTGTCGGGCTTCGGCCTGCCCATGGCGCTGGTGCTGCTGCGCCGGGAACTGGACATCTGGGAGCCGGGCGCGCACAGCGGCACTTTCCGCGGCAACAACCTGGCGTTCGTCACGGCGGCCCAGGCGCTGGAGACCTACTGGGCCGACGAGGCGCTGAGCGCGGAGGTCGCGGCCAAGGAGCGCCTGGTGCGCGACTGGCTGGAGAACCTGGCGCACAGCTGCCGGGACGCGGGCCTGGGCGTGCGCGGGCGCGGGCTGATCCAGGGCCTGGTCGCGCCGGTGGGCGAGGGGCTGGCCGGCCGGATCGCGCGCCGGGCCTTCGAGCAGGGCGTGGTGATCGAGACTTCGGGCGCGCACGACGAGGTGCTGAAGGTGTTGCCTGCCCTGACCATCCCGCGCGAGCTGCTGCAGCAGGGGCTGGAGATCATCGAGCGCAGCGTGGGCGAGGTCCTGGCCGGCGAGGGCCGCCGGCCCCGGACGCTGAAGGTCGCGGGAGGCGGGCGATGATCGTGCGCAATGTCAGGGACGTCATCGGGACGGACCAGGAAATCGTCACGGACAACTGGACCAGCCGCCGGGTGCTGCTGTCGGCCGACGGCATGGGGTTCTCGTTCCACGAGACCGTGATCTTTCCCGGAACCGAGACGCACATCCATTATCGCAATCATCTGGAGGCCGTCTGGTGCATCGAGGGCGACGGCGAGGTCGAGACCATCGCCGACGGCCGGAAATACGCCCTGGGCCCCGGGGTGGTCTATGCACTGGACCGGCACGACGAGCACTGGCTGCGCGGCGGCGAGCGGCCGCTGCGGGTGATCTGCGTATTCAATCCGCCGCTGACGGGCCGGGAGGTCCACGACGCCTCCGGCGTCTATCCGGCCGCCGAGGCGTCCGGGGCCTGAGGCCGGCCGCGCGCCCCGTCCCGGGCGGGGCGCGGGCGCCCGCATCCGACAGGAGGACATGAAAGATGAAGGATTTCTACGTATCGCGGACGGGGCGGGACGCGGCGCTGATCGCGCGCGGCGATCCCGTGGTGTATGACGAGGGCCGTTACGCCGACGCGCTGGACGAGGCGCGGCTGCGGGCCTACGAGCGGGACGGTTTCCTGGTCCTGCCCGGGGTGTTCGACGCCGGGGAGATCCAGGCCCTGCGCGAGGAGGCCCAGGCGCTGGAGCGCGATCCGGCGGTGCGCGAGGGCGAGGAGGTGATCCGCGAGCCGGGCGGCACGGCGCTGCGCTCGATCTTCCGCGTGCACGAACTGGGGCGGCGGCTGGCCGACCTGCCGCGCGATCCCCGGCTGCTGGACGTGGCGCGCCAGATCCTGGGGTCCGAGGTCTACATCCACCAGTCGCGGGTGAACATGAAGCCCGCGCTCGACGGCAAGGAGTTCTACTGGCATTCCGATTTCGAGACCTGGCACGTCGAGGACGGCATGCCGGCGATGCGGGCGCTGAGCTGCTCGGTGCTGCTGACGGACAACACGGCCTTCAATGGGCCGCTGATGCTGATCCCGGGCTCGCACCGGCAGTTCGTGGCCTGCGTCGGCGAGACGCCGGAGGATCACTACCGCACCTCGCTGCGCCGCCAGGAAGTCGGAGTGCCCGATCCGGTCAGCCTGCGCTTGCTGGCGGAGCGGGGCGGGCTGGAGGCGGCGATCGCACCCGCCGGCTCGGTGGTGTTCTTCGACTGCAATACGCTGCATGGCTCGGCCGGCAATCTGTCGCCCTGGCCGCGCAGCAATGTCTTCATGGTCTACAACAGCGTGGAGAACCGCCTGGCGGCGCCGTTCCACGGCATGAAGCCACGGCCCGAGCACATCGCGGCGCGGCGTTCGGCCGAGCCGCTGACGCCGCTGCGGGTGGCCGCCTAGCTCCGGACCGGCCGCTCAGCCGCCGGTCTGCCGGGTCTCGATGAAGGTCTTCAGGAATTCCCGGGTGCGTTCCTCCCGGGGTGCGGTGAACATGTCCTCGGGCGGCGCCTGTTCCACGATCACGCCCCGGTCGAAGAAGCACACCCGGTCCGAGATCTGGCGGGCGAATTCCATTTCGTGCGTGACCAGCAGCATGGTCAGGTCGTGCTCCTCGGACAGGCGGCGGATGACGGTCAGCACCTCGCCGACCAGCTCCGGGTCCAGGGCCGAGGTCGGTTCGTCGAACAGCATGATGTTCGGGCGCATCGCCAGCGCGCGGGCGATGGCCACGCGCTGCTGCTGGCCGCCGGACAACTGGCCGGGAAACTTGTCGGCATGCTCGGTCATGCCGACAAGGTCCAGGTATTCGTGGGCGCGCCGTTCCGCTTCCTCCTTCGACAGGCCCAGCACGTGGACGGGCGATTCGGTGACGTTGCGCCGCACCGTCATGTGGGGGAACAGATTGAACTGCTGGAACACCATGCCCATTTCCTTGCGCATGGCGCGCAGGTGGGCTTCCCCCGCGGGCACGGGGCGGCCGTCGCGGTATTCGTGCCACAGGGGCTTGCCGGCCACGTGGATCATGCCCGCGTCGATGGTCTCCAGCGTCATCAGGATGCGCAGCACCGTGGACTTGCCCGAGCCTGAGGGGCCGATGATAGTGACCTTCTCGCCCTTGGCCACCTGGAAGTCCAGGTGATCGAGCACGATGGCATCGCCGAAGCGCTTGACGACCTGGTCCATGACGATGATGGGAGAGGCCGGATCGGATGGGTTCGAGGCGTCGTTCATATTGGTTCAGCGTAAGGGGATGCCGCGCTTGGGCAGGCGTTCGTCCAGCAGGCGCACGCCGGCGGAGGCGACCAGGGTCAGGATCAGGTAGAGCACGCCCACCAGGGTCAGCGGCACCATGTAGTTGAAGCTGCGGTCGCCGATGATGCGCGCGACGTTGAGCATTTCCAGGATGGACACCACGGACAGCACCGGCACGTCCTTCATGATGGACACCAGGTAGTTGCCCAGGGCCGGGATGATGCGGGGGATCGCCTGGGGCAGGATGACGACCGCGAAGGTGCGCAGGGGCGAGATGTCCAGCGCGCGCGCGGCCTCGGTCTGGCCCCGGGTGATCGATTCCAGGCCGGCGCGGTAGACCTCGGACATGTAGGCGCTGTACTGCACCCCCAGCGCCAGCGCGCCGGTCAGGAAGGCGGGCAGCACCAGCCCGTATTCCGGCAGCACGTAGTACAGGAAGAACAGCTGCACCAGCAGCGGGGTGTCGCGCAGGAATTCCGTGAACACGCGCGCCGGCCATGAGATCAGCCGGAAGCGCACGCTCTTCAGGGCCGCCAGGACCAGGCCCAATGCGGCGCCGACCGCGAAGCCCAGCAAGGTGGCCTCGATCGTGACGACCAGGCCGCGCAGCAGGATGGGCAGGATCGACCAGGCGAAGACCCAGTCGTTGGCGGTGTTCCATTCGATGCCGAACAGCATTCAGATCCCCTTGGGGCGCCAGCGCCCGACGCGGGTTTCCAGGAGGCGCATCAGGCCGGCCAGCACCAGCGCCATGCCGAAATACATGAGCAGCAGCAGGGTGTAGACGCCGATGCTGTCCTGGGTGAAGTTGCGCACGCGCTCGGCCTGGAAGGCCAGGTCGCCCAGGCCGATCAGCGACACCAGGGCCGTGTCCTTCAGGTTCTGCACCGCCAGGTTGCAGAAGCTGGGCATCATTTCCGGGACGGCCTGCGGGATGGCGATGCGCCACAGGATCTGGCGCGGCGTGAAATCCAGCGCCTTGGCCGCCTCGTGCTGGCTGCGCGGCACGGCCTGGATGGCGCCGCGCACGACTTCGGCCCCGTAGGCGCCGATGTTCAGGCTCAGGGCCAGCGTGCCCGCCACCACCGGCGGCAGGCGCAGGTCGACGCCCAGGGCCTGCCCCAGCACCGGCAGGGCGAAGAACAGCCAGAACAGCTGCACCAGCAGCGAGGTCCCGCGGAAGATCTCGATCAGGGCGATCGAGGCCCAGCGGCAGGGGGCGGAACCGGACAGCCGGCCGATGCCGAACAGGAAGGAGAACACCGCCCCCAGCAGGGTGGAATACAGGGCCAGCCGGATCGTGACCCAGGCGCCCTGCAACAGGGGGTTCAGGTAGGACAGCCAGTCCATGCCGGGCGCGGACCGGTCTTACCCGGCGCAGAGCTGCGCCGTGGTGCGCTCGAAGGACTGCGAGGCGTCCTCGGCGGAAAAGCCGTAGCCGCTCATGATCTTCTTCCAGTCTTCGGTCTTCTTGAATTTCGCCAGTTCCTGGTTCACGGCGTCGCGCAGGTTCTTCGAGTCCTTGGAGAAGGCGAAGCCGCCCCAGCTGCGCACGGGCTGGCCGTCGACCACCGGGTCCTTGAAGCCGCGGGCGGCCTCGGCCTTGCCCTTGCTCTTGGCGGCCAGCTGGCTGACGGTCAGGCTGGTGGCGGCGTAGCCGTCCGCGCGCCCGGTGGTGACCGTGGAGATCGCGTCGGCGTTGTTGGCGATGGTGACGATCCGGCTGGCGGGGACTTTCAGGGCCTGGAGGATTTCCAGCTGGTCGGCGCCGGCCATGACGGCGATCTTGCCGTTGGAGGTGGCGAAGCTTTCGTAGCCGTGGAGGTTCTTCGGATTGCCCTTGGCGACCAGCAGGCCCTCGCCGTAGGAGCTGTTCGGCTCGGAATAGAGCACCTGCTCGCAGCGCTGCGGCAGGATGGCCATCTCGGCGGCCACCATGTCGTAGCGGTCGGCCTGCAGGCCCGGGATCAGGGAGCCGAACGCCGTGGTGGTCCATTCGATCTTGCCGATGCCCAGGGCCTTGGCGATGTGCTTGGCCACGTCCGGCCCGGCGCCCTTGGCTTCTCCGTTCAGGTCCATGTAGCCGTAGGGAATCTCATTGGCGATGGCCACCCGCAGCGTGCCGCTTTCGCGGATGGCGGCCAGGTCGGCGGCCTGCGCGGCGGCGCCCGGGCCCAGGACGCAAGCGGCGGCCGCGGCGAGCAGCCAGGTTTTCGGCGAGGATTGCTTCGATGCGGATCTCATGGAGGCCTCCTTGTATGGATGAAATGATGTCTGGTGGAATGATGCATTATAGAATGATTTGTGTGCTAATCAATTCACAAGAAATATTTCAATGGAATCAGGAGGGGCGCATCGGAGAGGGCCGTGGGAACCGGAAGGTGGTCACGAGGGCGGAAAATCCTTCTGGCGGCACCGGAGCAATTTTCTTGCCGTCGAGGGTGGGGGCCATGCTAGGATTCACCCATCAATTCATGCGGAACGTCCGGATCGCATGGAAAAGGCTGGGGGAGCGTAGGAAATCCTTCGGGCGCGGGATGTCCGGCGGGCTTCGCCGGAGCAACTTTCTTGCCCCGGGGGCGGGGACTGTGCTAGGATTCACCAATGCACTCGATTCCTTATTTTTTCTACTTTTTTACGTTTCCAAAGCCGCTGGTGGAGGAAGGGAATCGCTGTACAAAAAGGTAGACCACACATTCCCGAAAAAGCCGCCGGCGCTGCCAGGCGGCTTTTTTGTTGCCGCCCCCGCATCCGGCCCATGAATGGAGCATGACCGTGTCACACAATACCGACGATACCCGCATCCGAGAAATCCGCGAGCTGGCTCCGCCCGCTCATGTGATGCGCGAATTTCCCTGCACGGCGGACATCTCCCGCACGGTCCACGATGCGCGGCACGCCATCCACAATGTCCTGTACGGCGCGGACGACCGCCTGGTCGTCGTGGTCGGCCCGTGTTCCATCCACGACACCCAGGCGGCCATGGAATACGCCCGCCGCCTGGCGCCGCAGCGCGAGCGCCTGGGCGCCGACCTGGAAATCGTCATGCGGGTGTACTTCGAGAAGCCCCGCACCACGGTGGGCTGGAAGGGCCTGATCAACGACCCGGGCCTGGACGGCAGCTTCGACATCAACCAGGGCCTGCGCACCGCGCGCGAACTGCTGATCGACATCAACGCGCTGGGCCTGCCGGCCGGCACCGAGTTCCTGGACATGATCACGCCGCAGTACATCGCCGACCTGGTGTCCTGGGGAGCCATCGGGGCGCGCACCACCGAAAGCCAGGTGCACCGCGAGCTGGCCTCGGGGCTGTCCTGCCCGGTGGGTTTCAAGAACGGCACCGACGGCAACACCCGCATCGCCATCGACGCGCTCAAGGCCTCGTCGCAGCCGCACTACTTCCTGTCGGTCACCAAGGGCGGGCATTCCGCCATCGTGTCCACGCGCGGCAACGAGGACTGCCACGTGATCCTGCGCGGTGGCAAGGCGCCCAACTACCAGGCCGAGCACGTCCAGGCCGCGGCCCAGGCCCTGGAAAAGGCCGGCATGCGCCCGCGCGTCATGGTGGACGCCAGCCATGCCAACAGCAGCAAGGACTACGCGCGCCAGCCCCTGGTGATCGAGGACATCTGCACCCAGGTCGAGGCCGGCGACACGCGCCTGTTCGGCGTCATGGTGGAAAGCCACCTGGTGGGCGGGCGCCAGGATCTGGTGCCGGGCAAGCCCCTGGTGTATGGTCAGAGCATCACGGACGGCTGCGTGGACTGGGACACGACGGTGGCCGTGCTCGATCGCCTGGCCGCGGCCGTGCGCACGCGCCGCCAGGTGGTCCGCGCGGCGGCCGAATCCGTCGGCAGCGCCGCCTGAGGCGCCCCGTCCGGCGGACCCACCGGTTTTCGAGAAGACAGGATCGGACATGGATACCTTGCACATCGCCCAGCGGTCCCGGCCCTTGCCGGATGGGTTCCTGGCGGCGCTCCAGTCGCGTTTCGGCGAGCGCTGCTCCACGGCGCGGGCGGTGCGCGAGCACCATGGCAGCGACGAGTCCCCATATCCGGCCATGCCGCCCGACGCGGTGGTCTTCGCCCGGGACGTGGACGAGGTCGCCTGGGTGGCGCGCCACTGCCACGACCACGGCATCGCCCTGATTCCCTATGGCGCGGGTTCGTCCCTGGAGGGCCACCTGCTGGCGGTCCAGGGCGGGGTCTGCCTGGACCTGTCGGGGATGAACCGGATCGTGGCCGTGCACGCCGAGGACTTCACGGCCACGGTCCAGGCCGGCGTGACCCGCAAGCAGCTCAACGAATCCCTGCGGGAAACCGGCCTGTTCTTCCCCATCGACCCGGGGGCCGACGCCAGCCTGGGCGGCATGGCGGCCACCCGCGCCTCCGGCACCAACGCCGTGCGCTACGGCACCATGCGCGAGAACGTCATGTCGCTGAAGGTCGTCACGGCCGACGGGCGGGTGATCGAGACCGCCAGCCGGGCACGCAAGTCCTCGGCGGGCTACGACCTGACCCGCCTGTTCGTGGGCAGCGAGGGCACCCTGGGGATCATCGTCGAAGTCACCGTGCGCCTGTATCCCCAGCCGGAGGCCGTGTCCGCGGCGATCTGCAATTTCCCGGACCTGGACGCCGCCGTCCACAGCGTGATCGAGGTCATCCAGACGGGCGTGCCGGTGGCCCGGATCGAGTTCATGGACGCCCATGCCGTGCGGGCGACCAACCGCTACAGCCACCTGGACCTGCGCGAATCGCCGCTGCTGCTGTTCGAATTCCACGGCAGCCCGGCCTCGGTGCGCGAGCAGGCCGAATCGGTGCAGGCCATCGCCCGCGAGCACGGCGGCCAGGACTTCGAATGGGCCGACCGCCCCGAGGACCGCAGCCGCCTGTGGACGGCGCGGCACAACGCCTATTTCGCCGGCCTGCAACTTCGTCCCGGCTGCCGTTCCAGCACGACCGACGTGTGCGTGCCGATCTCCCGGTTGGCCGAGTGCGTGGGGGAAACCGCGCGCGAGCTGGACCAGGCGAGCTTTCCCTACACCATCGTGGGCCACGTGGGCGACGGCAACTTCCACGTGCTGATGCTGCTCGACCCGGACAATCCGGACGAATGGGCCGAATCCGAACGGCTGAACCAGCGCCTGGTGGCGCGCGCCATCGCCATGCAGGGCACCTGTACCGGCGAGCACGGGGTCGGCCTGCACAAGCAGGCCTTCATGCGGGCCGAGCACGGCCAGGACGCGCTGGACGTAATGGCGGCCCTGAGGGCCGCGCTGGATCCGCGCAACGTGCTCAATCCCGGCAAGATCCTGCCGCCGGCCGCCTAGGCGCTGAAGGAATCCCATGGACATCGCAAGCTCCACGGACGAACGGCACGCCACCGTGCCCGATTTCCCCGGCTTCCTCGCCCGCATCGCGCGCGACGTGCCGGCGCATTGCATCCTCACCCGGCCCGACCAGACCCGCGTCTACGAATGCGACGGGCTGGCCTTGTACCGCGAGCAGCCTCCCGTCGTGGTGCTGCCTGAAAACGAGGCCCAGGTCGTCGCCATCCTCAAGGCCTGCCACGAACACAATGTGCCGGTGGTGCCGCGCGGCACGGGCACCGGGCTGTCGGGCGGCGCCACGCCGCATCCCCAGGGGGTGGTCGTCGGTCTGGCCAAGCTCAACCGCATCCTGCGCCTGGATCCGGAGACCTGCGTGGCCGTGGTCGGCCCCGGCGTGCGCAACCTGGCGATCTCCGAGGCGGCCGCGCCCCACGGCCTGTACTATGCGCCGGATCCGTCCAGCCAGATCGCCTGTTCCATCGGCGGCAACGTGGCGGAAAACTCCGGGGGCGTGCATTGCCTGAAATACGGCCTGACGGTGCACAACGTGCTGCGCGTGCGCGTGGTCACGATCGAAGGGGACATCATCGAGCTCGGCGGCGAGGCGCCGGACGCCCCGGGCCTGAACCTGCTGCAGGCCTTCATCGGCTCCGAGGGCATGCTCGGCCTGGTCACCGAGGTCACGGTGCGGCTGATCCCGCGCCCGCAACTGGCGCGGGTGGTCATGGCCAGCTTCCCCGGCGTCGAGCAGGCGGGCGAGGGCGTCACGCGCATCATCGCGGGCGGCATCATCCCCGCCGGGCTGGAACTGATGGACAAGCGTTCGGTGCACATGGTCGAGCCCTTCGTGAAGGCCGGCTACGACCTGGACGCCGAGGCCATCCTGCTGTGCGAATCCGACGGCACGCCCGACGAGGTCGCCGAGGAAATCGCCCGCGTCGAGGCCCTGCTGCGCGAAGCCGGCGCCACCCGGCTGCAGACGTCCTCGTCCGAAGAGGAACGCCTGAAGTTCTGGGCCGGGCGCAAGAACGCCTTTCCCGCCGCCGGGCGCATCTCGCCCGACTACTATTGCATGGACGGCACCATCCCGCGCCGCCACCTGGGCAAGGTCCTGGCGGCCATCGCCGGGATGGAAACCCGGTTCGGCCTGCGCTGCTCGAACGTGTTCCACGCCGGGGACGGCAACCTGCACCCCCTGATCCTGTTCGACGCCAACCAGCCCGACGAAGTCGAACGCGCCGAGGCCTTCGGCGCCGCCATCCTGGAACTGTGCGTCCAGGTGGGCGGCACCATCACCGGCGAGCACGGCGTGGGCCTGGAGAAGATCAATCAGATGTGCTCGCAGTTCACGCGCGACGAGCTGGACGTCTTCTCGGCGGTCAAGCGCGCCTTCGATCCCTACGGGCTGCTCAATCCGCTCAAGCTCATTCCCACGCTGGTGCGCTGCGCGGAATACGGCAAGATGCACGTCCACCAGGGCGACATCCGCTTCCCCGACATCCCCCGGTTCTAGGATTCTCCGCCATGGAATTCGTATTGTCCGAACTCTGCGAGCAGGTCGTGACCGCTCGCGCGGCCCAGCGCCCGCTCCTGATCCGGGGCGGGGGCACGCGGCTGTTCTATGGCGGCCCGCTGCCGCCGGAGGGCGCCGTGTCCTGGCTGGACCTGTCGGCCTATCACGGCGTGGTGAGCTACGAGCCGTCCGAACTGGTGCTGACGGCCCGGGCCGGCACGCCGCTGGCGGAAATCGAGGCGCTGCTGGCGTCGCGGAACCAGATGCTGGCCTTCGAGCCGCCGCGCTTCGGCGCCGCCGGCACCCTGGGGGGCTGCGTGGCCTCGGGCCTGTCCGGCCCGCGCCGCATGGCGGCCGGTTCGCTGGCGGATTTCGTGCTCGGCACGCGCCTGCTGAGCGCCGACGGCAACGTGCTGCGTTTCGGCGGCGAGGTCATGAAGAACGTCGCCGGCTACGACGTCTCGCGCCTGCTGGCGGGTTCCCTGGGCGTCCTGGGGGCGCTGGTCGAAGTCTCGCTCAAGGTCGCGCCCCGGCCGCGCAGCGAGGCCACCTGCGTCCTGGCGCTGGACGAAGCCTCCGCCCTGGGCCTGTGCCTGCGCTGGCGGTCGCGGCCGCTGCCGGTGTCGGCGACGGCCTGGGTGGCCGACGCCTCGGGTGCCGGAGGGAAACTCTCGGTGCGCCTGTCGGGCAATGAATCGGCCGTGCGCCAGGGCCTGGAGGAGATCGGCGGGGAACGCCTGTCCGGCGAGGCCGCCGACGCCTTCTGGCTGGGCCTGCGCGACCAGACGCACGCGTTTTTCCGCCAGCGGCCCTTGTGGCGCATCGTCCTGCCCGCCGGCGCGCCCGCGCTGGGCCTCGCGCCCGTGCTGCACGAATGGGGGGGCTGCCTGCGCTGGCTGGCCGGGCCGCACGACGCGGCGGCGCTGCGCGACCGGGTCCAGTCGCTGGGCGGTTCCGCCTGCCTGTACCGCCGCGAAGGCGCGCCCGCCGGCGTGCCGACCTTCCACCCCCTGGCCGACGGCGTGCTGCAGATCCACCGGCGGCTGAAGCGGGAATTCGATCCCGCCGGAATCTTCAACGCCCATCGGCTGTACCCGGAACTCTGAGGATCCACCATGCAGACACAACTCGCGGACTGGGCGCGCGACACCGATTTCGGCCGGGACGCCGATGAAATCCTGCGCCGCTGCGTGCATTGCGGTTTTTGCCTGGCGACCTGTCCGACCTACCAGATCCTGGGCGACGAACTCGACAGCCCGCGCGGGCGCATCTACCAGATCAAGCAGGTCCTGGAGGGCGCCGAGCCCACCTTCGTCACCCAGCAGCACCTGGACCGCTGCCTGACCTGCCGCAATTGCGAGACCACCTGTCCGTCGGGCGTCCAGTACGGCGCCCTGGTGGACATCGGCCGCCAGATCGTCAGCGAGCGCGTGCGCCGTCCATTGCGCGAACGCCTGATGCGGGGCGCCCTGCGCCGCCTGATGGGCTCGCCCTGGTTCGGTCCCCTGTACCGGATGGGACGCTGGGTGCGGCCCGCGCTGCCGGCGGTGCTGCGCTCCAAGATCGCGGAAGCCCGCCCGGCCGGGCCGCTGCCGGCGGAGCCCGGCCGCCATGCGCGCCAGGTGCTGATGCTGGCCAACTGCGTCCAGCCCGCCATGATGCCCTCCATCGACGCCGCCACGCTGCGCGTGCTGGACGCGGTCGGCGTGGGCACGCGCATCGCCGCCGGGTCGGGCTGTTGCGGCGCCATCAATTTCCACCTGGACGCCCAGGAGGCCGGCCGCGACCAGATGCGTGCCAACGTGGACGCCTGGCTGCCGCTGCTGGAATCCGGCGAGGTCGAGGCCGTGATCGTCAACGCCTCGGGCTGCGGCGGCATGATCAAGGACTATGCCCATCACCTGAAGCACGACCCGGCCTACGCCGAACGCGCCGCGCGCCTGATGCCCTACGTCAAGGACATCGCCGAGTTCCTCGCGCCGATGGCGGCCGAGGTCCGGGCGAAGATGCGCCGCGCGCCCGGCCGCAGCGCCTTCCATCCGCCCTGCACGCTGCAGCACTGGCAGGGCCTGCGCGCCGTCACCGAGCGGCTGCTGGCCGACCTGGGCTTCGATCTCCAGGCCTTCGGCGAATCGCACCTGTGCTGCGGCTCGGCGGGCACCTATTCGATCACCCAGCCGGCGCTGTCGAAGTCCCTGCGCGACCGCAAGCTGCGGGCGATCGAGGCGACGCTGCCCGGGACCATCGTGTCCTCGAACATCGGCTGCATCTGCCATCTCCAGGGCGGCACCGGCACGCCGGTGCGCCACTGGATCGAAACCGTGGACGAGGCCCTCCATGGCTGACCGGCCCGCGCGCGGCGCCCGGGTCGTCATCGGCATGTCGGGCGGGGTCGATTCCTCGGTGTCGGCCTGGCTGCTCAAGCAGCAGGGCTACGAGGTGGTCGGCCTGTTCATGAAGAACTGGGAGGACGACGACGACAGCGAATACTGCTCGTCGCGCCAGGATTGGCTGGACGCCGCCAGCGTGGCCGACGTGGTGGGCGTGGACATCGAGGCGGTCAATTTCGCCGCCGAGTACAAGGACCGGGTGTTCGCGGAATTCCTGCGGGAATATTCCGCCGGCCGCACGCCCAATCCGGACGTGCTGTGCAACGCCGAAATCAAGTTCAAGGCCTTCCTGGACCACGCCATGGGGCTGGGCGCCGACTACATCGCCACCGGCCACTACGCCCGGGTGCGGCGCATCGACACGCCCGCGGGCCCGCGCAGCCAACTGCTGAAGGCCTTGGACGGCACCAAGGACCAGAGCTATTTCCTGCACCGCCTGAACCAGGACCAGCTGGCGCGCACCCTGTTTCCCCTGGGCGAGCTGCCCAAGACCGAGGTCCGCCGCATCGCGCGCGAGATCGGCCTGCCCAACGCCGCCAAGAAGGACTCCACAGGCATCTGCTTCATCGGCGAGCGGCCGTTCCGGGAATTCCTGAACCGCTACCTGCCTGTGAAGCCGGGGCCGATGCTGACCCCCGAGGGGCGGGAGATCGGCCGCCACCAGGGCTTGGCCTTCCATACCCTGGGCCAGCGCAAGGGCCTGGGCATCGGCGGGGTACGCGGCGCCCAGCGCGAGGACGGCACGGCCGACGCCTGGTACGCGGCCCGCAAGGACCTGGCGAACAACGTCCTGTACGTCGTCCAGGGTCATGACCACCCCTGGCTGCTCAGCGAGCGGCTGTACGCCCAGGACGCCAGCTGGGTGGCGGGCGAACCGCCGGTCCCCGGCGCTTACGCCGCCAAGACCCGTTACCGGCAGGCCGACGCCGCCTGCGCCCTGGAAGCGGGGGAGGGCGCGGCGGATTTCGCGCTGCGCTTCGACCAGCCCCAGTGGGCCGTGACCCCGGGCCAGTCGGCGGTGCTGTACGACGGCGACGTCTGCCTGGGCGGCGGGATCATCGTCTAGGGTTTGCGCGGGCGGAAATGAAAATCCCCGCGCGGGCTCGCGGTCCGCGCGGGGATTTGCCGTCTTGGGCGCGCGGGATCTACGCGGCGGGCGGCCTGGTCGTGGCGAACGACGGCCGCGCGTCGAGCTTTTCCGTCAGGCGGGCCAGGTGGGGGTGGCTGGCGCGCCAGTCCATGTCCGGGAAGCGCAGGTCCAGGTAGCCCAGGGCGGCGCCCACGGCGATGTCGGCCAGGCACAGGTTCACGCCCATGCAGTAGGACTGTTCGCCCAGGAGCTGTTCCATGTAGTCCAGCCCGGCGCGGATCTTCCTGTGCTGGCGGGCGACCCAGTCGGGGTTGCGCTGGGGCTCGGGCCGGCGGTGGGTTTCCATGAAGGCGGCCGCGGCGGCGTCCATGATGCCGTCGGCCACGGCTTCCCAGCGCTTGGCTTCCACGCGCTCGCGTCCGGGCGGCGGGATCAGCCGGCCCACCGGCGAGAGCGTGTCCAGGTATTCCACGATGACGCGCGAGTCGAACAGCGCGCCGTTCTCGTCCATGATCAGACAGGGCACCTTGCCCAGGGGATTGTGCGCCGTGACGTGGGTCGCGGGCCCCCAGGGGTCGTCGAGGACCAGCTCGTAGTCGAGCTTTTTCTCGGCCAGCACGATACGGACCTTGCGGACGTAGGGGCTGGTCAGGGAACCGATCAATTTCATGGGGAGGCGAGAGAGTCCAGGGCTCGAAAAGTATAGCAGGACGGGTCCCCGGACCCCGGGATGCCCGGGGTGTTTTGACCTTTTTTTACGAAGCGCCGCCGGCGTGGTGTGGTATATCCGCCCCGCCCGGAAGCGCGGGCGGGGCGGGTGCTAGAATCCTGCCTTGGGGCGCGCCTCGCCGGTCCCCCGGATCCGGGGCCTCCCCTGGTCGCCGTTCGTTCCACTGTCCCGCGCGCTCCGGCCTCGTATCCGGGCGGCCGCGCCTTCTCTTCCCGTCGATGATGCATATTGATTCTTCCCTCAGCGCGCTGAACGCGCTGTCGCCCCTGGATGGGCGCTACGCGGCCAAGGCCGACGCCCTGCGGCCCTTCCTGTCCGAAGCCGGCTTCATGGCGCACCGGGTCGAAGTCGAGATCGCCTGGCTGATCGGCCTGTCCGACGCCGGCCTGCCCGAGCTGCCCGCCTTCCCGGCTGCGGCGCGCGCGCGGCTGCGGGCGCTGGTGGACAATTTCTCCGAGGCCGACGCGGCCCGCATCAAGGCCATCGAGCGCACCACCAACCACGACGTGAAGGCGGTGGAATACTGGCTCAAGGAACAGGTGGCCGACGACGCCGAGCTGTCCCGGGCGGCCGAATTCATCCACTTCGCCTGCACTTCGGAAGACATCAACAACACCTCGCACGCCCTGATGCTGGGCCGGGCGCGCACGCTGTGCGTGGTGCCGGCGCTGGAATCGGTCGCCGCCCGCTTGCGCGAACTGGCGCACCGGCACGCCAATCAGCCGCTGCTGTCGCGCACGCACGGCCAGCCGGCCACGCCCAGCACCATGGGCAAGGAATTCGCCAACGTGGTCGCCCGCCTGGAACGCGCCCTGGACGCGATCCGCGCCGTGCAGCCCCTGGCCAAGATGAACGGCGCTACCGGCAACTACAACGCCCACCTGGCGGCCTACCCGGAAATCGACTGGCCCGCGTTCTCCGGCGGAGTCCTGGGCGGCCTGGGGCTGACCCAGAACCCCTATTCGATCCAGATCGAGCCGCATGACTGGATGGCGGCCCTGTTCGACGCGATCGCCCGCGCCAACACCATCCTGCTGGACCTGAACCGCGACGTCTGGGGCTACATCTCCCTGGGATATTTCAAGCAGCGCCTGAAGGACGGCGAGGTCGGCTCGTCCACCATGCCGCACAAGGTCAACCCGATCGACTTCGAGAATTCCGAAGGCAACCTGGGCCTGGCCAACGCGATGCTGCGCCACCTGTCGGAAAAGCTGCCGGTGTCGCGCTGGCAGCGCGACCTGACGGACTCCACCGTGCTGCGCAACCTGGGCGTGGCGCTGGGCTACGGCCTGGTGGCCTACGAGGCCTGCCTGCGCGGCCTGGGCAAGCTGGAACTGAATCCCGGCGCCATCGACGCCGACATCGACGCTTGCTGGGAAATCCTGGCCGAGCCCGTGCAGACGGTGATGCGCCGCTACGGCCTGCCGCAGCCCTACGAGCAACTGAAGGCCCTGACGCGCGGCAAGGGCATCACCGAGCAGGCCCTGCGGGAATTCATCGCCGGCCTGGACCTGCCCGCCGAGCCCAAGGCGCGGCTGCTGGCGATGACGCCGCGCAGCTACGTCGGCCTGGCGGCCCGGCTGGCGGCGGCGGTGTAGGCGGGGTCTTGCGCCCGGCCCCGCCGCAGCCGTTTTGCGCGAGTCCGGGAAAAGGTGTATAGTTTCGTTCTTCGCAAAATCATTGCGACGGGCTGTTAGCTCAGTTGGTAGAGCAGCGGACTCTTAATCCGTCGGTCGAGTGTTCGAGTCACTCACAGCCCACCAGGAATCATGAAAAGGCCAGTTCTTCGGAACTGGCCTTTTCGCATCTGGTCTCCATGTAGGCATTTTTGGGCTGCGCCAATCAGCTCCGATCACCTCCTGTAGCAGGCTATCCCGGCTCTACCCCATTAACGGGGGATGGGCACTCATGGCCCATAAGCCCTGCGCGAGAGCATCTCCATTCTTAAGTAGTCTAGTAGGGGATGATCGCGTTCCGGGCGCGAGTTGCCGGAACCGGGACCGGCCTTTTGCCGGCCGTTCGGGAAATAGGCGGTGACAAAATCGCGAGGCGTCGCGCCGCCGCGGCCCCGGCCAGCCCGCGGGAACCTGTTATAAAAAGGCAGGCATATTCCAGCAGAAGGAGGAAACATGTCCGGCCGAATCGTGATCCGATGCAGCGTCGCGCTGTGTTTTGCCGCGCTGGTGTCCGGCTGCTTCGGGGGTGGAGGTCCGGCCAGGCAGTCGGAGCGGGGCGGCGATTGCCAATGGAACCGCAGCCGGTGCCTCTATGAAGGCTCCTACGAGCCCGGAGAGCGGGACTATGCCGAGCAGGAGGCGAAGGACTTGAACCGGGCCGCGCTGGAACGGCTGCGCCGCAACGCCGGACGGTAATCGTCCGCGGGCTTGCCGCGCAACCTCGTGCCGGGCGCCGGCCCGCGCGTCCCGGAGGCTCTCAGCTTTCCATGGGGATGCTGATCGTGAACCGGGCGCCCTGGCCGGGGACGCTGGCGCAGGACGCCTGGCCGCCGTGGCGCTGCGCCACGGTCCGCACGAAGGCCAGCCCCAGGCCGCTGCCCGGCGGCTTGTGCGCGTCGCCGGGCAGGCGCTGGAAGCGGGAGAACAGGCGTTCCATCTGTTCGGGTGGAATGCCGGGGCCGGCATCCTGGACGTGGATGCGCCAGCGGCGTCCGTCGGATTCCAGGGAGCATTCGACGGCGCTGTGCGCCGGACTGTAGAGCAGGGCATTGTCCAGCAGGTTGCCGATGGCCCGGCCCATGAGCTCGGCGTCGATGTCGGCCACGGCTTCCGGGTGCCGGGCCTCGAAGCGCAGTGCGATCGCGCGCCGCTCGGCCTGCGGCCAGCGCCGGTCGCAGCATTCCTGGATGAGGTCGTCCAGATAGACGGGGTGCCGGTTCAGGGGCGCGGATTCGGCGCGTCCCAACTGGACGAAATGGTCGACGAGGTCCAGAGTGGCGCGCGTCTGCCGTTCGATGTGCGCCAGGACGGCTTCCTCGGTCCATCGGTCGGGCGCCTGGCGCCGCAGCTCGATGATGGCCAGGATGGCGCTTTGGGGGGATCGCATGTCGTGCGACAGGAAGCTGAGCGTTTCCTCCTGGGCCCGGGTGGCCTGCTTCAGGCGCGTGACCGCCTGGTGCAGGCGGACGGCCCGCTCGGGCAGCGTGTCGGGGCCGGCCTGCCCGGAAGACGCGGCGTCGGGCCCGGGATCGGCCAGCCGCAGCGGAATCCGCAGTTGCTCGAGTTCGGCGTCGATGTGGCTCAGGGAGGCTTCCTGGCTGCGCCAGCTCCACAGGGGATAGGCCAGGACCAGGGCCGCCAGGATGCCGGCGGGCGGCAGCCAGTACCCGGCCTGCTGGAGCAGCAGGGTGTCCATGGCCAGGAAGAGGATGCTGGCGGCCAGCACGCCGGCCAGTCCCCGCCGCGCGGACAGGACGCCCAGGCCCAGGCAGACCGGCAGGATCAGCCCCAGCCCCGCCAGCGCCGTGAGCCACGTCGGGGCGATGCGGATCCAGAGGCCATCCTGCAGGTTCTGCAGGGTGTCGGCCAGGATCGAGACCCCCGCCGTCAAGCCGCCCACGGGAGTCGACAGGTGGTCGCCGAGCCCCGAGGCCCAGGCGCCGACCAGCACGATGCGGTCCTGGAACGCGGCTTCGGGAACCTGGCCGTTCAGCACGGCGGCATAGGGATAGAGCGCGTGGCGGCGGGCCGGATCGGTGAAATGGACGCGCATGGCGGTGTCGGGGGGAATGGCCAGCGTCCGGGCCACGGCGGCCTCCTGGCCGGTGACGCGGGCCAGCGCCAGGCTGAAGTGCGCCAGGGGCGGACCGCCGTCCGCCGGGGTGCGGCGCGGCTCGATGGTGCGCAGCGTGCCGTCCGGGTCGGGCCGCGCGTCGATGCGGCCGAGGGCCGCGGCCGCCTTGGCCAGCGGGGGGATCGGCTCGATCCGGTGCCGGCCGTCCGGGCTCAGGACTTCGGGCAGGACGACGCGCCCGTGCCGGGCTATGGCCTGGGCCAGGACGAAATCGTCCTGCGGATGGGCGGGATGGGGATCCGAGAAGATCAGGTCCAGTCCCACCGCGCGCGCGCCGTGGAGGCGGTCGAGCAGGGCCGCGTGGACCGAGCGGCGCCAGGGCCAGTAGCCCAGGGTGTCGATGCTGGCGTCGTCGATGGCGATGATCGCGATGTCCGGGCTGGGGGACGGGTTCCGGGCCGCCTGCATGCTCAGGTCGTAGACCCGGTGGTTGATGTCCCGGATGCCCGGCAGCTCTTTCCAGACCGTCAGCGCGGTGGACAGCAGGGCCAGCGTGGCGACCAGGGCCAGCCATTCGAGCAGGAGGCGTCGCCGCATGCCGGTGATCATGGCTTCTTCGCGACTCCCCGGTGCGTGTGGACAGGCCCTAGTCCAGCGTCACGGGCGTGCCGTCGGCCGCCAGGACCGGGGAGCCGTCGCTGGCCGTGAGGCCGGTGTTCAGCGATTGGGCGGCCAGGATAGCATCGCGGCCCTCGATGCCGAGGGTATCGATGCCCCGTACGAAGACATAGCGCGTTCCGCCGCTGCGGGAGTGGATGGGCGCGCCGGGGCCGGCGACCCGCTGGCTGGATTCCAGGCGTGTGCCGTCGGCGTCCAGGGTGACCCGGATCGCGTAGGCGGCCGCCTGGGGAATGGGCGTGAAGTCCAGCCGCTGGCCGCCGTCCCGTGAAATCCTCAGGTCCGCGGGAGGCGGCAGCAGCGGGTGCGCGCCCAGCAGGACGCCGCGGGCGTCGTAGGCGGCGCCCCGGTCCGGTTCGAGGCGCTGTTCGGTCCGGTCGGGGCCTTCGATGGCCGCGCCGCCATGCAGGACTTCGTGGCGGGATCCCGACGCGTCGGCATGGATGCGCAAGCGGGTGCCGCGCACGCCCGTGACGGTGGCGGGCGTGCGGACCTCGAAGCGGCCGACGCCGGATCCTTCGGGGGCCACGGTGGATTCCAGCGTGCCCCGGTCAAGGCCGACCCGGGTGTCCGTCAGTCCCGTCCCCTGGAAGGACTGCAGGCGCTGGAGCCGCAGCGTCGTGCCGGGAGGCAGCGTCAGCAGGCTCCGGTCTTCCAGCCGCAGGGTGGCGGAGGCGTCCTCGGCGCTGCGCAGCGACTGGCCCGCGCGCAGGACGTCGCCCGGTTTCACGGGCCGTCCGTCCGCCGTGACGCGTCCGATCGCATGGATGACGGTGGCCGTCGCGGGCTGTTCAGGGATCAGGGACAGGGGGATGCGCAGCACCTTGCCGACCGGCAGGCGGTAGGGATCGCCGATCTGATTCAGGCGCTGCAGCGCGGGCCAGTGCCCGGCCTGCAGGGTGTAGCGCCGGGCGAGCTGTTCCAGGGTGTCGCCCGGTTCCACCTGGTACAGGAAGTCGTCTCCCTGGGCGCCCAGGGGCCGGGCGTGCGCGTTCGGCGGGAGGGACAGGCAGGCGGCCAGCAGGGCCAGCGCCAGGGCGCGTGCGCCCGGGACGGCGGACGGCGGACGGGGACCGGTCATGGGAGGGATGCCTGGTCGGAGGACGGCAGGAGCTCGAGCCGGTAGCCCAGCGCGTAGGAGGCGCAGAGCAGGGTTCCCGTGGCCGGCCCGAGGCGCAGTTTCTTGCGGATGTTCGACAGATGGGTGTCCAGGGTGCGCGAGGCGCTGGGGACTTCCCGGTTCCATATCAGCGCGCTGAGGTCGTCGCGCGAGAACAGCCGCCAGGGATGGCGCAGGAACAGGGCCGCCAGGTCGAATTCCTTGGGCGTGAGGGCGATGGGTTCGTCGCGCAGCCGGATCTGCCGGGTGGCCATGTCGACGGTGAAGTCTCCCAGCCTGAAGTCCCCGTCCGGGTTGGCGGAGGGCCGGTGGCGGCGCATCTGGGCGCCGATGCGCGCCAGCAGTTCCCCGGGCCGGCAGGGCTTGCCGATGTAGTCGTCGGCGCCCGCGTTCAGGCCTTCGATGAGGTCGCTTTCCAGCGTCCGGTTGGTGACGAAGATCACCGGCAGGGTTTCGCTGCGGTTGGCGCGGACCCAGCGCAGGACTTCCATGCCGTTGATGCCCGGCAGTTCCCAGTCCAGCAGGAGCAGGGCGAAAGGCGCGCGGGCGCGCAGCGCCGCGAGCAGGGCGCCGCCTTCGACGAACGCCTCGCAGGAATAGCCGGCGTCGGCCAGGGTCTGCCGCATCCATGCGGATTGGGCGGGATCGTCTTCCAGCAGGGCGATGAGAGGGGTCGGATCTGGCATGGAGGGTTTCGAACGCTAGGGTGTGTGACGATGCCGGAGGGATTCTCCGGCCGGGGGCGCTTGCGGGGCCGCGGGAGCGCCGTCCCGGACCTCGGCGACCGCGGCCGGATCGCCATGGACGCAGACGCGATCGCGGCCGTTGCGCTTGGCCCGGTACATGGCCTGGTCAGCATACGACAAAAGCGCATGGAGGGTGGCCTGGGGCTGCTGCGAATCGTGCACCGCGCCAATGCTTACCGTGATGCGGATGGGCGCAGCTCCTTCGGCGGGGATCGTCACGGTGTCCGCCACGCAGGCGCGCAGCCGCTCGGCGATGGCGGCGACGTCCGCCGGCGCCGTATCGGGCAGCACGATGCCGAATTCCTCTCCGCCGATCCGGCCGAACAGGTCGCGCGGGCGGATGGCGGCGCCGATCGTTCGCGCGAAGGCCTGCAGGATCAGGTCCCCGGCCGCATGTCCATGGGTATCGTTCAACCGCTTGAAGCGGTCGATGTCGAGCATCAGCAGGCCGGTGCCCCGGGGCGTGGCCGGTCCCTGCAGGCATTCCTGGGCGCCGCGCAGGAAGGCCTGCCGCGACAGCGTCCCGGTCAGCACGTCGTGGTCCAGCGCGCGGTTCAGGGCGGAGATCGTGTCGCCGCGGGCCGCGAGCGCGCTGGACATGATCAGGGGCGCGATCACCAGCAGCAGCGCGCCCAGTCGCAGGGACGCCACATTCCAGGGGAATGCGCCGGGGGGCGGGGGGCCGTTGCCGAAGGGGATCCAGCCGAAGGCCGTGCCGAGCGTGATGGCGAGGACGGCCAGCAGGGCGAGCCAGGCCGTCGTGTGCTGCCGGTAGACCAGGGCGCAGTACAGCAGGGGAGGGATCGGAAAGGCCAGGACGCCCGGGCCTCCGACCAGGAAGCACAGGGCGAGCCCGACGGCCAGCGAGGCGAACGGCGCCAGGGCCTCGAGTCTTGCGTGTGCGCGGTGCGGTGCGCGGCGGCGGTCCCGGCGATTCGTTCCGGGCTGCAGCAGGATGGGGGGAAGGAAGGCGCAGTAGCTGAGCAGCTGGCCGAGGAACCAGTCGGCGAGGAGGGTCGTCCAGGAGGCGTCCGTCCGCAGCCAGGGGGCCAGCAGCCCGGCGGCGGCCGCGTGCGTGGCGGCCGCCGCGGCGCAGGCGAGCAGGATCCGCAGGACGGCGCGCGGCTGGCGCAGGTTGGAGAGGGCGCCGGGCGTGGCGAGGAGCCGCCAGCCGACAAAGGCGCCGGCCAGGTTCGCCAGGCCGTACGCCAGCGCCTGGAGGGGCGCTTCGCCCCAGGCGAGGCCCGCCAGCGCCAGGGCGGCGCCCGCCGCCGCCCACGAGGCCGGACCGGCCAGCCCGGGGTTGCGCAGCAGCAGGCCGGCCAGCAGGGCGTTCGCGGGCCACAGGACCGACAGCCCCGAGACGGGCTGGGTCAGCAGGCCCGCCAGGGCGGCGAGGAACGTGAGCGCGGCGACCTGAAGCACGTGCCAGCCGCTGAGAGGCATGCGGCGAAAGGCCTGAAACATATCCGGTGAGGCTTGGGTGAGCATGGCATGTCTGAATTTATCAGAGTGTTGCCGCACCGCAGCGTTTCCTGACGTTTTTTAATCTTTCGGATTGCGTGGGAACCGCTTTCCTGGAAAAGGAATTTTTCAGGGGTCCGGATTTGTTTGCAATTTTTTATTGGTACATGACCTGGATGGGGTGAAATAATGCGTGTCGTTTGGATAAATCTTGAATGACGCGCATGAACCAGGAGATCGGTGGCAAGCAATGGCCCGGCGCGCGCCCGGCGGGATCGCCTCAGGCGTCCGGCGCCGGAGGCCACGTGGAGGACGCCGGCGCCTGGCTGAGGCGAAACGTGCGAGCTTGCTCGCAGCAGGAATACCGGCGCTATCGGGAGTATCTGGACGCGGAGTCCGCGTCCGGCCTGGAATCGGGCGCATAGCCGCCCGGCCGTCGCTTTCCAGGCGCCGCGGTGGTTGGTTATCATGGCTGCGCGATGCCTGCGCGGATCGTACCCGAGACCCCTTGCCGGAGATTCTGGAATGTGCGATTCGACATCCTGCGTGGAAGCGGCGGCGTCCTCCCGCCGTTCCTTTTTGCGATCTACCCTGGCCGCGGCCCTGGCGGTCGCCAATGACGACGTGCCGGGCAGCCTGGAAACCGGACGGGCCGGGTTTCTTGGCTAGCATGGACAGGCCCTGGCCATGACGGGCGCGGCCGACGGCCCGCGTGTCCTGATCGTCGAGGACGAGCCGACGCTGGCGGAAAATCTGTACGGCTACCTGGAACGCCAGGGCATGGCGCCGGACGTGGCCTATGACGGCCATGGGGCGCTGGCCCTGCTGCGCGAGTCGGTCTTCGATGTCGTGGTGCTGGACCTGGGCCTGCCCGGCCTGGGCGGACTGGACGTGCTGCGCGCCATGCGGCGGGAATCCGTCCTGTGGCGGCCCGTGCTGGTGCTGACGGCGCGCGAACGGCTCGAGGACAAGCTCCTGGCCTTCGAACTGGGGGCGGAGGACTATCTGGTCAAGCCCTTTTCCCTGGCCGAGGTCGCGGCGCGGCTGCGCGTCCTGGCGCGTCGGGAGCGAAGCGGCGAATCGGATTCCCTCGTCCTCGGGGAGTTGCGCTACGACCCGCATGCGCAGGCGGTGACCCTGGCCGGCCGGCCGCTGGCCCTGCCGCGCAAGTCGGTGCTGCTGCTGGCGGCCCTGATGCGTCCGCCGGGCGGCCTGGCGACCCATGCCCGCCTGACGGCGGCGCTGTGGCCTGACGGGCCGCCGTCCGACCGCGCCCTGCACGACCAGGTACGCCTGCTGCGCCGCCGCCTGCGCGCTGGGCGAGGGCCCGGCATCGTGGCCGAGCCCGGCCGGGGCTGGCGTCTGACGCCCGCGCCGGACGACGCGGACGGCGGGGATGCGGCATGAGGCTGAAACAGTCGTCCTCCCTGGCCCGGCGGGTCACCTGGGCCGTCACCGGCACCGCCGCCGTATTCCTGCTGGTCATCAGCCTGCTGGCCTACGAGACTTTCGCCCGCATGGAGGACGACCTGGTCGACGAAGTCCTGTCGGGCCAGATCGCGGCCCTGCGCGACGACCTCGGAGCGGGGCTGGCCGTGCCGGCGATCCTGCCGCCGCGCTGGAGCGAAGGAGGGCGCGTCCAGACCTGGGTGCTGCCGGCGGATCGGCCGCCTCCCCTGGAAGGCATGTTCGCGGCGGGGCCGGGCGGGCGGGAAATCGTGCAGGCGGGCCGGACGTGGCACACCTGGGTCGAGACCGTCCCCCAGGGTCTCCTCTATGTCCGCTACGACGCCACCGCGCACGAGGACCGGGTCCGGTCCTTCGGCTGGATCCTGGCGGGCGGGGCCGTGCTGGCGCTGATCTGCGCCTGGCTGCTGGCCCGGCGGCTGGCGCGCCGGGTGGTGGCGCCGATCCGCGCCGTATCGGACCGGCTCTCGGCCTGGGAGGGCGGGGCGTTCGCCGGCGAGGCGCCCGGGGGCGACGAGGCGCTGCAATTGATCGGGGCCTTCAACCGCATCCAGGACCGGATCGACCGGTCCGTGGCGTTCGAGCGCCAGTTCGCCGCCAATCTCGGTCACGAGCTGCGCACGCCGCTGGCCGCCCTGCGCTCCGATTGCGAAATGGCCCGGCTGGACGCCGGTCCGGGGACGCCCCTGGAGACGCGCCTGGCGCGCATGATGGTCCAGGTCGACGCCGCCGCCAGCAGCCTGGCGGGCGCGGCGGCCCTGAACAGCGCCGATCCGGCCCGGGTGCGCCGCGTCGAACTGTCGCGGGCCCTGGAGCAGGCCTGGTTCGCTCTGGAGCCCATGGCCCGGGCGCGCGGCCTGGCGCTGGATCCGCGCATCCCGCCGGGCGAGAGCCGGTTCCTGGATCCGGACGCCCTGCTGATCGTGCTGCGCAATCTGCTGCGCAACGCGATCGAGCACGCCGCGCCGGCCACCCTGCGGGTCGGCCTGGACGAGGACGGCGCACTGATCCTGCGCGATGATGGGCCGGGGATCGATCCCGGGCGCCTGGCGCGGATGCGGGAGTGGCGCGCCGGCCGGACGGACCTGTCCGCGGCGGGCGCGTCCGAAACCGGCCATGGCCTGGGCCTGGGCATAGCCCAGCGTGTCTGCGAGCTGCGGGGCTGGCGGCTGAGCGTGGACTCGGTCCATGGCGGTCCCGATAGCGGGACGATCTTCAGGCTGGACTTCCGTTCAGCTTCCGGTCAGTTGGATTCGTAGCGGATTCGTGGCCTCCGGGACTATGGTGGGCGCTGTCCGACCAGGAGCCATCATGTCTTCGTCCGCCTGCACTTCCCCCGCCGCCCGTTCCAAAGCCGACATCGATTCCGTCTGGGAACGCCTGGCTCATGCCCAGGTGCTGCGCCGCCGCGCGCTGGGCGTCCTGGGGGTGCTGGCCGTGCTGGCGCTGCCCTGGATCGGTTCCGCCTGGCCGGAGGCCGGCTGGGTCAACCAGGGCCTGGAATGGGCGGGCCTGATCCTGATGGCGCTGGCGTTGCTGGGGCGCTGCGCCTGCATGCTGTACCTGGGTGGACGCAAGGGCGCCGACCTGGTGGCCGAGGGGCCTTACTCGGTCTGCCGCAATCCGCTGTACGTCTTCTCCATCCTGGCCGTCCTGGGCATCGGCCTGCAGACCGGCAGCCTGACGGCGGGGCTGGCCCTGGCCCTGGCGGTCTGGACGGTGTTCCGCTGGATCGTGGGCGAGGAGGAGCGGATGCTGCGCGCGTCCTTCGGCGCGCCGTTCGAGGACTACTGCGCGCGGGTGCCCCGGTTCCTGCCCCGTCCGGCCGCCTGGCGTTCGCCGCGGCACGTCACGGTCGATCTCCAGGGCGTCTGGAACACGGTGCGCGACGCCCTGCCATATTTCCTGTCGATCCCCGTGTTCGAGGCCATCGAGGCCGCTCAGGAAGCGGGCTGGGTGCATGTCCGGCTGTGGTTGTATTGAGCGGTTCGCGGGCCAGGCACGGGTCCGTTCCCGCCCGGGCGCGGGCGCAGGCGCGGCGGGGCCCTGTGCTAAAGTTCCACGCAGTTTTTCATGCCCGGAGTCCGGCCCATGCAGCCCCCGTTCTACCCGATCGGCACCCCCGGCGTTCCCTGGGGGGAAGCCGAAATCGCCGCCTGGCGCGCCCGCCAGCGGCGCCGGCGCAGCTATGCCGATGAAGTCCTGGCGGCGATCGATCGCCTGCGCGATCGTTTCGACGTCGTGCCGTATGGCCAATTGGACTATGCGCCCGATACCTATCCCCTGTTCGCGCTGCGCAGCCGCGGCTGGCGCGACGACCGGCCGGCGGCGCTGGTCACGGGCGGGGTCCACGGCTACGAGACCAGCGGCGTGCACGGCGCGTTGCGCTTCGCCGATCTGCACGCGGCCGACTACGCGGGCCGCCTGGACCTGATGATCGTTCCCTGCGTCAGCCCCTGGGGCTACGAGCGCATCCACCGCTGGAATCCCCGGGCGCTGGATCCGAACCGGTCCTTCCGTCCCGGCAGCCCCGCGCCGGAGTCGGCGGCATTGATGGCGCTGGTGGCGCCGTTCGCGGACCGCGTACGGGTGCACATCGACCTGCACGAGACCACCGACAGCGACGAATCCGAGTTCCGGCCCGCCCTGGCGGCGCGCGACGGCCGGCCCTTCACGCCGGGCGGCATCCCCGACGGCTTCTATCTGGTGGACGATACCGAGTCTCCCCAGCCCGGATTCCAGGCCGCCGTGATCCGCGCCGTGTCCGAAGTCACCCACATCGCTCCCGCCGACGCGCGCGGCGAGATCATCGGTTCGCCCGTGGTCGCCCCGGGCGTCATCCGCTACGCCCTGCGGTCCCTGGGGCTGTGCGCCGGCATCACGGACGCGCCCTACCGCACCACGACCGAGGTCTATCCCGACAGCCCGCGCGCGACGCCGGACCAGTGCAACGCGGCCCAGGCCGCGGCGGTGCGCGCGGCACTGGACTACGCCCTGGAGCATTGACGGCATGGATATCGTCTTCGCATCGGCACTGGAAGCCGACCCGCAGGCTTGGGCGGCGGCCCTGCGCGACGCCTTGCCCGAAGCCCGGGTGCGCCTGTGGGGCGACGGCCAGCCGGAAGGCCGGGCCGATTACGCCGTGGTCTGGGCGCCGCCGGCCGATCTGTTCGTCCGCGAGCCCAGGCTGCGCGCCCTGTTCAACCTGGGCGCGGGGGTCGACGCCCTGCTGCGCCTGCCGGGCCTGCCGGCCGGCCTGCCCCTGGTGCGGCTGGAGGACGGCGGCATGGCGGTGCAGATGGCGGAATACACGCTCTATCATCTGCTGCGCGAATCGCGCGACTTCGGCCGCTACGAGCGCCAGCAGGCCGAGGGGCTCTGGCGGCCCCTGGACGACATCGACCGCGACGCCTGGACCGTCGGCGTCCTGGGCGCCGGGGCGATGGGCGCGCGGGTCGCCCAGGCCTGCGCCGCCCTGGAATATCCGACGGCGGTCTGGTCGCGCAGCGGCCGCGCCGTGCCGGGCGCCGAGTCCTACGGCGGCGAGGCCGGCCTGGCCGCGTTCCTGGCGCGCACGCGCGTGCTGGTGAACGCGCTGCCGCTGACCGACGCCACCCGGGGCATCCTGTGCCGCCGCACCTTCGAGCAGTTGCGGCCCGACGCGCTGGTGATCAACATCGCCCGGGGCGGGCACCTGGTCGAAGTCGACCTGCTGGCCGCCCTGGACAGCGGCCGCGTGCGGGCGGCGGCCCTGGACGTCTTCGAGCGCGAGCCCCTGCCGCCCGGCCATCCCTTCTGGACCGACGCGCGCATCCGCGTCACGCCGCACGTCGCCGGCGCCAGCCTGATGGACCGCACGGTGCGCCAGATCGCCGGCAAGATCCGCGCCCTGGACCGGGGCGAGCCGATCACAGGCATCGTGGACCGGGACCGGCAATACTGATGGCCGGCGCGCGCCTCCCGGGATCCGTCCGCTGGCGCGCGTGGTGGCTGGCCGGCCTGCTGGCACTGGCCGGTTGCGCGGCTCCTTCCGATCCGGGGCTGCAAGGCGAGTCCATGTCCGCCGACCAGTTCGCCCAGAGCGACATCAATCGGCTGCAGACCCTGGCGATGCGCGACAACCTGGACAGCCTGGACCGCCTGCTGGAAAAGCTGTACAGACGCAATCCGGGCGAATGGCGCAAGGCCGGATTCACGGACCTGAAGACCGCCCTGGAGCAGGGCCGCGCGCGCATCCATCGCGGCGAGGTGCCCAAGGAACTGGATGGGCTGCGGGACATCGAGGTCCTGTCGGTCGCCATGGACCCGCGCTATCCGGGAGACCGTGCGGCGGCGTTCGTACTGGGGCTGTCCAGCATGATCATCGCGGCGCACGGCGGGCTGACCCGTTTCCACGTCGGCGATTCGGTCCAGGCCCGGCACGTCTTCAACGCCGCCCGCAACGTCGAGATCGCCGCCTGGATGCTGTCCAGCCGGCGCGATGCCCAGGGGCGGCCGCTGCTGCTGTCCAATGAGCTGGGCGACGGCGTGGCCAACCTGAGCTTCGAGCGCGAGTTCGGACGCATCGTCGCCCGCCTGGACCTGGAGGCCTCGCTGCAGGACGAGGGCCTGCGCCGCATCGGCATCAACTACGTGCAGGGTTTGCTGTTCTTCAATTTCCTGCCGGTGCGCTGACCGGGACGTCAGGCCGCCGCGGCCTGGCGGGCCAGCCGGCCGGCGCGCTCCAGGCGCCGCGCGCCGTGTTCCAGGGGTTCGATGAATCGGACCGGGATCGCCTGGATGCCGCCGATGGCGCCGCACAGGGCGCCGGTCAGCATTGCCCGGGCCTGGTTCTGGCCGCCGCCGTTGACGGCGTGCAGGACGGCGGACTCGAAATCGCCCTGGAAGCGGCCGGCCAGGTAGTAGGCGGCGGGGAACTGGTGGTAGACCGCGCAGGGCATGCCGTACAGCAGCGACGCCTTCCAGGCCGGATCGACGCGGATGCCCGGATCCTGGACGGCGCGCAGGACGCAGGACACCGTCAGCAGGGCGTCCGGCGAGGGGAACTGGCCGGCCGTCCTGGGCGCCTCCGGCCCCGGCGGCGGGGTGTTCTCTCCGGCGGAGGTCACGCTGTGGAAGGGCAGGGCGCCGTCGCGCACCAGCGCCATCAGACGGTCGGACGTGGCCGCGTCCAGCGGCTCGCCGCGCACCAAGCTGCCCAGCACGCAGCCGTAGGCCACGGTCATGGCCATCACCGTGGCGTCGCGCTGGGTCAGTGCCGTGTTCGCGGCGCAGTGGCGCGCCAGGTCGGCCGGCTGGCGGGCGTAGCGCACGGCCAGGGCCAGGATGCGTTCGGCCGCCTCGGTGGTGTCGGCCAGGCCGGCCACCCGGCCCCAGGGCAGGCCCTGGCCCACGCGCAGGCGCCAGGTCTCGCGGATCGACTGGCTGGTGTAGCCGCCCGGCCCGTTCATGGGCGTACCGTCCAGCAGGGGAAAGAAGTCCTGGTCCAGCCGGCGGCAGAAATCCGCCTCGTCGTATTCTCCGCGCGCGTCCAGGGATTCCGTCAGCAGGTCCAGGATGAAGCCGGCCTGGCCCGACTGGCCGGCCCGCAGCCCGGCATGGTAGCGGTCCGGGCGGGGATCCGTGTAGCCGTCGATCCAGTCGCCGTAGTCGCGCCGCAGGGCGTCCAGGTCGTAGTACCAGTGCGGCCCCAGGGCCAGGGCGTCGCCGACGTAGGCGCCGATCAGGGCGCCTTGGGCGCGTTGTTCAAGGGTGGGTGCCATGCCGGGTCCTCCGTCGCATCCGATGCCTGGGCGGCGGGGCCGCCATGGGCGTGCACCCGGTTGCGTCCGCCGCGCTTGGCCTGGTACATCGCCCGATCAGCATACGCCAAAAGCTCGGACAGGGAGGCGAGCGGCGTGCGCGAGTCGTGCACCGTGCCGATGCTGACGGAGATCTTCAGCGGCGGTCCGTCGTCCAGGGGGACTTCCAGCCTTTCGACGCAGAAGCGCAGGCGTTCGGCGATGTCGTTCGCGTCCCGTTCCGACGTGTCGGGCAGGAACAGGGCGAATTCCTCGCCGCCCAGGCGGCCGAACAGGTCGAGAGGGCGGACGATGGTGCGGATGGTCTGCGCGAAGGCCTTCAGGACCCGGTCGCCGGCGGCGTGGCCATGCCGGTCGTTCAACTGCTTGAAATGATCGATGTCCAGCATCAGCAGGGCGTTGCCCTGGGGCGGCGCCGGGGTCCGCCCCAGATGTTCGTCGGCGCTGCGCAGAAAGGCCTGGCGCGACAGCGCGCGGGTCAGGCCGTCGTGGTCCAGGGCCAGGTTCAGGGACGAGATCAGGTCGCTGCGGGCCGCCAGGATGCCGGATACCAGCAGGGGCGACACGACCAGCAGCAGCACCCCCAGCCGCAGCGACACCATGTCCCAGGCGTGGAGGCCCGCCAGGAGATGGCCTTCGCCCAGCGGCAGCCAGCCGTTGGCGATGCCCAGCAGCACGGTGAGCGCGGTCATCAGGGTGATCCAGGCCGTCGTGCCCTGGCGGTAGGCCAGGGCGCAGTACATCAGGGCCGGGATGGGGAAGGCGGCGGCGCCCGGGCCGCCCAGCAGGAAGCACAGGGACAGGCTGGCGAGCAGCGCGGCGAAGGGCAGCAGCAGGGTTCCGCTGCCCATCCGCTTGAGCAGGGAGGCCCAGGATCGGCGGCGGTCCCCGCGCAGCCTGAGGCGCCGGGGTAGGAGCATGATCGGCGGCAGGAAGGCGCTGTAGCTGAGCAACTGGCCGAAGAACCAGTTCAGGGCGACCGTCGGCCATTGCGCGTCGGGCCGCAGCCAGGGCGTGAGGGCCAGGGCGATGGCCGCGTTGGCGGCCGCCGCCGCCACGCAGGCCGCCAGCACCTGGCTGATGGCCCGGGGGCTGCGCAATCGGGGGGGCGACCAGTCGGACGACAGGATGATCCAGGCGACGAACACGCCCGACAGGTCCGTGACGCCGTAGCTCAGGGCGGCAGGCCAGCGCAGGCCTTCGAGGACGACGTTCGCGAGCGCCAGGCCGCAGAGCGCGCCCGCCCAGGACGGCGGGCGGGCCAGGGACGGGTGGCGGATCAGCAGGCCGGCCAGCAGGGCGTTGGCCGGCCACAGGATCGACAGCCCGTCTTCGGGCCGGGTCAGTTGTCCCAGGAGCGCGCACAGGAAAGCGATCGCCGCGACCAGGGCAGCCTGGACGGGCCTCCGGCAGCATCGTGTGCGGGGACGGAAAACCGGGGACATGATCGAGCGGAAATCTGGGTGGGTGGGGTGCCGCATCCCAAATGTAACAGAGCATGGCCGCTCTGTCTCTCGTGGTATGCCCTAGCGTCCCCGGATTTTTCCGCGAAGGGCCGGGATTCTGGTTCCGGCCCCCGATTCGCGGTCAGCCGGCCGATGGCCGGCGGGCCCGCTGCCAGGCCAGCACGGCCTGGGTGGCCTGGGCCATGACGCGGTCGTGGTGTTCCTTGGGCCATGCCTGGCGCAGCGAGGCGAACAGGCATTGCGTGCCGGACTGGGCCAGCCCGGCGGCGCCGGATTCCTCCAGCAAGCGGATCTGGATATGGGCCAGCGTGTCCGCGACCAGGCGCCAGCCCAGTTCCGGCATGCCCGCGTCCAGGGCCAGCAACTGGCTGCCCAGGGCCTGGATCACCGGCTCGACCGCCTCCAGGCTTTCGCCCGCTCCCATGGCGTGCCACAGGGCCAGGTGGATCTGGCGGCGCAGCGCGATCTTGAAGTCGATGGCCGCGGTTTCGGTGGCGTCGAGGCGTTCGAACTGCCGCTGGAACTGGACGTCTTCCTCGGGGTCCAGTCCGGTGCGTAGGGCGCCGATCAGCGCGGTCAGGGGCGGGATCGCCTGGATGCCGAAGGCCTGGCTGAACGCCAGCCCCCATTGGTCCAGCCCGGCCAGCAGCAGCGCCATCCGCAAGGCGCGCGCCTCGGCGCCGGGGTCGGCCCGGACCCAGTCCAGGCATTGCGTCCGCAGCGCGTCCAGCGGGAAAGGGGAAGATTCTGCCGCCGCATGGCGGAAGGCCCGGGTGAAGGCGTCCCGGGCCAGGTCGGCGGCTTCCGCCTGGACTCCGGGCGGAGCCAGCGCGGCGAGCGGATCGGCGAGGTCGGGGCGGGCGTCAGGCATGGCGCCCGCATTGTCTCACGGTTTGACGACCAGGCCGTTGTGCACCTGGGTCACGCCCTTGACCGACCGGGCCAGTTCGCCCGCGCGGTCCTTCTCGTGCTGGGACTTGGCGAAGCCCGACAGCTGCACCACGCCCCCGTCGATGGTCTTGACGTTGATGTTCGCTGCCGAGGTGGCGGGGTCGTTGGCCAGCTTGGCCTTGATTTCGGCCGTGACGGCCGAACCGTCGATGTACTGGCCGACGGTTTCCTGCTTGCGGGCCACGGAGCAGCCCGAGATCATGACGGTGGCCGCGCCGGCCATCGCGGCGATGGCGATGATGCGGGTGAGGTTCGATTTCATGGTGTGCGTCCTTGTGGAAAGGTCGGATGCAAGAGCGGGGAATGCGAAATTACAGTAACACGGGGCGGGGGCGGACGGGTGTCCGGGCGTTTTCGGCATTTCAAGTGGATACAGCGTGGCGGCGCATCACGGTGGTCTTGCGCGGCCGCCGCGCTTCTTCATTTCCGGCGTCCATTCGACAGGGCCACGTAGATGCCGCTGGCGGCGATCGTCAGCGCGCCGACGTAGAACCAGGCATCGGGGAGTTCATTCCAGAAAAACCAGCCGAGCAATCCCGCCGATATCAGGCCGAAATAGTCGAACGGGGCCACGACCGATGCGGGCGCGATGCGGAAAGCCTGGGTGATCAGCCCGAGCCCCGCCGTGCTGCAAAGGGCGATTCCGACGAAGCCGGGCAGATGCGCCCAGTCGATCGGCTTCCATACGATCGCCAGGGGCAGGCCGGCGAATATCAACTGTCCGAGGACGATGTGGAACATCGTCGTGAACATGCTTTCGCGGGCGCTGATGCGTTTTGCGCTGACCATCATGACGGCGTAGCCGAGTGCGGTGGCCAGCGGCAGCAGGGCGGCCAGCTGGATGTTGCCCGGGCTGGGCCGGACGATGACCATGACGCCGGCAAACCCGGCGAGTATGGCCAGCCAGCTGCCTTTCGAGACTTTTTCGCCGAGGAAGGCGACGGAAATGGCGGTCACGAACAGCGGTGCGCAGAATGCGACGGCGGTGTTCTCGGCCAGCGGAAGCATCGTCAGGCCCAGGTAAAAGCAGGAAGCGGAGGCTACGTTGAGGGCGCCGCGCAGCAGATGCACGCCGATGTGCCGGGTGCGCAGCGCCTCGCGCCCGCCCAGGAACAGCACCAGCGCGGCGACCAGGGGGAGGGCGATGAGCGCGCGCAGAAAAAGAAGCTGGATGGGAGGGTAGAAAGCGCCCAGCCACTTGGCCAAGCCATCGCTGATGGTCAGGCAGAATATGCCGGCCAGAATGCAGCCGATGCCGGCCCGTACGCTGCTTTGCGGTGATGCTGCCGTGCTCATGGAACGCTGGTGGGCCCAAAGGGAATGGAAAAGGGCCTAGCGAGTGATCGCTAGGCCCTTGGCATTTCTGGTGGCGCATCCCTGATTCGAACAGGGGACCTGCGGATTATGATTCCGTCGCTCTAACCGGCTGAGCTAATGCGCCAAAGCACGCCATTATAGGGGGTGAATTTTCGGTGCGCAAGTCGCCCGGCGGGGGCGCATGATGACGCGGCGGGCCATGCCGCCTGGCGTATAGTTCAAGGTTAAAGTAAAGGTCGAGGCGGGGCTGTCCCCGGAAGGAGAGCCAGCGGATGCGCATCCGACGATCAGCCGGAATCAACCTGCGACACCTCATCCTGCTGCTGGCCGTATTCAGCGCGGCGGTGATGCTGGCGGGCGGGATGGCCGGGGCCTACCAGGTGCAGCGCCAGCAGCTGATGGCCAGCACGCTGGACGCCAACGAGGCCTTCGCCACCAAGCTCGCCAGGACGACGTCCGACCTGCTGCTGCGGGCGCAGAACAATCTGGCCTACGCGGCCGGCCTGATGGTGCGCTCGGGGATGACGCCGGCCGTGCAGCAGGCCGAGGTCGACCGGCTGCGCCATCTGGAACTGGGCTTCAACGCCGTGACGGTGGTGGACATGCAGGGCGTCGTGCGCGCCGCCTCGCCGGAATCGCTCGGCCTGAAGGGCCGCCGGCTGGATTCGGCGCAGTGGCGCGGCCTGGTCGACGAGCGGGTGTCGACGATCAGCGCGCCGTTCGTGACGGTGCTGGGCAATCTGGCCATCGTGATCTCCCAGCCCCTGTTCGACCCGGCGGGCCATCCCCTGGGCCGCCTGTCGGCGACGATGTACCTGAGGGCCGACGGCGGCCTGCAGCGTCTGGCGAGCGAGCAGTACTTCCGCGACGGGACCTATGTCTACGTGGTCGATTCGAGCGGGCGGCTCCTGTACCACCCGGAAACCGATCGCATCGGCACGGTCGTGCTGAACAATTCCGTGATCGAGGCCGTCGGCAAGGGCCGTTCAGGCCAGATGCGGCTGGTGAACAGCCGCGGCGTGGACATGCTGGCCGGATATGCCCACGTGGCCGCGGCCGACTGGGGCGTGGTGGTGCAGCGTCCGGTGAGCGCCGCCCTGCGGGGGCTGAACGATCTGATGCTGCGGGTGCTGCGGCTGGCGGTATGGCCGGCCCTGGCGCTGCTCGCCCTGCTGTGGCTGCTGTCGGGCTGGATCTCCCGTCCCCTGGGCGAGCTGTCGCGGATCGTCCGGGACGGTTACCAGGACGGCGGCCTGCAGCGGATCGCCGCCGTGAACTGCTGGTACCTGGAAGCGCGGCGCCTGCGCGGGGGCCTGCTGGAAGGATACGGGCAGGTCCGCACCCGGATGGGCGAGCTCCACAGCGCCGCGCATACGGACCCCTTGACGGGGCTGGGCAACCGGCGCGGGCTGGAGGTCGCCCTGAAGGCTCTGGAAGAGCTGCGGCGGCCGTTCGCCGTGGTGGAGCTGGACATCGATTTCTTCAAGCGGGTCAATGACCGCCATGGCCACGACATGGGCGATCGGGTGATCGCCGGGCTGGCCGACCTGATGCGGGCGCAGGCGCGCCAGGACGACGCGCTGTTCCGCCTGGGCGGCGAGGAATTCCTGGTGGTCCTGCCGGAGACCGACCTGGATGGGGCCGCCCGGATCGCGGAGCGCCTGCGGGCCGGGATGGAGCGCGAGCGGATGCTGGGAGACGAAGTCGTGAGCTTGTCGGCCGGAGTGGCGGTCTGGGATGGGGGCGATGCGGAGCAGACGCTGAAGGCCGCCGACCGGGCACTGTACCGGGCCAAGCAGGGCGGGCGCAACCGGGTGGAACTGGCGGGCGGCCCCTGAATGCGAAGGCCCCGCCTTTTGGCGGGGCCTTGCTGCCGCTTTGGGCAGCGGCACCGCATGGGAGCGGTGCAAAGTCAACGCCCTGAGGCGTGATGGACTACCATCGGGTAGCGGTTCCAGTATAGATCGGCCCGGAATCCAGGCCATAGGTGAATTCCCTAATGCGGCCCATGAGGCCCGTCGCCCGGCTGGCGGACGGCTTCACGCCGTGCCGGTCTCCCGCGGGGCCGATGGATCCCGGTCCGGAGCGACGGCCGTGTCGGCGTGCCCGGACAGGGCCGCGCTCAGGCTGTACAGCGGTTCGAAGGATTCGGCCTGCGCCATGGGCCAGGCGGTGCGGAAGATCGTGTTGCGGAACCGGCCTTCCAGCAGCTCGCCCTTTTCCAGGTCGGGGAACAGGGCGGACAGGACGCGCACTTCGCCGTTTGCGATGCGCCGCGCGATGTGGTGCGGGCGCAGCTGGTTGGGATGGGTCAGGCCGGCCGCGCCCAGCAGTTCGCCCAGGGCCTTGAGCGTGTTGGCGTGGTAGTTGGCCACGCGCACGGATTTGTCGGCCACCACCAGCGCCTGCTGGCGCTTGGGATCCTGGGTGGTGACGCCGGTGGGGCAGCGGCCGGTGTGGCAGGTCTGGGCCTGGATGCAGCCGATGGCGAACATGTAGGCCCGCGCGCTGTTGCACCAGTCCGCGCCCAGTGCCATCAGGCGCGCCATGTCGAAGGCGCTGATGACCTTGCCCGAGGCGCCCAGCCGGATGCGTTCGCGCAGGCCGATGCCCACCAGCGTGTTGTGGACCAGGCGCAGGCCTTCGCGCAGCGGCGTGCCGACGTGGTCGACGAACTCGATGGGCGCGGCGCCCGTGCCGCCCTCGGCGCCGTCGACCACGATGAAATCGGGCGTGATGCCGGTGGCGAGCATGGCCTTGGCGATGGCGAACCATTCCCAGGGGTGGCCGATGCACAGCTTGAAGCCGACCGGCTTGCCGCCGGACAGTTCGCGCAGGCGGACGATGAAATGCATCATTTCGATGGGGGTGCCGAAGGCGCTGTGGCTGGAAGGGGACACGCAGTCCTCGCCGACCGGCACGCCGCGCGCGGCGGCGATCTCGGGCGTGACCTTGGGCGCGGGAAGGATGCCGCCGTGGCCTGGCTTGGCGCCCTGGGACAGCTTGATCTCGATCATGCGGATATTGTCCCGCCGGGCCATGTCGGCGAACCGTTCCTCGGAGAAGCTGCCGTCCAGGTTGCGGCAGCCGAAGTAGCCCGAGCCGATGTTCCAGATCAGGTCGCCGCCGTGCTCCAGGTGGTAGCGGCTGACGCCGCCCTCGCCCGTGTCGTGGGCGAAATGGCCGATCGCCGCGCCCTTGTTCAGCGCCATGACGGCGTTGGCCGACAGCGCGCCGAAGCTCATGGCGGAAATGTTGAAGACCGATAGGTCCACGGGCCGCGTACAGTCCGGTCCGCCGACGGTGGTGCGGAAGTCGCTGTCCCGGACGTGGGCCGGGACCATGGCGTGGTTGATCCACTCGTAGTCGTTGCCGTAGACGTCGCCCTGCGTGCCGAAGGGACGCTGGTCCATCTGCTGCTTGGCGCGCTGGTACACCAGGGACCGGTCCACGCGCGAGAAGGGCAGCTTGAGCGTGTCGTCCTCGAAGAAATACTGGCGCACCTCCGGACGGATGAATTCGAACAGGAAGCGCAGGTTGCCGATCACCGGGTAGTTGCGGCGGATGGCGTGCCGGGTCTGGTTCAGGTCGTAGACCCCCAGCAGGCTCAGGCCCAGGAACAGCAGGCAGGGCAGCCACCAGCCGGCGCTGAAGGACAGGGCCAGCAGGGCGCACAGCACGGTGAGCGCGATGACGGCGTAAAAGGCGGTGTGGCGGCTGAAGATCGAATGCATGGGCGGGCTTCCGTGGAATCGGGCGATCCGGCTACCTTAGCAGATGCGCGCGGCCGGCGGGCTGACCCATGCCAACCGCGCCACCGTGTCCGGTCCGCACCAGACCAGGGCGTTCTGCCCGAAGCGGCGCGCCAGCCGCAGCCCTTCGTCCGGGGACAGCGCCGGAATCCACAGGCTGGGTTCGTCGGGCCACAGGCCTGCGGGGTCCAGGCCCCGGCCCGGCAGCCAGGCGAGGCCCAGCCGTTCGACCGCCCGCCTCAGGGCGCGCATGCGGCGGGCGTTGGCGGCGGGGCGCAGGCGGCGGCTGCGCGGGTTGCAGGCGGTCAGGAAGACGCCGCCCAGGGGAAACAGGGTTCGCAGCGCCGGGTGCGCCTGGCCGATGCGCAGCACGAGCGGCGGATCGGAGTCGATGCGGTAGTGCGCGGCCCGGTAGGCCCGTGCCAGGGCCGGATCGGCCTGGGCCGGGGGCGCGTCGCGGGGCTCCATGTCCATGCGGCCTGGCGGGGCGCTTGCGCGGGCGTCATCCCGCCAGCGCCCGATGGCGATGGCAGTCCGTGGTGTGGTCCATCAGGCAGCCGATGGCCTGCAGGTAGGACTGGCAGATGGTCGGGCCGACGAAGGTGAAGCCGTGGCGCTTGAGCAGGCGGCTCAGGGCCTCGGCCTCGGGGCCGGCGACGGGCGCGTCTTCCGGGGCGGCGTAGTGATGGATGACCGGCCGGCCGCCGACCACGGACCAGACCAGGCCGACCGGGTCGGGCAGGGCCAGCCAGGCGCGGGCGTTGGCGCCGGCGGCGCGCAGCTTGAGCCGGTTGCGGATGATGGCGGCGTCCTGCATGCGGTCCTGGACCCAGGCCTCGTCGGTGCGCGCCAGGGCTTCCGGGTCGAAGTCCAGCAGGGCGGCGCGCAGGGCCTCGCGCCGGCGCAGGATGGTGAGCCAGGACAGGCCCGCCTGGAAGCCTTCCAGGATCAGCATCTCGAACAGGTGCCGGGGATCGCGCGAGGGCACGCCCCATTCGGTGTCGTGGTAGCGCACGTACAGCGGGTCGCCGGTGCACCAGCGGCAGCGCGCGAGGTCCGCCGCGGCGTGTCCGGCGGAAGCGGGGGCGGGAGTGCGGGCCGGCATGGACATCCTGTCCTGGCTGGCTCAGCGCCGCCGTCCGCCGACCAGGGATCCCAGCAGGCCTCGCACCAGCTGGTTGGCGGCGTTGCGCACCATGCTCTTGGCGACCGACTGCACCACCCCGTCGCGGCGGCCGCCGCGCGGTCCGGTGGAGCCGAACAGGAAGTCGCCCAGGACGCCGGTGATGCCATTGTCCTGGGCGGCCGGCTCGGTGCGGCCGGCGCCGCCCCCGGTTCCCGCGGGCGCCTCGGCGCCGGACCGGGCGCGCTGCAGCAGGATCTCGTAGGCGGATTCGCGGTCCAGGGCCTGGTCGTACTTGCCGGCCAGCGTCGAGGCGCCCAGCAGGGCCTGGCGTTCCGCCGCCGTGGCCGGTCCGATGCGGCTGCCGGGGGCGGCCATCCAGACGCGCTGCGTGGGGGTGGGCTGGCCCTTGGGATCCAGCAGGGACACCAGGGCCTCGCCCACGGCCAGTTCGGTGATCGCGGCCTCGATGTCCAGCCCGGGATTGGGCCGCATGGTCTGCGCGGCGGTCTTGACGGCCTTCTGGTCGCGGGGGGTGTAGGCTCGCAGGGCGTGCTGCACGCGGTGGCCCAGCTGGCCTAGCACGGTGTCGGGGATGTCGGTCGGGTTCTGGCTGACGAAATACACCCCCACGCCCTTGGAGCGGATCAGGCGCACGACCTGCTCGATCTTTTCCAGCAGGGCGGTGGGCGCGTCCTTGAACAGCAGGTGGGCTTCGTCGAAGAAGAACACCAGCTTGGGCTTGTCCAGGTCGCCCACTTCCGGCAGGCGTTCGTACAGGTCGGCCAGCATCCACAGCAGGAAGACGGCGTACAGGCGCGGGGACTGCATCAGCCGGTCGGCGGCCAGGATGTTGACCATGCCGCGGCCCTGCGCGTCGGTGCGCATCCAGTCGAAGACGTCGAGCATGGGCTCGCCGAAGAAGGTCTCGGCGCCCTCGGACTCCAGGCGCAGCAGGCTGCGCTGGATGGCGCCGATGGATGCCGGGGACACCTGGCCGTAGCGGGTGCGCAGTTCGGCGGCGTGGTCGGCCACGTACTGCAGCATGGAACGCAGGTCCTTCAGGTCCAGGATCAGCAGGCCCTCGTCGTCGGCGACGCGGAAGGCCAGGGTCAGCACGCCTTCCTGGGTGTCGTTCAGGTCCAGCATGCGCGACAGCAGCAGCGGTCCCAGGTCGGACACCGTGGCGCGGATCGGGTGGCCCTGTTCGCCGAAGATGTCCCAGAGTGTCGTCGGACTGCCGCCCCACGCGGGTTCGGGCAGGCCCAGGTCGGCCAGGCGCCGGGCGAGCTTGGGCGAGGCGGCGCCCGCCTGGGAAATGCCCGAGAGATCGCCCTTGACGTCGGCCATGAAGACCGGCGTGCCGATGCGCGAGAACGATTCGGCCAGGACCTGCAGGGTGACGGTCTTGCCGGTGCCGGTGGCGCCGGTGATGCAGCCGTGGCGGTTGGCCAGCTGGGGCAGCAGGGCGGCCTGGGCGTCGGCGTTGCGGGCGATGATCAGGGGATCGGCCATGGGGGCTCCGAAGAGGGGGACTGGATCAGGATACCCGAATATGGGCGGGGCCGGCTTCCAGGCGCCCGATGCGGGCGGCCCGCGCGAAGCCGTCGGCGCGCAGCAGGGCGAGGACCTCGTCGGCGGCCTCCGGCGCGCAGGCGACCAGCAGGCCGCCGGAAGTCTGCGGATCGGTCAGCAGGGCGCGGGCCTCGTCGGGCAGGCCGGCGTCCAGGGTGGCCTCGGCGCCGCAGGCGTTCCAGTTGCGCTCGGACGCGCCGGTGCGGATGCCTTCGCGGGCCAGGTCGGGGGCGGGCGCCAGCCAGGGCAGGTCGGCGTAGGACACCTCGGCGCGCAGGCCCGATCCCCGGCACATTTCCAGGGCGTGGCCCAGCAGGCCGAAGCCGGTCACGTCGGTCAGGGCATGCACGGCGTCGAGCCCGGCCAGGCGCGCGCCCGGGGTGTTCAGCCGGGTGGCGCTGTCGATCATGGCGCGGTAGCCTTCGGCGTCGAGCCGGTCCTTCTTCAGGGCGGCCGACAGGATGCCCACGCCCAGGGGCTTGCTCAGGATCAGGACGTCGCCCGCGCGGGCGCGGTCGTTGCGCTTGATGCGGTCCGGGTGCGCCAGGCCGATGACCGCCAGGCCGTAGATCGGCTCCACGGAGTCGATCGAATGGCCGCCCGCGATGGGGATGCCGGCCTGCTGGCAGACCGAGGCGCCGCCCGCCAGGATGGCGGCGATGGTGTCGTGCGGCAGGGTCTTGATCGGCATGCCGACGATGGCCAGCGCCAGGATCGGGCGCCCGCCCATGGCGTAGACGTCCGACAGCGCGTTGGTCGCGGCGATGCGGCCGAAGTCGCGCGGATCGTCGACGATGGGCATGAAGAAATCGGTCGTGGCGATCAGCGCCTGCTCGTCGTTGATGCGGTAGACGGCGGCGTCGTCGGATGACTGCGTGCCCACCAGCAGGTCGGGAAACGCCCCGGCGGGCAGGGCGTCGCGCATCAGGCGCGCCAGCACGTCCGGGGCGATCTTGCAGCCGCAGCCGCCGCCGTGGGACAGCGAGGTCAGTCGGGGAACGGGATTCGTGGTGTCGGGGGCGTTCATGGAGGCGGATGATCCGGGAAGGGAAGGGCGGAGTTCAGGCCGGGACGCGCAACTGTTCGATCAGGGCGCGAGCCTGGGCGTGGCCGTCGTCGGCGGTGGGGTCGTAGTCGAACGTCATGGCCCGGTCCAGGCCGGCGTAGTGGGTATCGCTGCTGCGGCGGTAGGCGGGATCGTAGTGGGTTTCCACCAGCGCCTGGAACAGCTCGGCGCGCCGGCCCGCGGCGATCAGGGCCTGCCAGTCGCGGACCGTCTGGCGGCTGTGCAGGCCGATCAGCCGTTCCAGGGTCCGGCCGAAGTCGTCCGGCGCGTCGAACAGGTGGGCGTAGTCCTGCAGCAGGAACGAGACCCGCTGCGGCAGGGCCGCGCGTACGCGCACGCAGCGGCCGGCGTGCATGGCATGCAGCAGCGTGTCGGGCAGGCTCACCTGGCCGATGCGCCGGCTCTCGGCCTCGACGAAGACGGGCCGGGCCGGGTCCAGGGCCTCGATGGCCTGGAGCAGGGCGGACTCGAAGCCGCGCTGGCTGGGTTGCGGCCGGTCCGGCAGCGCGCCCAGCAGCGAGCCGCGATGGCGCGCCAGGCCCTCCAGGTCCAGGATCTGGGCGCCGGCCGCACCCAGCGATTGCAGCAGGCGGGTCTTGCCCGAGCCGGTGGGGCCGGTCAGCACGACGCAGTCCAGGCCGGCCGGGCGCTCGGCGAGGGTGTCGATCACGTGGCGGCGCCAGGTCTTGTAGCCGCCGTCCAACTGGCGCGCGCGCCAGCCGATCAGGTTGAACCAGGCGGTCATGGCGCCCGAGCGCTTGCCGCCGCGCCAGCAGTAGATCAGCGGCCGCCAACTGCGCGGGCGGTCGGCGAAGATCGTCTCCAGGTATTCGGCGATGTGGCGCGCGACCAGGGCGGCGCCCAGGCGCGTGGCCTTGAAGGGCGATTCCCGGGCATACATGGTGCCGATCAGGACGCGTTCCTCGTTGCTGAGCACGGGCGCGCTCAGGGCGCCGGGGATGTGGTCGTCGGCGTATTCGGCCGGCGTGCGCACGTCGACGATCTCGTCGAACTGGCCGAGGGCGTCCAGGCCGCAGCGCTGCGAGCCCTGGTGATGCGGTGTGGAAGTCATGGCGGGAATTGTAAATCCGCCGGGGCGCGGATGCCCGGCACGCGGGCGCGGGATCCGTGGCGGGTGCCGTGATCAGGTCGCCAGCTGGCGCGCAAAGATCGCCGCGCGCCCTCGGTTGCTGACCTCGAGGCGCATCAGGATGGCGCTGACATGGTGACGGATCGTCCATTCCGACACATCGAGCTTGCGGGCGATCTCCTTGTTGGTCAGCCCTTCGGCCAGCCAGGCCAGGACTTCGGCCTGGCGCTGGGTCAGGCCCAGGCGCGTCAGGCTCTCGGGACTGGGCGTGGCGGGTGCGTCTCCGGTCTGTTCGCCGGCTGCCAGTGCCGCTTCGCGCAGGCTTCCGATCAGGTCCATCACCACCTGTCGCTGGTCGATCGCCGCCTGGATTTGGGCATCGTCGCCGCCTGTGGCGTTGTAGGGAATCGAGACAAACCAATTGGCCGTGATGCCGCGTTCCTGCATCGAGACCACCATCAGCGGTGACTGGGTCGATGAATCGCTGTCTGCTGGCGAGTCATTCGGGATGGACACGTCGGCCACCGTGAGCTCACCCACATCTGCCAGGCGTGTATCGGCCAGAATCCGCAGTTCCCGGGGGTCTTTGGCGGTGTATACGGTGGTGCTGCCGTGGAACTTCGTCAACACGTATTCCAGGACTTCGCGCATCCGGGGGTGATCGTCTGCCACGATCAGCAGCTTTTTGGTGGTGTTGGCCATGAGTGTGAAAGGGTTCGCAGGTATTTGACATCAGAATGATCGTCGCGATTTGACGATCATCGCCAAGGTCTCGTATCCTCTGCCCGCGCCGGAAAAGTATCCTTACGGGTTACAACGGTGAACAACTATAACCGGCCTGTGGTGAACCACGGCCTGGAGGCAAATCCATGAGCGAACGCATGATATCGGGCGCACAAGCGCTCAGCCGGTTCTCGGAACGTTTCCGGCAGGATGCCTTGTTCAATCAGCTTGTGCGCAGGGACGCCCGCGCGGCCTTGGCCGCCGTCGGCATTCGCGTGCCTGTCGGTATTCAGATTGAGTTCGCCCCCGATGCAGCCCGTGCGATCAGCATCGCGGTCGATGGCGCACCGGGTCGGCTGGATGATGCTTTGGACCTGGATGACGACCAGTTGCAGGCAGTCGTCGGCGGCACGGGCCGATCCGCCAGCCATGACGAGGTCCGGGCATTCCTGTCGCTGTTCAAACAGGCCGCATGAGCAGTCTTTTTCGGCAGGCCGCACTCGATAAGGTCTCCAATCCCGATCAGCTGGATCATGTGCTGCAGGTCGTTCGGCCTGTGCACACCGTGGGCATCCTGGCGGTTGCGATGCTGGTGCTGGGCGGGTTCATTTGGGCCATCTTTTCGACCGCGCCGATCACGGTGGCGGGGCAGGGCATCTTGCTGTCGGCCGATGGCGTGGCGGTGGTCAGCGCGCGCGGCGATGGGCATGTCGACACCCTGCTGGTGGATCTGGGCGATCCCATCCTGGCGGGCCAGACCGTTGCCCTGCTGAGGCGCCCGGCGTCCCTGGAATCCATCACGGCCAAGCAGGCCGAGCTGCAAGGGGCCCGGAGTTTGCTCGAGACCCGGCAAGCCGGCTACGCGCGCTATCAGCAGATGCAGGCGGATTTGCTCAAGACCAAACGCCAGGCGCTGGCCGGGCAACTGGACAAGCTGCAAGAACAGCAGCAGGTGCTGACCCAGCACCGCGCCAGTGTCCAGGCGCTGCTGGCCAAGGGCTTCACGACGTCGAGCAAGCTCAACGAGGTCGACACGCAATTGGCTGAACTGGAGTCCCGCATTGCCAAGCAGCGCAACGACAGCGTCGAGTTGCTGGTGCAGCAACGTGGCGAGCAACTGCAGAAGACCCAGGAGATCCAGGAGGCCGGACTGCGCGTTCAGGCCCTGGTGCGCGAGCTTGAGAACATGCAAAGCGACTACGAGCGCAGCCGCAGCCTGATCGCACCGGTCAATGGCGACGTGGTCGAGCTCAACGTCAATCCGGGGGATGCGGTCAGCAGCGGGCAGGTCATCATGCGCGTCCTGCCTTCCAACGATCACGCCGGGGCAGGGGAATTGCACGCCATCATTTTTGTGCACAGCCAGCACGGCAAGAAGATCCTGCCGGGCATGGAGGCGCACATCATACCCACGACGGCCAAACTGCAAAAGGACGGCTTCATTCGTGGAAGGGTGTTGTCGGTGGCCCGGATACCTTCCAGCCGCGAGGGGCTGATGCGCCGGCTGAGCAACGCGACATTCGTCGATTCCCTGCTCAAGAGCGGTGCGCCTTTCGAGGTCGAACTGGCGCTCGAGACCGACCCCGTGTCGCCGACCGGCTATCGATGGTCCTCGGGCGCGGGGCCTGACATCCGTATCGATGCGGGCACGATCGCCGCCGCCGACATGGTCGTGGGCCGCCGCCGCGTCATCAGTCTGGTCTTGCCGGCCTTCGACTACATCTTCCGCTGGCTGGGGGGGCAATGAGCATTTTCGGCGGCACATCGGCGGCAGACCTGCAGGACAGCTTTTCCCTTCCCCGCACCCCCAGGGTCAAAACGCCCACCATCTTGCAGATGGAAGCACTCGAGTGTGGCGCCGCCGCATTGGCCATGGTGCTGGCCCATCACGGCCGCTGGGTGCCGCTCGAGGAACTGCGGGTGTTGTGCGGCGTGTCGCGCGATGGCAGCAAGGCCGTCAATGTCGTCAAGGCCGCGCGCAGTCTGGGCCTGAAGGCCAAGGGCTTGCGCCTGGAGCCCGCAGGGCTGGCTTCGATCAGCCTGCCGGCCATCCTGTTTGTCGACATGAACCATTTCGTCGTCCTGGAAGGTCTGGAGCCCGGCTGGGCTTATCTGAATGATCCCGCCGTGGGGCGGCGCAAGGTCAGCGCCGCCGAGTTCAACGGCATGTTCAGCGGCATTGCGCTGGTCTTTGAAAAGGACGATTCCTTTCAGCGGGGTGGCTCGCCCCGGCGCATCCTCCCGGCCATGATGGCGCTGGTGCGGAGTTCCCTGCCAGCGCTGGCGGTGATCATCGGCATCGGCGTCCTGATGGTCGGTGCCATGCTGGTCGTGCCGGCCTTCAGCCGGGTATTCATCGATTACTTCATCATCGAGGACCTGCCTGACTGGCTGGTGCCGCTGCTGATCGCCATGGGGGGTGCGGCCTTTGCCATGGGTCTGGCCACGTGGCTGGGGGCGCATCTGACGACGCGCCTGCACCTGAAGCTGGGCCTGGTGCTGGGCGGGCGCCTGATCTGGCATGTCCTGCGTCTGCCGCCCGGGTTTTTCGCGCAGCGCCACGGCGGCATGATCAGTGCCCGCCTGCCGCTGGCCGAGGACATCGTCAACCTGGCATCACAGCAGCTTGGCCGGCTGGCCATCAGCGTCACCAGCGTGGTGTTCTTTGCGGCATTGATGGTGCAATACCACGCCGTGCTGACCCTGGTCTGTGTGTTGCTGGCCAGCGCCAATGTGCTGGTTTTCGTCTATCTGCAAAGGCGCCTGGGGGAATCCTCTGAAAGCATCGCACTGCAGGCCGTCAAGATGAACGGCAAGGTGATGCAGGGCTTGCAGATGATCGAAACATTGAAGGCCACGGGCGTTGACGATGTGTTCTTCAGCAAATGGTCTGGACTGCAGGCGCTGTTCATCAACGCCCAGCAGCGCGTGGCGCATCTGCAGACCTTGCTGGCCGCGCTGCCGCCCCTGACAGCCGCATTGACCGGCGCGGCGGTGCTGGCGCTGGGGGGGCTGTTTGTCATCAATGACGAAATGACCGTCGGCATGCTGGTGGCCTTCACCTTCATCATCGGTTCATTTACCGCGCCCATCAGCGAGCTCATGCAAATCGCGGGCGCGATACGCAATGCGCAAGGGCCGGTGGCGCAGATCGATGACACCTTGCGTCACCCCTTGGCCCGCGAATTCGAGCCGCAGCCCGCCCCCGAGGGCGGGATGCCCATGCGTTTGTCGGGCAGCGTCATGCTGCGCGACGTCACGGTGGCGTATTCGCCCCTGAGTCCGGCGCTGATCGATGGGCTGAGCCTCCAGGTGCCGCCGGGCGGCCGTGTTGCGCTGGTCGGGGGCTCGGGCAGCGGCAAGACGACCGTTGGGCGCCTGATCTCGGGCATGCTCGAGCCCTGGTCGGGCGACATCCTGTTCGACGGGCGTCCGGCGGCGTATTGGCCACGGCCCTTGCTGCGTCGTTCCTTGTCGGTGGTTGATCAGGAAATCGTGCTGTTCGAGGGCACGGTGCACGACAATCTGAGCATGTGGGATGATTCCATGCCGCTGGATCAGGTGATCCAGGCGGCCAAGGACGCCTTGATCCACGACGTGATCATGAGCCGCCCCGGCGGCTACGAGGGTCGGATCCAGGAGGATGGCCGCAATTTCAGCGGCGGCCAGCGCCAGCGGCTCGAGATCGCCCGGGCGCTGGCCGGCAACCCATCGGTGCTGATCCTGGACGAGGCCACCAGCGCATTGGACACCATGACCGAACAGGCCATCATGTCCAATCTGCGGCGCCGTGGCTGCACCTGCATCATCATTGCCCATCGGCTCAGCACCATTCGGGATTGTGATGAAATCATTGTGCTGGATCACGGCCAGGTGGTCGAGCGCGGCACGCATCAGCAGTTGATGCACAAGGACGGCATCTATCGTGGCCTCATCGAGAACTGACTCGGTGGGCCTGAAGGGCCCCGATCCCGGTCCGGCCCTGCGGGCCGTGCTGCAGATGTCGGCGCCCCTGGCGGTGGCCGGCAATACCCCTTTTCTGCTGGATCAACCGCAAACCTGCTGGTGGCTGGAGCACGGGCGGATCGAATTGTTCCTGGTCGAGATGATCGATGGCACCGCGCAAGGGGTCCGGCGGCATTTTGCAACGGTCGAGGCGGGCACGCTGTTGTTCGGGCTCATAGCCCCGGATGCGATCGATCCGGCCCAAGGGCACGCCTTGCTGGCCGTCCCCCATGTCGATACCCAAATCCGCAGCATCCCGCAGGATCGTCTGCGGCGGATCGAGGGCGCCTCCGCGCTCGAGCTTGCACAGCCCATCGATCAGTGGATTCTTGCGATTTCCGAAGGCCTGGCCCGCTTGTCGGGGTCTGGCCCTGTGCTTCATGTGTTGGCGGACGCCGATGCCGAACTGACGGTTGCGGCGCACCAACGGGTGGCCAGCGCGCAAGGTGTGATCTGGCTCGAAGTGCCGCGCGATACGGTACTGTTTCTGGATGTCCAGAAACTGCCGGAGGGCCCGGGCGATGGCCTGGTGCCCCTCGGACCGGCCAGCTGGCTGCAAAACAGCCAGCCCCTGTCCACGACTGGGCGCAACAGCGGGTATTACTTGCCCGACGGGCGGCTGTGGGCGGGCCTGGATACTTTGCACGCGCTCTTGCTGTCCACAGCGCGCTTGAGCCTGATGCTGGCCGACGTCGACGAGCTCAATCGCTTGCGCCGCCAATCGGAAGCCGCAGGCCGCGATTGGCAGCAAGGTCTCGACCAGTTGCTGGGTGTGCTGGGGCAGGGGGCTGCCGGGCGCGGGGCAGCCGTGAGCGGTCAGCCCCCGTTGTTTCAGGCCATGCGGGCGGTTGGCCGCGTGGAAGGCTTCGAGGTCCGGATGCCCTCGCGTTGGTCGCGCGGGGCTACGGAGTCGACCGTCGACCTGCCGTCCATTGCGCAAGCCAGCCAGCTGCGGTTTCGCAGCGTCCGGTTGCGCGCCGGTTGGGACACGTACGAAACCCAGGCCATGCTGGGTTTTGCCAACGACGACGGTCGGCCCCTGGCGATTCTGCCGGGTGCGGGCAAGGGGGTACAAGTCTTCGACCCCAGTCATGGGCAAACTCTCAGGGGGCGCGCCGCGCTGGATGTGCTCGCGACCGATGCTTATGCCTTCACGGCCCCCTTGCCTTCAGGCACGCTGGGCCTGCGGGGCCTGTTGCGGTTTGTCTGGGGGCGCGGGCGCGGCGATTTGTGGGCGGTGGTGCTGTCAGGCCTGGTGGCGGCCCTGCTGGGGCTGGCGGTACCGGTTGCCGCGGCTTATATGATCGATACCGTGATTCCCGGGCACGATCAGAATCATCTGGTGCAGGTCGGCTTGATCCTGGTCATCCTGGGTGTGACCACCTTCATCATGTCGTATGTGGGCGCCCTGGCATTCAGCCGTTTCAGGGCTCGGGCGGGCTCTGCGCTTCAAGCCGCCATCATCGACAGGCTGTTGCGCCTGCCGGTGGGTTTTTTCCGGGATTATTCGGCCGGGGACCTGGCCCAGCGCGCGGGTGCGGTCACCCAGATCGAACAGCTGATCTCCAGCAGCACTTCGCAGGCGCTGATCGGCGGGATCTTTGCTGTTTTCAGCTTTGCATTGCTGCTGTATTACGACTGGCGGCTGGGCTTGTGGGCGGTGGGCGCAACCGCTCTGTATACCGTGTGCTCCCTGCTTCTGATCTGGCTGCAGTTGCGTCATGAACGCACGCTGGCCCGCTATGACGGCCGCTTGCAAAGCCTGGTTCTGCAGTTGGTGACCGGTATTGCCAAGATCCGGCTTTCGGCCTCCGAGGGCCGCGCCTTTTCCCGCTGGGCGGGCCTGTTTTCGGAATATCGTCGGCTGGGGGCGCGCACCGAACGCTACGGCAATCTGCAGGCTGTGCTCAGTGCCCTGTTTGGCTTGGTGCCGCTGATCCTTTTTTTCCTGATTCTGGGGAAATTCCGGGCTCCCGACGAGGTCAGCCCTTTGGCGGTGGGTGGCTTGGCCGCCTTTCTCAGCGCCTTCAATAATTTCAACGGCAGCGTCACCCAGATGGCCAATACGATCGCGGCCTTGCTGAAGGCGCAACCCCTGCTGGAGCGCGTGATGCCGATCATGACCACGCTGCCCGAGCTCAGCGAGGGCAGGGACGATCCGGGCGTGCTGTCGGGCGCCGTCCACTTCGATCGGGTCTCGTTTCGCTACGCGCCGGACGGACCCCTGGTTCTGGATGATGTGTCCTTGTCGGCCAAGGCGGGCGAATTCATTGCGATCGTCGGCGCGTCCGGTTGCGGGAAATCGACCTTGATCCGGCTGTTGCTGGGTTTCGAAACCGTGGCGGGCGGCAATGTGCTGCTGGATGGCAAGAACGTGGACGAACTGGACATTCTGTCGGTGCGCCGCCAGATGGGGATCGTGCTGCAAAACAGCCGGCCCATGCCCGGAAGCCTGTATGAAAACATTGTCGGCTCCACCGATAACGGCCTGGAGCAAGCCTGGGAGGCGGCCCGCGAGGCGGGCCTGGCCGAGGACATCGAGCGCATGCCCATGGGGATGCACACCATGGTGACCGAGGGCGGCTCCTTGTCGGGTGGGCAGATGCAGCGCCTGATGATTGCGCGCGCCGTCATCAACAAGCCCCGCATCCTGATCCTGGACGAAGCCACCAGTGCGCTGGATAACCGCGTCCAGGCCATCGTCACCGAAAGCCTGGACAAGCTGTCGGTGACGCGAATCGTCGTTGCGCATCGGCTCAGTACCGTCGCCAAGGCCAATCGGATCTATGTCCTTGAGGCGGGCCGCGTCGTCGAGCAGGGGGATTTCCAACAACTGATGCGGATGAATGGGCGGTTTGCCGCCCTGGCGGCCGCCCAGATCGCATGAGGATCCGTATGATGCTGGCATGGCCTTCCGGTAGGTTTGCAGTGGCCCGCGCCCGCCGGGCCTGGTTGCTTTCGACCGGCCTGTCGTGCTGTTTGCTGGCCAGCCCCGCAGGATCCCAAACCTTGTTCGAGGCGATGGCCAGCGCCTACGCCAGCCACCCCGCGCTGGACGCGCAACGCGCCAATCTGCGCGCCCTGGACGCCGAGGTCGACGGGGCGCGGGGTGGCTGGCGCCCCAGCCTGTCGCTGACCGGGGGAACGGGGCGCCGCATCGATGCGTACACCATCGACAATGGGCCGTCGACCTCGGCCGACAGGGCGATGTCCGATGTGCGTATCCGGGCCAGCCAACCAGTGCTGAACTGGACGGCCCAGCCCACGATCCAGGCCGCGCAGGCGCGTGCCCGGCAGGGCCGTGCCGATTTGCTGGGAACCGAGCAGGCCGTCCTGATGGATGTCGCCACCGCCTACCTGGATGTGCTGCAATATCGCCAGTTGCTGGCGCTCAACGAGGACAATGAGCGCAGCCTGGCCAGGCAGGTCGAATATCGCAGCGAATACTTCAGCCAGCAGCTGGGCACCCGCACCGAGTTGGCCCAGGCGCGTGCGCGGCACGCGGTCGCCGTCGCGCAGCTGGATCGCATCCGGGGCGAGCTCGAGGCCGCCAGCCGCGCCTATTTGCGGCATGTCGGGCAAATGCCCGGCGAGCTGCTCTTTCCCGAGCATCTGCCCCCCTTGCCCGACAGCCTCGAGCTCATCTTGGCGGATGCCTCTGAACAGTTTCCCGCGGTGCGCAGTGCCTACGACGGTGCCCAGGCCGCGCGCGCCGATGTCGAGATCGCCAAGGGCAAGCTCAAGCCCAGTGTGACCCTTGAGGCCGCAGGCGCCTGGGCCCGGAACCCCACCGACCAATTTCACAGCCAGCGGGATGCATCCGTGCAATTGACTTTGAGCATTCCACTGTACGAGGCCGGGGTGCAGAGGGCGCAAGTGCGCAGCAGCGCGCAGCGCGCCATTCAGCTGCAGTCCCAATGGCGAGATTCGCGTTTGCAGGCGCGCTACGACGCCGCGGATGCGTGGCGTCTGTTGCATGCCGCCCAGGCCGAGATCGAGGCCTTCAACGTCGCCATCGAGGCCAACAAGCTGGCCTATCAGGGCGTGCGCGAGGCGCACGCGGGCCTGGGCGAGCTGACGCTGATCGAGGTGCTGAACGCCAAGCAGGAACTGTTCCAGTCCGAGACTTCGCTGGTTCGCGCCCGTACCGAGGCCGCTTTGTCGCATCTGCGCCTGCTGGCGGCGCAGGGGCGCCTGACTGCGCAGGGCCTGGCCTTGCCTGCGTTGCGCGACGCTACCCGGTAGCGTGGCGGGGGAGGCGTCGGCCAGCAGCCGGCCCGTCAGAATTTGATGGGCTTTTCACCCACATGGACAGGCTTGACGACACCGGGATTGGGACGGAGTGTCTGTTTGAGAATGCCGCCCGCCACGCCGGCGAGTTGCTCCTCGGTGAGCGCGACGCCCGCCTGCCCCAGGCTTTCGGCCTGTTCGGGCTGCTGTTTCAGGGCAGGTTCCGAGGCGATCGGTTCTTGCTGCTTGGTCGCCAGTTCTTTGCTGTTCATGCGTATCTTCCTTGATGGTCGGGTTGAAGAAAGAGAATGGAGAGCCGCCGCTCCGCTGTGGAGGGCAGGACAAGATGAGCCCAGTATAGGGACGGAGGCGGGATGGCTCAATGGCTCTTGCGAGCCATGCTTGCATCCGCTGTGCATGATGGGGTTCTGCAATGAATGTCGCCCGACGTGAAAGCAAGTATGGGCTTTCCACGTGGCAAAGCATGCTTGACGGGTCACGGCACAATCTGCCCGAAAGGCTGTGGCCGGATCCGTGGTGGGTGCTGAGGGGCTCGAACCCCCGACCTACGCCGTGTAAAGGCGCCGCTCTACCAACTGAGCTAAGCACCCGGACCTGCGGGCCCGCCGGATGGCGGGCAGGCGCGCCATTTTAGCTTGAAAAGACAAAAGGCCACCGACGATGCGGTGGCCTTTGTGCATGAAGCGCCGGATTACTTGGCGTTCACGGCGTCCTTCAGGGCCTTGCCCGGACGGAATTTCGGCACGCGGGCCTTCTTGATCTTGATCTCTTCGCCGGTGCGCGGGTTGCGGCCGGTGCGGGCGGCGCGTTCGGACACGGCGAAGGTGCCGAAGCCGACCAGGGTGACCGAGCCCTTCTTTTTCAGGGTGGTCTTCACGGCGCCCACGAAGGCTTCCAGGGCGCGGCCCACGTCAGCCTTGGAGAGATCGGTCTTGGAGGAAATGTGCTCGATCAGCTCGGTCTTGTTCATTGATGAAATACCCCTGAGGTTTATTGTGGCCTGGCGGACGATCCGCCAGACGTTTGATGGATGATGGTCTGTCGCAGCCAAGCCGATCCGGTTTCCTCGGCCGCGGGGCGGCGGGATCCTGGCCGGTTCGAAGGCTAAGGCGTATTAAGCCTTCGAAAGCCTGGGGTGTCAAGAACAAATCACTGGAAACCCGCGTGTTTCCTGACGTTTGTTAAAAATCCCAACACCGGGTAGGGGTATACCCCGAACCTGGAATCAGGCCTGGTCGGCGTCCAGGGCGCGCGCGAAATCGTCGATCAGATCGGCTTCGTCCTCGATCCCCACGGAGATGCGCAGGAAACCGTCCGGGATGCCCATCGCGGCGCGGCGTTCCGGGCCCATCTCGTAGTAGATGGTGTGGGCGGCGGGCAGCACCAGCGTGCGGTTGTCGCCCAGGTGGGTGGCCAGGGCCGCGACGCGCAGGCGGTTCAGGCAGTCGAAGACGTCCACGTGGTCGTGCAGTTCCACGCCCAGCAGGCCGCCGTAGCGGCCGCCGAACCACTGCGTGGCGCGTTCGTGCTGGGGGTGGCTGGCCAGGCCGGGATAGCGGACCCGGCTGACGTGCGGATGCGTTTCCAGGAAGCGCGCCAGCGCCAGGGCGTTGGCGCAGATGCGGTCCATGCGCAGCGCCATGGTCTCGGCGCCGGCCGCGATGCGGTGGGCCACGTCCGAGGACAGTGTGCCGCCCATGTCGCGCAGTCCCTTTTTCTTGATCTGCAGCAGGCCCCAGCCGCGCGGGTCGCCCTTGCGGTACTGCTCGTAGATGTGCGGGAAATCGGTCCAGTCGTACAGCCCGGTCTGGGTGACGGCGCCGCCCAGGGCGTTGCCATGTCCGCCGATGTGCTTGGACAGGGAATTGATCACCAGCGACGCGCCGAAGTCCCGGCCCGGGGCCAGGTAGGGCGAGGACAGGGTGCTGTCCACCACGTAGACCAGCCTGCGCGCGCGGCACAGGTCGCCGATCGCCTTCAGGTCGGCGATCTGGGTGCCGGGGTTGGCGATGGTCTCGACGAAGACCATGCGGGTGTTCGGCCGGATCGCCGCTTCGACCTGGGCCGCGTCGGTCGCGTCGACCAGGCTCAGTTCCACGCCGAAGTTTTCCAGCGTCATCAGCAGGCTGTTGGTGTTGCCGAAGACGTATTTGCTGGCGACCAGGTGGTCCCCCTGGCGCAGCAGGGCGAAGAACGTGGCGTTCAGCGCCGCCATGCCGGTGGCGAAGGTCACCGTGGCCTGGCCGCGCTCCATGTCCGTGACCTTGGCCTCCAGAGAGGCCGTGGTCGGCGTGCCCTGGCGGGCGTAGGTGTAGCCGGCCTTGCCCTGGAACACCGCGGCGAGCTCGCGCGCGTCGGTGTAGGCGTATTCGGTGGACGGATGGATGGGCTGGTGGATGGCGCCGTGCTCCAGCTGGGCGCGGTGGTCGGCATGGACGAGCCGGGTGGTGAAGCCTTGATCGGACATGGGAAGGCGGTGCGGTCGGATTGAAAGGGAAGGGACGCGGCCCGGGGGGGCGGGCGCGCCGGCCCGGACATTATGCGCTTTTTTGCCTTGGGGCGACCCGGGGCCGCGCGGTGGCCGCTCAGGCCGGCGCCAGCCGCTGGCGCACGGTTTCGTACAGGCAGACCGCGCTGGCGACGCTGACGTTCAGGCTTTCGACCGAGCCCCGCATGGGGATGGATACGAGCTCGTCGCAGGTCTCGCGGGTCAGGCGGCGCATGCCTTCGCCTTCGGCGCCCATCACCCAGGCCATGGACCGGCGCGCGTCGACCTGGTGCAGGCTGTGCGTGGCGGCGTCGTCCGTGCCCACCAGCCAGACGTCGCGCTCGCGCAGGGCGCGCAGGGTGCGCGCCAGGTTGGTGACCGTCAGGTAGGGCACGGTGTCGGCCGCGCCGCAGGCCACGCGCTGGACCGTCGTGTTCAGGCCGACGGCCCGGTCCTTCGGGGCGATGACGGCGTGCACGCCGGCGGCGTCGGCCGTGCGCAGGCAGGCGCCCAGGTTGTGCGGGTCGGTGACGCCGTCGAGCACCAGCAGCAGGGCCGGTTCGCCGCGGTCCTCCAGGGCGTCCAGGACCTCGTCGACCGATACGGCCAGCGGCCGGGGGCGCGCCAGGGCGACGATGCCCTGGTGGCGCACGCCGTGGGCCAGGCCCTCCAGGCGCTGGGCGTCGGCGGCGTGCCAGCGCACGCCCGCGGCTTCCAGCTGTTCGATGCAGCGTTGCATGCGGGCGTCCTGGCGCGCGGTGTCCAGGTAGACGTCGCGGATGGAGTCCGGGGCGTGGCGCAGGCGCGCCTGCACGGCATGGAAGCCGGCCAGGATTTGTTGGGATGACATCGGACGAAGCCTATCAGGGGTGGACGAAGCGGCCTGCCGTGTTTCGCGGCGGGCCGTGCCTGGAATTGTAGTGCGGGCGCGGGGGGGGGCCGCCGCTCCGTGCGGCCGGAGCGGGCGGCGGCTCCGCCGCGGGCCGGGTCAGGACCGCCGCTTGCGCGGGGTTTCCTGGCGCGCGGCGCGCTTGGCCTCGGCGCGGCGCTGGTGGGCCGTGGTGCCGCGCAGGGCGGCGGGCTTGGCGCCGGCGGCCTTCTTGTGCGGCCGGGAGGCGGAGCGGGGCTCGCCTTCGATCTCGGCCTGGAGCGACTTGAAGTCCTCGCCCTTGACCGGGCGGAAGTCGATGCGCCGGGCCTCCAGGTCCACGCGGGAGACCTGGACCTGGAGGGCGTCGCCCAACTGGTAGCGCAGGCCGGTGCGTTCGCCGCGCAGCTCGTTCAGGGCTTCGTTGTACTGGAAGTAGTCGCCGCCCAGCTCGGAGATGTGCACCAGCCCTTCCACGTAGAGCGTGTCCAGCGTGACGAATACGCCGAAGCTGGTGACGGCGCTGATCCGGCCGCTGAAGACTTCGCCCACGTGCTCGCGCACGAACCAGCATTTCAGCCAGGCCTCGACGTCGCGCGAGGCGTCGTCGGCACGCCGCTCGCGGGCCGACAGCAGCGCGCCCAGGGCTTCCCAGGCGTCGCGTTCGCGGACCTTCGCGGGCAGGGCGGGGTCGACGGGCAGGTCCTGCGGCACGGGCGGCTGATAGCGGCGCTGGTGCAGGATGCCCCGGATCACGCGGTGCACCAGCAGGTCCGGGTAGCGCCGGATGGGCGAGGTGAAGTGCGCGTAGTGTTCGTAGGCCAGGCCGAAGTGGCCGGTCTGCTCGGGGCTGTAGATGGCCTGCTGCATCGAGCGCAGGCACATCGTCTGGATCGAGGCGAAGTCCGGCCGTGCCCGGCTGGCCAGGATCAGGCGGGCGTAGTCGGCGGTCGAGGGATCGTCGCCGCCGTCCAGGGTCAGGCCCAGGTGGCGCAGGAAGTCGCGCAGCGTCTGCAGCTTTTCCGGCGTCGGGCCGTCGTGCACGCGGAACAGCGCCTGGGCCTTGTTGCGCACGATGAAATCCGCCGCGCAGGTATTGGCCGCCAGCATGCATTCCTCGATCAGGCGGTGGGCGTCGTTGCGTGCGTAGGGTTCGATGCGTTCGATGCGGCCCAGGGGGTTGCAGACGATGCGGGTCTCGATCGTGTCGAAGTCGATGGCGCCGCGCTTGCGCCGGGCCTGCTCGAAGGCTTGGAACAGGTCGTAGGCCGTCTGCACGTGGGGCAGCAGATCGCCCAGGTTCTGCGCCGCCGGGCCGGTGGGCTGCTGCAGGGCCGCCCAGATGTCGGTGTAGGTGGTGCGGGCGTGGGAATGGATGACGGCTTCGTAGAACTGGTAGGCGGTGACGGTGCCCGCCTTGGCGCCGCCCGCCGGGATCATCATGTCGCACACCATCACCAGGCGGTCCACGTCCGGGTTCAGCGAGCAGATGCCGTTGGACAGGGCCTCCGGCAGCATGGGGATGACGCGGCGCGGGAAATACACGCTGGTGCCCCGGTTCAGGGCGTCCTCGTCCAGCGCCGAATCGGGCCGCACGTAGTGGCTGACGTCGGCGATGGCGACCAGCAGCCGCCAGCCGGGCCGCGCGCGCTTGGCCGTGCCCAGGTCGGCGGGCATGCAGAACACCGCGTCGTCGAAGTCGCGGGCGTCCTCGCCGTCGATGGTGATGAAGGGCACGTCGCGCAGGTCGACACGTCCGGCCCAGTCGTCCGCGCGCACGTGGTCGGGGATTGAGGCCAACTGCCGGCGCGTGGCGTCGGAGAATTCCACCGGCACGTCGAATTTCCGCACGGCGATCTCGATCTCCATGCCGGGATCGTCGATCTCGCCCAGGACTTCGATCACGCGGCCCAGGGGCTGGATGTGGCTGGCCGGCTGGCGCAGGATCTGCACCGTGACCACCTGGCCGGGCTCGGCACCCGCCGTGTCCTGGGGCGCGATCAGGATGTCGTGCTTGATGCGCTGGTCCTCGGGCGCGACGATGAAGGCGCCGTGCTCCTTCAGGAATCGGCCGACCAGCTTCAGCGTGCGCCGTTCGAGGACTTCGACGATGACGCCTTCGGGGCGGCCGCGGAATTCGCCGGATTCCTTCACCCGCACCCGGTCGCCGTGCAGGACTTTTTCCATTTCGTGGGGCGACAGGAACAAGTCCTGGCCACCCTCGTCGGGAACCAGGAAGCCGAAGCCGTCCCGGTGTCCCTGGACGACGCCGGTGATGAAATGGGTGTTGTTGCAGATTTGCAACCTTCCCTGCGGGTTGTAGCGCAACTGGCCGTCGCGTTCCATGGCCTTGATGCGGCGGATGAAGCCGGTGGACAGGGGGATCGTGGCGTGGGTGGCGTCGGCCAGGGCTTCCGGGGACAGGGGCTTGCCGGCCTTGCGCAGGGTGTCCAGCACCTGCTCCCGGGAGGGAACGTCGGGGTCGAAATCAGAGGGAAGACTGCTCGCTGGCGGGTTGGAAGCGTCGCGGTTATTGTCGTTGTTGGTTCGCTTTTTCAAAGGCTGTTTGCATCCAAAAAAATTGTGTTGTATAGTTCTGTCTTCGCTGAACGGCGCGCAAAAACAGCACGGCGGATCGGCGAAAGCAATAGCATACACGTTATGCTGTGCCCAGGTGGCGGAATTGGTAGACGCGCATGGTTCAGGTCCATGTGCCGCAAGGTGTGGAGGTTCGAGTCCTCTCCTGGGCACCACTTCTCTGTTTTGAGAAGTCCAATGTAGTCCGATGTCCTCCGACATCAAAAAGCGAAACCCGCATAACCACTAGGTTCTGCGGGTTTTTGCTTTCAGTGGGTTCGATGGCGCCCGATGTTCGCTCCGTTGAAGCCATTGTTTTTGTGTGCCTGTTTGGGTGCCTTGGTTGGGCATCTGACGCCAAAGCACCCGGCACCAACGCTGGCGCGCCCTCCAGGCCGTCTTCGGCTGATTGTCCGGGCTGGAAGTGAATTCGTTTACGGGGCCTTTTGCTTGTGCGCGCCGGCTGCCCGCGGTCCGGGATGTTTTCTGAAGTAGTACCATCGCAACTTTGGCCGCCGGTCCGGCGACCGGCGCGAAGGCGGAGCATTCAGAGGACCTATGAACGATTCCACACAGCAACAGATCGCCCTCGTCACCGGGGCTTCCGCGGGCTTCGGCCGCGCGATCTGCGAGCGTTTCCTGCGCGACGGCTATCGGGTGATCGCCGCCGCTCGCCGGATGGAGCCTTTGCTCGAGCTTCAGCGGCAGCATGGCGATGCCGTCCTGCCGGTATTCCTGGACGTGCGGGACGAGCAGGCGATCGCCGCCATGAAGGCATCCCTGCCCGAAAACTGGCGCGACGTCGACGTGCTGGTCAACAACGCCGGCCTGGCCCTCGGGACCGAGAAGGCCCAGGAAGCCATCCTGCGGGAATGGCGGACGATGATCGACACCAACGTCACCGGCCTGGCGCTGATGACGCACGCCTTCCTGCCGGGCATGGTGGCCAGGAAGCGCGGGCTGATCGTCAACATCGGCTCGGTGGCCGGCAAATATCCCTATCCGGGCGGAAACGTCTATGGCGCCACCAAGGCCTTCGTGGCGCAATTCAGCCGCAATCTGCGCGCCGACCTCGCGGGCACGGGGGTGCGGGTGACGGACGTGCAGCCCGGGCTGTGCGGCGACACCGAATTTTCCCTGACCCGCTACCGGGGCGACCGGCAGAAGGCGGATTCGGTCTACGTCGGCGCCCATCCGCTGAGTCCGGACGACATCGCCGAGACGGTCGCCTGGGTGGCCTCCCTGCCGCCGCGCGTCAATGTCAACGCCATCGAGGTCATGCCGACCTCGCAGTCGTTCTCCGCGCTGACCATCACCCGGGACCAGTGAGCGGAGCGCCCGCATGGCGGGCGCGGCCTTCCGCGTGGCATGCGTTTCGGCCCACGGCTTCTTACGCCCGGACCTCCTGCCGCTGGAACGCGATGTAGGCCAGGGTGAACAGCAGCACGACCGCCGCGATCAGTCCCGTGAATTGCGGCCAGACGATGGCCAGGCTTTCGGACAGGGGCAGCGGGCTGCCCAGCAGGGCGCCCTGCAGCTGCGACAGGAACACCGGTCCCAGGCTGCGGGTGGCGGGGCTCAGCAGGGTGATGGCGGTGTCGTCGAACAGGGTGGCTGGCGAGATGTGCAACAGGCCGCTCTGCCAGGCCACGGCATGCAGGTCGAGCCCGCCGCCCATCAGGGTCGCCAGGTCGGGCGGGGCGATCACCCGGGCCAGGGCTGGGGCCAGCATGGGCCACAGCAGGGCGCAGAACAGCCACAGGCCCAGGGCGACCAGGGCCGAGGTCGAGGCCGAGCGGAAGAGTACCGAGCACAGCAGGGCGACGGCCAGCCAGACGCCGGCGTAGGCCAGGGCCGCGGCCAGGAACGCCAGGGACCGGACGACTTCCTCGCCGCTGGGGGGTACGCCCAGCAGGATCAGGCCGGCGCCCATGACCAGCAGCCACAGGCAGACCAGGCTGATGGCCAGCGCGCCCAGGCCGGCGAGGAACTTGCCCAGCAGCAGGGCGTCGCGGTACAGGGGTTGCGACAGGATGCGGCTCAGGGTGCGGCGGCCGTACTCGCCGTTGATGGCGTCGAATCCCAGGCCGATGGCGACCAGCGGGATCAGGAATCCCAGCAGGGCGGCGAAGGAGGGCAGGGGCGCGCGCGCGTCGGTGAACAGGCGCAGGAAGACGAAGGGATCCGACGAGGTCGTCTGGCGGATGCCTTCGATGGCGCCGTACAGGGCGGCGGCCGCGGTCAGGACGACCAGCCATTCCAGCAGCCGCATGCGGGCGCTGCCCAGGTGGTCGGCCAGTTCCTTGGACAGGACGGCGCCCAGGCCGTGCCAGGGCGAGCCGATGCGGGTCGTGCTCATGTCGGGGTGTCCTCGGTGAAGGTCTGGCGGTAGATGCGGTCCAGGCTGGGGGTGTCCACGGCCAGGTCGCGCAGCTGCGCGCCCGCCAGGACCGCCGCCTGGGCGGCCTGGGCGCGCACGTCGCTTTCGGCCTGCAGGACGTAGTGTCCCGGGGCTTCCGTGCGCACGCCGCCCACGCCGGGGACGGCGGCCAGGACGGACCGCAGGTCGGGACCGTCGGCGTGGATGTGGACCTCGTGGCTGTGGCCGCCCAGCACCTGGCGGGCCAGGTCCCGGACCGGGCCCATCAGCGCGATGCGTCCGGCGTTGAACAGGGCGACGCGGTCGCAGATGCGCTGCATCTGGTCCAGCAGGTGCGAGGACAGCAGCACGGTGACGCCGTCGTCGCGCAGGGATTCGATCATGCGCAGGAACGACTCGGTGGACTGCGGGTCCAGGCCGGAGGTGGGCTCGTCCAGGATGGCGATGGCGGCCCGCTTGAGCAGGATCTCGGCCAGGCCCAGGCGGCGGCGCATGCCGTGGGAAAACGTGCCCGCGCGCTGGTCGATGCGGTCCAGCAGCCTGACGCGCTCCAGGGCGTCGGCGATCCGCTCGTCCCGTTCCCGCCGGGGGATGCCCAGCAGGCGGGCGGTGTAGCGCAGATTGTCGCGCGCGCTCAGGTGGTCGTAGAAGCCGACCGAATCGGGCATGTAGCCGACCTGGCGCTTGACGGCCAGCGGATTGCGCCAGGGGTCTTCGCCCAGCACGCGCACCTGGCCGCGCGTGGCCTCGGTCAGGCCCAGCAGCATCAGGATCGTGGTGGTCTTGCCCGCTCCGTTGGGGCCGAGCAGGCCGAAGACCTCGCCGGGCCGCACCTGGAAATTCAGCGACTGGACCACGGCGCGGCCGCCGTAGTCCTTGCCCAGCCCGCGGGCGTCGATGGCGGGGGCGTCCCGGGGCGGGAGGGGGGCTGCGGACGCGTTCATGGCGGCCGGCCCGTTCATCGGCGGCCGTACCGGGCGACCGCGCCGAGCAGCGCCAGCAGGGCCACGGCGATCAGGATGGCGCCGCTGACCCCCCACAGGCCGGACGTCGTCACCGAGACGCGCAGGTCGCCGTCGGCCGACTGGCCGGCCGAGCGCGCGTGCAGCTTGACCATGTAGTCGCCCGCCAGGGACTGGGCCGAGGGCGTGATGCGGGCCTGGACCTCGGTCGTCTTGCCCGGCGCCAGGAGGGCGACGCGGGACGGCTCGAACTCGATCTTCCAGCCCGAGGGCGCCGTGCCGTCCAGCGCGATGTCCTGGGCGGCGGCGGTGCCGTCGTTGCGCAGCACCAGGGGCATGTCGCGGGTTTCGCCGATCTGGGCGTCGGTGCTCATCAGCCCGTCGCGGCCCGACAGGTCCAGCGCCGGCTGGCCCGTGATGTCGAGCTTCAGGTCCGTGGACGCCTCGGCGCCGTCGGCGGCGACCCTGACCTGGATCGCGTGCTCGCCGGACTGCGCCGAGGCGGGCGGGCGCACGTGCAGCTTGACGGTCTTGGATTCGCCGGCCTTCACGGGGACGGCGCTGATCTGCTGGGTGCCGTAGCCCTCGGTGAAGGACGTGTCGAAGTACTGCGGGGCGCGGGCCGTCAGGCTCGCCAGGACGTCGCGGCCGCTGTCGTTCTTCACCGTCAGCTGGTAGTTGAAGGCCGTGCGGGCCGATCCGGTGAGCTGCGGCAGTTCGGGCTGGATCGACAGCTGGGCGGGCAACTGGTCGGCCAGGGTGACGTCGATGGGCAGGCTCAGGTGCCGCTGGGCGCCGTCGGCGTGGACGGTGAGCGTATGGCGCGATCGGGCCTGGCCTTGCGGGATGTCAAGTCGCAGTTGCAGGGGCAGCGTATCATCGCTTCCAGGCATGGCCGATCCGACCGGGCGGCCGTTGCCCAGCAGGTCGGCCTTCCAGCCGGCGGGCACGCCGTCCACGGACAGCGCCAGCCGCTCGGGCGGTGTGGCGCGGTTGCGCAGATGCAGGGCGATGGTCGATGTCTCGCCGGCCTTCAGGGTCAGGGAAGGATAGTCGGTGGACAGGTAGATGCCGGCGGGCGCGGTCTCCGCGGCCAGGGCGGCTGCCTGGAAGCTCAGGGCGCACAACGCGGCGGCCCACAATGCGAGGTGTCTGGACATGGTGTCGCTCAGTCTCTGGTTCTGGTTGATCTGCCCGGTCCGGATCCGGTCTCCAGATCGAAGGGACAGGTCGTTGCGGTTTCAAGTTTCATGAAAAATGTAATTTTTCGTTTCTTCACGGGCCGAATGTCCGCCGAGAGTAGTTCTTGTATTGAGAACCGTTATCATTTCTGCTAAGATCTTGTTCTCGCTTCCCGCTGTCCGCTGGTCCATGCCCTCCGGTTTCTCCTCGCGCCTTTCCCCGCTGAAGATCGTCGCCGCCTGCGTGGCCCTGGGTCTGCACGCGGCCGTGCTGGCCATGGTGCTGTCGGCGCCGGTGGTCGAGGTCGCCCAAGGCCAGCCCGAGGCGCTGGACGTGCAGTTCGTGGAGCTGGGGCCGGCGATCGAACCCGAGCCGGCGGCCGCGCCCGCGCCCCAGCCGCCGGTGGAAACGCCGCCCGAACCGGAACCCGAACCCGAGCCGGTCATCCAGCCCGAACCCGAGCCGGAAGTCGAACCGGAACCCGAGCCCGAACCCGAACCGGTCGTCGAGACGCCCGAGCCCGAATCCATCACCGAGCCGCCGCCGCCGGAACCCAAGCCGCAGCCCAAGCCCAAACCCAAGCCGAAACCCCGGCCCAAGCCCGTGCACAAGCCTGATCCCCGGCCCGCGCCGCCCGCGCCGCAGGTCAGCGCGGCGCCGAGCGCCGCGGCGGGCGGCGCGCGGCAGGCGTCCGAGGCGCGCGGCGAGCCGGTGCCCGTGGATCCCGACCGGCCTCGCACCATCGGCCAGGTGGACTACCTGGGCAAGCGGCCCAGCCCGGTGTATCCCCGCGTCTCGCAGCGCCGGGGCGAGCAGGGGCGGGTGGTGCTGCGCGTGCTGATTTCTCCGCTGGGCCAGGTGGCCAATGTGTCGGTGCGCACTTCCTCCGGGCATGCGCGCCTGGACGAGGCGGCGGTGGATGCCATGCGCCAGGCGCGTTTCCGTCCGTATACGGAAAACGGCATCGCCTACAAGGCGCTGGTGGACATTCCTTTCGATTTCGTCTTATAGGACAGGAACATGATGCTTGATCTGATCGGGAGCGCGGCGTTGACGCTGGCCCAGGCCGTGGGGACGGACGCCGCCCAGGCCGCCGCGAGCGCGGCGCCGGCCGTATCGGCGGCCGCCGACGCGGCGGCGACCGCGGCTGCCACGGGGGCGGCGACGGCCGCCCAGGCGGCGCTGTCGTCCGGGGCCGTGGAAACGGGCGGCCAGGGGGTGCTGCATTTCATCGGCCAGAGCGACGCGGTGGGCAAGTCCCTGTTCGTCTTCCTGATGCTGATGTCCCTGGCGAGCTGGTACCTGATCCTGGCCAAGGGGCTGACGCACCTGCGCATCCGCCGCCGGTCGCGGAAGTTCCTGTCGGAATTCTGGGCCGCCAGTTCCCTGGAGCAGGTGGAGAATGAAATTTCCACGCATGGGGCGGACGAGCCCTTCGCCCACCTGGCCAGCCACGCCATCCACGCCCAGAAGCACCACACCAAGTACGGCGCGCTCAAACTGGAGGAAAGCGGCTCCACCGCGGCCTTCGTGACGCGCACCATCCGCAAGGTCATCGACGAAGAGACGGCGCGCCTGGAAAACGGCCTGACGGTGCTTGCGTCCGTGGGGTCCACCGCGCCGTTCGTGGGCCTGTTCGGCACCGTGTGGGGGGTGTATCACGCCCTGCTGAGCATCAGCATGACCGACGGCGTCACCATCAACCGCATCGCCGGCCCCGTGGGCGAGGCCCTGATCATGACCGGCCTGGGCCTGGCGGTCGCCATCCCCGCCGTGCTGGGCTACAACGCCTTCGTGCGCGTCAACCGCGTCTACCTGGCGCAGCTCGACGCCTTCGCACACGACCTGTTCACCTTCCTGACCACTGGCCAGCAGGTGGCCGACGGCAGCCACGAGCGCAACGGCCGGACCATCAGCCTGGCCAGCCACCGGGGAGCCTGACATGGCGTTCGGCAGCTTCGATTCCAAGGGACCGGGCACCACCATGTCCGAGATCAACATGGTGCCGCTGATCGACGTGATGCTGGTGCTGCTGGTGATCTTCATCATCACGGCGCCCCTGCTCAGCCATTCGATCCGCATCAACGTGCCCCAGGTCACGGCCCAGCCGGTGGAGCAGAAGCCCGTGGTGATCGACCTGGCCATCGATCCGTCCGGGGCGCTGTTCTGGAACGAGCAGCCGATCACGGAGGAAGAGCTGCCCGCCCGCTTCGCCGGCGAGGCCGGGGCCGATCCCCAGCCCGAAGTCCGCATCCGCGCCGACGTGGAGACCCGCTACGGCCTGCTGGCGCGCATCATGGGCGCGGCCCGCCAGGCGGGCATGAAGCGCCTGGGCTTCGTCACCACGCCGGGGCAGGCGGCCCCGGGCGCCGAGGCGCCCGAAGGCTCCGCCGCCGCGCCGGCGCC